>JBMOMN010000011.1:0-138586 GCA_049324115.1 Chloroflexota bacterium
TCCACTGGCTGCCCGTCCACCGCTGGCGTTTGACGGAGGTGAGGTTGCCGTAGGCGCTCTCGTAGGTGTAAACGACCTTGGTCGCAGTGTAGCTGTTGTCGTTGGCGTAGGTGCGGTTCTCCTCGGAGGTGGTATAGGTCCAGCGCCGGTAAATGCCCTTGTTGTAATTACCCCCTCCCGGAGCCTGAGGTCTGACAAAAGGTAAGTTCGAGTTGGAATAATGGGTGAGTGTTTCGGCCAGCACCTTGCCGTTGGCGTTCTTGATGACCTGCAGGTACGGGCGGCCCTTGAAGGCATCGTGAGTGACGTTGAAGCCCTCCGGGTCGGAGGCTTCCTCGCGAATACCCTGATAGAAATAGGTAACGATCTTCTTGCCGTCCGGCCCGGTCTCGATCACGTATTTGTGGCCGCGGAACTCAGAGTAGGAAGGGGAATAGGACAAGCAATGTTCGCCCGTGGCAGTTGGCGTGGGGACTGGGGTCGGCCCCGCCCCGGGAGGGTCGGTCTGGCATACGTCGGAATCGGTGGCGTTGTTCATCGCCGCCCCGTTGTAGCTGTAGGTGTAATCGAACGAATTGCCGTTGCCGTCGCTGACGGTCTTGGTGACGACCCGGTAGAAAGTGGGCATGAGTTGCAAGCTGGTTGTGCTCACGCCCGCAAAATTATAGGCATTGCTGCTATAAAGCATGGCAGAGACATTCTTGCTGTCCGGTTCCAGTTGGAAATGGCCGATGACTGTCTTCTGCGCATCCGGGCTGAGGGCCACCGGGTCCGACCAGGTGATCCGACCTTTGTTGTCCCGGGTGCCGACTTTGACGTTGCTGGTAAAACTGGCCGTGCCGAATTTGGCGTAGACTTTGTAGTAAGCCCCAGGGCGGATCATATCTTCAGGTGTGTAGGTGTACCTCGCTGTATGAATGATCAGGAGCGGGCCACCATTTGTATTATCCCCACACTGGACGGCGCTGCCTGCGTCGTAAGCCGTCCAATTCCACGGGCTGCCTTCTGGGTAGGGTTCATCGCAGGGCATCCCGGATTTGCCGAAGATATGGGTTTGGGTATTCGAGTCGGTGGTGCCGTCTGTTTCGTACCAGACATCGTAAGTAAATTCGACCGAGCCGCCGTAGCCGTTGGTGGCCTTGGTCAGGTGCAGCAGGTCGGTATAGGAGAAGGTGGTGGGCGGCAGGCTGGTCGTCTCGTTCTTTCCTAAAACCGTGACCGAGCGCAGGGTCAGGGCACGGCCACCGGCGCTCCAGACGATCCCTGGGAAAATACGGTTCGTTGTGGCTGAATCATCAGCGTAGCTGAACCGGTAAGTGCGGATGGATGTTTCGAAGGAGCCGTTCCCATCGCTATCTTGCTCGACCACGATGCTCCCCAAACGGTATTTTTGGAAGGTATGATTGCTTGCATTAATGGCATCCCATTCGAGCGGATAATCGGTGCGGTCTTCGCGCACGAAGCGCACCCGGTAGCGGTTGTTGGGGTAAGTGATGGTTTTTAGATAGACCGCTGTGTCGATCTCAGTATCACCCCAGTTATCAGGGCACGTATGGTTGGTCATCGTCTTTGTCTGGTTGTAGTACTGGTAGCTCAGGCTCTGCCCAAAGATATTCGTTACGCGTGTCAATGACCAGCGGTAGGTAAATTTCTGGAAATTACAGTCAGGGTATTCTTCGCGAAACGCCATGGTTGCCAACGAAGCAAACTCGTACTTGTTGCCCACCTTATCCCAGACCGTCCAAACATTGGCAGTGTCATCGAATTCGATCCGCCAGAACTGCTCGTCGCTGGTGTGATATAACCCGTCACTGCCTCTAACCACCATCGCACTGACGCTGTTCAGAACAATCGAGAAGGTGTCGTCACTGGTTGATGCAGTTCCGTTATAGTTTCTCTCGATGTACTCGGCATCCAACGACCAGCCCATCCCCACCCAGGAAGCCTGGGTTTTCAATGTGGCCTGGTCTACCACCTGGCTGCTGTAGGAGAGGGCCAGATTTGGCTGTAAACCGCCAGGGCCAGCCGGGACTTCGATCGGCAGTGAATAGGTGGCTGCACCGGTGTACGATGAAACCTGGAAGGCATCGATCGTGGGGGTACGGGCAGCTTGCCAATCGCTGACATCGATATCGAAAACGGTGAAATGGTTCGTGGTTGCCGTAAGGGTGTTTGTGGTTTTGTCGAAGGATGAGGGCAAAGGGAACCAGCCCCCAGTCTGTGGGTCATACCAGACAAGGTTGAAGAGGCGCGGATCCACTTTGGCGTTATAGGGATCGTATTGCAGGCTGATCGTAATTTCTGCGGGGAATTGGGTGATTCTGGCACCGTCTTTTATGTTGTTGGCTCGGATCTCGAAGGGATTCCCACTAAGTGACCGGTCCGGGGCTTCATCTTTGGTCGGGATGCCGATGTTGATGGATGCGTTTCCAGAGAGCGCGTCTTGGGGGAAGGTGACTTTCAACTTGCCGCCCAAGGCCTCCAGCGTGCCACCCTTCCTGCTCATCACGAATTGTTCGTGGGTCGGCAACAGGTACTCGTCCGTGGCGAGCAGTTGGCCGCCGTCGAACAGGCTGGCGGTGATCATCGAGGCGATCTCGGGGGTTTCGGCCCGCAGCACGATCTGGCCTTCCCCGCCCGAAACGGGGAATTCGAGTATCCCGGTGGCGCTGTCGAAAGCGCCGTGATGTTTTCCTTGGATCGAAAATGGCTTCGGCAACTGGATCTGCAGGCGCAAACCGGTGTAAGGCGTCCGGTCGCCGATCACCTGCCAGCGCAGGACGACGGTCCCATTGCGGGTGATGAATCCCGACAGGCTGTTCAGGCTGACGGAAATGTATCCCGATGAAGGTGTGGAAGTGCCGGTTGGAGTGGCAGTGGGCGAGGCCGTATTCTCCAAAGTGGCGGTCTCGGTGGGAGGCAGGTCGGGGGTTCCTGTGGGCGTGGCCGTATCCGGGAAGACCGTTTCGGTGGCGGTCGGGATTTCGACGACCGGCGTTTCGGTGGGCGTTCCTGTCGGGGTCGGCGTATCCGGTTGGGGTGTTTCGGTGGGGGTGCTTTCGAGCGTGGGCGTCGGTGTAGCGGCAGGTGTTTCAGCCTGGTTGGCCAAGCGTGACCAAGTTGCCTGGCCTGCCTGGTTGAAGACAAGCACGAAGAGCATGAAGATATTCAGGATGGCTTTCATTGGGTACCCCTCCACGGGTGAGATTTTCTATGTTTTCCCCCACGTGGGAGAAAATCTGGTTATAGTTTACGGAGTTCCTCTTGTGATGTCAATAGGCAATTGTCATGTTTTTTTTTACAGCGCCCACGCCAGCATCAACCCGAACAGGGCGATGACCAACCCGATGTGCAGGGACAGGTTCGTCGTCGCCAGCCAACTGCCGGGAATGACGAATTGCAGGAACAGGTTGAGCAGGATCAGCAGCACGCCGACCAGCGGCAGCAGCCCCTTGCGGTGGGCCAGGAATTCAGAAATCTGATCCAGGAGGCGTGACAGGAATTTCATGGCTCGATGTCCTCGGTTTCGGGTTGTTGGTGGGTCGCTTGCCACTCTTTGAACTGGGCCACCAGCCGGCCGGGGATGCGGCCCTCGATCACCACGCCGCCGCGCCCGTGTTCGATCCGCTCGACCTGCCCGGCTTCGTGGAAGAGCGAGATCAATTGTCCCTGCTGGTAAGGCAGCCGCACGTGAATGGCGGTGTAAGTCTCGTACAATTCCTGCTGGATCGTCCGCAGCAGGCCGCCGACCCCGTCGCCGTTGAGTGCCGAGATGGCGACCGCCCGGGGATAGCCCTCCAGGGTCTTGCGGGCGGCTTCGGGATCGTTCAACTGGTCCACCTTGTTCAGGGCGGTCACGACCGGGATGTGCCCCGCTTCGATCTCTTCGAGCGTCTGTTGCACCGCCTCGAACTGGGCCATGGCGTTCGGGTGGGAAATGTCAACCACGTGGAGCAACAGGTCGGCTTCGGCGATCTCTTCGAGCGTGGCCCGGAAGGCCGCCACCAGGGTGGTCGGCAGTTTCTGGATGAAGCCGACGGTGTCCGTGAAAAGGGCCTGGTAGCCGCCTGAAAGTTCGACCCGTCTCGTTGTGGGATCGAGCGTGGCGAACAGTTGGTCGGCCACGTAGACCTCGGCCTTCGACAGCCGGTTGAGCAGGGTGGACTTGCCTGCGTTCGTATAACCGACAAGGGCCACGACCGGGATGCGCGAACGCTTGCGGTTGACCCGGTGGCGCTCGCGGCGGGCGCGCACCTTTTCGAGTTCGTCTTTCAGGTGAGCGATGCGCTTGCGGATGACGCGCCGGTCCACTTCGAGCTGGGTTTCGCCGGGGCCGCGCAATCCCACGCCACCGGCGCTGCCGGTGCGCCCGCCGCCGCCGCCGGCCTGACGTTCGAGGTGGGTCCAGGCGCGGGTCAGGCGGGGGAGGTAGTATTCGTACTGGGCCAGTTCCACCTGCAACATGCCCTCGCTGGTGTGGGCGTGTTGGGCAAAAATGTCGAGGATCAGGGCGGTCCGGTCGAGGACGCGCAGGTTGCGTCCCAGCGCTTTTTCGAGTTCGCGCTGGTGGCGCGGGTTGAGTTCGTCGTCGAAGATGACCAGGTCGGCCAGAGTCTCCTCCGTCAGTGCTCTGAGTTCCTCCACTTTGCCGGAACCAATGAACGTGTCCGGGTGAGGGGCGGAGAGCTTCTGGGTCAGTTCGCCGACGACCTCCAGTCCGGCGGTATCGGCCAGCAGGGCCAGTTCGGTCAACGAGTCATCCAGCGAGAGCAGGCCCTCTTGCCGGAAAACTTCCACGCCGACTAAAAATGCTTTTTCACGCGGTGGGGTGGTAGGAGATGGGGTTCGTTTTGCCATGCGCAGCGGTGTTCGACTTTCCTGAAAACAACTTGGTCAGTTTGGGGTCTGAGGCTTCGCCTCGCATGGGGACGAGCAGGTGGAAGGTCGAGCCGGGGCAGGATTGTTCGTCGCAGCCGGGAGATTCGACCCAGAGCGTGCCGCCATGCGCTTCAATGATACCACGCGCAATCGGCAATCCCAACCCGGGGCCGCCGCCTTTGAATTTGACTTTCCCGCTCGAATGCAGTTGGACTTTGCCCAACTGGCTGAATTTTTCGAAAATGATGGCCTGGTCATCGGGCGCAATGCCGATCCCCGTGTCGGCGATGGTGATCTCGATGAAGCCGGGCAGGGTGCGCCCGCCGATGGTGATCCTGCCACCGTCGGGAGTGTATTTGATGGCGTTGTTGAGGACGTTGCGCAGGGCCTGGTAAAGCCGTTCGGCATCGGCGAAGATGACTTCCTCCATGGCCGAAAACGGGACGATCTCCAGGGCCTGGCTCCGCGCCTGGATGGACGGCCCCATCTCGTTTCGCGCCAGCCTGAGCAGGTGGGTCCAGGAAACCGGCTGGAGGTTGAGCGAGAGCAACTGGTTGTCGATCAGCGAAACGTCAATCATATCCTCGACGATCTCGTTCAAGCGGCGGATGCCGGTATCCACGCCGTGGATGAGCTGCTCGGTGGGGGCGAGCGTTGCCGATTTATCCGCAGCCAGCAGGTCGCGCAGCATGGTGGTGTAGCCTTCGATCAGGGTCAGCGGGGTCTTGAGTTCGTGGGCGGCCACCGAGATGAAATTCGACTTGGTTCGGTCGAGGTGTTCGAGTTTGCGCCGGGCCTCTTCAAGTTCGCCGGTGACGTAGTGGACGTGCTGCTCCATTTCGTAGCGGGCAGCCTTTTCGAGGGCGCAGGCGAACAGCGGGGTGGTTACGGCCAGGACCTTGAGCGCGGATTCGGCTCCCAGGCATTTGTAGGCGACTTCGTGGGTGGCCGTGAGCATTTTCTGGATGACCGAAGCGGCGTTGGCGCGACCCTCGGCCAGGTCCGTTTGCGTGGCGGATTCGGTCCACGAACGGATGACGGGGTCGAGGCGGCCCGGCGACCCGCTGAGGGCGGCGTGCTCCAGCGCGTCGAAGAAGCGTTCGAGTTCGGCGTCGAAATCGTCGCGGGAGGCGTGGCCGGCGGCCGTCAAAACGGTTACCCGTTCCAGCCAGTCGATGCGGATCGTGGCAAGCAGGTCGGCGATATTCACAGGCCAAGTTTACCCGCCTGACGAAATCCAATCGTTTCGATTGTCTTGCAATTTTGGGTTGTTGCCGGCAGATTCGGCGAGCTTTAACGCGAATGGCGCAAATGGGCGAATTCCGCGAATTTTTGTGGGAATGCAGCCAAACAGAACGGCCTGCCGAAACAAAACCGCGACAGGTCACTTTCAATCACGTGAACCTGTCGCGGTTTCAAGGTGATTTACAACTTTTACGGGGCGTAACCCCTCCGTAAACTACGGGACATAGTATTCGATGATGAGTTGAGGGCGGGACGCCGCAGCTGCGTTGCCGCTGTACAGGCTGAGGATATTCGCAACGGCATCGTTGTTGTCATCCAGCTTGAAACGCAGGCGGATCTGGGTCAGGCCGCCGCTGGTCGCCAGTTTGTTGACGTAGGCTTTGGCGCTGGTCAGGTTGAGCGTATACCAGCCGTTGACCAGGGCTGGTGTGAAGGGGCCAACGGACTTGTCGGCCTGGGCCTGGAAATCGGCCGCTTGCAGAGCCGATGTCCCGAACAGCCCTTTCTTGATGTCAACCATGAATCCCTGGAAAAGGTTGACCGGGTTGCCGCCGCCGCTGGCGCCCTGCCTCCTGACCTTGAGCGTGACTTTGGTGATGACCGCCTTATCCGGCAGACCTTTGGTGCTAAAAGAAAGGATCGAGCGGTACTGCTTTTTCTGGGCATTGTCACCCAGACGCAGGGTGGTCGTAGCTGCATTTATCAAGCCACCTTTGTTGGTCTTCTCGCCGGATTCGAGAGTCCAGCCGTCCTGCGAACCGGTGGATTTGAGGATGGCCTTGTAACTCTTGGTAATGGTGTAGGTTTCGCCGCCGGTGTAGCCGCTTGCCAGGGAATTGCCTGCGCCATCCTGGATGCTGCCGTCGTTGAGCACGTCCAGGCGCAGGGTGCCGTTGTACTTGCCGGTCGCCACGCTGACGGTGTAGGTATCCGCCGGGCCGCTGGCCGGGGAGACGTTCGTGATGGCATAGCCGGTGATGGAGCCGGTCTTGGTCAGGGCGAAGTCGGCTGAATCCACACCTGAGACGGGTTCGGAGAAGGTGACGGTGAAGTCCACGCTGGCGGCGCTGGTGGGGCTGGTGCTCACCAGCGTGACGGAGATGACAGATGGAGGAATGGCATCTCCGTCGTACTCAAAAGCCCCAATATCACAGGCTGCGCCTTGCGGGCGGGTAATCCCGCGCTGATCGGTGGCCGCGCAATCGGTGTCGTTCCCGGCGTCAATCGCCGGTGAACCTGAAAGGAGCGGGATGGTCCGGGTGTAGCCGCCGTTGTCGCCCAGGACGCCCAGCAAGGGATCGTCGGCGATGATGTTCGTGCCGCCGGGGTATCCGCCTTCGACGACACTGTCACTAATGACCACATACGCGCTGCCAGCATTTACAATTTGTGCGCCATTATTCGTGCCGTCAGTCCAAAGGATGCTGTTTTGAATGGTCATAAAACCGTTATCGTAAGCGGGCGCAGAATTGTAAATTGTGTTACCGTTGACCGCGGTATTATTCGCAAAGGTGATATTCTTTAAGACTGGATCGGGTGAATTCGACCGGTTGATGTAGAGAGCGCTGCCCTTGTCACTGGAAGAATTATGGCTGAATGTGACATTTGTTATTGTCAGAGAAGCGAAACCAGAACTGGAATTATCAAAGCTGATCCCGCCTCCTTGAAGGGTTGCCTGATTGGCATCGAAGGTTGCGTTGTTTAGGGCTGCGTTGCCATAAAATTCAAAAAATTCCATTCCTCCGCCTCTTGGGGCAGAGTTATGGCTGAAAATCACATCTGTCAAGGTTATATTAGCCGAATAAATAACCGCCAATCCGCCTCCGCCATAGCTGGTTGAATTGTCGGTGAAGGTCACATTTGTCAGGGTTGGATTGCCGCTTTCACTCGCCATCCCTCCACCTTGCCCCAGGGCAGAATTGTTGGAGAAGGTTACATTGGTCAGTATTGGACTCCCGCCCTGGTTGGCCATTCCACCGCCAAGGTAATACGCATAATTGCCGGTGATGATGAGGTTCGAAAGTGTTGGATTGCCGGCATGGTTATAAATGCCGCCTCCCATGTCAACAATTCCATCTACATTGGCATTCCCACCTGTGATGGTTAGCCCGTCCAGGGTGGCTGTATTTGGATTGGCAAGAGTGCCGTAAATGTAAATCAGCGAACCGCTGTTGTCGCTGTTGTCGCCGGGGATGCCGGTATCCCCGCTGAGGATCGTCACGTGGGTATTGAAGTCACGTTCTTCGCGCAGGGTCTCGGTCCCGGCGAAGCCGCCGTAGAGTGCGACGCCGCTCTTGGGGTAGAACGAGTCGCCCCGGCCCGATTCGGGATCAAAAGGCGGCAGGTAAGTCCCTTCCTTGACCCAGATCTCATCGCCTGCCACCACGAGAGTGTTGAGCGCATAAGACAGGTTGCAGGTATTCGCCCAGGAATCCCCGCAGGCCGGGTTGGCCAACCCGGCGGTCGAAACGCGGTAGATTTGGCCTGCTGCCCTGGCCGGGCTTACGGGGGTCAACGCCAGGATGGCAACGATACTGATGATTTGGATAAACGGGATTTGGACTTTTCGGAACATATTTCCCTCCGCGTGGTGATGAGTGATGAAAAGTTTCCAGGATAATATCACAATATCATGGTTGGACACAACTCCGCCCTGGGTACTGAAAGGAATCTGTTATTTCAGCGTCCCAATCCACCTTAACAGCGTCTCCCCGACAATCTGCAAACTTTCCGCTGAGACCTTGTCGGGCGTGTCTTTGGTCGTGTGCCAGTAAGGGTAGTCGAAGTCAATGATGTCCACCACGGTGAGGCCAAGCTGCTTGAACGGGATGTGGTCGTCGAGCATCCGGTATTTGGGCTGGGGGATGAAGGCGGTTTCGTAGCCCAACGCGGCAGCCTGCGACCAGATGGCCTGGGTCAGGGCCGGGTCGGAGTTGCGCTCCTGGTAGAGGTTCAGGTCGGCGTCGCCGATCATGTCCACGATCACCACCGCCTGCGGGCGGACCGTCAGGCTGTCGGCGAAGGCGCGTGACCCCAATATCCAGTCCGAGCCGGGCAGGTCGCCGTCGTCTTCGGCGTCGAAGAAGACCAGCCAGACGGGGAGGCTGTCGGCGGGCAGGACGCGGGCGATCTCGAGCAGCACGGCCACGCCCGAAGCCCCGTCGTTTGCGCCGGGGACGGGCCGGTCCCGTTTGGAGGGGTCGGGGTCCTGGTCGGCAACGCGGCGGCTGTCGTAGTGGGCGCCGAGGATGACGACCGGATCAGCGTCGCTGCGTGTAGCGAGAATATTGTAGACCGGGCGGCCCATCGCTTCCGTCTCCTGGACCGTGACCTGCCACCCGGCCCCGGCCAGTTCGTCCACGAGCCAGGCCCGGAATTGGGCGTGGGCGGAGGACCCGAGCGTGCGCGGCCCGAAGGCGACCTGCGTGGTCACGTCGTCGAGGGCGCGCTGGCCGTCGAAGACGTTCGGGACGGGGGTCGCCTCGGGACCGGGTAGATCGGGGGACGCGGAGCAGGCTGCAAGTCCGAAGAGAACCGCAGCGGATAAAGCCAAAAGGAGGAGAATGATCCGGCGGGCGGGGTGGTGCGACGCGCCTTCTTTGGCGGGAGAGTTCATGGTGGGGGCCTTTTGATCAGACGGGGTTTGCGGAGGCAGGGAGGCGCGTCGCACCCTCGGCGGCCAGGAATCGCTCCAAATCCACCAGCGAACGGTCGGCATAGGCCTGGGCGCGCTCGCGCTTGCCGGACTTGCGGGGCAGGCCGTCGAGCGGGGGCAGGATGCCGAAGTTGGCCTTCATCGGCTGGAAGTCTTTCATGTCGGCGTGGGTGACGTAGTGGCAGAGCGCGCCGAGCATGGTGGTTTGGGGCAGGACGAGCGGCGGCTGGCCGTGGAGCAGGCGGGCGGCGTTGACCCCGGCCAGCAGGCCGGTGGCGATGTTGCCCATGTAGCCTTCCACGCCGGTGATCTGGCCGGCGAAGAACAGGTCATCGCGGGTCTGAAACTGGAGCGTGGGGCGCAGCAGGCGCGGCGCAGCGATGAAGGTGTTGCGGTGCATCTGGCCGTAGCGGACGAATTCGGCGTTTTCGAGGCCGGGGATCAGGCGCAGGACGCGGCGCTGTTCCGGGAATTTGAGATTGGTCTGGAAGCCGACCAGGTTGTACAGGTTCCCGGCCAGGTTGTCCTGGCGCAATTGCGCGACCGCGTAAGGGCGGCGGCCGGTACGCGGATCGCGCAGGCCGACCGGTCGCATCGGGCCGAAGGCCAGCGAGTCGCGGCCCCGTTCGGCGATGATCTCGACCGGCAGGCAGCCCTCGAAGAAGTGCCCGGCCTTCACGCCGGTCTTGATGGCTGCCTCGAAGGCCCGCAATTCGATCCGCTCAGCCTCCAGCAGGGCAGTGACGAAGGTCTCGTACTCGTCCCTGGTAAACGGACAGTTGATGTAATCGCCCTCGTCCTGTTCGCCTTTGTCGTAGCGCGAGGCCCGGAAGGCGACCTGCATGTTGATCGAGTCGCAGGTCACGATGGGGGAGATGGCGTCGAAGAAGAACAGGTGCTCCTCGTCGCCCAGGGCCGCGATGGCCTGCGAGAGGGCGGGCGAGGTCAACGGGCCGGAGGCGATGACTGCGGGCGTGGCGGGGATTTGGGTGGCCTCGCGCCGGATGATCTCGATCAGTGGGTGTCCGCTGATGCGCTCTGTGACCAGGCGGGCAAAGAGTCCCCGGTCTACGGCCAGCGCGCCCCCGGCGGGCAGGGCGGCGGCTTCGGCGCAGTCGAGCAGCATCGAGCCGAGGCGGCGCAGTTCGTTCTTGAGCAGGCCCGAGGCCCGGTCGGGCAGGTTCGAGCCGAGCGAATTGGAGCAGACCAGTTCGGCCAGGTCGGCAGACACGTGCGCCCCGGTGCTGGCTTCCGGCCGCATCTCGAACAGGCGCACACGCAGGCCGCGCTGGGCGGCCTGCCAGGCGGCCTCGCTCCCGGCCAGGCCGCCGCCGATGAGGGTGAGTTCGGGTAAGGTCATGGGCGAATTGTACCAGCGGTTGGCGGGCGCAGGACAAGGAGATTTCTTCGAGATTTGTAACTATTCAGCCTGCAAGCCTTCCAGCCTGTTCCGGCGGGATAAATCCCTGCCTCAGTTCATGGAAGTCGAATGAATTCGACTCAGCATCCAGCCCGAAGGGCTTCCAGGTACTGAGCAGGCGGCCTTCCTTCTCGAAATAAAAGCGCAATTTTCAACCGCCCTGGGTATAATTAGGCGGGATTGCCTATGCCTGACGACCTGGACTTTGTCTTAAAAGAAACCGTGCAGCTTACCCGCTCCTGCTGGGCAGCCAGCCTGGAGCGGTTCGGGGGCCAGTGGCAGGCGCGCGCGGCTTACCATCTCGACAAGCGCAAACTGGCCCTCCTGCTCGACCACCTGCGTGACGACGCGGTCCACGCCTGGCTGTCGGGTTCGTTGTCTGCCGGGCGTCCCCGCTCGCGGCGCATCGGGGGCGCGGCTGGGCTGGAATGTTCCCGGCTGTACGCTTTCCCCGCAGCCTCCGGGCGGATGGTGCTGCTGGTGGGCGATAACGAAATGGACAGGGATGCCCAGCGCCTGTGGCGGGTGCTGAGCCTGGGCATGTCCGGGCAGGAGACCACCGGCCTGGTGCTCGGACCCGAACAGGTCAACCTGCTCGTGCCGGAGGCCAACCCTGAAGGGTCGCTCAGCACAGCCAACGGCCTGGAGCGCATCCTGGCCGCCTTCATCCGCGCCGGTGACGCGACCGGCGGCTGGCTGGCCGTCAGCAGCGGCGACCAGCTGGAGATCCGGACGCATAAGGGCAACACCGCCTGGCCGGTGGGCCAGGTCGCCATCAGCGCCAACCCGCTGTACGTCCGCATCCAGCAGACCATGACGGCCCTGGCCCTGCACCGTGACCAGCCGGATTGGGAAAAGCTCTCTCTCGACCAGGTGGACCCCGAAGCCCGGGCCTGGATCGGCGTCCCGGTCATTATCGGCCAGCGGACGATCGGCCTGGTCGTCCTGTGGCGCAGGGAGCCGTTCACCCCGATGGAATGGCAGAACCTGACGGTGCTGGCGGCCCACGTGGCCCCGGTGCTGGAACTCTCGATCACCTTCGACGATATGGCCAGCCACATGCGCCGCCTGGCCCTGCTCAACGATTTTGCCCGCACCGTCTCGTCCGCTTCGGACCTGGACGAGATCGCCTTGCGCGTCTTTGCCCTGCTGCGACGGACCTTCTCGACCGACCTGATCTCCCTCTACCTGATCTCCGCCGACGGCGAGCAGCTGCGCGGCTACCGCCATCTTTCCAATGAGATGGTGGTCCAGAACCAGCCGGTGCGCCGCAACCTGCTGGCGCGCATGATCCGGGCCGGGAACATGGTCCGGCTGGACGATGTCCACGCCCACACCGACCGCGTCCTCGTCCAGGAGGGGACGACTTCCCTCCTGTTGGCCCCCCTGAAATACCGGGGCCAGGTGATCGGGGCGCTCGACCTCGAAAGCCGCCAGGCGGGAGCCTTTTCGGTCTATGACGAGAACCTGCTGCAAGTCATTGCCAGCCACCTGGCCGGGCTGGTCGAGTATGGCCGCCTGCGCGAAGACGCCGAAGCGCGTGCCCGGAACCTGGGCCTGATCCACGAGGTGGTCGAGCAGGTCATCGGCCTGACGGATGTCTCGCAGGTGGCCCAGATCGTGGCCGACCTGTTGACCAAATATTTTGCTTACGAACTGGCCCTGGTCCTGCTGGTGGACGAGACCGGCGAACTGTCGCTGGGCGGTGTGGGCGGTACGGGCCGGGAGACCTTCGAAGCGGGGTTGAGCGCCGCCTCCCTCTCGCGGGAACTGGGCATCTCCGGCTACGTGCTGCGCACCGGCGAGAGCGTGTTGGTCAACGATGTCAGCCTGAACGAACATTACATCCCGGTTTCGGGCTGGAGCGCCGGCTCCGAAATGTGCGTGGCCCTCAGCGCGGACGGCTCGAACATCGGCATCATCGACATCGAAAGCACCCAGACCAACGCCTTTTCCCAGAACGACCTGCTGGTGCTCGAAGCCCTGGCCGGGATCCTGTCGGGCGTGATCGCCAGCGCCGAGCAGTACCAGCGCCTGCAACTGACCCGCGACGAACTCCAGGCCCGGATCGAAGCCCAGCGCGAGGCCGAGCGGCGCTTCATCCAGGCGGCCAAGTTGGCTGCCGTCGGCGAGATGGCGGCCGGCGTGGCCCACGAACTCAACAACCCCCTGACCACCGTTTCCGGGTTTGCCGAACTGGTCCACGCCGAACTCCCGGCGGATTCCCCCCAGCGGGAAGACGTGGAGCTGATCCTGCGCGAGGCCGCCAGGGCCCGCGGCGTGGTGCGCCGCCTGCTCGACTTCTCCCGCCAGAGTGAAATGATGCGCACCCGGGCCGACCTGAACGAAGTCGTCGCCGACGTGCTTTCCCTCACCAACCACCTGCTGCGCACCAGCGGCGTCCGGCCCCAGGTCACGCTCGTCGAAGGCCTGCCCTGGCCTTCGATTGACCGCAACCAGATCAAACAGGTGTTGCTCAACCTGCTGCACAACGCCATGTACGCCATGCCCGACGGCGGGGATTTATTCGTCGGCACCGAGCAGCGCTGGCGCAACGGGGTCAATTACCTGACCGTCGCCGTCCGGGATACCGGGGTCGGCATCCCGCCCGAAAACCTCGACCGCATCTTCGAGCCGTTCTTCACCACCCGGGCCGAAAGCGGCGGCACCGGGCTTGGGCTGTCGGTCAGCTACGGTATCGTCACCGACCACGGCGGGATGATTGACGTCGAAAGCCAGGTGGACGTCGGGTCGTGTTTCACCATCTGGCTGCCGGTGGAAAGCCAATGAGCCAGCCGACTGTCCTCGTCGTGGATGACGAAATCGGCATCTCCCTCCTGGTCGAGCGCCTGCTGACCAAGGCCGGGTTTGCGGTCTCGGCGTTCAACGAGCCGCGCCTGGCGGTCGAGCACCTCGGCCAAAACAAAATTGACCTGCTCCTGGTGGACATCCGCATGCCCGAACTGGACGGTTTCACCGTGATAGACCACGCCAAGCGCCACCAGCCCGACATCGCCGTGCTGGTAATGACCGGCTTCGGCACGGTCGAGACGGCTATCCAGGCCCTGCGCAAGGGGGTGGACGGGCTGATCCTGAAACCCTTCGAGTCGGGGGATGAACTGGTCCAGGCCTGCCGCCTGGCCCTGGCCGACAACCAGCAGAAACGGGATGTAGCCCGGATGCGCGCCCTGCGCCCGTTGTTCAACGTGGCCGAAACGCTGCTGGTGGAAACCCGCCCGGATCACCTCATGGACCTGATCCTGGGCGCCGTTACCGGTCATCTCGACTGCGCCCATGCCGGGTACTACCAATACGACCCCTTCACCCATGCCCTGACCCTGCTGGCCGGGCGCGGCGTCCGCCTCGCGGATGACAACAGCGACGATCCAGCCGGCCTGATCGGCCACGTGGACGCCTCGAACACTCCCCTCGTCCAGAACGTCAGCGGGCCGGGCGAGCCGGTTTTCCAGGAGATTTTGCGTTCCTTCAACCTCGAATCGGCCATGTGCGTCCCGGTGGCCCGGCCGGCGACGCGGGGCGTGATCTTCGCCGGCCGCGGGACGGGGCGGCCCGTCTTCCGTGAAGCCGACCTGGATATGTTCACCATCCTGGCCCACCAGGCGGCCATCGCCCTCGAAAACGCCCGCCTGTACGACGACCTGCGGGATTACATCCGCCAGGTGGAGGAGTCGCAGCAGGCGCTGATCCAGGCCGAGAAGATGGCGACCGCCGGGCGGTTGACGGCTTCGATCGCCCACGAGATCAACAACCCGTTGCAGGCGGTCCAGAATTGCCTGCACCTGGTCGGTCGGACGGACCTGCCGGCTGTCAAGCGCCAGGAATACTTCGAGCTTGCCAACAGCGAACTCCAGCGGCTGATGGCGACCGTCCGGCGCATCCTTGATTATTACCGTCCCGGCGGGCAGGAAACGGAAATGGTATCCGTGCCCGAGGTCCTGGAGCGGGTCTTGCGCCTGGTCGAGAAACAGCTCCTCGACCGGACCATCACCGTCGAAACGGACCTCCCGGCGTCGCTGCCGTCCATCATCGGGGTCAGCAACCAGGTCCAGCAGGTCTTCATGAACCTGATCCTGAACGCCTACGACGCCATGCCCGAGGGCGGCCTGATCCGCATCCGGGCGCGCCAGGTCGGCAAGATGCTCCAGGTCACCGTCTCGGACACGGGGCCGGGCATACCGGAGGAAAACAGGCAAAATATCTTCGACCCGTTCGTCAGCACCAAGCCCAGCGGGATGGGCCTGGGGCTGACCGTGAGTTACAATATCATCACCAGCCATGGTGGCAAACTCGAATTGGAACCGGATTATAAGGCAGGCGCCAGTTTCCGCATCAGCCTGCCGGTAAGGAAGGAATTATGAAAGCCAGTATTCTCGTTGTAGACGACGAAGCCGTTGCCCGCCAATCCCTGGTGGATATCCTGCGCCTGGAAGGGTTCAGCGTGGCTGCGGTGCCGAACGGACAGCTTGCGGTCGAATATATCCGCAACAACCACGTTGACCTGATGGTGCTCGACCTGCGGATGCCGGGCATGTCGGGGATCGAGGTGGTGCAGGTGGTCAACCAGGTTGCGCCCGATACCGAGATCGTGCTCCTCACCGCTCACGGTTCCATCGATTCGGCGGTGGATGCGCTGCGGCTGCGGGTGCATGATTATCTCCTGAAACCCAGCACGCCTTCGCAGATCCTGGCCAGCGTGAAGAAAGGGCTGGCGCGCCGGTCGAGCAGGCTCCAGGCAAAAGAAATTATCGAGAATGCGGATGAAGGCGGTCTGTCGGAGGTGGTGCTCAAGGACGGCACCCGGGTTGACCTGGCCCGGCGGTTGATCCACATAGGCAATGAGATTATCGGGTTGACCCCCGCCGAGGGACGGCTCTTGAAGGTGCTGCTCGAAAACCCCGGACGGGTCTTCTCCCACCGGGACCTGGTCCTGCTCGTCCAGGGTTATGAGACCTCCCAGCGCGAGGCGCCGGAAATCCTGCGCCCGCTGGTCAGCCGCTTGCGGCACAAGCTGGCCGACATCCCGACCTTGTCCGAGAGCATCAACAGCGTGCGCGGCACCGGTTACGTGTTCGACCGATCAGTGATCGAGGAGCCTTAGTCGTACCGTCCCCACAGGTCTGTCGGCAGGCCGGGCGGGCGCAGCCATTTGAGCCATCCCCCCCGGCTGGATTTCGAAGGCTTGTGGCCTTTCTCGAAATGCACCAGCAGCAAAGTCACGCTCAATAGCCCCGCCCCGATCCATTGGAGCGGGGTCAGTTTTTCTCCCAGCCAAAAGTAGCCGAGGGTGAGCGTGACCAGCAGTTCGGCCAGGCCGAGCAGGGCAGTCTGCATCCCGCCGAGATGTTTGACCCCCATGAAGAGCGTGAGCCGCGATAAGAAAGTGACCAGGGTCAACCCTGCCACCGGCCACAGAACCGGGTTGTCGGGGAACTGGCGGTTGAAGATGAAATAGGCCGGGACGACCACCGCGCTCATCGCCAGGAGCGTGTACAGGGTGACGGTCGGGGCGGGGACGTCGTAGAGGACGCGCTGGTTGATGGGCAGGTGCAGGCCGTAGAGGGCGGCCGCTCCGAGCATCATCAAGGCCCCGATCCGGCTGATGCCGGTGTCGTGTCCCAGGGTCAGCAGGGCGGCCGCGCCCGTCGCCAGGATAATGCGGACGATGGTCAGGCGCCCGGGGTGTTCGCCGTCCAGTGTGAGCCAGAGGGCGACGAAGATCGGGTAGAGGGAATAGAGCAATTGGCCGACGCTGGCACTCAAATACTGGAAGGATTGGTAGTAAAGGATCGAGCCGAGGCCATTGATGGCTCCCGCCAGCGTGCAGCCCATCAGGCCGGCCGGGTAGATGTAAAGGAATGGCCGCTTGAACAGGGCAAAGATGACCAGGAGCAAAATTGCCGCCAGGCTGGTGCGCAGGGCGACGACGGCCAATGGAGAAAAGCCGAAATCGCCAATCGCCTGCCTGCCGAAGATTGGCGCCAATCCCAAGAAAAGAGCGGATGCCAGGGCAGCCTGGATACCCTGGTCTCGTCCGCCTTTGCCCATAATTTAGCCTCCTAATTGAGTAACGAACGGACCTCATCCAGGAATTCGTCGTTCATGAAATCCCCCTTCTGCATCAGGGCCTGGATGCGGCCTTGCAAACGGTTCTTTTCGTCGGCAGTGAGTTCCTTGGCGGTGGAGACGATGACCGGTATCCCCGCCGTTTCATCATTGGATTTGAGCGCCTCGATCACGGAAAAACCGTCCATCCCCGGCATCATCAGGTCCAGGATGACCAGGTCCGGCAATTCTTTTTCGACCAGGGCGATGGCTTCGTACCCGTCCGAGGCTTCGAAAATGGTGAATTCGCCCTGTGATTGCAGGATGCGGCGGATGAGGCGGCGGGCATCGGGCGTGTCGTCCACGATGGCGATGCGCGGGAAGCGGTTGTCGGCGACCCGGCTGAGAGCGGCCAGCAGCCCTTCCTGGGGCGTATCTTCTACGGCAGCCTTCGAGGGCAGTACCACGTTACGCGCCCAACTGTCGCCCAGGATCATCGGTTCGGCCGGCATGGTGTGGCCGGTGCAATTGATGACGACCGTATCCGTCGGCTTGATCTTGCCGTTGCGGACGAGCTTGAACAGCCCGGCAAAGGCCACCGCCGCAGCCGGTTCGGCCGAGATGCCCTCCATTTTCGCCAGGACGTGCATGGCCCGGTAGGCTTCCTCGTCCGTGACGCTCTCGAACGTGCCGTCGCTCTCCTTGACCTGCCGGTAAAGCAGGGTATAGGTTCTGCCGGGGTCGCCGGTGGCCAGGGTTTCGATGTGGGTGCGGGGATTCGTGACCGGGGTGGCGGTGTCCTTGCCCTCCCTCCAGGCATGGACCATCGGCGCGCAGCCTTCGGCCTGGACGGCCGCCAGGGCGGGATGGCCTTTGACCATGCCCATCAACCGCAGCTCGTGGAAGCCTTTGTCCACGCCGAGCGGCCCCATCCCGCCGCTGATGGCCTGGATGTACCAGTCGGGGGTGCGCCAGTATGAGCGGTCGCCATCGTTTACCGGCCCGAGGATGCCGGTCAGTTGCTCCGAAACTTCGTAGGCCAGGGTCTTCATGGCTTCGACCGAGGTGATGGTTTTGGCGCCCATGTCAATGTAAATGCCGCGCTGGCGGGAGAATTCGGCCGCGACCTGTTTGGCCTGGTCGTAAGAGCCGGTGACTTTGATGACCTGGCTGCCGTACAGGGCGATCTCGCGCATCTTCACCGCCGGGACGAGGCTGGTCACGAACGCCCACAATTTGATCCCGGCCCGGGCGGCGTAGGCCGAATAGGCGATGGCCACGTTCCCGGTCGAGGCAGCCACCATTTCGGTGATCCCGGCTTCCTTCAAGGCGGCGATCGTGATGGCCGCCTGGCGGTCCTTGAAGGATGCCGTCGGTCCCTGGCGCTCGTCCTTGATGAAAATATTCGGGACGCCCAGCATCATCCCCAGGTTATAGGCCTGGATCAGGGGCGTGCCGCCCTCCCCAAGCGAAATGCTCGGGCTTGGGTTGCGCACCGGCAGCAGTTCCCGGTAACGCCACAGGTCGAAGGGACGTTTGGGCAGCTCCTGCGGGAGCGTCCGGGCCAACAGGTCATAATCGTATTCGACATTCCGCCAGGGGCTATCGCAATTGGGGCATTTGACCGTGGTCGGTGAAAACGCGAACGTATGGCCACAATCCAAACACTTTACAACAAAAGACATGGTTCACCTGAGTAAGATGCGCTACGGAACGTCCCGAAGGTTTGGGCGGCTCAACCGGGTTTTCAAGGGAACCTTCGGGACGTTCTGCGTAAGCTGAGAGTGGGATGGAAATTTCGAGAGAATGGTTCTCCGGGAATAAGCGTGGAGTTTCCCGGATTTTGGATATAGGAGGATGATCAGGCCGTCAATCGTTTAAGGGCTTTGTCGAGGCTGGCGAGCAAATCCGTTTCGCTCAAGGATCCTTTCTGGATCAGCCGCTGCCCGTATTCGGCAAGCTGTTCGTGTTGCGCGGAACTCAGCTCCCCGCCGCTGACGATGATCACCGGGATGCCACGCAGCTCCGGCGCTGTCTGCAATTTTTCGAGGATCGTGAACCCGTTCATGTCCGGCATGAACAGGTCCAGGATGATGGCCTGGGGCGTGCTCCTGGACAGGATTTCCCAGCCGGCCTTGCCCCCCTGCGCCAGGACGGTCTTGAAGCGGCCGTCGGCGGAGAGCATCTTGCTGATCATGCGCAGGTCGTCCGCCGAATCGTCAATGACGAGCACCTCGCGGATGCTGCCGTCGGGGTTGAGCCGGTTGATGGCCTGGAGCAGGTCCTCTTCCATGATGGGTTTGACCAGGTAGTCGGTCGCGCCCAGGCTGAATCCCTTGTTTTCTTCTTCGAGAATGCTGCACACGATCACCGGGATGTCGCGCGTCTCCGGGTTGGCCTTCAATTCATTCAGCACCTGCCAGCCGTCCATGCCGGGCATCATGATGTCGAGGGTGATGGCAAAGGGTTTGATCTCGGCAGCTTTCTGGACGGCTTTGGCTGGTTCCGTGAGGGCCACGACCTGGTATCCCTGGTTGGATAGATAGCGTTCGTAAAGTTCGATGTTGGTCGGGTCGTCGTCAACCGAAAGGATCACCCGGCTGCCTCCTACCCTGGGCTGCGGCCTTTGCAAGGGAAGGGTGAAGAAGAAGGTCGAACCGACCCCGACTTCACTCTCCACGCCGATCCGCCCGCCGTGCATCTGGACCAGGGCGTTCGAGATGGACAGCCCCAGGCCGGTGCCGCCGGTCTTGCGCGTCGGCGAATCGTCCACTTGCGAGAAGGGCTGGAAGAGCTTCGTCTGGTCTTCCACGGCAATGCCGGGTCCGGTATCAATCACCTTGACCAGGAATTCGGACAGGACCTCCGACACTTTATGGATCTCCACCTTGACCGTGATCGAACCTACTTCGGTGAACTTGGCCGCGTTGGAGATCAGGTTGAGCAGGATCTGGCGGATGCGCATCGGGTCAGCGCGCACCAGCGGCAGGTCGGGCGGGACCTCCTGCCTGAGTTCGACGGATTTGTCCTTGACCAGGCCGATGGCGGTGGACATGACGCTTTTGATCGTGTCTGCCAGGCTGATGTCATCGAAGGCCAGTTCCATTTTCCCGGCCTCGATCTTGGACAGGTCGAGGATGTCGTTGATCAGGCCGAGCAGGTGCTGGCCGGAGTTGTAGATGGCCGTCAGGTCTTGCTGCTGGAGTTCGCTGATGGGACCGTCAATCCCTTTGAGGATGACCCGCGAGAAGCCGATGATGGAGTTGAGCGGTGTCCGCAGTTCGTGGCTCATGTTCGCCAGGAACTGGCTCTTGATCCGGTCAACTTCGCGCAATTCTTCCACGGCTTGCTGGGCCAGCTCGTAGGAACTGGCGTTGTCAATCCCGACCGCGACCTGGTCGGCCAGGGATTGCAGGATGTTGGTGTCGTCTTCGGTAAAGGCGTCCGGGTTGGTGGATTGGATGTCGAGCACGCCGATGATGCGGCTGCCGATGCGGAGCGGGATGCCCGCTTCGGCCCGCGTCTCCGGGAGCAGCGGGTTGTGCCGGTGGGTCGGACTCTGGGTGATGTCGTTGACCACCACCGGCGCGCCGCTTTCGGCTGCCTGCCCGACCACGGATTTCGATCCAACCGGGATGGAGTGCTTGTTCTGTTTCATCTGCTCGCCGGCTGTCCCGGTGGCTTCGCGCAGTTCGGCGACAGCGCCGCTCTCGTTGAGGATGAAGATCGCGGCGTGGTAATACGCAAACCGTTCCAGGACCAGGCTCACGGTCCGGGAGAGGAGGGTATCCAGGTCGAGGGTCGAAGTGATCAGCCGCCCGATTTCCGTCGTGGCTGCCAGGTATTCGTTACGGCGGCGGATGGTTTCTTCGGCCTGTTTGCGGTCGGTAATATCCGTGTGGATGGCCAGGAAGCCCAGGATTTCACTGTTTGCGTCCAGGATGGGGCTGGTCCTCCCCTGGATGGAAATGAGACGGCCATCTTTCCTTTTGTTGGTGATCTCTCCCGTGACGGTCCCTTTGTTCAGGAGGGTTCCCCACAGGTGGGTATATTGTTCCATGGGAGTCAGGCCCGATTTCAAGATTTTTGGGGTATTGCCAACGGTTTCTGCAGGCGAGTATCCGTAAATCTTCTCGAAGCCGGGATTGGCATACACGATCGTGCCGTCGGTGTTGGTCATAAAGACCGCGTCCGAGGAGCCTTCCAGCCCCAGGCGGAAGCGGAAGCTCTCTTCGAACAGGCGCGCATTTTGGATGGCGGTGCTGGTCTGGATCAGGATGGTTTCGATCAGGTGTTTCGCATCTTCTTCGATGGTGTAGTGCGGATCAGCGAAGTCAATGCCCAGCGAACCGATGGCTTCTTCGCCGGCGATGATGGGCCAGATGAACAGGCTTTGTGTGCCGCGCCCTCTCAAGACATCCCTGATCTCGGCTGTCAGCGGGTTGGAGTAAGTGTCGTTGATGAACAGCGGCGTCCTGGTTTTCACGATCGGCTCCGCTGTCGGGTTCCCGGCAATGGGGATCTTCAGGCCAATGGCGCTTTCGCCGTTGGGGTCCAGGGGTGCGTCGGCCGTCAGCACCAGGGCGGTCTGGTCCTCGTTCACCAGCGCGATGCCCACGTGTATGGCCGGCACCAGGTTGGCGATCTCATTGGCGATCAGTTGCATGCTTTCGGCCAGGTTCAAGGTGCGCGTGACTCCGGTGATGACGCGGTTCAGGATGGCGGTTTCCTCCGCATGGTGCTCGGTCTCCCGGAAGAGGCGGGCGTTCTCGAAAGCCACCGAGGCCTGCCCGGCGACGGCCAAGAGCAATTCCTTGTCATGCTCGTTGTAGAGATAAGGCACTTCCGTGCTTTGCACCACGATGACGCCGATGGTCCTCGCCCCGATCTGGAGGGGGACCCCCAGCCACGAGACGGCCGGCCGGTTGTTGGCAATCGTGAGGAATTCGACCCCCATCCGTTTCATCTGGGAAACCACATCCCCGTTCAGCAAGACCGGGCTGCCGTTTTCGATGACATATTTCGTCAACCCGCCAAGCGGCCGTTTCTGGGCTTCGGCGCGCTGACCGTTGCTGGTGACAACGGGCATGAAGATCGACTCGCCTTCGTAAAGGGCTACGAAGAAATTGCGGGAGTCCAACAGCTCGGATGTATATTTGTAGATGATCTCCGCGATCTCGCCGGCATCCAGGAGGGCAGACAGGGCGCGGCTCATCTCGTTCAGGACGCGCAGTTCTTCCGCTTTTTCCTGGGATTCCTGGAAGAGCCGCGCATTCTCCAAAGCCAGGGAAAGCTGGACGGCCACCTGCTCGACCAGTAATCTCTGTTCCTCGTCCCATCCCTGGCCGTCCCCGTTGCCGGCCACCTGTAAAGTGGCCCAGTTCTGTTCGTCCAGTTGGAACGGGACCGCCAGGGTTTCCACACTCGCGTAGTCATCGAATTGCGCCAGGTCGGCCAGGGCTTTGGCAGGCGTTACCGGTTTGGTCTTCACGCCCTGTGCGGCGCGTGACGGCAGGCCTCTCTTGGCCGGTTTTACGTCGGCTGCCTGGGGCTTTTCTTCGGTGGAGATTTTCTCTTTGTCTATTTCGGTGAAGAGCCGATCAAGTCGGTTGTCTATTCGTTTGTTGTTTGACATACTCTTCCAACTCCTGGGCCAGCACCCGGTATTGCCTTGAACCGCGGCTGTTAGGCTTGTATTCGGTGATCGGCATCCCGACGATGGGACTCTCTCTCAGCTTGGTGTCTATTTCGATAATGGTTTCGAATAGGCCGTCCCCAAATGTCGAATGCAATTGCTCGCGGATGGTGCGATGGGCGCGGTTGCGCTGGTCCAGCATGGTGATCAACACCCGGTAGGCAATCGAAGGGTTGCTCTCATTCCTCACATTTCGGATGAGGGCCATCATGTCTCTCAAGGCGTAAGCCGAGAAATACTCCGCCTGGGTCGGGATGATGAGCAGGTTGGCCGCGTCGAGGGCATTCCGCGTGACCGCGCCGATCGCCGGCGGGCAATCAATCAGAAGGTATTCGTAGGGCATCGGCGAAGCTTCCTGGATGGCGTCGTTCAAACGCGAAGCGTAATTCAGGTGGATGGGCAGCAATTGTTCGGCGCGGTCCATCTTCGAATTTGCCGGTATCAACTCAAGGTTATCGTAAGTGGTCTTCTGGCAAATGCTCAACAGGGGGACCGACTCGAGCAGCAGGTCGCCGGAACTGAGGGCAATGTTGTGCGGTTCGAAACCCAGGGCCAGGGTCAGGTTGGCTTGCGGATCGAGGTCAATCAACAGGACCTTCCGGCCGAGTTCCGCCAAAGCCGCGCCGAGCGACAGGGTGGTCGTCGTCTTGGCCACGCCGCCTTTTTCATTCGAAATGGCAATGGTATACATCATCACAACCTCATGATCGAACCGTGGGGTCTGCTTCTGGAATGCCGGGCTTCTTTGGTTTTATGCCGGATTTTTCGAGCGGTCGCAGTTGAACCTGGGCCCCGCCGAGAGCCTTCTGGAGTTCGTCGAGGGCGATTTGCAGCATGGACTGGGGATCGTTCGTGGTGCGGATCTTCGAAGTGATGCTGGACACAGCCCGCTCCCGTTCGGCGCGGCGGGTGGTTTCTTCGAACAGCCGGGCGTTCTCGGCTGAGATGGCCACGCGTTCGGCTACGGCCCTGGCAATGTCTATTTCGTCTTCGGACCAATTCGTTTTACCGGGGCTGCTGATGTTGAGCACACCGATGATCTGGTCGCGCAGCTTGATCGGCATTGCCAACGCGCCGGACAGGCCGGCTTCATTTTCGATGTAGACATCCCCCTGCTCCAGGGCCTTTTCGATGACCGGCGACTGGATCGGGGCATCCAAAATATCGGTGCCGGTGATCTTGTAATGGACCCCGGCCAGGTTTTGTTTTTTGCGTAAGCCCTGCCATTCCTGCTGCGAATACTGGCGCGCAACCGACTGGGCCTCCGTCAGTAATTTTTGGGCATCTTCGAAGGAGCGCGCATTTTCGATGGCGATACTCACCAGGTCTGCCAGGGTGGCGATGACCTCGATATCGTCTTCGTCGAAGGCGTTCGGGCGTTTATCCTGGATGTCCAGCGCGCCGATGATGCGCGCTTCAACCCGAAGCGGCACGGCCATTTCGGAGCGCGTCTCCGGCAGGTCGGGATTGTCGAAATGAACGGTATCCGCTCCCGTGTCCAGGACGATGCGGGGGGAGCCTGTCTTGGTGACGAATCCCACGATCCCTTCCTCCCCGACCTTGAGCCTGTGGCCGCGTTCGAGCATCTTTTTCCCGCCCTGGCTGTTGGTCGCGCTGAGCACGGCGAAGGATTGGGTCGCATCCATGAGGAATATGCCGACGTGATAAAAACCGAATTGACGGCTGATCTGTTCGGCCACGTTCGGGAGCAGGGTCTTCAGGTCGCGGATCGAAGAGATTTGCCGGGCAATGTCCGAAACCGACGCAAATTTCCTGGCGTTGCGCTCGACGTTCAGGTTGGCCGCGACCAGTTCGTCCGAACGCATCTGTAACTCGAGGCCGCGCTGTTCGAGGTCGAAAGTGCGTTCTTCCACGCGCTGTTCAAGCTCGTTGCCCAAGGCTTCCAGTTGCCGGTTGGTGGTGGTCAACTCTTCCAGGCGGGCTTTTTCGACGCTGGTGCGGAAGTTGTTCAGGAAGATCAGGACGACGCCGATGATCATCATCACCGCTTCGATGGCGGCAAAGCCTCTCGGCGCGGGGAGGCCGTAAAACCTGACGACCCAATAAAAAGCGCCCATGTTCAGGCCGGTCAGCAGGAAAACCGCCCACGAGTTCAGGAAGATGCTTGCCACGATGAGGCTGAGCGGCACGAATAGCAGGATCGTCAACCCCGGATCGGCGGCTGCGCCCTCGGTCGAAATCGTTAAATAGGCATTGACTCCCAGGCTGATGGAGAATATGAATACGCCAAGCTGGTAGAACCGGGTCCGGCTCAGGGCGTAGGATGCCAGGGTGGCGAACAGCGCCAGGCCGACGGATGAAAGCGTCCGCGGCAGGCCCCTGGCAGTGGTCGAAGACAGTGTTCCGATGATCAAGGAGAGCAGAATTGCCAGCGAGAAGGAGCTTGCCAGGCGGGCCAGGTGTATTTCGCCGACCTCCTGCAATGACGGGTGAGGCGCGGTCGCCCAATCCCATGCCCGGGCCAGAGGATTCGGCTTTTTATTTCCAATGGATGGTTTGGCTTGTTCGGTCATAAGATCAATCCTTAGCCGCGGTCCTGGGCCGGGTTCGCGCCCTGGAACTGGACCACAATTTCGGAGCCGGGCATGACTCGCCCCAGTTCCTCGACGGCGGCTTGCAGTACGTTACGCATGTTGATCGAGGCGCTTATCCTGGCGCTGATGTCGCCAATGAGCTGCTCCTTGGCGGCCCGGCGCTGGGAATCTTGCAGCAGGCGGGCGTTTTCGAGCGCCAGGGCGACGCGCTCCGAAGCAGCCTGGATGATGGCTAATTCTTCCGGGGTATATTTCTCGATATCTTTGCCCAGGTCCACGTCCAGCGTGGCGATGGTTGCGCCTCGTAGTTTAATCGGGACCTTGTAAACGGCGTCCTTTTTGCCGGAACTGCCATTCTCTTGTAAGGGGTTTTGAAGCTGCTCCAGCCCGGCCTGGGTGGCGCGATACCCGACCAGGGGGGACCTATTCGAAAAATGCCGCCACTCCGATTGGATATAGAGCTGGATCGTCTTTTCAAGCTCTTTGACCGTCTTTTGGGAGGTCTCGAACAGGCGGGAGTTTTCGATGGCGACCGAGACCTGGTTCGTCAGGGTTGTCAAGACTTCGATGTCTTCGCTGGAAAATGCGCCCGGTTCCTCGCTTTGGACGTCCAGCGCGCCGATGACCTCGGTCCCGATGATCAGTGGCAGCGCGATTTCCGAGCGTGTGGCGGGCAGGTCGGGGTTGTCGAAGAAAACTGCCTCACCGCCGACATCGAGCGCCACCCTGGCCTTCTTTTCGGCCACCGTGTGACCAACGATACCTTCCTGCCCGACCCGGAGCTTGTGGTTGCGGGCGAGCATCTTTTGTCCGCCTTCCGAGTTTGCCGCGCGCAATACGGCGAATTCCTTGTTTTCATCGAGCAGGAAGATGCCGACGTGGTAGAAACCAAATTGCTCGCTGATCGTTTTTGCAATATCGGGCAGCAGCCGGTCGAAATCCTGGACGACGGCAATGGATTGGGCCACCCGGGCAATCGTCTGGAGCTGGGCGGCGCGGCGGGTCATCTGGGCGGAGGTTGCTTCGAGTTCCCTGGTGCGGGACTCGACCCGGTCCTCCAGCGAGTTGATCACCTCGTCCAGGTTGGCGGTCATCTCGTTGAAGTTGTGGCCTAGCTGGGCCACCTCCCGCACCCGGACGGTATCGGGAAACCGTTCCGAAAGGTTTCCCTGTGAAATGCTTTGGGTGACGTTCGCCAAGGCGGTGATCGGCGAGGCCAGCACGTTGCCCAACACGATTCCCAGCACGATTACTACGACCAGCGTGAGAATGAAGATAAGGATGCTGAAATTGAAGAATTTCTGTTCTTTGGCAATGACGGTTTCGGCAGAAATATCTATGGCAAAGACGCCAACCGTTTTCCCATTCGAATTGCGGATTGGCGCATAGGCAGACAGGAATGTGCCATATTCGTCCGTGTAGAAATCCGGCTCTACGATCGTGCTTTCGAGGGTATCGAAATTCTCGACCAGGGTGGGTCCTGGTTCAAGGTAAACGCTCCCAAACTCTGCAAGCCCTTCATCGGCCGGGGTTCCCGCATCAACAATGAAGACGATGTCCTGGCCTTTTCTGACCATGGTGTAAACGTAGACGATATCGGCGTCGGATTTTTTGATCTTGATGTTTTGTTCGTTGATGATCTGGAAATATTCATCATTGGCTTCCTGGACCTTGAGGAGCATGTCTCCGTCCTGTTGGAGCGCCCCAACGGTCGTAATGCTCGCAAGTCGCTGGCGCAGCTCTTCGCGCAGTCCCTGGCGGAAGTTCGCGTACAGCGTGGTAATGATGATCGCAGAAAGGAGTGTCCCTGCCAGGGCGAATGCCAGGGACAGGCGCAGTCTGAGCGATGGATATTTCAGGATGTTTCGTTCCATAATAAGTCTGCCTTATCTGCTATCTGGTCTGTTATCTGCAAATCCTTGCTTGCAGCTTATTCTTCACCGGTAAGTTTCAAGGATACTTCTGAAGCGCCCAGGATTTTTTTGAGTTCGCTGACGGCCGTGACCATGATCGCCTCCATCTCCGTCGCCGCGCCGATTTTCACCGAAATATCGCCGATGGCGGATTCGGTCACGGCCTTGCGCTGAGATTCCTCCAGCAGCATCGCGCCTTCGATGGCGATCCCCAGGCGTTCTGCAACCGCCCGGCTGATATCCAGCTCGTCGGGATCAAGCTCCCGGCTGGTGGCCAGGCGGACGTTGATGGTCCCGACCACCTGGTTGCGGACTTTGATGGGCACCGCCAGGGAGGTGTTCGGGACCTTCCGGTTCTTTTCCCGGATGGCGATCCGTCCGGTCCGGTTGGCTTCTGCGATCTCGGGGAGACTGAGCAGTTCGCGGCTCGCCTGCACTTCGATGCCTTTGTAATCGTAGCGAACATCCTGCCGGCTGAGATTGACCAGCTTCCACGTTTCCTGGAGGCTTTTCCCGTAGGCGGCCTGGGTTTCGGCCAATAGTCTGCGCGAATCTTCGAATAGCCGGGCGTTCTCGATGGCAATCGCGATCTGGTCTGCCAGGATGGTCAACACTTCGATGTCGTCTTCCACGAACGCGCCCGCTTCGGTACTCTGCACGTCCAGCGCCCCGATGACCTCCTCACCGACGCGCAGGGGGATGGACATTTCCGATCGCGTTTCGGGCAGGTCCGGGTTGTTGAAGAAGACCGCATCCATCCCCACGTCAAGGGCGACGCGCGGCCTGCCGGTGTGGGTCACGTAGCCGACGATACCCTCGGACCCAACCTTCAGCCTATGGCTGCGGGCCAGCATCCGTTTGCCGCCTTCGCTGTTGGCTGCGGTCAGGAAGGCGTATTCCTTGCTTCCGTCCAGCAGGAAGATGCCGGCATGGTAGTAACCGAAGCGTTCGCTGATCAATTGGGCGATCCGGGGGAGCAGCTGGTGCAATTCCCGGATGGTCGCGACCGAGTTGGCGACCTCCGCGACCGATTCGAGTTGCCTCGAACGGTAATTGGTTTGCTCGACGGCCATTTCCAGGTCGGCAGTCCGTTCGCTCACGCGGATTTCCAGGTTTTGGACCAGATGCTGCAAATTTTCCGAGAGGGTGTTGAACGCTAGGCCGAGTTTGGAGAATTCGTCATTTCCGGGGAGTTGGACGCGAGCTTCCAGGTCTCCGGCAGCCTGTTGGTGGGAGGTGTTCGCCAGCACTTCGATCGGGCGAATGATGATGAATTGCGAAATTGTCCACATCGCGCCCAGGCTGACAATGGCGATGAGGATGGCAAAAATAGCCAGGTTCCAGGTGTCTGCGCGAATATCGGCCAGGGTGGCCGCCCGCGAGTTGATGATCTCGAAAATCCCGATGATGCGGTTCCCATACCCGATCATCGGGGCAACGTAGACCGCCAGTTCCTCGGTCCCATCCACCACCCGGATGGTCTGTGCCACGCCTGTTTGGAGCACCTGGTCATAAATCTCACCCGAAATCGGCAGGATGTTAGGATAGGTGCTGGCATAGTAGAAGAGTTTCGAGGAGGCCGAAAGCGGCGCGTCGAAGGCGGCCTTTAGCCCGGCCGGTCGCGCGGCTTCATAAGTCACCCACATGGTATAGTCGGCGTCTGTGGTGGATTTCAGGTTTTGGATGAAGACAGTGTCGTAGTCAATGCCGACTTCGATCATCCCGACGAATTTCGCCCCCTCGAACATGGGCGCCACGCCCCGGACGCCCAACCGGTTTGGTCCTATTTCGACGCCGGCCACAGGCTGACGCAGCGCGAGCGCGTCGGCGGCGGTGCGCCGGTAGGTGATGTTATCGCCGTAACTCTCCGGGTCATGGACGCGCACGAATACCGTGCCGTTAGGCTCCTCGACGTACAGGTGACGGATGTCGAAATCTTCTTTCAGGCTTGTGAACATGGGCGTGAGCAGTTCCAGAAGGCCATCGCGGTCCCGCGCCTCGAATAAGGCGATCACGTCTTCACGGTCTGCCAGGCTGATCGCGAGCGCGGCCGCCGCGTCTGCCTGGCTGGCAACGTAAATGTTGTAGCTTTCGTTCAGTAAAGTCAGTTGCCGGTCCTCGTCTGCTTCCACCTGCCCCCTGATGTTGTTCAGGCTGATCCAGGTCAACGATCCCAGGATGACGAACAGCATCATGGCTATCCAGATGACCAGCTTGGACCTGATTTGCAAGCGCGGCCATTCCTGAGCGGCAAGCAGCCCCAAAAATGCCAGCAGGAAGAGCGCGCCGACTATCGGCCCGACCTGGGTGTTGGCCGGAAGTTCGGCCCTGTAAGCCGGGTCAATCACTTCGATGGCCAGGATGATGAACACGGCCACGGCCAGGACCACCAATGGTCCCTGGCGCTGCTCACGCTGGTAGACAAAGAACAGGATGAGCAATGAAATGGTCACGATCGCTATCGCCGTCGAAATGCCCCGGCTGGAGAAGAGCAGAGGGGTGACGACCGCCGGCAGGAACCCGGCATAATAAACAAGATTCACCCCCCGCATGACCTTCCCTCGGATGATCAGGATGATGCCCGAAAGGGTGAGCAGGAATGCAACCAGAAAAACGAAGACGAGGATGAACCCAAACGGGGTTTGGGGAAGGAAATTCACCTGGGCAAGCTGGTAAACGGCATAGATGAGGATGAAGCCTTCGAGGAGCACGCTCAGGGACGCGGCCCAGAACGCGCGCAGCCTTCGAATCCTTTCGTGGTCCTGCGGCTGTTGAATGGGGTCACTCATCTCAAGCTCTCCTCGAACGAATGCCGGGTCAATGGGCAATATCGGTCATCCATTTTTCTACTCATCTTTGCGCACCTGTATGCTGACTTCTGCCCCGGGCAGGAATCGCCCCATTTGGCGGACCGCGGTCTGCAAGATATTGTCGAGGTTGACCGAAGCGCCAATCTCCGCCGAGATTTCGCTGATGATCTGTTCTTTGGCAGCCCGCTTCTGGCTCTCGGCGATCAGGCGGGCGTTCTCGGCTGCAATGGCAACCCGCTCGGCGATGGCCTGGGAGATGGCGATTTCGTCCTCCGTCCAGGTGCGTTTGCCGGCCGGGGGCCTGATCTGCAATTTCCCGATGGTCACGCCGCGCAGCCGAACCGGGATGGAGAGGGTCTGCGAGCCTCTGGCCTTCCTGGCGGGATGGCCGTCGGTCAAAGGCTCGGGCTTGTCGCCGTCGAAACGGTAGCCGGTGAGGGGGATCTGCCGCCGGATGTCGGACCAGGCCTGGCGGGTCAATTGCTGGTAGGCCGTTTCGGCTTCGGCCAGGGCCTCGCGGGACTCTTTGAACAGGCGGGCGTTCTGGATAACCGTGCTGACCTGGTCTGCCAGGATGGAAAGGATGTTGGCGTCTTCTGCGGCGAACGCGCCAGCCAGGGTGCTTTGGACGTCCAGAGCGCCAATGATCTGCTCGCCGTATTTGAGCGGCAGGGCCATTTCAGAACGCGTCTCGGTGAGGTCCGGGTTGTCGAAGAAAACGGCGTCAGCCCCAACGTCCAGGGCGATGCGATGGTTGCCCGTTTCGGTGACGTAGCCCACGATGCCGACCTGTCCGACCCTCAGCTTGTGGCCGCGCGCCAGCATCCGCTGACCGCCTTCGCTGTTCGTCGCCCGCAGTTCGGCGAATTGCCCGGTTTCGTCAATCAGGAAAATGCCCACGTGATAGAACCCAAAATACTGGCTGATCATGTGGGCGATGCGGGGCAACAGTTCGTCAATGTTTCGGACGGTGCTGATGGTGCGCGAGACCTGGGCAATGGCTTCGAACTGTTCGACGCGCCGCGATACCTGAAGGTTGGCTTTTTCCAGTTCGACGGTGCGTTCTGAGACACGGTCTTCGAGGCCGCCGATCAAATCTTCGAGCTGGGTGGTCATGCTGTTGAAAGCTGCCGCAAGCTGGCCGATCTCGTCACGGCTTTCGACCCGCGCCCGGATCGTCCGGTTGCCGGAGGTGATCATTTCGGCCGCGGTTTTCAGGTTCGAAATGGGTCTCAGGAGCAGTTGGGTCACGCCCATGGTGGTGAACACGAAGGCCAGGACCAACCCGATCGAAATGACGATCGTGACGTTGGTCTGGTAGGTGATGACCTGGAAGGACTCGGCTTCTTCCTGGCGGAACATCACCGTCCAGCCGAGTTTTGCCACGGCGTTGCTGATCTGTCTCTGGAATGCGGACGAGGACGCGTGATCCTGCACTTCTGTTTCGAGGTTGGCGTGGCCGAAGATGAAATCCGTCCCGTTTTGGTCGGTCGCGATCCTGTAATTGGACGTTTTATCCAGGATTTCCTGGATGACCCCGGCCGGGAGTCCGGCAGAATTGACGGTGTTGGCGCGCGGGTCGAAGATGACGTTGCCCTGTTTGTCGAACAGGACGGAGTGCCCTGTCTCTCCCAGGACGTCTTCCGAACCGATCTCATTCAGCGCATCAACGATCAGGGTCGAGCGCAGGATGCCGATGACTTCGTTTTCCCGGCCGAAAACGGGGATGGCGATCAGCAAAGCGGTGACACCGGCGCTCTGGTCGTACTCGGGATCGGAAATGTAAATGGCGCCCTGCCCGTTGTTCCAGGCGGTTTGCCACCATGTTTCGTCTCCCTGGTAGTAATCGGAGAGCCTGGAAGTCGCGGCGATCGTGGCCCCGTAGCGGTCGGTCAAAAAGACTTCGGTCTGCTCCGGGAAGGATGCCAGGAAGTCGTGCAGGTACAGGTTGGCGGGATTGACCGAGCTGTTTTTCGAGGTGACGCGGGCGATCAGCGGGTGGTTGTCCGATGCGTTGATCCAGGAAGCATCCAAAGCATTGATGCCCGACAGGATTTTTTCTTCCGGCCCGGTGTAGGATGCGTTCTTCTGCGCGACCGCCTCGTGGAGGGAGTCGGAGATTGCCAGCACTTGCAGTTGCCCGATTTTTTCCTCGAAGAAATTCAGGATTTGGTCGGCGTGGTCTTCCGCGTGGGAGATGAAACTCCTCCCGATCAGTTCCTCGAAGGCGCTGCGGGTCTGGGTGAGCAGGGAGAAGGCCAGCACCGAAAAGGAAAGGATCGCCAGGAGGCCGAACGGGATCATCAGCTTCAAGCGCAGGCTGGCGTCGAGCACCCGGCGCGTCGAAACGGCAACGATGCCCAGGCTGAAGAGGCCGATCAGCGCCGGCGCGATGGAGATGAAGATGGGGGATACCAGCCGCCAGCCCGGAGCGGTCCATTCGGCTGAGATGGACCCCAACGCAGCCACGGCGGCAAGCAAGACGGCCAGGTAACGGCCTTTCCTAGGCAGCGCAAAGGCAATGATGAAATACGAGGAAAGGATGATGTAGGTAAAGGAAATGTAACCCAGCCGCACAATGGCATAAGAGGCGGCCAGTGGCGCAATCCAGTTGGCGGTAAAAAGGATCCAACTGCCTCGTTCCACCTGTCCGCGTTTGATCTGCGCGGTGCTCAGCAGGCTGGCTGCGATGAGCAGGGCCGTCATGGCGATAATGACGTAAGGCTGCCAGCCTTCACCCTGAAGGGCCAGGTAAACGCCCAGGAGAAGGAACAGGGCGCTATTGAAGGCGATCACCGGTCCGACCAGGGCGGCGTTCCGGGCAGGTGCTGCCTGGGAGGTCGGCTGTTCAGTTTCGGTCATCACGGTAACTCCTGCGGAGCGCGTCGGCGGGCGATTTCATCACGCGTCTCCTTTGTTTTCGTCGGTCCCGAGTTCGAGGATCACCTCGGCTCCGCCCATGGTGCGCCCGAGTTCTTCGACTGCGATGCGAAGGATCGAGGCCATATCGCTGGTGGTGCTGATGCTGGCGGATATTTCGCCGATGGCCTGTTCGCGGGTCGCCCGGCGCTGGGCTTCATCGAGCAGGCGGACGTTTTCCATGGCAATGGCGGCGCGTTCGATCAGGGCGCTGGCGATCTCGAGATCGTCCGGCCCCCACTTCCGGTTTTCGGGGGCTTTCATGTGGATTTCGCCGACTTTCTCGCCGCGGATCGTGATCGGCAGGGTGGTGAATTCGTCCGACCGCGCCCCGGCAACCCGGAGCGGGATTTCCATCAGCTCGGAGCCGGTGTGGGTGTGGCGGATGCCGGAAAGCCTTTTGGCGAGCGTGTATTGCTGCCAACCGCTGCGGATGAACTTGCGGTAGAGGTTCTGGGACTCAGCCAGGGCCGAGCGGGTTTGTTCGTACAGGCGGGCGTTCTGGATGGCCGTGCTGACCTGGTCGGTCAGGATGGTGAGCACGTTCACGTCTTCGATCGAGAATGCGTTGGGTTCGGTGCTTTGCACGTCCAGCGCGCCGATGATCTGGTCTCCGATGCGGAGGGGCAGGGCCAGTTCGGAGCGGGTGGCGGGGAGGTCGGGATTCTTGAAGTGAACGGTATCCGCTCCCGTGTCCAGGGCGATGCGGGGCTGGCCCCGGCTGGTGACGTAACCGACGATACCGACTTCCCCGACCTTCAGCCGGTGGCCGCGTCCGATCATCCTTTTGCCGCCTTCGCTGTTCGAAGCGCGCAAGACGGCATAAGATTTCTCATCATCGAGCAGGAAGATGCCGACGTGATAAAAGCCGAAGTATTTGCTGATCACGCTGGCGATGTTGGGCAGGAGCGTTTCCAGGTCCTGGGTGGTGCTGATGGCCCGGGCGGACTGGGCAACGGCCTCGAACTGGGCGGCGCGGCGTTGGATCCTCCCGGTAGCCTCGGCCAGTTCCGCCGTCCGTTCGGACACGCGATGTTCCAGGGTTTCGAGGGTCTCGCGGAGCTGGACGGTCATGCTGTTGAAAGCCCTTGCCAGCACGCCGATCTCATTCGAAGATGTTTCAGGGGCCTGGGCTGTCAGGTCGCCGGCGATGATCTTTTGCACCGTTTGGGTGAGCGAGTTCAGCGGGTTCGTGAGCAGCCGCCCGGTCATTGCGCCGATCAGGATTGCGGCGCTGGCAACGATGACCAGCAGCGCCAGGCTGAAATCCCTGGTGGTCTGGTTTTCCCTGGCGATGGCGGCCTGCGCCTCCAGGTAAGTGGCAGCCATTTCGCTTTCCGGGGCGATGAAGCCCAGGCGGTATCCGGCCGCTTCGATGGGCGCGAAGGCGACGTAATGGGGAACCCCGCCGATGGGGAGGAGGGTCAGCCCGGTTTCGCCCCGGATCATCCCCTGGAACACCGGCTGCAGGCCCTTCGGGACCTGTTGGAGGATATTCAAATACGGGTCTTCGTTCCCGCGGGCATCTTCCGGTTTCAGGCCGAATTTGGCGTAACCCGATTCCGGCATTGCCAGGATCAGGCCGCTCGAATCGATCAGGAACGCGAACCCGCTGTTCCCGATCTGGACGCCCGTCACGCGGTCCACGATGGTTGCGATCTTGATGTCCGCGCCCAGCACGCCATGGATCCGGCCTTCCTGGTCCAGGATCGGGATGCTGCCGGTCACGACGAGGCCGTTCAGGGCGGCATCCAGATAAGGTTCGGACCAGACTGCTTTCGTGTCCTTGTAGAGCGAGCTTTTCGCCTTGACGTACCAGGTCCGGCCGGTGATGTCGAAATCAGGGGGCACGACGGCCGCCAGGTCTATGTTCGGATAGTAGATCGTAGCCCCGGAGTTGCTGCCGAAGTACATAGCCACGATGTTCGGATTTTTTTGGAGCATATCCGGGACGATGAAATCCAGATAGACCACGGAATTCAATTCCTGTGTCTCCGCTTCGGTCAGGGCGTAGTCTCGGGGCGCGAAGACCGCGGCCGGGTCCGTGTTGGGGTTATCCCAGGCTCCGTTGGGAAGCTGCGCCAGGGTCTGGGCGGCGTCCCAATAGCTGCCGTTTTCGAACGTGGTATTCCTGTTTAATAGATTCTGCGCAAAATCGGTGGTTGATATGATGGAACTGTTGACATCCTGGAAGAAAAGGTTGATGGACTGGGCTTCCTGGAGCACAAGCGCCTGGATCTGGCTCTCGGCTTTCTCCTTGACCTCGGATTGCAGACGGTCTCCCAGGAAGGTTTCCGTGAGCTGGCTTCGGAAAAAGGTGAGCGAACCGATCGCGATTGCCGCCAAAATGGAGGTGATCGAGATGGCAAGAATGATGCGGAAGCGCAAGGATGGACTGCGCTGCATCCCGGAGATGCCTTTATCGTCGAGTGGGTGGGTTTCCAATGCCATAACAGAACCCTTAATCTCGGTCTTCGAGGTTGATGACGATCTCTGAACTGCCCAAGGCCTGCTCCAATTCCTTTGCAGTGGTGCTCAGGATTTGGCCAAAATCGAGCGAGGCGCCAATCCGGGCCGAAGCCTGCGAGATGGTCTGTTCCTTTGCGGCCCGTTTCTGGCTGTCTTCCAGCAGGCGGGCGTTTTCGAGGGCCAGGGCGGCGCGTTCGGACGCGGCTTCGGCCATGGCGATCTCGTCGTCGGACCATGAGTGGCCTGGATCAGCGGCGCGCATCTTGAGGGTCCCGATGGTTTTTCCGCGGAGCTTTACCGGTATCCTCATCTCTTGCGCGTCGTGGCCGTTCGCCTCACCCTTGAGCGGCCTGGTCTCCAGCCCGTCGTAGACGTAACCCAGGCTGCCCTTTTCCTTTGCGAATTGTTGCCAGGTCTGGCCGGTTACTTGCTGGAATGCGATCTCCGCTTCCCGGATCGCCTGGCCGGCGTTCTCGAAGGAGCGGGCATTCTGGATGGCGATTGCGACCTGGTCGGCCAGGATGGAGAGCACCTCGATATCGGCTTCGGAGAAGGCGTCCGGTTCCACGGATTGCAGGTCGAGGGCGCCGATGATCTCGCCCGCGATCTTGAGCGGCAAAGCCATCTCGGAGCGGGTGTTGGGCAGGTCCGGGTTGTCGAAGTAGGTCGCATCGCTGCCGACATCCAGGGCGATGCGCGGGGAGCCGGTCCCGGTGACGTAACCCACGATGCCCTGCGCGCCGACTTTGAGCTTGTGACCGTGCTCCAGCATTTTTTGGCCTCCCAGGCTGTTCGTGCCCTCCAACACGGCAAATTCCCGTTCCTCGTCCAGCAGGAAAATGCCCACGTGATAGATATTGAACCGTTCGCTGATGATCTCGGAGACCGTCGCCAGCAGGTGCTTGAGTTCCTGGATGGAAGCGGTGGAACTGGCAACCGCAGCCACCAGCCTGAATTTTTCCGCCGATCGGGCCAGGTCCCTGGTGCGGTCCTGGATGCGGACTTCCAGGCTTTCGATCAGCGTTTTCAACTGGTAGGTCATGGCGTTGAAGGCTTTTCCCAGCAGGCCGATTTCGTCGGGCGAACCGGTATCGGCCTGGATCTCGAGGTTCCCCTCGGTGATCATCGTCGCCGTTTCGGTCAAGGCTGCGATGGGGTGCAGGATCCGCCGCGCAATCGAAAACAGGCCGTAGCCTCCCAGGGCCACGCCGAGGATCGAGGAGAAAATGATAGTGATGAAGACTGTACTCGTCGAGCGCGCGTCTGCGGTCCGGTCGCGGATCACGTTCAAAATGCCGATGACCTGGCCGGAATAATCGAAAATGGGGGCGGAAATGACAATGTAGGCCTTGTCGTCAGCCCGCAGCCGGGTCGTCACCGTCTGCCCGTTTTTGGCCTGGATGTACGCCTCCGCTTCGTCGTAGAACGGTTCGTCCAGCGTGCTGGCTTGCAGGATAAAGTCTGGGGTGGGGCCTTCGGTTTCGCCCACAGCCCCGGCGAAGGTGGCGATTTCGGCCGGCTCCCGCAGCAGGAGGATCTGCCAGTCATCGCCAAACTGGTCGGCCAGTTGGGCCAGCAGGGTCCTGTCAATGTTCAACCCGTATTCGACCGTGCCGACGTGCAGGTTCTTGTAGAACACCGGCACAACGCCGCGCATCCCCAGGCCGCCGCGTCCCATTTCGACCCCGGCGGTGGGGAGCTTTTCTGCGTTTGCGGCCAGCACCGTAAACCGGAACGCGGACAGGTCATCCCCGAAGTTTTCCAGTTGGTGGAGCCGCAGGAACGAGGTCGCGGGCGGCAGATGGAACTGCGCCTGGGGGACATCGAACTGGGCGTCCACGGCGAGGTAGCCGGGGAGGGTGAGATCGGTCAATTTCTTGCGGTTGCCCGCCGCAAAAGCCGCCTGGACTTCGGGATTGTTGGCCGTTTCGGTAGCCAGCGCCAGGGCGAAGTTTTTCAGTGATTCCAGCCGGCTGTAAAAGACCTCGACCTGGCTGGCCATGCTGGCCGTTTCGGTGGCCTGGCTGCTGCGCTGGGAAAAGAACAGGCCCGTAGCCACCAGCGCAACGACGATGACTGTAACCCAGGCAAGGATGGGGATCAGCAACCTGCGCGTAAGGATCATATCGTCGCGTCCTCTTGTTCGGGGTTGATCTCGAAGCTGATCTCGGCGTTATGGATCTGTCGGCCAAGCTCCTGGACGGTGGTTTGCAGGATCGAATCGAGCCGGGTACGCGCTCCGATCTTCGAGGTCAGTTCGCCGATGGCGCGCTCCCGCGCGGCCCGGCGCTGGGCATCTTCCAGCAGGCGGGCGTTTTCCAGCGAGAGGGCCGCCCGTTCGGCGACGCCGGCGAGCAGGTCGCGTTCTTCCGGCGTCAGACGCCGGTCCCGGTTTTGTGGCCGGACGCTCAACGTGCCGATGGTTTGCCCGCCGACCGTCAGGGGGATGGCGAGCGCGTTATCCTGATCTTGAGCCGGTCCTGCAGCGCCCTGGATTGCGGCCTGGCCCAGCGCCCGGGTCTCCTTCCCGTCGAAATCGAATCCGGCCAGGCGCTTTTGACCGGCGTATTGCCGCCACGATTGTTCGACGTACCGCTGGTGGATCGATTCGGCCTGGGCCAATGCCTGGCGGTTCTGCTCGAACAGGCGGGCGTTTTCAATGGCAACCATGATCTGGTCTGCCAGCGTGCTCAAGATGTAAATATCCTCCTGGGAAAACGCATTGACGTCGGTGCTTTGCACGTCCAGCACGCCGAAGATCTTCTCCCCAAGCCGGAGGGGGAGGGCCACCTGCGATTGCGACTCGGGCAGGCGCGGGTTGTTGAAGAAGGCGGCGTCCGCACCGGTGTTCGACACGCGGCGCGGCATGCCCGCAGCTGCTACGTATCCGACGATACCGGCCTGGCCGATCTTCAAGCGGTACTTCTCGGAGACCATCCTCGCTCCTGCTTCGCCGTTCGCGACGACCAGTTCCGAAAACTCACCGCGGGCATCGTTCAGGTAAATTCCGACGTGGTAAAGACCGAATTGATTGCTGACAACCTCGGTGATCAATGGCAGGAGGGCGCCCATCTCCTGGGTGGAGCTGATCGTTCTTGCGATCCTCGCCAGGACCTCGAATTGGGTGGCCCGGCGTAAATTGTTGGCGTTGGCCAATTCAAGCTCTTGCGTCCGCTCAGCGACCCTGTCGCTCAAGGTCCGGTTCAAGGCCAGGTTTTCCTCGAGGGTCTTGTTCCGCTCGGATAACGCAATCGTCAAGGGGTTGGTCAAGAAGAAGTAGATGATGGGGAAGAGCAGTATGACCAGGGCTGTCGAGTCCGTGAGGGCCTCGAACAGGGGCGGCAGGGGCGGGAGGAGGAAGAACGTGAACATGATCGCCAACTCGACCATGAACACCGAGGCGGCAAAGATCAGGGCCGCCCGCCACGGCGACGTAATGTCGGTCATCCTTCCTTTCCGGGAAGGTTCGCGGGTTTCCATTGGGGATGGACTGTTCATCGGTTCCCAACTCCTGAGCGGATTCCGTCCTGCTCATCGGCCCCGGATACCAGGCGGATGGAAACGCTTGCATCGCCGATCAATTTGCCGATCTCTTCGACAGCCGTCTTCATGATCGTTTCCATTTCCGGGAGCGCGTCCATGCGGCCGGCGATGTCGCCGATAGCCTGTTGGACCAAAGCCCGGCGCTGGGCGTCCTGGTAAAGGCGGGCGCTTTCGAGCGCAGCGCCCAACTGGTCGGCCAGGACCTGGGCCGTGTCCAGGTCGTTCTTGTTCCAGCGGCTGCTGTTCTTCGGCTTTTGCAGCCGGATCACACCCACCGATTGCCCGCGGATAACAATGGGGACAGCGGCTGCCATCTGGCTTTCATCGAGCACGATCTGGCCCAGGCTGGCTGCCTTGCCCAAGGCGTCGTCCCACTCGTCGGCGATGGGCGTAATGGTCCCGTCGGAGACAGCCAGGTAGCCGACCTGTTCGCGGGTCTCGATCATGTTCCGCCAGCCTTCCTGGCTGAGTTCCCCAAAGTAACTCTGGGTGGCGCTCAGGGTCTTCTGGCTTTCCTCGAACAGGCGGGCATTCTCGATGGCAATGGCGATCAGGTCCGCGAGCATTTGCAGGGTGGTCACGTCTTCCTGGGAGAAGGCCGCGCCTGCGGTGCTCTGGACATCGAGCGCGCCGATCAGGCGGCCGCCAACCACGAGCGGCAGGGCCATCTCGGAGCGGGTCTCGGGGAGGTAGGGATTGTCGAAATAAACGGCATCCTCCCCAACGTCCAGGGCGATGCGGGCAACGCCGCGGGCGGCGACGTGGCCGACAATACCTACCTGTCCGACCTTGAGCCGGTGGTTGTTCGCCAGCATTTTCTGTCCGCCGGGGCTGTTCGCGGCGCGCAAGACCGCAAATTCGCGGCGTTCGTCCAGCAGGAACAGGCCGACGTGATAAAAACCAAACCGTTCGCTGATCAGCGTCACGGACCGGTCGAGGAGTTCGCCGGTGGAGCGCACGTTCGCGGCCAGGCGGCCAATCTCGGCTGCGGCTTTCAACTGGGTGGCGCGCTTTTCCAGAATTCCGGTGCGCTCCGAGACGCGCGCTTCCAGGCTGCCGATCAGCTCGCCCAACTGGGCCGTCATTTTGTTGAAGGTGACGGCCAGGGTCCCGATCTCGTCCTGGGAGGTCTCGTCGGCGCGGGCGGTGGTATCGCCCTCGATGATCCGGTTCGCCACGCTGGTCAACCGGGTGATCGGGCTGGCGAGCAATTGGGCGATGCTCAAGGCCGAAACGGAGGCAACAACGAGGATGAGGACCGCCACCAGGATGGTCGAACGGGTCTGCTCTTCGAGCGGGGTCAGGTACGCCTGCTGCGACTGGGCGAATAAAACGACCCATTTCCGGGAACTCATGGCGTAGGCAGCAACCGTATCCAGTGTGGCCTCCTCGCTTGCCGGGGTGACCGGTTTGGGGAAGGCGTTTGCGTAGAAGACCGGCTCTTCCTGAATATTTTCCAGCCCTGCAGCCATCCCTTCCAGGTCGAGGGTCAAGTCTTCGACCGTGCCGGGGGGCAGGTAGCCGGCGTCCTGCAGGCGGTCCAGAGCATCTGGGGTGAGGCGCGTGGCGCTTTTCAGGATCAGGCCGGTATCGAAGCCATGGGCGAGGAAGACGCCGTTGGCATCCAGGATGGCTGCAAAGGAGTCTCCGCCGGCCAGGTTCGAGAATTCGCTGATGAGGATCTGCATCTTGTAGGCTTTGTAAACCAGCCGGATGACGCCCGCGATCTTGAAGGTCCTGTCGCGGACGGGAGCCGCAAAGACGATGACGGCTTCGTTCTCCGCGTCATACTGCACGTCGGAAACGTAGGGCAGGTCGCTTTTCAACGTGCTTTGGAAGGCGTCGGAGGCCGATTCGTCCCTCCCGATATGCCTGGGATTGGTATCCAGCACGTTGAGGCCGGCCAGATCCAACAGGGCGTAAGAGGTGATCAGGACGGGGTCCTTGCGGGTCAGTGTGTACAAGGTGGCGAGCACATTTTCCCGGACTTCGGGGCTGATCTCCCGGCCCTCGCTGGTGGCCTCCATGAAAGCGGAAATATCCGGGATCTGGCCTTCCACCCGCAGTGTGTTCAACGTGTGCTGGATGAACGCATCCAGACTGATGGCGGCCTGCGCGGCGGACCCGAGCAGGGTTTCGTTCTGACGGTTCTGCAGCTCCCGCTGGAGGGTGATGACGTTCAATGCGCCGATCGCAACCACGGGGACCAGGACGGCCAGTGAGAGCAGGGTGCTGATCTTGCTGTGCAGGTTGAATTTATTGAATTGCTGGATGGTCAGGAAGATCGCGAAGACCGTCACTGCCAGGGCGGCCACCAGGATCGAGAAGCGGATTTGCGGCGGGGCCGGGATCCGTTCGTAGGGGGCGAAATAATCGAGCAGGATGATCGCCGCGCCGGCGATATACCCGGTTGTGATGACGAAGCCTGCCCGCCGGGACGGCAGGGTGAGCACCGCGATCGTCGTCGTCATGCTGATCGCGACCACGCCAAAGACCAGTCCCAGCCCGGCGAGGAAGAAATTCCTGACGATCAAAATCCCCAGGAAGCTGGCGAGCAGGATATAAACGTTGCGCTCGGAATAGCCTTTCCGGCTGGCCCGGGCCTGCAAGATCGCGATGACCACAAGTGCGAGAATCAGCCCGCCTTCCGCGTAGGTCCGCCAGGTGGCAATCCCGTTGTAGCGGCTGTAGATCAGCGTGGCTATTGTGTTCAAGGACGCAAAAAATGCCAGCAATATGGCGAACCGGTACGTGTAGACTGCCCGGCGTTCCCGGTTGCTGTCTTGCGCAGGAGTGATTCTTTCTTCTGGTAAATTCATGGTCGTTTACCGCCTCCGATGGTCAATCGGGGTGCGTTCCGTCCGGTTTGGCAATTTTGGACGAGCCGAGCCGGATCTCTGCGAATTCGACGTTGAGCGCCTGCTGGATCTCCAGAGTCGCCGAGCGAAGGACGGTTTCCAGGTCGAGTGATTCCCGGATCCGGTTCGAGACCGAGGCGATCAATTGCTCGTTGTAAGCCCGTTGCTGGGTTTCGGTAAACAGGCGGGCGTTTTCCAGGGCGATGCTCAATTGGGCTGCTATCGCGTCCAGCATGGCCGTTTCTTCGGGGTGGACCAGTTCCCGCTCCTTGTCGAGTTCATAACCGATCACGCCGATGACCTGTCCTGAAATCTGGATCGGGGCAGCCAGGGCGATCGTCCCTCTTTGGGTGCGGTAGGTGCCGAGCTTCCCGGCCTGAAGCTGCTTGCGGATCTCCGCCGGCAGGTTTTCGCCCTGCGGGAGGACCCGCACCCGGTCGAAGCGGTAGGCGAGGGCCGACCCTTCGCTGATCCGCTGCCAGGCGTCCGAGATCCTTTGGCCGGAAATGGTTTCGAGTTCATGCCTGAGCGCCTGGACTTCGTGGAGGTGGTGACTGTTCTGGATGACGATGCCCAATTGGGCCGCCAGTATCCCGACCAGCCTTTCCCAATCCGGACCCGGTGCCTGTTCGGCGGAGGATTGGATGTTCAGCAGCCCGATCAGTTGGTCGCCGACGGCAATCGGGTAATTGAACTCGGTGTTCATCTCCGGCATGGGAACGGGACGGGCTATCCTGTAGGCCGCGCTGCCGAGGGTGAAGCTGACCTCCGGCAGCCCAGGCTCGCGAGGGCCGGCGATCATGCTCGCCTTGCGCACCGGAAGACGATACCCCTCGTCCTGGATCAGGAGCTGGCCGGCCTGGCTGCTGGCCGCCTGGAGATAGGCAAAACTCCCGGTCTCGTCGAGCGCGAAAATTGCCACGTGTTCCACTTCCAGTTTATCGGCCAGTTCCGCAGAGATTCCTTGCAGGAACCGGTCTTCGGGCAGATTCTTCGCTGCCAGGGCGTAGATTTGCGCCAGCGCGCCGGTAACGGACTCCTGCCGGGCGAGTGCGGAGGCCAGAGCCTGTTCTTTTCGCTGGCTGTCTTCGAGGGCTTCGCGGCTCCCGGCGGATCTGGCGGTGGCCTCTTCGGCTTGTTCCAAGGCTCGCAAGCTGTTGGCTGTGTGGCGGACCGCAAGCAGGCCCAGCACGATAAAGTTGAGCGCATAGGCAAAGACGAAGGCCCGGGCGGGGAACGTGGGATCTGCCGGGAGCGCAGCCTCGACGGAAGGCAGGTTGAAGACAAGGGCTGTCCCGGCGCTGGCTATCGCGAAGAACAGGACCAGGCGTGTATCCAATACCAGCCCGGCCATGATGATGACGCTGGCCATGAAGGCGAACACCGCGCTCTGGCTGCCTCCGCTGAACCAGGCCATGACGACCAGGCTGGCCCACAACATGCCGATGAAAGCATTCGCGGCCTGTCCGCTGTTGCGCTTGTTCGCGCCGATCAGGAAAATCGTACCAATGAAAACGACGAAGGCGGCGGCTGCCAGGACGAGAGATTGCCACGACCTTGACAGCAGACCCGGAAAAAGCACACCCGTAATGACCAGCTCAGTGACGAGCGTGCCGAGCGTGATGAAATGCAGGTTTTGGGCGCGGCGCAGTTCGCGAAGGTCCTGGAAGTAGGGGATGCGGAAAAAATTGATGAAGCGGTTGACCATGCTGTTACTCCAGGGGGCCTTCATCGGGATCATTCAAGCCAATTTGGATGAAAGTGTTGGCCGACCCGAGCGCGGTCCCAAGTTCGCGGATGAGTTGCTGGAGCATGATTTCGACGTCCAGGGTCTGGGTGGCGCGGGACGTGATCTCGCTGATCAACTGTTCCCGTTCGGCGCGCTGTTCCGCCTCTTCCAGCAGGCGGGCGTTCTCGATGGCCAGGCCGACCTGGGTCGCCAGTTCCGCGATCAGGGTCTCTTCGCGCTGGCTCCAATGGTCGTCCTCGCGCCGCTGGAGTTTGATCTGGCCGATGCGCTGGCCGCGCAGGTGGATGGGGATCTTCAACGATTGGCTGTCATCCTTGCCTGCGGGAATGATGCTCCCAAGCGGTGTATAACTGTAAACCAGCCTGTCGCGGGCAGATTTGGCCTTCCAGGTCGTCCGAATATTATCGGCCATGATGGCTTGCAGTTGGGCAATGGCCGCGCTGCTCTCGGCCAGCAGGCGGGCGTTTTCGATGGCCAGGGCAACCTGGTCTGCCATGGTCTGTAAAACGTCAATGTCGTCTTCGCTAAAAGTGTCGGGGCGGGAAGATTGAAGGTCCAGCACGCCGATCACAGCGTCCCGGGCGATCAGGGGCAGGGCCACCTCCGAGCGGGTATCCGGCAGTTCGGAGTTGGACAGGAATTCGGCGGATTGGTCCACGTCCGGGATCACCCGCACCCTTCTCTCCGCCGCGACCGCCCCGACGAGTCCCTGCTGGCCGATTTCCAGGCGGAACCCATCCTGGATCATCTTCCTGCCCTCCGCCGACGAGGATGCCTGGAGAATGGCCTGTCCGCCGTCCTCGGATTTCAGGAAGATGCCGACGTGGTAGAGTTTGAACTCTGCTGCGATCAGGTTGACCACCTGTTCGAGCAGTTCACCGGGGTTCTGCAAGGCGGCGGCCCGCCGGGCAATCTCGGCAGAAGCGCGCATCTGGCTGGTCTTTTCGACCAGCTTGCCGGTCCGCTCGGCAATCCTCGCTTCAAGTTCATCCTGCATGGCTCTCAAGGCCTGGTTGGCCTGGCTGGCTGCTTCGAGACGGTCGCGTTCGGTGTTGTTGCGCAGGGTGGTGACCACCAGGACGATGGAGCCGAGGATGACGTAGATGATGGACTGTGAAACCATCAGCGGCGTTTCCAGCACCGGCACGAAGGTCGGCATCGAAAAGATGATGACCGCATTGAGAAAAACGAAAGCGATGAATTCGGGGATGGAGAACAACAGGCTGCCGATGACGAAAGCGATCGGCAGGGTGGCGCTGATCTGGTCCACCACGTCTTCCGGGCGGATGGGGACCAGCGCGTAGCCCGTCGCGACCAGGCCGACCAGCAGCAGCCACGATCCCAGCCGGTAGTGGCGGGAGCGGCCCAGGAGGTAGGCTACGAAGTTCACCGCGATGGATGAAACGAGCACGGGCAGGTAAGGGAGGATCTCCTGCGGCGCAAGGAAGAGCAGGATGCCTGCCAGCACCCCGATCCCGGCGCTCAAAATGAATGAGACAATGACCAGCAGCCGGGTCTTGCGGATTTCTCCCCTGTCTGTGATCGAGGGGTGGACGCCGAGGATCTGGCCGCCAGGGTTGCGACGCTCAGGTGCGACTCCGGGAGTGGTCATGCGGCCTCCTCGCCGGTGGGTTCCAGGTCAATTTCGATTGCGGCTTCGGTGGCGTTCATGATCCGGCCAATTTCCCGGACTGCGGTCTGGAGGATGCCGTCCACTGTGGTGGAGGCCCAGATCTTGGCGCCAATTTCGGAGATCAGGCGCTCCCTCACGGCCAGTTGCTGGCTTTCTTCCAGCAGGCGGGCATTTTCCAGCGCCAGGGCGGTCTGGGTGGCAACGGCTTCGATCAGGGCGCGTTCCTCGGTGTTCCACTCGTCCTCGCCTTCGAGCTTGATCTGGCCGATGATCTGGTCGCGCAGGGTGATCGGGACGTCTATCTCCGCTTCTTCGCCGGTCAGTTTCCCGGTCTCGCCGGAAGTGAACTCCAGGTCTCCGGCCTCGGTCGCCCTTCCCCAGGCCGCGGACAGGTACTGGCGGTGGACCGCACGGACTTCTTCGAGCGTGTCCTGGGTCTCCCGGAAGAGGCGGGCGTTTTCGAGGGCAACCGTCAACTGGTTGGCCATGCCTTGCAGGGTCTCGATATCCGCTTCGCTAAAGCTGCCGACCTCGGTGGATTGCACGTCCAGCACGCCCAGGAGCCGCTCGCCGCTGACCAGGGGCAGGGTGATTTCCGAGCGCGTATACGGCAGCAGCGGGTTGATCAGGTAGGTCTTCTCGAAGGTCACGTCTTCAGCGACTCGGGCCGTTTTGCTCCTGACTGTTGCGCCGGCCATGCTCTTGTCGTTGACTTCAAGGCGATAGCGGCTTGCCTTCAACAACCGGCCGGCTTCACCTGTCCCTGCCTTGAATTCAAGCCAGCGGTTGGTGCTGTCCAGCAGGAAGATCGAAGCGAAATAGAAGTTGAATTTATCCGTGATCAGGTTCACCACCGTATGGATCAGGTCGTCCTGGTCGAGGATCTGGCTGGCGACCCGGCCAACCTCGAGGGTGGCGGTCAGTTGGGCCGTGCGTTCCTGCACCTGCCGTTCGAGGCTGCCCTGGAGTTCTTCAAGCCGGGATACCATCCGGTTGAAGTGGACCGTCAACTCGCTAATTTCGTCCGTCGCCGTGACCGGGACTCTCTGGGTCAGGTCGCCGCTTTCGACCTTCTGGAAGGTCTCGATGATGCGGCCGATGGGATTGGAAATGGAAGTGGACAGCAGGTAAGCGATGATCGCTCCCAGGATGACGCTCAGGATGCTGACAACGATGGATTGCGAGCGAAGGTCTGCCAGGACTTTGAGCGATCCGATCTCTTCGTACAGGGCGGTATAGGTCTGGTGGTAACCGATCGGCGCGACCAGCAGGATGCCCACCCCGATCACGGCCAGGATGAAAACCAGGGACTTGGCAAACAGGCGGAACCCGGCGGCCCCGATCAACTGGTCGCTGAATTCCCTGGGGGTCAGGGCCACCCTCGCCGGCGTGAGCAGCCTTTCCAGGATCATCACGTCCAGGGTGATGATGGACATGATGGTCAACATGCCGCCAAAAAGGGTATAGATGACCTGGTTCCCGCTCATGTCGAAGGCGTTCACCTGGTAAATTTGCAATGGGATGATGATCAGGAAGATCGCGGTCAGCGACGCCACCAGGGCGTAATTCCAGGCTACGGTGGTGATTTGCTTCCAGGCCTGGACCTCGTCCCGGCTGTTCGTAACCAGGGTTTGACCTTTGGCCCATTGCTGCAAGCGTTTGAAGGCCGCCCGGTTGCGGATGTATGTGACTGCCCAGATGATGACGTTCCCTATAATGGTCAGGGTCAGGGTCATCTGGTTGATCCGGGAAACTTGATCCGGGGTCAGTTCAGCGTTGATCTGGGTGATATAGGCGATCGGTATGGAGACCAGGTTCGAAGCCATTTGAGCCAGGGCTACCGCAAAGACCAGGTAGAACCCTCCCAGCCGCTTCATAATATTTTTCAGCACGCCTGAATAGCTCTCAGGGATATTCATCGCTCTTCCCTCATCCGGGTTCATTCGTCCTTGCCGTTGCCAGGCTTCGACGGGGCGATCTTGATCTGGGCGCGGCGGGCGCCGACTGCCTTGGATAACTCGCTGGCCGTCGTTTGCAGGATGGTTTGCATGTCGGTGGAGCGGCGGATCTTGCTTGTCACCTCGAACAGCAGGCGTTCGCGCTCGACCTGGCGGCGGATCTGCTCCAGCAGGCGGGCATTGGCGATGATGGCCGCCAGGCTCCCGCCAAGCGTGCCGAGCATCTCCTCGTCGTGTTCGTCATACGCCGACAGGGTTTCACTCTCGATGTTGAGCACCCCGAGCAGCTCGTTGCGGAACATCAACGGGATGGCAAGCTCGGACCTGGTGTTGGCGCTGACTTCGATGTAACGCGAATCTTCCTGGACGTTGCTGATCCGCTGCGGCAACCGATGGGCCGCAACCCAGCCGGTAATGCCCGACCCGATCGGAATGGACAGGTTCCGGGTATCCTCTTCGGAGTAGCCGATCGAAGCGGTCACCTCCAGGCATTCTTTTTCCTTGTTGGCCAGCATGATGGCGACCCGGTCCCCGCCGAGGGTGACTTGCAAGCCCTGGACCGCGGAATCGAGCGCCTCGTCCAGGGTCGAACCGGAAGCGGCGGAGGTCGTGATGTGGTGCAAAAGCCGGTGCTGCGACAGGTGCTCCTGGGTTTCGGCGAACAGTTCCGAATTGACCACCGCGACCGCCAACTGGTCGGCAAGAACCTGCATGGTACGCAGAGCCTCTTCAGTAAAGGCAAATGGTTGGGTGCTTTGCACGTCCAGCACGCCTACGATCCGCTCGCCGACTTTGAGCGGGATCGCCGCTTCGGAACGCGTGTCCGGCAGGAGGGGGTTGGCATAGTGCGTAGCGTCCCGGGACGTGTCGTTGACAACCAGCGGCTCGCCCTTCCCGGCCACGAACCCGACGATGGATTTCGAGCCGATGCCCAGTTTGTGCCCGGAGCGTTTCATCTGCGCCCCGGCTTCGCCCGTCGCTTCCCGAATGACCACGTATTCGTTCGCCGCGTCGGCCAGGAAGACGCTCGCATGATAGAAGTTGAACCGGTCCCGGATGAGCTGGATCGCCCGGAAGAGCAGTTCGTCCAGGTCCAGGGCGCTGCTGATGTCCCTGGCGATCTCAGCCGCCGTTTCCAGCTGGAGATTCCTCCGGCGGCTGTCGTCGAGCAGACGCACGTTGTTGATGGCCCCGGCGGCCTGCGTCGCCAGGGCCGTGATGATGCGCAGGTCGTTATCGGAAAAAGCGAATTCGCGCTCGAGGTCCTGGATGACAATCGCGCCGACCACCTCGTTCCCGATCAACAGGGGCGCGCCCAGCCAGGATTTGGCGGGTTTGCCGACGATCTTGGCTCCCAGGGCGACAGCCCGCTTTTCGGTATTTTCCACCAGCATCAAGGGCTGGAGGGTGCGGATCATGATCGAGATCAGACCCTCGCCCAGGGGGAAGGCTTCGAGAGATGTGACCCTGCTGTTCTCGTAGAGGTAAGGCACGCTGATCATGTCTGTGCTCTTCTGGTAGAGCGCGATCAGGAAGTTGAAATCGCCCAGCGACTGGCGGATTTCATCGTGCAAAACGCTATAGAGGTCGTCCAGGGTGTCCACCGCCGAGATATTCTGGGTCGCCCTCGAAATGGCTTCCAGTTCCCGGATCCGGCGCTGGACGTTCTCCTCCGCGATGGCTTTTTCCAACCCGGAGGTGATCGTATCGGCCAGGTTGAGGTACGGCTGGATGGCTACGGGGGACAGGCGCTGCGGGTTCGTCGAACCCAGGGTGAGCAGCCCGTAGAGTTTCTCGCCGTTGGAAAGCGGGATGAAGGCTGCAATCTTGCATCCCATCTGGCGCGGCAGGCGGATCAGGGTCTCCGGCGCGGTGGATTTGCGTCCGAGTTCGGTGATGATCGGCCCCATCGCCAGGGATTCGGCCAGCTCGTCCGGGCTGAGAGGAAGTTGACGCATTCCGGGCGTGATCTCAAGTCCCGGCTCGTCGGGGTTGTAGGCATGGATCAGGTTCAATTGCCCGGACTGGTTGAAGTACACCGAAGTAATGAATGAAAGCTGCCGCAGGGCCAGGCCGACCCTGTCCACCACTTCGGCCTGGTTCCTGGCTTCGTTGATCTGCTGGCTGGCCCGGTAGAGCACCTCCAACTCTTTCAAGTCCACCTGGGTGGAATCGGCGAGGTTGATGGTTTGGATCGCTGCGGCGATCTGGCTGGCGAGCGTTTTCAGGGTGACGATGGCTTCCATGTCGAAGGCGTCAATTTGCTGGCTTTGCACGTTCAACGCACCCAGCACCTGGTCTCCCAGGGCAATGGGAACGCCGGCTTCGGCCCGGGTTTCGGGCAGGAACTCATTTCGGAAGGCTTCGGGGTCGTCTGAGTTTTTCGTGACGATGCGCGGCTGGTTGTTGGCCGTCACCCAGCCGATGACCGACGGCGAACCGACGGCCAGTCTGTGCCCCCGCCCGATCATTTCCTCGGCTGCCGGGCTTTCGGCGGCGCGCAGGATAGCGTACCGCCCGGAACGGTCGAGCAGGAAGATCCCGGTGTGGTAATAATCGAAGCGCTCCGAGATCAGGGAGACAGTCCTTTGCAATAGCTCGTCCAGGTTGCGGGTGGAGGTGATGTCTTGGGCCACTTCGGCCGCAGTGTTGATCTGGCGTGCCCGTTCCTCCACCCGGCTTTCGAGGGTGCGGTACAGGTTGCTCAGGTCGTCGGCCATCGTATTGAAAGAGTGCGCCAGCAGGCCGATCTCGTCCTTGCGGGCGATCTGCGACCGTTCGCCCCAGTCGCCCTCTGCGAAGCGGCGGGTGGTCTCTGCCAGGCTGAGCAAGGGATTGATGAACCGGTTGATCGAAATGTAAAGCACGGTCCCCATGACGGCCAGGGTGGCTCCCAGCAGCAGGGCGGTGAACGTCGCCAGGCTGTTGAGCTGCTCGAAGATAGCTTTCTCGGGCAGTTCCAATATGAGGGCAGTCTCGACGAAAGGCATCCAGTGGGCTTCCGCGATCACGTCAACGCCCTCTTCGTTCTTGTAATAAAGCGTTTCGGCGTTTACGGCGGTATGCAGGTCCTCGTCGAGCGGCAGGACGGACTTGAGGGTCTCGAATTGATCGTCCGAAGGCGAATACTGCGAGAGCACGAGGGTGTGGGGATCAATCTGGACGAATTCCCCGCTTTCGATGGCGAAGTAAGGCCTGGCCTCCTCGTTGAAGTTTGCCATTTGCAACAGGATATTTTGGACCGGCTCCTCGCCGGTAATGCCGACCAGGAAGCCCTGTTCCTGCCCGCTCTGGTCGCTGAACGGGACTGCCGATACCAGGAAGAACTGGTCTTCGAGGCCGGGGATGAAGCCGAATGAACCGAAGGAATGCGGGCCTTCGTGGAATTCCTTGAAATATGGAGAGGCCGCGATGCTCAGGCCTTCCCAGGCGGGCCGGGACGCTACCCGAATCGTCCCATCCAGGCCAACCAGCATGATATAAGCGAAGTAAGTGGGACCGTCAGCGCGGTTGAACTTCTCGAAGACGGCAACCGTGGTGGCGCGGGCTTCCTCGAAACTTTCCCCGTCCGGCTGGACCGCCTGCGAAGCCGGGATGTAGAACTCGGGCCGCCCGCTGATCGAAGTCAGGCGGATCTGTTTGGCCTTGAAAATATCCCCAAAATCCTCGACGCTCCCCTGGACGACCCCGTTCAATTGAGTGGACATCTGGGTCCTGAGCAGGTTGCTGGCCCGAAAATAGGCCGTCGCCCCCATGAGGGACGCTGGTCCCAGCGTAAAAACAAAGAGAGCCAGGATCATCGTTCGTGCCAGGCGCCCTCGGAACTGCGGATTTTGGGGGGATGTGGGGGTATTTGTTTGCGCTGAGACCGTCATTCCTGAACCTTTACTAACTCATCTCCCATACCGGATCCCCGCTCAAAATCCGGCGGATCTGGTCGGGGAAACGGTCTGGATCGAGCGGCTTGCCCAGGAAGCCGTCGAAACCCGAAGCGCGGGCCTTGTTCATTTGCTCGACGCTCGCTTCGGCTGTGACCGCCACGATGGGGGTTTCCTTCAACCGGTCCGAGGCGCGGATCTTCTTGAGCGCGCCGTACCCATCTTCGTAAGGCAGGCGGATGTCCATCAGGATCAGATCGAGACGGGGCAAGGTATCGGCGTATTCCACCACTTCGTAACCGGAAGTTTTCCATTCGCAGTGGATCCCCAGATATCCCAACATGCGGGCTATCAGCACGAAGTTCGATACATTGTCTTCAACCACCAGCACGGTTGCGTCTTTGGGGATGGTCGTCTTCCGGGTATTTTCGCTTCCAGTTTTTTCACTCATGGTTGGCCCTGTCATTTTTTGATAAAGTGTTCGATTTGCTGAGTCAAGAGATCAATGTCAATCGGCTTCTGGATGTAACCGTCGCAGCCGGCTTCCAGGGATTTCTCGCGGTCACCGCGCATCACGTTGGCGGTTACGGCAATGATAGGTACTTTCTTCAGTTGTTCGAACTCCTTGAGCCGGGCTGTGAGGGTATAACCGTCCATTTCGGGCATGTTGATGTCCATCAGGATCAGGTCAGGCCTGAGGCTGTTTTTTACGATGGCGAGGGCTTCGCTGGCGCTGGGAGCTTCCACGACGGTATAGCCGTCAGCCATCAGCACCCGGCGGATCAAGGTCCGGTTGTTGGCATCGTCTTCGACGTAAAGGATCGTTCCTTTTTGCGGTTCATCGGCGAACATGGGGAAATTACCTCCGGGCTAATTGTACCCTTGACCTTAGTGTTTCGCATAACATCTGCCTTACAAAAAACCTTTCAAAAATAATAGGCGCAGCCGTGAGAATAGACTTCCGAAGCCTGCAACGAAAAAGCCCGGAGGTTTGAACCTCCGGGCCTGAGCGGGTGATGGGACTCGAACCCACGAATACTTGCTTGGGAAGCAAGTGCCTTACCGCTTGGCGACACCCGCATCAACGTGCTGGGATTATACCAGCCCAAAAAAGCATGTCAAGGTCAGGCCGAGCGGGAGAGCAACCGGTGGGCCAGTTCAGTCAGGGCGTCGCCCGCCTCCCCTTGCGGATTGGCCGCCCGCAGGCTGCCGAGGGCCATGTCGGTCATTTGACGGGCTGCCTCGTGGGCAAGTTCATAGGCGCTTTCGCTCGCCAACAGACGGGCAACCTGCTCCACCTCCGCGGGCGTGATCGGCCCCTCGGCCCAGCGCCGGGCAAACTCGCCTTTTTTGCCCAGCCCGGCCAACACCGGCAGCGACTTCTTGCCCTCCAACAGGTCAGACGCGGCAGACTTCCCGGTAACGGCCTCGTCGCCCCAAATCCCCAGGATGTCGTCCTGCACCTGGAAGGCCAGGCCGAGGTAATGGCCGAACGAACGGTAGGCCTCCTCGGTCGCCTCGTCCGCCCCTCCGAGCACCGCCCCGATCCGGCAGCAGGCCGCCAGCAGCGCCGCCGTCTTGCCCGCAACCATCGGCCAGTAATCATCCACCCCCAGGTCGGCCCGCTTTTCGTAAGACATATCCAGGAACTGGCCCCGGGTCAGGTCGAGGCAGGTATCGTGCAGGATGCCCGCTGCCTTGACCACCGTCTCAGCCGGGTAGGTCCGGCCCAGGTCCAGGATGGCCTGGTTCGACATCACGAACAGGGCGTCGCCCACGTTGATCGCCATCGGTATCCCCCACTCGCTCCAGACGGTGGGCCTGCCGCGCCGTTTGTCGGAATTATCCTGCACGTCGTCATGCACCAGCGAAAAATTGTGGACGAGTTCGACGGCGGCAGCAGCCGGCAGCGCAAATTGCCAATCGGACCCGCAAGCGGCTACCGTTAAAAGCAGCATCAGCGGCCTGACGCGTTTCCCGGCGGCCTCCGGGCCTGCGCCGACGCCCGTCCAGCCCATGTGATAGGTCAGCATCTCGTGGAAGGGGCGGGTGTGCGGCTGGTCGAGCCGGGCCACCTGGCGCTGGAGTTCGGTTTCGACGGCGGAGAGCAGGGTGAGGGCGAGATTATTCATCATGGATGGAGAGATTATTTGTCGAGGTTTGAGGCGATTTCATCCAATACCTGGAAAATATTGACGAGCTTGCCCGGCGTCACGTCGCCGGTTTTGCCGTCATGGACGTGATGCGGGAAGTTTTCGAGCCTGGGAAAGTGCCTTGCGTTATCCCAGCGGCGGATGAGGTCGCCGTTCTTGCTTTCCCAATGATAACTGTACGTCACAAGACGAATTTCATCTTCTGATACTTGCTCAATGAATTCTGAAAATTCCAAAATGCTGTTGTCAATAAGGTGATACGAGCACGCAGATGTCCATTGTTTGAGCGGTTTACCTGCTTGGCAACTTTGAAATTTACAACAAAAGAATCGGTCAGGGTGCGATCCTTGACCGATTCAAAATACTCGGCAATTTTCATTTGCGAGGCTCGCTGGTGAGAAATTCCAAACGCTTTCGCAAATTATCGGCCATTTGTGCCAGCGATGCCCATTCAACGTAATCCATGCGATCATCTGTTTGCCCCGCCTTCCATTGCTGAAAAAAGTCTGCGGTGGACATGTGATAGCGGTATTCGAACTCGCTCAGGTCTTTTTCGGTCGCCGCAAGGTCTGTTTGAATTTGGTTCATTTCGAAATCCAGGACTTTGTTCAATGTGCGAGCCGTGGTTTCGCTAACCTGGCCATCTTCGTAGAGTTTTGCCAGTTTGCTCACCAGTTTTGTGTGGGAAGACGTGTAAACAGTCATAGTAAAGTTCCTTTCTCTGTCACATCTCCAATTATACAGCCTTCCTGCTTCGTCAAATTACTCCTCCGTGGCCCCTTGGGATTTGTCTGGGTTGACGACCTCTTCGTAAACAGCCCGTGGGACTTTCACATCATCGTATACAGCCAGCAAGGCTTGAAGCCCGTCGCAGGCCGCGAGGGCAATCAAAGCGGAACTATCGGCAACGACCAGCATGGGTTATTTCCCGCTTTTGGGTTTTTTGAACTCTGCTTCCAATTCATCCGATGTTTGTGTTTGCAGGACGACGCCCTCATGCCTGCAAAATTCGAGGAACTCGTAGCGGTTCACGCCTGCCAGTTCGCTTGCCGCGCCGATGGATAGTTCCCCGGACTGGTAAAGCCCCAGCGCCGCGTACAGGCGGATTTTTTTTGTAACGGCTTCGGGTGATTCGGTGATAAACTGGCTTTCAGGGAGCGAAAAGGAGATTTGCATAAGTCACCTCTGTTCCAATTATACAACCTGTCTACTTGTTTACCTGACTACCTGTTTAGCGTTCGGCCTTTGCCAACCGATCCTCCAATTCTCCAATCTCCCCCGCCCCACAGGCGAACATCGCCACCTCGATCTGCCGCTTCGTGAGTTTCAGCATTTCGACGGCTTTCCCGGTCGAGACGGCCGCAGCTTTGAGGAACTGCCCGGCCATGCCTCCCAAAGACGCGCCGAGGGCCAGGCATTTGGCGATGTCGAGGCCGTCTTTGAGGCCGCCGCTGGCGAAAACCGTCATGCCGGGGGCGGCCCGCTTCACGTTGAGGATGGAGTCGGCGGTGGGGATGCCCCAGCCGACGAAGGTGGCGGCCAGCTTGCGGGTGAACTCGTCGGGAGCGCGGTGCATTTCGACCTGGGACCAGGACGTGCCGCCCGCCCCGGCTACGTCTATGGCGGAGACGCCGCACCCGGCCAATATTTTGGCCGTCCGCTCCGAGATGCCCCAGCCGACTTCCTTGACGATCACCGGTACCTCCAGCTTCTTACATATTACTTCTATCTTGTTCGCCAGTTCGGCAAAGTTGGTATCCCCGCCGGCCTGGACGGCTTCTTGCAGGGGGTTCAGGTGCAGGATCAGGGCGTCCGCCTGGATCATGTCTACGGCGCGGCGGCAATGGTCGAGGCCGTAGCCGTAGTTGAGCTGGACTGCGCCCAGGTTGGCGAAGAGCAGGATGCCGGGGGCGGCCTTGCGGGCGACGGCGAAGGTGGGGACCTGTTCGGGGTGTTCGAGGGCGGCCCGCTGGCTGCCGACTCCCATCGCCACGCCGACCTCCTGGGCGGCTTCGGCCAGACGCCGGTTGATCTCCCCGGCTTCCTCCGTCCCGCCGGTCATGGAACTTATCAGAATAGGAGCGGCCAATCGGGCGCCGAACAGGCTGAGGGTCGGGTTGATCCGCCCCAGATCCAGTTCGGGTAAAGCCTCGTGGATGAAGTGATAGTCCTCGAGGCCGGTCGTCAATGCGGAGCGGACGTCCTGCTCCAGATTGATCTTGATGTGGTCGGCTTTCCTCTGGTCAATCCTGGATTGAGCAGGGTGAGTGCTCTTTTCACTCGCATCGTAATCTGGCGCAACTTTTGGCATGGGGTAGTGTTCCTGTCTTTGAAGTCTGGCTTGACACCTTCTTCGGAAGGGTTACAATAGGCCAGTCTGTAACTCAAAATCTAATCAGGAGGCTTGAATGGCTGATACATTCAATGAAATCAAGGCAATTATCGTGGAACTTCTCGGTGTGGAGGAGGGCAAGATAACGATGGAGGCCCGCTTCCGTGAGGAACTGGATGCCGATTCGCTCGACCTGGTCGAGTTGATCATGGCCTTCGAAGACAAGTTTGGGGCCGAGATTTCCGACGAAGACGCCCAGAAGATCACGACTGTCGGTGAAGCTGTCAAGTATATTGATGAACACAAGTAAGCCCTGAACAACTTCAAAAGCGATTATACATGCAGAGACGCCCGCGAGGGCGTCTCTGTGTTTTGAATTCAGGGCGATATGAATATCGCCTTACTTTAACAGGGATGGGATTTCTTCGGGGTGCTTGGCGACCCGCACGCCGGCGGCAGTGAGGGCGGCGATCTTGTCGGCAGCCGTACCGGCCCCGCCTTCGATGATCGCCCCGGCGTGTCCCATGCGTTTGCCGGGAGGGGCGGTCTGACCGGCGATGAAGGAAACGACCGGCTTGGTCATCTTGTTGGCGATGAACTCGGCGGCTTTCTCTTCGTCGGTGCCGCCGATCTCGCCGATCATCACGACTTTTTCGGTCTGGGGATCGTGCTCGAACATTTGCAGCACGTCAATGAAATTGGTACCGTTGACCGGGTCGCCGCCGATGCCGACGCAGGTGGATGCGCCCATGCCGACGTTTTTCATGGCGTACAGCACTTCGTAGGTCAGCGTGCCGGAGCGGGAAACGACGCCGACGTTACCGGGGATGGCGATATTGCCGGGGATGATGCCGATCTTGGCTTCGCCGGGCGTGAGCAGACCGGGGCAGTTGGGTCCCACCAAACGGACTTTTTTCTGGTCGAGGTAGTTGCGCACCCGCATCATGTCCTGGACGGGGACGCCCTCGGTGATGCAGACGATGAGCGGGATGCCGGCGTCGGCGGCCTCGAACATCGCATCCGGGGCGAAGCGGGCCGGGACGAAGATGACGGTGGCGTTGGCCCCGGTGGCGTCCACGGCGATCTTGACCGAATCGAAGACCGGGACCTTGCCGCCCAGCACCCATTCGCCGCCTTTGCCGGGCGTCACGCCGGCGACGACGTTGGTCCCGTAGGCGACCATCTGGGTGGTGTGGAAGAGGCCTTCGTTGCCGGTAATGCCCTGCACCAGCAGGCGGGTTTCCTTGTTGACTAAAATGCTCATTTTGGGGCCTCCTTTACCCGGCAGCCTGGGCCGCGGCGACGGCTTTTTGGGCTGCGTCGGCCAGGGTTTCGGCAGTGATCATGTTGGCGTCGGCCAGCAGTTGGCGGCCTTCTTCGGCGTTGGTCCCCACCAGCCGGACGACCATCGGCACTTTGGGTTTGACTTCTGCCATCGCCGCCAGGATGCCGCGGGCCACTTCGTCGCAGCGGGTGATGCCGCCGAAGATGTTGTACAGCACGGCCTTGACGTTCGGGTCCGACAGGATGATGCGCATGGCCGCGGCCACTTTTTCTGCGCCTGCGCCGCCGCCGATGTCGAGGAAGTTGGCCGGTTCGCCGCCGAAGAGTTTGAGGATGTCCATGCTGGTCATGGCCAGGCCGGCGCCGTTGACCATGCAGCCGATGTTGCCGTCCAGCTTGATGAACGACAGGCCGTATTTGCGGGCTTCGGTCTCGGCTGGGGCTTCCTCGTCGAGGTCGCGCATGTCGGCCAGGTCTCCATGCCGGAAGAGGGCGTTGTCGTCAATCAGCATTTTGCCGTCGAGGGCGACCAGGCGTTTATCGCGGGTGATGACCAGCGGGTTGATCTCGGCCAGGGTGGCGTCGTTGGCCGAATACGCCTGCCAGAGGCCGTTGGCGATCCTGCCGAAGTCGCGCCAGAAATCCCGGTGCAGGTCAATAAAGGCGGCGATGTCCCGCGTCTGGTAGTCGCGCAGGCCGAGCAGCGGGTCAATGTGGATCTTGATGATCTTTTCGGGGGTGGTGGCGGCGACTTCCTCGATGTCCACGCCGCCGGCGGCGGAGGCCATCATCACCGGCTTTTTGGCAGCCCGGTCGTTGGTGATGCCCAGGTAGATCTCCTGGGCGATGTCGGCGGCTTCGTCCACCAACACCTTGCGGACGGGGAGTCCCTTGATCGTCATCGCCAGTATCTGGGTGGCAAGCGTTTCGGCCTCGGCGGGGTCTTTGGCGACCTTGATCCCCCCGGCCTTGCCGCGTCCGCCAACCAGGACCTGCGACTTAATGACGACGCGGCCACCGAGTTCTTCAGCGATTTGCTTGGCTTCGCTGGCGGTAGCCGCAACGCGTCCCTTGGGGATCGGGACGCCATACTTGGAAAAAAGTTGTTTCGATTGATATTCGTGCAGTTTCATGAGATCTCCCTGATGGACAGATAAACGCCACGCCGCCTTGGACGTGGCGTCATCATTATACCACCGTGATTTTTCGCTGCTACGGCTGGGTCAGCGCAAAGCGCATAATACGCATATTCCCGGCGTCTGTGACCCAGAGATTGCCGTCGGCGTCGAAGGCCAGGGCCGCGGCGATGCCGAAGTTGCCCGGCTCGACCCCGAACGTGCCCCAGGTGTAGAGGATCTGGCCCTCCGGGCTGTAGGCGATGACCCGGTAGCCTTCGGGGTCGGTCACGAAGACCTGTCCGGCCTCGTCCACGGCGATGAAAGGTTTGTTGTCCAGCGATTGGCCGTACCAGCCGACGACGTCCCACTGGGCCAGGGGCGCGTAGCTCAGGCCATCGTCGCCCAGCGGGATAAAGGTCTGGATGCGCTGGTTCCAGGTATCGGTGACGTAGAGCGTCCCGTCGCCGCCCATGGCGATCCCGACCGGCTCGTCGAATTCGCCCGGGGCCAGGCCCACGGTCCCGAACTGGGACAGGAACTGCCCGTTCTCGTCGAAGATGGCGACCCGTTTGTTGCCGGTGTCCATCACGTAGACGCGGTTATCCTCCGAAACGACAATCCCGCGCGGCCCCCAGAACGCGTCGCCGGTCTCGCCCAGGCCGTAGAGTCCCCAACTGGCGACCGCGTTGCCCTCCAGGTCGAATTTCTGAACGCGGTGGTTCCAGGTATCGGTGACGTAAACCGAGCCGTCCGGTCCGACCGCGATCCCCCAGGGTTCGCAGAACGTCCCGACCGGGATGTCTGCCGGCGGGGCAGCCGTATAGGGGCAGCCGGAGGAGGCCGTCCCCCAGGCCGAGATCGGATCGCCCGACGCGTCCAGGTGGACGATGCGGTTGTTGCGCGAGTCGGCCACGTAGAGACTGCCGTCCGGCGCGACCGCAATGCCGCGCGGCGCATCGAATTGCCCAAGCTCCTGCCCCCAACTGCCGACGACGATGTCGGCGTTCAGTTCGATGACTTTGCCCTCGTAGGGGTCGGCCAGGGCTTCGGCCACGTTCACCGGCCCGACGCCGTAATTCCAGATCTGGGCCGCGACGTCTTTGCGGATGTACAGCCGCATCCGGTCGGTCGGCTCCCAGGTGGGCAGGGTCAGGTATTCGCTCTCGGTGGCTTCGGCGTAAAGGGTGTAGTCGCGGTTCAGCCAGATGTCGAAGATCCCGGCCCGGATCTGCGGGTCGGTCAGGGCCTGTTTGATGCGCCCCCAGTCCAGGTTGAAGTAGTCCTGGTTCGGCCACCACATACGGGCGTACTCGAACTCGTAGAACGCGTCCCCAACGACGGGACCGATCTTGTCGAAGTTCTTGGCATCCACGATCAGGACGGAGACGTCCCGCAAGGCGCGGGTCGGGTTATCGAAGGATTGCTGGTTGGTGAAGTCACGCAAGTACCAGACCACCGGCCATGACACGCCCGTATCGGGCTGGCTGGCATCGTAGGCAATAGAGACGCCCATCCCGCCGGTCGTCCGTTTTGAAATTTCCTCGGCTTGTTCGACGACATCCTTGACGCCCCTGGCTGCGTGCGCATAGACAAGATATTCCTTGGGGTTATCGTAATTGATGTAAGCCGCTCGCAAAGCCGCCCGCCCGGTCAGGACGAAGAGCAGGGCGAAAAATGTGACCGAGAGCAGGTTGGGGAAGATGCTGGTGGCCGCGATGTCTTTCAGCAGGTAGACCAGCCCGGCAATGCTGCCGATGGCGACTATTGCCGACAACAGGAAGGTGGACGTGTCCTGGAGTTGGACCAGGTCCTTGCCCTGGAATGGGGGATTTGGCCCAAGCGCCGACAGGAAACCGGCTCCCAGGCTGAGGATGGCCAGAACCGTCAGGACGACGATGAGCAGGCCCCGGCTGCGGAACAGGGCCGCCCAGTCGGTCTGTTCGACGATCTGTCCAAGCGCCCAGCCGCCGAGCAGGATCATCGGCCAGGCCATGTGGACGGTCAGCCAGGGCATCTTTTCCCCCGCATAGGAATAGGCGAAAACGGCGGTGATGATCCAGAAAATGAGCAGCCCGAGAAAATTACGCAGGTTTTCGTATTCCGTGTGTTCCGGGTGCTCGACGACGGGTTGCGCCGGGTCATCGTCTCCGACGATTTCCAGGGACTCCACATGTTCCGGTTGTTCGGCGACGGGTCGCGCCGGCTCGCCGCTTTCAACGGTTTCCAGGGATTCTTCGTCCGCCCCGGTCGCCTCAGCGAGGAGTCCGGCGGGAGGGCGGAGCTGGTTGAGCTTGAAGATCCCGAGGAAAACCGCCGCAATACTGGCGATGGCGGGCAGGAATTCGTAGATGGGGATCTGGACCAGGATGTAGTAATACCAGGGCTGGCTGCCGCGCTGCACCCCCTGCTGTTCCAGCCAGTATCCCAGCGAACCGACCAGCCCGGTGAAAAATCCCTGGCCGTTGGTGAAGACGGTCGTGTACAGCACCGTGAAAATGCCGTAGAACAGCACCGCATTCTTGACCCAGGTCATCCCTTTCCACCAGTAGCCGATGCCGATAGACAGCAGGGCGATGGGGACAAGGAACAGGGCCGTGCGGGTCATACCCTCGAGAGAGTAATCGGTCGGGTTGAAGCCTGCCAGCGTGACCGGGAACGGGGCCAGCTGGGGCAGGACCAGGGTCCCGATCAGCATGAGCAGGTCGAAAGACGGTTCGAGGCGGATCCGCTTCCAGGTGTAGCCGCTGACCAGGAAGATGGCCGCGACCACGAACCCGGCCAGGCTGGCAGTCCCCAGCACCGCCAGCGGCGAAATGCTCCCGCCCGGCGCATCCAGCGGGGAGGGGGCAGTCGTCGGGTCGAGCGGCGCGGCGGTCTCGGTCCCGGTCAGGGTCCCGGTGCGGTTGCCGAGGATGCTGAATCCGACGGTCAGGCCGGCGAGCAGGACTCCGGCCGCCAGGGCAATGACAAAGGACCGGTAATGTTCGGATTTGGCCCAGGGGCGGCGCGTCACCTGGGCGACGAAATAGATCGCCAGGAAGAGCAGCGCCTGGGCTGCGTAAATGAAGGAAGTTTCTTTGGTCGCAAAGTGCAGGGCCAGGGCAATCGTCGTGTAGTAAAGGTATTTTTGCTCCCTGGTTTCCAGGTAACGCAGTATGGTGTAGAGCATGAGCACGCCCAGGAATCCGACGTAGGACTCGTTGCGGACGTACCGGCCATAGAAGAGCATGTAAGGCGAGATGACCAGCATCACCCCCGCCAGGATCGCGCCGGTTTTCCCCAGGTAATGCCGCCAGTGCCAGACCATCCAGACCGTGGCGATGCTGAACAGGGCCGCCGGGATGCGGGCGGTAAAGTCGCTGACGCCGAACAGGAAATACGACAACGCCAGCAGATGGAACTGGTACGGCCCGTGCATCATCGGGGAGTGCTGGTAACCCTGGCCTTTATAGAGAAGCCACGAAAAATAAGTGTGCAGGCTCTCGTCGTGACTCATCACGCGGGCACCCAGGTCGTAAAAGCGGGTGACGATGGCTGCCAGGATGATCAGGCCGAAGAGCGCCATTTCGATGGTCAAACCGGGAAGTCCGGGGATCAGGGGGCGGTCAAGCCAGGAGCGTTTGTTGTCCATAAGCCTCGAAAAGATAGGGGGAGTGGTTTGGTTGGCAAGTAAACGGTAAGACTATACTGCAAAGTAAGTAATCTGACAAGAAGTTACGTCGGAGCGCCGGAGTCCTGGACCTCGCGCCTTTGGACCCCTCTAAGCCTGCGTGTAATCACAGTATCATAACAAAATGTTTCGGGGACTATTTCCCCAACAAACCAGCCCCGGCCAACTGGCCGCACCCGGCCTGGATGTCTATGCCCCGTCTCATGCGGATCGTGCAGGGAATTCCGGCCTGCTCCAGCGATCCTTTGAACTGCGCGGCCCTTTCGCGGGAGGTTGCCCGGCCCTGGTAGCCCAGCGTCGGGTTGAGGGGGATGGCATTGACGTGGCAGAGCATCCCTTTGAGCAGGGCGGCCAGCCGCTGGGCCTCTTCGGGCGTGTCGTTGACCCCGTGGATCAAGGCCCACTCGAAGGTCACGCGCCGCCCGGTGGCCTGGACGTAGTCGCGGCAGGCGGCGATCACCTCCGCAATCGGGTATTTCCGGTTGACGGGCATCATCTCCGAGCGGGATTCGTCGGTGGTGGCGTGGAGCGAGATGGCCAGGTTGACCTGTCGCTTTTCGGCCGCGAAACGCCGGATGGCCGGGACCAGGCCCGAGGTCGAGATGGTGAATCGCCGCGCCCCGAAGGCGTAGCCGTCCGGGTCGTTGAGCCGGTCAATCGCGGACATCGTGTTGTCATAATTATGGAAAGGCTCGCCCATCCCCATCAGCACGATGTTGGTGACGCGTTCACCGAGATCGCTCAGGTGGCGGGCGTAGTACATCACCTGGGCCACGATCTCGCCGGAGCTGAGGTGGCGGGTAAATCCCATCTGGCCGGTGGCGCAAAAGGTACAGCCCATGGCGCAACCGACCTGGGTGCTGATGCAGAGCGTGCGCCGGGTGCGGCCCTGATGGGTCTCCGGGTCGTAGCGCATCAGCACGGCTTCGATCAGGCGGCCGTCCGCCATCTCGAAAAGCGTCTTGCGGGTCTGCCCGTCGGACGATTCGAGGTAGCGGTTCGGCGTGAGCGGGGCGAAGGCGAAGGTTTCGGCCAGTTTGCCGCGCAGGCCGGCCGGCAGGGTCGTGAATTCTTCGGGAGACTGCCAGAAATTCCGGTAAAGGCCCTGCCAGAGCTGGCGGGCGCGGTAGGCAGGTTCGCCCAGGATGGCGAGGCGTTCGGTGAGTTCGGGCAAATCGAAATCGTAGATCAGGTTCATTCAGAGCGGTCTATCCTTTTCATCAATTCCCAGGTGAAGCGGGCCGCCCGTTGCAGGGTATCGGGTTCGAGATTGTCGTAGTTGTCGCTCAGGCGGTGCCAGTGGGGCAGGTAGCCGTTTTCGTCGTAGCCCATCAGGCACAGGGCTTCGTAACCGAGCATCCGCAGGGTGGCGACTTCCTCCAGGATGAGCATGTCCTGGCCGACGACGTTGAGATCGGGATTGGCCTCGGCGGTTTCATCGGCCAGGCGGCGGATGCGGGGGCCGGGCCGGTACAGGTTCAGGTAGGTCACGCCGTGACGGGTGGCATAGCACAGGTTCCCCGCGCCGACCAGCTCGAGATCAATCCAGTAACTGTCCTCGACCGGCGGGTTGAAATCCTTGAGATAAGCCTTCAATCCCTGGTGGCCGACTTCCTCGCAGCCGGTGAAGAGCAGGTGGACTTCGGTGTGGTCGAGCGATTCGGTCGCCAGAGCATCCGCAATGGACAGGAGGATGCCGACCGCGCTGGCATTGTCGTTGGCGTCCTCGACCGTCGGCTGGAACTCGTCCACAAGCAGCAGCAGGAGCATGATGCCGAGGAACGCGGCCGAAACGATCTGCAGGGACATCACCGGCCAGCCGAAGGCGGCCTCGCCCCAAAAGGAAATCCCGGCGGCCAGGGTCAGCAGGATGGTCAGGGTCTGGACCGGGCGCATCGTGCCGGGCAGCGAGGGCGGGATCAGGAATCGCTGCTTCTGGGCGTCCAGGTGTCCGAGCAGGTAGATTCGTTTGCGGATCATTCCGCCCGGCGGGACCACGCCGATCACGTTCCGGCTCTGGCGCCGTTCGAGCAGCTCCCGGAAGAAGGGCTGGATGGCCGAAAAGAGGTTGCGCAGCGTAAACCCGGCGAGCAGGATGATCGCCCCGCCCAGCCATTTGCCGTAAGTTCCACCGTACCAGCCCAGCGGGAACCCGGCCAGTCCCAGCAAAGCCGACAGCGCAGCCGGTAGGCCGAGGGTCGAAATCCCGTTGAAAGGGTGGATGCTGCTCTTGATGCCCAGCCCGGTCAACACGCCGTGGACGTATTCCGCGGCTTTACGGTCGCCCTCGGTGGTCGGCTGGCGGGGCGGGATGTCCTTGCACAGGACGCGGATGTGGGCCAGGATTTGGGCCGGGTTGAAGGCGTGCTCTGACATGGCTTCTCCTCATTATCATTTCTTCGTTTGCCTATGCCCCGACCAGGCTGGACAGGTCGGCGGCGATGAAGTCCATTCCCGGCCTCCAGGCCTGCGCCTGCTCGCGGGTGGACACCCCGCTCAAGACGAGAGCGGTGTGACACCCGGCGGCCTGGCCGGCGGCGATGTCCGTTTCGAGGCGGTCGCCGACGACCAGGGTCTCGTCCGGGGAAGTGCCGAGCCTTTCGAGCGCAATCTTCATCATGAACGGCGAGGGCTTGCCGATCACGGTCGGGCTGACATCCGTGGCCGCTTCGATGGCGGCCAGGATCGCGCCCGCGCCGGGGACCAGTCCCTGAGGGGTGGGGAAGGTCCTGTCGGGGTTCGTGCCGTAGAACGGCGCGCCGGCCCGGATGTGCAGGGTGGCCCGGCGCAATTTCTGGTACGAGACGAAACGGTCAATCCCGGCCACCACCGCCACCGGGCGGGTCTCGTCCTGCGGGTCGGTGATGGCGGTAAAGCCGAAATCTTCCAAAGCCCGCTGGATGCCGTTCTCGCCGACGACGAAGACCGGCCCGCCGCCGGGGAAGTGTTTCGACAGGGTTTCGGCGGTCGCCAGCGACGAAGTGACGATCTGCCAGGGTTCGAGGGTGACGCCGTAGCCGTCGAATTTTTCGAGATATTCGCCGACCGTTTTGGTGGCATTGTTGGTCGCCAGGGCCACTTTCAGCCCCAGCGAGCGGATGCGGTCGAAAACGGCCGGCAGGTCGCCGATCGGCGCGGCATCCCGCCAGAGGACGCCGTCCATGTCGAGGATGAGGGCACGCAGTTGGGAGGGAAAGGAGTTTGCCATAATCAAGGATCGAGCCGGAGGGTTCCTCCGGCTCGTATTATACGCTATCGTCCGCTCCCCAGTTGCGGGCGGTCCAGGCTAAAACGCTGCAAACTTACACTTTTTCGGGGACTTCCAGCACCTGGTCCACCAGGCCGTACTCGACGGCGGCGTGGGCTTCGAGATAGAAATCCCGGTCGGCGTCCCGCTCGATGACCTCCAGCGACTGGCCGGTGTGTTTGGCGAGGATGTTGTTCAACAGGGCTTTCAGGCGCAATATCTGGCGGGCGGCGATTTCGATATCCGTGGCCTGGCCTTGCGCGCCGCCGAGCGGCTGGTGCATGTGGATGGTCGCGTTCGGCAGGGCGTAGCGTCGCCCTTTCGTGCCGGCGGTCAGCAGCACGGTCCCGAACGAGGCGGTCACGCCAACGGCGACGGTGCTGATCGGGTTCGAGATCATCTGCATCGTGTCGTAGATCGCCAGTCCGGCGTAGATCACGCCGCCGGGCGAATTGATGTACATCTGGATCTCTTTTTCGGAATCTTCGTGGTTGAGGTACAGCAATTGGGCCACGATCACGTTGGCAACCTGGTCGTCAATCGGCGTGCCGACGAAAATAATGCGCTCCTTGAGCAGCAGTGAGTAAATGTCGAAGGCGCGTTCGCCGCGGCCGGAAGATTCGATCACCATCGGGATAAGGTTTTGGGGGATCATCAAAGTCTCCTTGTCTCTCAAATCGGATGCCACAATCATAACCCGATTTTGTTGGAAATGTGTTAAAAAAGGCGAGCTTTTGGCTCGCCTTTTGGGGACTATTCTTCTGCCGCCGCTTCGACCTTTTTCGACCTGGCGGCTTTTTTCGCCTTCGGGGCCGGTTCTGCCGCTTCGCCCGCGGGACCCTCGGCCTGCTCCGCGTGGGCTTCGGCCTCTCCTGTGGCGATGGCTTTCAGCCGCTCCAGCACCCGGCGGGTCATCAACCGGTTGGCCGACTGCATCGCCACAGCCTGGGCGATCTCCTGCTGGCCTTTGCGGCCGCCTTTCGCCTTGGTGATGTCGAAACCGCCGGAGATGAGGTCGGACAGGGTCGAGTTGAATTCCTGGTTGAGAGACGGCTCGTCCATTTCGATCTTTTCCGCTTCGGTCATTTTGTCCATGATCAGGCTGCGTTCGAGGCGTCGTGTCGCAGCCGGGACGATATCCTCTTTCATCAACGTATCCCTGTCCCTCTGGAGCATCTTCAGGTAACTTTCGAGTTCGTAACCCTGATCCGCCAGGTTGCGGGTGAAGTCTTCGAGGACGTGTTCGGCCTCGTGATCGAGCACCTGCGGCGGGTACTTGATCGTGGCGGTTTCCCTGATCTTGTCAACCAGTTGGATGTAGTACTCGTCGTCGTAACGATTCTTGGATTCCTGCTCCAGGTTGGCGCGGATCACGCCCCGCAGGGCGTCCAGGTTCTCGAACGGGCCGACCTGTTTGGCGAACTCATCGTCCAGGTCCGGCAGGGTGGCGCCGCGCACGGTTTTGATCGTGGCCGTAATCTCGACCGACTGCCCGGCCAGGTCGGGTTCCTGCTCGAAGTCCTCGGGGAAATTGTGGCTGAAGGTCTTCTCCTCACCGGCTTCGAGTCCGATCAATTTGCGGGCGAAACCGGGGAAGGGCCACTCGTCTTCTTTGTCGGTCGGGCGGACGTAAGCCGCGAATCCGTAGCGTTCGAGCAGCGGGGATTCGTCTTCGCCGGCCTCGGGCTTGACCCCGACCACATCCAGCAGGACGTAATCGCCTTCCTGGATGGCGCGCTCGACGGTTTCGGTCGTGCCGTACATCCGGCGCAGGTCTTCGATGGCTTCGTTCACCTTGTCCTCGGTGGGAGCCGTCCACTCGTAGGGCAGGCGGATGCTCTTGTAGTCGCCCAGGTCAACCGTCGGCTGCAACGGCACGGTAAAGGTGAACCTGGGCGGTTCCAGGTTGTCCACGTTTTCGAGCGAGCCGGGGGCCGCCGGTTCGATTTCGGCTTCCTTGAGCACGTCGGGGTAAATTTCGTCCACCAGGATTTCGAGGGCTTCTTCGGTAATGGCCGCGTCGCCGTAATAGCGGCGGATGACGTCGTAAGGGGCCTTGCCGGGGCGGAAACCGGGGATCTTGCCGCGCTCGGCGAGCTTGCGGGCGGCGCGGCGCTTGCTGGCTTCCATGCGCTCCTGCTCGACCTCGACGACGAGGGTGACCTGGTGGTCGTCACGGGGTTGCTTTTCGATTTTCAAGACAATTTCCTCATTTCTTTCTTGTGGTTGCAGTGAGTGGAGACGGCGGGATTTGAACCCGCACGCCTTGCGGCACATGATCCTAAGTCATGGGCGTCTGCCAATTCCGCCACGTCTCCGAAAGGCAGACTTCGGAAGTCTCCCTTCCAGAATTCTGCCGTACAGGCTTCAAAAAGACTTCCGAAGTCTCTCCGGCTGACTGCGGGCGGAATTATACTGTGTCTTGCGCAAAATTGTAAACGGGGTATAATGGGCGGCTGTGATTTTAGAACGCCCGTGCGAATTTTTGTGAGGTGAAATGTCCCGTGTGATCAACCCCGAATCGGCCGGCAAGGACCGCACCCGCCTGACCAAAGCCATCGTGCTGGCCATTCGCGAATTAGCCAAACAGACCGAGACCAACCAGGACGCCCACGACATGGCCGCCTTCATCGCCCTGGCCCTGCAATCCATCGCCGAGGGGATAGACGTGTCCGTTGCGGCCTGGGAGAAGCGCGATTACTGGGTCAAGGCCGACCGCTTCCGCATGGAGTGGGCCTGGGCGGGGCAATCGGGCGAGAAGATGAAAGCCGCCGTCCTCGGCGGCGACTGGACGAGCGTGGCCCTGCTCTCGGCCCAGATCGCCGGGAAACTGGGCAAGGTCAAGGTCTCGGACAACCACCGGATGGGGAGGCCCTGGGTTGGGGCGTATAAGCAGTTGACAGTGACCGGTGATCAGTGATCAGTGATCAGTATTCAGTGAGCAGTGTGGAGAAGGACATGGGGTAAAATTCACGCTGAACCACCCGACTATCAGACCATCCGACTACCAGACTAAATGACCAACCTCGGCGAAACCCAACCCGTCCATCCACAGGGGATGGATACTTTCCAACCCGTCCCCATCGAAAGACTGGGACCGGGCAACAGCAATTTCAAACGCAAGCACTGGCGGCGGCTCTTGTGGATCTTCATCATGGCCCCGTTCCTGGTCTATTTCTTCGCCCCGTTCCGCACCAACATCCTGTTCCTCGGCACCGACAATAACCCCGTCCGGGAGGCGCGCGGCGACCTGGGCCGAACCGACACGATCATCCTGTCCACCATCGTCCCGCTCAAACCCTACGTCGGGATGCTCGGCATCCCGCGTGACCTGTGGCTCGACCTCCCCGGCGTGGGTGAGCAGCGCATCAACACCGCCTACTTCTACGCCGAAGTAAACCAACCCGGCTCCGGCGCGGACGCGACCGCCGAAGCCGTCCGCAAAAACTTCGGTGTGACGGTGGACTACCGCTTGTTGCTGCGGATGCTCGAACTGGTGGACGTGGTGGACGCCCTGGGCGGGGTGGACCTCACCCTCGACGAACCCATGGGCGGGCTGCCCGCCGGGACCCACCACCTCGACGGGACCCAGACCCTCGCCTTCGTCCGCAACCGCCAGTCCGGGGACGATTTCTCCCGCATGAAGCAGGGGCAACTGCTGATCGTGGCCGCCGCCAAAAAGCTGCTCCAGCCATCGAACTGGTCCCTCATCCCCGAAGTATGGGCTGCAGCGGGCGAGGCCATAGACAGCGACATCCCGGCCTGGCAGTGGCCGCGCCTGGGACTGGCCCTGGTGCGCGGCATCCTTTCCGGCGTGGACACCCGCACCCTCGACCGCGAGATGGTCACGCCTTTCACCACCGGCCAGGGTGCCCAGGTGCTGCTGCCCCAATGGGAGGCGATCAACCCGGTCTTGAAGGAAATGTTCGGCGAGTAGGTGTGGCAAGGATTCTGCTCGTCGCCCTCCTATCCCTCTCCATCGTTGCCTGCGGACGCCAGCCCAGCCCCGAAAACGGGCGGAACCTGGCCGTGCTCAACGGCTGTACCGCCTGCCACTCGACCGACGGCGCGAAAAAGCTGGCCCCCACCTGGCAGGGACTTTACGGTTCCGAAGTCACCCTGGCTAACGGCTCGACCCTGACCGCCGACGAAACCTACCTGGTCGAATCGATTGCCAACCCTGCGGCCAAAATCGTGATGGGCTACACCGAGGGAGCCATGCCGCCCTTCGACTTCACCGAAGACGAGATTGCCGATATCGTGGCCTACATCAAGAGCCTCACGCCCTGAAAAGAAGCCGAGCGCCATAAGCTCCTGCCGCCGTCCCCGGTCTGGCGCGGCTGCGCGCGTCGGATTGCCAATCCGACTGACTTGCACCTTTCCCACCTTCAAAAATCACGCTATACTTCCGGTATGGTACATCTATCCTACGCCCAAATCCCCCGTCGGCAGGTAAATCTCATGGATCTCAAAGAGACATTTCGATTCGTGGCCCCGCAGGTGCGGGACGCGGCGGTCAAGACTGCCGCCCAATTGGAGCAGATCGGCGTCCGTTATGCCCTGGCCGGCGGACTGGCGGTGGGCGCGCACGGGTACATCCGTGCCACGACCGATGTTGACTTTTTGGTAGGTGAAGAAGCATTCGAGCATCATGGCGTTCTCGTCACCTTCAAAGCGGGGGTTCCCATCGAAGTGGATGGGATCCGCATTGATTATCTTTCACCGGTTACGCTTGGACCGCAAATGGAAGAGGTCCTCGATCATCCCCGCGCCAGCGAGGGCCTGCATGTCGTTCCCGTCGAAGCGCTCGTTTACATGAAACTGGTTGCCAAACGGCGGAAAGATTTGGTGGATGTCGTCGAACTGGTCAAAGCTGGGGCAGATTTGAAGCCGATACGGGAATATCTCGCGCAATACGCCGGCGATTTGGTCCCGTTGTTCGACGAACTGGTTGACGAGGCGTTGGGGGAATAGCAGGAAACAGGTTACGTTTATACGACAGAAGTAGTCACGTTTGAAACGTGGCCTACGCTTTAGAACAGCCTCATCTGCGCCGCCATCCGCTGCCCGTCGAGCAATACGAACGGGGCGGCCCGCCCGGCGTCTATCCCCAGCTTCTTCAGCATGGACAAATCCCTCAGCCGCCGCTCCCGCCTGGCGCGGACGATCTTCTCAGCCCCCTTCGGCCCGATCCCCGGCACGCGCAGCAGTTGGGACCGGTCGGCGGTGTTCAGTTCGAGCGGCGTCTGGCTCAGGTGGCTTTCGGCCCAGGCCTGTTTCGGGTCGGTCGGGAGGGGCAGGTTGCCGCCGGTCGAAAACGGCAGTTCTTCCAGGTCGAAGCCGTAGTCCCGCAGCAGGAACGAGGCCTGGTACAGCCGGTGCTCGCGCAGCGGGTCGGTCGGGGCCTTGTTTTCGAGCGGCGTATCCGGGATGGGGGAGAAGGCCGAGAAGTAGGCTCGCTTCAAGTGCAGGTTGCGTTGCAGCCAGTCGGTGGTGGTCAGCAGTTCCAGGTCGGATTCGTCCGCCCCGCCGGCCACGAACTGGGTCGTCGTCGAAGGCCAGCGGCCAGGGTAGTTGGATGGCTGGGTGGTCGCGTAGTCCGAGGGTCGAGTAGGCGATGTTCTTTCGCCGTATCGAGACCCGCTTCCCGTATCGAGGCCAATTCTCCAGGGCTGCACCGGCGGCGGCATCGTCCGGCGGATCTCATCCACCCATTTCAGCGGCTGCAACAGTTCCTCGAAGAATTGCTTGTGCGGGGCCAGCCGGGACAGGCGCTCGGTGTTCGGCGCTTCGAGGTTGACCGAGACCCGGTCGGCCAACTGCATCGCCCGCAGCACCTGGTCCTTCTCGGCACCCGGCATCAGCTTCAGGTGGACGTATCCGCCGAATCCCAGCCTGTGGCGCAGGATGTCCACCGTGTCGAGCAGCTTGTCCTGCGTCCGCACCCCGCCGCCCGCCAGCCCGGAACTGACGAACAGCCCCTCCACCGCGCCCACACGATGCAGGTTCATGAACAGCGCCGCGAACTCGTCCGGTTTGAAGGTGGCCCGGCGCATGTCGCGTCCCGCCCGGAACGGGCAGTAGAAACAGTCCCGCTCGCAAGCCGAGGAGAGCAGGGTCTTGAGCAGTTTGATCTGCCTGCCGTTCGGCATCTGCGCCGGGTGGATGAAGACCTCGTCGGCCTGTTTCGGCGTAAAGCAGACAGGTTTCTGGCCTGCCGAAGCCTCTTCCGCCGGTTCGAGCGACATCTGGGCCGATAAAAGTCGAAGGCGTGAAATCGCGTCCACGCCTTGATTATAGAACGAATATTCTAAAAGTCAAGAAAAAAGCTCTCCCTTTTTTACCGGGAAAACCTTTGAAACACGAAGGAACACAAAGGCGACGAAGGAAAACACGTCCGACAGGGCGCCTTTTCTCCCTTTGAGAGCCTTCGTGACCCTTTGTGTTTGGCTCGTTCCCGCTGATTGCGGAAGAGCCGAAAAAAATAATTAACCGCGAAATTCGCTAAGGCCGCAAAGAAATCCTTATTAAAAATCTTGGCGCTCTTCGCGTGCTTCGCGGTTAAAGCTAGGTCCAGATGCTGTGATAGGGGTGTTCGCCCTTGATCTGGATGCCCTTCTCGAAGCGCTCCGCCGTGAAGCGGGTGAGGTCCACCGTCTTCGGCGCGCCGTCCAATATCCACTCGGACATGCACAACCCGGCGGCAGGGGAGGTCTTGAAGCCCGTCCCGCTGAAGCCGCATTCCAGCCAGAAACCCTCCGGCCCGGCCGGCCCCAGCACCGGGCGCTGGTCGGGGGTGATCCCGTCGTAGCCGCCGTGGCTGCTGTGCAGGCTGCCCTTTTCCATGATCGGGATGCGGCGGCAGATGCGTTCGATGGTCCGCTCGGTGAATCCCGCCTGCGAGCGGTCGCTGAACCCCTCCGGCGACTGGCCGATCGGGTTGTCGTCCTCCAGTCCCACCAGGGTCAGGCCGCCGGTCTCGGGGCGGAAGTACATCAGGTTGGGGAAATCAATCACGGTCGGGTGCGACGGCCCCATCTCTGCCGGGCGCTTGACGAACATCGTGTCGTGCCGCCAGGTATCAATCGGCAGGTCGAGTCCGGCCATTTTGGCGACGGGACCGGCCCAGGCCCCCGCGGCGTTCACCACGACCGGGGCCGAGAATCCGCTCTGGGAGGTGGTCACGCCCGTCACCTTCCCGGCCCTGAGCGTGATCCCGTTGACGAGGCAATCCTGGACTAAAACGGCCCCATGCCGCCGCGCCGCCTGCATCATGGACATGGCCGTCGCGCTCGGGTCGGCGTACCCGGATTCGGGTTCGTAGGCCGCGATCTCGAAGTCGCCGGTGTAGAAGGACGGGGCCAGCCGCTTCACGTCGTCCGCCGTGACCAGCAGGGAGGGGATGCCGATCTTTTGCAGCATGGCGTTGTTATGCCGCAACTCGCCGGCCTGGTCGGGCGCGACGATCTGGACGAAGCCGGTGCGGGTAAATCCACACTCTCCGCCGACCAATTCGGCCCAGTTCGCGAAATACCTGTACGATTCCCAGGCCAGTTGGGCTTCGGGTTCCAGGTCGTAGTGCATCCGCACCAGTCCGCTCGAACGTCCGGTCGCCCCGGCCGCGACGAACTGCTTCTCCAGCACGGCCACTTTCACCCCGCGCCGGGACAGGTGGAAGGCCAGCGACGCGCCGTGCGCCCCGCCGCCGATGATCAGGATGTCGTATGTGTTTGTCATGCGGCCCATTATAGCCAGTTTTGCATTTTTGGCTCTCCCGTTTTTACCGGGAAAACCTTTGAACCACAAAGTATCCATGAACTTCGTTTACCCCGAAAGATGAAAAAAGGAGTCCAAAGTCTCCAGACTTTGGGCAGTTTCCAACGTCAGGAGACGTTGGACTCCGAATTGCTATTTTCATATCGGTTTCCATGAAAAGGTTTCACCCGAAGGATGATAATTGAACCACTGAAACACGGAGTCACGGAGTTTCCCCTTGTTTTCTCAGTGCCTCGGTGGCTCCGTGGTTCAAAGGTTGTCCAACATGCTTTTGACGAATACAGATTCTTCGAAAACCTTAAGAAATTCTTCGCGCTCTTGGCGGCCTTCGCGGTGAAAAAGGTTTTTGCAGTAGAGCCAGAAGTCTAAAGTATAATCACGCCATGCCCGAACCGACCCGACATTCTCGCATCGGCATGGTCGCCCGCTGGCGGCCCGTCCACAAAGGCCACCTGCCGGTCCTGCAGGCCCTGTGCGGCCTGGCCGAAACCGCCCTGATCGGCATCGGCAGTTCCAACCGCTACAACCTGCGCAACCCCTTCACCCTGACCGAAACCGAAGACATGCTCCGCCTGGCCCTGGCCGGACGCGGCAACTACCGCCTCATCCCCGTCCCCGACCTGGACGACGGCCCGCGCTGGCGCTTATTGATAATGGATTTGTTCGGCCCGCTCGACCTGTTCGTCACCGACAACCCCTACGTCGCCTCGCTCCTGGCGGACGACTACCGGATCGTCCGACCCGTCGGCCTGGTCCCGCCCGAGGCGCGCCTCCCGGTTGACGGGACCCTCGTCCGGCGCGAGATGGCGCGCGGCGAAGGCTGGCGCGGACTGGTCCCGGATTTCATCGAGACCTACATCACCGGCAAACAACTGGACCTCCGTTTTCGCCGGGAGTTCGGCCTGCAAACCCTGGCGCTAGAAACCGTTGTTTCATCACCCGCGAGTGCGTCGCACCCGACCATCAAGGATAGTCCCGGTAAACGGTAAACTTTTTTGCGAGGAACCAGCTCGTTTGGAAAGGTGCGACGCACCCTCAAATAACACGATAAGGAGAAGCAAGCATGTACTCATGGGATGAAGACACCAGTTCGTGGTACGGCAAGTCCGGTTATTCCTACAGCCCGGCTCCGGCCGCGGCCGGTGTGCGCGCCGTAGCCGCAAAACGGGCTGCCGCGGCCGGCCCGCGCACCTATGCCGACAAGCGCGGCCCCAACGAGAAGATCATCTCGCCCCAGAAGCGCGTCCGCAGCGCGTCCGAGAACCCGCTCATCGTCGCCATTGACGTGACCGGCTCGATGGCCCGCTGGCCGGCCGAGATCTTCGACCGCCTGCCGCTGCTGTTCAACACCCTCTCCCAATACCGCCCCGACCTGGAGATCTGCTTCGCGGCCATCGGCGACGCGGCCGTGGATAACTGGCCCCTGCAGGTGACCACCTTCGCCAGCGGCTACGACCTGGAGCAGCAGCTCGGCGCGCTCTACGGCGAGGGCGCCGGCGGCGACGCCCCCGAAAGTTACGGCCTGTTCGCCCACTGGGTGGATACGCACGTCGAAGTCCCGAACGCCAAAGAACCGCCCTTCCTGGTCGTCTTTGGCGATATCCACATGCACGACCTGATCCCGCGCCAGCAGATCCAGCACTATCTCGGCGACGACCCGCAAGGTGACGTCAGCGCCATCCAGGCCTGGCAGAATGTCAGCCGCAAGTGGAACACCTGGTTCCTGCGCCGGCCCGGGTCCGCCCGCGGCGACAAGGTGGACCAGCAATGGGGCGAAGCCATCGGCGGGCAGAAGATCTTCCACATCGAAGACGAGCAGCGGGCCGTGGACTACGCCATGGGTCTGATCGCCCGCTCCTGGGGTTACTTCGGCGACTTCCAGGACAACATGCGCGCCCGCCAGGACGAATCCAAGGTCGAGCAGGTCAGCAAGCCGATCGAGATGATCTGTCCCCGCTGCGGCGCGCCCATCCCGGTGGAGGCCAAAAGCGGCCTGTTCAAATGCGGCTTCTGCAACACTACTCTGAAGTTATAGAAAAACCGCGAAGACGCGAAGAACGCCAAGGATTTGAGTCTGCACAAAGAAACCTTGGCGTTTTCTAGAAAAACTTCGCGCCCTTAGCGTCTTCGCGGTTAATATCCCATGCCCGTAAAAGCCATTGTCACCGCCCCGCCTTACGCCGAGTTCCTCGACGAAGTGGTCCGCTACCCGGTCGTCTCCGGGCTGCGGCTCAACACCGTCATGCCGCTCAAGGAGACTCCCGGCGAGGCCCTGGCGCGTCTTTGCGGCTACGGCCTGCCCGTCTGGGTGGACCTGAAAGGGCGGCAATTGCGGGTCGTAGGCGCGGCCGTCCCGCCGTACACCGAAGTCCGCCTGAGCCACCCGATCAGCCTCGACACCCCCGCCGACGCCTGGTTCTCGGACGGTAACGAACCGGCCCGCATCCTGGGCGTAGACGGCGACCGGCTGATCCTGGCCGACGGGCCGCGCCGCCTGATCGGGCCGGGCGAGTCGCTCAACATCCCGCACCCCTCGCTCAAAATCCACGGCACGCTGACGGAAACCGACCGGGCTTATCTCGAGGCGATGCGCGGCCTCGGCTTGCGCCAGGCCATGCTCTCTTACGTCGAATCCCCCGCCGACGTGGACGAAGTCCGCGCCCTGCTGCCGGGGGCCGAAGTCCTGCTCAAGATCGAGTCGCCCAGGGGGCTGGACTTCGCCCGCCGGCACAAATCCGCTCACGGGCATCTGGTCGCGGCCCGCGGCGACCTGTTCGTCGAGGTCGGGCGTCCGCACCGCATCGCCCGCGCCCTGCGCGAGATCATCGCCGCCGACCCCGAAGCCGTGGTCGCCAGCCGCCTGTTCGACTCGCTGGCCTGCCAGCCCGTCCCGTCCAGCGCCGACATCGGCGACGCGGCTTTCCTGCTGGCCCTCGGCTACCGGACTTTCATGTTAGGCGATCAAATCTGTTTCAACCGGGATTCGGTCATCGCCGCCCTCAATTTGCTCGAAACCCTGGCCGGGGATTTGATTCGATGAAAATTGCCATTGCCCAGGTCAACACCACCGTGGGGGATTTGGCGGGGAACGTCTCCCGCTGTGTAGACGCCGCTAAACGGGCCGCGGCCGGAAGTCCCGACCTGATCCTGTTCCCCGAGATGACCGTCCCGGGCTACCCGCCGCGCGATATCCTGCTCGACGGGACTTTCATCCAGGCGGTTCAGGCCGCGACCCTCGACCTGGCCCGCCGCCTCGACGGGTTTCCCCCGGCCCTGGCCGGCTCGCTCGCCCCCGCCGGGACGACTTTCCCGCGCCATCCCAACCAGTTCAACGCCGCTTACCTGCTGCAAAACGGCGAGGCCCGTCTGGTCGCCGTCAAACGCCTGCTGCCGGTCTACGACGTGTTCCTCGAGCCGCGCTGGTTCGCGCCGGGCGGGTTCATGCCGCCGCTGGAGATCGCCGGGAAGCGGGTGGGGGTGCTGATCTGCGAAGATTTGTGGAGCGATGGCTACCCGGTCAGCCCGGCAAAAGAACTGCTGGAGGCCGGGGCCGAGGTGCTGGTCAACCTGTCGGCCTCGCCCTACCGCCCCGGCGTGCTGGACGAGCGCATCCGTCTCGGAGGGCGGACCGGTGTGCCGTTCGTTTTTGCCAACCTGGTCGGGGCAACGGATGAATTGATCTTCGACGGGCAGGGCTTTGCGCTGGATGCAGAGGGAAACCTGCTCGGCCAGTGCCCGGCCTTCGAGGAAGCGGTGCAAGTCTTCGACCTCGCCGCCGCGCCGGAAGCACCCGAAAAAATGGACGAAGCCGAGGAACTCTTCCGCGCCCTGGCCCTCGGCATCCGCGACTTTGCCCGCAAGAACCGCCTGCGCCGAGCCGCGCTGGGGCTGTCCGGCGGCGTGGATTCGTCGCTGGCGGCTGTTCTCGCCGCCGAAGCCCTCGGCCCCGAAGCCGTGACCGGGATCGCCATCCCCTCGCGCTACACCGACCCGCGCTCGACCGACAGCGCCGAGACCCTGGCGAAAAACCTGGGAATCGGCTTCCAGGTCGTCCCGCTCGAAGCGCTTCACGCCGCGGCCGAATCGGCCTTGAACAGCCTGCTCAAGAGCGAGACCGGGGCCGAGAACGCCCAGGCCCGCCTGCGGATGCTGGTCCTGATGGCTTTTGTCAACAAGCATGGGGGATTCCTGCTCAACACCAGCAACAAGACCGAGTTGTCGCTGGGTTACGCCACCCTCTACGGCGACATGGCCGGGGCGCTGGCTCCCCTGGCCGACCTGACCAAGCCCCAGGTCTACGCCCTGGTCCGCTGGGTCAACCGCGAACGGGAGGTCATCCCGCGCTTCTGCCTCGACCGTCCGCCCAGCGCCGAACTGCGCCCCGACCAGGTGGACCCGTTCGACTACGACCGCGTCTCCCCGGCGATGGAAGAACTCGTCCGCTCGAACCGGAGCGACCCGGCCCTGCGCCGCAGCGAACACAAACGCTGGCAGATGGGGATCGTGTTGAAAGTGAGTGAGAAATCGTTCGGGACGGGCAGGCTGGTGCCGGTGACGAGGGGCTAGGGGGAGGATTTGCCGGGCTTGGACTTTTACCCTATTCGAAGATCACTTTGATGGCTTTCTCTTTCCCCTTATTCGAGGCGACCCGGATGGCTTCCTTGAAGTCTTTGCGCGGGAAGCGATGGGTGATCAGCCCGGTGATGTCGAATTTGCCCTGGCGGAAGAACTCGATCACCCGCTCGTAATCGTGCTTGCGCTGGCCGTTCCATTCGCTCTGCCCGTGCATGAACGAGCCGATCAGGTTGACGTGGGAGTACCACACCAGGCTCAGGTCGAGGTTTTTCATCGGGGCCATGTGCAGGCCGACGATGACCACCGCCCCGCTGGCCCGCGTCCAGCGCAGGCTGTCCGTCAGGCTCGCTTCGTTCCCGACGCAATCGTAGACCGCGTCGAAGCCGTCGAGGACGATGCCTTTGTTGAGGGGGGCGGTGAAATATTTCCCGCCGGTGATCCTGGCGGCCTCAGCGTATCCGTCCCGCCCGCGCAGGATGTGCTTCGCGCCCAAGCGTTCGGCCAGCGCCGCCTGGTGCGGATAACGCGCCACCACGCTGATCTCCGCCCCGGGCGCGACAGCCCGGATCACCATCGTGGTCAACAGGCCGATGATCCCGGCCCCGTAGACCAGGACCTTCCCGCCGTCTTCGGGCGGCTGGCGCAGGACGGCCTGCACGACGATCCCCAGCGGCTCGACGAACAGCGCCTGGTCGGGGGTCAGGTCCGGCGGGCAGGGGTAGACGTCGCCCTCGTGGGCCACGTAACCCGTCCCAAATCCGCCGCCCCTGCCGTGCCGTCCCGGTTCGGAGCGATTGACGCAGAAGCGCTGGTTCCCCTCGGCGCAGTAGCGGCACACCGGCTGGATGCCCAGGGACAGGCAGTGCGCGCCGTAATGGTACGAATCCATGATGACCCGGTCGCCGGGCTTGAACCGCGTCACCCCCGGACCCGTTTCCGTGACCGTGCTGACCACCTCGTGTCCCAGCCAGAAGCGGCTGAGGCCCGGCAGGGCCGAGGGAGCCACCGAAGGGTCGGCGTGGACGTAGAGCAGCGACAGGTCCGAGGCGCAGATGCCGCAGCCCTGGTTCTCGACCCGCACCCAGTCCGGGCCGGGCAGCGGACCGTCGGGCAGGTCGGCCACACGCGCCGACGAAAGCGGCGTCCAGACGAAGCCCGGCCAGAGCGGCGTGACGGCCTTCGTCAACAGGATGCGGGGGATGTGTTTGTCCACGTAGATGGCGCGCACGGCTAACTCCTGGGAATCATTCGGTCAGGCGGTGCAGCCCGTCGGCTGCGGGTTCGTAAGTGTGCCAGTCTTGCGGGACACGCGCTTCGATCTGGAGATGACCGGCGTCCATGTACTCCCAGATCACCTGGAAGGGGGCCTTGCCGGCCTGCCATTTTTCCACCATCACCACGCCGTGGCCGGGCAGGACGGTGAAGACCACCTGGCGCGGGTCGGCGGGGTTCAGCAGGGCCTGGGCGCGTGAGAAAGCCTGGCGGATGCCGTTGGCCTGGGCTTCGGTGGCGCAGGAGACGGGGTAATGGTAATACGGCGGATCGAGGGACGCGTATTCGACGAAACCGGGATGGTAAGCCGCGACGCCGCGATGCCCGTGCAGTTTCGAGCGCGCTACCGGGACCTGGAAAGTGGTCCTGCCCCCCTGCGTTTCCAGGTCGAACGGGACCCTCGGCAGGGGCTGATCCATGGCGATCATCTCGACCGCCTCCGACGAGGGCGGGTCGTTGCGTTTGTTTTCCACGTGGCGGATCACGGCCCCCTGGCCGTCGGGGCGCACGCCGGTGATGATAGCCAGCTCGTCCTCGGTGATATTGTCCTTGTCCACCGGGCGGGCGCTGCCGGTGATGGTGGCGACGAGCGCTTCCAGGCGGGGTTCCCAGGTGGCAAAGCAGCCTTCGCTGTACTGCTCGGCAACCGCATGTCCCACTGCCGGGACCTGAACCATGTCCGCAACCCGGACCACCTGGGTGAAGAATCCCCGCTGCCCCAGTTCACGCGAAGCCACCCTCATCGCGGCAGGCGTGGACAACTCGCGCCACAGACTGTGAGGGATCAGCCCGCCGGCTACCTGGTGGCCGGTCACTTCGTGCGTGCTAAGCCCGGTCACTGTGCGGAGGACGATCTCCTTGTAGAAGCCGTTATCGTCCCCGGCCTCGATGCGGGGATGCGCCCCGACCAGGTCGAAGAGATAAGCCGTTTGCGGCTCGTCCTCCCCGACGACGAGCAGGATGCGGATGCTTTTGGCTTGGGTCTGCAAAAGGCGTTCGAGGGCGAGGATCGGCCCGCCGCGCAACCCCTGGTAAACCAGCGTCTGGTAGGCGGTCGGGACCAGACCCTCGAACGAAAAGTCAGCCGGGTCCACCGGGTCTTTCGCCAGGGCGTTTTCGAAATGGTCCATCAATTTTTGGAACTCTCCCGGACGGGCATGGACCAGGGTGAGGGTGGTCGGCGTATGCGAAAGCCCGAACCGCCGCCGTCCGGTAAACATGACGGCTTCGCGCCAGTTCAGCGGGCGGGCGAACGGGGCAGTGGCCAGGAGCAGGTCGGTGTGCCGGTCCGGCTGCCCCTGAACGTTATGCCCGAGGGCGCGGAACGTGTCCAGCAGGCCGGAAATGACCTGTTCCAGCAGGGGCGTCGTTTGCCCGGGGACAAAAAATAGATTGATCTTGCGGAGCCAGGGATGGACGTGGTCTTTGGGGGTGGCAGGCGCATGTTCCATAAGCTACTCCTCCAACCGGTAAAAAAAACGGGAAATGCGGTTATGGATTATCGAACCAATTCACCCTTTATAACATCAATTTTCGTAAAAAGTTTTCGCAATCCCGGCCTTGCTCAAACCATCGTGACGCAATTCCCCCCGGCCAGTTTGCTGCGATACATCAACCTGTCGGCCCGTTCGATGATGGCTTCCGGGGTGTCCTCCAGGCGGAGCTGGGTCGCCCCGATGGAGACGGTCAACTTGACCTGTTCCTCCCCGAAGGGCAACTGGGCATTCTCGACCAGGACGCGCAGCTTGTGGGCGGTGGCTGCCAGCCCGGCCTCCTCGACCCCGAACAGGATCGCCAGGAACTCATCCCCGCCCCAACGGCCGAACGCGTCGGTCTCGCGCAGGTTGAATTTCATCGTGCTGGAAATGATCCGCAAGGCCACGTCCCCGATCTTGTGGCCGTAGTTATCGTTGATCGGCTTGAAGCGGTCGGCGTCAATGAAGAGCACCCCGCAGCCCAGTTTGTGCTGGTGGAATTCGTGCAAAGCGGACGACAACTTGATCTCGAGGAAACGCCGGTTGCCGATCTCGGTCAACGGGTCACGCAGGGTCTCCCTTTCGAGTTCGATGATGCGCTGCTGGGCGGCGATCCGGGAGGTGATTTCGTTGAAACTTTCCACAGCGCCGACGATCTTCCCGTCACGGTCGTATAAGGGCGCGGTCCGCACCGAGACCGGGACGCGATAACCGTCGGCGTGGCGCAGGTAAACGTCGGCGTAACGCGGCTTGCCGTCGCGCATGGTCCACAGCAGCGGACAGCCGGTCATGCAAAGCTGGGTCCCGTTTTCGGTGATGTGGTTGAGGATATTCTGGAAACAATAACTGCCCACGATCCTGTCGGAAGGATAGCCGGTGATCCGCTCGGAACCGTGGTTCCAGAAGGTGATCCGGCGTTCGGTGTCTACGAAATAAACCCCGTCGTGCAAGTTTTCCAGGATATGCTTGTATAACTCGTCAGTAAGTTCGATCGTCATCTCGGTCTGCCAATAAAATTAAGTAAAGGTTGGGTCAGTGGCGGTCGAGGAGCGGTTGCTCCTGGTCCTTGAGCCATTCGCGCAGGTCATTGCCGTGTTCGGCGGTCTCGTGGTGGATGAAAACGCCGATCATGCGGGAAATGGTGCCTTCCCCGCCCCAGGGATAGACGAGCGGCGTCCTGAATTTGTCTTCCGGCACCGAGCGGAGGGTCTCGATCAGGATCTGGCGGGTGCGCTCCCATTCGAGACGGGTCGCCTCGTAATCTATCGCTTCGCGGGTCGAGACGGTCTCGGCGTTGTAAACGTCAATGCCGCGGGCGGCCGGAGTCCCGATTTCGTCCCCGCCGATGTGGGCGCGGATGGCGGCGATGAGGGCGTCATCCCAGCCCGTCATGTGGGCCAGGAGTTCCTTGATCGTCCAGCCGGGATAGATATCCTTGCGGCGGTCAATCTCCGGGAGTGCGGCCCGGATGCCGTCACGGGCTTCTTCAAGTTGGTGGATGAGGGATTCGATTTCGTCCATGTGTATCGCTCCGTTGCCGGTTGCTCGAATGGGTGGGCTTGCTCGTTCTTTCCAGGCGGCGAATTAATCTTTTATAACATGCGACGTGGACAGATTACAAGGTGTAAGAAATCACTTGTGCCGGATTACACCTCAGACCTCGACCTGGATGGCGCTGCCGCTCTCGTAGCGTCTCAGGCCCCGGTAAAAGACCAGCAGCGCCAGGCTGAAAAGGACGGCGGTCCCCAGGGTAAGCTGACCCAGGGCCTGCCAGGTGAAGGCCCGCACCACCTCGACCGGGACCGCGCCAATCAGCGCGGCGGGGACGAGGGTGAACAGCACCAGTTTGGCCGGGTTGTCGAACAGGCTGATCGGGTAGAGGGCAAAGGTGATGATGGCGTTCCAGGCGACCATCGAGAACCCGCTGGCGTTGCCCAGCCAGAAGGTCAGGCTGTGGACGATGGTCATGAACGAAACGAAGACGACCGCGGCCAGCACCACGCTGACGAAGAATCGTCCCAGCCCGTCCCAGGTGAAGTGGCCGGATATGGCGAAGCTGATGATCCCGTAGGTGAAATCGCCCAACCCACTGGGGATGGAGCGGCTGGCCAGGACGTGCAGCAGCACCGGCCGGGGCAGCGACAGGTAATAATCCAGGCGGCCGTTGGCGATGATCTCGCTCAGGCTGGCGATGTTGCCAAAGAGCATCACACCCAGGCCGAAGGCGCTGGCGGCCACCCCGAACAAGACGAACATGTCCGAAAGCTGCCAGCCGCGGATGTTCTCGAAGCGGTCGAAGAAGATGATCCAGAACACGAAATAGAAGGCGTTGTTGAGCATCATCATCACCACCTGGGCGATGAACGGCCCGCGGAATTCCATCGAGGAAAGCAGGTTGGCTTTCCAGACCGCGGCCAGGAACTTGAGTTCGCGCATTCCCTAGCCTCCGTTGATCGCCAGCCGCTGGACGCTGCGCTGGTAGATAAAATACAGGACCAGGGCCAGCACCGACAGCCATCCCGCCTGGATGCCCAGCAGCGTGACGAAACGCGCCGGGTCCGGCTCGACGAAGAGCCGCGCCGGGGCGTAAACGATGTAGGCGAACGGCATGGCCCCCGCAATGGATCGCAGCCAGGCCGGGAACAGGTCGAGCGGGATGAACAATCCGCCCGTCACCTGGACGAATTTCTGGTAGATCCACTCGAAGGGGGCCACTTCCTCGGTGACGAAAGCCAGCAGGCCGATCATGGCGTTGAAGCAGAAGTGGATGCTCCAGGCCAGGAGAATGACCGGGAGCGCCATCAGCCAACCGGTCCAGGGGGGAGGCGGGCCGGCGATGACCCAGACGGTGAGCGTCCCGAAGCCGGCCAGCATCAGGGCGCGGACGAGGCTGTCCCCGATCCCCACGCTGAAATGATAGAGCAGGAAGTTGAAGGGTTTGTTGAGCAGGTAAGCGATCGAGCCGTCCTTGACAGCGGTCGAGATGGCGTTGGTCAGGCGCGGTTTGCTCAACTCGATCACCTCGGCCAGCATGAAGTACCACATGATGCTGTCGAGCGAGAGGCCGATGCTGGCCTCCACGTCGGTCACGGCGTAAGTGACCCGCCACAGGGAGCTGAAGATCCACATGAAGATCACAATCGCCAGGCTGCGCCAGAACATCTCGCCGGGGTAGGCCAGGTTGTTGAGTAATTGGGTCTTGAAGATGAACCAGTACTTTTTCATGGCGGGCTTAAACCTTCACCCGGAAAATCATGATCAAGGAGTGCAAGCTTCAGCTTGCGGGTTCCCGGCGGACTGGAGTTCCCAGCGGACTGAAGTTCCCAGCGGACTGAAGTTCCCAGCGGACTGAAGTTCCCAGCGGACTGAAGTTCCCAGCGGACTGAAGTTCCCAGCGGACTGAAGTTCCCAGCGGACTGGAGTTCCCAGCGAACTGAAGTTCCCAGCGAACTGAAGTTCCCAGCGAACTGAAGTTCCCAGCGGACTGAAGTCCGCACTCCAGGAATTTTCGGATAAGTTCCAAAGTCTGCACTCCAGGTGATCTGTGATTTGCTGAAATTAACTTCTCAGGCGGTGTTCACCGCTGATCGCCCGCAGGGATCGAGGCGGAGTTGGCCGGTTCGGGCCTGACTTCCGCGATCATGGTGACGCGGTGCTTGTTGACCACGAAGATGTTGGCGGCGATCTCCAGGCGGGGGTTGAACATATACGTGGCCCGGCAATTGGTGATCGGGATGAAATCCTCCGGGCGCTCGATCAGCACCCGGGCCACGTCGAACTTGCCGGTCAGGTGGATCACGCCGCGGATCTCGAAGGAGGGCAGGTTGAAGGCGGCCTGGTAAAGCTGGCGCGTGGCGCGGCGGTAGAGGCTTTTGTGGGTCAGGTCGGCCTGGACGGGCCGGGCAAACAAGATCTGGGACTTGTCCACGTTGGCTTCGACCAGCCTGGTTTTGGCCGCGTTGCCGGCGTTGAACAGGCGGATCATGTAGGCGTCGCTCAGCAGCACGCTGGATTGCTTCCGGTCGTTCATCACGTCGCTGAGGCGTTCCCCGCCGGTCTCGATGTAGCCGCGGATGGCATGGTCAACCGTGAAAAGCTCTATTTCCAGGGCGGTCATGGGTTCAACTCCTTTTCGCCGGTCCCGTCTTCGGCGGTTTCGTAAATGCGGGCGATCACTTCCTCGAGCGGCGGGTCCGAAATGGTGATGTCCATCACCGAACCATTTTCGGTCAGGCGCGGCAGGACTGCATCGGTGGGCGTCTGGCGGCTGTCGAAACTCAGTTTTACACCGTAGCGCCCGATCTTGAGGGTCTGCATCCCCTGGATGGCGAAATCCTTGCGGACTTCCCCGGCGTAACGCACCTCGACCAGTTTTCGGGTCAGGAAATTGCGTTTCAGGTTCGAGACCTTGTCCTGGTAGACGATCTGGCCGTGGTTGATGATGATGACCCGCTTGCACAGGGCTTCCAGGTCCCCGGCGTCGTGGGAGGTGAGCAGCACGCCCACGCCTTCCTCCCGGCTCATGGTGCGGATCGCATCCCGGATGTGCTGCTTGGCGACCACGTCCAGGCCGATGGAGGGTTCGTCGAGCAGGAGTAATCTGGGTTTGTGAAGCAGTGAGGCGGCCACTTCGCAGCGCATCCGCTGGCCGAGCGAGAGCTTGCGCACCGGCGTTTCGAGCAGGTCGGCGATCTCGAAGGCCTCGGCCAGGAACCCGATCCGGCGTTTGACCTCCCGGTCATCCAGTTCGTAGATTTTGCCGAAGAGGGAAAACGTGTCAATCGCGGGCAGGTGGTACCACAACTGCGGGCGCTGCCCGAAAACCGTGCCGATGGAATAGGCCAGTTTCTGGCGCTCTTTCCACGGGATCAGGCCGAGGACGCTGGCTTCCCCTCCGGACGGGAACAGGATACCGGTCAGGATTTTGATCGTGGTGGACTTCCCGGCCCCGTTCGGGCCGATGAACCCCAGCAGTTCCCCCGCCTCCATCTGGAACGTCAGGCCGCGTACCGCTTCGACGGTCTGGTACTCCGGCCTGACCACCGACCGGAGCGAGCCGCGCAGCCCGGCGGCCTTGCGTTTGCTCTGGAAGGTTTTTTGCAGGTTCGATACTGTGATGGCATGCATGGCTTGATTTTACATCATAAGGCCCTTGGCGAGCCATCGAAATCGCCCTCGAACCGGGCCGCCTCGGCCAGACCGCCAGGACTGCCTCCCGTGAAACCGACCGCCGTCAATGCTTCACGGCTGTTCGTTTGAAATTCGTTCCGGGTGCGTATAAAGGTTGAAACGGTGCCGTCGGGCGTAGCCGACCAGTGTGACGCCGTAGCGTTCGGCAAGTTGTATGGCCATCGAACTCGGCGCGGTGCGAGACACAAGGATGTTCGCGCCCATGCGCAATCCCTTTTGCAGCATTTCGGAGCTGATCCGCCCGGTGGTTATCAGGATGGGGTGCGCTACTTGCAGCTTTCGGGCCAGCCACAGCCCGGCGATCTTGTCGAGCGTGTTGTGGCGTCCGATGTCTTCCGCCGACAGGATGACCTGCTCCCCGTCGCTCAGGGCCGAGGTGTGGATGCCGCCGGTCTCGCGGTAGAGTTCCTGCGACTCGAAGAGCAGTTCCACCAGCCGGGTGATCTGGCCGGACGACACTCTCCACCCGTCGGCCTGCAGCGGCGTTACGGACGCGTCAGCCGCCACCGCGGTGACTCCGCCCGCGCATCCCGAAGTGCGCCGCCATTTCGACGGCTGTTCCACGCTGCGGGTGGTCCACACGTCCACGTTGTCGCCGTGCTCGCAGGTGCGGATGTCGGCCACGTCTTCCATGCCCTGGATGATCCCCTCGTTGAACAGGAATCCGGCCATCATCTCCTCGACCAGGATGGGCGTACACATGAACGTCGTCCACACCTCGCCGTTGACGGTCAGGGCCACGTCGGTTTCCACCGGGGCCTCGGTTTCGATCTCTTTCCATTGCCCGGATTCGAAGCGGTTGTAAACCGTGTGAACGGAAATATCCATTTTTCCTCTTTGCCAGTAAGTGTCTGTATCATACTGCTATTGTAATCAGGTGAGATTGCAGGGCAATCAGTAAATCACGATTTTTATTCAGGAGTGCGGACTTCAGTCCGCATTGGCTTCAGTCCGCATTGGCTTCAGTCCGCATTGGCTTCAGTCCGCATTGGCTTCAGTCCGCGCTGGCTTCAGTCCGCGCTGGCCGGTAAAATTGTAGGCTAAAGTCTGCTTTGGCCGGTGGAATTGCAGACTGAAGTCTGCGCTCCTGATGATTTGTAGTTTCTGAATTTGCCCTACGACCCCTGGCGGTGGTGGGCTTCGTAGAATCGCTCGGGGTCGCGCAGGAAATGTTCCAGGCAGAATTCAGTGCAGAAGTAAACCGTCTGCCCGCGGTACCCGGCCTGGAAATAATTCTCTGCCGGGATGGTCATCCTGCGGCCGCAGACGAGGGCCGGTTCGGGTGGAGCGAGGGCTTCTTCCATCGGAATGAACGGCAATGCGAAATTAATTCCGCATTACTGCAACTCGGCAACGTACACCTCGAACGCGCCCACCGAAATCCTGGAGGTCGCTTCGTCTTTTTGCGAACGCCCGGCGGACGAAAACAGCAAATGAGCCGTCTTCTGCGGTAGCCTGAAGCGCAGTTCGTGGCGGTCCGGCGAGTAATTCAGGACGACCAGGACGGTTTGCGCCTCGGTGAAACGCAGGAAGGCGAAATACCCGTCCGCCTTTTGGTGCAGCGGTTTGTATTCGCCCTCCCGCAGCGCGGGCGAGGCCTTGCGGACGCGCAACAGGTTGCGGTAGAAGTACAGCATCGAGTTGGGCGCCTCCTGCTGGTCGCGGACGTTGATCCCGGCGGCATAGTTGGGATTGACCGGCAGCCAGGTCCCGGCCTTGGCGGGGGAAAATCCGCCGTTGGGGCTGTTCTCCCATTGCATCGGAGTGCGGTTCTTGTCGCGGGTCATTTCACCGGCGCGCAGGGCGGCCTCGGCAGGGTCAACTTTGAGTTCGGTGACCAGTTGCTCGTAATACCACGAAGCCATCGTATCCCGCAGTTGGGATGGGTCGGCGATGATCAGGTCGGTCATGCCGATCTCCTCGCCGTTGTACAGGAAGGGCGTGCCGCGCAGGGTCAGCACCAGGGCGGCGTTCAGGCGGGCCAGTTCCGCATCGTGGACGCCGTCACCATAACGGGTGTAGATGCGGGACGAATCGTGGTTGCCGAGCGTGTTGCAGGCCCAGCCTTCGACGGGCAGCCTGTCGAGCACCGCCAGACGCGTTTTCTGGTTGCGCCGGACGTGGTCCGGGGTGATGCGTTCGGCGCGCATCAGGGCGAAATTGAAGACCAGGTTCAGTTCGTCGTCGCCGTTGCCCATGTAGGCAATGTTCTCGTCCTCGCCGACCAGCAACCGGTCGCCGTCGTATTCGTCGAGGATGGCGCGCAGTTCCTTCATCAAATCGTGCAAGCCGGGGCCGCCCCACTGGTGACAGAACATATCATACCAGTATTTGTTTTTAAGCTCGGTCTCTTCCGGCGTTTTGGCGGTTTCAGAGAAGCGGCGCAGTTCGGCCAGGTTCATCGGGACCACGTGCGGTGTCAGGGCCGGGTCTTCGTAGATGGTGCCGATGGCGTCCAGGCGGAACCCGTCCACGCCCAGGTCGAGCCAGAAGCGGACCGCATCCCACATGGCCTGCTTGACTTCGGGATTGTTCCAGTTCAGGTCGGGCTGCTGTTTCATAAAGTAGTGGTAGAAATACTGGCCGCGCTCCGGGACGTAGGTCCAGGCGTCGCCGTCGAAGCAGGACTGCCAGTTGTTGGGCGGGGTGTCGGCCCAGACATACCAGTCGGATTTGGGGTTGTCGCGGCTGGATTTGGATTCCAGGAACCAGGGATGCTCGTCGGAGGTGTGATTCAGCACCAGGTCCAGGACGACCCGGAGATTGCGTGCGTGCGCTTCGCGCAGGAAGGTTTCGAAGTCCCCGAGCGTGCCGTATTCCGGGGCAACGCCGCAATAATCAGAAATGTCGTAGCCGCAGTCCCAGTTGGGGGAGGGGAAGTGGGGCGAGAGCCAGATGGCGTCCACGCCCAGGTCGGCCAGGTAATCCAGCTTCGAGGTGATCCCCTGAAAATCGCCGATGCCGTCGCCGTTCCCGTCGGCGAAGGAGCGCGGGTAGATTTGATAGAAAACGGCGGTCTGCCACCATTTGAGTTTTTGCATTGGGTAGAGTCCTTGTTGGCTGAGATTTTGCCCAATTCTAGCAGATTTCCCGGTTAGAATTAGGCACGGTCGAGGCGGGTGCGTGGATAACTTTATCCACCCGTCTGCGACTGGGAAAGTAAATATAAGTTGAAGGGATTACGATGAGAAAATATTTGCCTTACATTTTGCTCGTGATTGGGATCGTCCTGGTGGGGGTTACGGCCTGGTTCAGCTTGCAAGACTCCCAGTCGCCCCCGATCGTGACCGGCGATGCCCCCCAATCCCTGGCCGGCCTGCCCCTCTCGGATTTGCTGGCCGGCGAGGAGGCGGTTGCCGAAATCCAAGGCATGCACATGGGAGATTTCCAGATCAGCCAGGCAGTGGTTTCCAGGTACGGCTCCGGTAACATCCTGCTCTGGGTGGCGGATGCCGGGTCGCCGGAAGCCTCGACGAGCCTGCTCGACCAGATGGCGGCGGTCATCGGCCAGGGCGGGACGCCTTTCAATCCTACCGGGATCTATGAGTTCAGCAGCCGCAAGGTTTACGGGATGGAAGGCGGAGGGCAACTGCACTTTTTCTTCCAGTCCGGGCAGAGGGTGGTCTGGATGTCGGCAGAACCGACCGCGGCCGAGCAGGCGTTGATCGAGGCGATGGCCTTTTATCCTTGATTCAAGCCGCAGGCACGGCAAAGCGGATGCTGGCGCCGGAGTCGTCGCCTTCGCTTTCGAGCAATTCCCCGCCGTGCAGTTCGACGATCTTGCGCCCGACGTAGGCCCACATGGTCATGTCGCAGGCGGATGCCGCCCGGTTCTTCGTCCCCTGGCTGGTGAGGGAAAACTCCGCCCGCCCGTCCCGTTCCTCGGCCTGGATGCTGACCGTGAGCGGGCTTTCGGTATATTCGACCAGGTAATGCGCGAAAACTTCGATAGCCTGGCGCAGCAGGGTTTCGTCGGCGGGCAGGCTTAATTCCGGCGGGGAAACCCTGGTTTCGAAGGTTACTGTTTTCTCAGAACCCGCTTTCTGCCAGTTCGCCACAGCCTGGTTGATCAGGGCCTGGGCCTCGAAGCCTGTTGGCGCAAAGGGTTTTTCCCCGCGGCTGAGGCGGGCCATGTCAATCAGGTTGTTGATCAGCCTCAGGGCGTGGTTGCTGTTCGCAAACACGGTGTCCAGGTCTTCGCGTTGCATATCGGTCAGCGGGCCGTCCATGCCTTTCAGGATCATCTTGGTGAAACCCAGGATGCGGTTGAAGGGCGAGCGCAGGTCGTGGGCTTCTTTCGAGATGAATTCGCCCATATCAATCTGTTCGGGGAAGTCGAGTTTTTCTTTGGTCATGGATTACTTTTTCGCTCGTGAGATTTCCCCAATTATCACACGGATTTACAGCCCCTGCGATGCAATTTCCAGACAATTGCAAGATTGCCTGAGTTACCCCTTATAATAGCCCCTGTTCTAAATCCAGACCACAACCAAGAGACCCAATGACTACCAAAATTGTCGAATGTATCCCCAACTTTTCAGAAGCGCGCCGCCCCGAGGTGGTGGACAAAATCGTGGCGGCCATCCAATCCGTGACGGGCGTCAGCCTGCTCGACCGCTCGTCTGACCTGGACCACAACCGCACGGTGCTGACCTTCGCCGGCCCGCCCGATGAAGTGGAAGAGGCCGCTTTCCAGGCGGTCAAAACCGCCGCCGGGCTGATTGACCTGAGCCAGCATACGGGCGAGCATCCCCGCATCGGCGCGGCGGACGTCGTCCCGTTCGTGCCGATCTCCGGCGTGACGATGGACGACTGCGTGGCGATGACCCAACGCCTGGGACGGCGCGTCGGCGCGGAACTCAATATCCCGGTCTATCTGTACGAATACGCCGCCACCCGCCCGGAACGCACGAATTTGGAAAATATCCGCCGGGGGCAGTACGAGGGCCTGAAAGCGGAGATCGGAACCGACCCGGACCGGAAGCCTGATTTCGGCCCGACGAAGCTCGGCCCGGCCGGCGCGACCGTCATCGGCGCGCGTGACCCGCTGGTGGCCTTCAACGTGTACCTGACCACCGGCGACGTGGAAACCGCCAAAAAGATCGCCAGGGGCATCCGCCAGTCTTCGGGCGGGTATCGCTACGTCAAGGCCAACGGCTTCCTGGTGGAAGGGCTGGCCCAGGTCTCGATGAACCTGACCAATTTTCACAAGACGCCCATCGCCCGCGTGGTCGAGACCATCCGCCGCGAGGCGGAACGCTGCGGGGTGGGCATCCATCACAGTGAACTGGTCGGCCTGATCCCGCAGGAGGCGCTGACCGAGGCGGCCGTCTGGTACTTGCAGCTCGACGGGTTCGAGAAAAGCCAGGTGCTGGAAACGCGTCTGTACGCCGCGCAGCCCGGGGGTCGGGGCGGATTCGTGGACGAACTGGCCGCCGCCACCCCCGCGCCGGGAGGCGGGTCCGCTGCGGCGTATGCCGGGGCAATGGGCGCGGCGCTGGCGGCGATGGTCGCCGGGCTGTCCATCGGCAGGAAAAAATATACCGAGGTCGAGCCGCAAATGAAAACCCTCCTGGACGAAGCCAACCGCCTGCGGGCGGAACTGGTCCGGGCGGTGGACGAAGACGCGGCTGCTTTCGCGGGTGTGCTGGCAGCCTTCAAATTGCCCAAAGACACCCCCCAACACGAAGCCGTCCGCATGGCTGCCATCGAAGAAGCCACGCTCAAAGCCGCGGAAGTGCCGCTCGAAAACGCCCGCCGCGCCCTCAAAACGATGGAGTTGTGCGCCCAGGCCGCCGCGCTGGGCAACCTGAACGCCATCTCGGACGCGGCCGCCGGGGCAGCCCTGGCGAAAGCGGCCCTGACCGGCGCGGGGTACAACGTGCGCATCAACCTGCTCGACCTGCAAAGGAAGGACGGCGGGGACGGGATGCTGCTGGAGTTGCAGGCGCTGGAGGAACGGGCGGCCAGGCTCGAAACCGAGATGCGCAAGACGTTGAACGAACGGGGCGGCCTGTCTCTGTAAGGAATCGACGCGAATGGCGCGAATGAGCGAATTTTGCCAATATTTGTGCTTTCGGGTCTTCGCGGTTCAAATTCTTTTTGTTTTGGCGGCCTGCGCGCCGCAGCCGACAATTACGCCGACATCCACGCTGGCCGCAACGCAAATACCGACAGCCGCAGCCACAGTTGCAGTGACCCCTCAGCCGACAGCCACGATCCCGCTGCCCGCGCCGACGCCCACATCGCTGGCGGTCTGTAATTTCCTGGACCCGCCCTGTACTTTCGAGGGCCGCAGCCTGCTCCATCGCCCGATCGCCTTGCCGGGGAATCTTCTGATGGACCCAAGTTACGCCTTCGGCACGACCCAGCTCGAAGCCCGCGTTCCGCACCACGGGGTCGAGTTCCAGAATCCGCTCGGCACCCCGGTGCTGGCTGCGGCGGACGGGGAGGTGATGGTCGCCGGGGACGACCGCATCGTTTTTTACAGTCCCTGGCAGGGCATGTACGGCAACCTGGTCGTAGTGGCGCATGATCTTCCGGGAGTGGATGGGACGGTTTACACGCTCTATGCCCATCTCTCCGAAGTGGACGTTTCCGTGGGCGAACAGGTGGTTGCGGGCGATCAAATCGGACGGGTGGGCCTGAGCGGCGCGGCGATAGGCAGCCACCTGCACTTCGAGGTCCGGCTGGGGCGCAACTCGTACTCGTCGAACCGCAACCCGGCCCTATGGCTCGAACCCGCCCCGGGCGCAGACGGGGAACTGCTCGGGACGCTGGCCGGGCGGGTCGTGGACGCGGCCGGCCGACCGGTCCACGTGGAGATGCGGGTGCAGTACTTCTTCGAGCGCGGCGGCCCCCAGGTCAACGGGTTCCAGGCCGAGACGTACGCGTCCGAAACCTTCCCCGTGAAGGGCGATGACGCCTGGCGGGAGAATTTCGCCATCGGCGACCTGCCGCCCGGCTGGTACCGCATCACGATTGCGAACGGCGCGGTGGTGGAGGCCTGGGCCGAGGTCGTGCCCGGCAAGGTGACGATGGTGTTGATCGAGTTGGAATAATCTTAATACTTCGGAAGTCTTCCGGATAGGTCTCCGGTCGTGAAGACTCCGAAGAAGACTTCCGAAGTTTGCTCTGAAAGGAATCTTAGAATGGGCCTGAAACCTGATCACTGGATCCGCAAAATGGCGCTGGAGCACAGGATGATCGAGCCGTTCGTGGACGCGCAAGTCCGGGACGGGGTGATCTCTTACGGCGTGTCGTCCTACGGATACGACATCCGCGTGGCGGACGAGTTCATGATCTTCACCAACGTGCATTCGGCCATTGTAGACCCGAAGCATTTCGACCCGAAGAGCATGTTCGAGTTCAAGGGCGAGGTATGCATCATCCCGCCCAACTCGTTTGCCCTGGCCCGCACGGTGGAATATTTCCGCATCCCGCGCAAGGTGCTGACGGTATGCCTGGGAAAATCAACGTATGCGCGTTGTTTCAGGGGGGATACCCGCGCGGCTCTGGTGGATGGGACGGCTCCCACCCTGGAAGAAATGGCGCGACGGGCTGAGTCTGGCGAGATGTTCTGGGGCTATAGCATTGGCGAGAATGGCCGCTTGATCGTCACCTTGCTGGATGCGCCGCGCTATATTGGACGTGATAGCCTGGTTGAAGTGGCTCTCGATAATGATGAAAAGATTTATTGCACACCCGATCATGCGTTCATGCTGCGCGACGGGCGGTGGCAGGCCGCAGGCGAATTGCAGCCCGGCGCGTCGCTGATGCCACTCTACCGGAGTATCCAGCGCGGTTACGAAATGGTCTACCAGCCCCTCAACGGGCGTTTGTATCCCACCCACCGCCTGGCAGATGAGTGGAATATCCGCAACGATCTCTACGCCGACCAGCCCGGTACGCACCGCCATCACCTTGACTTCGACCGGCTGAATAACAATCCATGGAATATCGCCCGGATGGAAGCAAGCGCGCATATCCGCCTGCACAATGCTGAATCTTATGGCGAAGAGTTCGACCCTGGCGAACACAGCCTGGCCATCCGGGCTTCCTTGCAACGCCGTGCCCAAGATCCCGAATGGGTGGCGGCATATTCCCAGGCACAGAGCGAACGAGCCGTCAACTTTTGGCATGAAGAAATTTACGCCGAGACCCGGGAACGTCTCTTGGAGCAGAGACGCAACCCGTCAGAGCAAACACGTCAGGCCCATCGGGACGCCATGCTTCGCCGCTTTGAGGACGTAGCAGAACGCCTGCGTCATGTCGTGCGTGCAGCTCTCGATCAGGCGGGGTCAATCCGTGGCGCAGCGCGTTTGTTGAATTGCGATCGGGCAGTTTTCAGGCGGTTCCCTGAAGTCATGGACGAATTCCGGGGTCGGGCGAACAACCATAAAGTCCTCTCCGTGCGCCCGCTGGCTGGCGACCATGATGTCTATTGCCTGACTGTACCGGAAGCCGGTAATTTTGCGCTTGAAAGCGGGGTCTTCGTCCACAATTGCGGCATTATTGTTAACGTAACGCCCTTCGAGCCGGAGTGGGAAGGTTTCGTGACTCTCGAAATCTCGAACACCACGCCGCTGCCGGCCAAGATCTACGCCAACGAGGGCTTGGCCCAGGTGCTGTTCTTCGAAGCCGACGAGGAGTGCGAGGTCTCGTATGCCGACAAGAAGGGCAAATACCAGAGGCAGAAGAGCATCGTGCTGCCGAAGGTGTAGGCGCTAACCCCGCCGGCTTTCAATTGCCTCACAAAACCGCCCGCGCGGGCGGTTTTTGTTTTATACTCCTCACCTGGACGGATAACCCAGGATGCGCAACGTGTTGCCTCGCCTTTTCAGCAAGCCGGTATTTTCAGACCCCATCCAGCAGCAGCGGGCGACGGTGCTCACCTATATCTTGTGGATTTCGATCATTGCCTCGATCATCCTGGTGGTCAATTCTTGCCTCTTCGAGTTTCGTTACGCTCCCCTGCCCACCTCGGCTTATGCGGTCCTCAATATCATCCTGTTATTTGCCCTGAAAAGAGGCCACCTGCTCTGGCCCTGCCGGATCGTCCCGTTCGGGTTCCTGGCCGTCTTGACCTATAACATTTTCATGGGGAACGGCATCCACGATATCGCGGTGTTGTTCTATCCGCTCGTGATTCTGTTTGCCGGGCTGCTCCTGGGGCCGAGAGGCGCAATCATCTACGGCGTCGGGACGGTGGTCTCCTCGTCGTTCATCATTTTTTCGGAGTTGCAGGGCTGGATCGTGACCCGCTTCGGCCTGGTCACCGATCCCGGTGATTACGTCACAACCGCCGCCGTGTTGGGGATATCCGGGATCATGCTCTGGCTGGTGATCCGCAACCTGGAGGGCAGCCTGCTCAACGTCCGGGCCAGCGCGCTCGAACTGGAGACGCGTAACCGGGAGCTGCTCGCCCGCACGGGACAGTTGGAACATCGGGAGAGGGCCTTGCGGGCCTCAGAAGCCAAATGGCGGGCGGTGGTCGAAAACGCTCCGGCCCTGATCCTCTATACCGATACCCGGGGCAATATCCTGTACGTCAACAATAACGAAGCCTTCAAGCCCGAAGCGGTCGTTGGGCGGAATATCATGGAATACGTCCGCTCCAAAACCATGCGGAGGGCGATCAAGCTGGTGAGGGAGGTCGTCCGCACCCGCAAACCTGCTCACTTCGAGATGGACGCCGTTACCGAGGACGGACGCCGGGCGGTTTACTCCGTCAACGTTGGGCCGATCGAACTGGACGGCCGGGTGGACGGCCTGGCATACCTCGTCCAGGATGTCAGCGACCGCAAGCGCACCGAAGTGGTCCGCAGCGCCCTCTACCGGATCGTCCAGGCGGCCCAGACCTCCTGGAGCCTGGGCGAGATGTTCGAGTTGATCCACGGGATCGTCGGCGAACTGATGCCTGCCGATAATTTTTACATCGCCATTTTCGACTCCCAGGCCGGGAGTTTCAGCTATCCCTGTTTCGTGGACGAGATGGAACCCGCGCCTGAACCGCACGGCCTGGACCTGGGGGTGACCAGTTACGTCTTCAGGACGGGCGTGCCCTTGCTGGCAACCCCGGATGTATTCCAGCGCCTGCTGGATGCGGGGGAGGTCGAGGCGGTGGGAGCCGACGCGGTGGACTGGCTGGGAGTCCCGCTCAACACCCCGCACGGGGTCATCGGCGTGATGGCCGTCCAGGTTTACAACGACCACATCCGGCTCACGGCAGACGACCGGGACGTGCTGGCCCTGATCTCCACCCAGGTGGCGAGCGCCATCGAACGCAAAGCCAACGAAGACGCCCTGCGCGAGCAGGAGGCCCGCTGGCGGGTGCTGATGGAGAGCGCCCCGCAGTACATCCTGACCATTGACCGGGAGGCGAACATCCTGTTCCTCAACCGGGCCGCCTCGACCCTGGTGCGGGACAGCATGGTCGGGCGGAACCTGTTCGAATTCATCCTGGATGATCGGGCTGCGGACTATCGCCGGATCATCGAAAAGGTCTTCACCGAAAACATCAACGTATCAGTGGATGTCTCCACCGGGGGGCCGTCTGCCCGGGAGCGCTGGTTCAGTTGCAACCTGGCTCCGCTGCTGCGGGACGGGCAAGAGTACGCCGCCATCATCAACGCGACCGATATTACCGAACGCATCCGCACCGAGAACGAGATCCGCCGCCTGAACGAGGAGCTTGAGCGGCGCGTGGCCGAGCGTACTGCCCAGTTGGAGGCTGCCAACACCGAACTGGAAGCCTTCTCGTATTCCATTTCCCACGACCTGCGCGCCCCGCTCCGCGCCGTGGACGGGTTCGCCCGCATCCTCCAGGACGGCTATTCGTCGGCCGTCCCGCCAGACGCCGCCCATTACCTCGACATCATCCGCGAAAACGCCCGCCACATGGGCGAGTTGATAGACGGCCTGCTGCAATTCTCCCGCCTCAGCCGCCAGCCGGTCAACCGCCAGCAGGTGGACATGGGACAGATCGTGGCCCAGGTGCTGGAGTCGTTCCAGCCGGAGCTTCAGGGGCGGGAGGTCCGGTTCGTCATTGGCCCGCTCCCCGATTGCCAGGGCGATCCGTTGCTGCTTCGCCAGGTGTGGTTGAACCTTGTCAGCAACGCGGTCAAGTTCACCGGTCGACGCCAGGCCGCCCTGATCCAGATCGGGTCCACGCGCCGGGACAGGGAAAACGTCTACTTCATCCGCGACAACGGCATCGGATTTGATGTAAAATATGCAGAAAAATTGTTCGGTGTTTTCCAGCGCCTGCACCATGCCAACGATTTCGAAGGCACGGGCGTTGGGCTGGCGATCATCCAGCGCATCATCCATCGCCATGGAGGCCGCATCTGGGCCGACGCACAGCCCGATGTGGGCGCTACTTTTTATTTTTCTCTCCGATAGGCCATTCTCATGACAGAAAAACCCGTTGATATCCTCCTCGTTGAAGACAACCCAAGCGATGTGGAACTATCGCTGTATGCCTTGAGAAAGAACAGGATCGTCAACCAGGTCCAGGTGGCGCGGGACGGGGTGGACGCCCTCGACTTTTTGTTTTGTACCGGGCAATTTACCGACCGCCACATCGAAAACGCCCCGCGGGTGATCTTCCTGGACCTGAAGCTGCCGCGCGTGGACGGGATGGAGGTCCTGCGCCGGGTCAAATCCGACGAACGCACCCGCAGCATCCCGGTCGTCGTGCTGACTTCCTCCCGCGAGGAACGCGACCTGAGCCGCTGCTACCGGCTGGGGGTCAACAGTTACGTGGTCAAGCCGATTGACTTCGAAAAATTTACCGAAGTCGTCACGCGTCTCGGGTTTTATTGGCTGTCCTTGAACGAATTGCCTGCGGACAAGGTTTTGGGCGGGGAAGAATAGGCATGGACGCGCCCGGCAATCTGAAAATTTTGATCCTCGAAGATAACCGCTTTGACCTTGAACTGATCCTGTTCGAGCTGCGCCAGGCCGGTTACGTTTTCGGCTGGACGGTGGTGGAAAACGAAGACGATTACCACCGGGAGATTGAATGCGCCCCGGATATCATCCTGGCTGATTACACCCTGCCGCAATTCGACGCCATGCGCGCCCTGCGCCTCTTGCAGGAGCACAACCTCGATATTCCCTTCGTCGTCGTGACCGGTTCGATCAGTGAGGAAGTGGCGGTCGAGTGTATGAAGCAGGGCGCATCCGACTACCTCATCAAAGACCGGCTGAGCCGGTTGGGCCAGGTGGTGCAGCGCGCCCTTGAGCAAAAATCTTTACGGGATGAAAAGCGCCGCTCCGAACAGGCCCTGCGCGCTTCCGAAGATAAATTTTCGAAAGCCTTCCACCTCCTGCCGGACGCGATGTCCATCTGCGACGCGGGCACAGGCGTTTTCCTGGAAGTCAACCAGGGGTTCTCGAACATCCTGGGCTACCGGATGGCCGAGGTCATCGGCAGGCGGGTCGCGGACCTGGGCCTTTGGGCCGACCCCGGCGTTCATCAAGGTTATCTATCCCGGCTGCAAGAGGGTGGTGAAGTGCTCAACCTCGAGACGGCTTTCCGCCGGAAGGACGGTTCGACCATCTTCGGCTCGATCTCGGCCCGGCGGATCGAATTCGACGGGACACCTGCCGTCCTTTCGGTCATGCGGGATATTACCGGGCGGAAACGGGCCGAGGAAGAATTGAAGCGCGCCCACGACGAGCTGGAGGAAGCCTACGACGCCACCATCGAAGGCTGGGCGCTGGCCATGGAACTGCGCGACAGTGAGATCGAAGGCCACTCCCGCCGCGTCACCAACCTGACCATCAAACTGGCGGAAATGTTCGGCCTGCCCGGAGAAGAGATCACCAATATCCGCCGGGGCGTGCTTTTGCACGACATCGGCAAAATGGCGATCACCGACAGCATCCTGCAAAAGAAAGGCCCGCTGACCGAGGAGGAATGGGCGATCATGCGCAAGCATCCCACCCACGCCTACCGGATGCTGTCTTCCATTGCTTATTTGCAGCCATCGCTGGACATCCCTTATTGCCACCACGAGCATTGGGACGGGAGCGGCTATCCGCGCGGCCTGAAAGGCGAGGAGATCCCCCTGGCGGCCCGCCTCTTCGCCGTGGTGGATGTCTGGGACGCGCTCCGTTCCGACCGCCCGTACCGGGCCGCGATGACCAGGAAGGAAGCGCTGGAATACATCCGCTCCCAATCCAGCCTGTACTTCGACCCGCAGGTGGTAGACTTGTTCATGCGCCTGGTTGACAAAGACGAGTTGTACTGACGCCATGCACGAACTTCCCGTCACCCAAAGCATCCTCGAGATCGCCGTCCGCAACGGCAGCCAGGCCCACGCCCGGCGCGTGACCGACATTTATCTCGTCATCGGCGAACTCTCCTCGCTGGTGGACGACTCGATCCAGTTCTACTGGGATACGATCGCCAAAGGCAGCATCGCCGAAGGCGCGACCTTGCACTTCAAACGCATCCCGGCAGAGCTGCAATGCCTGGCCTGCCAGGCCCGCTTCCCCCACGACCGCGAAAACGTCTCCTGCCCGGAGTGTGGCGAGACGAATGTCCGGGTCGCAGCAGGAGATGAATTCTTCATGGAAGCCATCGAAGTGGATAACGAACCGCAAGGAGACTCCGCATGACCGAGCGTATTTCAGTCGTAGAAAACATCCTCGGGGCGAACGACCGCCTCGCCCAGGATAACCGCGCCCGCCTCGACGCTGCGGGCGTTTTTGCCATCAACATCATGGCCTCGCCCGGCGCGGGCAAGACCTCCCTCATCGAACAGACCCTGCTGCGCCTGGCCTCCAAATTCCGGGTGGCGGTGGTGGACGGGGACATCGCCACCTCGATAGACGCCGACCGGGCCGCCGCAGCCGGGGCCGCAGCCGCGGTCCAGGTCAACACCGGCGGCGAGTGCCACCTCGACGCGGTCATGCTCCAGCAGGCCCTCAACCGGCTTGACCTGTCCGCCGCCGACATGCTCATCGTCGAAAACGTGGGCAACCTCGTCTGTCCCGCCGGTTTTGCCCTCGGCACGCACAAATCCGTCCTGGTCGCCTCCATCCCCGAAGGCGACGACAAGCCTTACAAATATCCCGGCATGTATCGCGGCGTGGACGTGCTGGTCATCAACAAGATGGACCTGCTGCCCTACATTGACTTCCGCATGGACTACTTCCGGGCGGGCGTGGAGGCCCTCAACCCCGGCCTGGTCACATTCCCGCTTTCCTGCCGCACCGGTGAAGGCCTCGATGCCTGGATCGCCTGGCTCACGCACCACGCAACACGCACCACGTACCACGCAACACGCACCACGTACCACGCAACACGTAAGATGTAACACGCTCAATGTCCGATACCCAAAGTGCGCGCATCCACATCACTGGCATCGTCCAGGGGGTTGGGTTTCGCCCGTTCGTCTACGGGCTGGCGGCGCGCTACGCCCTGACCGGCTGGGTGCGCAACACCGCCGCCGGGGTGGACATCGATGCCGACGGCTCCCGTGAAATCCTCGAACAATTCATCGTATCCCTGAAAAGCGAACTGCCGCCCCTGGCCCGCGTGGATCATTTCGAGGTGGATTGGGGGCCGGCGCGCGGCTTCGAGCGCTTCGACATCGTCCACTCGGAGGGCCGCCAAGGGGATTTCATCCCGATCTCCCCGGACGTTTCGGTCTGCCCCGATTGCCTGGGCGAACTCTTCACCCCGACCGACCGCCGTTACCGCTACCCGTTCATCAACTGCACCAATTGCGGGCCGCGCTTTACCATCATCAAGGACATCCCCTACGACCGGCCAAAAACGACGATGGGCGATTTCCCCATGTGCCCGGACTGCGCCGCCGAATACCAAAACCCGCTCGACCGGCGCTTCCACGCCCAGCCGGTCGCCTGCCCGGTGTGCGGTCCCAAAGTCTGGCTGGAGTCCGGCTACGGACCACACACCGCGCAACACGACCCCATCCTCGAAGCCCGCGCCCTCCTCGCCGAAGGCCGCATCCTCGCCATCAAGGGCCTCGGCGGCTTCCACCTGGCCTGCGACGCCACCAACGCCGAAGCCGTGGCCGAACTGCGCCGGCGCAAGCTGCGGGTTGACAAGCCTTTCGCCCTGATGATGCCCGACCTCGAAACGGTGGAGCAACACTGCCTCGTCAGCGAGGCCGAGCGGGAACTGCTCGAATCCCGCCAGCGGCCGATCGTCCTGCTGGAGCGCAAACCGGATAGCGCCATCGCTCCTGAAGTCGCCCCCGGCCAGTCCACTCTCGGCGTCATGCTGCCCTACACCCCGCTTCATTACCTCCTTTTTGCCGATTCCATTCATCCTTCATCTTTCACCCTTCATCCTTTGGTGATGACCAGCGGCAACCTCTCCGAAGAACCCATCGCCTACACCAACGAAGAAGCCCTGGCCCGCCTCGCCCCCCTCGCCGACGCCTTCCTGCTCCACAACCGCGACATCCACATCCGCTGCGACGATTCCGTCGTGCGAGTCGTCACAGCCAACCCAATTGCCAATCACCAATTGCCGATCTACCCCCTGCGCCGTTCGCGCGGCTACGCCCCCGACCCGATCCAACTCCCCTTCGACCTGCCTCCCATCCTCGCCGTCGGCCCGGAGTTGAAGAACACCTTCTGCTTGACGCGCGACAAATACGCCTTCCTCAGCCATCACATCGGCGACATGGAGAATTACGAGACCCTGCGCTCCTTCGAACAGGGCATCGAGCATTTCGAGCGGCTTTTCCGCATCCGGCCCGAGGGTCTGGCGCATGACCTTCACCCGAACTATCTGGCAACACGCTATGCGTTGCAACGCGCAGAACGCGAAGATCTTGCCGCAATCGCCGTCCAGCACCACCACGCCCATATCGCGGCCTGCATGGCGGATAACGGCTTGACCGGCGACGAACCGGTCATCGGCGTGGCCTTCGACGGGACCGGCTACGGCGACGATGGAGCCATCTGGGGCGGCGAGTTCCTGCTGGCGGATTATCGCGGCTATGAGCGCGTCGCCCACCTCGACTATTTCCCCCTCCCCGGCGGGGACGCGGCGGTCAGGCATCCCGCCCGGACGGCCCTGGCCCTGCTCTTGTCACTGGGCATTGACTGGGACGAACGGCTTTTGCCGGCGCTGGAATTCTGCGGCGACGACCGCAACCTGCTCCGCACGCAACTCGAACGCAAGATCAACACGCCGCTGACCTCCAGCATGGGACGGTTGTTCGACGCCGCGGCAGCTCTGGCCGGGGTGCGGCAAAGGGTCAACTACGAGGCCCAGGCCGCCATCGAGTTCGAGGCGCTGGCGGATCCGCACGAGACGGGGGAATACCGGTTCGACGGGAGCGGGCCGGAAATCCGGGTGAGAACCGGGGTGGAGGCGCTGATTGCCGACGCGCTGGCCGGGGTCCCGGTCCCGGTCATCTCGGCCCGGTTCCACAACGGGATCGCCAATCTGGTGCTCGAAATTTGCCGTCGGCTACGTGTAGCCAATGGTTTGAGTCAACCGCTAAGCCAGGTCGCGCTCTCCGGCGGAGTCTGGCAGAATATCACCCTATTACGACGAACTTTGTCACTTTTGGAAGGAGACGGGTTTGAGGTATATTTACATCATCAAGTGCCAGCCAACGACGGCGGCATCTCACTGGGGCAGGCCGTGATCGCGGCGAAGAAGTTTGGAGGTTGAAATGTGTTTGGGCGTACCCGGAAAGATCGTTGAAATTACCGAAGAGAACGGCCTGAAAATGGCTAAAGTTGATTTTGGCGGGATCACCCGCGAGACCTGCCTGGAATACATCCCCGAGGCGGTGGTGGGTGATTACGTGGTCATCCACGTCGGCTTCGCGATCACCAGGTTGAGCGAGGAAGAAGCCCGGGAGACGCTGGCCCTGTTGCAGGAGCTGGTGAACATCGAAGAGGAACTTGGCCCCGCGCCGGGTGCGGCATGAAGTACGTGACCGAATACCGGGACGCGGCCCTGGTGCGCGGCGTGATTGACGAGATCCGCCGGACGGTGACGCGCCCCTGGGTCGTCATGGAGATCTGCGGCGGGCAGACCCATGCCATCGTCCGGCACGGGATTGACCAGTTGCTCCCGCCGGAGATCGAACTGGTCCACGGGCCGGGCTGCCCGGTCTGTGTCACGCCGCTCGAATTGATTGACAAGGCCCTGGCCATCGCCTCCCGCCCGGAGGTGATCTTCTGCTCCTACGGCGACATGCTGCGCGTCCCCGGCACGGACAAGGACCTGTTCTCGATCAAAGCCGCCGGCGGGGACGTGCGCGTGGTCTACACCCCGCTCGACGCGGTCAAGATCGCCCAACAGAATCCAGATAAACAGGTGGTTTTCTTTGCCATCGGCTTCGAGACGACGGCCCCGGCCAACGTGATGAGCGTGGTTCGGGCGCAAGCGCTGGGCGTCAAGAATTACAGCATCCTGGTCTCTCACGTGTGCGTGCCCCCGGCGGTCAGCGCCATTTTGGGCTCGCCGGCCAACCGGGTGCAGGCCTTCCTGCTGGCTGGACACGTCTGCGCGGTGATGGGCTATCACGAGTACCCGCCGCTGGTCGAACGGTTCCGCACTCCGATGGTGGTGACCGGCTTCGAGCCGCTCGACATCGTCCAGGGGATTTTGGAAGCGGTGCGCCTGCTCGAAAGAGGGGAGGTCAGGGTCTTCAACGCCTACCCGCGAGCCGTCACCTTCGAAGGCAACAAACCTGCCCAATTGATGATTGACAGGGTCTTCATGCCGTCCGACCGCAAGTGGCGCGGCATCGGCGCCATCCCGATGAGCGGCTGGGCCTTGCGCCCGGAGTTCGACGCCTTCAACGCCGAGAAACGCTTCGATGTGGGCGAGATCCGTACCGAGGAGTCGCCGGTCTGCATCGCCGGACAGATCTTGCAGGGGTTGAAGAAACCGCACGACTGCCCCGCCTTCGGGACGGACTGCGCCCCCGAACACCCGCTCGGGGCGACGATGGTCTCGTCCGAGGGGGCCTGCGCGGCTTACTTCCGCTATCACAAATGAAGAAGTTCGTAATCCTGGGCACGCTCTTGCTGGCTGCGCTCGCCTGCAACCTGCCCACGCCAAGTCCCACGCCCCCTGGCCTGGATCAAATCTTTGAATTAGCCACCCAGACCGCATTGGCCGCTGGAACTATCGCGCCGCCCATCACTCAAATACCGCCAACCCTCACGCCCGCCCCCTCTTACGAACCGACCGGCAAGATCGCCTTCACCTGCCAGGTTTTCAAAGTCCAGTCCGGCGATCAGATCTGCCTCATGAACGCCGACGGCTCCGGCTACCGCCGCCTGACGACCGGGGACAACATCCGCCATTTTTACCCATCCCTGGCTCCCGACGGGCAGAGCGTGGTCTATTCAGCCTATCGCGAAGAGAACATTTTTGACATCTACGAGATCACCCTCGACGGGATTGCCACCCGCCTGACCGACCGGTTGGGGATGTTGACCGCGCCCGAAATTTCGCCCGACGGCAGCCTCATCACCTTCACCCACAAGACGCCCGACACCCCCTACGCCGTCTGGGTCATGGACCGGGACGGGGGCAACCCGCGCATGGTCACGCCCGGCGGCTGGGACCCGACCTGGTCGCCGGACGGCTCGCAGATCCTGTTCGCTTCGGATATGAACGGGAGTATCCAGATCTACCGGGTCAACTTGGATGGTTCCGGGCTGACGGCTGTCACCGTTTCCATGCCTGGCCTGCGGGGCCGGACCGATTGGTCTGCCACCGGGGACTGGATCGGGACCTACGCTGGCGGCTCCTGGAACTGGGAAGTCTACCTGCTGTGGCCCGACGGCAGCGAGGTCCACCAGGTTTCACCGGCGGGTTCGGTCAGCCTGGCGCCCAGCTTTTCCCCCGACGGGCAGTGGGTGGCCTTCACGGGTTACATGGACCACCCTCGCGAAGACCACGGCTGCGAAATCTACATCATGCGCCTGGACGGCTCCGACATCCGCCGCCTGACGAACAACGATTATTGCGACTGGCAGCCGCGCTGGGGGCCGTGAAAAAACTTCGGAAGCCTCTCAAGACTTCCGAAGTTTGCTGTAAGCTACCACTTGCACTCGCCGCAGGTGCTGACCCCGGCGTGTTTTCCCACTTTTTTATACATCGTCACATTCGTGAACGGCTCGCCCAGGATCCCGTCGTGGATGGCCCACGAGCGCAGGCGGATGCTGTCCTTCGCCCCCGGCTGCCGGAACGGGGAGGAGCCGTTCAGGAGGGGCAATAATTCCCCGCCCTCCGAGAACCCGGCCTGGATGCGCTCCATCAAGCGGCGTCCCTGCTGGTAGGCCATCCCGTAGCGCTCGAAGATGACTGCGTTGTGGTAGTAGAGCGGCTCGACGAAATATTGCTCGTGCCCCAGGCTTTTGATGAACTCCTCGAAGGTCCGGTTGGCGGCCGCCAGCAGGTGGATGCCGCGCCGCACCTGTCCCGGAGTCAGGCCGGCTTGCATGGCGGCCAGCTCGGCCTCGGTGTGCCGCACCAGGGTCCCGAAGCGGGTCGGGCGGCCATCGGGCATCTTGTCCACGTCGAAGCGGGGTGAATCCGGGTCGTTCATAATATACAGCAGCATGTGGAGCTGGCCGTTCATCGTGTCGGTCATGTGGCCGTAGAGCACCGGGTCGGGGAAATCGGCCTTGTGATAGAGCGACATTTCCACGCTGGTGCTGCCGGGAGCGCAGCGCAATTTCAACAGGGAGCGGCCTTCCCGGTCCACCAGGAACGGCGACAGGTGGAAATGCTCCAGCAGTTCGGGGGGGATGACCCGCCGGTAGATTTCCCGTTTTTCCTGTTCGGGCAACAGGTTGATGCTGCCGATCGTGGAAGGAGCCATGTTTACTCCCTGTAGCGCATCTGGCGTTTCAGGTCGCGTTCGACTTCGCGCCTGGCGATGGCGTCGCGTTTGTCGTGGAGTTTCTTGCCGCGGGCGATGGCGATCTCGACTTTGGCGCGTCCCTGCTTGAGATAGACCTTGGTCGGGACGATGGTCATACCCTTCAAACGGACGGCGTCCCACAGTTCCCGGATTTCGCGCTTGTTGAGCAGCAACCGGCGCGGGCGGCGCGGTTCGTGGTTGAAGCGGTTGGCCTGTTCGTAGGGGGCAATGTGGGCGTCAACCAGCCAGGCTTCCTTCCCGTCGGTCTTGACGTAGGATTCGGCCAGGCTCATCTGCCCCGCCCGGATGGACTTGATCTCGCTGCCCTGTAGTGAAATGCCCGCCTCGAAGGTTTCTTCGAGATAATATTCGAATCCCGCTTTGCGGTTGGTGGAGACGATTTTGACGTTGTTCACGGGATGATTTTAGCAGAGAACAAGGTTTAAAGCGAGAATGCTACAAGCCCACACATCCAACTTCGGTGTTATACTCACGTCAACGAGGTAACCTCTTGCGTTACGATTTCGATTGGGATCCCAACAAAGAACGCGCCAACATTCGCAAGCATGGACTCTCGTTCCGCCGGGCAGCGTCGGTCTTCCGTGACCCCAACCAATTGTCAAGATTCGATGAGAGCCATAGCGCGAAAGAAGACCGTTGGATTACGCTTGGCATTGACTTTACTGGAGTTTTGAGAGTTGTCGTCCACACGTTCGAGCAAGTAGATGAAAACCTATGGAAAATAAGAATAATCTCAGCCCGAAAGGCAAATCCCGACGAAGTCAGGAAATACAACGAGAGGATGACATGATGGATCACTACGATTTCTCGGTGGCCGAGCGCGGCAAGTTTTATCGGGCAAGGGCTGAATTCCACTTCCCTGTTTACCTTGCGCCGGATGTGAACGAATTTTTGACCCGTTTGGCCGAGCAAAAAAAGGTCGCTGTAGACGAATTGGTTGATGAATTGCTGCGCGCAGATATAACGATCATCCAGAGCGTGGAGCGGTAGAACAAATACCCTGTCCGATAACTGCCAAAATCCATTACGCACAAAAGGAAACCGCCAATTCCAGCGGTCTCTTTTTTTAATGATGGCCTTACGCTTCCAGCAGCTCCTTGGCCTTTTTCTGCGATTTGCCGCGATCTTCGGTGTTCAGGATGCGCTTGCGGATGCGGAAGGCGACCGGGGTCACTTCGAGCAGTTCGTCGTCGGCCAGGTATTCGATGGCCTCGTCCAGGCTCATGTCGCGCGGCGGCGTCAGGCGGACTTCCATCTCGCCGCGTGACGAACGCATGTTGGTCAGGTGCTTTTTCTTGCAGACGTTGACCGCGATATCGCCGGGACGCGGGTTTTCGCCGATGACCATGCCCTCGTACACATCCACGCCGGGGCCGCAGAACAACACCCCGCGTTCCTCGGCGCTTTTGAGCGCGAAGGAGGTGGTCGTGCCGGCTTCCCAGGCGACCAGCGATCCGCTCGAACGGGTGGCCATCGGCCCGGCCATCTCGTCGTAGCCGTGGAAGATGGTGTTCATCACGCCCATGCCGCGCGTGGAGGTCAGGAACTGGTAGCGGAAACCGAGCAGGCCGCGCGTCGGGACGATGTAGATCAGCCGGGTCGTTCCCTGACCGGTATCCTGCATGTCCATCATCCGGCCGCGTCTGGCCCCGAGCATTTCCACCACCACGCCGACGGTTTCGGTGCTGGTCTCGATGTGGACTTCCTCGAACGGTTCGAGCAGGGAGCCGTCGTCGGCGGTGTGGAAGATGACCTCCGGCCGCGAGACCTGGAACTCGTAGCCTTCGCGGCGCATGGTCTCGATCAGGATGCCCAGGTGCAATTCGCCGCGTCCGCTGACCAGGAAGTTTTCGGCAGACTCGGTGTCCTCGACCCGCAGGGCCACATTGGTGCGCAGTTCGTTGTACAGGCGCTCGCGCAGTTTGCGGGAGGTGCTCCATTTGCCCTCGCGCCCGGTAAAGGGGGAAGTGTTGACCCCAAAGGTCATCCGCACGGTCGGCTCTTCGACTTTGATGGTCGGCAGGGCAACCGGGTTTTCGGGGTCGGCCAGGGTCTCGCCGATGGCGATGCCTTCCAACCCGGCCAGCGAGACGATGTCGCCGGCGCGGGCCTCGTCCACTTCCACTTTGTTCAGGCCCTGGAACTGGTACAGGTAGCGCGCCGACTCGTTCAGATTCTGGCCGTCGCGGGTCAGGCGCGCCAGGCGCTGTCCGGCCTTGATCGTCCCGGCGAAGATGCGCCCGACGGCGGTCACGCCGCGGTAGTCGTCGTAGCCGAGGGTGGTGACCAGCAGTTGCAGCGGCGCGTCGGCGTCCACGCGCGGCGCGGGGACCTGCCGCAGGATGGCGTCGAACAGGGGTTGCAGATCAGGCCCCAGGTCCGGGCTGAGACCCGCCTGGCCGCTGGTGGCTTTGGCGTAAATCACGGGGAAGTCGGCCTGCTCGTCGGTCGCTCCCAATTCGATGAATAAGTCGAAAGTCTCATTGAGGACGCGTTCGGGTTCGGCGTCCTTGCGGTCCACTTTGTTGATGACGACCACGGCCTTGTGGCCCATGGCCAGGGCTTTCTTGAGCACGAAGCGGGTCTGGGGCATGGGGCCTTCGGCGGCGTCCACGAGCAGGAGCACGCCGTCCACCATGTTCATGATGCGCTCGACCTCGCCGCCGAAATCGGCGTGGCCGGGAGTATCCACGATGTTGATCTTGACCATGCCCCCGGTCTGCGGGTCAGGGAGGACGATGGCGGTATTTTTGGCAAGGATGGTGATGCCGCGCTCGCGTTCGAGGTCGTTGGAATCCATGACGCGCTCGGCCACCTGCTGGTTGTCGCGGAAGGTGTGGGCCTGGCGCAGCATGAAATCCACCAGGGTGGTCTTGCCGTGGTCCACGTGGGCGATGATGGCGATGTTGCGGAGGTCGGTTCGGATAGTTTTCATAGGTTGGTCAGATAGCCTGATAGTCGAATGGTCTGATAGTTCAAAACACACAAAAACCCCGGCCTGGAAAACCGGGGCTTGCAAAAGTCGATCCGGTATTGCTGAACGGGCGTTATCTTATCAGAGAGGGCGGGTTTTGGGAAGGGGAAGTTTGTTTTACCAGACCACTTTGATTAGGCCCGATTCTGTAATTGCTTTGTCAACCGTAATCAAAGTTGATTGTCTTTCCAAGGCAGAAGCAACAATGATGCGATCATGCATCTCTGGAATTGCGGTCAGATTCGGTAAATGTAGAGCAATCTGGAGATCGAGACTTACAAATTCGACATTGGGACTGGCTATAAGCGTTTGCAGTATTGTCCTCAAGTCCGCTTGAATAGGCTTGTTCTCAACGGTAAAAATCAATTCGGTTAGCACTATCGTGGGTATCAATAACTTAACTTCATTCTTGGATGCGGCGGTGAAGATTTGACGAGCGCTTTCCCCTAATTTCTTTGGACGCATGAATGCCCAAAGTAAGCTATGGGTATCAGTCATGAAGTCGGCCATGGACATATCGGGACCTATTTCCTTGAGGAGATTCTTTTCACCCTTGTGCCAGATTGCTGGCGGATTTGGTCAAGGTTTTCTTCGATCTCATCAACTTCTGCATCTGATAAATCCTGCCACATGCCGATCAAGGAACCGATACCGGATTTCTGATATGGTTTTACCGGCCTGACTTGCACTTCCACAAGGGCATCTTCGGGCAAATCCAATTTAGTCTTGGGTTTTAGCACCCCTTTTTTGTAGACAGCCTGAACTGTAAATATATCCATAACAGCCTCCAGGATGAATTATAAACGCAATTTTTGGCCTTTTACCTCCACGGCAGTGGTAAAATGCCGTTTTCCCGTGCATCCCAGATCTTGATCCAGCCGTAGCCGACCTCCCCGGCGTCGAAGTGGGGCAGGGCCTCGTCGAACTCCTCCCCGGCGCGGGTGACGGCGGCGTCGAAGCCGGATTGCCCGATCATGGTGGTCTCGACGAAGTAGTAGTTGGCGTTCACCTGGTCGGTGCGGATGCCGACGAAGGCGTGGCCGGGGACCAGGACGATGGCGGCTTCGAGGTCCAGCGCCTCCACCGCGGAAGCAAATAAAAGCGCCAACTCGATGCAGTTGCCGGAGCGCTGATCCAGCACCTCGGCCGGCAGCCGGATGCGTTGCACGTCGCCGGGCGCGAACGAGACCCAGGTGTTGACATACGTCAGGGTGTAGTCCTTTTCGGCCTGCCAGACCGCCTGCAGCCGGTCCCAGACCCCGCCGTTATCGTCGTCCACGTGGTCGCCGTAACCGGACCAGATGATCCCCGAATCGGTGTAGTCCGCAGCCAGGCGCAGCAACGCCTCCACCGACGGGTCGTTGGGCGTCACCATGGCCGCCAGCAGTTGGTAGACTTCCTCCGAGGTGAATCCCGAAATAGACCAGGGGAAATCCCGGCGGGCGAAGATGACCGTCTCGCCCGTTTCGTCGAGCAGCGGTTTCTCGACCCCCTCGACCAGCGCCGTGACCCGGATGTGGACCTGGGCCGGCTTCTCGACGTTGAGTTCTTCGATCTTCTCCGGGATCAGGCGCGGGTTCTGGCGGACTTCGAGCGTTTCCCCCGCCTGGACTTCCACCGTATCAACGGCCTCGGTGGTGTAACCGGCGATCTCGGAGCGTACCACGACTTTGGCCGGGGCCGCGTTATGGTTGGCGATCGTGACGATGACGAAATCGTCCAGTTTGTCGCCATAGAGCGGGTAGATGATCGTGATCAGCTCGGACGTGTAAACGTAGTCAACCGCGATGTCGTCCACGCTGAACTGCCCGACCGGCGTGGCGGACGGCGCCCCGGTATCCGGGACCGTCCCGGTCAGCGAGCACCCCAGCGCCAGGAGCGCCAAAAGAATCCCCAGTTTGAAAGCGGCTTTAGAAAACATGCTGCCCTCCTCTGAATCGTCCCTCACAAAATGATCCGACTTCCATCAAAAATTATATACCGGCGTGAGATGAAAAACAAACCCCGAAGAGTAAAACTTTCGGGGTTTGTGCAAACTGATGATTGGCAGGAAAATTATCCCACCGGGATGACCACCCCCAGCACAGCCACGAAATGCGCCAGGGCCGCCACGATGACGAAGATGTGCCAGACTTCATGGAACCCGAATTTGCCGGGGACGAAGTTGAAGATCTTGGTGGCATAGACGACCGCGCCGAGGGTGTACACAACGCCGCCGACGATCAGCCAGGTCATGGCGAAGGGGGTCAGGGCGGTGGTCATCTCGCCGACAGCGGAGATGCACAGCCAGCCCATCAAGACGTAGACCCCGGCGTTCAGCCAGCGCGGGGCGTTGACGTAGAAGACCTTGACCAGGATGCCGATCCCGGCGATGGACCAGATGATCGCCAGCAGCCCCCAGCGGAAGAAGCCGGTAAAAGCGTTCAGGCAGAAAGGCGTGTACGTCCCGGCGATGAGCAGGAAGATGGCTGAGTGGTCCAGTTTGCGCAGGAGCTTCAGGGTGGCGGGTTTGACGTTCGCCAGGTGGTAGACGGCGCTGGCCGAGAACATGGCGATCAGGCTCAGGCCGTAGACCAGAACCGAGACCAGTCTGGCTGTCCCCTCCCAGGCGACGATCAGCAGGGCGATCTGTCCGATAAAGGCCGCGACAGCGCCGCCCAGGTGGGTCAAGCCGTTGACCGGTTCGCGTAATTTCGATAGCATGGGTTCTCCTCTGTTGGTAAAGCTACTCCCATCATACCGGATGTGGCCGGGATCAACCTGAAACCTGGCTAATAATTTCCTATCAATGCGCGGAAAAGCGGCAGCCACGAAATAACGGCTGCCGCCTGCTTGTTTGTCGTTGCGAGGAGGGCGTTTTTCCTGACGAAGCAATCTCCTCGATAAACGGGATTGCTTTACTTCGTTCGCAATGACAGTTCAGTCACAGGTATCGAACCGGCCCACCACCCGGAGAATATCGAAGCCTTCGGCGAAATCCCGCTCGGCCAATGCCCCGTGGCGGATCATGGTGGCCCGTAGCAGGGCCGGGTCGAAGTAATACTTGTCGTGGTAGGTCCTGTACTGCGAGAGGGCCTCGATCTTCTTGTCCACGTCTTCTGCGGTGACTTCGACCAGAAAGTGCGGGAAGAAGTTGTAGCTGGAGCGGACCACGTCGAAGCCGAGCACCGTCAGGCCGCGGTAGGCGCGCAGGGCTTCCTGTGTGACCACGTTGTGGTCCTGGTGGATGTCGTTCGGGCTGTGGCAGAAGATGATCTCCGGCTTGAACTCGCGGCGCAGCTTGAGCAGGTATTCGAGCACTTCCTGGCGGGCGTCCGGGAATTTGCGGGTCTCGAAGGTCTCGATGAGATCGTTTTCCGGCTTCACGCCCAGGACGGCCATGCTGGCCCGGTGTTCCTCGACCACTTTCTGGAGCGACGGGTTTTTCTGGTTGTCCGAGAGCGTGACGCACAAGATTTCGCTCTTGCCGCGGATGTGGTGCATCAAGGCCCCCGCACCCAGTTCGATGTCGTCCGGGTGGGCGCCGATGAGGAGGACGCGTTTTCCAAAAAAAATCATGTTGCCTGCCTCTTTGCGGAACACGCAGCACGTGAGAAGTGTTGCGTATCCCGAAAGGTTATTTGGTTGCCAGGATGCCCCCGACCACTTTCGTCATCACCAGCTTGCCGTCCCGCTCGAACCAGCGGTTGGCGACGGCTTCGATCCGGGCGATCAGGGACTCGTACTCGTCTTTGCCGCTGAACAGGCTGGTCCACAGCTTGCGGTCTTCGGACAGGGAGGCGCGCACGTAGTCCACGAACGGCTGGACTTCGGGGAAGGTGAGCGGGTTCTCGAAGGTCAGCAGTTCGGTCTTGGCAAAGATGCGTTCGATCGTCTGGTAGATTTCGCCCTTGAAGCGGCTGGAGCCGGGCATGGGCGGGATGGGCTGCCCGGAGGCTTCCTTGATGATCTCGTAGAACATCTGCTTGTTTTCAGGCAGCGGGCCGGTCACGAAAAGCCGTCCGCCAGGATGAAGCACCCGGTGGGCCTCACCAAACGTAAAGTCCAGGTTCGAGGCGTAGTAGATGGCGAAGGCCGACGAGACCAGGTCGAAGGTGTCGTCCCCGAACTCGAAGGGTTGGTTGAAGTCCAAAAACCGGAAAGAAACGTTCGTATCGCCGCGTTCGGCCAGTTTGGCGCGGGCTTTGTCGAGCAGTTCCTCGGAAAAATCGCCCCCGATGATTTCGGCCTTGCGCCCGGTGTGGTCGCTGTAGAGGAAGCACTGTTTTCCCGCCCCGCAGCCGACATCCAGGATTTTGAAGCCGGGCTGGGGCTGGAGCACTTCCAGGTTCCACTCGTCAATATTGCGCGAGCCGTATTTTTCGTGGATGTCTATCCGTTTCAGCAGGTCTTTGCTGGTCTCTTGATAGTTGATCTCCATGTTTCCTCACTTGGGTGGTGTTAGCGGCCCGAATATACCACAAGTTGTGTTAAAATGCCGGGACGAACCCAACCGGGACCGGAAAATAGACTTCGGAAGTCTTTCAGGGCGAATCTCCGTTCTGAAGGTTCAAAAAAGACTTCCGAAGTCTGCTGGACAGCCCCCTACCCTGGAGCAATGATGGCAAAGAACCTCATCCCGCCCGTCAAGGGCACGCGTGATTTTTATCCCGAACAGATGGCCGTGCGCACCTGGCTGTACAACACCTTGCGCTCCGTGGCCGAGTCTTTCGGCTACCAGGAATGGGAAGCGCCCATCCTCGAATCGCTCGACCTGTACGCCGCCAAATCGGGCGAGGAACTGGTCAAGGAGCAGTCCTACGTGTTCAAGGACCGGGCCGGGAACGAGATCACCCTGCGCCCCGAGCTGACGCCATCGCTGGCGCGGGTCATCGCCCAGAAGCAGCAGCAACTGACCTTCCCGCTGCGCTGGTGGTCGTTCGGCCCGTTCTGGCGCTACGAAAGCCCGCAGAAGGGCCGCACGCGGGAATTTTTCCAGTGGAACGTGGACCTGCTCGGCGCCGATTCACCGGAGGCGGACGCCGAAAGCGTGGCCGTGCTGGCGAGTTTCTTCCAGCGGGTCGGACTCACCCGGAACGAGGTCCTGATCCTGGTCAATGACCGGCGGCTGGTGGAGGCTCAGTTCGACAAATTCGGCGTGGATGGGGCCATCCGCCCAGCGGTCTCTTCGTGGATCGACCGGCGCGGGAAGATGACCCCCGAGGACTGGGAGGCCTACGGCTGCGAGATCGGACTTAACGAAGGGCAGCTCGCCAACCTGAAATCCATGCTCGACGACAAGGATCTGTGGAAGCAATCGCCGGAGCAGGTGCGCTTCTACAGAGCCATCGAGTCGCTCGGGCTGAGCCAGTACGTCCGGTTCGACCCTTCGATCATGCGCGGGCTGCTGTACTACACCGGGACGGTCTTCGAGGCCTGGGAGGTGGGCGGCGAGATCCGGCGCTCGATCCTGGGCGGCGGGCGCTACGACAACCTGCTGGCCGACGTGGGCGGCGAGCCGCTCCCGGCGGTGGGCTTTGCGATGGGCGACGTGGTCATCACCCTCATCCTGGAAAAATACGGCTTGCTGCCGAAGGATTTACCGGTCTATCCCGCCCCGGTGCTGGTGACGGTCTTCGACCAGGACTCGACCCTGGCGTCGTTCCAACTGGCCACCGAATTGCGCCGCGCCGGGCTGAAAGTGCTGACTTATCCCGCAGCGGACAAGCTCGGCAAACAGTTCAAGTACGCCGACCGGGTGGGGGCGCGGGTCGTCCTGGTGCTCGGCCCGGACGAGTTGGCCGGGGGGCAGGTGGCGGTCAAGGATTTGAAGACAGGTGAACAACAAGCCGTAAACCGTGATGCGCTGGTTGAGATGTTGGGAAAAATCCTTGGCGCATAATTTGTAGCTCAATGGCAGAGCGCCAAACTGTGGATGTGGTTGTTGTGGGTTCGAGACCTATAACATCCCTTTTATGGGGACTGCTTCGCCCCTCGCAGTGACACTCGAAAAAAATCCTTGCCACTTAATCGGCCTGTGGTATAATCGCCGACGCTACGGTGCCTGTAGCTCAATGGCAGAGCGCCACACTGTGGATGTGGATGTTGTGGGTTCGAAACCCATCAGGCACCCCAAGACGCCCCGACACGAGGGCGTCTTTTATTATGTGGTGTTGTCCCATCGAGGGATGATATGGGTGCGAAACCCATCAGGCACCCCAAGACGCCCCGACACGAGGGCGTCTTTTATTATGTGGTGTTGTCCCATCGAGGGATGATATGGGTGCGAAACCCATCAGGCACCCCAAATGTAAAGACCCCTCACCTGAGGGGTCTTTACATTTTTGGTTCTTCCACATTGGGCGGGAAAAAGCCTCACCACGAAGGACGCGAAGTACACAAAAGGGAAAGAGGCTCATTTTACGGGCGTTTTCCTTCGTTACCTGATATGAAAATAAAAGTAGCGCAACATTCATGTTGCCTTCGGGGCGCAAGATAAATCTTACGGTACTGATTTTCATCCTTCGGGGTGAAACACGTTCATGGATACTTTGTGTTTCAAAAGGTTTCCCGTTAAAATTCGGTAGACCATCAATTTTTTGGGCATTGGGTCAGCGGGACGAAAAGCCGAGAACCAAAAGTAAAAACAATGCCACAAAGATAATGATCGCCATGGCGAGAGTCTTCGATGTCTTGGAGAGTGAAACCGGTTTGGAGGCCTGCTGCACTGATGCCAGGGATGTACGAAGAATGGCTAATTGTTCTGGCACTATGCTGGTTTCAAGTTTCCCCAATTCGTTGATCGCCCGTAACCCGGCCCATAGTCCCGATAGGCCCAGCCCGTGGAAAAATACAGCAAACCATTCACCAAAGGCCAAAAAGATCAAACCGTCGACAAGGTAGATGACCATGCCAACGATGATCGCCCATTTGATCCTTTTGTTTCCCAGGATACCGAACACGATAAATATACCGACAACCATTGCATTCATCGCAAATCCGACAATGCGGATGATCAGCGAAGCATTGCCCGTGAATTCGGCTGCCAGGCCGGAAGCAAAACCATCCAGGAATTGGGTGATTGCAAGCCCGACAACGAAGTTAATGTTGCCGCCGAAAGTGAAGATCAGGGTGTTCAGGATGGATAATCCGGCAATCCAGTAAAACCAGCTGATGCCGTTTTTTATTTGCTTTTCGAGCGTCATGATTTTTTGGGCTTGCATTAACTGATTGGTTTCGTTTAAGGTCGAGACGTTGCTTTCCATGGCGATTTTCCTTCTTTCGTAGTTTGTTGGGGAATTTCTACCTTTGGAGAATTTCCCACTGAAAGGTTGATTGCGTTGATTTTAGCACTTTTCATGCCAGTTTTTATCGCTTTAAATCCTGTCGAAGGCGCGTAAAATCACAACTTTGAAAGGATGGTTGGAGTTGAGCAAGGTCAACCTGGCACTTCAAAGGCGAAACGACTTCGGAAGTCTTTCCCGCAGCCTGCCCGGTTGGGATGCTTCCCGAAAGACTTCCGAAGTCTTCTATAGGCCTGATGCTTCATGTTGCAAAACTTGACACGACAGGTTACTTACCTTTTCTCGTCTTTTCGTTTCACACTCAAGATTGCGATCTTGGTCGGGTGATTGAAGGGGGCCGGGTCTGCCGGGTAGGGCTGGGAAAAGACTTCGGAAGTTTTTCCGGAACTTCCGAAGTCTTCCTCGATGAATCCGGTGCAATCTTCCGGGACGGGGATAAGGGTCTCGATGCTCATGTACCCGTCTTCGCACAGGGCTTCCAGGCTGGCGAGGTACTCCCCTCCGCCCAGGAAGAGGGCGTTGTTGATGGCGACCAGCCAGCCGTCGTGGGCGATCAGGGGTCGGATTTTGTTGACCAGGCGGTGGTATTCCGTGAGCAGATCCACCCGTCCGTGTTTGGAGGCGGAGAAGAACGGGGGATCGAGGATGACGCAGTCGAACAGGGTCCCGGCGTGGCGGAAGCGGGCGGCGACGTCGAAGAAGTCCCCGGCCACGAGATCGCCGTCCCGGACCCTCAGCCCGTTCGCCGTTATGGAGGCTTTGGCCAGGCCCAGGAAGCGCCGCGTCCGGTCGGTCTGGACCACGCGGCTCGCTCCGCCTGCTAAAGCAGCCACGCCCAGGCTGCCGGAGTAGGCAAAGGTGTTGAGCACGCGCCTGCCGCGCATGTTTTCTTTGAGCCACTGACGCAGGTTGCGGGTGTCGAGGTAGAAGGAGGTGTCCTGGTTGAGGGACAGGTCGAGGGCGTAGGTCACGCCGTTTTCGAGGATGCGGTCATCTGGCGTGTCGCCGAAGAGCAGGCGTCCACGGCGGGAGTCGGGGTCGCGGGCGCGGCGGTCCTTGAGCAGGATGCAGCGGAGGAAGGGCAATTCGTCGCGGAGCCAGGCCGCCAGGTCCGGGACGAACGGGTGGAGGGCCTCCGGCGGGTCGGACTGGTTGAGCGGGACGGCGGTCCGCCCGTAGAGTTCGACGGTCAGGTCCGGCCAGCCTTCGGTGAACCCGTTGAACAGGCGCAGGGCGGAGTCGTGAGGTTCGGTCAGCAGGTGTCGGCGGGCGGCGAGGGCGGGCTGGATGAGTTGGATGTCCACGGGAGTTATTTTACCTTGAGCAGGAACGTCCCGAAGGTTTGGTGTTGTGAACGATGGCGGTTCATGGAAACCTTCGGGACGGTCGGGGAGAGGGCAAAAAGAAAAAGCGCACCTTGCGGTGCGCCTTTTGGGGTGGTTTTAGAATTACGCCGCGGCTTCTTTATTGCGGCCAAACCAGTTGCGCCATTCCTTCTTTTCCCAGACGACCAGGATCGGGGCGGCGATGAAAATGGACGAGTAGGTCCCGCTCATCAGGCCGACCAGCAGGACGATGGCAAACTCGCGCAGGGTCACGCCGCCGAACATGGCCAGGGCCAGGAGCATGAACTCGACCGTCATCAACTGGGTGTTGATCGAGCGCTGCAGGGTCTGGACGATGGAGTGGTTGACCAGGGTCTCGAAGTCCAGGCGGCGGTAGAGGTTGGCGTTCTCACGGATGCGGTCGAAGACCACGATGGTATCCTGCATCGAGAAGCCGATCACGGTCAGCAGGGCGGTCAGGAAGAGCGAATCGATCTCCCAGTCGAAGAACAGGCTGCCGAAGCCGGTGATGGCGAAGATGATCGCCACGTCGTGGATCATGGCCAGGATGGCGCACATGCCGTAGCGGAAGGCGTTCTGGATGCCGCGGAACGACCAGGCGATGAAGCCCACCACCAGCAGGGACGAGACGATCACAGCCAGCGTTGCCCGGCTGGTGACCTGTTCGCCGATGCTGGGGCCGACGCTGTCGAAACGCTGGACCGTGACCGCGCCGAGTTGGGATTCCATGTTTTGCAGGACCGCGTCGCGGCTGTCGTCTTGCAGGAACTCGGAGCGAATGATGAAGGTGCCGGTCTCGGTGGTCTGCACCTGGGCGTCCTGGATACCAGCATCGTCGTAGACGGCCAGGATGTCTGCGGGTTCGACGGTGGACGAGTCAATGGAGACTTCGAGCAGGCTGCCGCCGGTGAAGTCAATCGAGAGCGGCAGGCCGCCCTTAGCGAACAGGGCGAGCAACCCGGTGACGATCAGCACCAGGGAGCCGATGAAAAAGGTGTAACGTTTGCCGAGGATATTCATGTCCGCTGTCTCCTTTTAGATGCCAATCCAGCGGGAGAGATTGGTGGGTTTGAAGCGATCCAGCAATAAAGCCAGAAGGGCGCGAGTGATGAAGAGGGCCGAGAAGACGCTGATGAGGACGCCCAGGGCCAGGGTCAGGGCGAAACCTTTGACGATGGTGGCCCCGAAGGTGCTGCCGAACCAGAACAGGATGCCGGAGGTGATCAGGGCGGCGATGTTCGAGTCGCGGATGGAGGGCCAGGCCCGCACCCAGGCCTGGTCGAAGGCTTGCAACAGGGTGCGTCCGCCGCGCAATTCCTCCTTCAAGCGTTCGAAGACCAGGATGTTGGCGTCCAGAGCCGAACCGGTCGAGAGCAGGAAACCGGCGATGCCGGGCAGGGTCAGCGTGACCGGGATGTATTTGAACAGGGCAAAGGCAATCGCGGCATAGAACAGGATCGAAAGGTCGGCGGCGATGCCGGGCAGGCGGTAGTAAATCCCCATGAACAGGATCACGATGATCGTCCCGACCAGGCCGGCGACCAGGCTCTTGCGCAGCGAGTCTTCACCGAGGGTGGGGCCGATGATGCGGGTTTCGACGATCTTGAGCGGGATGGGCAGGGAGCCGTAGCGCAACTGGACGGCCAGGGCGTTGGCTTCTTCGAGGGTGAACCCGCCCTGGATCACGCCGCTGCCGGTGGTGATGGCGCTTTCGATGCGCGGCGACGAAATGACCTGTTTGTCCAGGACGATGGTGAGATACCTGCCGACGTTGGCAGAAGTATGGTCCCCAAAGACCTTCGTGCCGTTGGAAGTGAGGGTGAAGCTGATCTCCGGGCTGCCCAATTGGCTGGCAGAGACGGCCACGGAAGCCAGGTCTTTGCCGGTCATCACCGTGTGGTAGATGACTGCCGGGGCGTTGGGGTCCTGCGCGACCGGGACCGAGCCGGATTCGCTGAAATCGGTCTGGATGAACGTGCCCGGCTGGAGCGTCTGGTCGCCGGTGTCCACGAATTCGAGCAGGCCGGTCTGGCGCAGGATGGCGATGATGCTCTCGGCATCCTTGGCCCCGGGGAATTCGCCGACGATGCGGCGGTCGCCCGCGACCTGGATCACGTTCTCGCTGACGCCCAGGGCGTTGGTGCGGTTCTCGATGATGGTGCGGGCCACCTGCATGTCTTCGGCTTTGACGTCGAAGTCGGCCGCTACGTCGGCTTCGAGCAGGACTTGCAGGCCGCCTTGCAGGTCGAGTCCCAGCTTGGGCGCAACGTCCCGCTGGAACAGGGGCGTGCCGGTCTGGCTGAAAGGATTGGGGATCGTGAGGGTGTTGCTCAGATCAATCCAGACCGCAACGGCGGCGATGAGTAAGATGATGAACAATCGGGTGTATAGATTTCGGGTCATTCAGCGTTATCTCCGTTCACGAAAATGCCAGCCTGGGGCTGGCGTGAGGGGCATTATACCCTCATTGAAAGGTCGTGGCTAGGGAAATGTTCGATTGGAGAGGAACTCCAGCACCCGGGCCAGCACTTCTTCGATCGAAAGCGTATCCGTATCCAGGTATAAATCCGCGTGCTGGCGGGCGTGGGACAGGCGGCGCTGCTGCTCGGCCCATTCCCTTTCGAGCCAATTAAGTTTTTGGCGCCGGACAGTGACCGGGTAGGACGCATCCAGGAAGATGAGCAGGTCGGGGTGGGTGATGCGCCGCCACATATCCGGGACGTGGGAGTGCTCCTGGGCGATGTGGCGGGCGCGGATCCCGTGCGCTTCCAGCCCCGCCGCCAGCGTGGATTTGCCCGAAGCGCAGGGTCCCACCAGGCCGACCAGGATCGTTTTAGCGGTTGTCATTCATCAGCAGGGTGATCTGTTTCGGGCTGCCCAGAACCGCCAGGGCGTCGCCCGATTTCAGGGCTGTCTCGCCCGGTGGATGCAGGTCCTTGTCCCCGGAGCGGTTGAGCAGGACGATGCTGACGTTGTAGTCCCGTTCCACGTCGGCCACCGTCAGCCGGGCCAGGGCGGAATTCTCATTGACGATCAGGCGCGCCAGGCTGAACGACTCACCTTCGATGGTGATCGGGCGGGTGATGTCGGCCCCGGCGGCCGCGGCCGCAAAGGCCGGCGCCGACATGCCGGTGGCGCTCAAGGCAGCGAAGCCGAACTGGCTGGTGAGGGCCTGGGCGAAGTCGTCGTCGAAGATGCGGGTGACGACCCGGATGTCGGGGTTGATGCTGCGGGCCTTGACGGCAATTTTCAGGTTGAGGGCGTCGTTCTGGGTGCAGAGAATAATCGTCCGGGCGCGGGAAACGCCCGCGGCCTCCAGGGCGGCTTCGCGGCTGCCGTCGTCGTGGATTACCGGGACGCCCATCTTCTGGATCGTGCTGACCAGGTCGGCGCTCGGGTTGGCCTCGATCACCACCACCGGCTGGTCCATCTGGTTCAAGTGATGCACCACCCGGAAGCCGAGGTGTCCCAGGCCGATCAGGATGATGTGGTTGTCGAAGGTCGAAGCGACGGCCATTTCCCACTCCTTGCTGCGGGAGCGCCGGTTGAACAGGGCAATCCCGAACTCGGTCAGCCCCTGGGCCAGGATGCTCAGGCCGACCAGGGGCATGACGAAGAAAAAGACTTGTAATAACGGGTGATGGGGGAACTCCCCGAAGGCCTGCAGGAAGGTCAGGCTGAGCATCAGGAACAGGGCTTCGGGCAGGCTGCCGACCGGCTCGCCGAACTGCCGGGCCAGCCAGGCGTACAAAACGCCGCTGCCGAGGATCGCCCCGCCAAACAGCAGCAGCGGCCTGCCAAATTCGGTAAAAAGCAGTTGGGTGTCCCGCCAACCCGCCCGCCGCCTGCGCCATCTGTCCATTGGCGCTCAGTTGATCGGCAGGCGCACCGACATGCGCCGCACGTCGTCCCCCTGGCGCTGGATGACCTTCAGCGCCACCACGCTCACGTCGTCCACCGGGCGGCCGTCGTCCAGGTTGACCGCGTGTGACAGCAAGGCGTCAGCCACATTCTGGGGCGAGGGGTCCTGGTCTTCGAGCAGGGATTGCAGCACCAGGCCGATCTCCATCGGGCGGCCGCGGCGCTTGCCGGCGTGGGTCAGGCCGTCGGTGAAGATGACGATCAACAGCCCCGGCTCTACGCCCAGCTCGGTGATGACCGGGCGGGTGTTGCGGGCCACGCCGAGCGGGTCGCTGTCGGAATCCAGGCAGTCAATCGCGTCGTTGCGGCAAATGTAGATCGGGGCCGGGTTGTTGCGGCTGAGGACGATCGTGCCTGTCAGCAGGTCGAGCGAGGCGATGTTCAGGGTGCATGAGACGCGGCCCTTCTTGTCGGTGTAGAGCGAGTCCGAGGCGGCGCGGGCAGCCGCCCCGTCCCGCACGCCTTCGGCCAGCAGCCCGATCACCTTGCGCACCACCAGCATCGAAACCGCTTTCGCGCCCGGCCCCGATGTCTGCCCGTCTGCCAGCACCACCGAAAGCCCGCCGTTGGGGCGTTCGATCACTTCCAGGGTGTCGCCGCTCTCAGACGAGGCGTATTTATTGATCTTGGCTACAGCAATTTGGATTTCCATGCCCTGATTCTACTTCATTTCCCGGAGGCTGGCGACGAGGATCACCACCCGGCTGGTTTGGACTCGGGCCATTTCGACCCGGAGGTCGAACCCTGCTTCGACGAACCGGTTCTCCAGCTCGGGCGCTATCTCGCCGGGCGTCCCGGACGTCAGGCCTGCCACTCGGAAAACCCAGCCGGTCAGCCGCTCGAGCAGACTCCCGTCCCCCGGCCAGGCGCCGAGCACGACCACCAGCCGGCCTCCCGGCCTGAGAACCCTCCCCACCTCCGCCAGGGTCTCGGCCTGGACGATGTATTCGCTGGGGAAGGTGGCCACGACCGTATCGAACGTCCCGTCCCGGAACGGCTGGCCCTGCGCGTAACCGTGAACCAGGTCGGGGTGGATGCCTGCCTCCCGTAAATGCCGGCTGGCCCGGCGGACCATGAAAGGACTGGCATCCAGCCCGGTGACGTCCCATCCCTGGCGGTGGAGGGTGGCGTGCAGGTGGCCGGGACCGAACCCGACCTCGAGGATGCGCCTGCCCTGCAAATGGGGCAGGGCGGTGTGGACCCACTCCCGCCAGCGGCCAAGCGAGACCAGGGCCGAGACCGCGTCATAAGTCCAGGCGAACTGGTGGTAAAGCAGTTGGAAGCCGCGAACGGCCAGCCGGTGAAAAGGGGCATTCATCGAAAAATGAAACAAGGGTTTGACCTGTGAGAGTCAAACCCTTGAGTCCGGCGGATCGGGCTTAAGCTGCCCCGGCTTCGACTTCGTCGCTGCCTTTTTTGCGGCCAACGGCCTTCTTGGCCGTTTCGACGACCTCTTGCCCTCTGGCTTTGGCGGCCGAGACGGCTTCCTGGCCTTTGGTCTTGGCCGTAGTCACGACTTCCTCGCCGCGTTCTTTCAATTGCCTGGCCAGCTCGTCGGCGCGGGCGCGGGCTTCGGCGGCGGCGGCTTCGGCGCGGGCCAGGGCCTCTTCGGCGGTGGCGGCGGCCTTGTCGCGGATCTCGATGCTCTTGTCCTTGATAATGGCGCGGGTCTCTTCACCGGATTGCGGGGCAAAGAGCAGGGCAACGACGGCCCCGGTCAGTCCTCCCACGAGAAAGCCGACCAGGAAGGCTCCAAATTCATCACGATCGCTCATTTTTTACTCTCCTTTCAGGATTCGAGTTTGGTTCAGGTATTTGGGTGACTTAACGTTTTTTCAAGCCGACCAGCTTGAGCAGTTTTTGCAAACCGGCCAGGTATGAGTTCAGCTTGATGACAGGTTCGACCATATTCTCGCTCAGGAATTCGGTGGTCCCCCGCAGGGTGTTGACCGTCTCGTTGGTGGCGTTCAGGATCGGGCGCACCTCGTTTTGCAGCAGGTTGATCAGGCTGGCGATCTGGATGATCAGGATGATCAGGGCTGCGCCGATGACGAGCGATTCGAGGGCCACGAAGATGATGAAAATGTCACGGATGGTCTCGGTGCGGCCGGCAGGCGCCTGGAGCAAATACCACACGATGGCGACGATGAGGGCGATGAACAAAATCCCGGCAACAGAAGCGATAATGACAATCCGCCGCTGCTGGCGTTGGGCTTCCAAATCTGCTTCGGTCACGGGAACGGGAGTCGGGGTTGTCTCATTCGAGTAGTCAGCCATGAAATGATTATAGCACAGGCTGTATATGCCGATGTGAAATATGAACCATAATTCTGTATGAGAAAAAACTATTGCTTTTGATCGAAGGAAATTGTAAAATTGATATTGGATAAAAATTGTCTGCAATATCGAAATTAAAAACTGGTTGATCAATAAATATTTCGAAAAGGAGTAATCCAATGATTACAGAAGTGGTCACTTTCAAGCTGCCGCAAGGCATGACACGCGATCAGTTGGTTGCCAATTTCCGCCAGACTGCGCCCAAATGGCATGAAAACCCCGACCTGATCCGCAAGAATTACCTCTTCGATGGAGAAAACGGTCTCGGTGGGGGAGTCTATCTCTGGAAAAGCAAGGAAGATGCCTTGCGCTGGCACAACGATGCCTTCAGGCAAAAAGTGCTTGAAGTTTACGGTAGTAAAGCCCAAATTAGCTATTACGAAACTCCAATTGTGGTTGATAATGCGGCTGGAAAAATCACAGACGAAGGATAGAACCAATTTGACCTGAATTTACAAGGAGAACGGCAGGGGAATTTTTGAATTGGGGATTTATAGGAAGGAATGTTGCAATCCATCCAGCAGCCCGGACAACATCTTCTTGAGAGTTGCCATTTGAGGTTATGAATTATTTTTGACCTGCTGGGTCGTTAGTTTGCCATTGTGTAAAAAGGCTCTCTGGTATTTGGTGGGGTCGCCCATTTATTCACCAGTGAGATCACAGAGTCTGCAGAGAAAACCTTTTAGGCTCTTCCGTAACAACCAGGGAAAGAGCCTAAACACAAAGTAACACGAAGGCTCTCAAAGGGAAAAAAGCGCCTTGCCATAAAGATATTCCTTCGTTGACTTTGTGTTCCTTCGTGTTTCAAAAGGTTTTTCCCGTCAAAAACGGGATAGCCGCCTTTTAAAATCTCGGTGCTCTCAGTGCGCTCTGTGGTAAAACGGGTTTCCACCCCACTTAATCCTGAAGAGCCGTTAAAAATAGTGAAACGTCCTGGTACTATAACAATCCGGGACGTTTCACTTTTTTCAGGTTTCGCGCCGTTTGGCCTCTTCCCTCAGCGCCAGCAGCACAGCTTGAAGGTTGATTCCTTTGCGGCAGGCGTAACGGGATTCGGCCAGGACCGCATCGGACCACAAGGTCTTGCTGGTCAGGGCTTCCTCGTCGTTGAACAGGATCATCTGCACAAGGCTGCCGAGCGGGACGTCGATCTCGTCCGCGGCGATGATGTCGCAGTCCAGGCAGGACTGGCACAGGTTGACGTTTTCGCCGCTGGCGTCCTGGATGATGCGTCGCAGGCTGGGCATCAGGCGGGCACGGCCTCCGCGGTTTCGGATTTGGCGAAGTCGGGCGGGAGCAGCCCGGCCTCGGTGATGATGCGCGGCACGATCTCCTCCCAGCCGACGGCCATCAGGTGGATGCCGTTGACGCCCTGTTTGCCGCGGATCTGCTCGATCAGTTCCAGGGCGATCTGCACGCCTTCCTCTTCGGCGTTGCCTTTGGCTTCGGCGGCTTCCATGCGCTTCATCAGTTTTTCGGGGATGAAGACGCCGGGCACGGTGTCGTTCATGTAACGGGCGATCTTGTAATTCTTGATCGGGGTGATGCCGATGAGGATGTAGACCTTGTCCAGGATGTCACGCTTGGCGATCTCGTTCAGCCAGGCTTCCAGCCCGTCGGCGTCGTAGACCAGGTTGGTCTGGAAGAACTGCGCCCCGGCGTTGACCTTCTTGTGCTCGCGCAGAGCCTGGAATTTCGGCTCGGAGGCGAACGGGGATGCCGCCGCGCCCAGGAAGTATTTGGGCGGGAACTTGATGTTGCGCCCGTCCAGGTACTTGCCTTCGTCGCGCATCTTGCGCAGGATCCACAGCATCTGGATCGAGTCGATGTCAATCACGTCCATCCGGCCGCGGGGATCGGGGGCCATCTTCATGCTGTCGCCGGAGAGGCATAGGATGTTGCGGACGCCCAAGGCGGCCGCGCCGATCACCTCGGCCTGGAGTCCGACCCGGGTCCGGTCGCGGGCGGCGATCTGCATCACCGGCTCCGCGCCTTCTCCAATCGCCATGGTCGAACAGGCCCAGGACGACATGCGCGGCGTGGCCGAGGGGCAGTCGGTGAAGTTGATCGCGGCCACGTAAGGCTTGATCATCGCGATATTTTCTTTGAGTTTCTTGGTGGCGACTGTGACCGGCGGGGCCACCTCGCTGGTGACGACGAACTCGCCGGCCCGCAAGCGGCGCTCCAGCTCGGAGATGGGTTCCTCGCAGCAGGTCTTGTGATACTCCGAGTCTCCCTTCCACCAGGCGGGCTGGCGGATCGGGCTGAAGATGTCGTCCCACATTTCGTAGCGTGCTTTGGCAGGCTGGAAGGCCAGGCCCTTCACGACCTTGCCCACGCCGATTTCCTTGACCCGCCCGAAGACGTCGCCCCAGGTCTCGGTCCCGGTCTTGTCCCAGTCGAGCGGCGGCAGGACTTCCAGCAAGTGTTCTTCGCGGCCCATGGCAAAGGAGCGTTCGTAGATCTTGTACCAGATGCAGGGACGGGTCGGGTCCACGTAACAGTGTTCGGCGGTCGAGCCGCCGCAGGGACCGTTGCGCTCGCCTTTGGGACATTCCATCGGGCAGATGAAGGCGGTCTCCTGGAGCAGGCAGTTGCCGCACATGCGGCAGCCGAACAATGGCCCCTTGATGGATTTTTCAACTGTGGCCAGCAACCTGCGGCCAAAGGGTTCCTTCTTGAAAGGTAAATAGGGGGGCTGCCAGCGGCGGCCGGGGGTGAAGACGGGCATGGTAAAGCACCTCCAATCGGGTTATTGGTTCAGGTAGCCGTCGGCGTAGATGACCTTGTTGAGCAGGATCTGGGTCGTCTTCCAGATGTCGGCCTGGTCGGGATCGCCCAGGTCGAAGTCCTCAACCTGCGGCTCTTCGCCTGCGGCGGTGCGTTCGGCGATCTTGTTATAGAGCGCCGCCAGCGGGGTGGAGGTATCCTTGCTTTCGATCCAGCGGATGACATCGTTCTGCTTCATGTCCAGCGGGTCGGCGATCATCATCTGCAAGCCGACACCCATCAGCATGGCCAGGTAGACCCGGTTGATCAGCGGACGGTTCTCCTTCGGCACGGCGTTCGAGACGTTGGACAGGCCGACCGAGATCATCGGGGCCGGGTCCCAGGCATACTGGAGCATGTTGACCGCGCCGATCAGTTCGGGACAATACTGCTGGCAGCCGGAGACGGTCAGCACCAGCGGGTCAATGATCAGGTCTTCCATGTTGAAGCCGATCTCCATCAGGTGCGGGATGAGCGTCCCGACCGCGATCTCGACCCGGGCGTCCGCTTCGACCGGGATGCCGGAACTGCCCATCGTCAGGGCGATGATCTTGGCCCCGTACTTCTTCGCCAGGGCGGGGACCTTTTCCAGGCGTTCCGGTTCCGCCGATGTCGAGTTCAGGATAGGCTGGGTCTTTTTGATGGTCTGGAGCGCGGCTTCCATTCCGTCCACGTTGGTCGTGTCAATCGAAAGCGGCACATCCACGACCGATTCGATGCTCTCGATGATCCAGGGAAAGACCTCGGCCCAATCCTTCTTGCGCGGCCCCAGGTTGACGTCTATGGCTTTGGCCCCGGCCTCCACCTGGCGGACGGCCAGGTCCATGAAAAATTCGCGGTCGCGGTTGGCCAGGGCTTCCTTGACCTTGTCTGACAGGATGTGAATGTTTTCGCCGATGATGTACATGGTGTCCTTCCTCCATTTGGGATTTGGCTAGGATTTGTTGAGCGCCGCAGTCACCGACGGGAATTTATCCATGTCGGTGTGCGGCAGGAACATGGCAGACATGAAAGCATCATAAAAGGAATTGTCTGCCGAAAGCTCGATATAAGTCATTTTGCCGGCGATCTCGTCAATCCGCTGGCGGGAACTCTTGTTGAGCAGGCCGAGGTACGCGCCCCGCACCGAAGTGTTGCCCAGGAACTGGAAGCGGTTCCATTCGATGTCGGGCAGCAGGCCGATCTGGACGGCTTTCTCGACGTTGATGTATTTGCCGAACGACCCGCCGACCAGCACCTGCTCCACCGTTTCGAGCGGCATCCCGACGTTGTCGGCCAGGACACTGAACCCGGCGTAGATGGCGGCTTTGGCTCGCAGCAGGTTGTCCACGTCCACGCGGGTGATGCTGATGTCCCGCCCGTCCTCGGTCTCGCTGCCCCAGGCCACCACGTATTCCGGGCCGTGCTCGCCCTGGCGGACGCGCGGCGTGGGCAGTGTCAGGTTGACGTTCCCGGCCTTGTCCAGCACGCCGGTCAGGAACATCTCGGCCAGGAGGGAGATCAATCCGCTGCCGCACAGGCCGGACGGTTTACCGCCGCCGATGACGCGGCAGGTCGGCTCGTAAGTATCGCCGTTGACCCAGACTTCCTCGATGGCCCCGTTGGTGGCCCTCATCCCGTGCAGCACCCCCGCGCCCTCGAAGGCCGGGCCGGCCGAGCAGGCGCACGTGACCAGGAACTCGCGGCTGCCGAGCACGATCTCGCCGTTGGTGCCCACGTCAATGAACAGGGTCGTGTTGTCGGCGTCGTCCAGGCCGCTGGAGAGCACCCCGGCGGTGATGTCCGCGCCGACGTAAGACGCCACGCCCGGCAGGCAATCCACCACGGCTTCGGGGTTGATGACCAGCCCGACTTCGCGGGCGTCCATCGCGGGGAGGGTGTTGATGGCGGTGATGAAGGGCGTCAGGCGGATGCTGGCGGCCGGGATGCCCAGCAGCAGGTGGATCATGGTGCTGTTCCCGGCGACGGCGGCCTTGACGATCTGTCCCGGCTCGGCCTCCTTGACCCGCTTGCAGGCCCGTTCGATCAGGCCGTTGATGGTGTCGAGCACCCGGCCGCGCATCTCGGCCTCGCCGCCGTTCTTGCTGGCGTAGATGATGCGCGAGATGACGTCCTCGCCGCGGGCGATCTGGCCGTTGTATTCGGCTACCTGCGCCCGGACCTGGCCGGTGACCAGGTCCACCAGCCAGACCGAGACGGTGGTCGTGCCGATGTCTATGGCGACGCCCCAGAGCGGTTCGTCCGGGGACCGGTGGCCTGGTTCCAGTTCGACCAGCCGGTTGCTGGCTGAATCCACCACCGCGCTGACGGCCCAGTCGCCTTCCCGCAGGACCGCGCCGATCCGGCGCAGCAGGGGCAGGGAAACGGCCAGGCCCTCGATCCCGGCCTGGGTGCGCAGGGCGGTTTGCAGGCGGGACCAATCGTCGGTCTGGTCGTCCATGTTTGGCGGGGACAGGCTGAGGGTCACGCGCCGCACGGTTTGATCCACGGCGTAATCGTATCCCGCCGGGACCCGGACCTCGGCCGCGGTGCGGTCGGTCGTCAAGCGGCGTTCGATCTTTTCCTGCTCGGGGACGAGGATCTCCGCCTCCCCCTCGACGACCGACTGGCAGGCCAGCGCCCACCCTGCATCCACATCCTCGGCGGACAGGCGCAGGGCGCTCCGGCGGCGGACCTCCCCTTTGGCGACCTGCACGGCGCAGCGCCCGCAGCGTCCCTGCCCGCCGCAAGGCTGGTTGATCTCGACCCCGGCGCGTTGGGCCGCATCGGCCAGGATCGTCCCGGTCGGAGCGGTGACGGTAAAAGTCCTGCCGTCGGAGGTGGTGAAGGTGATCGAATGTTCCATTAAAGTGGAGCGGGTAGCGTGTTCCGTTCGAGATTTACGGAACACGCTACTCGTATCAGTTGAGCGCCTGTTTCATGAACGCCGGCAGGTCCACAGCCTCGCGCGGCCCGACGCGGATTTCCCAATCGGGGAGTTCCTCTTCCAGTTCGCCGGAGAGCACAGCCACGTGGCCGGGCAGGACGACGCGCTTCTTGTTGACCTTGCTGGCAACGTCGAAGCCCTTGACGGCTTTGGCGATCCGCTCGGCGTCGAACTTGCCGGCGGCCCAGGCGGTCAGCACCGACATGCCCTCGGCGTCGGTGACGACCAGCCAGGCGGGCAGGCCGGAGCCTTCGACCTCGTTGGCGACGGCGAAGTAGGTGATGCTGAAGTTGGTGGTGATCAGCACCGGCGCATCCGCAGTGGGGCTGTTGATCTCGTAGATGCCCGGCTGGACCTGGATGGGTTTTTGCGGGTCGGTGTAGATGTTCTCGCGCAGCACCAGCAGCGGGTAGACGTTTTCGGGGACGAACTTGTCGAGCACGACGAAACCGGCGTATTTGGCGATGGCTTCGGCGGCGAAGACGCCCTCGTCTGCGGCGGCGTAGGCCGGGGCGAAGACGGGATAACCCAGGGCGCGGAAGTTCTGTTTGATTGCCAAGCGGCGCACCTGGGTGCTGGTCGCCAGCCATTTGCCCAATTGGGTGGTGTCGAAATCGAGCACCAGGTCTTCCACGCCATTGGCCTTGATCTTTTCGGTCAGTTCGGCCAGGCCGTCGAGCGTGCCGGCTTTGACGACCAGGGCGGCCTTGTACCTGGCAGCCAGGGCGGCCATGGCCTCCCAGTTGGAGTCGGTCGCGGCGTGGATCAGGACGGTTTCACCGGAGCAGGCCTGAAGTCCGGGTTCGAGGGCGGCCGCCTCGCCGATCAGGATCAGCGGGCGGTCCGTCGCCCCGCGCACGGACTTGACGGCCGCGGCAAAATCCCCGCCATCGGCTTCCACGGCAAAACCATCCACGACGAAATCCATGCCGACGTAGTTGACCGAGTAGGCGTGGGCCGAGGCGGCCTTGGCGGCGATGTCGCCGTCGCTGGCCTTGAAGCGGACGAAGATGCCGGGTTTGTTGTAGAAGGTCTTCTCGTGGCGGAAAAGGACCACCTCGTTGCCGGCCTTGACCTCGGTCCCGGCCTTGAGCGTCACCAACCGCACGGGCGGGGCGGACGACTCGGCCAGTTGGGTCTTGGAGTCCTCGCTGACGTAGGGGCAGGCGGAGAGTTCGACCTGTTTGGCGGCCAGTTTCATGGCGAAGGCCAGGCAGGTGGGGAAACCGCATTCCTTACAGTTGGTCTGCGGCAGGAGTTTGTAAATTTGGATACCTGAAAGTGCCATTGTGTGCTCCTTGAATGTTGCGTGGAGCGTGTTCCGTTGGTAGATAAAGAAACACGCAGCACGCTACACGGCTAAGCGGCCATCAACTCCGAGATAGCACCCTTGACCCGTTTCACGGATTCGGGGTGGCGCAATACGACTGCATCCGCCCCGGATTCGACCAGGGCCATGGCGGTGAGGGTTTCCCAGTTGACAGCCCGGGCTTCCCAATCGCCCCAGGCTGCGGGCACGCCCTCGCCGACCTTCGACTCTTTGGCTTTCCAGGCTTCGAAGCCGGGCGTGACCAGCATCGGCAGTTGGGTCATGGCGTCGCCTTGCAGGGCCGCCAGGCGCAGGCGTTCCATCACCGAGTAGCCGTACTCGATGCCGTAACCCAGCGCGCCGGTGGTCGGGTCCATCACGATCCGGCCCATCGGCAGGCCCATGTCGCTGATCAGGATGTTGAGCTGCTTGGCCAGGTTCACGTCCATCGGCGTGCGGGCCTGGACCAGGTGGCCGTTGGCCATGGCGGTGGCGACGATGGTGCGGTAGTTCTTGTCTTCGCAGATACCCAGGACGATCTTTTCGCCTTTGGCGGCCTCGGCCACCGGGACGAGCAGTTCGTTATCCTTTTCGGCCTGGCCCGGACCCCAGACGACCAGCGGCAGGCCGCTGGCAGCCAGCACCGCTTTGACGGCTTTGACCGCGCTTTCGGGCGTATCTTCGAGCGTCAGCGCCAGGACGAGCAGGTCTGCTCCCGTTGCTTCGGCCTTTTTCGCCCATTCAGCGGGGTCCGCCATTGCCTCGCCCCAGGGTTTGTTCAGCAGCGGGGACCAGTCCTCCGGTTTGCGGGATTTGATCTCCACTGCAATGACCGGCGTGTTGGGGGTCGGTTTCTCGAATTGCAGGTAGGGCATGGTGTTCTGCCCGCCAATGGCGACGGATTTGGCGCGTGTGCCGCCCTCCGCGGCCGTCGCGCCGATGGTCACGGTTTTGATGCTGCCGGGCCACTTGTCTTTTGGAATTTCGATGGGCATGGGTTCCTCCAGTGGATGTGTTGCGTATCGCGTGTTACGTTACGACGGAGCACGCAACACGCGGTTAACTCAGAACATCGGCTCCATCATCATCGCCGGATGCTCGTGGGATTCCAGCCAGGCGAGCAGGTCCTCGACGGTGTTGACGCTGCGCTCGTCGGCGATCTTGTCGAGCAGTCCCGGGTCGCCTTCGCGTTCGCAGACGGCCCTGAACTCGTCGGCCATGCTCTCTTTTAGCACCGAGGACATCCAGACGACGCGCTTGAAGCCGCCGTCGGCCGAGATGAACTTGGGGCTGATCAGGTAGAACTTGCCCACGCCCATCACGCCCGGGGTCTGGAGGCCGCCGCCGGCGATCCCGGCCAGGGTCGAGAAGGTCATCCCGGCGGGAGTCATGGCCGTGTCCTCGCGGGAGACGACCATCACGCCGTTGGCTTCGGGGATGAGCATCACGATGCACTCGAAGCAGCCGCAGGCCGTCATTGGATTTTCCATGATGGAGTACATCGAGACCTCCTGGACGACATCGTGCGAGCCGATCTTGGCGTAATCGTTGGTGCCTTCCCAGTAGCCCTTCTGGAAATCAATCAGTTTACCCAGTTTGATGGGCTGGTTGGGGCCGGTCGGATTGATGTTGAACGAGGCTTTGCAGTCCAGCCAGTTGTACGCGCCGCACAGGCCCAGGCGTTCGGGCGAGACCACGCAGACGTGGTTGGGGGCGAAGGACTGGCACAGGGTACAGGAGTAGAACTCGTCCACCTTGTCGTCGGTCAGGTCGGCCAGGCGTTTGTTGCGGAAGTCGTAGGCTTCGCGGGCCTTGTCGAGCCATTCGGCGTGCAGGGCGGGATCGGTGACGATCGTGACCTGGACCTTGTCCACGATGGCCCCGAAATCTTCGTGGAAGCGGGCGTGCAGGACCTTGCCGAAGTGCTGCAGGTTGAACCCTTTGTCTGCCGCGGCATTCGAGACGCGGATCCAGGCGATATCGCGCTGGCCGACGTGCTGGATGCCCGACGCGCCGTTGACGAAGTAATGCACCTGGCGTTCGAGCACCGGTTCGAAGTCGGTCTGCATGTTGCGGCCGGCGACCTTGATGAGGATGCCCATGTCCATGTGGCCCTGAGCCTCGACGCCGGAGAAATCGGGGCCGATGACCTCGATCTTGCCGTCGGTGATCTCGTCCAGCTTGGTCATGTGCAGGTATTCGAAGCAGCGGGCGTACTTGCCGCCGAACTCGACCCGCAGGTCGGCCTTGCGGACCACTTCGCCTTCGAAGGCCGAGCCGTAGGGGACGGGGACGTCCACGTTGGAAACCTTGACCTTGACGCCGCGGATCTCGATACATTTCTGGACCAGTTGCTCGGCCCTTTCGAGGTCGTCCTTGCCGTCAATGGCATCGAAGGGCATCGAGACGACGTGCTCGTAAGTGGTCACGCCGGTGGGCAGGATTTCGGGGATGACCGTATCGGCGATGACCGGGAAGCCGTAGTTGATCGCCCCGGCCGCAGCCGCGTACTTCAGGTCGTCCACTTCGCCGAGGGCCAGGACGAAGGCGAAGACCCGGTCTTTGTTGTAGAGCAGGATCTCCCGGGCCTGTCCGGCTTTGAGGCCGCCGAAGGTCAGGGCCGAGCGGGTGGCAAATCCCAGGGCGTAGATGGCGGAGATCGTGTCCGTGCCGAAGGGGACGGTGTAGGTGTCGTAGCCGAGTTCCACGCCTTCTTCCTGCAACTGGTGGATGATGCTGCGCCCGTTGACATTGCCAGACAGGAAGGTGAGGATGTTGCGGCGTTGCAGTTCGCGCACGATCTTGACCGCCACTTCGTTGGATTTGGCGCAGCCGACGATAGCCGCAAAGCCGGGCATGCGCCCGTCCACGAGCTGGATGCCCCATGAGCGGAGCTGGATGTCGTCAATCGGGCCGTTCAAGTGGCCGTCCAGGCTGGCGCTCCCGCTGTTATCGGGGCTGGTAAAGGATGTGCCTCCGGCGAGTTGGAAGCCGGGCATGGGTTCGGGTTGAAGTCCGTAAACGAAGCGCACGGCCTCGATGGTCTCGGCGGCCAGCAGGGTGGCCATGCCGCTGTCGAGGGTCTCGCCCAGGTAGGGGGTCCAGTGCGCCCCGGCGGGAGCGGGATGCAGCAGCGAGCGGGCATGTCCGATGATCGGTTTGAGTTGGCCCAGGTTTTCCACGGCCTCCCCGGTCATGCCGAAGATGGTGGGCAGGTAATACGCGGTATTCGGGAAGGATACCGGGGTATCGGTGCCTTTTTCAGCCAGGGCCTTGTCGAGCATGACCTCGGCTTCCGTGACCAGGGCGTTGGCGCCGCGGATGGCGCGGGTGGCGATATATTTAGACATGGTTCACTTCCTAATCTGCGGCAACGCCGTAAATGGCTTCGCGCTTTTGTGCGAGCGGCAGGGCTTCCAACTCGATCATTCTCGCATCGCCGCTGCGGCCAAAGCGGGCCGGATCGTATTCCGGCAGGCCGAGGGCGGCGCGCTTCTTGTCAATGTGGGCCAGGGTGGCTTCGATCATCTTCTGCGGGTCTTCGATGAATTCGAGCTTGCCGCCGTACTGCTTCTCCCAGCCTTCGCTGATGTATTTCAGCACCAGGTCGCTGTCGGATACCCGGTCGGGCATGCCGCTGACGGGTGACGCGCCGCCGAAAATGACGTAAGCGCCGGAAGCGACGCAATACGTGGCGATGGCGAGCGCCTTCTCGGACATCCATTCGGGAGCCAGGCCCACCGCCGGGATCTGGTCAATGTCGTCGCCCAGGCCGCCATCGGCGACCATCTGGGTCAGCACGGTCAGGATGCGGGTGTTGTCCACGCACGACCCCATGTGCAGGACCGGCGGGATGCCGACCGTTTCGCAGATTTCCTGCAAGCCGGGGCCGGCCTCGCTAAGTCCGGCTTCGCCGAGCATGAGTCCCAGCTTGGCGGACGAGATCGCGCCACAGCCGGTCTGCACCACCAGCACGTCCTGTTTGAGCAGTTCTTTCGTGACGAGGTTGTGCAGGTAGTCCTGGCTGGAGCGGGGGTTGTTGCAGCCGACGATGGCCGCCACGCCCCGGATGCGCCCGGACATAATGGCGTCGTTCAGCGGGCGGAAGGAGGCCCGGTATGAGCCGCCGAGCATGTAGTTGATGTATTCGTGCGAAAAGCCGGGGATCAGGTCTTCCTTGATCTGCGGGATGTGGACGTTCTCGCGGTCGCGGTTCTTGAAGTTGTCAATCGCGGTCTTGAGGATTTCCTTGGCAATCGTCAGGGCTTTGTGTTCTTCGAACTCAATGTGGGTCGCGCCCTTGATCCTGACCTTTGGCGAGGTGGTGATGATCCTGGTGTGGAAGTTCTCAGCCAGGCTGACCAGCGCCTGCATGATGCACTGCACGTCCACCACCATGGCTTCGACCGCCCCGGTCATGATCGCCAGTTCCTGGTGCAGGAAATTGCCCGCAGCCGGGATGCCCTGGCGCATCAATATCTCATTGGCGGTACAGCAGATGCCCGAAAGGTTGATGCCGCCGGCCCCCGCAGCTTTGGCGTATTCGATGATGTCGGGCGATTGGGAGGCGGCCACGATCATTTCGCTCAGGCTGGGTTCGTGGCCATGCACCACCACGTTGACCATGTCTTCCTTGATGACGCCCAGGTTGGCCTGCCCGAGGACGGGAGCCGGGGTGCCGAACAGGATGTCGGAAACGTCGGTGGCGATCATCGAACCGGCCCAGCCGTCGGCCAGGGCGGTGCGGATGGCGTGTTCGAGGATGTGCTCGGGGTCCTGGTCGTCGCCGATGTGGGTGCGGTGCAGGGCCTCGACCACTTCCCGGTCCACGCCGCGCGGCACGACGCCGCGCTCGCGCCATAGTTGCTGGCGTTTCTTGGGGGCGCGCCGCACGGGGACCACCTCGCCGCGCTGCTGGCCGAACTGGGAAATGTACAGGTCGGCCAGGTCGTTGGCGATTTCGTTGGGGGCGCGGCCTTCGACTTTGATGTCGTAATAAGATGCGACCATGCGCAGTTTTGCCACGTCGCGGATCGTGTAACCTTCAGCCTCGCCGTTGGCGGTGGCTTTGAGCAGGAAGGCCATATCCCGCCCGTGGTCCGAGTGGGCTGCGCCACCCGCGGCAATGGCGCGGGTCAGGTTGCGGGCCTGAACCGTGTCCAGCGTCGCGCCGCACACGCCCACGTCGCCGTTCTTGGTCAGGCGGCAGGGACCCATGCCGCATTGCTTACAGCACATCCCTGCGCCGCCGATATTGCAGGGGACCATGTTGTCGGCCCGGGTAAATGCCGTCCCGATGCCGAGGGCCTCGGCCCGGATGAGCATCTGCTGCGCGGCCGGGTCGGTCGAATACTCCTGGATTTCACGTTTCTTGGGCATCGCAACCTCTATTCTTCATCCATGATCGTCACAGGCCCCATGCCCGGACAGGGCCAGAGCGGGCGGCCTTCGTAGGCTACCTTCTGGGCAAAGCTGACTGTGCTTTTCAGCGATTCGTAGACTGCGGTATATCGGAAATGGCCGTTGCCGGAGCTTCTTGTCGCGGCCTGGCCGGTCTCCGCGACATCCGGTAATTCCCCCAGGTAACCAGCGGACTCGAGGGTCTCTTTGATCTTCTCGGCCTTCAACTGATCCGGCTCGAATATCACCTCGATCACCCTGAACGCGCTGCTGGCGTATACCTCCTGCACGCCCGGCAGCTCGAGCAGGATGCGCCGCACTTCGCTTACGTGATGGTCTCCATAAAGCGCCGGCGCGTCTAACGTCATGGTTTGCATAGCAGACACCTCCTCAAGAAATGGTAAATCTTATTTATGGCGAATCTGTCTGAAACCTCTAAGCGCGGATTTTCGTGAAAAATATTACTTTGATAATATTCTAGCATTGTGCGGGCGCACTTGGTCAAATAAGTGAGTAATGTCGCGCCAATCGGTGACGAATGTCCAAAAAAGTTGTCGCAAGTTGCCCTGGGTTGCCTGCCTCGTTGTTATAATCGCCTCCATGTGGACAAAACGATTACTGCCTGCCGGGATCACCCTGGCTTTGTTCCTGGTACTGTTTTCAGCGGCTTCGGCTGCGCCCCCGGACTTCCGGCCTGCCGCGCCTGTGGACGCGCTGACCGACCCCTCGGCCATGCTTGCCGAAGTCAACGCCTTGCGGGCTGCCAACGGACTGTCGCCTTACGCCGCCAACCCCATCCTGATGGCGGTGGCCCAGGCCCACTCGGTTTACATGGCCACCACCGGCAACATCACCCATTTCGGCGCAGACGGCTCGCGTCCCTTCCAGCGCGCCCTGGCCGCCGGGTATCCGGTTTCGGGCGACCTCTCGCTGGGCGGTTTCTTCTCCGAGAACATCATCGCCGGACCGGACATGTCCGTTTCGGCTGCGGTCAGCGCCTGGCAGGGCGACGCGCCGCACCTGAACACGATGCTCTCCCCAAATTTCACCGAAGCCGGTGTGGGCGTCTCCATCGTGGACGGGTACGTCTACTACGTGCTGGATGCCAGCCGCCCGGCCGGGACCTTCCCGTCCTACACGCCTCCGGCAGGCGGCCCGACCCCCGGCCCGATCGCCGTCCCGGTCATCCCCAACACGCCCAACGCCGACGGTTCGCTGGTGCATATCGTCAAAGCCGGCGAGGCCCTGTGGACGATCGCGGCGGTTTATGAGTTGACCGTCGAGGAAGTGCTCGAACTCAACGGGCTGAAGAATTCCTACATCTATCCCGGCGACAAACTGGTCATCCGCACGGCTTCCACGCCGGCCCCGGCCACCCCCTCGCCATTCCCGACCGCCACCGACAGGCCGACCTCCACCCCGTCGGCCACGGCAACGGCCGCGATAACGGCGACCAGTTCCCCGGTCCCGCGCGTTGCGACGACAACCGGCGGGGGAGGGACGGTCGCGGTCGCGGGGATCGTCGTCGCCGCGCTCCTGGCCGCCGGCGTCATCACCCTGGCCAGTTCCCGCCGCGAATCCTTGCGCTGATCCCACTCTCTGGTATAATGTCAGACAAATATTGTGATAAATTTCACAATAAATCCTGGATCGGAGTAGCTTATGAGTGAAATTCGGATTGACGCCCTGCTCCCGCAGGAGATGGCCACCCGGGCGGAATACGTCGGCGTCCGCAAAGCGGAGACCCCGGCGCTGACGACCTTCGCGCTGTCCATCCTGGCGGGGGCGTTCATTGGACTCGGTTCGGTCTTTGCCACGACCGTTGCGGCCGGGTCGGGCGCGCTGCCGTTTGGGGTGGCGAAACTGTTGACCGGGCTGGTCTTCTGCCTGGGGCTGATCCTGGTGGTCATCGGCGGGGCGGAACTGTTCACCGGCAACAACCTGATCGTGATGGCCTGGGCCAGCGGCAAAGTGACCCTGCGCGCCCTGCTGCGCAACTGGGGGATCGTGTACGCGGGCAATTTCATCGGCTCGTTCGGCACGGCGCTGATGGTTTTCTGGAGCAAACAGTACACCTTCGGCGGCGGGGCGGTGGGCGAGACGGCCCTGAAAATTGCCAGCGGCAAGGTCGGCCTGGATTTCGGGCAGGCCCTGGCGCTGGGCGTGTTGTGCAACGCCCTGGTCTGCCTGGCGGTCTGGCTGACGTTCAGCGCCCGCAGCACTATTGACAAGATCGCGGCGATCATCTTCCCGGTCACGGCATTCGTGGCGGCGGGTTTCGAGCACAGCATCGCCAATATGTACTTCATCCCGTATGGTTTGTTGATCAAGGCCCTCGACCCGGCGTTCGTCGTCGAGCGCGGCCTCGACCTGTCGAACATGACCTGGGGGGCGTTCCTGTGGGGCAATTTGCTGCCGGTCACGATCGGCAACGTCATCGGCGGCGCGGTGCTGGTGGCTGCGGTCTACTGGTCCATTTTCTTGCGCCGCAAGGCTGAGTAAGGCATAAAAGGAGAAACAATGAAAGCCTACGTTTTGGTCAATATTCGGGTGGGCGATACCAAAGAGGTGGTGCGCAACCTGCGGAGGGCGGAGGGCGTGATCGAAGCCAACATGACCTTCGGCCCTTACGACGCGGTTGCGGTCGTGGAAGCCGCGGATCTCAATAAACTGGGGACCATCCTGGCGACCGAGATCCAGCCCATTCCCGGCGTCCTGGAAACCCTGACCTGCCTGTCGGTGGATGTGTAGATTGGGAGAAGGAATAGGGGTAAATGTGACAACTGTCTATTGACATCGCTTGCGGAACTCCGTAATATGGAACCAGATTTTCTCCCGCTGGGGGAAAACATAGAAAATCTCACCGTTGGAGGGGTTCCTCATGAAAGCCATCCTGAATATCGTCATGCTGTTCGTGCTGGTCTTCAACCAGGCAGGTCAGTCCACATGGTCACGCGTGCTCAACCAGGCTGAAACGCCTGCGGCCACGCCGACACCCATACTCGAAAGTACACCCACCGAAACACCTCAACCGGCTCCCCCGACCCCGACAGGGATGCCGACCGAAACGCCCA
>JBMOMN010000012.1:0-138389 GCA_049324115.1 Chloroflexota bacterium
TGTTTGCAGGCCGGTCCCTCACCGTGAAAAAGCAATGGGCTGTGCAACTCCCGTTGCCATTTTCACAAAATGCACATTTTTGACGTTTTAAGCACTTTGTGCTCTGATTGCACAAAACTTACGCTAACGCCAATCACCGAACGTATTTCTGAATTCTTCCATTTAATCTTTTGCTGAGTATCTTTATCTAATTTTTCGTACAATGCTTTTAGATCATGCCCATTACGCCCTCGTGGAACTTCTTTGCCGCTAATATACAAGAGGCATTTTAAATATAATTCAGCGGAAAAGGCAGCCGTAACAATAGTACTTCGTAAAGGAAACACGGATTCTCCGAACTTACTCCCAAGCATCTCGGAGCCAATTCGAAGGTCCTTTGCAGCATCAAAAACAAATTTGTGATTAATGGACTCCAATTCTTACCTGCCTAAACTATTTTTATGCCGAAACATTCTGCTTAAGACCCTTAGGTTGAAATAAAAATTCCAAGTTTGTGTAGCAACTTCAATCTTCCCTTGGGCGCACAATTGATGTTCTGATTGTATAACAAATTAATTCGGGAGGCAATTACCTTTCGGGGCTTTTGGTAAGGGTTATAATTCTTCCATGTCCATCCTCCAACTCCCCCTGATCCTCGAAACCCGCCGCAACCATGCCATCGAGCACGGCACGATCCACATCCTGGGCGCGAAATTCCCCGGCCAGTCTTTCGCCGGGCACTCCAACCCGACCGGGTTCATCATTATCGGTGATGTGGCGCTTGAGGACGTGGCCAACGCCGCGACCCAATCCCTGACCCGTTTGCGGGCCGGGGAACGCGGCCTGGCGATCCACCCCGGCTGCGGGACGAACTTCGCCACCTCAGGCCTGCTGGCCGCGACCCTGGCCTGGCTCCCGCTGTCGGTGGGCCGGACGCGACGCAGCAAATTGTTCCTGCTGCCGCTGGCCATCCTGCTCGGCGTGCTGGGATACCTGTTCGCCCAGCCGTTCGGTCCCGTCATCCAGGCCAGGATCACCACCGAGGCCGACCCCGGCGAGACGCGCATCACGAAGGTCACGCCGGTCCGCTTCGGGCGGGTAAAAGCTCATTACGTGACGACCCGGCCCACAGGTCCATGAGCGATCCGGCCCGCGTCTTCGTGCTCTACGGCAACGACGAATACGCCATCGCCAAACGCCTGGCGGACTTCGAGTCCGGTTTCAGCGACCCGACCAGCGCCGGCATGAACACTTCCCGGCTGGAGGGCAAAGGCCTGAACGACAACGAGTTGAACAATGCCGTCAACGCCATGCCTTTCCTGGCTTCGCAGCGGTTGGTCATTTTCCGAGACCCTTCTGCAAAATACAGCACCCCGCCTGCGCGCAAGAAATTCGGCGAATTCCTGGCCGCCGTCCCGCCGACGACGAGACTGGTGCTGGTCGAAGCTGTGGAGAACAACAAGCGCGAGGAAGAGAACCACTGGCTGCTCAAGTGGGCCGCCAGGACCGGCGACGGCGTGAAGACCGAGCGCTTTATGATGCCCAAGGCCCGCGACCTGCCCGGCTGGATCATCGCCGAGACCAAAAAGCAGGGCGGCGAGATCGAACCTGCCGCGGCGGCCCGCCTGGGCGAAATGGTCGGGGAGAACACCCGCCAGGCAGCCCAGGAGATCATCAAACTGCTGACCTACGTCAGGTTCGAGCGCAAGGTCAGCCTGGCTGATGTGGAACTGGTCAGCGTGACGACCGCCCAGGGCGACATCTTCGCTCTCGTGGACGCCCTCGGCCAGGGGCAGGGACGCGCGGCCCAGTCCATGCTGCACCGCCTGCTCGATGAACAGGATGCCTTCTCGCTGTTCGGGATGGTCGTGCGCCAGTTCCGCCTGCTGCTGCTGGCGCGTGAGCTGCTGGACGGCTCGTCCACGCAGCCGGAGATCCAGCAAAAGCTGGGATTGCACTCGTTCGTGGCGGAGAAAGTCACCAGGCAGGCGCGGGGTTTTTCGATGCCAACGCTGGAGAATATCTACCGCCGGTTATTACGCATGGACGAGCAGGCCAAGAACGGCGAAGTCCCCCTGGATGTGGCGCTGGATGTGTTCGTGGTGGAGTTGGTGAAGTGATGGTAAATAGTAATTGGTAATTCAGGGGGATGCGGAACCGTCAATTCCGGGCGCAATTAATCTTCCACAAACTCGCCGCCGATGATCTCCCGGCTCAGCAATTTCTTCTCCCCCGAAAACTTGAAGGTCGCCTCGATCTGTTGGAAGCACAGGTTACTGCCGCCGCCAATCAATACCTTGCGGGCCACGTAATTCGCGCCGTCTTCGTAATCAATGCTCAGGTCGTTGTTCAGGTTGAGGCGTCCCTCGATAATTTCCCCGCAGCGTTTACAGCGGACCTTGAAGGTGTAAAAATAATTGACGTGGGTCTTGGGCGGGGCGGTCAGTTTTTGGAAGAAGGTTTTCAGGAATCCCATAGCGGCTCCTTTTTTCATTTGTTGCAGCAAACCGGAAGCGGCGTGGGGCGGAATGCCATTCCGCCTTACCCGCAAAACTTCAACCCCTTGATGAAGTCCGACGCGTGGGCCACCGCGTCCATCCCGGCGTGGACCAGGACCGGGGCCAGCAGGCTTTGGGTGCGGAAGAACAACAGTCCCGTGAACCAGCCGGCCGGGCTGAGCACCAGGATCGTGTACAGGATGGCGTCGATCAGGGCGGGTTTCCCGCCCAGCGGGCCGCCCTTGTCGGCGGCGCGCAGGTACAAGCCGGGGGCGTGAGCCAGCCCGAAGAGCAGCGAGGCGGCCAAAATCCCGGAGGCTGCGCTCCCGAATAATTCCATCAGCCGGGTCTGGAGGAAGGCCCGGAAGAAAAACTCCTCGACCAGTCCCACTTCGAAAATATTCCAGACGAAGGCGATCCCCAGTCCGAGCGCGACCTGGTGGGCCGGGAATTCCTTCTTGCGGATCGGGGCCGCGCCGCTGCCGGCGATGAAGTTGAACCCGCCGAAGAGCAGGATCAGCGCCAGCGACGACATCAATTGGGCGGGCAGGTTTGTGACGGAAAAACCCAGGCTGGGCAGGTCCCGCCGCCAGATGATGTATAGCGCCCCGAACGGGATCAGCACGAACACGGCCAGCTTGAAGGCCAGCGCGGCCAGCTTCTCTTTGGCGAAATCCCCTTTCCACCCGGCAGGCATGGGACGGTCACGCGTCAGCAGGGCGGCCACGAAGACGACATAAGCCAGCGTGAAGACGATCTCGCTGGTGTTCGGCAGCGCATAGGATAGCGGGATGGCCGCCGCAGGTGCGATGAAATGGACCGCCAGGGTGAACCCGACCCCGACGATCAGCATCACCGCCAGGCTCTCGCCGAAGGGGAAGGTCTTCCGCCGGAAATACGCCAGGACCAGCGACACTGCGAAAATAACGATGTAGATCAAGACGACCGGTTCATTGAACATGAGTGTGTCTCCGGTTTGATATGGGGAGGGAGGCTGTCGAAGGGAGAAAAGGCGCAGTGTCGCACGTGTTTTTCCTTCGTTACCTTTGTGTTCCTTTGTGTTTCAAAGGTTTTCCCGTGAAAATGGGAGAAGCAAAAATTCTCACCTGAAATGCAGCAGGCGGTAAGGTTGGGTCAGCTCGGCGATGCGCTCGTCGCTGTCTTTACGGGCGTTGATCCCGCCGAAGGCCCCGGCCGCGAACCCGCTGGCGATGACGAGCGCCCGGATGATCTTCGCCCGCTCCGGCGAATCGGACACGTCTTCGGCGATGGCCTCCTTCCTGCCGCGCGGCAGCCACAGTTCCACCTCGGGATGGGCGACCAGGTTCCGGTACCAGTGCGATTCGCCGAATCCCGACATGCAGTAAATTTCGCCGTCCACAACGGCGTAATTGACCGGGACGTAGAGCGCGCGTCCCGATTTGCGGCCCACGTGCCGGATGACCATGATCCGCCCGACGACCGCCGGCCAGAAGTTGATCATCCATCCCAGGCCGATCCTGAACATGAAGACCATGAATTTGTTGAGCACTTTGAAACTGCGGCGCAATCGTTCTTCGGCGGGAGGAAGTTTTGGAGAATTCATGTTCGCTCCTGGACAGATCATCGAGGAAACCGGATACCCAAAGTATAGTACAGAACGTCCCGAAGGATTCCTTGAAAAGCCCTGTTGGGCCGCCCAAATCCTTCGACAGGCCCAGGACAGGCCCTCGGAACGGGGCGCAACAAATGAGTATACTTTTAACGCAATGCTTACCCGTCAGGGAGGCGCACTTGGGTATAATGACGCCATGCTTCCAGACCTGGAACTGAACGACGTTGTGCGCCTGCGCAAACCCCACCCCTGTGGTTCATACGAGTGGAAAGTGACCCGCCTGGGGGCCGACATCGGCCTGGAGTGCCGGGGCTGCGCCCGGCGGGTGATGCTCTCCCGCCGCGAGCTGTCACGACGGATCAAAACCCTATTGCCGCGAGGAACCGATGAGCCGATCCCGTAAACCCCACGTCCTGTTCCTGTTTTCGGACACGGGCGGGGGACATCGCAGCGCAGCCGAAGCCATCATCGAAGCCCTGAACCTGGAATTCGACGGCGCCCTGACCACCGAAATGGTGGATTTCTTCAAAGCCTACGCGCCGCTGCCCTTCAACCGCATGCCCGACTGGTATCCCTACATGGTCAAAGCCCCCCAACTTTGGGGAGTCAGCTTCAAGGTCAGCGACGGGCGTCCACAGGTGCGCGCCCTGACCGCCACCATGTGGCCTTACGTGGCCCGCGCCTCGCGCCAACTGGTCAACAGCCACCCGGCAGACCTGGTCGTCACCGTCCACGCGCTGGCGAACTCGATGATCCTCAAAGCCCTCGGCAAGCGGCGCCCGCCCTTCATCACCGTCGTCACCGATATGGTCAGCACCCACGCCTTATGGTACGACCAGCGGGCCGACTACATCCTCGTCCCGACCGATATGGCCCGCCGCAGAGCTTTGCAATACCAGATGCCGCCCGAAAAAGTGCGCGTGGTCGGACAGCCGATCCCCGAACGCTGCGCCAAACCCCTGGGCGACAAGGCCGAACTGCGCGAAAAACTGGGCTGGCCGAAGGACAAGTTCATCGTGCTGGCCGTCGGCGGCGGGGAGGGGATGGGTCCGCTCGGTGAGACGGCCAAAGCCATTGCCGCTTCGGGCCTGGACCTGGGCCTGGTCGTCGTGACCGGGCGGAATACCAAACTGAAAGCGGACCTCGAGTCCCGGCACTGGCCGATCCCGGCTTTCATCTACGGCTTCACCCGCGACCTGCCCGACTTCATGCGCGCCGCCGACGCGCTCGTCACCAAAGCCGGGCCGGGGACGATCGCCGAAAGCCTGACCGCCCATCTGCCGCTGATCCTGTACGCCCGCCTGCCGGGGCAGGAAGACGGCAACGTGACTTACGTCAAGGAATCCGGGGCGGGGGTCTGGGCGCCGGAGCCGAAACAGGTGGTCGCCACGCTAAAACGCTGGATCGCCCACCCGGAGGAGCGCGAGCGGCACGTCGCCGCCTGCCGCCGGGCCGCCCGTCCCGAGGCTTCGCGCAAGATCGCCCGCATCATCGGCGCCAAACTGGGGCTGATCGAAGAGAAGAAAGACCTGCTGGTCATAGATTAGGCGTTTTCAGGGCGCATGTACACCGTGCGGACCGGGAAGGGGATGTCAATGCCCTGTTGGTCGAAGGCGGCCTTGATCTGGCGCACGGCGGCATCCGTAGCATCCAGGAAACCGGCTTTCTCCACGTCCACCCAGAAGTAGACCGTCAAATTGACCGCCGAATCGCCGAAGGTGTCGAAGGCCACAGCCGGGGCGGGGTCCTCGACGAAGCCGGGGATGACCTTCACCGCTTCGATGGCGGTTTCCCGCGCCAGGTCCAGGTCGGACCCGTACCCCACGCCGACCGGGATCTCGATCCGCCGCCGCCGGGCGCGGGTGTAGTTGGTGATCGGGTTCGACAGGATGCTGGCATTGGGGATGATGACCGCCAATCCGTCCAGGGTCGTCAGTTCGGTCGTGCGCACGTTGATCACCTGGATCGTCCCGGTGAAGTCGGCCACTTCAACCGCATCTCCCACGTTGAAAGGCCGCTGGACGAGCAGGATGATGCCCGCCGCAAAATTTTGCATGATGTCCTGCAGGGCAAAGCCGACCGCAAAGCCGAGGATGCCCAGCCCGGCCAGGAAGGCGGTCACGTCGAAGAAGCGCTGCAAAGCGGCGATCAGGCCGAAAACGACGATGCTCCAGCGGGTGATCTGGCTGAGCAAAGTGGTCACGGCTACGTCCGCTTTGTTTTTCGTGAGCACCCGCCGCACCAGTTTGCCGACCAGCCCGGCCACGTACAGGCTGACCAGGAAGATCGCCAGGGCCGCCAGCAGGTTGGGCAGGACCAGGACGGCCTTTTCGCCTAAAGTCTCCAAAAACTTGTCCATAAAATTCTCCTGTGGCTTGATGGGTACAATCTTATCTTAATTCGCGCCCTGCTATTGTTCCTCTTCCCCCCTTTGTGTACTTCGTGCCCCTTCGTGTTTAGGCTCTTACCCCGATAATTCCGGGAGAGTTGCCCACCTTGCCGCCCCTCTCCCCATGACGTATATCATACCCGAGGGTATAATCCCTTTGCCATGCCCATCCTGGACCCCAACGCCTTCGAATTTTTCAGCCGCAGCCCCGGGCAAACCCGCCGCCTGGGGATGCGGCTTGGTCGTTTGCTCCGCCCCGGCGACGTGGTCTGCCTGCAAGGCGACCTGGGCGCGGGCAAGACGACCTTCGCCCAGGGCGTGGCCCAGGGCTGGGGATCGCTAGACCCCGTTTCCAGCCCGACCTTTATCCTGGTCAACGTTTACCGGCGGCCCGACTCCTCCCGGCTCTTCCACCTGGACGCCTACCGGCTGGAATCCGTCCCCGAAGCCGAGGAACTCGGCCTGGACGAGATGCTCGCCGAAGGGCCGCTGCTGGTCGAATGGCCGGAGCGCCTCGAACCGGCCCTGCCGGGCGAGCGGCTCTGGCTCAAGCTGGAGCACGTGGACGAGGAACAGCGCCAGATGCAAATTACCGGAAAAGGCAAGCGTTATGAAGATTTATTGGCCGATTACCGCCGGGTCGTGTTCGGGGTGGCCTGATGCTGCTGGCGGTTGACACTTCTACCTCCCAGGTGGGGCTGGCGCTCTACGACGGCGAGCGTGTCCTGGCCGAGATGACCTGGACCAGCCGCGCCCACCATACCGAGCAGGTCCCGCCGGCGCTGGCCGAACTCCTGGCCCGGTCCGAGGTCAAAATGGCGGAGGTGCAGGCCCTGGGCGCGGCGATCGGCCCCGGTTCTTTCACAAGTTTACGGGTGGGATTATCGCTGGTGAAGGGGATCGCGCTGGCCCGGCGCATCCCGTTGATCGGCGTCCCCAGCCTGGATATCGTCGCCGCGGCCCAGCCTCTCACGGACCTGCCGCTGGCTGCCGTGCTACAGGCCGGGCGCGGCCGTTTGGCCGTCGGCTGGTACACGGCCTCCGAAGCCGGATGGCAGGCCCAGGGTCCCGCCACGGTTTCGACGGTGGAGCAGTTGTCCCGCAAGATCAAATCCCCGACGGTCGTCTGCGGCGAGTTGACCGGCGACGAGCGCCAGCGTCTCGCCCGCAAACGGATCAACGTCCACCTGGCTTCGCCGGCCCAATCCATCCGCCGCCCGGCGCTGCTGGCCGAGCTGGCCTGGACCCGCTGGCAGGCGGGCAAAAGCGACGACCCGGCCGCGCTGGCCCCGATCTACCTGCACATTGCCAACCCGATCCCGAATGCCTGACCTGACCATCCGCCGCATGGAGCCGGAAGATCTCGAACTGGTCTTCCTGCTCGATTGCATGAGTTTCAGCCTGCCCTGGTCGCTGAATTCGTATAAGTTCGAGTTGACGAACCCGGCCTCGCGTCCCTGGGTGGTGGAAGTGACCCTGCCGCCGCAGGCCGGGCCGCTGGAGTACAATCCGCCCCATCCGGTGGCAGTGAGCGGGCAGGTGCGGCAGCCCGGCGAAAAAGCCATCCTTGCCATGATAGTGTTGTGGCTGATCATGGACGAGGGCCACATTGCGACCATAGCCGTCCACCCCGAATGGCGGCGCATGGGCATCGCCCGCAAGCTATTGCGTCACGCCTTGGAGCAGGCCGCCAGGGAAGGGGCGCGCACCGTCATGCTCGACGTGCGGGACGGGAATTTCCCGGCCCAGGCGTTGTATGCCGAGTTCGGTTTCGAGGTCGTGGGGCGGCGGCCCGGTTATTACAAGGATAACGGCGAAGACGCGTTGTTGATGACCGCGACGCTGGAAAGGAGAAAGGATGACCGCTGAAGATACCCTGGCCCAGATTGCCAAAGAAGTGGCTGTCTGCACCAACTGTGACCTGCACAAGGGCCGCAAACTGGCTGTCCCCGGCGAAGGCCCGGCGGAGGCCGAGATCATGCTGATCGGCGAAGGCCCCGGCTTCTACGAAAACGAGCAGGGGCGGCCCTTTGTCGGCGCGGCGGGGCAATTTTTGGAACAGTTGCTGGGACAGGCCGGGTTGAAACGCAGCGACGTGTGGATCGGCAACGTGGTCAAGTGCCGCCCGCCCAACAACCGCGACCCGATGCCCGAAGAACTGGCCGCCTGCGACCTGTACCTCGAACGCCAGATCGCGGCCATCAACCCGAAGATCATCATCACCCTGGGACGCTTTTCGATGGGCAAGTTCATGCCGGGCGCGCGCATCAGCAGCGTCCACGGGCAGATGCGCCAGATCGGGGGCCGGTTCGTGATCCCGATGTTCCACCCGGCCGCGGCCCTGCACAACCCGACCTACAAGCCGCTCATCCTGCAAGATTTCGCCCGCCTGCCGCAAATGCTGGAACAGGCCCGGACGGCGCTGGGGAAAATGTCGCCTGCGCCGGCCGAGCCGGAGACGCCGAAGGAAGAACCCAAGCAGTTGAATCTATTCTGAATATTGCACCGGCGTCGGGCAAATATAAAAAGGCCCGGCAACCAGGCTGGGCCTTTGTTATAATCTTAGCGCCCCTTTCGGGGCGCTTTCCCAATGTTACTCACATTGGGGATGGATAGGCATATTATAAGGCTTTCGAATCCTCTGTCAAGGGAGGAGAAACTGGTAACTACCCACATCTTGGCGCAACCCGATCCGGCGGACTAAAGTCCTGCCTCAGTACATGAAAGTCGGATACCGACTCGGAGAGCCAGTCCGAAGGACTTTCACGAACTGGGCAGGCGGCTTCCCTGGCACCGCCCGCCATTACAATCCCCGAAGTGAAACGGAGTGGGACGAAGTCCCCGAAGCGCAGCGGAGCGGGAGGGCAGGTGTAGCCCCGAGATTCCGAGTTGTGGGTATTTACCAGAGGAGAAAAGACAATGTATCGGACGACGGTATACATTGACGGGTACAACCTATATAACGGCATTCGAAGGATGTATAAAAGCCCCGACACTCCTTATGATCCCAATGCCTGGCGTGAAGCGTTATGGCTCGACATCGAGAAATTAGCAATTTCATTCCTGAACCCCACACAAGAACTAACTTCGGTGAAGTACTTTACTGCAAGAATTTCAGGTCCCAAAAGCAAAGTTGACCGGCAAAGTGATTACCTGGATGTCATCCAGACATTGCCGAAAGTTCAAATTATCGAAGGCAAATACCATGATAATAACCCGGTGATTTGCCAGCATTGTGGAAAAACTACCTATGTCTCGAAAGAAAAACAAACAGATGTGAACTTCACTACGGAACTTCTTGTTGACACAATTGAAGACAAATATGACTCGGCGTACCTGGTAACTGCTGACAGCGATTATAAGGCTCCGCTGGTCTATATCAAGTCCAGGTATCCTCAGAAACGCATCTTCATGGAGTTCGTCGAGACCAACTTTTCGAATGTTTTGGCCCGGCTATCTTATCGAACTTACACCATAAAACGCGACAGACTCTTGGCATGTCAGTTGCCCGATGTGGTAACTCTACCCAACGGCTATAAGATTCGCCGTCCGTCCAAATGGAAATAGAAGAGGGGAACGCCATCAAATTACAGAGGATTTCGAATGACCATCAAAAACACGCTCACCAAAAAACTGCAAGACAAGACCGCCAATATTGCCATCCTGGGCATGGGCTACGTGGGACTGCCGCTGGCGGTCGTCTTCGGCGAGGCCGGGTTCAAAGTCACCGGCGTGGACCCGGACAGACGCAAGATCGAGGCCCTCAACCGGGGCGTCTCCTACATCCCGGACGTGAAGACCGAGGTGATCGAGGCGCTGGTCAAGTCCGGGAACCTGGCCGCTACGACCGATTTCTCGGTGCTGAAAGACATGGACGCGGTCAGCATTTGCGTCCCGACCCCGCTGCGCAAGACCGGCGACCCGGACATGTCTTTCATCCTGTCCGCCACCGACGAACTGGCGAAATACATGCACAAGGGGATGGTGGTCGTGCTCGAATCGACGACCTATCCCGGCACGACGCGGGAGGTGCTGCTGCCCAAACTGGGCGACGAAAACGGCCTGACCGTGGGCGAGGACTGGTTCCTGGCCTTTTCGCCCGAACGGGTGGACCCCGGCCGCGAGGACTGGACCACGATCAACACCCCCAAGGTCATGGGCGGGATCACCGCGGCCTGCTCCGAAGTCGCCTCGGCCTGGTACAGCGGCGCGATCCAGACCGTGTTCCCGGTCTCGTCGGCGGAAGCGGCCGAGATGGCGAAGCTGCTGGAGAACACCTTCCGCATGATCAACATCGGCCTGGTCAACGAGCTGGCGATCATGTGCGAGCGCCTGGGCGTGGACGTGTGGGAGGTGATCGAGGCTGCGGCCAGCAAACCGTTCGGGTTCATGAAGTTCACCCCGGGTCCGGGGCTGGGCGGGCACTGCATCCCGATTGACCCGCTCTATCTCTCGTGGAAGATGAAAACTTTTCACTACAACGCCCGTTTCATCGAGTTGGCTTCCGAGATCAACACCAACATGCCGCGCTACGTCGTCAGCCGGGTGCTGGATGCGATGAACGACCGGGGCAAGGTGCTGAAAGGCAGCCGCGTGCTGGTGCTGGGCGCGGCTTACAAACCCGATATTGACGACGTGCGCGAGTCCCCGGCCCTGGACGTGATCGGCCTGCTCAAGCAGAAGGGCGCCCAGGTCGAGTACCACGACCCGCACATCCCGCACATCCACCACGAATACGACGGCTGGCAGATGGACAGCGTGACCGACCTGATGGCCGCCGTCCGGGCTGCGGACGCGGTGGTGATCGTCACCAACCACAAGGCCTACGACTATCCTGCCATCCTCGAAGCCGCCCAATTCATCTTCGACGGGCGCAACGCGTATGGCAAACTGGCGAAGGATGATCCCAAAGTCGTCAGACTCTAAACGCAACACGCTGCACGTGCTTCGTGTAGCATGTTGTGTGTTGCATCACTGTGAGGAAACATGGCCCACTATTTAGTCACCGGCGCGGCCGGGTTCATCGGGGCGCGCACCGCCGAAGCGCTGATCGAGCAGGGACATACCGTCGTCGGCGTGGACAACCTGAACGACGCCTACGACGTCCGCATGAAGGAACACCGCCTGGGCAAGTTGCAGGCCCTCCCCGGCTTCGAATTCGTCCGTGATGATATTTCTGATCGCGGCATCCTCAACCGCCAATCCCCTATTACCGGGCGCAAATTCGATGCGGTGATTAATTTGGCCGCCCGTGCCGGCGTCCGCTTCAGCGTGGAGGATCCCTGGGTCTTCCTCGAGTCGAACGTGATGGGCACGCTCAACATGCTCGAACTCTGCCGCCAGACCGGCTGCCCGAAGTTCCTGCTGGCCTCCACCTCCAGTATCTACGGGGCCAACCCGCCCTACCCGACCCCGGAAACTTCGTCCAGCAGCGAGCCGCTCCAGCCCTACGCAGCCAGCAAAAAAGGCGCGGAGGTGCTGGCCCACTCGTACCACCACCTTTACGATATTGACGTGAGCGTGGTGCGCTATTTCACCGTCTACGGCCCGGCGGGACGCCCGGACCTGGCCATGTTCCGCTTCGTGCAATGGATCAGCGAGGGACGCCCGGTACGGGTCAACGGCACGGGAGAGCAATCCCGCGGCTTCACCTACGTGGACGACATCGCCCGCGGCACCATCGCCGCCCTCCAGCCGCTCGGCTACGAAGTCATCAACCTGGGCGGGCACGAGGTCATCACCATCAACGACCTGATCAAAATGACCGAGGAACTGGTCGGCAAAAAAGCGGATATCCAGTATGGCCCGCCCAACCTGGCGGACATGTTCCAGAATTGGGCGGACGTCTCGAAGGCGCGGCAGATGCTTGCCTGGCAGCCGCAGGTGGGCCTGGTCGAGGGCATGTCCCGCCTGATCGCCTGGTACAACGCCGAACGGGAATGGGCGAAAGACATCGTTACTCTGTAGCGCGTGGTGCGTAATATGCCGGGCAATTCACGCAACATGCAACTCGCAACATTTGTATGACTTCACCCGACTCAAAACCCTCCTGGCTGCGTGACCCCCTGCTCACCCGCGTCCTGCGCAACAGCAGTTATCTCTTCGGCAGCCATAGCCTGTCGGCGGGGCTGTCGCTGGTGCAGGGCATCCTGGCCGTGCGCCTGCTCGGCATCGCCGACTGGGGCCTGGTGACGGTCATCACCACTTTTGCGGTCAACGTCAACCGCCTGCTGACCTTCCGCATGAGCGAGGTGGTGGTCAAGCACATGGGCGCGGCCCTGACTGCCGGGAAGAAAGACGAGGCCGCCGCAGTGGTCAAAGCTGCCGGGCTGGTGGAGATCGCCATGTCTGCCCTGGCCTTCCTGGTCGTGCTGGCGCTCGCGCCGTGGGGCGCGGTCCGTTTCGGGAATGATCCGCAAACAACTCACTGGTTTTCGCTCTACGGGATCATCCTGCTGGGCAACCTCCTCTACGAGACCTCCACCGGCGTGCTGCAAGCCACGCGCCGCTTCAACCGTCAGGCCGGGATCAACCTCACCCAAAGCGGGATCACCTTCGGGGTCGTGGGAGCGGCGTTCCTGGTCAACCTTTGGGTTGGCGGGCTGCCCCAATCCACATTGATCTTTTACGTGTTGATGGCTTATATCCTCGGAAAAGTTTACGCCGGGCTGTCGGTCGCCATCCTGGCCCTGTGCGAACTCAAGGACCTGCTTGGCCCCGGCTGGTGGCGCGTCCCGCTCAAAATCCTGCCCGGCAAGCGCGGCCTGGCCTTTTTTGCGCTGAACACCAACCTGAACGGCACGGTCAACCTGTTCGTGCGCGACAACATCCCGCTCTACATGAGTTCGCTGCTCGGCACGACCGAGGTCGGTTATTTCAACATCGCCATGAAACTCATCACGCCCATCCAGCTGATCCTCGACCCGTTCATCTGGCCGACCTACGTGGAAATCACGGACAGCGTGGCCGCCCAAAAGTGGGCCGAGACCCGCCGCCTGCTCAAACGGGTCAGCCTGATCGCGGCGGGCGTGGTCGGGACCCTGGGCGGGGGCCTGGCCCTGGTGGGCTGGTGGCTGATCCCGGCCCTCTACGGTGCGGAGGCCGCGCCGGCCTACCCGGTCTTGCTCATCCTGCTGGCCGGATACGGCACGGCCAACGTCCTGCAATGGAACCGTCCGTTGCTGCTGGCGCTGGGCAAGCCGCAGGTCCAGGTGGCCGCCTCAGCCCTGGTCGGCGCGGCCGAAGTGGCGCTCATCTTCTGGCTCGTTCTCCGATACGGCTACCTGATGATGGCCGCCATCCTCTCCGGCTATTTCATCCTGTCCATCGGCTACATCGCCTGGCGCGGCCTGCACGAGATCAATCGTAAATCCCAATGAAAATCGTCGCCATTGCCATGTCGCGCATCCCGGCCTACCTGGCCAACGGCATCCAGGTGATGAAGACCTGCCAGGCCATGGCCCGGCTCGGCCACGACTTGACCCTGCTCCTGCCCGACCTCGAACCCGGCGCGCCCATCAGCCGCGACTGGGAGGCCCTCGCCGCCCATTACGGCCTGCAAACCCCCTTCCGCCTCGAATGGCTCAAAACCCCCGGCCGCCGCCTGTTCACCTACCGGGCCGTCCGCCGCGCCCGCACCCTCCAGCCGGACCTGCTCTATGCCTGGCCGGTCCACTCGGCGGTCTTCGGACTGCTGGCAAAACTCCCCGTCTTGCTCGAACTCCACGAAACCCCGCAGGGACGTTTCGGGCCGTTCCTGTATCGCCGTTTCATCCAAATCCCCGGCCGGAAGCGCCAGGTCTGCATCACCCAGGCCTTGTGGGATATTCTAAAGCGGGATTTTGGCGGGACTCTCGAGACGGTCATCGCCCCCAATGGGGTGGATTTGGAGCGCTTCGCCTCGTTACCGGACCCCGGGCCTGCCCGCCGTCAAATCGGCCTGCCCGACGCCCCGACCGTCGCCTGCACCGGCCACCTGTACGCCGGCCGCGGCATGGACCTGTTCCTGCAACTCGCCCTCGCCTTCCCTGAGACGCAGTTCCTGTGGGCCGGGGGTCGTCCCGCCGACGTGGCCCTCTGGCAGTCCTGCGCCGCCGAAATGAATCTGTCCAACGTGACCTTCACCGGTTTCATCCCCAACGACGAGCTGCCCCGCTACCAGGCCGCCGCCGACGTGCTGCTCATGCCCTACGAGAAAACGATTGCGGGCAGCAGCGGCGGGGACTCGGCCGCGGTCGCCAGCCCGATGAAAATGTTCGACTACATGGCCGCCGGGCGCGCCATCCTGACCAGCGACCTGCCCGTCATCCGTGAAATCCTCGATGAGACCAGCGCCGTCTTTTGTCCCCCCGGCGACCTCCCCGCCTGGACGGAAGCCCTGCGCGCCCTGCTGGCCGACCCGTCCCGACGCGGCTCCTTGGCCCGCGCCGCCCAGGCCGGGGTCCAAAATTACACCTGGCTCGAACGCTCCCGCCGAATACTGGAGGGTTTGGGATGAACGAAAAACCCTTCACCGCGAAGACACGAAGCACGCAAAGTTTTTATAAAAATGTCTTCGCGCTCTTCGCATCTTCGCGTTTTTCTATAATCTTTGCCATTATTCTCGCCGTGTTCCTTTCTTTCCTCAGCCCCGGCAACTTCTGGCTGGGATGGCTGGCCTATGCCGCCATCCTCGTCCCCGGCGGATTGGCGCTAACCGCTGCCTGGCGCTGGGCGGGCGGGGGCAAGTCCCTGGCATGGATGCTGGCCCTGGCTTTTCTCCTGCGTCTGGCTGCCGGGCTGGCCTTCACCCTCCTGCTGCCTGCCGCCGGGTACGACAATCCCACCCAGAACGCCGGTTACGTCTTCTACGACGCCTTCCGCCGCGATACCCAGGCCTGGGACCTGGCTGGATCGTCCGCCCCGATCTGGCAAGCCTTCAGCAAATCCTACTCCACCGACCAGTACGGCGGCCTGCTGGCCCTGAGCGGACTGCTCTACCGCTACTTCTCGCCCGACGCCCACCGCCAGATGCTGCCGGTCGTAGTCGGCGCGCTGGTTTTTGCCCTCGGCGCGGCCTTCCTGTTCAAAGCAACCAAATCAGCTTTCGACGAGCGCGTGGCCGTCCTCGCCGGGTGGATTTTCGCGCTCTATCCCGAATCCGTTTTGCAAGGCAGTTCGCAGATGCGCGAACCCTTCCTGATGGCCTTCGCGGCGATGGCCTTCTTCGGCGCGGTGGCCTGGCCCGACTCCCGCCGCCGGGCCGGGACGTGGCTGGCCGTTTCCCTGGCCGGGATGCTGCTCGTTTCGCCGGGGATCGCGTTGGTTACGTTAATCGTGCTGGCAGGCTGGCTCTACTTTGGCGGCGAAAAAAGCCGCATCTCGTGGCCGGCCGTCATCGTCGCCGGGCTGGTCTTTGTCGCCGCCCTCGTCCTGTTCGCCTGGGGCGCTTCGCGCGGCGACACGGGCGGGTCGCCGCTGGCTGCCGCGCTCGACTGGTTCAAGGAAGCCGTCAAATGGGACGCCTACCTGCTCGACCGAAGTTCCGGCTGGGTGCAAAAACTCTTCGACGAAATGCCCGCCGCCCTGCGCCTGCCCTTCATCGCTGTCTACGGGATGCTCCAACCCGTCCTGCCTGCCGCAGTGGTCGAACCCGGCCTGCCGCTCTGGAAAACCGTCGGGGTGCTGCGCGCCCTCGGCTGGTACGCGCTCGTCCCGTTGCTGGGCTACGGCCTGCTGGCAGCCTGGCGGACGCCGGAACTCCGTCAGCGGCGCGGGCTGCTCTGGCTGGGGACGGTCAGTTGGGTCTGGATCCTGGTGACGGCATTGCGGGCGGGCGGCGACCTGTGGGACAACCCGCGTTACCGGGTCATTTTGCTGGCCTTCCAGGCCATCCTGGCCGCTCAAGCCCTGACCGGTTGGTCTGCCCGCCGCGACCCCTGGCTGCCGCGCCTGCTGACGGTGGAAGCAATCTTCCTGCTGGTCTTCAGCCACTGGTACGCGGCCCGCTACTTCCACTGGCCGGGACAGTTGCCTTTCTTCGGGATGGTGGTCTTGATCCTGGGGCTGAGCGGCCTGGTGGTTGGAGTCGGCTTTTGGCGCGACCGCAGGCCCAAAGTCCAGGGGTAGGCGGGTGGCAAATTCGGTTATAATTCAATTGTTGAATTTTGTGTCTTGAGGAGGACACCCCATGCCTATTGCATTGATCACCGGCATCACCGGCCAGGACGGTTCGTACCTGGCCGAATTCCTGCTCTCGAAGGGCTACCAGGTGGTCGGGATGGCCCGCCGTTCCAGCACCCTCACCTACGAGCGCATTGACCACCTGCTCGACGACATCACCGTCGTCCAGGGCGACCTGCACGACCAGAGTTCGCTGCTGGCGACCCTGGAGGAGCACAAACCCGACGAGGTCTACAACCTGGCGGCGCAGTCCTTCGTGCCGACCTCCTGGAGCCAGGCTGTGCTGACCGGCGAAGTGACCGCCCTGGGCGTGACCCGCCTGCTGGAGGCCATCCGCCTGTACAACAAGAAGATCCGCTTTTACCAGGCCTCGTCGAGCGAGATGTTCGGCAAGGTGCTCGAAGTGCCGCAGCGCGAGAGCACGCCGTTTTACCCGCGCAGCCCCTACGGGGTCGCAAAAGTTTACGGGCATTGGATCACGATCAACTACCGCGAGTCCTACGGGATGTTCACCGCTTCCGGCATCCTGTTCAACCACGAAAGCCCGCGCCGCGGCCTCGAGTTCGTCACCCGCAAGATCACCGACGGGGTGGCGCGCATCAAGCTGGAGATGACCAACGAACTGCGCCTGGGCAATCTCGAATCCCGCCGCGACTGGGGCTTCGCCGGGGATTACGTCAAGGCGATGTGGATGATGCTCCAACAGGACGAGCCGGACAATTTCGTCATCGGCACGGGCGAAACCCATCTGGTGCGCGAATTCTGCGAGATCGCCTTCGGCCACGTTGGCCTGGATTACAGGGATTACGTGGTGCAAGACCCGCGCTTCTACCGTCCCGCCGAAGTGGACCTGCTGGTCTCGGACCCGTCGAAGGCGCGGGAAAAACTCGGCTGGCAGCCGGAGGTCTCGTTCCGCCAACTGGTCGAGATGATGGTGGACGCGGACATGAAGCGGCTGGCGAACTCGCATTGAAAATGTTGCGGAGTCAAAAGTCTCCCGACTTTTGATATCCAACGTCAGGAGACGTTGGAGTCCGGCAAACTCTAAAGTAAAATCAAGCAGCCATCCGGCTGCTTTTTACTATTTTGTGATCGCCATCGGTGCGTCGCACCTTTCTAAACGGGCCAATTTCAAGCGAAGAAAAGTCCCTTTCAGTGGGGGTCGGCCTTACAGTCAGGTGCGACGCACTCGCGGCAGGAACAGTGATTTTCATGAAAACTCGCATTCGACAATTTTTCTCCATCCCCTGGCTGGCGGACCTCTCCGCCGCGGCCGGGATATTCGTCTATACCTGGCAATTGTGGCTCTACGCCCATAGCCAGCGCTCCGTCCTGGACGAGGGGCTGTACCTCTACAAGGGGCTGCAATACGTCCTGGGGCGCTACCAGCCTTTCGAGCCGTACAGTTTCTGGACCAACCAGATGCCGCTCTCGTTCTACATCCCCGGCTGGGTGCAGGCCGTCTTCGGGCCGGGATTGCGCACCGGGCGTTATTTCGCCGTCCTGCTGGCGGCGATGATGCTCATCGCCGTCTGGCTGACGGCGCGGCGGATCGGCTCGGCCTGGATCGGCGCAGGCGCGGCCTGGGCCTTCGTGCTGATGCCCGCCACGGCCCGCATCTACAGCCAGGCCGTCTCGCAGGGACTGGTCGCCTGCCTGCTGATGTGGATCATGGCCCTGGCGCTGGGCGAAAAGCGCAGGATGTGGCAACTCGTCCTGGCGGGAGTGCTTTCGGGAGTGATGGCCATGGCCCGGATCAACATGCTGCCGGTGCTGGCCCTGCTGGCGCTCTACGTCTGGTGGGAGCGGGACTTCAAGTCGGCGTTTTGGGTGGGATTGGCCGGATTGGCGGTGGTCGTCGTCGGGCACGCCGTTTTCTGGCCGGGGATTCTCTCGATCTGGGGATCGCTCGGCCAGCGCTTCGGGATCGCGGCGCTCAAGCCCTGGTTCCCGCCCGAAGGCGTGACTCCCTTCTGGCAGCAGGACGTGACCTTCGCCGACCGCTTCAACAGTTTCTTCGAGACCGTCCGTTATCATTTCATCCCCATGGCCGGGGTGCTGGCCGTCGCCTTCCTCTGGCCGCACCGCCGCGACTGGAAATCCGGCTTGCATTTCAAGATGACCGTCTTCCTGGCGGCGCTCTTCATCATCATGATCCTGATGCACACCTGGGCCGCGGTCGGCAACGACTACTGCGTGCTCTGCCTGCGGGTCTACACCGGCTTTTACGAGGGTCTGGGAATCCTGCTCCTGGCGGTCAGCCTCCAGTCGTGGCGGCGGGAACTGCCGGGCTGGGCGCAGGCGTTCGGCGTGCTCGTCGTCTTTGGCACGCTGCTCGGAATCGGCTACAGCGGCGCGCAGGACATCAACGCCGCCTTCCCGGTGGAGTTCTTCCGCGGCCTGATGAACCTCGGCGTCCCCGTCCGCCGCGCCAGCGGCTGGGATTCGGTCGAGCTATGGCGGATCGCCGCCAATTATTTCCACCTGGATTTCGAGCAATCGTTCAACCTGTTCAAGCTGCTCGTCCCGTTGGCTTTGACGGGACTGGCCGGGGGACTGATCCTGCTCCTTAGCCGGACGCTGGCCCGCCGGTCCCGGAACGCTTCTCTGCCGCGCTCGTTCGGGGCCTGGACCCTGATCCTGTTCCTCGTCACCGGCAGTTTGCTCTCGCCGACGCCGGTCCTGTCCGGCGGCTACCAGGCTTACGATTGCGGCGGGGACGAGATCGCCGTCTTCGAGCAGGTCGGCGCGTATTTGCGTGAAACCCTGCCGCCAGGCGCGAAGCTCTACTGGAAAGGTTACTCACCGGTCAACCTGCTCTACGTGCCGGACGTGGAAATTTACCCGCCGCAATTGAACCTGGCTTACACTTACAAGACCACCGGCGAGACCGAGGCGCTCTACCGTTACGGCTGGTGGAACGAGGAACTTTCGCGGCGCTGGATCGCTGAAGCTGATTACGCCTTGATCGAAGTGCGCTATTACTATCGCGAACAATGGCTGGTAGACGTGTTAGAATCCGGTGATTTCGAGGAACTGACGCCGACCGTTTCCACCGCCCCGTGCGCCGACGACGCCGTCATCCGAATTTTCAAGAGGAAGTAAATGGATTTATCGCTCGTCATCCCCGTTTACAACGAGGACGAAAGCCTGCCCCACCTGCACCAGGCCGTCCGCGCCGCGCTGGACGATCTGGGCCGGACCTGGGAAGTCATCTACGTGGACGACGGCAGCGCGGACAAGAGTATCAGTGTGCTCGAAGCCCTGGCTGCCGAAGACCCCGGCCGCGTGACGGTGGTGGAGCTGCGGCGTAATTTCGGCCAGACGGCGGCCATCGCGGCCGGGATTGACCACGCCCGGGGCGAGATCATCGTCCTGCTCGACGCCGACCTGCAAAACGACCCGGCCGACATCCCGATGATGCTCGGTTACATTGACCAGGGCTACGACGTGGTCAGCGGCTGGCGCAAATCCCGCAAGGATAATTTCGCCACCCGCACCCTGCCCTCCCGCATCGCCAACGGCCTGATCTCAGCTACGACCGGCGTCCATCTGCACGACTATGGCTGCACCCTCAAGGCCTACCGCCGGGACGTACTGACCGGCTTCCGGCTGTACGGCGAGATGCACCGTTTCATCCCGGTCTATGCCCATGCGGTGGGAGCCAGGATCATCGAAGTCACGGTGCAGCACCACGAGCGCAAGTACGGCAAGGCCAAATATGGGCTGGAGCGCACCCTCAAGGTCATCCTCGACCTGGTCACGGTCAAGTTCCTGCTCAGTTTCGCCAACAAGCCGATCTACCTCTTCGGCGGGACGGGCATCGGGCTGATGATCCTGAGCGTGCTGACCATGATCTATCTCATGCTGCGGCGCATCCTGGTCGAAATCCCGGTGCTGACCTCGCCCTTCTTCCTGATGAGCGTGATGTTCTTCATTCTCGGCTTCCAGTCCGTTTTGATGGGGCTGATCGCCGAATTGCTGGTACGCACCTATCACGAGTCCCAGCGCAAGCCGACCTATACCGTGCGGCGGGTCATCCAACACCAGGATGCGCTGGCTTCAATAATCCCCGAAAACGAAAGATAACCACCGATTTATGAAAGTTTGGATCACCAAAAATAAAGGCCAACTCCTGAGAGCCGGGGGGTCCCTCCTGGCTCTCGTTTTGTTGGTCGTCCTGCTCGAACAACAGGGCTGGGACGAGATCCGGCGGGCTGTCGAAGAGATTTCGCTCTGGCGGCTGCTGCTGGCCTTTGCGCTCATCCTGGCTTCACGCCTCTTCACCGTCGCCCGCTGGCACGTGCTCCTGCGCTCCAGCGGCACGCCGGTCTCCTTCTGGCGGACGACGGCCATCACCTTCACCGGCCTGTTCGCCTCCAACTTCCTGCCCACCACCATCGGCGGGGACGTGGCCCGCCTGGCCGGGGCGATCAAAATGGGCGTGGACCGGGCGATTGCCCTGGCCTCCCTGATCGCCGACCGGCTGGTCGGCATGACCGGCATGGCCCTGCTCCTGCCGCTCGGCCTGGCGCGCTTCTTCGCCTGGTCGGCCGGGGGGGCGGCGCTCTCATCCGTTGCCCCGGCCGGGTTGTGGGAGCGGGGCAAACGCTATGTCCGCCGCGTGCTGCAATCCATTTCGTATTGGGCCAAAAAGCCGGGCATCCTGCTGGTGTCGCTGCTCTTCACCCTGGCCCACATGACCTGCAACATCTCGGCCCTCTACATCATCCTCGACGGCCTGCACGATTCCGTCTCCTGGTGGACGATCGCCGGGCTGTCGAGCCTGACCTATTTCATCGGCCTGATGCCCATTTCCATCAACGGTTACGGCTTGCAGGAATTGTCGGTGACGTTCATCTACTCCAACCTGGCGGGCGTCAGCGCCGGAAGCGCCTTCGTGCTGGCCCTGCTGCACCGCCTGTTCATGATGCTGGCCAGCCTGCCGGGGGCGTTCTTCCTGCCTTCGGTGATGAGCGACCGGATCGACGCGGAAGCCGAAGGATTGTCCATTGACCAGCCCTGAATCTTGGATCAAACCCTGGCGATGGGGATTGGGGATCGGGGCGGCCCTCTCTGTCCTGGCAATTTACGACCTCGTGCGCCTGCTCGACCACACCGGCATTTCCCTCTTCCGCTCGAACTGGACCCTGATCCTGCTCGCCGTGTCCCTGGCCCTGGCCGCGCTCCTCGGCCTGTTCGCCGCGACCTGGCACCCGGCGGGGAAGAAGCTGCTCGAAAGCCTCAGCCGGCCCCGGGTCCCGGCCCCGCCCGGACGGGTGGTCGGCTGGCTGGCGTTCCTCGCCCTCGTCCCGGTCTACACCTGGGTCACGATGGCCTCCCCCATCCGCTGGCAGTTGATCACCAACCCATCTGCAAATTATTACGTGGCCGGCTGGGAGAAGGGCGGGTACGTCTTTATCGACGCGGCCAGCGGCTTGCGGACGATCGGCTCGGTTGGCTCGTCGTTCCCCAACCCGTGGCTGCACCTGTGGCTGTTTGCCGTGCTGGCCGTGCTGGCCGCCTGGATCGTCAAAACGGTTTCGCCGTCCACCCCCTTCCTGCGCGGGCTGGCGCTGGCCGTGCTGGCCCAAACGCTGGCCTACAAGCTGGCGCTTTACATCCCTGAAGTCAACGCCTTCCCGTTTTCGCTGGGCTGGTCGGAAGCCAGCCGCTATTATTACGCGTCGCTCTTCGCCTCCGGGAAGCTCTATGGGCAGGACGTGGCGCTCTCGATGTACCACCCCAGCCGTTACCTGCTGCTCTCGCTGCCCTTCCTGGCCGGGGACTTCAGCCTGGCCTTCCACCGTTTCTGGCAGGTATTCCTGTGGCTGGCGTTGACCGGGGCGAGCAGTTTCATGCTGGCCCGCCGCCTGCGCCTGGCCGACCGCTGGGTTTTCCTGATCTTTGCGCTGTGGGCCTATTTCTTTTACATGCAGGGAGCGGTGTATTACCACCTGCAAGTGATGGTCATCCTCGTCCTGGCCGGGTTTTCGGCAGAGAAACCCGCCCGGACGCTGATCTTCGTGCTGCTGGCCTCGCTCTGGGCGGGGATCAGCCGGGTCAACTGGTTCCCGGTCCCGGCCATGATCGCAGGGCTGCTATACTTCCTCGAGAAACCGGTTGCCGGGTCGAACGGGTTCAAGTACCTGGCCTGGCCGGTAATCTGGTTCGTCAGCGGGATCGGCTTTGCGCTCCTTGCGCAGGGCGCTTACATCGCCCTTTCCGGCAACGAGGACATCCGCGGCTTCGGCTCCAGCTTCACCTCCGATTTGCTGTGGTACCGCCTGCTGCCCAGTCCATCCTTCCGGGCGGGGGTGATCCCCTCGGTGCTGTGGGTGGCCCTTCCGGGATTGCTGGCCCTGTTCTGGCTGCTGCGCGGGCAATCCCGCCGGGTCCACCCGCTGCGCTGGCTGGGGATCGTCGGCTACCTCCTCGTTTTGCTCGGCGGCGGACTGGTGGTCAGCACCAAGATCGGCGGCGGCGGCGACCTGCACAACATGGACGCTTTCCTGGTCGTTTTCCTGGTCTTCGTTGCCTACGCCTTCTTTGGGCAGATCCGTCCCGAAAGCGGCTCCTGGCAATTGCGGCTCCCGCCCTGGCCGGTGATCGCCCTGGGATTGCTGGTCCCGCTCACGTTCGTGATTTCCCGCGTCCAGACGGTCGAGCCGCTCGATTCCGGGACGGCCGCGAACGATCTGGCCGTGATCCGCAGGATGGCCGTCAACCGGGCCAAAAGAGGGGCTGAGGTGCTGTTCATCACCCAGCGCCATCTGGTGACTTTCGGCGAGGTCGAAATCCCGCTCGCCCCCGAATACGAACTGCTGACCCTGATGGAAATGTCCATCTCGAACAACGAACCCTACCTCGAAAAATTCTACGCCGACCTGGAAAGCCACCGTTTCAAGATGATCGTGGCCGACAAACAATTCACGGTCATCAAAAACGAAACATCTTCATTCTCTGAAGAAAACAACGCCTGGGTACGCAAGGTGAGCATCCCTTTGTTGTGCGAGTATGAACCCGTCGCCACTTTCAACGAGATTAACGTCCAGGTTTTCGTACCCCGCCGGGAACGGGCCTGCCCGCAGCCCATTGAGCAGGAGAAACCATGATGAGCCAGGCGCATTTTGGTGCAGTGGATGAGAATCCTCGTCGTCATCCATGAATACCCGCCGGTCGGCGGCGGGGGCGGGCAGGTGGCCAAGGATATTTGCGCCGGGCTGGCCCAACGCGGCCATGCCATCACATTGCTGACCGCTCACTACAACGACCTGCCGCGTGACGAAATCCGGGATGGCGTGCGCCTGGTGCGGATCCCCTCCCTGCGGACGGAACCCTACCGGGCCGGGTTCATCACGATGGGCGCTTTCGTTCTCGCCGGACTGTGGCATGGCCGCCGTTTAATTCGCGAATTCCAGCCGGACGTGATCCACGCCCACTTCGCCGTCCCGGCGGGACCGATCGCCTGGGTGCTTGCGCGCCTGACCGGCATCCCTTACGTGCTGACCGCCCACCTCGGCGACGTGCCCGGCGGCACCCCCGAAAAAACCGACGGCTGGTTCCATTGGGTCTACCCGTTCACCCATGCCGTCTGGCGCAGGGCGGCGCAGGTGGTGGCCGTCAGCGATTTCACCCGCAGCCTGGCCCGCAAACACTACCCGGTGGACGTGCAGGTCATCCCCAACGGCGTGGACCTGGCCGCGATCCAATGCAACCGGGACGAGGCCGGGAACCCGCCGCGCATCCTCTTTGCCGGGCGATTCATGCAGCAGAAAAACCCCCTGCGCCTGGTCGAAGTCCTGGCCCGGCTGAAGCACCTCGACTGGACCTGCGTCATGGTGGGCGACGGCCCGCTGCGGGGCGAGGTGGAGGCCGCCATAGCGGAAGCAGGGTTGGCGTCCCGGTTTACGCTGACGGGCTGGATCACGCCCCCCGAAGTGCTGGACTGGTTCGACCAGTCCAACATCCTGTTCATGCCCTCCCGCTCCGAGGGGCTGCCGGTGGTCGGCGTCCAGGCGATTGCCAAGGGGCTGGCCGTCGTCTGCTCGCGGATCGGCGGCTTCCTGGACATTGTGACTGATGAGGTGAACGGCTACATGCTCGACCCGGACGACGTTTCCGGGTTCGCCGAAGCCCTGGCCCGCCTGCTGACCGACCAGGCGCGTTTGCGCGATTTCCAGCAGGCGAGTATGATCCAGGCGCGCAAGTTCGACCTGCCGCTGATCGTGCGGCAATATGAAGAAGTTTTCGAAAAGGTTGTGAAGGATTCAAAGGCGTGAAAGGACCTGCTCATCTGGCATTCTGGCGGAGCATCCTGGCCCTGACCGCCCTCTCGCTGGGAGGGTTTGGCCTGGCGGCGCGCGGGCTGATGCTTTCGCTGGGAGTCCCGGCCACGCACCCGAAGGGCCTGGCTTTGCTGGCAGGGTTGGCTGTTGCCCTGCTCGCCACCCTGGCCTTGCTCGCCCTGACCTGGACGCCTGCATCCGAACGCCTGCTGCGCGCCCTGACCTTCGCCGGGCGGCTGGAGGGCAAAGCCTGGCGCGTGGCCGGCTGGATCGCCTTCGTTTTGATCCTGCCATTGTTCACGCTTCTGATCATGCACCCCTACACTGGCAGCCTGATCCGTTCCAATTTGGGGTTGCGCTGGGGGTTTTTCTGGGGCGCTTCGCTGCTCCTGCTGTACGCGTTCAAAACGGCCAACAAGAATGTGGAATGGGAGTTGGCGCTGGTGATCGTTGTGATCGTCCACGCCATTTTTTACCGGCTGGCCTTTTTCATCCCGCAGGTCAACAATGATCCTTTCGTGCCCGGCTGGTCGGAATCCAGCCGTTTCTACGACGCCTCCCTGTTCTTCGCCCAACGCATCTATGGTGAGCAGGTTCCGCTTTCGGTGCTGCATCCCAGCCTGCATTTGTTGTATGCCGCGCCGTTCGCCATCCCCGGCACGCCGATCATCCTCCACCGCCTGTGGCAGACGGGATTGTTCCTCGGCCTGACGGTTGCGGTTGGCGCGCTGTTCGTGCGCCGCCTGGAAATTGAGCGGCGCAGCCTGCGCTGGCTGGTGCTGGGCTGGGCGTTCCTTTTCATTTTGCAAGGGCCGATTTACACCCACTTGCTCGTGCCGGTCCTGCTGGTCTTCTGGGGCTACGATAACGACAATCCCCGCCGCACGATGGAATTTGTGTTGCTGGCCTCGGTCTGGGCCGGGCTGAGCCGGATCAACTGGTTCCCGGTGCCGGGGATGCTGGCGGCGGCGCTTTACCTGCTCGAAACGCCGCGCCGGTTTTACCGCAAAACCGTGCTGTACCTGTCCATGCCGTTCAACTTTTTTGCCTTCGGCACCCTGGCGGCTTTTGCCAGCCAGCGGCTTTACATCCTGTTTTCGGGCAACGGCGAGACGGCCCAGTTCTATTCCAGCCTGTCGTCGCCGCTGCTGTGGGAGCGGCTGCTGCCGAACGGGACCTTCTGGCTGGGCGTGTTGCCCGGCGCGCTGATCCTGTCGCTGCCGCTGTGGGGCATCCTGTTTTACAGCCTGCGAAAAGTTCACCTGCACCCGCTCCGCCTGGCAGGAATTCTGGCCGCGCTGGCGGCGCTTTTCCTGGGCGGGATCGTCGTCAGCCTGAAGATCGGCGGCGGCGGGGATTTGCACAACCTGGATGCCTACATCGTGATGCTGATGCTCGTCGGCGGGTACGCGGTTTTTGGGCGGATCGCCCCCGATCAAAAAATCCAAAGTCAGGAGACTTTGGAGTCCGGCGACGCTGGAGTGCAAAATCTCCTGATTTTGCGCCGCCTGCCCTGGGTTTTACTGTCAGCCTTGATCCCGGCCTGGTTCGCGTTGCAGCAGGTCGGGGGTCCGGTGGGAAGCGTGGACCCGGCCGCGGCCCAAACCACTTTGGCGGAGGTCCGCCAGCGGGTCGAATCGGCCGCCGCCAACGGCGATCCGGTCCTGTTCATCTCGCAGCGTCACCTGCTGGCCTTCGGCGAAGTGGACGTGCCGCTCGTCACCGACTACGAAAAGGATTTCCTGATCGAGATGGTCATGTCGGGCAACGTCGAATATCTCGGCCAGTTTTACGACGACCTGTACCACCGCCGCTTCGGGTTGATCGTGGTCGAGCCGCAGGTGTACGCCTTCGCCGGGCCGGACGACCATTTTGGGCCGGAGAACAACGCCTGGGTGCGCAAAATTACCCGGCCAATTTTATGTGACTACGAACCCGTGGCGACCTATCCCGAATACAATTTGCAGTTGCTGGCCCCGCGTGCCGGGCCGCAGGAGTGCCCGAAATGAATCTGGACTTCGGCATTTTGGCCCTTCTTGGCAACATCATCCTCTGGGCTGCGAGCGGCTGGTTGTTCGCCCGGCGGGTCTTCCGCCTGAAACGCCGCGAACGCCTCCTGGTCGGCTTCGCCGTCGGCCTGGTGACCCAAAACTTCCTCGCCAACTTGCTGGCCCAGGCGGTGGACTTCCCCAGCGCAGTCTGGATCGCCTCCACCCTGATGGCCTTCGCCAGCCTGGTCTGGGCCAGGCCGGACGACTGGCGCGGGCTGCTGGACGAATTGAAACCGGCCCTGCCGCAATTTTTGATCCTGTTCGTGCTCACCGGCCTGTTCATGCTGACCGGGCGCGGGCTGGCCCTCTTCGACGATTACCAGAACCTGCCCGTGACTTCGCTCCTGGCGACGGGCGAGGTCCCGCCCCGCTTCGCCCTGGACCCGGGCCTGCGTTTCGGTTATCACTACTTTCTCCTGCTCGAGGCGGCTCAATTCGTCCGCATCGGACAGGTTTACCCGTGGAACGCGCTCGACCTGGTCCGCAGCCTGGTCCTGGCGTTGACGATGGTCCTGGCCGGGTTGTGGGCCTGGCGGCTGACCCGCAGCCGGGCCGCGGCCGCCCTGACCGGTTTCTTCGTCGCGTTCGCCGGGGGGGCGCGCTGGCTGCTGCTCCTGCTGCCGAAAAGCCTGCTCGAAAGAATTTCGGAGCAGGTCACGCTGATGGGCACCGGCGCCCAAACCGCCTCGACACTGTTGGAGGCGTTGACCCGTCTCTGGGTGCTCGAAGGCGCGGGGCCGTTCCCGTACCCGTTCGCCTTCGTCAACGGGGTCAACCCGCCGCTGGTGATGGCCCTGGGCGGGTTCGGCGCGCTGCCGGTGCTGCTGCTGGTACTCCTGCTGCTGACCGGCTCGCGCTGGAAACACTGGACGGGGGGAATCCTGGTCACGATCCTATTTGCCGCCCTGGCGCTGACCAACGAAGTCCTGTTCGGGCTGCTGGCCGGTGGGGCGTTGATCGTGTTGATCGTTTCGCTGGCCGTCCGGCGCAGGTGGGCCAAATCGCTGTGGCCCTGGGTGATCGTCGCGGCCGCGGCCGGGGGGCTGTCCCTCGTCCAGGGCGGCATCCTGACCGACGTGGCGCGCGGCTGGTTCGGCGGCGCGGCCCAATCCGCTTCTTATTTCGACGTGCAGTTCGCCCTCCTGTGGCCGCCGGAATTGATCTCCAGCCACCTGGGACGGCTCTCGCTGGGAAACATTCCCCAATTGCTGGCTGCCCTGTTCGAGGCCGGGCCACTGGTCTGGCTGCTGCCGCTGGTGTTCGGCGCAGGCATCCGCCAGGTCCGCCGCCAGAACTGGCTGGAGGCAGTGGTGATCGCTTCGTCACTGATGAGCCTGATCGCCCTGGCGATCTATTATTCCGGGGAATTGGGATTGTCGGCCACTACGCGCCTGTACGCCGGGATGTTCCACGTGACGGCGCTGTTCGCGGTCCCGTTCGGGTGGCTGTGGCTGGCGAAACGGGGTGACGGCCTGCGGGTCGGGGCTTCGCTCGCCGGGATGGTTACCGTCCTGGGCGGGCTGGTGCTCTTCAGCGTGTCCCTGATCGCCGCGCCGAAACCCGTCTACTCTTATTTCATCAGCGACATGGACGTGGTCATGTTCAAGGAGCACTGGAACCGGCTCGAACCGGCAGCGCGCATCTTCGACCCCGAACCCGTGCGGAGCGTGACGGTCTTTGGCCGCTACACCCGCTCGCACGACTCCTGGTACGTGCCCAAGCCTGAGTGGGAGGCCCTGGCCGCCGCCCCGGACCCGTCGGCGCTGGCCGCGGCCGGATACGATTACGTCTATTTCGGGGGCGAATATTGGGAGGGGTTGACGCCGGAATTTCGGGTCCGGCTGGGTGAGACCTGCGCCACCCTCGTGGACGAGGTTTTCGGCTTTCGCAGCCCGACCGATTTCCGCAAGGATTTCAGGCGGCTGCTCGACATTCGCGACTGCCGTTGATTCTCACCCTTTCACGAAATGCCCCACTTCATACACCGCCCCGAAGACGGGCGGTTTGCTTTTCATCTGGACGATCTTCCCCGGCCCGAAGGCGCGCTGCGCCGCGGCCGAAACGTCTTTTTCGGTCGAGAAGTGCGCCTTGCGGATGTCGTAGCCCAGCACCTTGAACATGAAGACCATCAGCGGGCGCTCGACCGGCACGCCGTAGACCACCTGTCCGCCCGGCTTGAGGACGCGCCTGATCCCGGCGAAGGCCTGATCCTGTTGTGCGGGCTGGAGATGCTCGAGGATGCTGATCAGCAGGACCGTGTCGAAGGAATTGTCCGCGTAGGGCATGGCGAGCACGTCCCCGTTTTTGAGGAAGGTCTGGATGCCGTGCGGCGCGAAAACGGCCCGGACCTCGTCCACGTCCGCCGTCAAATCCAGGCCGTGGATCTCGCGGTAGGATTCCGCTAAATTGAGGAAGGTCAGCCCGGTGCCGAATCCGATTTCGAGGACCGAGTCGCCGCCCTTGCACTCGGCCAGGCACAGTTCCACCCGGCGGCGGTACAGGCGGCCAAAATAGGGCCAGTAATAATAGCGGATCGGATCATCTTCGTTGACGCCGCGATACTGGTCGGCGGGGAGCAGTTTGAGTTTTGGGGGAGTGGTCATTGGTAAATGGTGAGTGGTAATTGAGTAGATTAAACCGGCTTTTGGGCCGAAATGTAGACCGAGCCGCTGATCTCGCGCAGGAGCGGGAGTTTTTCGAACAGGTTGCCGATGGATTCGACCGCCGGGATCAATCCCTGCGGCGTAGCGGGGTGCAGCCAATCGAGCGGGCGGATGCGGATGTCGGTGAAGCCGACGCGGCGCATCTGCCCGGCCAGCTTCCAGCGGATGAAGGCGGTCTCGTCGGGCGAGTCGCCCAGCTTTTCCTTGATCCAGGGGACGTTCTTCTGGATGGCGATCTGCGGGTTGAGCATGTTCGGCTCGGCAAAACTCATCACCCCGCCCGGCTTGAGCAGGCGGAAGATCTCGGCCAGGGCCGGTTCGATCTCGAGGTGGTGCAGCACCGACGAGCCGATCACCGCCTCGAACGGGTCGGCGGAATCCAGCGCCTCGAACGGGGAGCAGACCAGGGTCACGTTGGGGGGCAGGCCGCGCTGGCGGGCGTAGCCCAGCAATTCGTCCGAGATGTCGAGGGCGGTGATCTTTGCTCCGCTTCGGGCGAAAATTTCGGTGAAAAGCCCGCTGCCGCAGCCGATCTCGAGGGCGCGCATCCCCGGTTTCAAACCGGCGGCCTGCATGATCCGCGCGGCGCGGCGGGCGGCGCGTCTCTGACCGGCGGGTGTGCCCCAGCCCCAAACGGCTTCGGGGCCGTGCTCCGACAGTTTGCGTCCGTGCTGGATTTCGTTTTGGGCTCGGGTCATAAAGTCTCCATAAATCTGCCACAAAGACACGGAGTCACAAAGATTTTTATAATTCTCAGTGCTTCTGTGACTCTGTGGCAAGATGTTCAAATGAATTTCAGCCGCCGGGCGGCGAAGGCGATCATGCGGAACAATAACATCCCGTGCCGCCAGCGGTCAATGTTGGTTTCGCCATACGTTCGCTCGCGGTAGCGGATCGGCAGGTCCACGATCTTCAGGTTGAGTTTGGCCGCGCCGAAGATCAGGTCGAAGTCTCCGAACGGGTCGAACTCGCCGAAGTAGGCCCGGTTGGCGGCGATGCGCTCGTAGTCTTCGCGCCAGAGCACCTTCGTGCCGCACAGCGTATCCTTGACCGGCTGGCCGAGCAGCCACGAGAATGCCAGGCTGAAAAGTTTGTTGCCCAAAAAATTCAGCGTGCGCATGGCCTGTTCCTGCATCGGGTAGACCAGCCGGACGCCGTTGATGAACTCGCCCCGGCCCGAAACCAGCGCCTCGCAGAAGCGCGGCAGGTCTTCCGGCGGGACGGTCAGGTCGGCGTCGAGGATCATCAGGATGTCGCCGCGGGCTTCGGCGAACCCCAGCCGCACCGCGTCGGCCTTGCCGATCCCGGTCTGGCGGAACAACCGGGCGGAGCGCCCGGGACGGTTGGCGATCTCCCGCTCGATGGCGGCGTAGGTCTTGTCCTTCGAGTGGCCCTCGACGAAGATCAACTCGGTGCCGCTGCCCATCTCAGGGACGCGCGCGAAGATGGCGGCGACGTTCCCGGCTTCGTTGCGGGCGGGGACGATGACCGAGACCGTCGGCTTTCTCTCGATGGGATCTGGCTGCGGGCGGGCGATGACGAAATTCGCCAGGGCCATGTCCTTGAACGGCCAGTAACGGACCAAAAACTTGTTGAACAGCGGCTCGATCAACGGGATGGGCAGCGGCAGGAGGATCTCCTGCCAGTTGCGGATGGCCTCGAAGCCTGCCAGGTGCAGCAGGTTGCGCACGTCCTCCACCGTCAGCCAGTTTTGGGTCAGGGTCGGCGCGGCCAGCCCAAGTCGGCGCACGAGTCCGAGCGGGGGTTCCCACAGGCGGTTGTAAAAGTTCAGGATCAGGCGGGTGCGCGGGGTGGAGAGTCGTCTCAATTCCCCGAAAACCGCCTGCACGTCCCAGAGTTCGTTGAGGGTATCCGACAGGATGAGCGCATCGAAGGGGCCGGCCAGGGCCGAAAGGTCGTGGGCGTCGGCCTGGACGAAAGTCAGGTTGGGGTGACTCTGGCGGGCCATCCGGCACATTTCCGGCGAGAAATCCACGCCCGCGCCAAAAGACGGCTGGAGGTCGGCCAGCAGGTGGCCGGGGCCGGAGCCGATCTCGAGCACGCGCTGGCCGGGGCTGACCAGGAACTGATAAACGGCCTTGATGCGGCGGTAATAGGCGCGCGTGCCCCAAGAGACGTGGCGGCTGTAATTGCGGGCAACGCCGTCCCAGTGGGCGATACGGGTTGATTGGTAGTTATGGGCAGCCGGGTCATCGGCTGGGAAACGGGGAGTGGTTGGCATGGTTTTGGCAAGCCCTTGACGCATCATGGTCTGAGATTATAATTCAATAATTGAATTTTGGAAGAGGTTATGGAAACGACTCCCGATACCGGCCGCGAACTGGCCATCCTCGAACATATCGAAACCGACCCGGACGTGAACCAGTCCGCGCTGGCGACGCAGTTGGGCGTGGCCGTCGGAACGGTCAACTGGCATCTCAAGCGCCTGATCGCCAAAGGTTACGTCAAGATCAAGCGCGCCGAACGCAAAAAGTTGCGCTATATCATCACGCCCGAAGGCATCGCCCTGCGCGCCCGCCTGACGGTGGATTACATCGAACAGCAGTTCAAGCTCTACCGCAATACCCGCCAGCGCGTGGCCGAGCAGATCGAGCGGGCGCGCCAGGCCGGGATCAAACAAGTCAGATTGGTTGGGGAGGGTGAAGTGGCTGAAATTTGCAAACTGTCCTGCCTGGAGCAGGGCCTCGAGATCGTGACCCACGGCGACGCGCCGGTGCTGGAAGTGCGCGGCCTGAAAGTCATTTTGCACCTGGACGGTCGAAATGAATGAACCTGACGGACACGTGGTCATCACCGGGGGCGCGGGCTACATCGGTTCGCTGTTGACGGCGGAATTGTTGCGGGCGAACTACCGCGTCACCGTGCTGGACGCGCTGCTCTTCGGCGGCGAGTCGCTGGTGACGTTCCTCTCGAATCCGAATTTCCACTTCGCCAAAGTGGACGTGACCGAGCCGCGCGCCGTGAAGGATTCGCTGCGCCGTGACTGGCCCAAACCGGAGGCGGTCGTCCACCTGGCGGCGATCGTCGGGTTCCCGGCCTGCCAGGCGGTTGGACGGCAGGCGGCGTGGCGGTACAATGTCGAGGCGACGAAACTGGCCTTCGAGCAGGCAGCCGACCTGGGGTCCGGGCGCTTCGTGTTCGCCTCCACTTACAGCAATTATGGGCTGTCGGACGGCGAAGCGGTCACGGAGGAGTCGAAGCTCAATCCGCAATCGCTGTATGCCGAGACCAAGATCGCAGCCGAGGAGTACCTGCTTTCGCAAGCCGACGGCGGCCCGGCCCCGCTGCTGTTCCGCTTCGCCACGCTCTACGGGATTTCGCCGCGCACCCGCTTCGACCTGATCGTCAACCAGTTCGTGCTGGAGGCCTACAGCCGGCGCGAATTGATCATCTACCAGCGCGGCTATTCGCGCTCGTTCATCCACGTGTTCGATACGGTTCGTGGTATGATGCTTGGCCTGCAAGCCCCGGACGGGAAGGTGCGCGGCCAGATCTACAACCTGGGCACCAACGACGGCAACTACACCAAAGACGAGATCGTGGCCCTGGTGCTCAAACGCCTGCCGGAGACCTTCGTCCACTACAAGGATTTGACCTTCGGCGGTGACATGCGCGACATCACCGTCTCGTTCGAGAAGGTCCGCCGCGAACTGGGCTTCGAAGCCACCCTGAGCGTGGACGACGGCGTGCGCGAGGTGCTGATGGCCCTGCAAACCGGCCTGATCCGCAACCCGCAGGATGAGAAATATAGGAACGCGCAGTTCATCGTGCAGTAGGCAAAAGGAGATAATATGACCGACAATTTCTGGCAAGGCAAACGTGTGATCGTGACCGGGGGGGCCGGGTTCCTGGGGTCGTTCGTGACCGCCAAACTCAAGGCGCGCGGCGCGACCGACGTTTTCATCCCGCTCATCGAGGAGTATGACCTGACCGACCGGGACGACATCCGCCGCCTGTTCGACGCCATGCTGGGAGACGGCTTCGATCCGAAGGACATGGTCATCATCCACCTGGCTGCTCACGTCGGCGGGATCGGGGCCAACCGCGAACACCCGGCCGAATTTTTCTACGACAACCTGATGATGGGCGTGGAACTGATGCACCAGGCCTGGCAGCGCGGCGTGGGCAAGTTCACCGCCATCGGGACGGTCTGCGCCTACCCCAAGTTCACGCCGGTCCCGTTCAGGGAAGATGACCTGTGGATCGGCTATCCCGAAGAGACCAACGCCCCCTACGGCCTGGCCAAAAAGATGCTCCTGGTCCAGTCGCAGGCCTACCGCGAGCAGTACGGATTCAATTCGATCTTCCTGCTGCCGGTCAACCTGTACGGGCCGGGCGACAACTTCAACCTGGCCTCCTCCCACGTCATCCCGGCCCTGATCCGCAAGGCCATCGAGGCCCAGGAACGCGGCGACAGGGAACTGGTCGTCTGGGGCGACGGCTCGCCGACGCGGGAGTTCCTCTACGTGGAAGACGCCGCCGAAGGCATCCTGACCGCCACCGAGAAATACAACCGGTCCGAACCGGTCAACCTGGGTTCCGGCTACGAGATCTCGATCAAGGACCTGGCCGGGATGATCGTCCGCCTGACCGGGTTCGAGGGCAAATTAGTTTGGGACACCACCAAACCCAACGGCCAGCCCCGCCGCGGCCTGGACGTATCCCGCGCCAATGACTATTTCGGCTGGCAGGCCCGCACGACCTTCGAAGAAGGGCTGAAGAACACGATTGAGTGGTTTAAGGAAAATCGGAAGAGAGTAGAGAGCAGAGGCTAGAGAGTAGTAACATCTCTCCCCTCACTGTTCTCTAATCTCTAATCTCTAATTATCTTATGAAGACCCAACTTACCAAAACCACCTCTTACGAACCGACCACCCTCGTCATCCGCCCCTCGACCGGGCTGTCGGCGCTCAACCTGCGCGACCTGTGGGTCTACCGCGAACTGGTCGTGTTCATGATCTGGCGAGATATAAAAGTCCGTTACAAGCAGACCGCCCTGGGGGCGCTGTGGGCGGTCATCCAGCCGGTGATGACCATGCTGGTCTTCACCTTCCTGTTCAACACCGTTGCCAAGCTGCCCACGGATAATATCCCCGCCCCGATCTTCTCCTTCTCAGCGTTGCTGCCCTGGGGATTGTTCACCACCGCCCTCAACGCCGCCAGCCGTTCGCTGACCGCCAACACCAACATGATCACCAAGACCTACTTCCCGCGCCTGATCCTGCCGATGGCCTCCGTCCTGGGCGGGCTGGCGGATTTTGCCATCGCCTTCGTGATCCTGATCGGGATGATGGTCTACTTCCACGTCTATCCCGGCTGGAACGCCCTCTGGGCCGTGCCGGTCTTTTTGGCGCTTTTGCTTGTCACCGCCCTGGGCGTGGCGCTCTGGCTCTCGGCCATCAACGTCAAATACCGTGACGTGGGCTACGCCCTGCCCTTCCTGACCCAGTTTTGGATGTTCGTCACCCCGGTGGTGTACTCGTCCACGGTCATCCCGGAAAAGTGGCGGCTGGTCTTCGCCCTCAACCCGATGACCGGCGTGATCAACGGATTCCGCTGGGCGCTGCTTGGCGCGGGCAACCCGCCTGACCTGCTGGTCGCCATTTCAGCCGTGATCGCCGTCCTGGTGCTGATCTCCGGCCTGTTCTACTTCCGCAACATGGAACGTACCTTTGCGGACATGATCTAGGAAAGAGAGTGGAGAGTGGAGAATAGAGAGCAGTGTTTTGACTAATCTCTATTCTCTCCTCTCTAATAACTGCCATGCCAACTGCCATCAAAGTCGAATCCGTCAGCAAACGCTACCGCATCGGGGCCGCGCCGCAGAAGTTCCAATACGGGATGCTGCGCGACCAGATCGTGGACGCTGTCACCGCGCCGATCCGCTTGCTCAAGTCCATTGGCCGCAAGAACACGCAACACGTTTCACGCAACAACAATTTCATCTGGGCCTTGCGGGATGTCTCCTTCGACGTGGAAGAAGGCCAGGTGCTGGGCATCATCGGGCGCAACGGGGCCGGCAAAAGCACCCTGCTCAAGGTCCTGTCGCGCGTCACCGAGCCGACCAGGGGCAGCATCACCCTGCGCGGCCGGGTCGGGTCGCTCCTCGAAGTGGGAACAGGCTTCCATCCCGAACTGACCGGGCGGGATAACATCTATCTCAACGGCGCCATCCTCGGCATGAAGCGCAGCGAAATCGCGGCCAAATTCGACGAAATCGTGGCCTTCTCCGAAGTCGAGCAATTCATAGACACCCCGGTCAAGCGTTACTCCTCCGGCATGTACCTGCGCCTGGCCTTCGCCGTCGCGGCCCACCTCGAACCCGAGATCCTGGTCGTGGACGAAGTCCTGGCCGTCGGCGACGCCGATTTCCAGCGCAAGTGCCTCGGCAAAATGGGCGACGTGGCCCAGCAGGGCCGCACCGTGCTCTTCGTCAGCCACAACATGTCCGCCATCCTGCGCCTGACGCAAGAAACGCTGGTGATCGAGAAGGGACGTCTCGCCCTGCGCGCCCCCACCTCCGAAGCGGTGGACTACTACCTGTCGTCCGGCCACGCCAAAGCCGGCGAGCGTTTCTGGGACCCGGATGAGGTTCCCGTTAACGCGGCCCCCTTCCGCCCGATAGCGCTGCGCGTCCGCTCCCCGCGCGGCGATGTGGTGGACACCGTCCGCTCGACCGAGCCGCTGACCGTCGAAATGGAATACCAGCTCGAAGCGCCGATCACCGGCCTGCGGGTCGGGATGTACCTCAACACCATGCGCGGTGAGTTCGTGCTGACCTCCTTCGACACCGACAACCCCGAACAGTTCGAGGCCTTCAGCGCCCGCCAGCCGGGACGTTACCTCAGCCGTTGCCAGATCCCCGCTGACTTGCTGAACGAAGGCCGCTACGCTCTGGGCGTCAACGCCAGCTCTTTCGCCGTCCGCCGCTACTTCCAGGACGAGCAGGCCCTGGCCTTCAACGTGGACGCCACCGGCGCGCCCGGCATGCACTGGCCCGAACAGCGCCTGGGCCCCATCCGCCCCCGGCTGGATTGGAAGATCGAACAGGTGGGGTAGGTCCGGTTTTTTGAATCAAGACCCCCATCCTCACCAACCGGACGGTTTTTTGATCTCACCTTTCTTATATTTCACAATGGCTGGAAATTGGGCCTCTTCCAATACGCCGGTACGCAACTGGCGCATGGCGCTTGCGGCCTGGGCAAGTGACTTGCTGGTAATATTCCTGTCTGGATTGACAACGATAACTTCGAGCCCCAAATTATCACGCACATAGCGGATGGGCATGGCCAAATCCGAATCATTCGTGACCACAATGGCAGATTCATACCTCTTGTCAAAGCCATCTATCAATAAATGAGCAGCCAGATTGACATCTGAACCCTTTTCCTCAGTCTTTGTTACAATGACCGTCTGACTTTTATCATTTGCCAGCCGCATAGGAACATCTCTGGACAAGAACTTTCCTGGAACAATTTCACAGCCAATGGTTCTCAAGGCTCGCAAATAGGTTTGCTGGCGAATGGGTTGACCTGGATCATCCTTGCCGCTCACTGGCGCAGTGAAATACTTAACGGTCTGGATTTCGTACCCAGGAAACAGGATCTCACACATTTTTCGGAGATTCAGCCACTTGAAAGAAGTCCCTCTCAAAGCACGATAGTAAAGGTTGGAACCATCAATGTACGCGAACGCTTTTTTCATAACTCCTCCTGCAAAAGCAGAAGCCGCTCCCGTTGCCAGGAGCGGCCTCGCGGCCTGCCCTCGTAAGGACAGGGGGGGTGCTTCAATGATAAGACAAAACGATTTTACCGTCAAGCCATGACCCTCAAATCCCTCCTCGGCCAACTCCCTTACACCGCAGAACTCTACGACGCCATCCTCCAGCGCCGCCCGCGCACGCGCTACAACCTGGAGAAGCTGGCCGCACACATCCCGGCCGCGGCCGGGCAGGTGCGTCCGTTCGCGGCGAAGGCGCCCAAAGGAAAGAGAATCCTGCTGTTTGCCACCCTGCATTATTGGGTCGAGCAGGCGGCCATGATCGGCCTCACCCTGCGCGGACTGGGGCATACCGTCACTGTGGCTTACCTGCCCTATTTCGACTGGCGCAAGGAGATCAACGCTTTCGACCTGCGCCGCCAGGATGCCTACACCCGCCGCGTCCTGGCCCCGGCCGGCGATTTGCTCAAGGCCGTTTCGCTATTGGATGTGAAATCATCCGTTGCTCTGCCGGCCGAACTCGAAGATGGAGTGCGCCAGGTCTCGGTTTATGACACCCAGTACACCCTGCAAATCGAGGACGTGGACACCGAGAGCACCCTATACCGCCTGCGCCTGGAACGCAACCGCCAGGCGGCGCGGGCGGCCCTGTCGCTGTTACGAGCCGAAAAGCCGGATGTGGTGCTGGTCCCGAATGGCACGGTCACCGAACTGGGCGTGGTCTACCGGGTCGCACGTCACTTGGGATTACATGCCACGACTTACGAATTCAACGACCAGCGCGAGCAAATCTGGCTGGCGCACAATGACGAAGTCATGCACCAGGACACCGACCTGCTCTGGCGAGCCAAAGGCGGCCACCCGCTGACGGAAGCCGAGCGCACCCAAATCGAGGAACTTGAATCGGCCCGGATGGGGGCCAAAGCCTTCGGCAAATCCGTGCGCAAGTGGCAGGACGTGGCGGCCGTCGGCGGCGAGAAATTGCGCGCTGACCTGGGCCTGGACCAGCGCCCGGTCGTGCTGCTGGCGACCAACGTCCTGGGCGACAGCCTGACCCTGGGGCGCAACGTCTTTGCGGTGAGCATGGCCGAATGGATCGCGAAAACCGTCAGATTTTTCGCGGACAGGCCCGGGGTCCAGTTGGTGATCCGGGTGCATCCCGGTGAAAGGTTGGCACACGGCCCCTCGATGGCTGAGGTCGTCCGGGCCGCGCTGCCCCAAATCCCCGATCACATTCACGTCATCGGGCCGCTGGAGAAAATCAACACCTATGACCTCATGGACATTGCCTCGCTGGGGCTGGTCTACACGACCACCACCGGTATGGAAATGGCGATGAACGGCATCCCGGTGGTGGTCGGCGGGCAGACCCATTACCGCGGCCGCGGTTTCACCTTCGACCCGTCCACTTGGGACGAGTATTTCGCGATGCTGGAGCGGAGCCTGGCCGAGCCGCAGCGCCTGACCCCGGCGCAGGTCGAAACGGCCTGGGAATACGCCTACCGCTTTTTCTACGAGTACCCCCAGCCCTTCCCCTGGCGGCTGATGTATTTCTGGAAAGACGTGGACATCTGGCCGATCAGCCGGGTGCTGTCTGGCGAAGGCCGGGGCGAATTTGGCAAAACATTGGATTACCTGGCTGGAGAACCGGTGAGATGGTGAGACCTTAACGCGAATGCCGCAAAAAGGCGAATTGCGCGAATATTTTAAAATTTATTGGCGAAATTCGCTCATCGGAGATATTCGCGTTGAAAATTGGTGAGAGATGACGGATACAAAACAAGAAGTTCGCGAGTTCTACGACAACGTCGGTTGGCAGCAGGAGGAAGACGGGCTGTACCAGAACGCCCGTTATGACGACCTGCGCCCGGTGGCGGCAGAATATGTTCAAAAGACGCGCCTGCGAGTCAACAGAGTGATTGCGCCCACCGGCCGCTTCTTCCTGGACGCCGGGTCTGGTCCCGTGCAATACGATGAATACCTGACCTATTCCGAGGGTTACCGACGCCGCGTCTGCTTCGACATCTCGATCCAGGCCCTGACCGAGGCCCGCAAGCGGATCGGGGACCACGGCCTGTTCGTCGTCGGTGACATCGCCAACCTGCCCTTCGAAGCCGACGCCTTCGACGCGGTCGTTTCGATGCATACCATCCATCACCTGCCGATGAATGAGCATAAGCGTGCTTATTTGGAGCTTTACCGCGTTTTGGCTCCCGGCAGGAGCGCGGCAATCGTCAACGGGTGGACCCATCCACCGCTGACGGCCTGGCTCGACAACCTGATCATCATCTCCAACCGCTTTCGCCGCCTGCTCAGGGGCAAAACGCTGCGCGCCCAACCTCACAACGAAAAAGGCACTTACGTCAAAAAGACCAGCGCCCGCTGGCTGCGTCGCGAACTGGGTGCGGACATGTCGCTCGAAATCCGCTCCTGGCGCTCGGCCAGCACCCGCATCCTGCGCACGTTCATCACCGAAAAAACCGGCGGGAAGAGCTTCCTGCGCTGGCTATTCCGCATGGAAGACAAATATCCAAAGTTTTTCGGCGAGAATGGGCAGTATCCGCTGTTAGTTATTAGAAAATAGAGAGTAGAGATCAGGCTCGCCCTCTACTCTCTATTTTCCACTCTTTACTCTCTGATGTCCAAATTCACCGACCCAACTTACCTGAAGACCGACCAGTACCGCGACGCTTCCAACCTGGACGCCCGCATCGAAATCCATCGCCGTTTCAGCACCAATCCCTACGGCTGGTTCAACTGGCTCTTCGACACGCTCGAAACCCTGCCCAACCCGGCGCGCGTCCTCGAACTCGGCTGCGGCCCGGCGTATATGTGGAAGGATTGCGCGGACCGCATCCCCTCCGGCTGGAACGTCACCCTGAGCGACCTGTCAGACGGGATGCTGGACGCGGCCTGGCGCAACCTGGTCGTGACCGGACGCGCCTTCAAATTCGAACAGATAGACGCCCAATCCATCCCTTACCCGGACGGGACCTTCGACATCGTCCTCGCCAATTACATGCTCTACCACGTCCCGGATCGCCCGAAAGCTTTGCAGGAAATTCGGCGCGTGTTGAAAAGCGGCGGCTACCTGGTCGCCGCTACGGCAGGGATCAATCACCTGAAACAGATGCATGGCTGGTTCGAGCGGCTCGATCCCACCATGGAAATGGCCGTCTTCAGGGATCTGTTCACACTCGAAAACGGACTTTCCCAACTCGAGCCATTTTTCTCCCAAATCGAAATTAAGCGGTATGATGACGACTTGCGCGTGACCGAGATCGAGCCGCTGATCGCCTATCTCAAATCATCCACCAGTTATGGAGACAAGCCGGAATCCGCCTTTGCCCGATTGGAGCAGGAATTGACCGCTGAACTGCAATCCAAAGGCGCAATCTTCGTCACCAAAGACGCCGGGCTGTTTTTGGCGCGTAATCTCTAATCTCTACTCTCTAATTATCTGGAGTTCTATGGACTGGACCGACAAAATCATCCTCATCACCGGCGGCACGGGGTCGTTCGGCAAAAAAATGACCAAAATCCTGCTCGAAGAGAAGGATCCCAAAAAGATCATCATCTTCAGCCGGGATGAACTCAAGCAACACGAAATGCGCGTCGCCGGGTTCAACGACCCGCGCCTGCGCTACTTCATCGGCGACGTGCGCGACCGCGAACGCCTGACCCGCGCCCTGCACGGGGTGGATATCGTCGTCCACGCCGCGGCCCTCAAACAGGTCCCGGCCTGCGAGTACAACCCGATGGAAGCGGTCAAGACCAACATCATCGGCACCTCCAACGTCCTCGAAGCGGCCCTCGACGCCGGGGTCCAGAAAGTGCTGGCCCTCAGCACGGATAAAGCCGTCAGCCCGGCGAATCTATATGGCGGCACCAAACTCGTCGCCGAGAAACTCGTCATCCAGTCCAACGCCTACGCCGCCGGGACCGCCACGCGCTACTCCTGCGTCCGTTACGGCAACGTGGTCGGCAGCCGCGGCTCGGTCGTGCCGCTCTTCCTCAAGCAGCGCTCCAATGGCAAGATCACCATCACCGACGAACGCATGACCCGCTTCTGGCTTTCGCTCGAACAAGGCGTGCATTTCGTCATCCACTGCATCGAGCAGATGGAAGGCGGTGAAGTCTTCGTGCCCAAGATCCCCAGCACCAAAGTCATGGACCTGGCTCGCGCCATCGCTCCCGAAGCCGGGATCGAGATCATCGGCATCCGCCCCGGCGAAAAACTGCACGAAGACCTGCTCTCCGCCGACGAAGCCCGCCACACCGTCGAACTCGAAGACATGTACGTCATCCAGCCCGCCGAGGCCTTCTGGTTCGGCTACTCCTGGAAAGACCGGGGCCGCTCCCTGCCCGAAGGCTTCACCTACACCAGCGCCAACAACACCGAATGGCTCGACGTGGAAGGCATCAAAAAATACATCGAGCCGTTCGAAGACGATTTTGCCAACGGAAAGTTGGAAGGCTAAACGGAACACGCAACACGTGTAGCGTAGCATGCTCCGTATGAAGCATCCATGAAAATCCTCGTCACCGGCGCCTCCGGTCTCCTCGGCCTCAATCTCAGCCTGGGGATGATTGGGACTCATTCCATCGTCGGCGTGGACCGGAACAAACTGGCCGGTACGCCCTTCGAGCTGGTCCAGGCGGATCTGCTCGACCCGTCGGCCTGCTCCCGTTTGATTGACCTGGTCCGCCCCGAGGCCGTGATCCACACCGCCGCCCTGGCCAACCTCGAAGCCTGCGAAGCCGACCCGCAAACGGCGCGCCGTCTCAATGCCGACCTGCCCGGCGAGCTGGCCCACCTCTGCGCCCGGGGCGGCATCCGACTGGTCCACCTCTCCACCGACGCGGTCTTCGACGGGACGAAAGACGGCGTCTACACCGAAGACGACCCGCCCAGCCCGCCCGGAGTCTACTCGGCCACCAAGTTGCAGGGTGAGCAAAACGTCCTGTCGGCGCACCCTGATGCGGCGGTGGCCCGGGTCAACTTCTTCGGCTGGAGTCTCTCCGGGACGCATTCGCTCTCGGAATTTTTCTACAACAAACTGTCCGCCGGGCAGCCCTGCAACGGCTTCACCGATATGTGGTTCTGCCCCCTGTTCGTCGGCGACCTGGCAGAGACCCTGGTTCGGATGCTGGAAAAAGGCCTCTCGGGGCTGTACCACACCGTCGGGTCCGAGGCGCTGACGAAGTACGATTTCGGGGTGCGGATCGCCCGCCGGTTCGGGTTCGATCCGGGGCTGGTACTCCCCACATCCGTCGAAGATTCCCACTTAACTGCCAAACGTTCCCACAACTTGCGGCTGTCTGTCCACAAATTATCCACAGATTTGGGCGTCGAAATTCCCAGCGTATCCACCGGGATCGAGAAGTTTTATACACAGGCTCAACAGGGTTATCCACAGAAAATGCGGAGTTATCAACAGGTTTAGAGAGTAGAGAACAGAGAGCAGAGAGTAGTTTCTGCTCTACTAATCTCTACTCTCCACTCTCTAATCATCTGGAGGTAAACATGGAAATCAAAATCGGCTCCCGCCTCATCGGACTCAACCACCCCACCTACTTCATCGCCGACATCGCCGCCAACCACGACGGCGACCTGGAACGCGCCAAACTGCTGATCCGGCTCGCAAAGGAGGCCGGGGCGGACGCGGCCAAGTTCCAGAATTTCGACGCGCCCAAGATCGTCTCGGATTATGGTTTCAGCCACATGAACAGCCAGGTCAGCCACCAGGCCGCCTGGAAGAAATCGGTGGTCGAGGTTTATCGGGCGGCCTCCATCCCCTTCGAATGGACGATGACGCTGATGGAGGAATGCCAGGAGGTCGGGATTGATTATTTCTCATCACCCTACGATTTCGCGGCGATTGATTTCCTCGACCCCTACGTGCCGGTCTACAAGGCCGGTTCCGGCGAAATTGACTGGATCGAGGCCCTCGAGCGGATGGCGAGCAAAGGCAAGCCATTTTTCATCGCCACCGGCGCTTCGACCATCGGCGAGGTGCAAAAAGCTGTCCATGCGATTTTGAAGATCAACAAACAACTGGTGCTGATGCAATGCAACACCAACTACACCGCCAGCCCGGACAACTACGACCACCTGCACCTGAACGTGCTCAAGACCTACGCCGGCATGTTCCCGGATGTGATCCTCGGCCTGTCGGACCACACCCACGCGGTCGCGCCGGTGGTGGGAGCGGTGACGCTGGGGGCGCGGGTGATCGAGCGTCACTTCACCGACAGCAACGACCGCGAAGGTCCCGACCACAAATTTGCGATGGACCCCGACAAGTGGGCCCGCATGGTCGAGGAGACCCGCCTGCTCGAACGCGCCCTCGGCTCCGCCGACAAATTCATCGCCGATAACGAGCGCGATACCGCCGTCGTCCAGCGCCGCTGCCTGCGCGCCGCTCGCGACATCAAGGCCGGCGAGACCTTCACCCGCGACATGATTGACGTGCTGCGTCCCGCCACCCCCGGCGCGATCAAACCGGACCAGATCCGGGACGTGATCGGCACGAAAGCGCTGCATGATTTCAAGTATGGTCAGGAATTGAGGTGGACGGATTTAGGTGAGTAAATCGTAATTGGGGATTGGTAATTTTGCTCATTACGATTTACCAATTACCACTTACCGCAACATGAGAATCATCTACTTTTCCCCCGACTACTGCACCCACGACCACCGCTTCCTGTCGGCCATCACGGCCAACGGGCATCAGGCCTTCCACGCGCGTTTGCAGGCCAACCCGCGCCAGGTGGAGGACCGTCCCGTGCCGGAGGGGGTGGAGATCGTCCACTGGGCGGGCGGGCGCGGACCTTTCCGCTGGCGCGACCTGCCGCGGCTGGCTCTCGACTTCCGGCGTCTGACCCGCGAAATCCGGCCCGACCTCGTCCACGCCGGGCCGATCCAGACCTGCGCGCTGATCGCCGTCCTCTCCGGCTTCCGCCCCGTGCTCACCATGTCCTGGGGCTTCGACCTGATGGAGGATGTCCATCGCAACCGCTGGTGGCAGCTCGCAACACGCTACACGTTGCAACGTTCGGCGTTTTTTACGAGCGACGCCAACGTCACCCGCGACAAGGCCGTCGCTTACGGCATGGATCCCGACCGCACCGTCGTCTTCCCCTGGGGCGTGGACCTGGACCATTTCAAACCAAAAACGGAACACGCCCCACGCAACATGGCAGATCGCTTCACCCTTTTCTGCAACCGCTCCTGGGAGCCGCGTTACGGGGTGGACGTCCTCGCCAGGGCCTTTGTCAAGATAGCGGGAGCAGACCCAAACGTCGAATTGATGCTCCTGAACGGCGGTTCGCAGGCGCAGGCTATCCGTCAAATCCTGCAACGCGGCGGCGCGCTCGATCAAGTCACGTTCGCCGGCCAAATCCCGCAAAAGGAATTGCCGCGCTATTATCAGATGGCCGACCTGTACATTTCCCCCTCCCACGTGGACGGCTCGTCCGTCTCGTTGATGGAGGCCCTGGCTTGCGGCCTGCCCTGCCTGGTCTCCGACATCCCCGCCAACCGGGAGTGGGTGCGGGACGGGGAGAACGGCTGGCTCTTCCCCGACGGCGACGCCGAGGCCCTGGCTGACAAGGTTATGCAGGCCATCCGCGAGCGCCGCTCGCTGCCGGAGATCGGCCGCCGCGCCCGCCAGACCGCCGAGGAAAAAGCGGACTGGCCCGCCAATGCGCGAAAATTGATGGACGCGTATAATCAGACCATCGAACTCAATCGAGGAGGCTGAAATGGTTTTTACCCTGATCCTGGCCCTGCTGTTCGCCATCCTGGCCGTCATCTTTGCCGTGCAAAACACCGATGCGGTCACTGTTGTCTTTTTCACCTGGCAGATCGAAGGCTCGCTGGCCCTGGTGGTGCTGATCGCCCTGGCGGTCGGCGTGTTGATCGGCCTGCTGGTGATGACCCCGGCGGTCGTCCGGCGTTCGATCAACCTGTCCGGCCAGCGCAAGAAGATCGCCGGGCTGGAAAAGGAACTCGACGACCACAAGACCCGCCTGGGCGCGGCGGAAAAGGCTGCCGAGCCTGTCCCGCCCGAACCCCAGGCCGAATAACGTGAACGTTGTCGGGATCATCCAGGCCCGGATGGGCGCCTCGCGCCTGCCGGGAAAAGTGCTCATGGACATCGAGGGCCAGCCGATGCTGGCGCGGGTCTACGCCCGGGCGCAGCGTGCCCGGACCTTGGGCCTGCTCGCGGTTGCGACGACCGTTGACCCGGCTGACGACCTGGTCGCGGATTTCTGCGCCGGGCGCGGCTATCCCTGCTTCCGCGGCAGTATGCACGACGTTCTCGACCGCTACTACCAGGCCGCCAAATTCTACGCAGCGGATGTGATCGTCCGCATCACCGCCGATTGCCCGGTGATAGACCCGCTGGTCGTGGACGAAACCGTCAAACTAGTTACCAATTACCAATTCGATTTCGCCTGCAACCGCCTGCCGCCGCCATTCACCCGCACCTTCCCGATCGGCCTGGACGTTGAAGTCTGCACCTTTGCCGCCCTCGAACGTGCCTGGAAAGAAGCCGGCCAGAAATTCCATCGCGAACATGTTATGCCGTTTTTGTACGAAGGCGTAACCTTTTCACGCAACACGCAACACGTTTCGTCAGACTCATATTTTGTCTCACCCGGCGTCTCCTCGCGAAATCTCCGCATCGCCCAACTCCACACCCGCCCCGATCACGGCTCCCTGCGCTGGACGGTGGATACGCCTGAAGACCTGGACTTCATCCGGCAGCTCTACAGACGCTTCGACGGCCGCGACGATTTCTCGTGGCAGGATGTGCTCGAACTGACCCAAAAAGAACCCGACCTGATGAAAATCAACGCCGACATCCGTCACAAAACCCTCACGGAAATTGACGAACGTTCCACTGATAACTGATCACTGGTTACTGAACACTGAACACTGAACACTGAACACTGAGCACTGAATACTGATGTCACTGATTACTGTCTTCTCCGCCCCCAAACCCTTCACCGACCCGCACGTTGCCACCATCCAGCGCAACGCCATCCGATCCTGGACGCTGTTGCCGGACGTGGAGGTTATTCTGTTTGGCGACGAAGAAGGGCTTGCGTCTGCCGCCAGAGAGTTCAATGTAAAGCACATTCCCGACGTAGCGCGCAACACGCACAACACACCTTTGGTCTCGTCCATGTTCGACCTGGCGCGGGAGCACAGCCACTCGCTCCTGCTCGCCATCGTCAACGCCGACATTATCCTGCTCCCCGATTTCGTCGAGGCGGCCCGGAAAGTTTCCGCCCAAAGAAAAAGTTTCGTGTTGCTAGGCCAACGCTGGGACCTGGACGTCACCGAACCGCTCGATTTTTCGGAAGGCTGGCAGGAGCGTCTGCGCAACACGCTCCACGCAACAGCCCACCTCCACCGCCCCGCAGGCAGCGACTATTTTCTCTTTCCACTTACCACTTACCACTTACTCCCCGCCTTCGCCATCGGCCGCGCCGGCTGGGACAACTGGATGATCTACCACGCCCGCAAGTCCCGCTTTCCGGCCATAGACGCCACCCATGACGTGACCATCATCCACCAGAACCACGACTACCGCCACCTGCCCGGCGGGCAGCCGCACTACGACCACCCCGAAACGGACGAAAACGTCCGCCTGGCGGGGGGACGGGCCGTGACCCGCTTCACCCTGCTCGACGCCGACCGCCGCCTGGTCGAGGGCCGCATCCGCCCGCAGCCCCTGACCGGCGAGCGGCTCCTGCGCCGGGTCATCTTCTTCCCGCTGCTGGCGTTCGGCTCCACCCGCCTGACCGACCTGTTCTGGCGCTGGAGCAAGCCCCTGCGTCAGAAATCTTAGATCCAATTCATCTCTGGAAAAAACAATGCGAAAAGGCCAAAATCCCGCCAAGTCCGCCAAAACCGTCGCCAGGCCCGAGCGGATCACCGCTGCGGTGCTGAATTACATCCCCTTCCTGAGCGGATTCTACGCCGAAGCCCTGGACGTGCTCAAGGTCTCGCTTGAGTCGATGCGGGACGATCCCGGCCTGCCCTTCGACCTGATGGTCTTCGACAATGGCTCCTGCGCCGAAGTGCGGGATTATCTCGTCGCCGAGAAAGACGCCGGACGGATCCAGTACCTGATCCTGTCCGAGAAGAACATGGGCAAGGGCGGCGCCTGGAACGTGATCCTGGCCGGCGCGCCGGGCGAGATCATCGCCTACGCCGACAGCGACATCCTGTACTATCCCGGCTGGCTCTCGCGCTCGGTGGAACTGCTCGAAACCTTCCCCAACGTCGGCATGGTCACCGCCCGTCCCTTCCGCACGCCGCCCGAATTCATCGTCGGGACCCTGTCCTGGGCGCGAGAGCAGGCCCAGGTCGAGGAAGGGCAGTTCATCCCCTGGGAAACCTTCTGGGAGTTCAACCGCTCCCTCGGTCAGGATGAGTCCGAAAATCGGAAAATTTTCCAAGAGACTGGAGATTGGAGAATTAGTTATCAGGGAAAAACCGCCATGGCTGGAGCCTCTCACTGGCAGTTTGTCGCCTACAAAGCCACCCTCCAACCCTTCCTGCCCTTCGACATGGACAAACCCATGGGCCAGGTGCGCCAGCTCGACCGGCGCATGAACGACGCCGGTCTGCTGCGCCTGATGGTCAGCGACCCGCTGGTGATGAACCTGTCGAACACGACCGATTACGTCAAAGGCGCTTACCGCAAGCCGGTGGCTGAAAAGAAGAAATCCGTCGTCCAGTTGCTCGTCAACCTGGCTCCCATCCGCAAAATGCTGCTGGCGGTGTATGACCAAATTTTCAAGTGGTATTACTCGTAATCGTTGAACGCAAAGAGCGCTAAGAAAAACTTTGCGAACTTTGCGTGCTTGGCGGTTCAAAAAGGTTTTATGCCCAAAAAAGTATTCATCTCCGCCGACCACGGCATGGCCATCATCTACTTCCTCCAGACCGACGTCATCCCGGCATTGCTCGACGCCGGGGTCGAAGTCGTTCTATTAACCGACGACGAAATCCAGTCTCAAATCTCCAGTCGCTTTGGTCGCCCTGGGCTTGTCGTCGAAGGCTTGCGGCTCAAAGAAGCCAACAAATACGCCAACACCGTCCAACCCCGCCTCCAATGGCTGCTCTCCTCCTACCTGCGCCGGGTCGGCGGCTCGTGGCGGATCAACACCGAAGCCATGGACAGCAACATCTGGGAAGTCTGGAAAGAAAACTCGTGGAAATTCCGTTTGGGAATTTGGATTCCCGCCGCGCTGGCGATCCTGATCCTGCGCTCGAGCCGACTCGCCCGCAGGGCGCTGGTCAAGTCCCAAACCCGCTTCACCCCGGACCCGGGCCTGTATACCGATTACTTTGACAAATACCAGCCCGATCTGGTCATCGCCTCCACGGCCGGCTGGCGGCTGGACCGCTACCTCCTGCGCGAGGCCAAACGCCGCGGCCTCCCGACTATGGCCGCCATCGTCGGCTGGGACAACCCCTCCAGCTACAGCATCCCCGGCGCGCCGATGGACTGGGCCACCTGCTGGTCCCAGCTCCAGAAAGACGAACTCGTCCACGGCTCCGACTGGGACGCGGATCGCGTCCACATCGGCGGAATCCCATCCTATGACGGCTACTTCCGCAAGACCTGGCTCATCCCGAAGGACGAGTATTTCAAGCGTCACGGCCTCGACCCGAAGCGCAAACTGATCTCCTACGCCTGTTCCTTCGTCCATTTTGCGCCGAATTATCCCAACGTCGAAGCCCTGGCGAAACTCGTCGCCTCGGACCAGCTCGCCGAACCGAGCCAGCTCCTGATCCGCCTGCACCCGAGCCACTTCCAGGACAGGCCGAAGATCTTCGCTGAGGAACGGGCCAAGATCCACGCGCTGGAGCAGAAATATCCGCACGTGCATGTCGTCCGCCCGGTGGCCCTGGGCGGGTCGCTCGGCTACTACGGCGGCGAAGACATGGACGAGAAATCCTCCATGATGGCCCACTCGGACGTATTCGTCACAGTTTATTCCACGATGGTGGTCGAGACCGCCGTCCACGACACGCCCATCATCGGGGCGGTGATTGATACCCCCGGCGGCTGGAACGTGCCGGGCAAATTCTCGCTCTCGCTCAAGGAGATCGGGGACTGGCCGACCCACAAACGTTTCCGTGAAGCCAGGGCCGGGCGCGTCGCCAAAGACGAAGCCGAACTGCGGGATGCGGTCAACGCCTACTTGCGCGACCCGTCCCTCGACGCCGCCGAACGCCGCAAGTTCGTCGAAGACGAGATCACCTACACCGACGCCAGCGCCGGGAAACGGACTGCGGAGTTTATCTTGAAGGTGTTGGCTTCGCAAGCCGCCAAGTCTAAGTGAAACTCATTGAAATATGAAAATTCGGAGTTCAACTCCGAATTTTCATGCTAAAATCCGATCATGCTTGCCCGATCCCGCTATCTCACCCAACTCCAAACCGCCCTGCGCCGCTCGCCGGTGACAGCCCTGCTCGGACCACGCCAGTGTGGCAAGACCACCCTGGCGCTCCAACTCGCCCAGAAGCAGCCTGCTACGCTTTTCGATCTCGAATCCATCCCCGACCGGCGCCGTCTGCAAAACCCTGAATTGGTTCTGGGTGCGTTAAGCGGACTGGTCATCCTGGATGAAATCCAGCTGATGCCGGAACTGTTCGCGGTGTTGCGCGTCCTGGTAGACCGACCGGAAAATGCCGCCAGGTTCCTTATTTTGGGCAGCGCCTCTCCGGCAATCATCAAATCCGTCTCCGAAACGCTGGCAGGACGGGTCGAATTCGTGGAACTCAGCGGTTTTGATCTTTCTGAAACAGGCCCCGAAAATTGGGAAAGTCTGTGGCTGCGCGGTGGCTTCCCGCGTTCCTTCCTGGCCGACTCAGAACCTGACAGCCTGGCCTGGCGCGAAGGCTTCATCCGCACATTCTTGGAGCGAGACATCCCCCAGCTGGGGATCAACATCCCGCCGACAGCCCTGCGCCGTTTCTGGACAATGCTGGCCCACTACCACGGTCAGACCTGGAACGCGGCCGAACTCTCTCGTTCGATGGGCCTCTCGGACAAAACCGTCCGCTCTTACCTGGATATTTTGACGGGCGCGTTCATGCTGCGGCAACTCCAACCCTGGTACGAAAACCTGGGCAAACGCCAGGTCAAATCCCCCAAAATTTATTTCCGCGATACCGGTCTGCTCCACAGCTTGCTCGACATCCCGGATAAACTCAACTTGCTGGGACATCCCAAATCGGGCGCATCTTGGGAAGGTTTTGCATTGGAACAGGTTCTCCAGACGGTGCATCCGGCCCAGGTGTATTTTTGGGGCGTTCACAGCGGCGCCGAACTGGACTTGCTCTTCACTCTCAATGGTAAACGCGTCGGGATCGAGATCAAGTTCAACGAAGCTCCTCTGGTAACCGCCTCCATGCGTACAGCTGTGAAAGATTTATCTTTATCCCAACTGTGGATCGTTTATCCCGGCAGTCATGCCCACCCCGTGGAAGAAAAGATTGCCTTGCTTCCCCTGACCCAGATCGAAAGTTTGGCTTCGATGGTTGCATGAACAAACTCACCCTCAAGCGCCGACTCAAAACCCTGCGCTGGCACTACCGGCGGAGGCAGGCCGCCCGCCGCTTTGGAGCGGATGCTTTGAGCCGCGCTCCCATCGTCTTCGGCAACGCCATCCCCAAGTCCGGCTCGCACCTGATCATCCAGGTGCTGCTCGGTTTAACGGGGATCGGCCCGTTCGTGGATTCCGGCTTCCCGCCCGCCAACCGGGACGAGGCCAACCTGAAACTCCAGCCCGAACGGGTCCTGGCGAATCTCAAGGCCATGCGTCCCGGCGACATCGGCTACGGCTACATCGGCTGCGAGGAACCCTATCTCGGCCTGTTGACTGCGCCGGGGCGGGCCACCATCTTCATCCACCGCGACCCTCGGGATGTGATCGTTTCGTCAGTGTTCTACATCTCCGAGATCAACCCCGGCCACGCCCTGCACGAGTATTACAACCGGGAATTCGACTCGGTCGAGGCCCGCATCAAGGCCGAGATCAGCGGCATTGACGATCCCGAAAACCGTTATTCCGGGGTGCGCAAACGCTTCGAAAAATACATCGGTTGGCTGGACCAGCCAGCCGTGCTCAGCCTGCGCTTCGAGGAGATCATCTTGGCCCGTGACGAGGCCTTCAACCGCCTGTTGGATTATCTCGAAACGCGCGGCGCAACCTTCGCCGTGCAGCGTGAACAGGCTCTCGCCGCGCTCCACGCCACCATCCAGCCGAAGAAATCCGGCACCTTCCGCAAGGGACAGCCGGGCAACTGGCGCGAGCATTTCACCGAGGCCAACAAAGCCCTCTTCAAAGAAACCGCCGGGGATATTCTGCTCCGGCTGGGATATGAAAAAGACAATAACTGGTAACGCGACATTCATGTCGCTACCGGGCAAGGCGACATAAATGTCGCTTTACAAGGAAAGCGAATTCTCATGAAAATTCTCCTTGCCGGATTTGGCTCCATCGGCCGCCGTCATTTCCGCAACCTGACGGCGCTCGGCGAAACCGACCTGGTGCTCTTCCGCACGAAAAAATCCACCTTGCCGGACGATGAACTGGCTGGCTACCCCGTCGAAACGGACCTGGCCGAAGCCCTGACGAAACACCGCCCGCAAGCCGTCGTCGTCGCCAACCCGACCGCCCTGCACATGGACGTCGCCATCCCGGCCGCCGAAGCCGGCTGCCACCTCCTGCTCGAAAAGCCCATCGCCGGCGACCTCTCCCGCATCCCCGAATTGCGCCGGGCCGCCGAAAAAAGCGGCAGCCGCATCCTGGTCGGCTTCCAGTTCCGCTACCACCCCACCCTCAACAAAGCCCGCGAACTGATCCACAATGAAGATCTCGGCCAGATCCTGACCGCCCATGCCCACTGGGGCGAGTACCTGCCCAACTGGCATCCCTGGGAAGATTACCGGGCCAGTTACGCCGCCCGCGCCGACCTCGGCGGCGGCGTGATCGTCACCCTGACCCACCCGCTCGACTACCTGCGCTACCTGCTCGGCGAAGTCGAGGCGCTCTGGTCGTTCAACGGCCATGTCTCGTCGCTGGAACTGTCCGGCGTGGAGGACGCCGCCGAAATCGGGATCAGGTTCAGGTCCGGGGCGCTCGGCGGGGTGCATCTCAATTATTTCCAGCGCCCGCCCGTCCACCGGCTGGAAATTGTCGGATCGAAGGGCACCCTCCGCTGGGACAATTCGGACGGGATCATCCACCTCGAGCGGATGCCCGCCCCGTTCGGCTCGTACTCGGACCTGCCGCCTGCTCCCGTTACCGAGACGTTCGCGCCGCCCGAGGGCTTCGAGCGGAACCAGCTCTTCGTGGCGCAAACGCGTCATTTCCTGGAGGTCGCCCACGGGTCGGCCGCTCCGCTGTGTACGCTGGAGGACGGCGCGCGGGCGCTGGAGCTGGCCCTCGCCGCGAAGGAATCCCAATCCCATTCAAAAGTCGTTAAGTGGTCGTAGGTTTTTTCACTATTGACTTTGCCAAAACCCTGCTATAATTGCGCCTTGTGCAAAATTCAGTCACTGAATATTACTTTGAAGGAGAAAGTGAATGTCTCGAACGAAATTGATCGCCCCTTACGGCGGCGAACTGGTCAACCTGATCACAAGCGGCGATGAGCGCGAGCAACTGCTCGACCTGGCGGCGACCCTGCCTTCGATCAAGATCAACCAGCGTGCCCTGCACGACCTGGAAATGATCGCCACCGGCGCCTTTTCGCCACTGGACCGTTTCATGGGCAAAGCCGACTACGAGCGCGTGCTGCACGAAATGCGCCTGGCCGACGGGACCCTCTGGCCGCTGCCGATCACCCTGACCGCCAACCCGACCGAACTGCCCAGCGTCGGCAGCCAGTTGGTCCTGCGCAACGCCCTCAACGACGTGATCGCCATCATGACCCTGGAGGAGATTTACTCCTGGAACCAGGAAAAGGAAGCCCGGCTGGCCTACGGCACCGATGACGCCCGCCACCCGATGGTCTCCGAGATGGCCCGCTGGGGCAAGGTCTGCATCTCCGGCGAGATGAAGATCGTCAACATGCCCAAGTACCACGATTTTGTTGAACTGCGCAACACCCCCGCCGAAGTGCGCACCAAACTGGAAGAGATGGGCCATGAGAACGTGGTTGCTTTCCAGACCCGCAACCCGCTCCACCGCGTCCACGAGGAACTGACCCGCCGCGCCGCCGAAGCGGTCAACGGCTCGCTGCTGATTCACCCGGTGGTCGGCATGACCAAGCCCGGCGACGTGGACCACTACACCCGCGTCCGCATCTACAAAGCCCTGGTGGATAACTACTACGAAAAATCCAGCACGATGCTCTCCCTGCTGCCGCTGGCCATGCGCATGGCCGGCCCCAAGGAAGCCCTGCTGCACGCCATCATCCGCCGTAACCACGGCGCCAACCATTTCATCGTCGGCCGCGACCACGCCGGTCCCGGCAACGACAGCTCCGGCAAACCCTTCTACGGCCCCTACGACGCCCAGGAAATCATGAAACAGTACGAGTCCGAACTCGGCGTCAAGATGGTCCCGTTCGAGATGCTGGTCTACCTGCCCGATGAAGACCGCTACGTCGAGCAGAAGGACATCCCCGCCGGGGCGAAAGTGCTCAATATTTCCGGCACCCAGGTGCGGGACGACTACCTCGCCAGGGGCAGACTGCTTCCCGAATGGTTCACCCGCCCCGAGACCGCCGAAATCCTGCGCCAGTCGTACCCGCCGCGCCACGAGCAAGGCTTCTGCCTGTGGTTCACCGGCCTGAGCGGCTCCGGCAAATCGGCCACCACCCAGGTGCTGACCGACCTGCTGCTCGAACGCGGCAAGACCCTGACCGTGCTCGACGGTGACGTGGTCCGCACGCACCTGTCGAAGGGCCTCGGTTTTAGCAAGGAAGACCGCGACACCAACATCCTGCGCATCGGCTACGTGGCCGGTGAACTCGTCCGGCACGGGGGGGCGGTCATCTGCGCCGCCATCAGTCCCTACCGCGCCGCCCGCAACGAAGCCCGCAAGATGGTCGGCGAGAACTTCATCATGGTCCACATGGACACGCCCGTCGAAATCTGCGAGGAACGCGACGTCAAGGGCTTGTACGCCAAAGCCCGCCAGTCCATGGCCGAGGGCAAGCCGATGGGCTTCACCGGCGTGGATGATCCCTACGAGCCGCCGATTGATCCCGAAATCACGCTCACGGGCTATGGCTCCACGCCTGAAGAGAACGCCCGCAAGGTCATCGCCTATCTCGAAGAACAGGGTTACATTGACCCTAACAACCACTAAATCTTGATTCCAGGTGGGGCGGGAGTCATCCCGCCCTGCTTTGTTTGTAAACGGAGTCCGAGGTCTCCCGACTTCGGCGCAAAACCGGGAGGTTTTGCACTCCATATCAATTTGCAGGATCGAACATGAGCACAATTCTCGATAAATTCTCGCTATCCGGTAAAACCGCCCTCGTGACGGGCGGAGCCGGTCTGCTCGGAAGGGAATTTTGCCGCACCCTGGCCGAAGCCGGCGCGTCGGTCGCGGTGGTGGACTTGAACCAGGCCGCGGCCCAAAGCGTGGCGGATGACCTGACCGCGGCCGGATTCCGCGCCCTCGGCCTGGGCGCCGACATCACCCGGCCTGATTCCGTCAAAGCGATGACCGCAGCGGTCGTCTCGACCTTTGGCGGAATCCACGTCCTGGTCAATTCCGCGGCCCTCGACCCCAAGTTCGACCCCGAGGCCGCCTCCAAAGGCATCGCCCCCGGCGCGTTCGAAGATTACCCGCTCGAGCAGTGGAACGCGGCCCTGGACGTCAACCTGACCGGGATGTTCCTCGTCACCCAGGCCTGCGCCCGGCAGATGGTGGCCCAGGGCAAAAAGGGCAGCATCATCAACATCTGCTCCACCTACGGCCTGAACGGTCCCGACCAGCGTATCTACATCAAGGACGGCAAACGGGTGGCCTTCAAGCCGGTTTATTACACCACTACCAAGGCCGGGGTGATGGGATTCACCAAATACCTGGCTGCCTACTACGCCGGGACCGAGATCCGGGTCAACGCCCTGACCCCCGGCGGCGTGTTCAACAACCACGAAGACTACTTCGTCACCAATTACTCCGCCAAGACAATCCTTGGGCGGATGGCCCACAAAGACGAAATGAACGGCGCATTGCTGTTCCTGGCCTCGGAGGCCTCATCCTACATGACTGGAAACAACGTTATCGTTGATGGAGGCTGGACGGCCTGGTAACTCTGGTAATTGGTAAATGGTAATTACCACTTACCAATTACCGATGACTGATGACTGATGACTGACATCCTCGCATTGATCCCCGCTCGCGGCGGCTCGAAAGGCATCCCGCGCAAGAACATCCGCGACTTTGCAGGCTATCCACTGATCGCCTGGAGCATTGCCGCGGGACAGAAATCCAGCCTCGTCACGCGGGTCATCCTCAGCACGGACGACGAGGAGATCGCCGCGGTCGCCCGTCAGTTCGGGGCCGGGACGCCCTTCCTGCGCCCGGCCGAATTCGCCCAGGACGACACCACCGACCTGCCGGTCTTCCAGCACGCCCTGGCCTGGCTCAAGGAAAACGAAGGCTACGTCCCGGAAATCGTCGTGCAACTGCGCCCAACCTCCCCGATCCGCCCCGCCAACCTGGTGGACGCGGCCGTTCGGGTTTTGCTCGACCACCCGGAGGCGGATTGCGTGCGCGGCGTGGTCCCGGCGGGGCAGAACCCGCACAAGATGTGGCGGCTGCCCGAGGGAAGCTCCGGCCCGATGAAGCACCTGCTCGACGTGCCCGGCATCCCCGAACCCTACAATGCCCCGCGCCAGAGCCTGCCGCCGGTTTACTGGCAGACCGGGCACATAGACGCCATCCGCACCGCGTCCATCCTCGAAAAGCATTCCCTGACCGGGGACGTGATCTACCCGCTGGTGATTGACCCGCGCTACACGGTGGACATTGACAACCTGCAAGACTGGGCGCGCTACGAGCATCTGGTCGCGACCGGGGGGCTGGAGTTCGTCTCCCCGGGCCGGACGCGGCGCCCGATGCCGGAGCGGGTCGAGTTGATCGTGCTGGATTTCGACGGCGTGATCACCGACAACCGGGTCTACACCGACCAGGACGGGCGCGAAATGGTCGCGGCCAGCCGCAGCGACAGCCTGCTGCTCAAGACCTTGCGCGAGAAAGGCGTCGAGACGGTGATCCTGTCGTCGGAGCCGAACCCGGTTGTGGCGGCGCGGGCGAAGAAGATCGGGCTGGAATCCGTTCAGGGGGTCGGGATCCAGGCCAAGGGTCCCGCGCTGATGCGGCTTTTGGCGCAGAAAAACGTCCCGGCGGCGCGGGTGGTCTACGTCGGCAATGACCTCAACGATCTGCCCTGTTTCGAGATCGCCGGCTGGGCCGTGGCCGTCGCGGACGCGTATCCCGAAGTCCTGCGCGCCGCCGATCACGTGCTCAGCAAATCCGGCGGGCATGGGGCGGTGCGGGAATTGTGTGAAATCATTTTGAAGAAACTAGAGGAGCCAAAATGACTCGTGAAATCAAGATCGGTAACAGGCTGGTCGGCGACGGGCATCCTGCCTACGTGATCGCCGAGATCGGCATCAACCACAACGGCAGCGTGGAGATCGCCAAGGAAATGATTGACGCCGCGGTCCACGCCGGGGTGGACGCGGTCAAGTTCCAGAAGCGCACGCCTGAGATTTGCACCCCGCCCGAACAGCAGAAGCAGATGCGCGAGACGCCCTGGGGCTACATCACCTACCTGGATTACCGTTACAAGGTGGAGTTCGGCGAGGCGGAGTATCGCGAGATTGACCGCTACTGCAAAGAAAAAGGGATTGACTGGATGGTCTCGGTCTGGGATGAGCCGTCGGTGGATTTCATGGAGCAGTTCAGCACCCCGGCGTATAAAATCCCCTCGGCCTCGCTGACCGATCACAGCCTGCTGCGTTACCTGCGCAAGACGGGCAAGCCGATCATCCTTTCGACGGGGATGTCCACCTACGATCAGATCCACGGCGCGGTGGAAGTGCTCGGCACCGAAAACCTGGCGATCACCCACTGCACCAGCACCTACCCGTGCGAGCCGGAGGAACTGAACCTGAAGATGATCCAGACCCTGCGCGACCAGTTCCCGAGCGTGCCGGTCGGCTATTCGGGACACGAGGTCGGCCTCGTCCCCTCGACCATTGCGGTGGCCCTGGGCGCCTGCATCGTCGAGCGCCACCTGACCCTCGACCGGGCCATGTGGGGTTCGGACCAGGCCGCCTCGGTCGAGCCGGGCGGCTTCGAGCGGCTGGTGAAGTACATCCGCGTCACCGAAGCGGCTCTGGGCGACGGCGTGAAGAAGGTCTACGAGAGCGAGATGGGGTCGCTCAAGAAGCTGCGGAGGGTGAAATAAGTTGTCGCCCCTGGCAGCGTGACAGAACGATGCAATACAAAGACATCCGAAGCATGTCTTCCGATGTCTTTTTATTTGCAATTTTGACTTTATTCTTCGGGAGGAACGAATTTGGTTAGTATCTCGATCAGGGGCGGAATTTTATTCTGAACGGTATCCCAAACCTGTTGGATATCTACCACATCGTATTCGTGGATGACCAGGTTTCTCATACTGGTCATTTCGCGCCACTCATTTTCGGGAAATTTTTGGGGTGTTTCTGGCGTTACGCGGCGGGCAGCTTCGCCGATGATTTCAATCCGGCGAATAACCGCATCCTGGCATTGGATATCCTCGACGAACTCATCCAGAGTTTTGTCAAAGACATAATCCACGCAATTTTGGCGGATTCCAGCATATCCACCAAATAGGTGTCATCCCGCGACATGGATCACCTGGGCCGATTCGAGAATATTCTTTCGCCTGAGATAATTCCGGCTGTTTTCCACGCCTGATTTGGTTACCAGATCCACTTCGCGGCCAAAGATTTGTTGCAACTCGTCCTGCATGCGGGCCATGTCGAACAAGGTAATCCTGGCATCTGGCGCAAAGGAAACTATCACATCGACATCACTCTCAGGGCGAAAGCCTTCCCCTACAGCCGAGCCAAAAAGCGCAAATTCGGAAATTCCCCAGCGTTTGCAAAAATCGGCAATCTTGGCTTTCGGAACTTTGGCTTTACTCATGGATTAATTATATACTCCAAACGGGCAAGTTCTTTACTTTTTACGAAACCCAGTTTGTGCATATATGTGGCGTTCTGCGGCGATTTTTGCAGCCATAACCCATATATGGCGGTCTATAATTGCTCAACTCATTTTGTAAATGTTAAAATCTCAACCGTTCACAGTATAGCGGACTTTTTTCGCTTGCGTCTGTTACAATTTGCGGCCTATGACAGAGAGTGTTTTCACAAAAATAAAACGCGGCTTCGACCGCATTACCGCCGACTTGCGGATCGTGCGCCTGTCAACGGATATTGCCAGCCGCGTCCCGCCGTCGGGCCAGCGCCCGGTGGTGTTCTTCAACGCTTCCACCCGCATCCTGGGCCTGAGCCAGAACGCGGCCTTTTCGATGCTGACTTCGTTTGCGTTGCGGCTGGAGGGCGTGCCTGCCGTCCATTTCGTCTGCCAGCGGGGGATGAGTCGCTGCGTGCTCGGCACCGACCAGGACGACCCGTCCGCGCCGCTGCCCTGCGATACCTGCGTGCGCCAGTCGCTGGTGGTCTACAACAAGGCCGACGCCCGCTTTTTCTCTTATGAGCAGGATGATGACCTGGCCGGAGCGCTCGCCGGGATGTCCCTGGCCGAACTGATGGCCTACGAACACCCCATCCCGACCTGGGGACTGCCCTCGTCAAATCTGCCGCTCGGCCCCCTCGTATTGCCCGGCACCCGCTGGCGGCTGCGTCTCCACAATTTGCAGGATGACGAGGCGACGCGGACGCTGTATCGTGAGTTCATGCTTTCGGCTTGGAACGTGGCGAGGGAGTTCATCTCCTTACTCGATCAGACCGACCCGCAGGCTGCGGTTATCTTCAACGGGCAGTTCTTCCCCGAAGCGACCGCCCGTTGGCTCTGCCAGCAGCGCGGCATCCCCAGCTACACCCACGAGGTGGGCTTCCAGCCGCTGACGGCGTTCTTCACCCCCGGCGAGGCCACCGCCTCCCCGATCAACCTGCCCGAAGACTTCGAACTCTCCGCCGAGCAAAACGCCCGCCTGGACGAGTATCTCGAAAACCGTTTCCAGGGCAATTTCAGCATGGCCGGCATCCGGTTCTGGCCGGAGATGAAGGGCCTGGACGAAGCCTTTTTGCAAAAACTGGCCGGGTTCGAGCAACTGGTCCCGGTCTTTACCAACGTCATCTTCGACACCAGCCAGCCGCACTCGAACGTGGTCTTCAGCGATATGTTCGCCTGGCTGGACACGGTGCTGGACCTGATCAAGTCACATCCGGAGACGTTGTTCGTCATCCGCGCCCACCCGGACGAGAAACGGCCCAACAGCCGCAAGCAGGCGCGGGAAACGGTCGAGGGGTGGGCGCGCGCCAACGGCGTGGATAAGCTGTCGAATGTGGTTTTCTACGATTCGGGGGAGTACGTCAGTTCGTATGAGTTGATCCAGCGGGCCAGGTTCGTGATGGTCTACAACTCGTCCATCGGGCTGGAGGCTTCGATCATGGGGGCGGCGGTGTTGTGCGGCGGGAAAGCGCGCTACACCCAGTACCCGACGGTCTTCTTCCCGCAGACGGTATCCGATTTCCGGGCGCAGGCGGAGGCCTTTTTAACGGCGGGCAGGATCGAGGTCCCCGCGACGCACCGGCTGGAGGCGCGGCGTTTCCTGTACTACCAATTGTTCCGCACCTCGCTGCCGTTCGACCGGTTCATCGTCCCCTTTTACCGGCCCGGCATGGTGAAGCTCAAGAAATTCGGCTGGCATGAGTTACGGGCCGAAAACTCCCCGGCCATCAAGGCCGTGCTGGATGGGCTGCTGCGCGGCGGGGAATTCCTTTTGGAAGATTAAGGTTTTACGAACAGGGAGCAGCCGCGGTGGCGATCAGGCAACCTGTGTCGCAGGCAAACGCAATAAGGTGATGGGGATTACTTCTGAAAATGATGGGGTATAGGTCGAAAGGGCCAAAATTTCTTTGACAGGCGACTTTCCCAGGATCTCCATCACGATTTCGCGGGTTTCTTCGGACAACATCGTGAGACCTGTCAGCGGGAAACTGCGCGGTCCAAAATCCGCTTTTTGGATGAGAATGGAGTAATTCAGGAAGGTGATACCGACAGCTTTTCGATTTTCCTTGTCAATCCGCAGAATGATATGGTCATTCAATTCAATCCCGGTTGCTTTCACATCCGGGGTGAAGGAAATATATAAGGTATCGCTGGTTTCATCATAATTGGTTTTTACAGGTAGTCTCATGTCATTACCCTATTTCTTTCTGGTAAGCGGTAACGATGAAATTGCTCGTCCCAATCTCGCCAGGGCCGATTTCTCGAAGTCTGAACAATACAATGGCAACGACGTGCGTATTATTTGCTGGCAAGTTGCCAAACTCTTTTGAGTACCGATACTTTTGTGGGTTGAGTGGATCTTGTTTTCGAGCGCCAGTCCGAATAGTTTCTTTCAGTTCTTCTTCGTGGTCTTTCATTTCCAGGTGGTTGAGTGTGTCAATGATGTGTTCTCATCGTTCCTGGGTCAGGTAAACGTTGTTGCCGAATCTGTCTTGTACTGACCAGCGGACAGGATTTGCCATGGTTCAGATTCTACCCCGTTTTGATAAATAGAAGTTAACCGGTGACTACAACTCACTCGTCAGCCTGGGGTTGATCCCGGTTTTGTCCTTGAAAAACGATTTGATGCGTTCGATGTCGGCTTCGATGTCCTCGGTCAGGGTGAAGGTCGGGCCGATGCCGCAAGTCTTGGTGATGCTGTCCACGTAGCCTGCCACGACCGGGATGCCGGCGCTCCTGGCGATGTGATAGAAGCCGCGCTTCCACTCGCCGACCTTGCTGCGGGTGCCCTCGGGGGTGATGACCAGGATGAAATGCTCCGCCTCCCGGACGGCCTGGACCATTTGCTCCACCAGACCCTGCGGCCGGGATCGGTCCACCGGGACGCCGCCGCACCAGCGGAAGAACCCGCCGAACGCCCCGCGAAACAGCTCCGCTTTGCCCATGAAGCGGACCTTCGCTTCCAGGACGAAGGCCAGCGCCAGGAACATGACGAAATCCCAGTTGGAGGTGTGCGGCGCGCCGACGATGACGAACTTCGGGAGGTCCGGCAGCCGCCCCTGGACGCGCCAACCGGACAGGCGCAGGAGCGCCTTCGACAGGCCGCGAAGTAATTGGCTCAAGACGGGGGTATCGAAAATGGTCGTGTTCATCCGGGTTCCCTTTTGTTGAACACAGCGGCAGGATTTTGATTGGAGTATATCTCAAGCCTGCCAACTTCAACGGGTTTTGCGCGAAACTCGCTTGCATACGGCTTTGTTTTCGCTGTATACTGGTGAAAATTTATAACCCCTGGAGGAGACCATGGATAAGAAAACGACCGGTCTTATTGCAACAATCGTTACAGCCGTTTTCTGCGGCTGCCCCGGCCTGTTCAGCATGTGCCTGGGCGGGATGATGGCATTGGTGGGGCCTATGCCGGGCGCAGAAATTGACATCTTCGGCAGCAGCGATCCGAATTCCGCGATTGCCATGGGGATCGGGATGTTGTGTGGAGGCATCATCTTCATTGCCATCCCGATCGTAGTCGGTGTGCTGACCCTGCGCAAACCCAAGCCTGCCGTCGTGGAGAATATTGACGAGCCGTTGCCCCCGGCATCGTAAAATCCACACCGCTACGAAAAGGCCCCGTCCGTTTCGCTGCCCGATGGCCGTTCGCGGGCAGTGCGGGATTTTGTCATTCCCAGGCTGAATTTGCTTTCACAGCCTTTACCGGCCCGGTATTCGAGAGACAGTCACCTTCAGCAAGCGGGTGACTGTCTCTTTTTAACCCTTGACAACTTTTGTTATCCTAATATAATTAGTAAAAACTAATATCATTAGCCGATATGAGCATGACCCTCACCCCCTCCCGCCGCCAGCGCAACCGCGAAGCCACCATCCAATCCCTGCTCGAGACCGCCCGCGCTATCATGCGCGAAGAGGGCGTCGCCGGGCTTTCGATGCAGGAACTCGCCCGCCGCATGGATATGCGCGCCCCATCTCTCTACAACTACTTTTCAGGCAAGATGGACATCTACGACGCGCTCTTCCGCCTCGGGTTCAGTTTATGGGGTGAAATCGTCGAAAAAGCCGCGCAGGCATCTGCGACTTTCCAGGAAGAAATGCAAAAGATCGTCGAAGGCTACATGACCTTCGCCCTCGAAAACCCCGAACTCTACCAACTTTGTTTCGAGCGTCCGGTTCCGGGGTTCGTCCCATCCCAGGAAGGCCTTGATCTGAGTTTTGGACTCCTCGAATACTCCCGCCAACGCGTGGAAACGTACAAACACGAACTGAACACCAGCCTGACCAGTGAGCAGATCGTGAACCTGACCATCGCCATGTCTCACGGGTTGACCGCCTTGCACATGGCTAACGAGCCGCACCTGCCCGTCGGGGAAGGGCGGTTCGGGTCGTTGATCCCCATCGCCTTGTCCATGCTGGAGAAAACCATTCTAGAAGAAGGAGAAAGCCAATGAACGTTGCTGTTTCCCCCTCGACCTTCGCCTCCGCCAAACGCATTCCCTACACCCATGCGGATGAAGCCCACCGCCTCATGGCCGAAGCCTTTGCCCGCTTCGTGACCCTGATCCAATCGCTCGGCCCCGACGATTGGTCCCGGCCCACCCCTTGCACGGAGTGGGACGTGCATGACATGGTGGCGCACCAGGCAGGCGGGTATCTCAGCGGCGTGAGTTATGGGGAAATGCTGCGCCAATACACCAGGATTCCCAAAAGGGGACAACTGCCCGAGGACGCGATCAATGCGCTTCAAGTGGGCGAACGCAAGGACATGACACCTGCCGAATTGATCGCGGAATTGAAGCAAGTCGGTCCGAAAGCCATCCGCAACTGGGCGTATGGATTCAACGCCATGAAGTGGTTCGGCATCCCGCATCCCGTTGCCGGGTTCATAACGCTTCGCTATTTGATGTGGGTCATCCACAGCCGCGATACCTGGATGCACCGCCTCGACATCTGCCGGGCCACGGGCCGCCCCTTCGAGCAGACGCGAGAACACGACGGTCGCATTGTCGAGCTGGTCGTGCGGGATGCGGCGAAGAAAATGAACAAGCGTCTCAACGGTCGCGCCGTCACGCTCTCGCTGACGGGTATCGCAGGCGGCACCTGGAGGATCGGTAGCAGCAACCCTGCCGCCGATATGGAAATGGACGCGCTCGATTTCAATATCTTTGTCTCAGGCCGTTTTTCGTATGAAGAAGGCATGAAGCGCGCAAAAATTTCCGGCGACCGGGCACTGATGGAAGATGTCTTCAAAGATTTACTGATACTGTACTAAAGCCTACCCGAAAATTCCTGGAGTGCGGACTTCAGTCCGCTGAGGATTCAGTCCGCTGAGGATTCAGTCCGCTGGGAATTCAGCCCGCTGGGGACGGGCAAGCTGAAGCTCGCACTCCTTTTTCGGACAGGCTCTAAAGCCTACCCGAAAATTCCTGGAGTGCGGACTTCAGTCCGCTGTGGATTCAGCCCGCTGGGAATTCAGCCCGCCGGGAGCAGGCAAGCTGAAGCTCGCACTCCTTTTTCGGATAGAGAATAAAGAGGATACTGAATATGGATCGCTTTCTGCTTCAACTCGGAATCGTTCTCTTCCTGCTCGGCTTGTTGACGGGGTTCGTTGTCCCCAAACTCAAGAATCCCCGCATGGGACTCTCCAGCCATTTGGAAGGGGTCTTGAACGGCATTTTTCTGGTGGCGCTGGGACTGTTGTGGACCAGACTCAATCTGCCTGCCACGCTGCTGACGGTCACTGCCTGGCTTGCGCTCTACGGCACCTTCGCGAACTGGCTCGCAACCCTGCTGGCCGCGATCTGGGGCGCAGGCTCGATGATGCCCATCGCCGCGCAGGGACATCAGAGTTCCGCGGGGCGGGAAGGCGTCATCAAACTCCTGCTGGGCACAGTATCGCTTGCCATGGTCGCGGTTTGCGCGATTGTTATTGCAGGGCTGCGCGCGGGATGAACCCGCTGACGGAAGTCGCGCTCCCCTGAAAATCACGGCAGGGCGAGCGCGTCGAGGCCGAACGACGCCAGGCCCAGCGCGCTGCCGTCTGCGCCGAAGGTGTACGAACTGCTATTGACAAAGAAAAGGTACAGCGGGTTACGTCAACCACTCACCGGGATCGAATGGCGGCTCGTTTGGATCGTAACGCGGCGGGGTGGAGGGCGGCGGGATCTGGCGCGTGCAGCGGTGCATTCGCCGGATCTCGGCGGCGATTTCGGGATCGTCGCCGAACATCTCGATCTGTTTCCGAACCCAATCGGCGGGTTCGCCGGGCCGGCCGTCATCCTGGTCGAGGAAACTCCAATCCACCCGAGGCGGGGACGGTTTCTCGGCTGGGATTGTGACCGAGAACAATTTCGCCAACTCCGGGTTGATGCTGGGGCGGTAGCGGGCGATGCGTTCGCGTTGGTTTTCGTTTCGCGCCCGGCGGACGTACTCGTTCGTTTTCGGCGCGGACGGGTCAATGAGTTCCATCATGCGGTCGTAGCGTGAGCCGTCGCCCGCAGGCGGAATCCACGGGATGCGGTGGGCGTTGTCCCGCCACCAGATGACCTCGGCCAGGAGCCGCTTCGCGTCCGGATCGCCGTAATGGGAGCAGAGTTCGCCCAGGGCTTCGGCCGCGTCGGCGAAAAATCCCAGGTCGGCGTATTGTTTGCCGATCCACAAAAGCGCGCCGTGGGGATCGCTGGACTTGTCGAGCGCGTCCGAAAAGATCGCCCAGGCATAATCGGTGCATTCCTCGTCCCCGAGGCAGTACGCGCCGAGCAGTTCCATCTTGCCGTCCTCCAGGATTTTGGCCACATCGGGCGGGCCATCCTGCTCCTGTTCGTAGCCTTCCATGTATTCGCGGTCCCAGCCTTCCCAGCGGCTCATGAATCGGAACGACAGCGCCAGGCGGCGGCGTTGCTGCCAGGGACGGTCGTCCCATTCGTCCATGTTTTGCTGGACGGCAACGCGGTTGTCATGGATCGTCCACTCATCACAGAAGAGTTCGTAAACGAGTTCGCTGGCTTCAACACAATCCGGGAAAAGCGCCAGCATGTCGAAACACAGCGCGGCGGCGTCGGCCTGGCCGCAATACCACTGGCCGATCTCGCGGGCGCGGGCCAGGCTCTGGTGGAGGTAATCGGGGTAAGTGGGCATCAGAACAAACTCGGCTGGTTGGGTTGGGATGGCAGGTTTGCGGCCTGGGCTTCCATCCATCCCGGTAACTTAATGGCGGATTGCACAAAGGGATGGGGAAAAGGGAGAGAACCCCGTTGCAGGAGCAGCCGATTGCCATCCGGCATTTGGTCATGTTCCAGGACGAACACAGGAACCCATTTATTTTTGAGCGTTTCGGTCGCGCCTGCCCACGTGCCGCCCGTTTCCGCGTCGGAGGCGACCACGATGGCGTAATCGGCCAGGCAGTAGATGAGCCGGTTGCGTCCCATCGCCGCGCCGACCGAGAATCCTGCGCCGGGACTGTAGGGCGTGACCAGGCAAAGGTCGCCGCGGGATAGGGCCTCATGTTGTTTTTTGACTGCCCGCTCCAGGCTATCGGCCAGGACCCCGACGGCTGTGCCGCGCGCTTCGAGAGCGGACTCCATGCTGATGGTGTCCACGCCTTTTGCGCCGCCGGAGTAGAGCACCTGGCCTGACAGCCCGCAGGCGTTACCGACAAAGCGGGCGCATTCCTGCCCGGCCTCGTCCAGGTGACGGGAGCCGACGACGGCAATGCCCGGCTGTCCGAGCAGGGTTTTCTCTCCTGCGTAGAACAACACCGCAGGCGCGGAGTCTTTGAGTCGTTGGCGGTATTTTTCGGGGTAGTCTGAGTCGGCGCGGGTGAGAACAAAAATTCCGAGATTGTTCAAGCGTTCGAGAGCAATGGCGAAGGATCCGCTTCGTTCGAGCAGATGCACAAGGCGTGTTGCTTGTTCTGTTGGGAGGTCGAGGCGAGACTGCAAGTCCGCTTGGGAAATGCCGAGTAGATCCGCAGGGCGAAGGGAGGCGGCTTGCATTTTCCGCACAAAAGGATTCCATTCACGCAAAGTTAATGGCGCAAACTCGGGGTCGGGGGGAAGAGCAAGTTGTGAGCAGAGCAAGAGAATGGCTTGGGAGTCGGGGGTAATTGGCATGGAATATCTCGTGAAACAGGTTATGAATTTCTGGCAGTGGCTTGTGCCAGGGTAAATGGGAAAACCTGGCTACAACCCTGAGAACGAAGTAACCAGCCGGCCATGGTCAAGGTCCAGCCAGAGTCGAGGATGTCATCTATCAAGAGGACAGGCGCGGCAGGGATGTCTCCTGATATGCCGATGGTGTTGAAGACATTGTTGGCTTGCATGGAGCTATTTTGCATGGTCTTCTGCTGCGGGGCGTCGGAAACGCGGACGAGGACGGGATGAAACGGGATTCCGATCCGGGCGGCTAAACGCTCGGAGAAATTGCGAACCAGCTCGGGGTGGCGGCGAGACGGGATCGCCGTCATCCAAACGGGAAAAGGATCGGGCTTCCAGCCGCCGATTAAACGCGCGGCCGCCTCCACCAGTTCATCCGAAAAATGATTTTGCTCGTATTTGCCTGAGCGCACAAGCGTGCCCCAACCCGCGTCGCCATAATAACACAGGGAACGACCCGCTTCGTTGAGAAGTTCGGGCGGGATCTTGCGCTTTTGATCGGGAAAGATGCCGACGGGGAGCATGTGACGCGGGGCAATGGGGATGAACGCGCCTTTGATGAAATTTTCGGCTTCGATAACGAGTCCGTGGGAAACGGTTTTGGGCAGGCCTTTGCCGCGGCAGTTGGCGCAGCGTCCGCAGGGTTGGGGATGCGCGTCGTCGAGGGCGCGTTGCAGGAATTCCATGAGGCAGCCCGAGTGATCCATATATCCCTGCATTTGGGTTTGCTCGGTACGGCGCTGTTGGGTGACATGCTCGATGCGCTCGATGTCTGGCTGCCAGGGATTGGGCGTGCGGAAGTAAACCGTTTTGCGATTCTCGAAAGCCGCGCCGACCGCGCCGTCCACTTCGAGGAGTTTGAGCGCCTTGTCGAGCATACTGCGGCTGACATTGACACGCGCAAGAATCTCGTTGAGGGAAAGTCCCTCCGTTTTGGCGAGCGCAGCGAGGATTTGGTGCATCACCTCGAGGCTGGGAAAAGCGGATTGGATAAAGTAATCCTGAATTTCATCATCCTCGGCGCCGCTGAGAAGGATGCCATAGGAACGCTCCACTGCACGTCCCGCGCGCCCGACCTGCTGGTAATATGCCACGACGGAGCCGGGCCGCTGAAAATGGATCACGTAGCCAATATCGGGCTTGTCAAATCCCATGCCGAGGGCAACGGTGGCGGCCAGGATTTTGACTTGATTGGCGAGAAAGGCTTGTTCGAGCGCGGGGCGGTCGGGGCTTTCAGCATGGTAGGCTTCTACGGAGAAGCCCTTTTTCTTGAGCCAATCTGAGACACGCTCCGTATCGGGAACGGTGAGACAGTAGATGATGCCGCTGCCAGGCAATTTAGGCAGATTTTCCACCAGCCATGCCAGTCGTTCACTTTGGTTGGTGAGCGTGATGGTTTGCAGGCGCAGTGACTCTCGCGTGAGTGTGCCGCGCAGGACGAGCAGGTCCGCGCCAAGTTGGGATCGAATGTCGGCGACGACGCGGTTGTTGGCGGTGGCAGTCGTGCCTAAAACCGGCGCGCTTTTGGGAAGCAAGTTCAGGATGCGGACGATGCGGCGGTAGTCGGGGCGAAAATCATGTCCCCAATCCGAGATGCAGTGCGCTTCATCCACAACGAACAACCCGATGCGTCCCGCCATGCCAGGCAAAACGGATTGGATGAAGCGTTCGTTGTTCAATCGTTCGGGCGATATGAGAAGGATGTCACAGGCATTTTCTTTCAAGGCCGCTTCGACTGTGTCCCACTCCTCGCGGTTGGCGCTGTGGATCGTGTGGGCGCGGATACCGATCCGCTTCGCCATTTCGATTTGATTCCGCATGAGCGAAAGCAGGGGACTGATGAGCAATGTCGGTCCCGCTCCCTGCTCGCGCAACAATTTGGTGGCGAGAAAATAGACGAGGCTTTTTCCCCACCCCGTGCGCTGGACGACCAAAGCGCGTTTCTTTTGAATGGCAATCGCTTCGATCGCTTCCCATTGGCCAGGGCGGAAGTCCGCCTGAGCGCCAAGCATGGCGTGGAGGAGTTCGAGTGTATGTTGTTGTAGAGTGTTGTTTGTCATGGTGAAGTGTATTGGCTGATGAACTTCTGATGTGCTTTATTCTGCCCCGCGCGAAGTGTAATGTAGCCGAAGTGTTTGTGAAGTGCTGCGACGAGTTCCATGCGCTCTGGCTTCCCTTCCCGTTATCCAGTGATGAAAGTTGGGTAAATTATGCCATAAGACTGCCTGGTTTATAAGCCGGATGTGTCAAAGGGGTGGCGTGAATATTTTCTGCCAAGGGAGCGGAGTGTGGGCCGGGATAGATCATGCAACAAAATCCTTTTCGCTGATAATCTTGCACACATCTCTGTACTGCATACTATAGGGGTTCACAGCGCGTTATAATTTGCCTATGGATTTTTTCAACAAACAGCGTAAACTCCTCAACATCAAAACCATTCTCTTTATGCAGAAAATTTGAGGATCGCGTGCTTGATCTGGATTTTACATATATGCACAGAAAACGACATCAGAAAAGCCAAACAAAAATACCTGTACCAGCACCTGAAAGAAAATCGCGCGAATATTCCCCGGCCGCGCAAGCCATTGCACAGCGCATGTCCATTGGCGGTATAGATTATCTAAAACAAAATCTTGTCCGCATCATGATCGATTCTGCAAAACTTTCTAAAGAGATTGAGTTCAAAGACTTATATCTGGATGCCGAAAAAGCGGCTCAAGTTACCGAACGCTGGTTGAAAAAGTATGACAAGCGTTTGGAGGCAGCTAGAAGGAAAAACCCGGATAAATACCATGAAGTTGCCGACGAAATGAGGGTTGAGATCATTGCAGAACTGGCTACGCCTGACTTTCGTAAAGAGGTGGATCAACGGCTACAAACCTTGATGGACCGGTTGATGACGGGCAGAGATACCAAGAAACTGGAAACAGTCATGATGCTCACTCCTGCGCTACGGATGAGGAGCATTCCTTGGGGAGTCTGCGGCTTGATCGTGGCGATTTACAACCGAACGATGCAACGAGCTATGCAAGAGTATGAGGAGGACCGGGTCGTTTTCGATGCTGTTGCCGAAGCGCTAAAGGCAGATGGGGAAGAAAAAATTGATATTTTTACCATGCTCAAACATCCCGATAAGTTGGAACAGGTTGGGAAAAAGATCTTTGAGGCTCAGCCAGGCTTACGCCAGCGCGTCGAAAAACAGATCTGGGAGATGGTCGAGGCTTTCGAGGATGCGCTAGCGCGTGGTGACGTGGAACTGAGCTTATTTTCTGAAGAAGAGCTGATGCTGCCCTTCCAGCGTATCCAGGCAGAGTTTGGGGAGGCGGTCATGCAGGCGCAGCCATCTGAAGAAATGCGCGAGCGCAGTTTTGAGTTTGTTCGGCAGGCTCTTAGCGAGATCATGACCCCGGAGCGTTTTCGCCGTTTTCGTCAGGAAGTGGATAAGACAGCAACCAATTGGTTGCGCACGCGCCAGAAGTGGGGTGCTGCGCTCCAGTTTGAGCTTGGCTATTTGGACGGCGACCGATACGAAGAGAACAAATTTATCCTGGCCGCCTTCATAGGGCAGATTTACCGCCGGGGTAAAGCGCATAAATCAGCTACGATAAAGAATAGAAAACGTTGAAAGTGAATCCTTAAGACAAATGGTGTGCTATGAGTAAACGCAACCGTCATCATAAGAAAACCCAGCCTATCGCTCAAAACCCAACCACAGACCTGAAGGTGGGCGATTGCATTCGGGTTAAACCGGGAGTCAAAGACCCTAACTATGGGTTTGATATTGGAGGCTGGCAGGGGCGAGTCACAGCAATTGAGATTTACCAGCCGCCCCAATTGACGATTTTGTTCCAATGGGACAGCCTGTCACTCAAACACATGCCAGCATCTGCAATTCGCCGCAGCGAGGAAGATGGCCTGGATTGGACGAGCATGGGATTGTACCCGGAAGAAGTCGAGAAGGCAGAACCCCGCGATACGCAAGCTGATGTGGACGAGATCATTGAAGAGCTATCTGCAGAGCACAATTGGGATCACCTGGGAAAGCAGGGCCGACGGATCCACAAGGTGTTAAAAGCTATTGACGAGGATGACGAACTGGAAGCATTTGAAACCTGGCAAGAATATCTTGAAGCCCATCTCAAACTGCCGTTTGATGCTGAAGTGTCAGAATTCCAGGAACGCGGCCCTCTGCAAGCTGGCGACCTGGTGAAAGTCATGGGCTTCGAAGGTGTGGACGATCTCTATGGCGTGTTGGTGAACATCAAAGCCAGGAGAAACATGTATGTTTTCCCCTTGTGTGATCTGAAGGCGACTGATGAAAAGTCGGCAAATTTCACATTGACCGATGACTATGCTGTCTGGTTCGCTAACCGTTGAGCGTTCATCTGGAGAATACAGAATGGTAAAAGCGGGCAGCAAAGCCCGCTTGGTGCAGGAGATGGGTATGAAAGTGGGACCGTTACTGCATAGCCGAATTCGGTAAGATTCTGAATGACATTGGGGAAAGTCAGAGCAAGGTGATAAATCTCCCGGTGGAGCAACCCTCGAAGGTGGCTACACCGCCAGCGACTACTCATTCAACCAATTTGTTGGAGAAGTTCCGGCAGTCGGCAGATTTTCAGGAGACACAGGCTAATTTCAACGTCCGCTTGGGAGAGTTGGTGGAAAATTACAAAGCGGATACTGCGTTGATGGGGCGTTGGGTAGCATCGAAGGTTAAAGCAATACAATAAAAACATGTCAGCTCAACTTGTGTTGCCTCAATACTTCGCATAAGGTATCATGTAATCGCAAGTGGCATCGCCAAAAGAAAAGGAAATGCACAAAATAGTGGTATTTTCCCCATGGAAATCATAATTCTGTGTACAAAAAGCCATGAATACTACGACAGCAACCGCCCAAAGCTCGCCGAACATCGCCTTGGCGATGTAATCACAAGGGAGCACAATATCTGGTGATGGCAAGGTTAGCGATGCCCATATCTAGGGGTGGCCCAAATTAATCTACTCGGCTCAACGCCTTGTCCAATTCTCTTAAATCGATACATTGTCCACCAGATGCCTGTACTTCATTTCGAGCGGCATCAGTAAACCCCTGGCGGCCAAAAAGCGCATGATACACTTTCCAGCCTTCTCCCATATCTGGCAAGTCGAGAAGTGCCAAGCGTGTCTTTTCACCAGTTAATTCGCGGGCTATCTGATGGTCAACCTTATCTGTTCCCCATTTGCATTCTCCCAATAGAATTTCTTTACTATTCCAATTCAGCGCGACAACATCCACCTGCACGCGGCGACTCCAGTGGCTACCGACTGTGTTCGGTACGAATGGCAAGTTCCCTGCTTTTCCTTCCGCAATCACCCATTGACGGCAAAGCTCCTCGAAAGCAGTGGCCCCAACAAAAGCCCGCAAATTCTGTTGAACACGTTCAAGAATTTGGTCTGAGCTCGTCAAGGGGTCATCTTGAAAAGGGGCAAGAAAATGAAAATAGAACCGGAAATAAGGATCGCATAAGTGGTAACGTCCCGCGCGAGACTTTCCGCGTTCCCCAGGCTGAACCATCACTGGCAACCGCCTCTCCACTAAGCGCAATTCTTGCAAAGTGGATAAATAGGCATTGACTGCCGTGCTGGGAAGAAAAGCATGATTCCCTATATCACTCAAAACATGGTTTCCTGCCCCAATGGCTTTGAGCACAGCCAGATAATTTTTTAGTTCACGCACTTCATCATAAAGAAGAAATACCGGCTCTGCCAGGAACATTCCCCCCGGAGCAAGAACAACATTTCGGATATTTTCCACTAACGAATATTTAGGATTGAACCAATTCAAGTAAGCAGGAATACCACCAACAATTGCGTAAGCCGCTACCCGTTCATCAGCATTCCAATCGGGAAAAAACTCTTGCAAACTGGAAAATGGCAAAGGCTCCAGGTGCCACTGGGCCGTCATCCGCCCAAACAGGGGAGACTGGCGTGAGAGCAGGGTTTCCATCACTCTGACATGAGAACCGCATAGGACAATCACCAGGTTTGAGCGTTGGAAATATTGATCCCAGGCATGTTGCAGGGCAGAAAGCATCGCCGGGTCAGACTCGGCTGCATAGGGAAGTTCATCCAGAATAAGGATGTGCCGTTTCTCTCCGAGGTGATTAGCAACTGCCTGCCACAAGGCAGACCAGGAGCGGTGAACCGGCGCACTGTCTTCTGGCACGCCAAGCAAGCGAGCAAAAAGGCTATTGCGTTGCATATTGGGACTTTCTCGTTCAGCAGCCCAGTAGGTGAAGTCAACCCCGCTATTTTTCGCCCAGTGTAATAGCAACTCAGTCTTGCCGACGCGCCGGCGGCCGTAAAGCAATACCAATTGTGCCGGGCCAGGGCGTTCGCGGACCAATAAATCGTTCAGGAATGCCAACTCTTTTTGCCGAGCGACAAACATGGGAACCTCCTTCTATTATAAGCGTGCTTATTATAATCCGAATTATAATAAATCCGGAGTGGTCAACCGGATGTACATTTTCAAAAACAAATTGACTTTATGGACATGGTAAACTTCACTTGTTGCCCCAATACTTGAAGCCTGCAATATAATCACAAGGGAACACAAGCGATCTGGTGCCAAAACCATGTTATTTTCACTTAAATTCTACAGAAATCTACTATGATAACCCTCTCTGCCACCGCCCAATCAAATCCGAACATCGCCCTCATCAAATACTGGGGCAACCGCGACCCTATCCTGCGCCTCCCGTCCAACGGCTCGATCTCGATTAACCTCGACGGGCTGACGACGCGCACGACGGTCAGCTTCCAGCCGTCGCTGCCGTTCGATGAGTTGATCATCAACGGGCGTGAGGTGGTCGGCAAGGGGCTGGATCGGGTTTCAGCCTTCCTCGACCTGGTGCGCGGGATAGCCGGGATCGGGATGAAGGCGGAGGTCATCAGCGAGAACAACTTCCCCTCCGGGGCGGGGATCGCCTCATCCGCCTCGGCGTTCGCGGCCCTGGCTTTGGCAGCGACGCAGGCCGCGGGTCTGGAATTGAGCGAGGCGGAGCTGTCCCGGCTGGCGCGGCGCGGGTCGGGATCGGCCAGCCGTTCGGTCCCGGGCGGATTCGTCGAATGGCGCGCCGGGGATACGGACGAAGAGTCGTTCGCCGAATCCATCGCGCCTCCTGATCATTGGGATTTGGCCGATTGCGTGGCGATCATCAGCGCCGGGCATAAGCAGACCGGCTCGACCGAGGGCCACGCCCTGGCCCCGACCAGCCCCTTGCAGGCGGCGCGGGTGGCCGACGCTTCCCGCCGCCTCGACCTGTGCCGGCGCGCCATCCTGGATCGGGATTTCGAGGCCCTTGCCGCCATCGTGGAACTGGACTCGGACATGATGCACGCGGTGATGATGACCAGCCAGCCCGCACTGTTCTACTGGCAGCCCGCCACGCTGACGGTGATGCAGGCCGTGCGCGAATGGCGCAGCCGGGGCCTGCCCGTGCTTTACACGATTGATGCCGGACCGAACGTTCACGTCCTTTGCCCGGGCGGGTACATCGGCGAAACGGAGAAGAACCTGCGCGCTTTGCCGGGTGTGACAGAGGTACTGGTCGCCGGCGTGGGCGGCCCGGCCCGTTTGCTGACCTGATATAATGGGTGCTTGACTTTCACAGAATACAGGTAACCTGATGACACTTAGATTGATCCTAGAATTTGTGGGGGCGCTGGCTTTCCTCATCGTCATCCACGAGCTTGGGCATTTCATTGCCTGCCGGGTGTTGGGCGTCGAAGTCGAGGAGTTCGGACTTGGCCTGCCGCCCAAACTGTTCCGCTTCTGGCGGCTGAAAGGCTCCATGACCGTTGGCCGCCACCGGCTTGAGATCCCGCGCAACTTTGAACTGCCCTTCGACACCCGGAGCAGCCTCAACCGCGGCGCGGATGCGATTGCGCAGCGGGCCAACGACAGGCTGGTGCTCAAATCCATCTCCCTGGTGGCTACCGAAGACGGACAGTATTTCCCGCCTGCCAGCGATTACGTCACGTTGGCTAACAACGAAGTCCGCATTTCGGGCGTCCTCAAAGAGATCTCGCCCGGGACCGAATTTACCATCAACGCCCTGCCTCTGGGCGGATTCGTGCGCCCCAAAGGCGAGAACGACCCGGAAGTCTTCGGCGGGCTGGCGGCCGCCCCCGCCTGGAAACGGGTGATCGTGGCCCTGGCCGGGCCGGTGATGAACCTGCTGGCTGCCCTGGTCTTCCTCGTTTACACGTTCGGGGTTTACGGCAACCCGGTCGCCATCCAGGACCAGGTCCAGATCGCGGCCGTGGACGCCGATTCGCCGGCCCAGGCCGCCGGGCTGCGCTCCTGCGACATCATCAACTCGGTCAACGGCCAGCCGGTCTACACCCACGCCGACCTTTCGGACATCATCTCCCGGAACCTCGACCAGCCGGTGACGCTGGCCTACACCCGCAACGACCAGGCCGGCAGCGTCTCGCTGGTGCCGCGCTCGAACCCGCCGGAAGGCAGGGGCGCGATGGGCGTCCAGGTCAGCAACCGGTTGACCTTCGAGCGGTTATCCGCCGGGGAGGTCTTGCCGGCCAGCTTCTCGACCCTGGCCAGCACCGGCTACGAAATGATCAACCTGCCCATCCGCATGCTCAGCAACCAGATCGCGCCCGAAGAAGGCCGCCTGGTGGGACTCAAAGGCATGTACGATATTTACGCCGGGGTGCGCACCGGCGACCTGTTCGCCTGCGCCCCGCAGCCGTTCAACGTGTTGAATTTCCTGATCACCCTGACCGTTTCGCTGGGGATGCTCAACCTGCTGCCCATCCCGGCCCTGGACGGCGGGCGGATCCTCTTCGCCCTGCCGGAACTGATCGTGGGCCGCCGCATTTCGCCGCAGTACGAAAGTTTCGTCAACCTGATCACCTTCGTCAGCTTTATGCTGCTCATCGGCGCGCTGCTCTTCGTCAATTTCAGGGATTTCATCAACCCGGTTCAGTTCCCCTGAGGTAAGCCCATGAACCAAAATAAAGTTTTCCAAGTCGTGTTGGACGCCCTGCTGGACGAGAGCCAGCCCTTCCCGCCCCGGCTGATGTACCTTTTTTCCGACATCCAGCCGGACGACCTGTCCACCGTGCTCGGCATCTGGCCGAAGGTCTCGCAGACCCGCAAACGCGGCCTGCTCGAAGACCTGGAAAACCTGGCCGAAGCCGATACCCTGCTCTCGTTCGACGACTTTGCCCGCTCGCTGCTGGATGACGAGGATGGACGCGTCCGCACGCTCGCCATCCGTCTGTTATGGGAATGCGACGACGCCAAACTCGTCCCGGTCTACACCCGCATCCTCACCTCGGACCCGGAGCCTGTCACCCGGGCCGCGGCCGCTACCGCCCTGGGAAATTTCATCAACCTCGGCGAACTGGAGGAGATCCCGGAGGAACTCCTGCACGAAGTGGAAGAAGTGCTGCTCGACGCGGCCCGAAGCGCCGGCCACGAACTGGTCCAGCGCCGGGCCGTCGAGGCCCTGGGATTCTCGTCCGTCCCTGAAGTGCCGCCGCTGATCGAGAACGCCTTCGCCCGCAAGGAAGCCGACTGGAAGATCAGCGCCCTGTTCGCCATGGGCCGCTCCCACGACAAACGCTGGGACCAGGCGGTACTCGGCGCGCTCGACCACTCCGACCCCAACGTTCGGGGCGAGGCCATCCGGGCCGCGGGCGAACTTCCCGTGGACGATGCCCGCGAGACCCTGATCGCCATGCTGGAAAACGAGGATGAAGAGGAAGATGCCGGGGACCGGATGGACATCGTTTGGGCGTTGTCGCAGATCGGCGGGGAGGGGGTGCGCGAGGCGCTCGAGAGCCTGTACGACGACCTGGAAGACGAGGATGAAATAGAATTCCTCGACGAAGCCCTCGACAACCTGACTTTCACCGAAGAACTGAATTTATTCGATATGTTCGAGTTCGACACGGATGAAGAAGACGATCCCGACGCATTGTAGAGCTTCCATTGGACCAACTGTTCAGCACGTTTACAAACAACCTGCTGCCTATCATGCTGATTGCGGGCACAGGTTATTTTCTTGGCAAATCCCTTTCCATTAACTCGCGCTCGGTTGGCCGGGTTATTTTTTATGTTTTCAGCCCGGCGCTGGTGCTCAACCTGCTGCTCCACAACGAAATCCCCTTCGACCAGGTAACCCGCACGATGTCCTTCGCGGGCCTCATGTTCTTCCTGACCGGGGCCATCGCCTGGGCCGTTGCCCGGCTGCTGCGCCTCACCCGGCCGCTGACCATCATCCTGGTGCTGACTTCGATGTTCGGCAATTCGGGCAACTACGGCCTCTCGCTGGTCTCGTTCGCTTTCGGCGAGGATGCCCTGGCCTTTGCCAGCATTTATTTTGTCATGTCGGCCATCCTGTTCAATACCGTCGGCGTGCTGATCGCCTCGCTCGGAAAATCCTCCTGGGTGGAGGCCGTGAAGGGCCTGGCCCGCGTCCCGACCATGTACGCCGTGGCGCTGGCAGCCTTGATCAACGTGACCGGGTTCGAACTGCCCACCGTGGTCGAGCGCACGGTCACAACCCTGGCCGACGGGGCCATTCCGCTGATGCTGGTGCTGCTCGGCCTGGAATTGCAGCAAGTGACCAGAAATGGGGTCAACCTGCGCGTGGCGGGCATCAGCGTGGCCATGCGCCTGGGCGTCGGCGCGCTGCTCGGATTTTTGTTGAGCTTACCCTTCGGGCTGAGCGGCCCGGCCCGCCAGGCGGGGATCATCGAAGCTTCCGTCCCGGCCGCGGTGACGAATATCGTCCTGGCGACCGAGTACGAGCTTGAACCGTCGCTGGTGACGGCCATCGTCTTTTTTGGCACGATCCTCAGCCCGCTCAGCCTCACGCCGCTGCTGGTTCTCCTGGGGAGTTGAAATGCGTCTTTGGCAGGTCTTTTTGGCGGTGGGCCTCATCGGCCTGGTATCAGTTTCGGGCGCGGGCGCACAGGCCCGGGTCCAGGTGGGAGACGTGGGGGTCCGCTACGAGTTCGGGACCCAGGTCACGGTAACGGCGCGGCTCGAAGCCGGGAATCCCCTCCAATCCGCCACCCTTTTCATCCAGCCGCAAGGCAAGCCCGAAGCCCTGGCCTTCCCGCTCCAGCCCGCCGCCGACGGGCGCGTCGAATACCGCTACGCTGTCCAGCCGGGGGTGCTGCGCCCGTTCGAGCGGATCGCGTTCTGGTTCGGCGTGACGCTGGCCGACGGGCAGGTGCTGGCGAGCGACCGCTTCACTTTCCGCTACGACGACAACCGCTTCGCCTGGCAAACGCTCGAAAGCGGCCCGCTGCGGATGCACTGGGCCGCGGGCGACGCGGCCTTCGGGCAGCAGGCGCTCGACAGAGCCTTGGCCGGGCTGGAAGCCGCCCGAAGGCTGGTCCCTGCCGAGCCGCCCAACCCGCTGGATATTTTCGTCTATGCCAGCGCGGCCGACCTGCAAAGCGCCCTGAACCGGCCTGCGCAGGACTGGGTGGCCGGTCACGCCGACCCCGACCTGGGCGTGGTGCTGGTTTCCATCGCCCCCGGCCCGCAGCAAAGCCTGGAGATGGACCGGCAGTTCCCCCACGAACTGGTACACGTGCTGTTGTACGCCAGGACCGGCGCCGGGTACGCCAGCCTGCCCGAATGGCTGCGGGAGGGCCTGGCCTCGCTGGCCGAACTCACCCCCGACCCCGACGCCTCGCGGGCGCTGGAAATCGCCAGCCGGACGAACAGCCTGATCCCGCTCGCCGACCTGTGCGGATCGTTCCCGCCGGATGCGGAGCGGGCTTACCTGGCCTACGCCGAATCCGGCTCCTTTGTGGGATTCCTGTACGATGCGTTCGGGACCCAGGGCCTGGATTCCCTTATCTCGGCTTATTCCGGCGGCCAGGGCTGTGACCCGGGCGCGGCCGCGGCCCTGGGAAAGTCTTTGGCCCAACTGGAAAGCGAGTGGCGCGAATCGGTGCTGGGCGAGAACCGGGCCGGCGCGGCGCTGCGGAATTTGGCCCCTTATATTATCGTGGCGCTGGTGGTGTTGCTGGTGCCGCTCTGGCAGGTCTTCGCCCGCAAACAGGAAAGGAGCGACGAAAATGAGCATTTCCTCGAATGAGACCGTGCGCGTCCACGTCTGGGTCGAGGGACGCGTCCAGGGGGTGGGGTTCCGGGCCTTCGTCCAGCGCGAGGCCCTGCGGATCGGCGTGCTCGGCTGGGTGCGCAACGTGGGCTACGACACGGTTGAAGCTGTGGCAGAAGGGGAGAAGGATAAGGCCAGCCGGTTCATCCAGGTGATGGTGCGCGGCCCGCTCGGCTCACGCGTGGACGACTGGCGCGAAGAATGGGAAACGGTGACGGGGGAGTTTACGGGTTTTCGGGTGAGGGCAAGCGCATAATCTACGGAACACGGATCGAGTGGTGCGTGCTGCGTGTTTCATTAGGAAAACCCCAAGCCTCTTTCTTTCAACGACACGAAACGCCCCTGGCCGATGACCAGGTGATCGAGCACGTCCACGTCCAGCAGCTTGCCCGCCTGGGCGATGGCGCGCGTCACGGCCACGTCGTCCGGGCTGGGAGTGGGGTCGCCGCTGGGGTGGTTGTGGATCACGATCAAGGCGCTGGCGTTGCGCCGCACCGCAGCCTTGAAGATTTCCCCCACCCTCACCTGCGACGAGTTGACCGACCCCCTGTAGATTTCGACCGTTTCGAGCACGTGGTTGCGGATGTCGAGCAGCATGACCCGCAAATGCTCCTGCTCCAGGGCGGACATTTCGTACTGCACCAGGGCGGCCGCGTCGGCGGGCGAGTTGATCGTCGGGCGGGATTCGGGAGATTCGAGCGTCAGGCGGCGGCCCAGTTCGATGGCGGCCTTGATCTGGGCCGCTTTGGCCTCGCCCAGCCCGTGCTGGCGTTTCAGGTCTTCGATCAGGGCGCGGTGCAGGCCGGCCAGCCCGCCGAAGGTGTTGAGCAGGCGCTGTCCCACCTGGACGGCGTTCTCGCCCCGCACACCGACCCGCAGCAGGATGGCGATCAGCTCGGCGTTGGAGAGCGCCTGGGGGCCGAGGGCGGCCAGCCGCTCACGCGGCCGGTCGTTGCTGCGCAGGTCGGTGATGCGATAGGTGGGGCGGGGGTCTGGTGTGGTCATAGGTGTCCTCCCGGAGGTAGCGATTTTCATCTATTGAAATTCTCGTCAACCGCAAACCGGAGCATTTTTATGTCCCCTGGCCTGTCTGCCGCGCCAGCAGGCGGTCACGCACACCTTCAGGATCAAACCGGGTTTCATTCCGTAATTTTACTTTCGCCGCAAGCCTCTCACGTTGCCGCAAGTATTTGTTGACTTTGGCACTTTGATTCAGATAATATCCAATGACGGAATATATATCCGGCAAAGACAGGGAAGGATATTGCTGGGCGATTTCTTCAGCTGTTGCGCCATCCAGGAACGCGTATATCACCGTATCCAAAGTGACACGGGTTCCGCTGATACGTACCACGCCGTCAATGTCCACCGCTAAGGGCAGGGGTTGGGTTTCAATTTCAAGGGTCATGGCTAATCTCTCCGTTATCACTATTTTACGGTAAACATGGCAATCCTGTCCATAATACTATGCTTCAGGGTGAATTTTAATTTTGGGCTGTCTACCGGACAAAACCAAAAACCTTAACGCGAATTCCGCGAATGGAGCGAATTTCGCGAACTTATTTTCAAAAACATTCGCGTTATTCGCCAAATCTGCGGAATTCGCGTTTAAAAAAGGGTTTCTCATAACTTTGTCCGGTAGAGAAATTTTGGGGCGAGTTTGGCGAATTGGGAACGCGCCTCCTGATTTCTGTGTACAATATCGTCATGGACACTTGGCGACTCATCCTCACCCCACCCACCCGCGGCGCATGGAACATGGCCGTGGACGAAGCCATCCTCGAACACGCCGGGAGCGGCCTGCGCCTGCCCACCCTGCGCCTCTATTCATGGGACCCGCCCTGCCTCTCCCTCGGTCACGCCCAGCCCTTCGCCGACGTGGACACCTCCGCCCTGCTGTCCCACGGCTGGGAGGTGGTCCGCCGCGCCACCGGCGGGCGGGCCATCCTGCACACCGACGAGCTGACCTACTCCGTCTGCGCCCCTGCCGACGAGCCGCGCCTGGCCGGGTCACTGCTCGAATCGTACAACCGCCTGGCTAAAGCCCTGCTGGCCGCCGTCCAGGACATCGGCCTGCCGGTGGAGATGAAGGAAGACCGGGTCGAGAGCAGCGGACCCAACCCCAACCCGGTTTGCTTCGAGGTCCCTTCGACGTACGAGATCACCGTGAACGGGAAAAAGCTGATCGGATCGGCCCAGGCCCGCCGCAAGGAAGGCGTGCTCCAGCACGGCTCACTCCCCTTGACCGGGGACCTGCGGCGCATTACCCAGGCCCTGGTCTTCCCTGACGAGGACTCCCGCCAGGCCGCCGCCGACAGGCTGCTGTCCCGGGCGACGACCGTCGAATCCGTCATCGGGCGGCAGGTCGTCTGGGAAACGGCCGCCCAGGCCCTCGTCTGGGCTTTCGAAGTCGCCCTGGAACTGAACCTCGAAGCGGAAGAACTCTCCCCGTCCGAGTTGGCCCGGGCCGAGGAACTCGTCCGCCAGAAATACGCCAATCCCGAATGGACCAAACGGGTATAGGGATTTCCGGTCAGACCAATGCTCCAATCCAAAAGCCCCCGTTCCATCGAAGCGAACGGGGGCTGCGGTTTTGACGGGCAGGATCAGGGTAACGTTGTCCACTGGTCATTGAGACCGAACCCAGGCGGATTGACCTTATAGAGTAGTCCGTGATAGCCGCCGAGCGGATCGTTGTACACTTCCTGGATGATCTCGTACTGGCCCCAGAGCGAGCCGCCAGGTCCAACCCAGACGATCTTGGCGAAGTAAGTGTAATGGGCGTCTTCGATGCCATCGCCGTCCGAATCGTAATCACCGATCACGTGGTTGGTCTCCCACCCCAGGCTGATGCCGGACGTGCCCCGATCCAGTCTGCCGTCGCCGTTGCAGTCCCGATTCGAGAGCCAGTCGTCCGACCATTTCATGATCAGGGTGTCGTCCACGTAATCGCCGGTGCTTCCCCAATACTTGCCGTCCAGCACCCGGTCCACGCTGTCGTAAGTGCCGTTGAACAGGTGGGCCTGGTAGTTGTAGCCGAACTGGTCGTAGCCCATCACGAGCAGGTTGCCAAACGAATCGGTCAACACGCCATCCTGGATGGTGGTGCAGCCCTTACCCGCTGCCGGGCCGGCCGATACCGCAGACAGGCCAAACGCCAGGACGATGACGGCCACTGTGAGCAGATATCTTTTGTTCATCATTTCTACTCCCTTTTACTGAAAGGTGGCGAATTTTCGAAAGAATAGGGATTTGGGTATTGGTTTTGTCTTATGCGGCCTCCTTCCGTTGCAAATAATAAAACCGGCCATCAGGCCGGTTTCGCTACTGGCTTCCCAAGGTCCCTCCGCTGGATATTGGAACACTACGCTGGACAAGCGACCAAATTCAAGACCCTGGTTCAACGCCGCCACGTACACTGGTGCAGTTGTACAAAACCATTATACAGCAAAGCGGGCCGCGATCAAAATTTTGGCGGGTTTACTCTTCTATGAACACCACTTCTTTGAAGCCCAATGCCTCGAAGAAGCGGGTCAGGTACGATTTGGCGTTCTGGTAGGCCAGCTCCAGGATGCCGTCTTCGATGGCCGCCTTGCGGATCTCGGCCTCGGCCACCTGGCGGGCGGTCGTCTCCAGGTTGACATCCCCGTGGGTCAGCAGCCCGGTCTCCCGGTCGTAGACGTAGGACTTCTCGTTGTCGAGGGTGGCGACGAAGATCTCCGGCTCGGGCAGGACGACGGTCAACACCCCGCCCTGCACCTGCATGTCCTCCGGGTTCATGCGGGACATGTCTATCCCGGCGATGACGATCCCGTGCGCCACGAACAGCAGCCGGTCGCCGAACAGGAAATCGAAGGTCCCCTGCCCGATCTCGGCGGTGATGACCTTTTCGATGCTGTATTGGATCGTCTCTAGGCGGGCCAGGGCGCGCACCTCGTTGATGTACGTCACCGGGTCGGGGATGACGGTGGGGGTGGGGTGCAGCAGGTCGGCCACCTGGGTTTGCAGGGCCTGGTTGGCCTGCTGGATGGGCTGCATGGCGTTCGAGGTGGTATCCCGGATGGACTGGACCATAAAATAGGCCGCTACGGCCACGATGACCAGGATCAGGATCGAAACGAAGTTCGATTTTTGCATGGCGCTTTCTCCTTCATAGACCGGCTGAAATTAAAAACTTCAGGCGGCCTTGACGCCGCCGGGTACGAACATCAGCCGAACACAATTTTTCGAGTGGGTTTTGCGGGGGATCTGCATTAACCATTTTTTAAAGATAACCGGGATTATATCACTTGCCTTGCCCCGCAAAAAAGGTTATTATCGGGGGGTATGTGGGGCGCTTGCCCCAATCCATCAACCTGTATGAGAGGAGAAAATCATGAAGAAAGTACTTTCGCTCATCGCTCTGGTACTGGTAGCCTCGCTCCTGTTGGGAGCCTGCGGTCCAGCTGCGACCCCCACGGCTGCTCCTGAGCCGACCATGGAACCTACCATGGAGCCGACTGAGGAACCCACCATGGAGCCGACCATGGAGCCGACCGAGGAACCCATGCCCGCCATTGGCTCGCCCGAACACCCGATCAAGGTATTGTTCGTCCCGTCGGTGGATGCCAACATCATCGTTACTGGTGGTGAGATCATGGCCGACGCTTTGAACCAAGCTACCGGCCTGACCTTCGAAGTGGTCGTCCCGACCTCCTACGCTGCCACCATCGAAGAGATGTGCGCCTCCCCGACAGACACCATGGCCTTCATCCCCGGCCTGGGCTATGCCATCGCCAGCCAGTTGTGCGGCGTGGATGTGGCCTTCAAAGCTGTCCGCTTCGGTTTCCCAGTCTACTGGACTGAGTACATCGTCGCCCGCGACAGCTCCTACCAGACCATGGCTGACCTGCAAGGCGCCAAGTGGGGTTATGGTGACCAGGGTTCGACCTCCGGTTACATGGTTCCGACCGTTGAACTGGCTGCTGCGGGCGTCGTCCCCGGCGAACAGGTCCAGACTGGCGGCCACAACCAGACCGTCACCGCCGTCTACAACGGTGAGGTGGACTTCGGTACCGTCTTCTACAGCGTCCCGCTGGATCCCGAAGGCAAGCCGCTCTTCTCCTATGACGAGTACGTTGCCGGCCAGATCACCAGCCTGGAGCAGTATTTGATCCCTGCCGAATCCATCCCGAACTGCGCTCCGAATGAAGATGCTTCCCGCCTGTTCTGTGATGGTTACCGCGTTCTGGATGCTCGCGCCAACATTCGCACCGAGGCCCCCGACGTTATGCAAAAAGTTCGCGTCCTGGCCGTCTCGCAGGCTATCCCGAACGATACTTTGGCCTTTGGGCCTGAGTTCCCGGCTGACCTGCGTGCCCAGATCGAAGCGGCGCTGCTCGCCTTCGCCGAGACTGACGCCTGGGACACTTCCATCGGCAGCCAGGACTTCTATGGTTGGTCCGGCATCATACCCGCCACCGACGCCGAGTACGATGTCGTCCGCGCCATGGTCGAAGCCACCGGCTACACCATCGAACCGTAAGTCTACCCTTTGCACGAAAACCATTGGGGCAGGGAAGTTCCCTGCCCCAAACTGTCATAATGTATATCATCCTCGATCATTCGTTATCACATTTCCATTTGCAGGGAGGGGCAGCCGGGGGAAAGGCTCTTCGATCTTTTCGGGTAATCTCCGGCGCGTGACGCGCCGTCATCACTTTCTCTCAGGATAACCACTATGCTACAGATCAAAAACCTGACCAAAATTTACGACGGCGGGGTGAAGGCCCTCGATAACGTCAGCTTCGAGGTACCGGATGGTCAGTTCCTGGCCATCATCGGCCTGAGCGGGTCGGGCAAATCCACCCTGCTGCGCTGCATCAACCGCCTGATCGAACCCACCAGCGGGCAGATCCTTTGGAACGGCCAGGATATCACCGCCGCCTCGCAGGACGAGATGCGCCGCATCCGCCGCAAGATTGGGATGGTTTTCCAGCATTTCAACCTGGTCCACCGCTCGAAGGTGATCACCAACGTGCTTGCCGGGCGGTTGGGCTACGTCAACCCGGCCTGGAGCCTGGTCAACCGCTTCCCGAAGGAAGACATCGAAAAAGCCATCGCCCAGTTGCAACGGGTGGGGATTGCAGACAAAGCTTATCAACGGGCAGATGAGTTGAGCGGCGGTCAGCAGCAACGCGTCGGTATTGCGCGGGCGCTCATGCAGGACCCGGAGATGATCCTGGCCGATGAACCGGTCGCCAGCCTCGACCCGGTCCTGGCCCACAGCATCATGACCCACCTGGAAGACATCAACCAAAAGGATGGCGTCACCGTGTTGTGCAGTTTGCACTTCCTCGACCTGGTGCATCGCTATGCCGACCGGGTTGTGGCCCTCAATGAAGGCAAACTGGTCTTCGAGGGATTACCCAAAGATATTGACGACAAGAAATTCAAAGAAATCTATGGCCGCGAAGCGGAACGGGTAGGGTAAAGCCATGAACAAGAATAAAAAAGCCTCACCCTGGAAATCTCTGCAAGTCGGGTTGGTCACCCTCCTGGCGATGGTGATATTTGCGTATGGCTTCCAGATCACCCGGGTAAACCTGGAAGAACTCCGCAGCGAAAACCGCCAGCAAAGCCTGATCCGCGTCACCCGCGCCCTGGCCAAACCGGACCTCTTCGAGTATGACCAAGCCGAAGAAATTCTCAACTATCCCATCTTCGTACCTTGCCCGGCAGATGGTAGAACCCCGGAGCTGCCAGAACACGGCGATGCGGAGCCTTACCTGGTTATCACCCCTGCCTGTGCCAATCCCGGTGAGATGGTTCAGGTGGAAGGATTCAATTTCGCAGCCAACACCACCGGCCCGTTACGCTTCGTCCCCGGCAGCGACCCAACCAATATCGTCACCCTGGGGCGTGACAATGCTGAAACCGATAGCGATGGGCATTTCATTGCCAGCCTGACCATCCCGAACCGTCCCAGTGAGGATGTCCAGTATGTCCGCGCCACCCTGCGCCGGAACGTCGGAGCGCCCCGCTTTACCCAGACCGCCAAAGATACCTGGGAGAAAATCGTCGAGACGGTGTTCCTGGCCCTGCTGGCTACCGTCTTTGGGACCATGCTTGCCGTTCCATTGAGCTTTATTGCGGCCCGCAACCTGATGAAGCCGGTAAAAAGTCCGCTGATCGGCATTGCCCTTTCAGTTATGGGATGGCCGGTCGGGATCGTGCTGGGCTTTATCGTGGTCAGGTGGGTCGGGGATCTAAGTGCCTCTGCCGGTGCAAATATCTGGGTCAATCTGGTGAGCGTGGTCGTTGCTTCTGTCCTCATCTGGTTGGGAACACGCTGGGCTTTGCCGCAGGAGGAAGTTGTCCCGGCGAGTCTGCCCATCCGCCTGGCCCGTCTGGGCGTGTTATTCCTGGTGGTCCTGCTCGGCTTTTACGCCTTCTTCCAGCTTGCCAATCTGACGATGACCGCCGGGGAGTCCCTGGAAGCATCCTTAGGCTCTTTTAGCTTCCTGGGATATTTCCTGTTCCAGGTGGGTGACATTGTCGCCATTATTACGCCCGCCCTGGGAGCGCTGGCCGCCGGCGGCGCCTTGAGCAGTTTCCTGGGCCGCATCGGTCAGATTGGTTCAGAAAAACTCCCATTGGTGGGACTTAAAACCCTCAACCTGATTCTGGCTCCCATTGCCGGGGCGACCATCTTCGGGCTGCTCGGCCAACTGGTGGAATGGCTGTATCAAGTCGACAACCCTGTCTATACCCTCTGGGGACCCGTGTTGACCGGGGTAGTGCTCGGCCTTTTGCTGGCGATCTCCACCAAGGCCAAGGAGGCCTTGCCGATTGGTATGGCGATTTATTCCATCACGCGCACCTTCCTCAACTCCTTGCGCTCGGTGGAAGCCCTGGTCATGGCGATCGTGTTCGTGATCGCGGTCGGGATTGGCCCCTTCGCCGGCGTGCTGGCCCTGGGGTTGCACACCATCGTCAGCCTGGCAAAACTCTATTCGGAGCAGGTCGAAAGCATCCTGTCCGGCCCGCTCGAAGCCGTCGAAGCGACCGGGGCCAACCGCCTGCAAACCATCATCTACGCCGTCATCCCGCAGATCATCCCGCCGTACATCTCGTACACCATGTACCGCTGGGACATCAACGTGCGCATGTCCACCATCATCGGTTTCGTCGGCGGCGGCGGGATCGGCTTCCTGCTCCAGCAGAACATCAACCTGCTCAACTACCGCGGCGCCAGCGCCCAGATGCTGGCGATCGCCGTAGTCGTTGCCACGATGGACTACATCTCGTCGGTGCTGCGCGAGAAGACGATCTGATTTTCCTTGTTCCGCACGCAAACCCGCTTTCCCTGGGCGTCGCCCGGAAAGCGGGTTTCTTGTTTTGGGATGGTAAAATCGGGCACGTGCTAAAAAGACTGTTCAAAATGCTGTTCAAACTGTTCCTTTACTTGATGATCGCCGGCGGCCTGACCGTCCTGTTGCTGCGCCTCGTCACCGGGATTTACGCCGCCTCCCGCACCCATGCCCTCGAGGACGCCCCGGCGGAGCGCGTCGCCATCGTCTTCGGGGCCGGCCTGTGGCGGGACGGTTCTCCCACCCCCGTGCTGCGCGACCGGGTGGCGACCGCCGCCGAACTGTATTTCAGCGGCAAGGTCGAGAAACTGTTGATGAGCGGAGACAACAGCGAAGTAACGTATAACGAACCCGAAGCCATGCGCCAGTACGCCCTCTCGCTCGGCGTCCCGGACGAAGACATCGTGCTCGATTACGCCGGCCGCCGCACCTACGATACCTGCTACCGGGCCAGGGCCATCTTCGGGGTCGAGTCGGCCATCCTGGTGACGCAGAAATTCCACCTGCCGCGGGCCATCTTCCTGTGCAACGCCCTCGGCGTGACCGGCGTCGGCGTCGAAGCGGACCGGCGCTATTACCTCAAGCGTTCGCGCTTCATCTGGAACCTGCGCGAACTGCCCGCCACCGCCGGCGCATTCGTGGATGTATACCTGACCAAACCCTTGCCGATCCTCGGAAAACAGGAACCCATTTTCCCGACGGAGTCGCAGAATTGATATAATGATTTAATGATTTCGGAGCGACTATGATGGCAAAAGTGATCCGTGACATGCAGGTGCAGTACATAACGAATGAAACCGGCCAAAAAACAGGGGTCATTCTTCCTCTTGATGAATTCGAAGAATTGCTCGAAGACATTCAAGATATCACCGCCTTGATCGAAAGGCGCGACGAGCCTACTGTTCCATTTGAGGAAGTCATAGACAAATTGGGTTTACGTCTTTGACGACAAGAGTATTCGTAACGCGACATTCATGTCGTAGCCAATCGGCGACATTTATGTCGCGTTTCTCTACCGGACAGATTTTGAGAAAATCTATTTTCAACGCGAATTTCGCAGATTTGGCGAATACCCTGGCGGGTACGATGTGACGCGGATGTTTTTGAAAAAAGAATTCGCGAAATTTGCTCCATCTGCGTAATTCGCGTTACGATTTTTCGGAAGCGATTGAGGAGAAATCAATGACCCGCGACGAAGCCCTGTCTATTGTCCGTGAATACGTCAAAAACGAGAGCCTGGTCAAGCACATGCTGTGCGTGGAGGCCGCCATGCGCTTCTACGCCGAAAAATTCGGCGAGGACGTGGAGACCTGGGGACTGCTCGGCCTGATCCACGACTTCGACTGGGAAGTCCACCCGACGCTGGAGGAGCATCCCGCCAAGGGCGCGCCCATCCTGCGCCAGCGGGGCCTGGACGAAGACCTGATCCAGGACATCCTGAGTCACGGCGTGGGGACGGGGGTGCCGCGCGACACCCTGCGGCGCAAGGCCCTCTACGCCTGCGACGAGATCACCGGCCTGGTCACGGCGGTGGCGCTGGTACGTCCCTCTCGCTCGCTGCTCGACCTGGAAGTCTCCTCGGTCAAAAAGAAGTGGAAAGACCGGGCCTTCGCTGCCGGTACCGACCGGGCCGAGATGGAAGAGGCCGCCCGGGAGTTCGGCGTGGAGTTGTGGGAACACGTGGGCAACGTCATCACCGCCATGCGCCGCATCGCGCCCGAACTGGGGCTGGTGGGTGCGCCCACTTAACGGGATCAGGCTCCCGGTCCCGGCACGCTCCGGCCTGTCATCCAAAAGGAGCAAGGAATGAGTCTGCAAGGTAAGGGGTTTTACACCTACATCCTGCCCGAAACCGAGGGCGGCGACCCGGCGAAAATCGTCAGCGAGGCCCAAAAGGCCGGGCTGAGCCATGTGCTGGTCAAGATCGCCGACGGCACGCGGCCTTTCGGTTTCACCGGCTCCAACGACCATACCCTGCCGGTCGTCAAGGCGTTGCAGGAGGCGGGCCTCCAGGTTTGGGGCTGGCATTACGTCTACGGCAGCGACCCGCAGGGGGAGGCCGCCATCGCCGTCAAACGCGTCCGGGAGTTGGGTGTGGACGGTTACGTGGTGGACGCCGAAGCCGAGTACAAGAACAAACGCCAGGCCGCCAAAACCTACATGGCTGCCCTGCGCGCCGGCCTGCCCGACCTGCCGGTTGCGCTCAGTTCGTTCCGCTTTCCCAACTATCACCCCGAACTGCCCTGGGCTGAATTCCTGGAAAAGTGCGACCTGCACATGCCGCAGGTATATTGGGAGCAGTCACACAATGTGGACTGGCAACTGCGCGAGAGCAAAAAGCAATGCGACGCCCTGCCGAACGCCCGCCCGTACATCCCCACCGGCGCAGCTTACGGGACCCCCGGCTGGGACCCGACCCTGGACGATATCCGCACCTTTATGGATACCGCCAAAGACCTCGGCCTGGAAGCGGTCAACTACTTCCAGTGGGCCTACTGCCGCAAGCACCTGCCCGCCCTGTGGACGGCGATTGCCGAATACGATTGGCCCTTCACCCCGCCCCCCGACGAAGACACCATCCCGCCTCCCTCGGACAATTTCACCAGCCTGTACATCACCGCCGTCAGCGGGCGCGACCTGGCAGCCTTGAGGAAACTCTACCTGGCGGCTTCCGTCCAGGTGCGGGACGGCAAAACTCTCGAAGGGGCGGCGGCCATCCGGCAGGGGTACAGGGATTTCTTCGCCGCCATCCCTGCGGACGCAACCTTCGGCTTCACCCGCTTCGAGTCGGACGGGGACGCGGTCGCAGTCGAGTGGAACGCGGTCGGCCCGGAGAAAACGGTGCGCGTCGCAGAGACGCTTGAGTTGAAGGGGAAAAGAATACTCAAACAGGAAACAACCGTCAATTAACGCAAAAGGCGAGGCCCGAAGGCTCGCCTTTTCAAAAGCAGACTTCGGAAATCTTTTAGCCGGCGCCCCTTTCAAACACACCCCGAAAAGATTTCCGAAGTCTCTTTCATTGCTGGAAGACTTCCGAAGTTTTTTTTACGGCGCGCCGACCGGCAAGACCCCCTCCAGCCGGTCCAACTGCTCCCGGTCGAGAGTGACCAGCCGCGTCCCGAAGCGCAGCGCCACCGCGGCGTAGACCGCGTCGCTGCCGCGCAGGCGGTATTGTGCGGCGACTTCTACAGCCAGTTTTGCCAAGCTTTCGTCCAGATCAACCAGCACGAGATTTGGGAAGTGGCTCAACTCCTCGGCAAAAGCAATACCCAAATCCGGCTTGCCCTGCCCACGGGCGATTGCCGAGGCAAGTTCGGGTAAGACCAGCGTCGGCAGGATCATCGGAGCGGCTTCGTCCCGAACGCGGGTCAAAAAAGCCTTGCTGGCCGGGTGGGCGGCCTCTGCCGGGCTGAAGGCGCTGACGATCACACTGGCATCAATGGTACACGATGAATTCATCGGCGCATCTCGGACAGGATCTCGACCGCTGTTTTCTCGCTCTGCCAGCCTTTGGCGATTTCCTCGCCCAGTTTAGTCAACCGTTCCCAAACGTCATCGCCCTTGTTGGCGGGGGGTTCCGCGTCGAGCGGGATGATCAACGCTGCCGGTTTGCCGCGCTGGGTGACGACGTAGCGGGCGCGCTCCTCCTTGACCTTGCGCACCACTTCGGAGGCGCGGGTCTTCAGTTCACGGATGCCGATCTCTTCTGTCATAGCCGATCTCCTCGTATGATACGAGATGTGGTTCCTTTTGTGACCACATCATACTCCCCGCTTGATTTTCCGTCAAGCTAAAAAGCGGGTGGCCGCCTTATTGTGCGCAGTTCGATTTTTCACCGCGAAGACACGAAGTTTTATTTTTCACGAAGGAATTTCCTTGCCCCATCCTCATGCCTCGCGCTCTTTGTGCGCTTCGCGGTTCGATCCCACCACCGCCCATCGAAACCGCACTTCGCGGGGAGACTTCCAAAAAGCGCCACGCAATTTCAGCGTGGCGCATCGGGTTACTTTTTCGTAGCGGGTTTCTTCGGGGCCGGTTTTTTGGCCGCCGGTTTTTTTGCGCCAGGCTTGGGCGCAGCCGGTTTCTTCGCCGCCGGGCTTTTGGCGGCGGGTTTCTTCGCCGCCGGGCTTTTGGCAGCCGGCTTGCCCGCCGCAGCTTTCGGCTCGAGCCGCCGGGTTGAGCCTGTCGAAACCCTGCCGACGAAGCGCTCCAGCTCCCAGCCGCCGGTCAGCCAGGTAACCGCGTCGCCCGGCTTCAGGTCCAGCACCGGGCCGCCGCGCACCGCCGAACGTTTGCGGGCTGGGGCCGCGTCCAGGCGGGCGGACTTGGGGGCCAGTTTGTTCAGGTGGAGGGTGACGACCGCGTTCGGCTTGCCGATGGTCATCCCCGCCAGCGTCGCCCCCTCCCAGGCGATCACGCCCCGCCCGTAACGTCCCTGGACCGGGAAATCTGCCACCGGGACCCGTTTGCCCTTCCCGTCCGAGGCGATCAGGAACACCTCCCCGGCCGCGGGCAGCGTCTCCGCCCCGACCACCACGTCGCCCACCTCCAGCTTGATCCCGTTGACTCCAGCCGCGACCAATCCCATCGGTCTCACGTCGTCCTCCTTGAAGCGGATCGCAAACCCGTTGGCTGTAGCCAGCAGGATTTCATTTTGCCCGTTCGTCAGCATGACCCAGGCGAGCGCGTCGCCGTCGTTGACCCGCGCCAGGGTAAAGGTCTGCGCCGAAGGGCCGGGCAGTTCGCTCGTCAGCGATTTTTTGACAAGGCCGCCGCGCGTCACGGTCAGGACGCAGGTCCCCTCCGGCAGGTCGGACTTGCGGGCCGGCAGGGCAAAGGCCGCGGCCAGGATGTCGGTCGAACGCAACGGCGAGGCTTTGTGCCAGGGCACGCCGTCCGAGAGTTTTTCGGCTTCGGGGAGGGTGTGGACGGCGACTGCCGCAGCCGTGCCGCGCTCCGAGACCAGGTAGAGCGTGTCGCCGGTGGAGGCCTTGACCAGCAGCTTCGGCGCGTCGCCCCCGGAAGGGCGCGGCGCTTTGTCGTCACGCGTGCGGGCGATCGTCCCGTCGGCGGTGACGCCGATCCAGACGGTCGCTTCGGGGATCAACTGGCTGGCGGTCAGCACGGCTTTCTGGGCCTTGCCCTTCTTTAGATTCACGATCTGCGTCCGGCGGCGGTCGGCGTAATCGGATTTGACTTCGATCAGTTCTTCGGCAACCACCCCGCGCATCTTTTTGGGTGACTTGAGCAGCCCTTCGAGCATCTTGATGTCTTGCAACACTTCTTTGTATTCGGTCTCTATTTTCTTGCGTTCGAGGGCGGCCAGGCGGCGCAACTGCATGTCGAGGATGGCGTTGGCCTGGATCTCGGTCAGCTTGAAGCGTTTCATCAGGCGGGCGCGGGCGGTCTCCACGTCCGGGGCCTTGCGGATCAGGTCAATGATCTCGTCCAGGTTCTTGAGCGCCACCAGCAGCCCTTCGAGGATGTGCGCCCGGTTCTTCGCCCGTTCCAGGTCGTACTCGCTGCGGCGGCGGATCACCTCCAGCCGGTGTTCGAGATAGACCCGCAGGGCCTGCTTGAGAGTCAGCATACGCGGCTCGCCGCCCACCAGGGCCAGCAGGATCATGCTGAAGGTGGACTGGAGCGGGGTGCGCTTGTAGAGTTCGGCCAGCACTTTCTCCGGCTCGACGTTCTTGGTCAACTCGATGACGATCCGCATCCCCTGGCGGTCGGATTCGTCGCGTAAATCCGTGATGCCTTCGATGTGGTCCTCGCGGGCCAATTCGGCGATGCGCTCGATCAGGCTGGATTTGTTGACCATGTAAGGCAGTTCGGTGACGATGAGACGGCTCTTGCCGCGCTCCATCTCCTCGATGTGGACTTTGGCCTGGATCGTGATCTTGCCCTTGCCGGACCCGTAAGCGGCCTCGATCCCGGTGTCGTCCCCGGCCTCCTGGAGGATGACCCCGCCCGTCGGGAAATCCGGCCCCTGGACGAAGTTCATCAACTGGCCGACGGAGATGTCGTCCATTTTTTCCCAGCGTTCGAGCATGTAGACCAGGGCGTCCACCACTTCGCCGAGGTTGTGGGGCGGGATGGAGGTGGCCATGCCGACCGCGATCCCGGTCGCGCCGTTGACCAGCAGGTTGGGGATCGAGGCGGGCAGCACGCCTGGCTCGGTCAGGGTGTCGTCGAAGTTCGGGCCGAAGTCCACCGTATTTTTGCCGATGTCGGCCAACAGGTCCAGGGCGGGGGCGGTGAGACGCGCCTCGGTGTAGCGCATCGCGGCCGGCGGGTCGCCGTCAATCGAGCCGAAGTTGCCCTGCCCGTCCACCAGCAGGGTGCGCATGGAGAAATCCTGGGCCATGCGGGCCATCGCATCGTAGACGGCGGCGTCGCCGTGTGGGTGGTATTTGCCCAGCACCTCGCCGACGATACGGGCGGATTTCTTGTAAGGGCTGTCGGCGCGCAGGCCCATGTCGTACATGGCGTACAGGATGCGGCGGTGGACCGGCTTGAGGCCGTCACGGGCATCCGGCAGGGCGCGGGCGACGATGGTGCTCATGGCGTAATCGAGGTACGCCTGCTGCATCTCGTGGTCAATGTCAATTTTCTTTACAAGGCCGAGTTCCATAAGTGCTCCTGACCCCACCCCGACCCTCCCCATTTCGTAGGAAATGGGGAGGCGGCCCGGAGGGCCGGGAGGGGTATGAATTAATGTTCTAAAACCGGGCTTATCTTACGGGAGAAGGGGGAAAGCGTCAAGGCATGGTTAAATGACGCAGGCGGCCGTCTCCTGGCCGCCTGCTGTTTCCCGGAACCGGTGGGCTTACGGCTTGAATTCGAGCGTCTTGGTGACGCAGACCCCGGCCAGGTCTTTCTGGCTGCAGATCGTGATGATGGCGGTCAGGTCGTTGCCGGACGGGTCGTAGGCGAACGAACTGGCATACGCCCAGCCGACATCGCCCGGCTGGAGGGCATTGATGGGATTGGCGATGGCGCAGCCGTTCCGCTTGTCGAAGAAGTTGGCGCTGGTCGTGATGGTCGTGCCGGTGTCGGTATCCTTGACCGTCACGGTGACGGAGCGGAAGGTAATGCCGCCGGTGTTGGTCAGCTTGAAGGCCGGGTCCCAGCCGGCGCAGGTTTCGAGATGCTCGTAGGTGACGGTGAAGTCGGGGGCCGGGGTGGGCGTGGGCGGAGGGGTGAAGATCGGCAGGACCGTGACGTTGCCGGTGGTGGAGGCGTAGTTGGCCCACAACCAGCAGAAACCGCCCGGCACGTCCGGGTTGCGGACGTAGTAGTATTCGCTGTCCTGGGTGCGGCCGGTGACTTCGGTCGTCTCGCCGACCAGCAGCGCGCCGACCCAGTCGTAGATCCTGCCGGGGCCGACGCGGCAGTTGGTGTCCACGGAAACCGATACCAGCGGGACTTCGGGAGTGGAGGTAAAGGTGGCGGTGGCCGTGGCCGAGGGCGTAAGGGTGACGTCCAGCGTGGGCGTGGAGGGGAGCGGCGATGGGGTCAGGGTCGCGGCGAGGGCGGTCTGGGTGAAGACAGCCGCGACTGTGCCCATCACGTCCGGGGTGGGGACGGCGGTCTGGCCGAAGGGCAGATTGCAGGCCGAGAGGACCAGGGCGAAAACTGTGAACAGTACTGCAAATCGAATCTTTTTGGGGAACATTGCTGCCTCCTGAAATACGATTGATCCCTCCTAATATACTGCCACTGAGCGGATAAGACAACGGTCTGCCGGACTGTTGTTCACTCGCATGCGGCTTCGACCGGGGAATCAATGCTTCACGAGCCTGAACATCGGGAATTTGGGGGCGGCCGCGAGGTAATCGGTCAGCGTTTCCCCCAGCGGACGGCCGGCCCAGCGCTCCCAGACTTTTTTCATCACCGGGGCCTGCTTCGAGATGCCCAGCATGAACTCGGCCACTTCGCGGTGCGGCAGCGGCTCGGCGACGGCCTCGAATTTGCGTTTGCCCACCTGCACCCGGACTTCGGGATTGGCGATCACGTTGCGCAGCCAGTCGGTCTTGCCGCCCCAGCCGGCCATGATGAGATAGCTGTCCGTGTCTGGCTCGCAGGTGAACTCCAGCGGGGTGTGGCGCGGCAATCCGCTTTTGCGCCCGGTGTGGGTCAGGAGCAGGACGTGTTTGGGGACCAGCCGGTGCAGTCCCGTTTTGAAGAAGAAGATCGGGAGCTTGAAAGCCCAGCGGAAGAGCGGCCCCGGCGTATCGAGCGGGACCAGGCGGGTCAGGATGACCGACTCCAGCCAGGCGTTGAAGCGTTGGGAAGGGGTGAGTTGAGCGCTCATCGAGACTCCTGTATCCAGACTTCGGAAGTCTTCCGAAAAAGACTTCCGAAGTCTGTTCGTTCAGCGCGTCGAAGACACGTCCTGCTCCCAATGCTCCGGTCTGCGCTCCTCGCCGCCGGAGTGGACCGTCTCGCCGTGATAGTCGCCGTAGCAGGATAATGTCCTGGCGAAGATGTCTTCATGCTGGTCGAGATAGCGTTTCATCGCCACGAAAGCGTCGAACAGGCGGGCGCATTCCACCCCGTTGCGCAGGTCTATCAGCCATTTGCCCTTGAGGGCCGGCGCGCTGCGGTGGATTGGGCGGTTGGCCCGCGTGCGCGGCATCAGGAACAGGTCCACCACGCTGATGAAGAAGTAGCGGCTGTGGAGATTGTTGCGCACGATCAGGCCGGAGTTTGGGGCGTGGGCCAGCACCTTGCGGGCGGCCAGGTCGTCGAGGATGAAAAGATAAGGCTCGGGGATACCGGTGGCAGGCCAATGGTCCAGGAGGATGCGGCGCTGTTTCTCTTTGGCGTCGAAGGCGACCAGGGTCCCCCCGTTTTCGTCGAGCAGGCTGAAATCCAGTTCCGCATGAGACTCGCAATCCGAGCGGAAGCGCGTCCCGCTCCCGGCCAGGATGTCGCGGATTTCCTGTTCGAGCGAGGTCATTTCGTCTCCGCCAGGCGGCGCTCGGCCAGGGCCGTGTATTCGGGCGAGATGTCGAAGCCGACGTAGCGGCGGCCCAGCCCCCTGGCGGCCAGGCTGGTCGTGCCGGAGCCGGAGAAGGGGTCGAGCACCACGTCGCCGACGTAAGAATAAAGCCGGATGACCCGCTCGGCCAGCGCCACCGGGAAGGGAGCCGGGTGGCCGACCTTTTTGGCCGATTCGGGCGGGATCTCCCAAATGGAGAGCGTGGCGGCCATGAATTCCTCGCTGGAGATGTCCGACTCGCCCTTGTCGGGGCGCGAGAAGCCGCCCTTGGCGAAGACCAGCAGGTATTCGTGCAGGTCGCGCAGGCGCGGCGCTTTGGCGCTCATCCAACTGCCCCAGGCGCACGAGCCGCTGGCCCCGCGCCCCTTCTGCCAGATGATCTCGCCCATCGGCAGGAACCCGGCCTGCCCGTGGACGCCGTAGAAATAGGCGTGGAGCGGGATGTACGGCTTGCGGCCCAGGTTGGCAATGTTGACCACGTAGCGCCCGCCGGGTTTCAGCACCCGGTAGACCTCCTGCCCCACCCGGCGGATCAGGCCGAGGTAGTCTTCCAGCGACATATCGCCGTCGTAGTCCTTGCCGACGTTGTAGGGCGGCGAGGTGAAGGCCAGGGCGACGGAATTATCGGGGATGGGCATGGATTCGGCGGACTGGCAGTACAGCCGGTCGGCCCATTCGTCCACGGGGCGTTCCGGGATTTGGGGGCTGCCCGCCGTTTCGACGGTCGGTCCGCCGCCGTTGGCGTACAGGCTGCGGCTGTAAAAGCCGGTCGAGTCGTGGCCTTCGCGTTTCGACACGCCGAAAGAGGAGGTTTTGGTCTTTTTGGCCATCAGGGACAATTTATATCACACTAAAAGATTGAACCGCAAAGCGCGCGAAGGTCGCAAAGGAAACCTTTGAAATTCTTCGCGCGCTTCATGGTTTCTCTTGAGCAGCGCAGCGCCGCCTCGACCAGCACCGCTGAGTTGACGGGCATGGGGCGTTTGCCGGGCAGGGCCACGTTCACTTCATGCAGCGGCACGGAAGTCGCGCCAAAAGGGGATTCCTGCGCCTGCGTCATATTGCTCCTCCGTTTGCAAAAAGTGTACAATGGTATCGAAGCAGAGCATATCATAAACTTCGGAAGTCTTTTGGACGGCTTTCCGGTCACATAGATTTCAAGAAAGACTTCCGAAGTTCCTTGCAAGAAAAGTATAGCATCATTGCCGGGAAGAAGGACCCATGCCAAAGCACCATCCCAGAACCACCCTTGCCTTGCTCGTTATGTTCATCCTGGCGCTGGCCTGCGGCCGCACCGCTCCCGCCGCCGGCCCCGAAATCGTGCTTCAGCGCCTGCACGTCGCCTACCTGGGCCTGGACGGGAACCGGTTGGTTGGCAGCGGCTGTCCCGGCGATTTCGGGCGAGGCGAGATCGAGGATTACCATTTCATCGTCACTGGCCTCGATCCCAACCGGGATGTGGCGCGGGTCGTAGTTGCGGGCAACAACTCAACCCTGACCTGGGAATGGCCCTGCCGCGACGATTGGGATTTGCTGGCCCAACCTGTCAAGCCCGGCATGTGGGAAATCTTCATTGCCCCGTCGCTGCCCACCGAAATCTATACCGTCATCTTCTTCTACGACGACAGCCGCATGGCGCTCGGCATGGTGACGGTGCCGTAGATCAGACTTCGAAAGTCTTTCTGGAGTCTTTATGGTCGGGAAGCTTTCCTGCAAGACTTCCGAAGTTTTCACCAATTGAACCCGGAGGGAACCATGTCTGACCGAGATGTTTTCATCGTATCCGCCGTCCGCACCGCGATCGGGGTGGGCAAGCCGGGCGGCGCGCTCCAACCGTTCCACCCCGTTGACCTGACCGCGCTGGTCATGCAGGAGGCCGTCCGCAGGTCCGGGATCGAGGCGGCCCGGCTCGAAGACGTGCTCTGGGGCTGCGTCACGCCGGTCGGCGACCAGGGGGCCAACCTGTCCCGCATGTCGGCGCTCAAGGCCGGGTTCCCCGTCCACGTCCCGGCGGTGACGATGAACCGCATGTGCAGCTCCAGCCAGTCGGCCATCCACTTTGGGGCGCAGGCCATCCTGGCCGGCGACATGGACCTGGTCCTGGCCGGGGGCACCGAGATGATGTCGCACCAGCCGATCGGGGCCGATTATCCCGAAGGCTGGCCGCCGGACTTCCCCTACGCCCTGGTCCACCAGGGCATCAGCGCCGAGATGATGGCCGAAAAATGGGGGCTGACCCGCGAAGAAGTGGATGACTATTCAGCCGAATCACACCTGCGGGCCGGACGCGCCATCGAAGCCGGGCACTTCACCGGGCAGATCCTCCCCGTCTCCTCCCCGACCGCTGGCCTGTTCGCGGTTGACCAGGGCGTACGCTACCCCCCGAACCGGGAGAAGATGTCGGCGCTCAAGACGGTATTCAAGGAAGACGGCGTGGTCACCGCTGCCAACGCCAGCCAGATCAGCGACGGGACCGCGGCGCTGGTGCTGGCCTCGCCCGAAGCAGTTGGACGCTACAACCTGCTGCCGATGGCCCGCATCGTGGCGCGTGTGGTCGTCGGCACCGACCCGGTGCTGATGCTTGACGGCGTCATCCCGGCTACGCAGATGGTCTTGAAAAAAGCCGGTCTGACCCTGGACGACATGGACGTGATCGAGATCAACGAAGCCTTCGCCAGCGTCGTCCTGGGCTGGGCCAAGGAACTCTGCCCCGACATGAGCCGGGTCAACCCCAACGGCGGGGCCATCGCCCACGGACACCCGGTTGGGGCGACGGGCGCGATCCTGATGACCAAGCTGGTCCACGAACTGGAGCGGCGCAAAGCTCGCTATGGCCTGCTGACCATGTGCGCCGGTCACGGCCAGGCCACGGCGACGATCATCGAGAGAGTGTAAAAATATCACCACAAAGGCGCAGAGAGCACAGAGATTTCCTTTGTGAACACAAAGGGAGCTTCGTGTCCTTCGTGCCTGATATGAAAATAGGCGCGGACTCCAACGTCTCCCGACGTTGGCGCCAAAGTCTGAAGACTTTGGACTCCTTTTTCATCCTTCGGGGTGAACGAAGTTCATGGATACTTTGTGGTGAAGTTGCTTTGCCGGTCGGCGGTTTGGTCTAAACGGCTTCTGCCAGGCTTTGGGCTTCTGCCAGGGCGGATGTAATGACCTCATCCTTGACGCCCTGTTTCCGCAGGCTTTCGATCAGGGCGGTAACTTCGACATTGCCTTCCAATCGTTCCAGGTCTGCCCGCAGTCCCTGGCTGATGTAGGCCTTGATCAATGCCTGGTAGCCTGAAAAACCGAGCAAGGGCGCAACACGTTTCAGGTCGTCCAGCACATCTTCGGGGATTCGCAAACTGACCATGGTCATCGGGCGGTCTTTTTGCAAACGCTGGGATAATTTATTGATTTTCATAGCTTTCTCTCTCTGCTTTCGTTACCAACCGGGCGGAGATAATACGGATAATGTCATCTCGTAAGATGTAGACCACGTACAACAATTGCCAGGTGGTGGTCAACCCGATGACGGTTTCTCGAAGCTCTCCTTCGATGATTTCATCATCGAGATAATGCACAAACGGGTCGAAAAACGCTTCGCATGCCAGTTCGAAGGAAACACCATGCTTGCGAAAATTGGAGACCGCTTTCCGGCTGTCCCATTCGAAGGCGATATTGTGGAGGGTGTGTCTGACCTTCATCAACGCCAAGTATAGTGCGTCGTATATGCCTTGTCAATACGCCTGGGCGAGAGGTTATTTCTCGAACAATTTCACATACTCCCCATAGCCTTCTTCTTCCAGCTTCTCCACCGGGATGAAACGCAGGGCGGCCGAGTTGATGCAGTAGCGCAGCCCGGTCGGAGCGGGGCCGTCGTCGAAGACGTGGCCCAGGTGCGAGTCGGCGCCCTTCGAGCGGACCTCGGTGCGGGGCATGAACAGTTTGAAGTCCACGCGGGTCTTCAGGTTGCCGTCTTCCAACGGACGGGTAAAGCTCGGCCAGCCGCAGCCTGAATCGTATTTGTCGAGCGAACTGAAGAGCGGTTCGCCCGAAACAATGTCCACGTAAATCCCCGGCTTATCGTTATCCCAAAATTCGTTTTGGAAGGGACGCTCGGTGGCCTCGCGCTGGGTGACCGCGTATTGCTGGGACGTGAGTTTTTCGCGTAATTCCTTGTCTGAGGGTTTGGTGTAGGTTTTCATCATGAACTCCTGGTTACCGGTAAGTGCTTAAGAGAAGCAGCGATAAGAGCAAATCTTACATTACCTGCTGGCATGACTGGACTATAATCCGCTCATGCCTCACACCGTCTACATCGCCCTCGGGACCAATCTCGGCGAGCGGCTCGCCAACCTGCGCGCCGCCATCGCCGCCCTCAGCCCGGAGGTGCGCGTCCGCGCCGAGTCGCCCGTCTACGAGACGCCGCCTTGGGGATACGCGGACCAGCCCGCGTTCCTGAACATGGTCGTCGCAGCGGATACGGACCTGGGTCCGGGGGCGCTGCTGGATCATCTCAAACGCCTTGAAACCGAACTGGGACGGGTCGAATCCTTCCGCTACGGGCCGCGCCGGATAGACCTGGACATCCTGTTCTACGACGACCTGGTGCTCGACACCCCGCCGCTGGTCGTCCCGCACCCGCGCCTGCACGAACGGGCCTTCGTCCTCGTCCCACTGGCGGACCTGGCCCCAGAGTTGGTGCATCCCGTTTTGAAGCGGCGCGTCTCGGAGCTGCTGAGTGATGTAGATACAACCGGCATTCATCCGTTTTCCTGACTGCCCAAACGGCTGACAACAATTTGCGACCGCGAAGGGTATAATGACAAAAACTCACAGGAGGTGCAAGTGTGACCGAACTCAAACCGCTCAACTGGCAGCCCAAACCGGGCGTTGGCTATACCGTTGTCCGCCGCGGGGATGGCGGCATGACCCTGACGTTCACCGACCTTTCGGATGCGACCCTGTCCGACTGGCACGAGTTTGCCTCCGAGCACCTGCTCGGCTCAGACCGCCTGACCCGCAACCTGTACGACCTGCGCCAGGTGGCCGAAATCCCTGAAAAGGCCGTCCGCATGGCCGTGGAACTCAACACCGACCCGTCCTCGCGCAACATCCGTCTGGCGGTGGTGGTCTCGAGCGCCAGGGTGAAGACCGCCATCGAGGAGATCGCCGCCCTTTCGGCCGGCGACACGGCCGCGATGAAACTCTTCACCGACATCAACGAGGCCGAAGCCTGGCTGGGGCGTCCGCTCGACCAGATCGCGTAGCATGTCCGGGTTGAAAATCGGCAATCAGACACTGACCTGGGGCGCCCGCACGTTCGTGATGGGCATCCTTAATATCACGCCCGACAGTTTTTCCGGGGATGGATTGTTGCCCCCCTCGCCCCCATCCCCTCTCCTACAGGGAGAGGGGAGCAATGCGGCCCTAAAGCAAGCTCGCGAGTTCATCGCCGCCGGGGCCGACATCCTCGACGTGGGCGGCGAATCCACCCGGCCGGGGGCGCAGACCGTCAGCGCCGGGGAGGAGATCGCACGGGTCGTCCCCGTCATCCGGGCCATCCGGGCCGAATTCCCCGATGCGCTGATCTCGATTGACACGTACAAAGCCCGCGTGGCCGAGGCCGCCTTCGAGGCCGGGGCCGGCATCCTCAACGACGTTTGGGGCCTGCGGGCCGATCCGGACCTGGGGCCGGTGGCCGCCAGATATAATGCGCCGGTCATCCTGATGCACAACCGCAGCAACCCGGCCAGCGTCGAAGTGCGCGGACGGCTGGGCAACGCCTACATCGGTCCCGATTACGAGGATTTGCTGGAGGACGTCAAGCGCGAGCTGCTGGACTCCGTCAGGCTGGCGCGGCAGGCCGGGGTCCCGGACGAACGCATCATCCTGGACCCGGGGATCGGCTTCGGTAAAACGGTCGCCCAGAACCTCGAGCTGATCAACCGTCTCGACGAGATCCGCGCCCTGGGCTTCCCGGTGCTGCTGGGGCCGTCGCGCAAATCCTTTATCGGTTTCACGCTCGACCTCCCGCCCGACCAACGGATCGAAGGGACGGCCGCGGCCATCGCCATCGGCATCGCCCGCGGTGCGGATATCGTCCGCGTCCACGATGTGACCCAGATGGCCCGCGTGGCCCGCATGACGGATGCCATCACCCGGAAAAAATGATGCAAGACAGGTTCGCGCAAGGCTTGCTCCAAAACGGGATCATCGAAGCCAAAGAGGGGAACAAAGGCGCGGCCCGGCGTTATCTCGAACGCGTCACCATGTCTACCAACGACCCCGACCTGCTGGCCGAAGCCTGGTTCTGGATCAGCCGGGTCTCCGACGACCCGCGAGAGAAACGCCAGGCGCTGGAGAATGCCCTTTCGAACGACATGCAGCACGCCCGCTCACGCCGCGAACTGGCCATCCTGGACGGCAAGTTGCAGCCGGAAGAGATCGTCAACCCCGATTTCCTGCCCGCTCAATCCGAAGAACCCTCCCAGGCCAGCGCCGACCGCTTCACCTGCCCCAAGTGCGGCGGGCGGATGTCGTATGCCCCGGACGGGCGCTCGCTGGTCTGCGAGTATTGCGCCCGCCAGGAAAACCTGGTTGCCCAAAAGGCCCAGGCCGAGGAGAAGGATTTCATCGTGGCCATGGCCACCGCCCGCGGCCACCGGATGCCGGTCGCTTCGCAGGTCTTCCATTGCCAGGGTTGCGGGGCCGAGTTCATCCTGCCGCCGGAGCAGATCTCGGCCACCTGCGCCTATTGCGCCTCGCCCCACGTGGTCAGCCTGGACGAAGCCCGCGAACTGCTGCCCCCGGACGGGATCATCCCGCACGGGTTCAACCAGCGCCGGGCCGCTTACCACCTGGTCCAGTGGGTCGAGAAGAAAGGCCTCACCCCGCAGGGACAGGTCCTGGCGCCGCGCGGCCTCTACCTCCCGGTCTGGACCTTCGACGTGGGCGGCGAAGTGGATTACAGCGGCGAGATCGTCGAGTACGAGCGCAATATCCTCGGGCAAACCGAGCGCAAGGTCCGCCGGGTCAAGGATTCTTACGCGGTGCTGGTGGACGACCTGACCATCCCGGCCAGCCGCAAGCAGGCGCGACTCGTCGGTTCGCTGCTGCCGACTTTCAATCTGAGGGAGATCCGCCCCTACGACCGGCGCTTCCTGGCCGATTGGCCCGCCGAAATCTACGACGTGGCCATGGGCGACGCGGCCTTGGAAGCCCGCAGCCAGTCCTTCACCCATTACAAGAAACTGCTTTCGAGCCAGCTGGAACACGTCACGAATTTGCGCATGTCCTCGGCCAACCTGGCGATCGAGTCGTTCAAGCTGGTGCTGCTGCCGGTCTGGATGACCGAAATCCCGATCGAGGACCGCAAGTTCCTGGTCTTGATCAACGGCCAGAACGGGCAGGTCAGGGGCGAGACGCCCAAGAAGCAAGGTCCCAGCCTGCTCAACTGGCTGGGCGGCCTGTTCGACAATGAGTGACCATGCCCGACACCCTGACCCTCATCCGCAGGCGGCGCGACCGCCGCGAACGAACCCGCCGGAGCGGGGAACAGCGCCTGCAACGGGTGGTGATGGGCGCGGGATTCGTCTTCGGCGCGCTGCTCTCGCTGCTGCTGATCGGCGCGTCGCTGGCCTACGCCGAAATTACGCGTGACCTGCCGCCGGTCGAGCAGCTCCCGGTCCTGCTCAACCCGCCCGACGGCCTGCTGCTCCAGCCGACCGAACTTTACGACCGCAGCGGCGAACACCTGCTCGCCACCCTCGCCCCATCCAGCGGACCGCGCCGTTACCTGCCCCTTGATCCCCAGAACCCCCAGCATTTATCCGAAAAATTGGTCGAAACCACCCTGGCCGCAGCCGACCCGGATTTCTGGTCGCATCCCGGCTACACCCTGCAAGGCCTCGACCGGCCCGAAAGCCATCCCACCCTGGCGCAGCGACTTGCCGCCGACCTGCTGCTCTGGGACGAGCCGCCCTCCCTGCGCCGGGCCATCCGTGAGCGGCTGCTGGCGGCCCAGATCACGTCACGTTATGGCCGCCGGCAGGTGATCGAGTGGACTCTCAACAGCGCGGATTACGGTCATTACGCCTTCGGGGCCGAGCAGGCCGCCCAGCTCTATTTCGGCAAATCGGCTGCGGAACTCAACTTGGGCGAAGCCGCGGTCCTGGCCGCGCTGGGGCAGTCTCCGGCACTGAACCCGCACGACGCGCCCGTCGCCGCGGTCCAGAACGCCGGGGACTTGATCCAGGCGATGGCCGGGGCGGGGATCATCACCGTGGAAGAGGCCAACGAGTCGGGCTTGAACGGAATCACGTTTGCCCCGCCCCCCGCCTCAGACCCAACGCCTGCGCCTGCGTTCGTTAATCTGGCTTTATCCCAACTGGAAACTTTTTACGGCAGCCCCCGCCTGGAGCGCGGCGGGCTTAAGATCATCACCAGCCTCGACTTCGACCTGCAAACCCAGGCTGCCTGCGCCGTGCGGGCCGTCGTCGCCCCCGAAGCGGACGCGTTCGATTGCGAGGCCGCGTCGCTGCTGCCCAGCCTGCCCGACGCGGACGGCGCCTCGGCCAGCGCGCTGATCCTCGATCCGCAGACCGGGCAGATATTGGCAGCGGTAGGCGAGACCGGCCCGGGGGGCGGATCCGCTTTTTTGGCGGCCCACGACGCCGGGTCCCTGAACGCTCCGTTCGTTTATTTGACCGGGTTCACGCGCGGGCTGAGTCCCGCCTCGCTGGTCTGGGACGTCCCCGGGCTGGCATCCATCCCCAATTTCGACGGTCAATATCACGGCCCGCTGCGGCTGCGCGAGGCCCTGGCGAACGATACCCGCGTCGCGGCGGCGCAGGTGCTGGCCCAGATGGGCGCGGACAACGTCAGCCGCACGGCGGCCTCGTTCGGGCTGGCGCTGCCCGAGAACCTGTCCTGGCTGGACGAGCCGGTCTTCGAGTCGCCGCTGCGCCTGGCGGCGGCTTACGGCGTGTTTGCCGCCAACGGGGTGATGGCCGGGCAGCCGCTGGGTGATACATTTAGTCCGGTCAGCGTGCTGAGCGTGACCGGCTTCGACCACGCCGCCTGGTTGGACTGGACTTCGCCGCAGGCCCGGGCGGTGGTCTCGCCCCAACTGGCCTACCTGATGACCCACGTCCTGAGCGACGCCAGCGTGCGCTCGCCGGAGTTGGGCTATGCCGGCCTGCTGGACGCGGGCCGCCCGGCCGGGGCCAAGGTCGGGCAGACGCCGGAGGGCCGGGACGCCTGGACGGTGGGGTACACGCCCCAGCGGGTGACGCTGGTCTGGGTGGGGAGCGAGGCCGGGCCGTCGCCGCGCCTGGCCGCCGGGCTGTGGCAGGCGCTCACCCGTTACGCGACCCGCTCCCTGCCGCCCGAAGGCTGGAGCGCGCCGCAGGGCGTGAGCGTGATGCCGGTCTGCGACCCGTCGGGGATGCTGCCGACCGAGGCCTGCCCGAACGTGGTGGACGAGGTTTTCCTGAGCGGCAACGAGCCGGTGCAGGCCGACACACTCTACAAAACGGTCGAGGTCAACCGCGAGACGGGCTTCCTGGCGACGGTCTTCACCCCGCCCGAACTGGTGGACGAGAAGGTTTACCTGTCCGTGCCGCCCGAAGCACTGGACTGGGCGCGGGCCAACGGCTTCGACACGCCGCCGACCGCCTACGATGCGATCCAGCCGCCGGAGGTTTCCCCGAACGCCAACATCACCTCCCCGGCCCTGTTTGCGGACGTGGGCGGGACCGTGACCATTACCGGCAGCGCCGCAGCGGACGATCTGGACTTTTACCGCGTCCAGGTCGGGCGGGGACTCAACCCCCGGGCCTGGACCCTGGTCGGCGAGGGGCGGGAGCCGGTCGAGGGCGAGAGGCTGGCCGTGTGGGACACGTCCGGCTTGAGCGGGTTGTACGCCGTGCAACTGCTGGTCGTTCACAAAGATCAGCGGGTCGAGACGGCCGTGATCCAGGTCACGGTGGACAACCGCCCGCCGGAAGTGGCGGTTTTGGATTTGCAGGAGGGGGAAACCTTGAGCCTGGCGAAGAACAGGCAGGTGGTCTTCCAGGCCCAGGCCAGCGACGACTTGCTGCTCAAGGAAGTCGCCTTTTACCTGGACGGCAAGCTGGTCGGGACGGCTTATGCCGCGCCCTATTCGGCGGCCTGGACCGCGGCGATTGGAAAACACCGCCTGCGCGTGGTGGCGGCAGACGGCGCGGGGAATATGACCGAGGCGGTCGTCGGGTTCGAGGTCGTGAAATAAAACGCTGTTTTACCGGGGGAGTTTGTCGTTGCCTTTTCCCGCTGGGCCGGCTTCGGCCAGGTCCAGGTGAACGGTGCGGGACGGGCTGGGCGCGCCGGGGGCTTCGATGCGGTTGACCACCCCGCGCACGCCGCGTACCGACTCCGCGACTTCAGCGGCGGCGGCGTAAGTTTCCAGCGCAGGGACCAGGCCCGCGAGATGGGCGATGCCGTTCAGCACACCCACGCGCAGGGACGCCATAGCGGTGCGGTCGTCTTTTGCAAGGCGGGACAGGATCGCGGCCCGCAGCGCCTCATCGGAAGACGGATCAGGGTCTTGTGTCATCAATTTCCTCGAATCAAAAACAGGTCGGTCTGGGGGAGTGTACAGACCGGCCTGTTTTTTGGATACGACTTTTGTCGTGCGGATTCACAGGCTGCCGTGTTGTTCCAGGCCCTGCGGGTCGAGCAGGACGATGGCCTGTTTCTCGACCTTGAGCAATCCCTCCGCTTCGAGCGTTTTCAAGGCGCGGCTCAACACGTCGCGCACCGTGCCGAGACGGGTTGCCATCTCGTCGAAGGTCGTCCACTCGCGGCGCGGGACGATCAGTTGCCCGTCGCGCAGTTCTGAATGGCGCAGCAGCGTGTTTGCCAGCCGCGCCTCCACGCTTCTCAGGGAAAGGTCCTCGACGAGGCTGATGTAGTGGAGCACGCGTTCGCCGAGGCGTCGTATCATCGCCAGGGCAAACGCCGGGTGACTGGAAACGAGATCGAGGATGGTTTGGGCCGGGATGACCCACGCGTCCACATCCTCGAGCGCGACGACCGTTCCCGGATAGGGAGTGCCGGTCAGGACCGCAATATCGCCGAAGACCTCCGGCGGGCGCAGGAACATCATGGCCTGTTCCCGTCCCTCACGCGTCATCCGCGTGGCCTTGATCCAGCCCGATTCGAGGACATAGATCGCTTCGGCGGGTTCGCCTTCGACGTAGATCACCTGCCCGGCGTCGAAATGGCGGTGGACAGCGGAAGCGGCAATTGCCTGCCGGATTTCCTCCGGCAATTCGTCGAAATGACGCAAGCGCGATAAAAAGGCTTTCGCGCGCTCCATGGGGGTAAGCGGGGTCATCTGGCTAAACCGGTTCACAGTCCATGGATCTCCCGTTGCAGCGCCGGGCGCCGCGCATAGGTCATTCGCAAGGTGTCAATGTAGGCCTGCCACTCTGCAGCTTGGCCTTTTTGGTGGTAAGCCCTTTTGGCTCGTCCCAGCCAGCGGGCGGCGACGGGATACAGCTTGCTCTGTGTTTGGGCGATCAGTCCGTCTGACTGTTTCAATGCGACGCGGATCACCCAGTCCGGGCGGTGGGGGATGACCGCCTCGGCCACCTTTTCGAGCAAGTGGAACGACCAGGCATCCGACTCGGCAACTTTGATGGCCGCATCCCAATCTCCTTCTTCAAGGTGGACATCCACCAAAACATCCGGGAAGTTGCCAACCTTTTGAACGAGCGCGGGGCGAAGGTTCGGCCAGTTTGCACCAGCGAGCCGTTTGATGTGGCGGTAAACTTCGATACTGGGGGCTCCATCGTAAGCGGTGCGGTAGGCCAACAGAGCCATGTCAATCCTGCCCTGGGACTCTTCCAGAGGGGCCAGCCAGAGCGCCAATTGAAGGGTGTCGTCACCCTTGAGTTCCAGTCCGCGCTCTGCCAGGGCAATGACTTCCCGCAGGCGGCCAACCCCGCGCAATTTTTGGGCTACTTCGAGAACATCACGCGCATTATCCAGTTTCTCGCTGGCTTTGATCGCCTCATCCACACGACCCAGGTCGAGCAGTTTGAGCGCGTAGCGTTTCGGGTCCGATTTCTCGGCCATCTGGAGGAAAGCGTCATCGTCGCCCTGCCGCGCCAGCACATTGAGACGAGCCTGCTTCAACTGATTCAAGGTCATCCAGTATTCTTCCTCGTACTCGTCCCAATCTGCCTCCTCGTCGGGCAATTCCTCCCAGCCATGCTCCAATGCTGCCAGGATGAGTTCGAGGTTATCCTCGGCCTCGATCATTTCATCCAGGTTGTCGAGGATATGCTGCATTGCCCTTTGAAGTTCCTCACGCTCGCCGGGTTCCAGCTCGAGGCTGAGGATGGCTTCGGCCAGCGGCGTCCCGATGTCCTGGATGACGCAGGCCAGGTCGCCGTTGTAGTCCATGTCACTATCGTAATCTTCGGTCAGTTCTTCCAGCAGCACGCGCAGGATGATCAGCGCCCCTTCGGCATCCCCGGCATTCAAAAATTTGACGCCTGTTTCGAGCACTTCCTGGAGATCGGCAATATATTCCGGCTCGTTCCAATCGTCGTAGTAATCGTCCCGATAAGCCTGCTTCAGGATCCGGGTGATCTGTTTGCGATAAGCCTGTTCCGAGACCTGGGTTTGCCGTCTTTCCGGCTTGCTTGCGGTTTTGGGCTGCGAAGAAACCTGTACTGCCGGAATCGCCAACTCCAGCGCGTCATACAGATCGGGATCGCGTTCCACCAGGCGGGCAATCAACGCCACCAGAGCCTCTTTTTCCAGGCCGGCCAGCAAATCGGACAAGCTTTTTTGCTCCGAAAACGCCTCGGGCTGGTGGATGTACATGAGCAGCAAGGCGACGATGTGCTTGCAATCCCCGCCCCAATTATACGGGCAGGTGCAGGAGGCCGACCGCACGCCGCCCGCATCCAATTCCACGTGCAGGCGGTAGGATGGGGCGCTGCTCCCTTCGCAGCGCGCCGTCAACGCGACACCGCCGGGGGTGAGTTGGCGGGCAGGGTTGAAAATCGCACCGGCTTCGTAATACTCCAGCCCCTTTTGGAAACTTTGCTCACTGGCCCGATTGTGGATCGTTTTTTCGGTCAATTGCACGTTCATGGAGACACTCCTCCAGCATCAAACGCCATTTGTCCTGTTTCTTCGACGAAAGCCTTGACAAAACGCCTGTTTAGCCGTATTATTAGAACATGCGTTCTAAAATTACGACATCCGGCCGTATCACCATTTTACTCGGAAAGCAGCAGGCTGAGACCGGCGAGCGCACCTCCCCGCGCAAACTGGCTGAAAAAGCGGGCGTGCCCAAAGACTTCGTCTACCGCCTCGATGCCGGCACAGCCCGTCACGTTGACCTGGAGGCTCTGGCCCGCCTGTGCGCCGCGCTCAACTGCGACCTGCAAGACATCCTGGTTTGGGAGGCGGGGCATGGCGAATCCCTTTGACATCCTGCCGCTCAACCTGTTCAACCTGTTCAGCACCCAGGGCTACATCACGCTCCAGCGCCACTACATGGTGATCCTGCTGCGGATCTACGGATTGGCCGAGTTCAACCGCTTCGGCCTGGCGCGGGAGGTGGTCATCGCCGAAATTGTGGATTATTTGAAGGGCGCGGACGCTGAGGCTGAGATCGCCGTCGAAATGGCGAACCAGCCGACGGGTGGGGCCGCCGATCCGACCCAGCCGAAGGAGGATCCCCTTTCGATAACGGGCCAGAAATCCGGGCAGGATTACGCCTCCTATCTCATCCGCCGCCTCGAAGAGACCGGCTGGATCGAGCGCGAGCAGCACGCCGATTACAGCGAAACCATCTCCCTGCCCGATTACGCTTTTACCCTGCTCGAGGCTTTGCGCAAGATCGAGGAGCAAAAGCCGCACGAATTTACCGGGCAGATTTACACCGCCCACCAGCTCATCACCGCCGCCGAGACCAACAAGGATTTCTCTCCTGCCCTGGCCGTGACCCAGGCCTACGAAAACGTGCGCCAGATGGTGCGCGGCCTGAGCGAACTCAACCAGAACATCCGCCGTTACGTGGAACGCGCCACCCGCGAAAAAGAGATCGCCGACCTGCTGCGCCTGCAATTCGACGATTACTCCCAGACGCTCGGCGCTTCGTACCATGCCTTGAAGACCTCCGACCACGTCTCCCGCTACCGCCGCGACATCATCAACCAGTTCCAAACCTGGCAGCTTGACCCCGAATGGCTGGCCCAAACCGCCGACGAGATGGCCCTGCAAAGCCGCCTGAACCCGGCCCAGGCCGGGCAGACCCTTTCGGGCTTCCTGCAATTTGTCATCCACCAGCTCGAAGGGCTGGACCCACTGCTCGAAGACATTGACCAGCGCCATGCCCAATACCTGCGCACCTCCCTGCGCCAGATCCGCTATCGCCTGGGCAGCGCCGATGGCAGCTTCAAGGACCGCCTCGTCTCGCTGGCCCGCCAACTCTCGGCCATGAAAGACGAAGGCGCAGACTATCTGCCCGATGAAGCCCCGGCCCTGCGCCAGCATCCCGTGGATCTGCCCGACCTCCACAGTTACTACACCCCGCCCCAGCGCCGCGCTCCCTTCATGCCCGATACGGTTATCGTCCCCACCCTGCATCCCGAAGACCTGGCGACCTTGCGCAGCCTGACCATGAAAGACGTCACCCAGGCTTTCTCGCCCGAAAAGGTCAACCGCAAGGTGCTTGGATTCTTCAATGGGCACAAGAAACTGCACATCTCCGAGATCCCGACCGAAGTATCCGGCGATTTGCACTGGCTGACCACCATCCTGGCCTACGCCCATCACCCCGAGGTCGCCTACGGCCTCGAGGTCACCGGCGGCGAACCGGTGGACATGGGAACGTACCGGGTCGTACCGTTCGAGCTATACAAACTGTAGCGTGTTCCGTTGGTTGTCTTTACGATCCACGCAACACTCGTCACGAAAGGAACTCTCCAATGACCACCTATCAAGAATGGGCCTCCACCGTTCCCTCCGAAATCACCGCCGATCCCTTGTGGCACATGGAAGTCTATCGGATCGCCCTGTTCGTGGGAGAAATCTGCTGGCCGGATGTGTGCAAACTGGCCCAGGACCGCAAAATGCTCGAAGTCTCCGACCAGCTCTATCGCTCGGCCGGCAGTATCAGCGCCAACATCGCTGAAGGTTACAGCAAAGCCTCCAAAAAAGATCAGGCTCGTTTCTACGAATACAGTCTCGGCTCCGCCCGCGAAGCCCGCGACTGGTACTACAAATCCCGCCACGTTCTCGGCAACGAAGTCGTCCTTCACCGGATGCGCCTGCTCGTCTCTGTCATCCGCACCCTGCTCAAACTCATTCCCGAATTCCGCGCCAAAAAGATTGCCGAAGAGCTTGCGCCTTATGAGGTCTATACTCTCGAAGGCCTTCTCTCAAATGTGCCTTTCGCCTGAATGTAACGTGCAGCGTGTTCCGTTTTCGTTCTTACAAAACACGCTCCACGCAACACGTACCACGCAACATTCTCCACGCAACACTCTCCACGTAACACCCTTCACGTAACACCCAACCGGATCAACCTATGGAACTCACCCACATTTCAACCTTACCCGAAAAATCCCAACGCGACCTGCCTCGCGTGGTCAACCGTCTCCTCGGCCAGGTCTTTCTCTACCAGGACAAGGACGAAGACAAGGACGATTACTACTTCATCCACCGCCACCGCGACGCCTGCGAAACGGCCCTCGGACTGGCCGGCTACGACCTGCTCCACGATGACTATCACCGCATCTTCCAGGCCGTCTCCGAATACAGCTACTGCCGCGCCCGTTACAAACTGGATGAAACCCTGATGATCGTCGTCCTGCGCAAACTTTACGAGGAGCGCACCGAACGCCTCAGCCTGGCGCAGGACCCGGTCGTGACCATCGGCGAGGTCCGCGAAGAATACCGCACCATCACCGGCAAGGAACGCGACCTGGGCATCATCCAATACGAGACCCTGCTGCGCCGCCTGCGGGCGATGGGCTTGATAGACACCCTCGACGGCCGCACTATTGACGTGCGCGACGCCGACGCCCGCCTGCGCCTGCGCGGCTCCGTCCGCCTGATCCTGCCCGTCCAGACCGCCGACGAACTCGACGCGTGGATCCGAAAATATCGGTCTGCTGATAATGATGAAGATTCTGAATAATGTGCATCGTGTAGCGTGTTTCGTAAAAATGAAAACGGAACACGTACCACGCTCCACGCAACAAGGATTACCCATGAAAACATTAACCAAAATCCGCCTGATCAACTGGCATTTGTTCGAAAACACCACCATCAACTGCGAGGGCAGCACCTACTTCATCGGCATCAACGGCGCGGGAAAATCCACCGTGCTCGACGCCGTCCAGTTTGCCCTGGTCGGCGGCCAGCGCGACGTGCGCTTCAACCAGGCGGCCCTGGCCGGCGGCAAGCGCACCCTCGCCAGTTACGTGCGCGGCGAACTCGGCACCGAGGGCCAGCGCTTCCTGCGCGGCGACGCCACCGGTGTGATCGCCCTCGAATTCTGCAACCCCGACGGCACGCACTTCTCGCACGGCGCGGTCATTGACGCCTTCGAAGACGGCCGCAGCCCCGACGTTGCCTACTTCATCGTCCACAATGCCGGATTGGATGACCGCTGGTTCTTCCAGGCGGATTCCGCCCCCGGGCGGCTGTTCGACACCCGGGCCTTCAAACGCCACCTCGAACATTTCGCCCTTCCGGCTGGCTCCCGTGCCCAGGTCTTTACCCGGCTGGAAGATTACCGCGTCCACCTGCTCAACCGGCTCGGCCAGCTCAAGGATTCCTTCCCTGCCAAGATCGTCAAGGGACTGGCCTTCAGCCCGCTGACCGACATCCGCTCCTTCGTCCACAACTACCTGCTCGACGAAAACCTGCTGGACGTCAAAACCCTGCAAGCCCAGCTCGATACCCTGCGCCATTTCGAGAGCCTCGCCGCCGACGTGCGCGAGCGCATCGGGGCTTTGGAGCGCATCGAAGAACTCGACAAGGAACGCGCCGCCAACCGCCGCCGGCGCGTCACCAACGGATACATCGCCCGCCGTTCACGCGGGGAAATTCACACCGCCGAATTGAAGAACGCCCGCCTGAAACTGGGCGAAATCCGCCTCGAACTCAGCCGGGCCGCGATCCAGCGCGAACAGCTTGCCAGCCACCTGAAATACGCCGAAACCGCCCTGCTCGACGCCAGGATCGCCCTGCAAACCGACCAGACCGCCGTCAAACAGCGTGACCTGACCGAAAAGCTCGCCGCCCTCGACGCTGAACTCAGCCTCCTGCGCCAGCGTCAGGCCGACGCTGAAACCGCCCTCGTCCGGGAACGCGCCGATGCCCAAAAGTTGCGCCAATTCCTGGATGCTGACGACCAAACCATTCCGCCGGAACTTGAAACCTTCATTGCCGGACAAATAACGCCCCATCCTGTTCAGGGCGAAACCGAAGGAACGGAACACGAAACACGCTTTACGATTCAAAATTACCAATCTGCCCTCACCGCCCTCTCCCAGGAATACTCCGGCGAGCAGGCGATCCTGAACGAAAAAGCCGCTGCGCTCCGGGAAGAAGCTGCCAGGCTCGAAGACGAAATCCGCAAACTGCGCACCGGCGACCGCGACGTCAGTTACGAGAGCGAAGCCCCGCAAGCCAGCCATCTGCGCCGGTTGCTGCGCGCCGAACTCGGCCTCTCCAGCGAAGAAGTCGTTTTCCTTTGCACCGTCATTGACATCCCCAACAAGGAATGGCAAAACGCCGTCGAAGGCATCCTCGGGCGCAGCCGCTTCACCATCCTCGTCCCGCCCGCTCATTACGACGCGGCCATGAAACTCTATCACGAGAGGCGACACAAAGAAAATCTTCATAGTGTTGCGCTGTTGGATACGAAAAAAGTCATCGAACACGCGAGTAAACAAGTAGACAAGTACACAGATGTAAAGGTAAACAACGGAACACGCACTACGCAACACGACTCACTCGCCACCGAAATCACCACCTCCCATCCCGCCGCCCGCGCCTTCGTGGATTTGCTCCTCGGCCACTACGTCAAATGCGACACCCTCGAAGGTCTCCGCGATCATCGCACCGCTGTCACCCGCGACTGCTTCGTCCGCCGCAACTATACCGACAGCCACCTCAACCCGCAAATCTACGGGCGCTGGTTCATCGGCGAGCGGGCCGTCACGAGCCAGGTGGAAAGCCGCCGGCAGCGCCTGGATGAGATCGCAAAAGAAATGCTCGCGTTCAACGAACGGGATTCCGCCCTTCGCCAGCACCTCGCCCTCACACGCGACAAGGCCCGTCCGCTCATCGAACTCGAACACGCCCTCGAAGCATTATCCATCCTCCCCGAACGTGCCACGCAACACGCATCACTCAAGCAAGAACTCGAAGCCCTCGATCTCCACACCGCCGAAACCCTCAAGGCCGCCGTGGACCGGCATCAGGCCGAGTTCAGCCGTCTGCAAACGGAAGCAGGCCAGGTCGAGCGCCGCATCGGCGGGATGGAAGCCGACGCCCAGACCCTGGCCGAGGGTGAAGTCCCCCGCCTGGAGCGCGAGATAGACCAGTCCATCCAAAATGCCGAAACCTTTCTCGCCGAAGAGGAGCCTGACGACGAGTTCCGCGCCGAGATCGAAAAAGAGTACGCCCGCCGCCTCGAACGCCAGCCCGCGGACGTGATCCGCCAGAACGCCGAACGCTACGAAAACGATTACCAGACCGCCGAGACCCGCAACCGCGACCGCCTGCGCGAAGCCAAGCAAGCCTACTCGATGCGTTACGATTTCGGCTACGACGAAACGGAACACGCAACGCGTTACACCAACGAAAAAGACAAGCTGGTCAACTCCGAACTTCCCCAATACGAAACCCAGATCGCCCGCCAGCGCGGCCTGGCCGAACAGGAACTGGTCGAAAACTTCATCCACCGCCTGCGCGAACAGATCGAGGAGGCCCGCCAGCAACTGGCCTACCTGAACACCACCCTCTCCCAGTTGCGCTTTGGCGGCGAACGTTACGAGTTCATCACCCAGCCGGCTGCCAACCTGCGCGGCATGTACGACATGGTGATGGACAGCCAGAGCGTGCTCGGCGCTTCGCTCTTCGATTCGGACTTCCGCCAGAAGCACCAACAAGCCTGGGATTTGCTGCTCGAACGCCTGACCCTCAACAACCAGTCGGGTGAGACGCTCTCCGCCGAACTGCGCGAGTTGCAGGATTACCGCTCCTACCTGCAATACGACATCCGCATCCACTACCCCAACGGCGACCGCGCCCTGCTCAGCCAGATCAATGCCAAAAAATCCGGCGGCGAGACCACCACGCCCTTTTACGTGGCTATGGCCGCCTCCTTCGCCCAGGCTTACCGCCTAAACCAGCCCCGCCCCTCCGACACCATCCGCCTGGCGCTCTTCGACGAAGCCTTCGGCAAAATGGACACCGCCCGCACCGCCAGCGCCCTCCAGTTCATGCGCGAGGCCGGCCTCCAGGTGCTGCTCGCCACCCCGCCCGACAAGTCCGGCTCGCTCCTGCCTTTCGTGGACACTGTTTGCACCGTCGTCCGCAAGAACAGCCACGCGTTCGTCATCGAAATAGACAAGAACGAAATGATCACTGAACTGGAAAAAGAATAACGCAACACGCAACATGTAACACGCAACACGTAACACGTAACACGTAACACGCAACTCATATCATGGAAATTTCGTTTACTCCCTCGCCCGATGTTGTTGTCATCCTCAACGCGCTCCTCGATAAATTCGAAAACCGCGCCAAACGCACCACGCACCACGCAACACGTAACATATCATCCCGAAGCGAAGCGGAGTGGACGCACCAGTCACTACGCTCCGTCAAAATCACCCTCACCGGCCTTCCCCTCCCCGCCTACTTCTCCCAGGCCGACCCTGAGCCTCGCCTCATCGCCAACGACCAGCTGACCCAATTGGAAAAAGCCGGCCTGCTCACCCTCACCTGGCTCCCCGGCGAAACCAACCACCTTCTCCAATCTGCCGCCCTCGCAACAAGCAATACGCATCACGCATCACTCTGCGAACTCCTCAACCGCGAACCCGCCTCCGCCACCCGCGCCCGCCTCGAAACCCTCCTCCTCGCCGACCAATTCCGTTTTTCAAAGGATGACTGGCGGACCCGCGCCGTCCACCGCACCCTGGACCAGCTCCGCGCCGGGAAATCTCCCGCGCCCTTCAGCCTCACCGATGCGTCCTGGAACCTCGACCTGCTCGCCGTTTTATCGGCCTTATCCACCCTCGAAGCCGAGACCCCCTGCCGCGTCTTCAGCGTGCGCACCTTCAACGACAGCAAACGCCTCGACGATTTGAAGCCTGCCGTCGTCCGCCTGGCGCGCTCCGCCAACCGGGAGTGGAGGTCGCTCTCCGCCGAAGACGTTCTCCGCGAACTCAACCTCGTCGCCAACCCCACTTACATCCATCTCGCCGGTAACTGGCAGATCACCACCCTCAGCGGGGAAGTCCTGTCGCTGGGCGGATTCGCCCCCTCGGTCGGATTTCCCGCCGCGCAGGTCGAGGCCATCCAATCTGTCGCCATCCACGCCGAATCTGTTCTCCTAATCGAAAACCTCACCTCCTTCCACCAGCAAGTAGACAGGGACACAAGTAAATACGCAAAAAACAACGGAACACGAAACACGCCCCACGCAACCCTCTGCCTCATGGGCAATCCCGCCCCGGCCATCCGCCGCCTGCTCAGCCTCATCCCGGAATCGGCCCCCATCCGCCTCTGGTCCGACATGGACTATGGCGGCTTCAGCATCCTCTCACAACTGCGAAAACACATCGGGCCTCGAATCCAGCCTTTCCACATGGACATCCCCACCTTCGAAAAATACGCCCACTTATCCCGCCCATTGACCCAGACAGACATTCGCAACCTCAAACATCTATGCGCCCGCCCCGAACTGGCCGACGTTCGGCAAATCATCGAACATCTCATCCACCGCGGGCTAAAGCTGGAACAGGAAGCGCTCCAGGTCTGAAACAGCAGGGCCTTGAGCTGCCCGACCGCGGGGCGATCAAATTGACCAGCGCCATTGCCGAGATCGCACCGGAAACCAAAGTCCTTGCGCTGGGGTTGACCGACGACAAGAAGCGCGTCCTGCGGTACGTGGAAGCCGGCGCCACAGGGTATGTCCTCAAGGATGATTCACTCGATGTCCTGCTCAACACCATCCGCGCCTCCCAGCAGGGCAAGGCTTACGTCTCGCCCGAAATTGCCGCGGCCATGATGAAGCGCCTCTCTGATCTGGCGCAGTTGTTCTCAGATATCGAAAACAGTGTAACGGAAGATGCCGGGCTGACCTCCCGCGAACTCGAAGTGCTGGAACTGATCGGTCAGAACCTGACCAACCAACAGATCGCCGAACACCTGACCATCGAGGTTGGCACGGTCACTTCGTTTTTCACCCCGATCGGCCATCACGGCAACTTGCTCATCTACGGGCCGGGCCGTTACCAATTCTCGGATTTCTTGCGCGTCGGCATTCCGCTGACGCTCCTGGCGGCCGGCCTCGTTGCGATCCTGGCGCCCATGCTCTGGCCTGCCCAATAAGCTAAAAGTTGGGAGGATGAGGGTGATCCCTGCCCGCCTTGCCAGGATTGACAATAACTTGATTTATGCTATTATCGAATTGCCAAAGGAACCCGCGGGCGGGTTGTGAGTTTATCGTACTGCCCAATTCCTTGTTTTTTCACGACAGCTGAATAGACCTTATCCATTTCCCGCTTTTCGATGGGAAAACGCCGCTTCGGGCAGGGAACAATGAACTCTGATGACGACCATTTGAGCGTTGAAGATATTACTTTAAGTTTTGGGGGCATCATGGCGTTGAACGATGTCGGCTTCAAGGCGCGTCGGGGGGAGATATTGGCAATCATCGGGCCGAACGGCGCGGGAAAAACGTCGCTGCTCAATTGCCTCAACAATTTCTACCACCCCGACCAGGGCAGCATCATCTTCGAGGGCCATGACCTGACCCGCCTCCCGCCGTACCGGATCGCCCAATTGGGCGTCGCCCGCACCTTCCAGCACACCGCCCTCTACACCGGCCTGAGCACGCTGGATAACCTGATGGCGGCCCGCCACATCCACATGCGCGCCGGGATGCTGGACAGCATCCTCTATTACGGGCGCGCCCGCTCCGAAGATATTGCCCACCGCCAGGTCGTGGAAGAGATCATTGATTTCCTCGAAATGGAACACATCCGCAAGGCCATCGTCGGGGCGCTGCCTCACGGCCTGCGCAAACGGGTAGACCTGGGGCGGGCGCTGGCCATGGAGCCGAGCCTGCTCCTGCTCGACGAGCCGATGACCGGCATGAACCTCGAAGAAAAAGAAGACATGGCCCGCTTCATCCTGGACATCCATGACCGGCGCGGGATCACGATCCTGCTGATCGAGCACGACATGGGCCTGGTGATGGACATCGCCGACCGGGTGGTCGTGCTCGATTTCGGCACCAGGATCGCCGAAGGCCCGCCCGACGAGATCCAGCGCAACGAAGCCGTGATCAACGCCTACCTGGGAAAGACGGACATCCGATGAAACCGCTGGATACCCTCCCGAAGAACCTGGTCGCCTCCTGCCGCAAATACGGGGACAAAAAGATCGCCATGCGCCAGAAAGACCTGGGCATCTGGCGCTCCTACACCTGGCAAGATTCCTGCCGGCAAGTGCGGCAACTGTCCCTGGGATTAATGCAGCTCGGCCTGGGACGCGGCGACAAAGTCTGCATCATCGGCGATAACGACCCGCAATATTTCTGGGCGCAACTGGCGGTCCAGGCGGGCGGGGGCGTGGCGGTGGGCATTTTCACCGACAGCGCCCCGCAGGAGATCCAGTACATCGTTGACCACTCGGACGCCGCCTTCGTTTTCGCCAAAGACCAGGAACAGTGCGACAAATTGCTCGAAATCCGCGGGCAGGTCCCCCGCGTCAAACGGGTGATCTATTGGGATGAAAAAGGATTGTGGAACCACCGCGAACCCTGGCTGATCAGTTTCGAGGAACTCCAGTCCCTCGGGCGGTCACTCGACGAAGCGCAACCGGACCTGTTCGAGGCTACCGTTGAGCAGGGCGACGGCGACGACCTGGCGATTTTCTGCTACACCTCCGGGACGACCGGCCTGCCCAAAGGAGCGATGATCACCCACAGCAACCTGCTCGCCGGCTGCGACAGCGCCCAACTGGCCGACCCGCGCCTGGAGACCGATGAATACCTGTCCTTCCTGCCCCCGGCCTGGATCACCGAGAACGTGCTGGGGTTGTCCATCCACCTGCGGATGGGGATGGTGGTCAACTTCCCCGAATCGCCCGCGACGGTGCAGGAGAATATCCGCGAACTCACGCCTCACGCCATGCTGTTCAGCGCCCGCCTGTGGGAGAACATGATGGCCCTGGTGCAGGTCAAGATCGCCGAAACGACGTGGATCAACCGCCTGCTTTACAAGATTTTCATGCCGGCCGGCTACAAGGTCGCCAGCCTGCGCTACGAACAGCGCAAGCCGGTCGGCCCGTTGTGGCGGCTGCTTTATGCCCTGGGGGAGGCCGCAGTCTTCCACCCGCTGCGGGACAAGCTGGGACTGACCCGGGTCAAATCCGCTTATTCGTCGGGAGCAGCCCTGAACCCGGAGGTGATCCGCTTCTTCCGCGCCATCGGGGTCAACATCAAGCAGTTGTACGGGTCCACCGAGGCCCAGGTGCATACCCTCCACGTCGGGGACGACGTCAGGTTCGAAACGGTCGGGGTCCCCTCACCCGGCCAACGGGTCCGGATCGCCGCGAACGGTGAAATCCTGATCAGCGGCGGGACCGTCTTCCAGGGGTATTACAAAAATCCCGAAGCGACCGAAAAAGCCATCCACCTGGACGAGGATGGCCGGCGCTGGTTCTGCACCGGCGACGCCGGCCACCTGGACGCCGACGGCCACCTCATCTACCTGGACCGGGTGAAAGAAATGATCACCCTGGCGAGCGGCGAGAAATATTCGCCCCAATTCCTGGAGGGCCAGTTGAAGTTCAGCCCCTACGTCCGGGACGTGATGACGGTCGGCGGGGAGGAGCGCGCTTTCGTCACCGCCCTGGTCAACATTGACTTCGAGAATGTGGGCCGCTGGGCCGAGAAGCGCGGCATCCCCTACACCACTTTCGTGGACCTGTCGCAGAAGCCGGAAGTGTACGAGCTGGTCCGGCAGGACGTGGAGCGGGTCAACCGCGCCCTGCCGCCTGCAGCGCGCATCCGCCGGTTCGTCCTGCTGCACAAGGAATTCGACGCCGACGAAGGCGAACTGACCCGCACCCGCAAGCTGCGCCGCAATTTGCTGGCCGAACGCTACGGCGAGATGATCTCCGCCATGTACGGCGGCGGCGACAGCGTGAAGGTGCGCGCCGCAGTCAAATACCGCGACGGGCGGGAAGGCACCGTGGAGACCACCGTGCGGGTCGCGAGCATGGAGATGGAGGAAGCGTTATGAACTGGCAGTTGCTGCCCCAGTTTGCCACGACCGGTTTGCTGGCCGGCGGCACCCTGGCCTTGACCGCCCTGGGGCTGGTGTTGATCTTCAAATCCACCTACATTTTCAATTTTGCCCAGGGACAGCTCCTGTTGCTGGGGGCGCTGTTCACCTGGTGGTTCACGGTCGAGGTGGGGTTGCCGCTCTGGCTGTCCATCATCCTGGCCCTGCTGCTCTCGGCCCTGATCGGGTTCGGGATCGAGCGCTTCGCCCTGCGCCCGATGACCGGCCAGCCCCTGCTCTCCATCGTTTTGATGACCCTGGGCCTGAGCCAGCTTTTGCACGGCCTGGCCCTGCTGGTTTTCGGCGGCGCGCAGCGCAATTTTCCGCAGATCTTTTCGGCGGCCAACCCCTACAAGATCACCACGCCGTTCCTCCACAACGGGAACCCGATCATCATCATCTTGAAACAGAACCTGGTCTGGTCTTTCGTGATCGCCATCCTGGGCGTGCTGGTCATCAGCGCATTCTTCCGCTACACCAACGCCGGCCTGGCGATGCGCGGCGCCTCGGAAGATCACGAACTGGCCCAGAGCATCGGGCTGCGCATCCACCGTATCTTCGGCGTCTCCTGGGCTTTGGCGGGGATGGTCGCCACGATGGGCGGGGTGCTGCTGGCGACCTCCAGCGGCCTGGACCTGAGCCTGTCGGTGGTGGTGCTGGCGGCCTTCCCGGTGGTGCTGCTCGGCGGACTCGAATCCATCCCGGGGGCGATCATCGGCGGGCTGTTGATCGGCTTGACCCAGGGCCTGGTTTCCGCTTCGACAGTCCCCCTGGTCCGCAACATGAGCGAGATCATGCCTTACGTCGTCCTCCTGGTCGTCCTGCTCATCCGCCCCGAGGGGCTGTTCGGGCAGAAGCGCATCGAAAGGATCTAATCTATGGGAGTGCCTCGCCCCGCGGGTGAATTCGATACCAGCTATGCGCGTGACATGGCAACCATCCGCCAGCCCTGGCAATGGTGGCTGTTGATCGCCTTCATCCTGGCATTATACGGACTGCCCTTTTACGCCAGCCAGAGCACGGTGTCGCTGGTCAATCGCATTGCCATCACGGTCATCGCCGTCCAGGGCCTGAACCTGTTGACCGGCTACACCGGGCAAATCTCCCTCGGCCAGGCGGCCTTCATGACCACCGGCGGGTACATCTCAGCCTTGCTGGTCAACCAGGCCGGCTGGCCTTTCCTGGCCGCCCTGCCGCTGGCCGCCCTGGGAGCCGGGGTGATCGGCCTGATATTCGGATTGCCCTCCCTGCGGGTCAAGGGGTTTTACCTGGCCATGGCCACCCTGGCCGCCCAGTTCATCATCCCCTGGTTCACGCGGAACGCTTTCCCGGATGTGTTGAACGGCGCCCAGGGGCTGAACGTGCAGCCGCCGGTCGTATTCGGGATCGTGTTCAATACGCCCCAGAAATACCTTTTCCTCTCGCTGACGGTGCTGATCCTTTCGACGGTCGTGGCGCACAACGTCTCCCGCTCCCGGCTGGGACGCGCCTTCGTCGCCCTGCGTGACCACGACCTGGCCGCCGAACTCCTGGGCATGAATCTGTTCAAGTACAAGTTGCAGGCCTTCTTCCTGGCGGCGGTTTATGCCGGCCTGGCCGGGGCGCTGGCCGCCCACAACATCCGCCACCTGAACTCGGAGACCTTCAACCTGAACGATTCGGTGGTCTTCCTGGGGATGCTGGTCATCGGCGGGCTGGGGTCGAACCTGGGGCCGTTCTTCGGGGCCATCGTGGTCGAATTGCTGATCGAGTTCGCCACGTTGTTCGGCCCGTTTTTCATCACGATTTTCCCTTCCACCGCAGCCGGGGCGGTGCAGGCCCTGCGTCCGCTCTTTTTCGGCATCACCCTGATGCTTTTCCTGATCTTCGAGCCGCGCGGGTTGGCCCATCGCTGGCAATTGCTCAAGGCTGCCTGGCGGTTGCGGCCGTTCTCGCACTGAATCGGATTTTGGAAGGAGGTGGTAGGAGCGACCGATTTCTGCGTTCCAGGCCCTTTCTAAAGATGGGCCAAAATCACAGTTCGACACTTTTCGCCAATGTTTGAAGGAGGAGTACCCTATGCGTAAGACCCTGTTCGTCCTGACCGCCACCCTGCTGGCCGTCATGCTGGGAGTAGCTGCCTGTGGCCCGCAAGCCACGCCGACCCCCACCGAGCCGCCTGTTGCTCCCACTACCGCGCCGCCGACTGCGGCCCCGACCGAAGCCCCCACCGAAGAGCCGACCCCGGCCGGCCCGCCCGACCTGACCGGCGAGACCATCACCCTCTACCACTTCGGCGACCTGTCCGGGCCGTATGCTTCGATTACCGCGCCCCTGATCCATGGCGCGGAAGACGCCGTCAAGGCGATCAACGAGGCCGGCGGCATCTACGGCGCGATGCTGGAGATCAAGTTTGCTGACGACGCCGGCAGCATTGACGAGGCCGTGGCGGCCTACGACCGCTTCACCAGCGAAAACCCCAACGCCCTGGTCATGATCACCTATGGTTCGGGCGAAGCCGAAGCGCTGGCCCAGCGTTTCGCCGAGGACAAGATCGTCAACATTACCGCTGGCTTGAGCGCCAAGGCTTTTTACGGCGCTGGTTCGGGCTATACCTTCGGCCTGGGCCCCATCTATCCCGACCAACTGGCTTTCACCATGAAGTTCCTGTCCGAGAATTGGGCCACCTACAAGCCCGCCAGCGCCGGGGACGAGATCAAGCTGGCCTACATCAGTTGGCCGACCGCTTTCGGCCAGGGCGGGTTGACCGCCGAGAGCCGGGCCTTCCTGGCTGATCTCGGCATCGAGGTCGTCGTGGAGGAGACCTACGACGTTTCTCCCACCGCCGACACGACCACGGCCATCCTGAACGCCCAGGCTGCGGGCGCCAACGTGATCTGGACCAACACCCTGGCCTTCGGACCGGCGGCCATCCTGAACGACCTGAACGCCCTCGGGCTGCGGGACCAGTTCCTGGTCGCGGGCGACAACTGGACCATGGACCTGGCCACCTACGCCTTCCTGGCCGACCCGGCCTATGGCGTCGGCCTGGTCGCCCCGTTCCCCTACCTGTGGTGGACGGATACCGACAACCCCGGCGTCCAGTACGCCCAGGGACTCTTCGAGGCCAACGGGCGGCCCGCCGCCGAGCATAACGTCGGCTACCTGCTGCTGGTCGCGGGCGTGGACATGACCGCCAAGGCCATCACCCGCGCCATTGACACCGTCGGCTACGAGAATCTCACCGGCGAAGCCGTCTACAACGCGCTGATCGAGATGAGTCCCTTCAACGCGCTGGACGGCGTGCTGCAGGTGGACTTCTCGGACGGCAGCCGCTCGCCGCACATGTCCCAGATCCGCATGATCCAGGGCGGCCCGGATAAGTTCATCATTATCCAGGATTGGGCCGAAACCCCCGACCTGCGTCCTGCCGAGTAACGACCCTGGCGGGGGACGGGTGCTTTCCGCCCGTCCCCCCAATTCTTTTACTCGCAACTGCCATGCTTATCCTAAACAACATCGAAGTTATTTACAGCGACGTGATCCAGGTGCTGAGGGGGGTTTCCATGCAGGTGCCGGATGGCGAGATCGTCGCCCTGCTCGGCGCCAACGGGGCGGGCAAGACGACCACACTGCGGGCTATTTCCGGCCTCTTGCGCGCCCAGGAGGGCGAGGTGACGCGCGGCAGCATCGAGTTCGACACCCAGCGGATCGAAAGCCGGCGGCCGGAGGACATCGTCCGCCTGGGGATCGTCCAGGCCCTGGAGGGACGCCGCCTCTTCCAGCACCTGACGGTGGAGGAGAACCTGATGCTCGGCGGGATCGCCCGCGGCCGGGCCGTTTCCCGATCCGCCGTCAACCGGGACCTGGAGCAGGTCTACCGTTATTTTCCCCGTCTCAAGGACCTGCGAAAACGCGTCAGCGGCTACCTATCCGGCGGCGAACAGCAGATGCTGGTGATCGGGCGCGGCCTGATGGCCCATCCCAGGTTGATGCTGCTCGACGAACCCTCGTTGGGGTTGGCCCCGCTCCTCGTCCAGGAGATCTTCGAAACGATCAAGGCCATGAGCGACCAGGAAGGTATGGCCATCCTGCTGATCGAGCAGAACGCCCGCGTAGCCTTGAAGATCGCCGATTATGCTTACGTGATGGAGAACGGGCGCGTGGTGCTCGACGGGCCATCGGCGCAGTTGGCCGAAAACGAAGACATCAAGGAGTTCTACCTCGGCCTGACGCAGGTCGGCGAACGCAAGTCTTACCGCGACGTGAAACACTACAAACGCCGCAAACGCTGGCTGGGGTGAGGGGACGTATTTCGTGCTGCGTGTTGCGTAAAGACTTGGGTATCAGGGAACAGGAGGCTGTTATGCCAAAACTGCGAATTGACAGCATTGATCTTTACTACGAGATTAACGGGCAGGGGCAGCCCGTCCTTTTCATCCACGGGCTGGGGTCCAGCAGCCGTGACTGGGAAATGCAGGTCCCCTCTTTCTCTGAACGCTACCGGGTGGTGACATTCGACCTGCGCGGGCACGGGAAATCCGGTAAACCCCCTGGCCCTTACCGCATGGCCCAATTCGCGGCCGACACGGCCGGGTTGGTCCGCGCCCTCGAGATTGCCCCCGCCCATATCGTGGGCATCTCCCTGGGCGGGATGGTCGCCTTCCAACTGGCGGTGGACGCGCCGGAACTGGTGCGCAGCCTGACCGTCATCAACTCGGCCCCGGAGTTCATCGTGCGTACCGCCAGGGAGCGTTTCCAGGTCTTGCAGCGGAAACTCATCGTCCGCCTGCTGGGGATGCGGAAAATGGGCGAGGTCCTGGGCAAGCGGCTTTTCGTCAAACCGGAACAGGCCGAACTGCGCCGCGTGTTCGCTGACCGCTGGGCGGAGAACGATCCCCGCGCCTACCGCGAGGCCATGCTGGCCATCCCCGGCTGGAGCGTCGCGGACCGCCTGGAGGCCATCACCTGCCCCACCCTGGTGATCGCCGCGGACGAGGATTACACGCCCGTGTCCGTCAAGGCAGCTTTCGTTGCCCGAATGCCGCGCGCCGAACTGGTCGTCATCCAGGATTCGCGCCACGCCACCCCTGTCGAATGCCCGGAGCAATTCAATGAGACCGTCACGGCGTTCCTTTCGAAGCAGGTATGAGTCCACTGCAAAAGGCCAATTTCACCGCGAAGAAAGTTTTTAGCTCTTCCGTAACAATCGGGAAAGAACCTAAGTTTCTTTCCGAAAAATCCTGGAGTGCGGACTTCAGTCCGCTGTGAACCGGCAAGCTGAAGCTTGCACTCCTTCTTTGGATAGGCTCCAAACACAAAGTATTCATTAAGGGGTTTCACCCCGAAGGATGAAAAACAGTACGGCAAGATTTATCTTGCGCCCCGAATGCAACATGAATGTTGCGGTACTTTTATTTTCATATCAGGAACACAACGGCAACAAAGGAAAAAGCCATGACCGATAAACTTTCCCACATTCTCGAACACGCCTACGCCAACGCCCCGGCGGTCAGGGCGATCTTCGGCCGGGCGGGATTGAAGCCGGAGGACATCCGCTCCCCCGCCGACCTGGACCGGATCCCGGTCACGAGCAAGGACCGCCTGGCCGTAATGCAGCGGGACGACCCGCCTTTCGGCGGGTTCCTGGCTGCGCCCCCGGAAAAATTACAGCACGTTTTTCTCTCTCCCGGCCCGCTCTACGAACCCCACGCCGGGGAAAGCGCGGTCATGGACACCGTGAAGGAAATGTTCGGGATCGCCGGTTTCGCGCCCGGGGACGTGGTGCTCAATACTTTTGGCTACCACCTGATCCCCACCGGCCTGGCCCTCGACCAGACCTTCCGGGAGATGGGGGCCACCGTCATCCCGGCCGGGGTGGGTAATGCGGAGTTGCAGGTCAAGATGATGCGCGACCTGAAGACCACCGGCTACGTCGGCACGCCCTCCTGGCTGATGGCCCTGATCCAGAAGGCCGAGGAAGGCGGGCTGGACTTCCGGGCGGATTTCGCGCTCGAAAAGGCGCTCGTCTCCGCCGAACCCCTGCCGCCGGCCTTGCGCCAGGCCTTCGTCGAAAAATACGGCCTGCGGGTTGCCAACGCCTACGGCACCGCCGAATTGGGCTTTTTAGCTTACAACCTCGAAGGCGGACTGGCCATGCGCCTGCTGGAGAGTTCCATTGTCCAGGTCGCCAACCCGGAGACGGGGCAGTCGGTCGGGCCGGGCGAGACCGGGGAGGTGGTCGTGACTACCTTCAACGAGACCTACCCCCTCATCCGGTTGGGGACGGGCGACCTGGCGATGAACGTGGACCCCGCGCCGGGCACGAGCCGCCAGGGGGAACGGTCCATCATCCTGGTCGGGCGCGTCGGCGATGCGATCAAGGTGCGCGGCATGTTCGTGCATCCGAACCAGTTGCGTTTCGCGGTCGGGCAGGTTCCGGGCGTGGCGAAGTTCCAGGCGGTCGTCACCCGCCCCGAAAACCGGGACGAATTCACCTTGCGAATTGCCCTGGCTGACGACTCCGCCGACCGGCAGGCGCTCGCGGAAACCCTGACGCAGGCCATCCAATCGGCCTGCCGGGTCAAGCTGGACCGGGTGGAGTTCGCCGCCGCTGCGGACCTGGAGGACGGCGCGGGAGTTATCGTTGACCGGAGGGTCTGGGAATAATAATCGAAGCAGGTTGTACATGGCTGGCCGGGGAATTTCAAGGTATGATTCAGGCATGACCTCCCGCAAACCCCTCGGCATCAAAAGTTACGGCAGCATTGCCCACCTGCCCGGCAGCCGCATTGGCATTGGCGACCACAAGTGCCACGACGGGCAGAAGCGCATCGCCACCGAAAAAGCCCGCGACCGCCACGACCTGATCCTCGTCCAGGAAAAGCTGGACGGCTCCAACGTCGGCGTGGCCCGCCTGGACGGCGAAATCCTGGCCCTGACCCGCGCCGGCTACCTGGCCTCCACCTCGCCCTGGGAGCAGCACCACCATTTCGAGACCTGGGTGATGCAAAATAAAAACCGCTTCCTGTCCGTTTTGCGGGAAGGGGAGCGGTTGTGCGGCGAATGGCTGATGCAGGCGCACGGCACGCGTTACGCTCTCGGGCACGAGCCGTTCGCAGCTTTCGATTTGATGACCGGGACCACCCGCCTGGTTTTCGACCAGTTCATCGAGCGGATCCGCCCCGGCGACTTTACCTCCCCGCACCTGCTCCACCGCGGCCTGCCCCTGTCCATCGAGCAGGCCCTGTCCCTGTTGGGGACCTACGGCTTCCACGGCGCGCTCGACCCGGTGGAGGGCGCGGTCTGGCGGGTGGAGCGCAACGAACTCATCCGCCCCGGGGGGAGCGAACGCCGCTGGCAGGTGGATTTCCTGGTCAAATACGTCCGCCCCGACAAGGTGGACGGCAGCTACCTGCCCGAAATCTCCGGCCAGCCGCCGGTGTATAACTGGACCCCACCCTCACCGTAAAATCCACCAGCCGCCCGTCAACCGGCCTCGAAATAGATCGGGTTGGAGACCAGCGCCGGGAGCATAGGGATGCCGGGGATGAACTCGCGCAGGACTTCGACCCTGGCGAAGCCGGGGGCGTCCATGCGGAAACGACCCCGGAAGTCCCCATCGGTTTCGGCTTTCAGGAGCGGGACGCCGCCCCCGGCCGTGACCACCTGCACCACGTCCCCGGCGCGCAGGCCGTTGACCGCGATTTCCATTTCCCTGATTCGAGCAAACGAAACGCTGTCGCCCAGGAGGGCCTCCCCGGCGGTCAGCTCCAGCGCCGGGCCGTCGGGGGCGTAGACGACGTAGGCGTGCCCATGCCGGATTGCCGCCAGGATGTCGGACGCGCCCGCGGACGGCGCGTAGACGCAGGTGGTCGGCCCGCCCAGGAAGAGGAAGAGCTGGCTGCGGTGGTAGTCGCTCCCGCCGCAGATGGGGACCTTCTTCCCGGCGGCGAGCAGTCCGTGCCACAACGCAATCGCCTGCATGTTGGACAGGCGCATCGGCCCGTTCCAGATTTCGAGGCAGTCGAAGGGCAGGGAGTCCATGTCGAACGTGAACGGGCAGTTTTCGTCGAACGGGTGGTTGACGGTAATGAGCGCGCCGCGTTGGCGCGCCGAAGCGAAACGCGCCTGCACTTCCTCGAACGTGTTGGCCATGAACGGGCCGTCGTAGGGCGCGTCCACGCCGGTGAAATTGGCGTGGCCTTTGTAGTGGGTCCACTCGATGCCGGGGAGCATCGTCAGGCCGGGGAGTCGGGGCAGCGCGTCGGCCGGGACCATCTGGTTGTGGTCGGTGACGGCCAGGAAGTCCAGCCCGTGGCGCAGGGCGTGGCGGCCCAGTTCGTCCAGGGTCAGGACTCCGTCCGAGGCCAGGGTGTGGGTGTGCAGGTCGCCTTTGAGCAGGCGCAGGCGTTTGGGGGTGAAGGCCAGCTCGCAGGTGACGGTGACTCCCTCGGGGGCGACCTTGTACGCGCCGAGCAGGATGCGCCACTCGCCGGGGACCAGGCGGCAGGTCCGGTAGCCGGGCGTGGCCTCCGTCTCGCTGACCCGGAAGCTGCTCTTGTCCGAACCGGAGGCTCCCACCTGGGTCCCGTCCGGGGCGATCAGCCCCAGGTCAATGATGTTGATCTCCCGCCGGGAGGTGAACCCGCCGCTTTCGCTCCCTCGGTGGCGTTCGTATTGGTACGCGAGGCTGAATACTTCGACCTCGGGCGGCATGGTGAACGGGACGGTCAGGTATTGGCCCTCCTGTTCGTGGCTGACGAAATACTGGATGCGCAGGGGGGTGTCTATGGGATACTCCTTGGGTCAGGCGATGGCGCGTCATACCGGACAGACGGGCAGGGTCCCGTTTAACGGGATTGGTCCGGGCTGGGAAATGCCCCGGCAAACCCGGTGCGACGCACATCCGTCAAGCCGGGACCGGGCCGAGGACGGCTTCGAGGAAGCGGCGGATCTGCCGGTCCCACAGGAACCAGTCGTGGCGGCCGTCTTCCTCGTGGTATTCGGACCCTATCCCCAGCGAGCGGCAGGCGGCGTGGAATGCGCCGCTGAGCGGATAGATGTCTTCTTGGCGGCCCACGCCGATGAACAGGCGCGGCAGGGCGGACGGGTTCTGGGCGGCGCGTTGCAGCCAGGTCGCCGGGTCGTGTTCGCTCCCGGCGAGTTGGTCCAGGGGGCCGAAGAGCAGGGAAAACTCGTGGCGGCGCAGGTCGTCGGGGTCGAGCTTGAGCACGTCCAGCGAGAGCACGCCTGAAAAACTGGCTGCCGCGGCGTAGCGTTCGGGGTGGAGCAGGGCGGCCTTGAACGCGCCGTAGCCGCCCATCGAGTTCCCGGCGATGAAAGTGTCTTCCCGGCGCGGGGACAGGCCGAAGACATCCTTCAGGTAGCGCGGCAGTTCCCCGGTCAGGTACGAGAAATAGTCCTGTCCGTTGGGCAGGTCGGTGTAGAAGCTGCGCCCCGCCGAGGGCATGACCACCACCAGTCCGTAAGCCGCGGCCAGGGTCTCGATGGCGGTGTAACGCTGCCAGGCGCTGGCGTCGTCGCTCAGGCCGTGCAGCAGGTAAAGGATTTTGCGTTGGGCAACCGGCGCGCTGCCCATCTTGCCCGGATCAGGCAGGATGACGTACAGCGGCTGGGTGACTTTGACGGTCTCAGGGACGTGGTCGAGGCGCAGGAGGGCCATAGTCCACCCGCTTACGCCTGGACCGGCTCGGTTACGGCGGGCGGTTCGGCGGCTCTTTCCTTGAAGTCAATGAACCACGAGAAGGCAAAGCTGACGACCATCAGCGCCGGCGGGACGATGGTCATCAGGAAGCGGGCGGCTTCGTCCGGGCGCGGGCCGGGGACCTCGCCGCTCTCGAAGCCGTAGATGCGGGCCACCAGCAGGTAGGCTGCGCTGGTGAAGAGGCCGTTGAGCCGGTTCATGAAACCGAGGGCGTTGGAGATGATGCCCTCCCGCCGCAGGCCGTGTTTGCGGGTATCCTCGTCCATGATCCTGGCCCCGATCAGGTCCATCGTGGTGATCACGCCTGAAAAGCCGAGGCCCACGAAAGCCGAGAAGACGATGGCCGTCGTCAGGTTGGAGGCGAAATAGAGCGGGACAAAAGTGACGGCCAGGATGGCCAGGGCGGCCCGCCAGACTGGGATAAGCGAGAATTTGCGGACCAGCCAGGCCCAGACGGCCACCCCGGCGATGGCGATCAGCATCACCGCCGCCAGCAGGAAGGTGGATTGTCCGCTGGAAAGTCCGAGGGCGTATTCGACGTAGAAGGCCACCGAGGCCAGCACCAGCGACATGGCCGCGCTGTAGAAGGCGTTGGCCAGCCCGGCAATCCAGAACTTCTTGTTGGTCAGGAGGTCCTTGAGCGCCCTCCCCAGGCCGGGTTTGGCCTCCTCAGGCTCGGGGTCCCGTTCGCGGCTGGTGAAGGTCATGTACAGGATGACCACCCCGCCCAGGATGCCGTAGATGAGGGCGGTCAATCCGTAGCCGAGGACTTCCGTCACCATGGGGGTCAGGGCGATGCTGATGATCATCGCCACCAGTTGGAAGGCCTGGCGCATGGCGTTCGTCTTTGCCCGCTCCGCGTCGGTGCGGAACAGTTCGGGGAAGAGCGCCCCGTAGTTGGCGTTGATGACCGAATCGAGGGTGCCGGTCAGGATGTAGAAGAGCATCCCGTAGGCGAAGATGGAATCCCCCGCAAGGAATCCCGGCAGGTTGTAGAAAGCCACGAAGCACAGGATCAGGAGCGGGGTGCCGATGGCCAGCCAGGGACGGCGGCGGCCCCAGCGGGAGCGCGTCCGGTCGGAGAGAAATCCATAGACCGGGTTGTCGAGGGCGTCAATGAAGGTGTAGATCAGCAGCATGGCTGCCCATTGGCCGGTCGTCACCCCCAGGCCGAGCACGTAGAAGGTGAACGCGAACGTCTTGAGCATATTGATGGGGATGGACGTGCCGAACATGCCGACGGCATAATTGAACGATCTGGCGCGGGACTGGGACATGGGCGAAGCCTCCTGAACCGGGTTTGAAAGTACGGCGCGGGATGCGGATCGCGCGATCCGCTCGACGGTATGATTATATAATACCCGCGGCCGAAGCGCTTGGGATACTGATAAAATTTGGTTTTGGAATAGGCGGTCCTAAGAGCTACCTGGATTAACCTATGAAAACAAAAAAACTGCCCCCCGTTTTGCCATTTGCATTGACAACCGCGAATATCCTGCCTCGCTGGAGTTGCGCAAAATTTACCGCGTCCTTCCCGATGAAGGAGCCGAGGCCGACGGTGATCTGCGGGTCGTTGACGAGAGCGGGGAAGACTACCTTTTCCCGGCGGATTACTTCATCCCGATTGAGTTGCCGCAAACCATCATCCAGGCCTTGAACAAATCTTTTGCGCAGACCCCTGCCCAGATCTGACTCTCGAAGCGGCGCGTCCGACAATGGATGCGCCGTTCACCCTGGTTCTGGTATTCTGGTTTCTGGAATACTGATTTTCTGAAGCGGGTTGGGTTTTTCTTCTCCCCGCCGGAGGCGGGCGAAAAAAACATGTAGGGGCGACCCGCTCGGGCTTATCCAGATGCTTTTCTGCCCGAAACCCTGGCGTAACAGGATGATTTCCAGCACATGGCGGGTCGCCCCTACAACCCAACGGGCCAAAACCTGCCTCATTGGGCGCGATCATCGGGCAATTCAAATCGCGGGTAACGAAACGGTTGTGGAAAATCCCATCCTTGAATGGAACACCGATCTGGCAGCGCAATTATTACGAACACATCGTCCGCGACGCCGACGAAATGGACCGCATCCACCGTTACATCGAATCCAACCCCTCCCGCTGGGACGAGGATGACGAAAACCCGGCCAGGGTTTAACGATATAATCCCCCCGCAATTACCAATCTCCAGTCTCCAGTCTCCAATCTCCAGTCTCCAATCATCCTATGACCCAAAAAGCCACCTTCCAATCCCTCATCCTCCAACTCCAATCCTTCTGGGCCGAGCGCGGCTGCGTGCTCTGGCAGCCCTACTACACCCAGGTCGGCGCGGGGACGATGAACCCGGCCACCTTCCTGCGCGTCCTCGGCCCCGAGCCGTGGAACGTCGCCTACGTCGAACCCTCCGTCCGTCCCGATGACGGGCGCTACGGCGAGAATCCCAACCGCTTCCAGCAGCACACCCAGTTCCAGGTCATCCTTAAGCCAGATCCAACGAATCCGCAGGAACTCTACCTCGACTCGCTCAAGGCCATCGGCATAGACCCGCGCCAGCACGACATCCGCTTCGTGGAGGACAACTGGGAGCAGCCGGCCATCTCGGCCTGGGGCCTGGGCTGGGAAGTCTGGCTCGACGGGCAGGAGATCACCCAGTTCACCTACTTCCAGCAGGTCGGCGGCACCCCCCTCGACCCGGTGGCGGTAGAGATCACCTACGGCCTCGAACGCATCCTGATCGCCCTCAACAACGCCGATGCCATCTGGGACGAGGAGTGGGCGCCCGGCGTGACTTATGGCGAAGTCCGCCGCCGCGAGGAGTTCGAGCACAGCAAATATTACTTCGAGATCGCCGACGTGACCCGTATGCGCGAAACCTTCGAGCGCTTCGAAGCCGAGGCCGAGGCCTGCCTCGAAAACGGCCTGATCGTCCCCGCCCACGACTACGTGCTCAAATGCTCGCACACCTTCAACATCCTCGACACGCGTGGCGCCATCGGCGTCACCGAGCGCCAGGGCTACTTCCGCCGGATGCGCGAGCTGGCTCGACGGGTGGCGGTGGCGTATCTGGAGCAGCGCAAGGAGCTTGAATATCCGCTTTTGAAAGAGAGTGGAGACCAGAGAATAGAGATTAGTAAACCCGACTACTCTCCAATCTCTACTCCCCAATCGCTGCTCTTGGAAATTGGCGTCGAAGAACTGCCCGCTGGGGATGTGGATGCGGCCCAAGCGCAGCTCCTGACCCGCATCCCGGCTCTGCTCGATGAACTTAACCTGACCCACGGCGACATTCGGATCGCCGCGACCCCGCGCCGGCTCGCCGTTTCGGTGGCGGACCTGTCCCCCGCGCAGCCCGACCGCGAAGACCTGGTCAAGGGGCCGCCCGCCGACAAGGCCATCGTGGGACAAATTGGCAATTTGTCCTACACCCCCGCCGCGCAGGGTTTTGCCAAAAAGAACGGCGTGGACACCAAAGACCTGGTCGTCCGCGAAGAAGGCGGCGGTAAATACGTCTTCGCCGTGGTCAAGTCCACAGGCCGCCCGGCCGCCGAAGTGCTGGCCGAGGCCCTGCCGGGACTGGTCGCCTCGATCAATTTCACCAAATCCATGCGCTGGAACGACTCCGGCGTGGCCTTCTCGCGTCCCATCCGCTGGCTGGTGGCCCTGCTCGGCGGGACGGTCATCCCGTTCGAGTATGCCGGTGTGGCCTCCGGCAGCGTCACGCGTGGCCTGCGTCCTTACGACTCGCCTGAGATCGTCGTGCCATCAGCGGACAGCTACTTCGACGTGGTCCGCGAGGCGGGCATCGTGATTGACGTGGAGGAGCGCAAGCGCCTGATCGCCGGACAGGTGAAGCAGGCCGCCGCCTCCGTCAACGGCGAGGCTCTCATCCCGGACGACCTGCTGGCCGAAGTCGCCAACCTGGTCGAAAAACCGACCGCGGTTCTGGGCGGCTTCCCCGAAGGATACCTGTCCCTGCCACGGGATGTGCTGATCTCGGTGATGAAAAAGCACCAGCGCTACTTCCCGGTGCAACACCCAACACACAACACACTCCTGCCTCACTTCATCGCCATCCGCAACGGCGACGGCCAACACCTCGACCTCGTCCGCCAGGGCAACGAACACGTGCTCAATGCCCGCTTTGCCGATGCCGACTTCTTCGTCCGCGAAGACCTCAAGCGCCCGCTCGAATTCTACCGTCCCGGCTTGGGCAAACTCATCTTCCAGACGGCGCTCGGCTCGATGCTCGACAAATCCGGGCGTATGATCGAATTCGCTGAACAACTCGCTCCCATGCTCATTCTGACAGAACACGAAACACGCTCCACCCAGCGCGCAGTTTTCCTCGCCAAGTGCGACCTCGCCACCCAGATGGTCGCCGAAATGACCTCATTACAGGGGATCATCGGGCGGGAATACGCCCTGCGCGGCGGCGAATCCCCCGAAGTGGCCGAGGCTATCGGCGAGCAGTACCAGTCCGCGCCGAAGACGAAACCCGGCGTTGCCCTGGCCCTGGCCGACCGGATCGATTCGCTGGTCGGCCTGTTCGCCGCGGGACTGGCCCCGACGGGCGCCAAAGACCCGTTCGCCCTGCGCCGCGCCGCCATCGGCGTGGTCCAGCCGCTGATCGAGCACGGCATGGATTTCGACCTGCGCCAGGCTGTGGCCCAGGCCGCCAAACTGCAACCCATCGAAGTCAGTGACGAGGTGCAAAACCAGGTGCTGGACTTCATCGCCGGACGCCTGTCGGTGCTGCTCAAGGAGAGTTACCGCTACGACGTGGTGGATGCCGTCCTGGCGGCGCAATCGGATAACCCGTCGGGCGCGGCAAAAGCTGTGGCGCAGTTGCAGGCCTGGGTCAGGCGCGCCGATTGGGATTCCGTTTTGCCGGGCTACGCGCGGTGCGTCCGCATCATCCGCTCGGCGGGAGTATCCGGTGTTCAGTATTCCGTATCCAGTGACCGGTTGGTCGAAGCCGCGGAAAAGGCGTTGTATGCCGAAATCCAAAAAACGATGCCCGCACCGCGCTCCACGGTGGATGAAATATTGAACATCGTCGTCGCCCTCATCCCCGCCATCAACAAATTCTTCGACGAGGTGCTGGTCATGGCCGAGGACGAGGCCGTGCGCCAAAACCGCCTGGCGCTGGTCGGTCAGATTGCCGGTCTGTCGGACGGCATCGCCGACTTGAGCAAACTCGAAGGGTTTTAAAAACGCCTTTCGTTTGGTTGTATAATTCTTGCCAATGCGATTCGAAATCATCGGCGAAATCACTGATATTGAGTCAATTGCCATAGGCTCAAGCATCCGCATTTTACCGCTTCTGCGAAAACGTTATGGCCCGGGCCGTTGGCGAAAGCTAAAAGGAATTGCGTCTGTGCGTTTATCGAATGGCGACGCTCGCCTCGCAGAACTTCACTGGTTTGAAGCGCACGGTATTGGCAGAAAGAAGATGAGGATCAAACGATTCCTGGATTAAATCTGATGACAACTTCCAAACCTGTACACCAATTTGCAATTTGCATCCAATCCGATGACCCCGATTTGATAACCCCGCGCATGATTTATGAAATCCTGCCGGATGAAAGCGCGGCAAAATCGGATCACGTCCGCGTTATTGACAACGAAGGCGAAGATTACTTGTATCCTGCCGACTTTTTCCTGTTTGTTGATTTCCCGCTGACGGTGAGAAAAACCCTGCAAAAGATCCCTGCTCGTGCGATGACGACTTCGCAGTTGCCTCGCGTGTAGGATCCTATAGACTGCAAGATGCCCAGAACAAATCGGGGCTGGCCAAAACGGCCAGCCCCGAAACTTTTCCCTTTTTACTTCTCTCTTCTCACTTTTTGCTCCCCTTGAACTCATCCATATACACCTTGATCGCCGGCAGCCCGGTCAACTTCTCGTAGAAGAAGTTGTTGACCAGGTTGATGACTTCGGCCCGGGCGGCTTCGACTTCGGCATGCATCTCGCGGCCGGATTCCTGTTTGTCGAGCGAGCGGCGCAGTTTCAACAGGTGGCGCACCACCGCGGCCTCCTCGTCGCCTTCGAGGGCCTCGATCACCGACATCAGCAGGTTGTCGGCCTGGGTGGTGACGTCCGTGACCGGGATGGCCGAGCCGGGGGTGCAGCATTCCTCCATCGTGCGGAACAGCGACCAAACCTGGTAGAGCATCGAAGTCGGTTCGTCGAACAACTCCCGGATGAAGGCCGCTTCCTCGTAGCGCCCGGTCAAGCGGAAGACGTTGTACATCCGTTTGGCGGCCTTGCCGTAGTTGACGTCTTTGGTCAGGTACTTGTTGACTTCCTTCTCCAATTGCCCGACGTAATCGTCCAGGGCGTCGGCCGAGACGTGCTGGGCCAGCTTCGAGAAGATCGGCACGGACTCGGCTTCGAGATAAATTTCCTGGAAGTACGGATCGAGATACCCGTCCAGGGGCGTGATCGTGCCGTCGGGCGCTTCCCAGGTCACGTCGAGCATGTTGCTGGCGTTGACCAGCTGGCCGCGCACTCCGTCCGAAACCACCCAATCCAGTTTGCACCAGCCGGGGTCGAGCATCACGTCCTCCCAGCGGACGGCGACCGTCTGCCCGTCGGGGAGCATCACGTCGAACTGGCCGGCCTCGATCTCCTCCGGCGACCAGGCGATCGGACTCCCTTTCGATTTCGGCTTCCCGTCCCGGATCACGTCCATCGGGAAGTTGCCGAACTTGACCTCGATCAGCAGGTGGGTCGGCCCTTTGACGGTTTCCAGCGCCTTCCGGCGCATCTGTTCGGCCAGGGTTTGGCAGGCTGCCTCGCGGGATCCGGCCAGGATGTTGATCCGCTCGAAGAAATCCGCGTCGCCCGGGTAGCTCTGGATCTTGGACTGGGCCGCCGATCCCGACAACGCCAGCGCCGTTTCGACCTTTCCCGGCACGTCGGCGAACTCGACCAGCCGCCCGAGCTTGCGGAAATGCTCCAGGTCGGCGTCGCTGAAATCGAGCATGGACACTTTGTGGCCGAACACGCCGGTACGCGCATCCTGGACGATGGCGCTCTCGCCCTGCTCGGCGGCCATGGCCGTCAGCCATTGCAGGGCCTCGCCTTCGTCCAGTTCCACGCCCAGGCGTTGGGCGGATTCGATGATGCGTTCCAAATCTTGTTTGGGGGCTGGCTGGGTCATTTTGTCTCTCCTAATTGAGTAGAGGGTGCGACGCACTCGCGGGTTATCTCTCCAACATCTTCCTGAACAATACCGCCTGGTCGAGGGCGTCTTGCAGGGCGTTGTGGGTCAGCGGGTGGTGGGTCTTGAGGCGCTTCGAGACCTGGTCGAAACCGGTCTCGGCCCAGGGGACGCCGTTTTTTCCCATGAAGTAGGCCTTGATGTCCAGGGCGCTGTGGCCGAAGGGATTGCGGCCCAGGTAGCGGTGGAAATACTCGGCGACGAACATCCAGTCGAAGGGGGCGTTGAAGGCCACGAACACCGGCCTCCCGTCCGGGGGCGTGACGGAGGCCACCCAGGCCTCGAAGCGGAGCAAAGCCTGTTCGGGCGGGAGTCCGTTGCGGGTCAGGTCGTCCAGATCCAATCCGCTGACGGCCAGGGCTTCGGGCGTGAAGGCAGCTTTATCCGGTTTGAGTTCGACGTAAAAGGTTCGGGCCGGGTCGAGCGCCACGCAAGCCCCGATGGACAGCAGCGAGTACTGCGACGGGTTCGGCCCGGCGGTCTCGACGTCGACGGAGATGTAGGTTTCGGTGAGGGGCATGGGGGTATTATAGCCAGAATCGGCCGCGTGGGTGGGGGGAAACTTC
>JBMOMN010000013.1:0-22084 GCA_049324115.1 Chloroflexota bacterium
CTTATTAATATTATATTGAATAAATTGAAATAGTCAAGCAGATAAAAGAATATTTTAAGGTAATTATTTTAATTATTCTAAATCTCTGTAGTGTATTTTCAACTCTTGGGAAAGCCCGGCCTTGCGTGCTATACTATTGACAACCCTTTTTGGAGCGCCGCCATGCCTGCCGATTCCATCCCCTATTTGAGCGACCCGTCCGGGCGGGAACACGTCCTGGAGCACGAGAGCACCCGCATCGGGCGCGCGGCGGAGAACGAGATCGTCGTCCTCGAGAAGCGCGCCTCGCGTGAACACGCCCGCATCCGCCGCGAGGGACGCCGCACCCTGCTCGAAGACCTGGGCAGCACCAACGGCACGTTCCTTAACGGGGAACGGGTCAGCGGGACGATCAGCCTGCGAGACGGCGACCAGGTCACGGTCGGGGACGTGACGTTCACCTTCCACGACCCGGAGATGACCTCGGCGGAGACTCCCTTTCCCGAACTGGAGGTCAACCTCGAGGCCGCCGAAATCCGCCTGGACCGGAAACTGGTCCCGTTATCGCCGAAGGAATTTGCCCTGCTGGCCCACCTGCACCGGAACCGGGGAAAAGTGTGCTCCAAAGACGAGATCGGGCGGGCGGTGTGGAGCGAGTACCGGGAAGGCGTGTTCGATTACCAGATCGAAAACCTGGTGCGCCGCCTGCGGACGAAGATCGAAGCCGACCCCAACACGCCGCAACTGCTGCTCACCCTGCGCGGGCTGGGCTACAAGCTGGTGGGATAGTCGCGAGTGCGTCGCACCTGCGCAATTGGGATTTTTCCTGGCGAAAATAGCCGCCATTTAACGAGATTCATCCGAAGAGTCAGGTGCGACGCACCCTCGTGTTAGCACCCTGTTAGCTGGCGGATAGGTGGAAAAGCGGGGGAAATGATATTATCTGCTCAGTTCAAGAATTCACCGGAGATTGCCCGTGTCACCCTCAACCCTCGAAGGCCAAACCCTCGGAAAATATCGCCTGCTCGAAGCCCTTGGACGTGGCGGCATGGCCCAGGTCTACCGCGGCTACCACCCGCAGCTCGACCGTTACGTGGCCGTCAAGGTGCTGCGCGCCGACTTGGTGGAGCAGGGCGAATTCCTGGAACGCTTCCGCCGCGAGGCTCACGCCGTTTCGGGGCTGCGGCACGCCAACATCGTCCAGGTCTTCGACTTCGACGCGCAGGACGACCTGTACTTCATGGTCATGGAACTGCTCGAAGGCGACACGCTGCGCGCCCGGCAGAACGAGTACCGGGCCAGGGGCGAGCGGATGCCGCTGGACGAGGCCGTTCGCGTCACCCGCGACGCGCTGGCCGGGCTGGAGTACGCCCACAGCGAAGGCGTGATCCACCGCGACCTCAAGCCCGCCAACATCATGCTGACCAAAAAGGGCCAGGCCGTGCTGACCGACTTCGGCATTGCCCAGATCGTCGGCGCGACCCAGGTGACGGTCTCGGGGGCGCTGATGGGCACGCTGAGCTACATGGCCCCAGAGCAGGGATTGAAAGGCATCGCCGACGCCCGCAGCGACATTTATTCCCTGGGCATCGTGCTCTACGAAATGCTGACTGGCTACACGCCCTTCGACGCCGACACCCCGCTGGCGATCCTGATGAAGCACCTCAACGATCCCCTGCCCCTGCCGGGCAAGCTCGACCCCAGCCTGCCCGCCGCGCTGGAACAGGTGGTGCTCAAGGCCCTGGCCAAGGACCCCGCCGACCGTTACCAGAGCGCGGCGGAAATGTCGGCCGCGCTGGACGACCTGGCCGGGATGCTTCCCGCCGAGGCGCGCCCGCCGGCCCCCCGGCAGTTGGTCTATTCCGGGGAGGCGCGCCGCAGACTCACCGGCGACGGGATGCTCGACGCCGACACCGACCGGGACCTCCGGCCTGGCGCGGCCTCGAGACAGGTCCCTGCCCCTCGGACAGGACCCGGGCCGGTGCGTCCGATCAGCGCTGCGACCGCGGTCTTCGCCGCCCTGGGATTTTTCATGCTCTGCAACATGCTGGCCGTCATGCAATTGACCCTGCTCGGAAACAACGTTTTCGTTCGCGGCTGGCCTTTCGAAGTGCTGCTTGCTTCGGCGTTCTTCGGGCTGCTGGCCTGGGGAGCCGCCTCGACCGGGTTGCTCATCCCGGCGCTGATCGTCCTCGGTAACGGCCTGCTGCTGGGATACACCGCCGCCACCGGCCGCTGGCAGGACTGGGCCTTCCTGTGGATGCTGGAACCGTTGATCGTCTTTGCAGCCATTTACTTCCCCATCCGCCTCAACAAACAGCCGGACCGGGCCGCCTACTGGTCCCGCACCGGCGGCGCGCTGCTGGCTGCGGTCTCGGTCCTGCTCGCCGCAGCCGTCTTCATCCGGGCATTATTTTTCTAAGGAGTTGAAAATGAAAAAGAATCTCTTCCCGCTCGTCGCCGGAAGCGTGCTGATCCTGATCGGCCTGACCAGCCTGGCCGCCAACGTGCTGCTGAAAGCGGAAGCCTGGCGCTTCTGGCCGGTGATCGTGATCCTGGCCGGTCTCGGCCTGACCGCCCCGGCCCTGTTCAGCTTCAAAGTCCCCGGCCTGGGCGCGTTCTTCATCCCCGGCCTGCCCGTGCTGACCACCGGCGGCATCCTGATGGCCGCCAGCCTGACGGGCAACTGGGGCATCTGGGCCTGGGCCTGGTCGCTGATCGTGATCGCGCTCGGGCTGGCATTCGCCCTGGCCGCCTTCCCCCTGCGCGCCCCGGGGCTGGCCATCCCGGCCGTCATCCTGGGCGTGAACGGGGCCTTCCTGGCCTTCTGCGCCGTCACCGGGTTATGGGTCGCCTGGGCGCTGATGTGGCCGATCGAGCCGCTCGCGGTAGGCATCGGATTGTTGATCCTGGGAGTCATCGAACGCTCCTCCGGCACGAAACTGGCCGGCAGCATCCTGTGCGGGATCGCCGGGGCGGGCTTCTTCATCGCATCGTTCATCACCATCTTCGATGCCGGCCTGCTGCGCTTCGCCGTCCCGGCCATGCTGATGCTGACCGGGCTGATCCTGGTCGCGGCCTACCTGTTCCGCACCGAGAAACCGGCAAAGAGCGAGCTGGTGGATGAGAGGCCCATCGAGTCTGCCGGTTAGCGCCTTGTGAAACCCGTGCAACCTTCGCAAGGTTTTTCTGAAAGGTTTATCCAATGAATACCAAACTTTCACCCTTTATCGCTGGCGCTGTCGCCCTGTTGCTCAACGCCTGTGGCCTGGCCGTTATCGCCGGGTCAGGCAGGATCGCCAGCGAGCAGAGGGCGGTATCCGGCTACAGCCAGAGCATCACCGTCAACGGTTCAGGCGACGTAAACGCCGCAGGGCTGGAGAGCCAGGCCGCCAGCGTGACTATCGTCGGCTCGGGCGATATCCAGATTTGGGTCAACGAATCCCTGGATATTCCCATCACCGGCAGCGGCAACATTGACTACCGCGGCAAGCCGCGCATCAGCCAGAATGTCACCGGCAGCGGCAAGATACGCAGCGCGCCCCAACAATGACGAACGCTCCCTGACTCTGCCGAGGCTGGCAGAGTCAGGGAACCAATTCCTTCCTCCCGTTGACTTGGCCCGCCAGACTCGCTAAACTGAATGTGAGAGATTTTTCACCATCAACGGGAGGGCCTTATGTCAAACACGGATTCACCGCTCGCCATCCGCTTCGAGGGCCAGCGGCTGGGAAGGACCGGGATGCCGATCAACGACCTGGGGCAGTCGTTCATCACCATCCAGCGCATGGTCCATATTGCGTACCTGATCGGCTCCGGGCGGCCTTTCGTCCGGGCAACGGTGCGGGATGACGAACGCCAGGCGCTGGCGCTCCATATAGCCAGCCATGAACGCGGCTCGGATGTTTACCTGCTGGACTGGTTCGTCCGCGAAGTGATCCCTGGCGTGCCCGCCAACCTGATCGCGGACGTGATCCTTTTGCTGGCCGGGGCGACAGTTGCTTACGCCAAATGTACCATCGGGGAGAAACTCAAGGGGCTGCGGCTGCGTGACCTTGAGAATCGCAACCAACAGGTGGACCTGCTGGCCGTGCGCATGTACAACGAAATGCAGGACCTGGTCAACCAGCTCGGGCCGGAAGTTGATTCCATCAGCATAAAATTCATCGGCCACAAAACCCCGGTAGTGATAGACCAAAAGGTGAAGGATTATGTCAACTCACTGGAAGGGACGCAAGTCCCAGGCCGCCGGGACGATTATATCGTCGGGAGCGTGGACAAAGCTCACACCATTGCCCGCAACTGCGTCGAAGTCCTGATGGAACGGCCGCAGACCAAGCGCAAGAAACTGATCAAAGTGTGCATGCCGGGGCCTATGTTCGAAGACCTGCTCACCGAGCTGACCGACCCGGCGAAGAACCGTTTCGGCTTTACCGGCCAGGCTCATTACACGATCGGGCGCTCGCTCAATTGGTACAACGAGTTCGAAGCCACGTCCTTCCAGCCGGCGATGTAGCTGCCGGTTAAATCGCAAAACTGCCGGGGGCCGGACTCCCGGCAGTTTTCAGCTGTTCCTTCTTATTCGCTCTTCAATCTTGGGTTCAACACTTTCTCCAGATACGTCCCCAGAGTGTTGAATGACAACGCCAGCAGGATGAGCAGCAGGGCCGGGACGAGCACGCCAGCGTAGAAGTGGGTGTAGTAAAGCATGTTGGCCGGGTCGAAGGCGATGTTGGTCCCGCGGGTGACGAAGAAGGTTTCCATCAGCAGCTTGCCCCAGGTCGGGAAAACGGGATCGCTCACGCCCAGGTAGGCCAGCGAAGCCTCCAGGAAGACGAAGCCGGGGATGGCGACGATGATCTGCGGGGCCAGCACCGGGACGATGCGCGGCAGCATGTAGCGCAGCACGATGCGGGCGTCGCTGGCCCCATAAGCCCTGGCGGCCTCGATGTACATCGCCTCCTTGATTTGCAGGAAAGTAGCCCGGTAGGTCTTCACCCCTGAGCCGAAAATTCCCAGCGCCACCGTCACCACCAGGATGACCCAGATGCTCTTGGAGTACATCACAAAGACCATCAGGCTGATCGGGAAGGCCGGCAGGGCCATGTTCAGTTCGGTGATGCGCTGGAGCAGCCCGTCCACCCAGCCGCCGTACCAGGCCCCGGCCGCGGCGATCAACATGCTCAGCACGTTGGTCATCACCGCGCCCAACAGGCCGAACGCCAGCACGATCGGCAGCCCCCAGAGCAGCTCGATCATAACGTCGCGCCGCTTGAAGTCGGTGCCGGCCAGGCCGAACACCTGGCCGCGCATCACGAACTCGGCGTCCACGTCCGCCTCCACCTCGAAGAGGAAGGCCTCGACCACCAGGGCGTAGTCCCCCGGCAAAACGGCCCCTTGCGGGTCATCCGGGGCAGCGAACAGCACCTGTTCCGGCTTTTCGGTTTTGAGCCGCTTTTGCACCTCGGGCGATTGTGAAATATTGAAAATATCCACCCGCTTGAGGGTCGTATCGGCCAGCTTGATCCGCCGCCCGTCGGGGGTATCCCAGTACAGGAACATCAGCGGCTGCTTTTCGGCGTAATCCGCCTCGATGTAAAGCGCCAGGTCTTGCGGCGGCTGGGCGTAAGGGAAAGGGATTGGGTAGGTGATGGTGATGATCCTGGCATCCCCCGCGACGATCTCCTCCACCTTTTCGGCCTCGCCTTTAGCCGAATCCAGGATGAGATTGGGCGGCAGCTTGTCCTCCCGGAACAGGTTGACCCATTCGGGCATGGCCTCACGCGGGTAATAAATGAAAATTTGCCCGTCGCCGCGCCAGAGCGAGATCGCCAGGTCATACGGGATGCTCGCCACGGTGTAAACCGCCAGCCCGGCCAGGAACAGGATGAACAACAGGCTGCGCCGGGCGGGAGGGATGCGGATGATCTGCCGGATGGTCTGCCGCAGCCGGTGGATGGAATCGCCCAGGCGGTTCCCCCAGGCCGGGAAAAAATCCCTGGCCAACTCCCCCAGGCTCGAACCGGACCCGGCGGCCTGCTCCGGGGGCGAGAAGCGTCGTCCACGCCGGAACAGGTTCCCGGTCCCGCCCCGCTTGTTGATCGCCTCATCCGATTGATTGCCGCTCCCAATCCGCACCCGGGGGTCCACCAGGGTATAGCTCGCGTCCAGCAAAAAGATGGTGACGGCCAGCATGTAGGCGTAAATCACTACGATGCTGACAAGCAGCGGGGTATCGTTGAAACTGATGCCCATAAAAAACAGTTGGCCGAGGCCCGGCCAGTTGAAGATGGTCTCGAGCACGATCGAACCCATCCACAGGCTGATGAGCATCAGGGCGAAGTTGGTCAGCAGGGTGGGCAGGGCCGGGCGCATCAGGTAATTCCGCTGGATCACGCGCTCCGAAAGCCCTTTGGCTTTTGCCATTTCCACGTAATCTTCTTCGGAATAGATCAGGAAGAACGAGCGCCAGACGTAAGCGGTCTGGAAAAACCCGGCCAGGAAGAGCGCCGTAAAGAGCAGCGCCAGGTCGGGGAGACGTTTGCCCAGGGAAAACAAGACCAGCCCCAACAGCACCCCGTAAAACCAGGCCGGGATGGCCGACAGAGGCGACAGGGTCTTGACCAGTTTGTCCAGCCAGCTATCGTAATGGCGGCTGAGGAACATGCCGACAGAGACGCTGGTAACAAAAATGAGCAGGTTGGCCGAGCCGAAAAGCTCCAGGGTGGCGGGCAGGCGGTCGAGCAAAACGTCCCTGATGGTCCCGCCTTGGGCCTGCGGCGTGGGCAGGAACGAAGAGCCTCCCAGCGGCAGGCCGAAGTCCAGGGTCAGGCCGCGCCAGAGCCAGCGCGCCGTGCGGCTCAGGAAGGGTTCGTTGACCCCGGCGGCTTCGTACATTTGCTGGCGGGTCTGTTCGATGACCTCGATGCGCTGCTCAAAAGGCAGGTCGTTCAACTGGCCGTGGAACATCAATCCCACGGCCTGGTCTATTTCGCCTTTGACCATCTGGTCAATGTAGCCCCCGTAATTGGCGATGATAATGATGAGGAAAACGCTGAGAACGCAGACGATGAACAGCGAAAGCGCTTTGCCTGCAAAATAACGGACCATGCGCCACAAGATACCGCGCTGGCGGGATTGCGACAGGGATTGCTGGCCGGCTTCGGCCATAGTCTACTCCTGGTCGTTCGATGGACTTGTCTCAGGAATGATAACCGATTTCGGGCCAGTAAAACCATCCAATACCCGGATGTGCCGCCGGGTCACGGACCCAACAGGGTCGAGGCCGACATCAACCTCGCTTTACCCGCCAACTTTGACGCGCGGGTCTACGATGGCGTAGACGAATTCGAGCAGGTAAACCGTGATCGCCAGCAGGTAGGCGCTGATGATGGTGATGCCCACGATGACCGGGGTGTCGAACAGGCCGATCGCCTGGAAGGTGGTGCGGCCGATGCCCGGCCATTGGAAGACGGTCTCGGTGATGATCGCCCCGGTCCAGATGCCGATCAGGAGCAGGCTGAAGTTGGTCACGATGGCGGGCAGGGTTGGGCGCAGGATGTATTTCCTTTCGATGGCCCGGTCCGAGAGGCCTTTGGCGCGGGCCATTTCCACGTAATCCTCGCTGGAATAGATCATGAAGAAGGTGCGCCAGTTGTAAATGCTGATAAAAATGGCGCTGATGATGAGCGAAAAGACCGGCAAGGTCATGTGTTTGAGCACGTCCAGCATATAGGTCAGCGGGGTCTCGGGCGGCGGGGAACTGATCATGCCGCCGAAGGGCAGCCACTTGAGGAACGCGGCAAAGATGACGATCATGAAGATGCCGTAGAACCAGGGCGGGGCGGACGAAGTGGGCGAGAGGGCGACCACGGCCTTGTCCAGGGCGGTGCCGTAACGCCGCGAGAGCATCAGGGCGACCGCGATGGCCGCGAAAAACAGGATCAGGTTGGAGGTCCCCATCAGCAGCAGGGTCGGCGGCAGCCGGTCCAGGATGATCTCGCTCACCTTCCGGGAGCCGCGGTCGCTGGTCATGTTGACCGCCCGTCCCAGGTTGAAGGTCAGGGCATTTTTCAAAAAGGAAACGCTGCGGACGGCGAAGGGCTTGTTCAGGCCCATCCGTTCTTCCTCCTGGGCGATTTCTTTGGCGAGGAATTCCTGACGGGCTTCGGGCGCCATCGTCTGGTAATTCTGGTTGGAGAGCAACTGCAACGCCAGCCGCTCACGGATCTCGCCGCGCAGGATGTTGTCCACGTAGCCGCCCATGTTGGCGATCATAATGGTCAGGAACACGCTGATGACGACGGCCAGGAACAGCATGAAGGCGCGCACCAGGCTGAAGCGGACGATCCGGTTGAGGGTGCTGGCGGTCTTCTTTTGCTCGAACCCGGCCGCGCTGATGGATTGGGCTTGCTCAGCCATGGCGGCCTCCTGTTGAGGACTGGTGGAAAATGTGGGGGCGAGGACTGGCCCCGCCCCCATCCTGAAAGGTAACGGTAAAGGTGGGAGAGGAAATTACTCGGCGACGAACTCGAAGGAAGCGAAGGACGGCACGCTGACGACGGTGGAGACGACCGCCACTTCCAGCCTGGCTGCGCCGGCCGCGAGCCTGGAGGTGGTATCGGCGCTCAGGGTGACGACGTACTGCCCGTCGGCCACCAGTTCGGCCAGACCGGTCTCGACCAGTGAGCCGTCGGTGCCGAACAGCAGGTACTTGACCTCGGAGATTTCACCGGCGGGATACGGATCGCCCTGGAAGCTGATGTAAACGTCGAAGGTGGCTTCGGCGCCGATGGCCACGCGGCCGGCGCCGTCAATTTCGGCTTCGGCCAGCTTGGGGGCGCTGAAGCGTGCCCATTTATCGGCCAGGTCAACGTAGTCCGGGTTGTGCTTGAGGGTCAGGTTCTTCTCGACGAGGAAGACCTGGTCCAGGTAGTACGGGCCGACGCCCACCCAGAAGTGGCCGTGGTCGGCGTACCACTGCTGCAAGGCGGCGTAGCGTGCGGCTGCTTCCTCAGCGGTGACGTACTGGCCGAGGGTCGGGGCGTAGGGGATGTAGCTTTCGGCCGCGGCCTGGTCCAGGTACTTGGACAGGACCTCCAGGCTTGGGCCGCCGATGAAGCTCGTCCACTCGACGCCCTGGGCATCGGACTTGTCGGCCGAGTAGGCCAGTTCGCCGTTGGTTTCGGCCAGGTTGGAGACGGCGATCATCTCCCAGGGGGCGTTGCCGTAACCGTATTCGGGCCACAGGGTCGAGAGCGGGTTGCCGAAGACGTTGTACTCGGCGTCCATGTACCAGGTGTCGCTGTAGAACTCGATCGTCAGCGGGGCGGTGGACAGGACCTTGATGCCCCGGAAGGAGCTCTTGAACGAATCGAGCACGGCCACCTGGGACTCGTCGAAGATGGCGCTGCCCTCGGTCCCGGGTTCGAAGGCCATGATGAGCGGCATGATGAAGTCGGCTGCGCTCATGTTGCTGCCGTCGTGCCACTTGATGTCGTACAGGCTATCCGGGTAGTAGACCACGACCTTGACTTTGGCGGTCAGGCCATCGGGATTGACCTCGCCGACGGTCTTGAAGACCTGGGCGGCGGGATCCCAGTCAATCCAGGCGTCGGCCGGGACGTCAATCTGGGGCGCGAAATCGAGGGCCACCCAGTCCGAGTTGGTGGATACCGGCAGACCCTCCTGTACGGTCACGTCGGCGCGGTCAATGCGCTGGGGCAGTGGCACGCCGGTGAACGGGTTGTTGAGGGTCGGGTAATCGGCGGTGGCGTTTTGCCACTGGCTGTCGAAGGTCCAGTTGGAACCGGCGATCGGGTTGGGCGGATCAACGAACAGGTCGGCGTTGCCCCATTTGACCAGCCCGCCTTCCTGGTCCACGAAGCGCAGGGTGAACGGCCACAACTGGTTGATGTCCACACCGGCAGCCAGGTCGTAGGAGACCGACAGATCAGGTTTCCAGGGGCTGAAACCCTTGCCGTCAATCAGCCAGATGCGGAAAGCCATCTCATTGACCTGGTTGATCGCCTGGGCAAACAGGTCGCGGCGTTCTTCGACGCTGGTGAAGGTATTATTGGCCAGCGCCTCGGAAACCGGCGTAAAACCCTCGGGCACGTCATAAGCCTGCCACAGGGGCGAGAAGGCGTAGGCGCTCTGCGGGGTGTAATAGAACTGGAAGTTGCTGCCCTGGTCGCGGACGATGGTGCTCACGCTCCAGGCCCCGGTGTAGATGTGCCACAGGCCGTCGGCCGGGTCGCCCAGCACCCACAGCGGGGAGGACTCGGACGAGGTCTTGTACTGGCGGTCCACCGTGAAGCCGATGGCTTCGAGCTGGTTGGAGACGTAATCGCCGATCGGGACGCGGGTGCCGTCGGAGTCGTTGCGGATCAGGAAGATCAGGAGCACAGGCTCTTCGTTATAGGTCCACTTGCCGTCGGCGTCCTTGACCGCGCCCATGGCTTCCATCTCAGCCGAGATGACCTCGTTGGCCCTGTCGAAGTTGTAGGCATACCTGGCTTCGACCGCGCGGGCCAGGTCCACGTAGCGGGCGTAATCGGGGAAGCCGGCCGTGATCGGCAGGAACTTCGGCACGCCCGCCCCGCCGTAGACTTCCTGGTTGATGTAGTCCCGGTCAATCAGCCAGTTCATGGCTTCGCGAACTTTGGCCGACGAGAAGGGGTTCAGCTTGCCGGTGGCGGGGAACTCGGGGCCGACCGGGTTGAAGGTCAGCTCGTAGAACAGGCCGAACTGCTCCGAATGCACCAGGCCGGCGTCATTGATAGCCTGCAAATCCTGGGGGGTGGCCAGGTTGCCGCCGTAGATGTCGATGGCCCCGGCGGTGATCTGCGTCACGGCCGAGCCGCTATCCACAACGGACATGGCGATTTCGTCCAGCCAGCCGCCCCGGCGAGTGGTGGCTGGCGCAGGCTCCTCGGTAGGAGTCCCGGGTTCTTCCGTTGGAGCAGGCCCGCCCGGTTCTTCAGTGGCGGCAGGCGGCTGGGTGCTTGGGCCTTCCGGGGTCGCAGTGACGCTCGGTCCGCAGGCTGCCAGGATGATGCTGGCAAGCACGATGAGACCGAGCAAGGTGTACAGATTTCGTTTCATTTCTCAGACTCCTCTTTCGAAATTTGTTTGTTTTTATCAATCGGGGTACGGGGATCGAACAACTGGAAATTTATGGGCACACCTCCTTTCAAAAAACCGCACCAAACGGCAATCCTGGATGAGTGACCAGCATGCACTTCGGGAACCACAACAACCAGGTCCGCAACTCCTGGCTGCTGCGGTCCATGCTCCGAAGTTCCAGGCGAATCCCCAGACGCCTGGGCGCCGTTTGTCCCGATCTTTCCTGGAGGAGGAAGGAAAGCACATCCAAGACAGCCGTTTGAAGCGGTTCAACTTTGATGTTTATATAATAGGCCAGCCCCCGCCGGCATACACGAGACTAAAATCGTATTTCTCCCCGTCAATTCGAGGGAAGGGGAAAATGCAGTCCAGACGGGTTTCCCCCACCGAATAGAGGGAAGGGAAAATCGAATCGCGGGACGGGTCCTACCCCCAAGCCGAGGGAAGGCCGGATCGGACTTCCGACGGGCCTCACCCCCTCCTGCGAGGGAGTACAATCTCATCCCCCAGGTGGATGCAACCGGCCGCAAAAGGGTATATTTTTTAACCAGGCTGTCATCCCATCCATGTCAGGAGGCAAGACGTGAACACCCCCGAAATCCAAACCCCGGACTACAAACGCTATCTTGTATTCGGTTTCATCTGCCTGCTCCTCACCGGCATTACCAGCGGCGTCACCTCCACCTGGCTGGGGGACGCGGGCAAATTGCTCCTGCTATTGTGCGCCCTGTATAGTTTTGGTATATTCCTGGGTATCGTAAGGCCGCCGAAATTCCTGACCCCGGATGATGACCAGTAACGATAACCCGCTCCCTGAACTGAATACGCCTCACCTGCGGCTGCGCCCATTCGTTCGAGAAGATGCGCAGCCGCTTTACCGCATCCTGAACCAGGACAACATCCTGCAATATTTCCCGAACCCCGGGAAACCCTCATTCGAACGCGTGGAGCGATTGGTCCAGCGGCAGGTGGAACACTGGCAGGCGCATCGCTACGGATGGTGGGCTGTCATCCCGCATGGACAGGTTGACCTCGTCGGATGGAACGGCCTGCAATACCTGCCTGAAACCAGCGAGATCGAGATCGGCTACCTGCTCGGCAAACCGTACTGGGGGAAAGGCTACGCCACCGAGGGCGCCCGCGCCGTCCTGGAATACGCCTTCTCCACCATGGACCTGGACGAGATCATCGGGCTGGTCCATCCTGAAAACGTCGCCTCGCAGCGCGTGCTCGAAAAATCGGGGCTGGCGTTCACCCGCCGCGCCGTTTATTTCGACATGGAATTACTGCGTTACACCATCAAAAATCCAAAAGAGTATTCGTGATGTTTCCCCGCCCGCTCCGCCCGTTGTTCCTGCTCGCCCTGGCCTTCTCCCTGGCCGGCGGCTGTTCACCGCTGGCAGCGCCCGGACCGGCCACGCCGCTCCCGTTCCCGGAGAGCATCCCCCCCTCCGAGACGATCGCCTACCCGCCCCTCGGCAGCCAGCTCCATTTCTCGCACCTGGGCACTGCAGACGGCCTGTCCCAAAGTGTGGTGATGAGCGTCCTCCAGGATTCGGCGGGATTTATGTGGTTCGGCACCGAAGACGGCCTCAACCGGTACAACGGCTACGAGTTCGAAATCTACCGCCCCGCCCCGGAAGACCCGGAGAGCCTGAGCGACCTGTGGATCAACACTCTCCTCGAAGACCACGACGGTTTCATCTGGATCGGGACGCGCCAGGGCGGGTTGAACCGCTTCGACCCGGTCGCCCAAACCTTCACCCATTATGCCTTCGATTCCGAAATCCCCGGCAGCCTGTCGGGGAACCGGGTGCTGTCCATTTTCGAGGACAGCCGCAACCGTCTGTGGGTGGGCACCGAGAACGGCCTGAACCAGTTCAACCCCCGCAGCGGCACCTTCGAGCAGTTTTCGGGCAAGTCGGACGAGTCCCCTCTCCCGGTCCAGGACGCCATCCAGGCCATCGCCGAAAGCAGCCATGGCCAGCTCTGGATCGGCACCGGGAGCAACGGCCTGTGGCTGCTCGATCCCGACCGCAAGGAAGCCCGTCAGTTCCGGCACATCACCGGCGATCCCACCAGCCTGAGCAACGACAACGTCCGGGACATTATCGTCGAGCCTGGCGGCAATATCTGGGTTGCCACGGCCAGCGGCCTGAACCATTACTCCCTGGCCAGGGACCAGTTCAAAATCTACCGCCATGCCGTCAACAACCTCAACAGCCTGGCCCACAACAACGTCCACACCCTGCGGATTGACCGCACCGGCAACCTGTGGGTGGGCACCCACGACGGCCTGGACCGCTACGACCCAGACCGCGACGGGTTCGTCCATTACCGCCACGACCCCAACATCCCCACCTCCCTGAGCAGCGACACCATCCTCGAACTGTACGAAGACCAGAGCGGCATTCTCTGGGTCGGCACGTATAGCGGCGGCCTCAGCCTGTACGACCCCTACCGGAACAAGTTCACCCACTACTATTACGAACCCGACAAACCCAACGGGATCGGCTCGAACCTGGTCTTCCCCATCTTTGTCGATGCCGAGGGGATCGTCTGGATCGGGACCTACGGCAACGGGCTGGACCGCTTCGACCCGGACAGCGACATTTTTACCCACATCCGCCGCGACCCGCGAGACTTCGGCAGCCTTCAGAACAACCGGGTCTGGTCGGTGCTGGTGGATTCCGCCGGCACCCTCTGGGTCGGCACCGAATCCGGGCTGGACCAGTTGAGCACCGAAACCGACAATTTCATCCACTTCGCCCACCGGCCCGGCGACATCGAATCCCTGCCCGGCTCGACCGTCTACGACCTTTACGAGGACGAGCACCGCGTCCTGTGGGTCGCCACGGAAAACGGCCTGGGTCGCTTCGAGCCGGATACCCAGAAATTCACGGCCTACCGCCGGGACAATTTCAACTCCAACAGCCTGAGCGACGACAAGGTCCTGTCCATCGCCCCCGGCTCGAACGGGACCCTTTGGCTGGGCACGTTCAACGGCGGATTCAACTCCCTCGACCCTGAGACCGGCAAGATCACCCGTTACATCACCAATCCCTTCGACCCGAACAGCCTGAGCCATAATTCGGTGCTCAGCCTCCACGAGGACGGGAACGGCATCCTGTGGATCGGCACCGCCGGCGGCGGCCTGAACCGCTACGACCCTGAAACGGATGTGTTCAAGGTCTACCGGCGGGAAGACGGCCTGGCCAATAATGTGGTTTACGGCATTCTCGAAGACGACGCCGGGCTGCTGTGGTTGAGCACCAACCTGGGGATTTCCCGTTTCAACCCGTTCACCGAAACGTTCAAGAACTTCACCGCCGACGACGGCTTACAGGGCAACCAGTTCAACCAGAACGCCTATGCCCAGGACGCCCAGGGGCGGATGTACTTCGGCGGCGTCAACGGGTTGACCGTCTTCGACCCGAACAACATCATTGACAACCTGTACATCCCGCCTGTAGTCTTGACCTCGCTCACCGTCAACGGGCAGCCCTACAACACCGACGAGAGCCTGGAGTCCCTGCAAAACGTTAACCTGAGCTGGCCGAACAATAGCTTCGAGTTCGAATTTTCGGCCCTGAGCTACTCCAAACCGGAGTTGAACCAGTTCGCCTACACCCTTGAAGGCGTGGACACGGAGTGGTATTACTCGGCCAACAGCCGCAGCGGACGCTACCCAAACCTGCCCGGCGGCGATTACATCCTGCGCCTGAAAGCCTCCAACAGCGACGGCGTCTGGAACGAGATCGGGATCGCCATCCCCATCCACGTCATCCCGCCGCTCTGGGAGATGTGGGGCTTCCGGGCCGGGATCGGCCTCCTGGCGGTGGCCGTCATCGTCAGCGGCTACCGCTACCGCGTCAAACGCATCGAGGCAAACACGCGTGAACTGGAGCGCCAGGTCACCGAGCGGACGCGGGAGATCGAGGCCCTGTTCGAGCAGACCAAGGAACTGGCGGTCATCGAAGAGCGCAACCGCCTGGCGCGTGAACTGCACGACAGCGCCAAGCAGAAAGCCTTCGCCGCCCTGGCCCAGCTCGCCACAGCCAGCGGCCTGATCGGACGGGACATCGAAGCCGCCAAATTCCACCTGAACGAATCCGAAAACCTGGTTTACGAGGTCATCCAAGAGATGACTTTCCTCATCCAGGAGATCCACCCGGTGGCCCTCAAGGAGAAGGGATTGGCAACCATGCTGCGCGAATACGCCTTCGAATGGGAGAACCGCAACAGCGTCAGCATTGACCTGACCATCGCGGATGAAGGCCCGATCCTGCTGGCGACCGAGCAGACCCTTTACCGGGTCGTCCAGGAGGGATTGGCCAACGTGGCCCGCCACAGCAAGGCCAATGCGGTTTCCATCAGGCTGGCGTATAATCAGGATACGGTAGATTTGGAAATTTCAGACAATGGCTGCGGGTTCGATGTGCAGCAAAAACCCAACGGGCTGGGACTGCGCTCGATCCGTGAGCGTGTCGAAAGCGTGGGCGGGACGTTCGTCCTCGACAGTGAACCCGGCCGGGGTACGAGACTCAGCATCCAGGTCCCGATTGACAGGAGCGAATAAAACAATGTCCGATCCAATCTCGATCATCATCGTAGACGATCACGAAGTCGTCCGCAACGGCATCCGGGCCTACCTGGAAACCCAGTCCGTCTTCAATGTGGTGGGCGAGGCGGCCTCGGGCAAGGACGCCATCGCCCTGGTCTCCGAACTCATCCCCGACGTGGTGCTGATGGACCTGATCATGCCCGGCATGGACGGGATCGAGACCACCCGCCGGATCAAGAAGATCAGCCCGCGCACCCAGGTGGTGGTGCTGACTTCGTATCACGAAGACATCCACATTTTCCCGGCCCTGAAAGCCGGGGCGACCTCGTACATTCTCAAAGACATGAAGATGGAGAAACTGGTCGAGGCGCTCAACCGGGCCGTGCAGGGCGAAGTGACCCTTCATCCCCGCGTGGCCTCCCGCGTGCTCCAGAACATCCGCGGCGAATACGCCGACGAACCCCAGCTTTTCACCGAACTGACCGAGCGCGAACTGGACGTGCTCAAGCTGATCGCCAACGGCCTGACCAACAGCCAGATCGCCGAAAACCTGACCATCAGCGAGAACACCGTCAAAGGGCACGTCAGCAACATCCTGAGCAAGCTGCACCTGATGGACCGCACCCAGGCCGCCGTCTATGCCTGGCAAAAAGGCATCGTCCAGCGGGATTAAGAACCTATCCGAAAAAGGAGTGCAAGCTTCAGCTTGCCGGTTCCCAGCGGACTGGTTCCCAGCGGACTGAATCCCAGCGGGCTGAATCCCAGCGGACTGAATCCCAGCGGACTGGTTCCCAGCGGACTGAAGTCCGCACTCCAGGAAATTTCTCCCGACTTTGGAGTCTTCCCTTGCACGCGAACCCGTTTTGCGGCACAATACCGGGGCCATGAAAATCCTTGCCGTAAGCGACCAGGTGATCGATTCCCTTTACAACCCGGCGATCCGGGACAACTTCCATGATATTGACCTCCTCATCGGCTGCGGCGACCTGCCCTACAACTACCTGGAATTTTTCGTTTCGATATTGAACGCGCCGCTCTTGTACGTCCCGGGCAACCACGACCCAAAATACAACCCGGACAACCCCGCCACGATCGCCGAAGGCTGCACCAACATTGACCTGAAACTGGTGCGGGTCAAAGGCCTGACCCTCGCCGGGGCGGGCGGCAGCATCCGTTACCAGCCGGAGGGGGTGAACCAGTATTCGCAGGCCGGCATGTCCCTGCGGCTGGCCAGCCTGGCGCCGCGCCTGGCCTGGAACAAACTGGTTAAACGGAAACCGCTGGACGTCCTGGTGACGCACTCGCCGCCTTTCGGCATCCACGACGAGGACGACCCAGCCCACACCGGCTTCAAATCCCTGCGGACCCTGATCAAAATCTTCCGTCCGCGCCTCCTGCTGCACGGCCACACCATGTTCTACCGGCAAAACCTGGTATCCCCTGAAACCGATTGGGGCGGAACGCGGATCGTCAACGTTTACCCGTTCCGCCGGATAGAGATCGAGCATGTCTGAAGACCCATCCTCCCGCGCCCAGGCCGATTTCAACCGGGCGCGTCTGCGGGCTTTCTGGCGCGGCATCTTCACCGCCCTGGCCGGGAAGCCGAACGAGTTGCTCTCCTACGACGAAGTCCGCGAGAAGCTGCGCATCGGCGGGCCGATCTATCGCGGCGTTCAGACCGTGCGCCTCGACCAGATCGCCGGCAGCCTCAACCGCTACCACCAGTTCGACCGGGTCTTCCTGCCCATCCAGTCCGCCACAGCCGAGCGCTGGCGGCGCATCAGCCAGGCCTTCTACGAAGAAGTGAGCCTGCCGCCGGTGGTGCTCTACAAGGTCGGCGAGGTCTACTTCGTCGTGGACGGCCACCACCGCGTCTCGGTGGCGCGTGACCAGGGGCAGGAATTCATTGATGCCGAAGTGCGCGAGTGCGCCACCAAGGTCAACATCACGCCCGACCTCAAGCCCGAAGACCTCGAAATCCTGGGCGAAAAAGTGGATTTCCTCGAACGCACCGGCCTCGACCGCCTGCGCCCCCAGGCCGCCGTCAAGCTGACCATCCCCGACGGCTTCGACCGCATGTTGGAGCACATCGCCGTCCACCGCTACTTCATGGGCCTCGACCAAAAGCGCGACATCAGCGAAGAAGAAGCCGTGACCCACTGGTACGACACCGTCTACATGCCCATCGTCGAGGTGATCCGCCAAAGCGAAATCTTGAAGGAATTCCCCGGCAAGACCGAAGCCGACCTGTACCTGTGGGTGCTCGACCGCCAGCACTACCTGGCCGCCAAACGCAACACCCTTGCCCCGCCCGACGAAGCCGCGCGGGAATTCATCGAAGGAGTTGAATAATGCCTGACAATCATCCCCTGGCCGGGATCTACACGGCCTCGCTCACCCCGCTCAAACCCGATCTCTCCCCGGACCCCGGGCCTGTGGCGCGTTACCTCGACTTCCTCGCCGCCCGGGGCAACCACGGCGCGCTGATGCTCGGCACCACCGGCGAAGGCCCGTCCTTCTCGCCCACCGAGCGGATAACCCTCTTCCGGGCCGCGGCCGAAATCCGCCAGCAGCGATCGGATTTCCGCCTGCTGGCCGGCACCGGGACGCCTTCCCTGCAAGAAACGATCGAACTGAACAAAGCCGCCTTCGAGGCCGGTTTCGAGGCCGTCGTGACCCTGCCGCCGTTCTACATCCGCAACGCCAAGGAGGACGGCCTGTTCGCCTGGTTCGACCAGGTCATCCGCCGCTCAGTGCCGGAGGGCCGGTTCCTGCTCGGCTACCACATCCCCGGCGTGGCTGGGATCGGCTTCTCGCTCGACCTGCTCGCCCGGCTGAAGGATGCCCATCCGCACAAGTTCGCCGGGATCAAGGACTCCTCCCATGACAAGGATTTCCTGCGCGCCCTCGGCCGGCGCTTCGGCCCGGACCTGCTGGTGCTCAACGGCACCGACTCGTATTTCTCGCTGGCGATGGATGCCCACGCCGGAGGGGCCATCACCGCCCCGGCCAATCTCATCTCCCCCGACTTGCGCGCCGTCTGGGACGCCTGCCGGAACGGCGCCGACCCGTCCGAAGCCCAGGCCCGCGTCACGCAGGCTCGCGAAACGCTCGAAAAGTACATGCCCTTCCCGCCGATGCTTAAAGCCCTGGCCGCCCGCCTGCACGGGTTCCCGCGCTGGCCCGTCCGCCCGCCGCTGGTGGAGTTCGACGACGAACTCGTCGAGCGGGCAGCGGAGGAACTGGCGGCGGTCAAAGCAAGCCTAACAGCACCACCACCCCAAACCCGGTAATGACCGCGCCCGACAGCCGGTTGACCCACAACAATCCCCGGCTGCCGAACCTGTCCCGGAACAGGCTTACGCCGCCGCTCAACAGCAGCCACCACAACCCGGAACCGATGAACACGCCCAGCACCAGGATCCCTGCCGAGAGGTAGTCCCCGCCCGCGCCGGCCAGCCCCAGCCCGGCGAAGATGGCCGCAAACGAGAGGATCGTCACCGGGTTCGTCAGGGTCAGGATAAAGGTCGAGGCATACGCGCCCAACAGCCCAGTCCCGCGCGACCGGGCGGCCTGTTCGGCCGGTTGCGAGAGCAGGGTCCGCATCCCCAGGTAAAGCAGGAATATCCCGCCGCCGAGCCGCAGCCAGGCCTGCTGGCGGACCAGGAAATCCGAGACGAAGACCAGGCCGAAGCCCGCCACGGAGCCGTAGAGGGCGTCGGCGCTGGCCGCCCCCAGGCCGGAGACGAGGCCCGAGGCGCGCCCGTCGTTCAGCGTGCGGCGGATGCAGAGCACGCCGATCGGCCCGACCGGGGCGGCAATCGAGAATCCGATCAACAGGCCCTTGAGAAAAAGGGATGCGTCCATTGGGTCAAATTTCCTTCAACTGCTGGACAGCCCAGACGTGGCTCGGACGCTCCAGGCGCTCGAGGGCTTCGGCGGGGGACAGCCAGAGCAATTCGTGATCGTCTTCCATTTTCTCGGCCACCTTTCCTTCGATCTGCGCCCAAACGAAGGTCGCATGGACGTGTAAATGCTTCCTGCCGTCATAAGACTGGATGTACTCGACCGCCTCGCCCGCCTTGTCCCGTAAAGACACCCGGCAGCCGGTCTCTTCGAGGACTTCACGCGCCAGGGCCTCGCGGTAAGTTTCGCCGGGATCAATCCCCCCGCCCGGCAGGAAAAAGCCGTCATTGACCTGGACAATCGCGATCCGGGATTCGTCGTCCAGGATCAGCGCATAAACCCCGGGGCGGTTGATGTAATGGACCCCGTCGAGTTTCTCGCCAAGTTGGGGGATGGGGGATCCCTCAGCCGGGGCCTGGTCCGTCGTCTCGAAGGCGGCGTACTCCGGGGGCATTTCGATCCCGAAGCGCCGGCAGAGCAATTTGACGTCGTGGTAATCGCCCTCGTCGAGCGGGTAGCCGGTGTGGAACTTCACCATCCACTCCGGCGTGATGCATCTGACCGGGAAGCCGTTGACCCAGCCCGCGCCTTGCAGCGACTCGAACGGGTAGGCGACGCCGAACACGAGTTTTCCATCGGCATCGAAGGTGTAGGAGTGGATGTCTATCTGGCGGCCGTCCGCGTCGCCCAGGACGAAGTTGCACTCGCGGGTGTCGTCGCGGGGCACGTCGGTGTAGCCCCTGGCTTCGAGCAAGGCGCGGACCAGCGGCACGTCCTTGTGTTCGACGGCGATGTCCAGGTCCGAGTGAGGGCGGGTCTGTTCGCCCAGCAGGGCGTCCACGCCCCAGCCGCCGTCAAGGCAGACCGGGATGCCGTTTTCGTTGAGCAGCCGGACGAACTCGACCACGTCCTCGGCGGTCATTTCAGGGTGTGTCATGGAAAGTCGCTTTCTCAGCCTCGCCCAGCCCGGAAAGCGTCCGCTCGTACTCGTACCGCGTCCGTTTGATGGCCGCGGCGAAGGCGCAGGCGAAGGCTTCGCCGCGTTCGGGCGAATCCAGGTTCATGCGGGCGTGGGAATCCTTGGGGAGCAGGGGGACGACCCATTTTTTAATTCCGGGGATGAAGGACAGCGCTTCGAGCGGATAGTACAACCGCCCCGAGCGCAGCCCGGGACCGTTGAGCAGGCTCCCGTTTAGCGGCTCGATCTCGTCCGGGGCCGACTCCGGGTGGGCCGCCCGCCACAGGGAGACGTAATTGCTGTGGGCGTAGAAGTCCTGGGCGGTATGCGTCAGACGCCCGAAAGCCGTCCAGGCCGCGAGCAGGTCCCCGGTCCCGATCGCTGCGGGGACGAGGGCGCGCTGGGCCTCGATGAAAGCCGTCGAGGCCGCGAAGGCGTTGTTGTCGAAGTGGTACTCGTCATGCCCGATCTGGCCGCGCAAATTGTCCAATCCCAAATTCCCGGCGAGGATGATTTCCATGGCGCGGGGGCTGAAGCGGTCTTTCAGGGCAGTTTCGGTGATCTGGCGGTGATAAATGGTGAGCATAATCGTCCAAATCAAATTATAGGATACCCACGGTCGAACACCTGCCCTCCCACTCCGTTCCACTTGGGGACTACGTGGCGGGCGGTGCCAGGGAATTGCGGATTCCTTCTCGTAAAAAAACCGCAATTTTCGACCGACCTGGGTATAATATTTGCATGTCATCATTTTACACCCGCAAAGGCGACGACGGGACGACCGGGCTGCTCGGCGAGGGCCGCGTCCCCAAATACCACCGGCGGATGGAGGCCCTCGGCGCAATTGACGAGGCGACCGCCGCCCTGGGCATGGCGCGTGCCACCTGCCGCGCCGAAGGCACATCTTCCCTGCTGGTCCAGGTGCAGCGCGACCTGTACGGGCTGATGGCCGAGGTGGCTTCCACCGTCCAGAACGCAGAGCAGTTCCACACCATCACCGACGACAAGGTGAGCTGGCTCGAAACCCTGACGGACGCCATCAGCGCCCGGGTGCAGGTGCCCAGGGAGTTCATCCTGTCGGGCGACAGCCCCGGCGGCGCGGCCCTCTCCCTGGCCCGGACGGTCGTGCGGCGGGCCGAGCGGCGGGTGGCCGAACTGCTGGCTGAGAAAGACGTGATCAATTCCGAGTTGCTGCGCTACCTCAACCGGCTGTCGTCGCTGTGCTTTGCGCTGGAGTTGTACGAGAACCAGTCCGAAGGCCGGGATACTTCGCTGGCGAAGCCATAAACGATCTCGAACCGCGAAGACACGAAGACCGCGAAGGTAAACCCTTCGCGGTAATGGTTTCAGTCTCCATGTTCTTCAATTTGAGTTTAGGGTTCCTAAAACCTCAGCCGCTAATTTCGCTAATTCACGCGAATTTGTTTCTATTCAGGCCCAGGGCAAATAGGGCATTTTAATCCGCCAATCTTCGCTAATCTTCGCGAATAAAAGGCATCGCAATCGTAAAGAGCGCCAAAAGATTAGCGCAAATTCGCGGAGATTAGCGG
>JBMOMN010000014.1:0-21946 GCA_049324115.1 Chloroflexota bacterium
GCACTGAGAGCACCGAGATTTTAAAAGGTGGCCCTCCCGTTTTTGACGGGAAAACCTTTTGAAACACGAAGGAACACCAAGTCAACGAAGGAAAATCTTTACGGCAAGGCGCTTTTTTCCCTTTGAGTGCCTTTGTGTTACTTTGTGTTCAGGCTCTTTCCCGTTTGTTACGGAAGAGCCTAAAAGGTTTTCTCTGTAGACTCTGTGATCTCACTGGTGAATAAATGGGCGACCCCACCAAATACCAGAGAGCCCCCTAAATCCGTATGAAATCCGAACAATGACGGCTTGGTCGCAGGGATGGCTTGGGCTACAATTGTCGTAACCAGATTGCCAGAGAAGGAGAGCAAAAAATGACCAAGAAGTTTCGTCTTATATTCGTTTTGATGGGGATCATCGCCGCCGTCGTGATGGCGGGATGCGCCTCGAACGCGGCCGGTCCCGCCCTGGAAGGCGGCGGCCCGGCCGTCAATGACGCCGCCCAGACAGGTCCCCAGGCAGCCGGCGATAGCCCGGTCGTCGCTGTCCAGGGATCGGTTGACCCTCCCGGCTGCGACGGATTCTCGATCACCGCGCCGGACAAATACTCCGTCTGCGGGTTCGCGGTTCTGAATGCAAACATGGTGAAGGATAACGTCAAAATCTCGGTCCGGCAGGCCGAAGCAGACGAGGTTCCCGCAGGCGCAGGGAAGGTCCTCGTTCAAGTCATCATGATCGAATGGTTCATGGACGGAAAGATGGTATCCGGCCCCAACGACCAATATGCCGACATTGATCTGTGCTACAGTGCGATACCGGATAAAGAGCTTGTGATCAAGTATTACGACGAGGCCCAAAAAGCCTGGGTCGGGCTGGAAACCACAGCGGCGAATGACCAGGTCTGCGCCAAAATAACCATGACCGGCTTCTACGTCCTGGCCGAGAAAGAATAGCGAAGCCTCCAGCCTGTGCGTGGGGAGGATGCCAGACCTTCCTCCCTGCTTTGGCTTGACTTGCGATGAAGCCGCCCGGCCCGATCTCCCGTTACGCCTTGCCAGTGGTTTTGGCTGTGGGGTTGTTTTCCATCTACCTGGCCACCCTCGCCCCCGGCCTGACCTGGGCCAACGACGGCGCGGACGGCGGCGACCTGATCACCGCTGCCGCGACCGGCGGGGTGCCGCACCCCAGCGGCTACCCGGTTTACTTGCTGGTTGCGAGATTATTCCAGTTCATCCCCATCGGCCCGCTCGCCTTTCGGACCAACCTGCTCTCGGCCCTGGCGGCGGTCGCGGCCTCGCTCCTGGCCTACGGGATCGTCACGCGGCTGCCCGACTCCCCGTCCGCAGGCGACCGGCTGGCCGGTTTTTTCGCAGGGCTGTCCTTCGGGCTTTCCCCGATACTCTGGTCGCAGGCGGTCATCACCGAAGTCTACACCCTCCACGCGGCCTTTGTTGCCCTGGCGATTTTCCTCGCCCTCCGGCCCCCGCCCCGGGTCCCGGAGCGCCTCGACCGGCTGCGCGGCCTGGTCTCCGGCTTGGCCGTCGGCAACCACCTCACCGCCGTTTTCCTGCTCCCGGTCGCCCTCCTCGGCGGCTGGAGCGCTGACCGGAAGATCGCCTGGAAATCCCTGGGCCGGGTTTCCGCCTGGCTGGGCGCGGGACTGCTGGTTTACCTCACGCTGCCCCTGCGGGCGCTCTCCCGCTCCCCGGTCAACTGGGGCAACCCCGTCAGCCTGGAAAATTTCCTGTGGCTCGTCACCGGCGAGTTGTACCAGGGGCGCTTGTTCGACATCGGCTTTGCGGAGGTCCTTCAACGCCTCCAGGCTATCGCCGCCCTGCTCGTCCGGCAATTCGACCTGCCCGGCATCAGCCTCGCCCTCATCGGCCTGATCTATTTCTTCAAGCCCACCCGCCTGTATTTCGTCACCCTTTACATCGCCGCCGTCTTTTCCCTGTTCACCGTCTTTTACACCTCGTTCGACTCCTACGTCTACCTGATCCCGGTCTTCCTCTCATTTTCGATCTGGATCGGGCTGGGGATCGGGGGACTGGCGCGCGCCGCGGGACGCTTCGCCCGTTCGTACCGGACCCTGGCCTGGTTCCTGCTCCCGGTCTTTTTCCTGTCCCTGGCCGTTTCCCGCTGGCCCCAGGTGGACGCCTCCCGCGACACCCGCGCCGGGGCCTTCGGCGCGCGGATGATGGATTCGCTCCCCGAAAATGCCGTCATCTTTGCCGACGGCGACCGGGCCATCTTTGCGCTCTGGACCTTCCATTTTGCCCTGGGCCAGCGCCCCGACCTGACGGTCATCGCCACCGACCTGATCCATTTCGACTGGTACGCCGAGTCCTTGCGTGAAACCTACCCCTCCACCAACTTCCCCGAGGCCATCCTGTGGAAAAATTCGATCATCCAGGCCAACCCATCCCGCCCGATCTGTGATATAAGCTACTTCTCGTCCGAAGACTATTCCTGCAAAATGCCATGACCGACCTCCCCGTCACCCAGATCAGCCTCCCGCCCGGTTTCATTGACCTGGGCATGGGCAATCCCGATTTCGACCTGCTCCCGCTGGAGCTGCTCCACCGCTCCGCCGAGACTTACTTTGCCGCGGGCGACCGCCGGACCCTGCAATACGGGGCGGAGCCGGGGGACGGCAACTTCCGCCGCGCCCTGGCGGATTTCATCTCGACGGCCTGCGGCTCACGCGTGGACCCCGGCCTGCTCTTCGTGACCGCAGGCGCTTCCTCGGCCCTCGACCTGGTCTGCTCCCTCTACACCCGTCCCGGTGACGTGATCTTCGCCGAGGAGCCGTCCTATTTCCTGGCGCTGCGCATCTTCGCCGACCACGGCTTGCGGGTCGTCCCCATCCCAATGGACGACGATGGCCTGCGCCTGGACTTGTTGGAAGAAGAATTGCTCAAAGCCCGGCCCAAATTCGTTTACACCATTCCGGCGTTCCAGAACCCCAGCGGGCGGACTCTCTCACAGCCCCGGCGCGAGGAATTGGTCGAACTGGCCCAACGCCACAACTTCCTGGTCGTGGCCGACGAGGTGTACCAGTTCCTGCACTACGGTCCAATGCCTCCGCAGCCTTTCGCGGCCTTTACCGCGGACGTGGAGCAGGTCATCTCGGTCAATTCCTTTTCCAAGATCCTGGCTCCCGGCCTCCGGCTGGGATGGGTCCAGGCGCACGCAAAGGTCATCGGGCGGCTGGCAGGCAGCGGCCTGCTCGACAGCGGCGGGGGGATGGCCCCGTTCACTTCCGCCGTCGTGCGCGGGATGGTCGAATCCGGCGGCCTGGCGGAGAACATCGCCCGCCTGCGCCTGGAATACGCCCGCCGCCTCGCCGCCCTCGACGCGGCCTTGCGCCGTTACCTGCCACAGGCCGAATACGCCCTCCCGCAGGGCGGCTTCTTCTTCTGGGTCCGCCTGCCGGGCGTGGACGCGGCCGGACTGCGCCGCGAGGCCCAGGCGTTCGAGGTCGGTATCCGCCAGGGGATGCTGTTCTCCAGTCGAAACGGGATGCAGGATCACGTCCGGCTCGCTTTCTGCTTCTACCGGGAGGAAGCGCTGGAAGAGGGCGTCATCCGCTTGAAACGCTGCCTGGATCAGAGTTGAAACAGACTTCGGAAATCTTTCTCAGAGTCGTTTTTCTGGAAGTCTTCGTGGAGGATTTCCGAAGTCTATTGCTCGCAACCGTGAAAATGTGTATCATGTAGGTAATTTATCCATCCTGCCAACTTGAGGAGGTCTGCAATGCAAAAAGTTACCGGTTACATTCTGATTTTCCTGGGGATCGCCTGCGTCATCCTGAGCGTGCTGGTCTGGCTGGGCGTGATCAGCCCGCCTGCCGGACTGTCACTTGGGCAGGCCACCGGCTGGGACGTGCTGCTGGTCTTGCTCGAAAAGCTGCCCTGGCTGGCTGTGGTCGGCCTGCTGCTGATCTACGCCGGGCTGAAGATGATAGATGTGAAGCTGCCGTTCTAGACAAAAGGACGGCCCGGAAACCGGAGTAGAAAAAGGAGAGCGGTTTTGGCTGCTCTCCTTTACGTTTTACTTCTTGCGTTTTACTTTCTTCTCCCCCACCGCCATTTGCGGCTGGCGCTCGCCCACGGGATAGGTGAGCGGCTGCGGCGCAGTCGCCCGCCCGACCGCAACCCCCAGCGCCACGTTGATGAATTGGTTCAGGCTGACGCCATCGCGCTCGGCGGCCTCGGCCAGTTGCCGGTGCAGGGAGCGGGGGACGCGCACAACGAATTTGCCGCTGTAGTCTTCATCCGGCTTCGGCTCCGGGACGGGGATGCCGTCTTCGAGCGCCACCCCGATCCAGCCGCGCATGGCGTCACGGATCATCTCGACGGCCTCTTCGGCGTCGTCACCCTGGGACATGCAGCCGGGCAATTCTTTGACACGAACGAACCAGGCGTGATCAGGATCCCAGATCATCTCGAACGTGTAAGGCAGATTGAGGTAATAATCGAGGTCCTTTTCCATCATGGCTTATCCTTCGTCTGTTTCAAGCTGCCGGATAACTTTCAATACATCCTTGACGGCATTAACGTGGATGAACGGTTTATGCCGGGCGATGACCAGAGTATGTTCACCAAGTTTGTACACGTAATGACTGCTGCCTTTGCCCGGCTGCCTCCGCTCGAACCTAAATTGGATCAGCAATAAATCCACATCTTCGAACCGGACGCTTTTGGGATTGGCTTGAATGTTTTTGAGCAGTTTTTCCCGTTTTGTCATGGGAGCACCTTGATAGTACCACATACAGTACTGCTTTGCAATATTCGACGGCGTCCCGCCTCGCGCCGTCACTGAACACTGAACACTGAATACTGAATACTGAATACTGATTACTGGATACTGGTCACTTCATTCTCTCCGCCACGATCTCGGCCACATCCTTGACCGCCACCGTCCCGCCGTCGGCTTTGGAGGCGTCGTTGAGCATCGTCATGCAGAAGGGACAGCCGACCGCCAGGGTCTCCGCGCCGGTGGCTTTGGCTTCCTTGAAGCGGGTGATGTTGACGTTGGCTGTGCCGTGCTCTTCTTCCTTCCACATCTGCGCCCCGCCCGCCCCGCAGCAGAAGGACTTGTCGGCGTGGCGCGGCATCTCGACCGTCACCAGCCCGGCGGCTTTCAGGTCTTCACGCGGCGCGTCGAAGACCTGGTTGTGACGGCCAAGATAGCAGGGATCATGGAACGTCACTGAATACTGATCGCTGGATACTGATAGCTGTATCTTCCCCGCCCCGACCAGTTCGTTGATCAGTTGGGTGTGGTGGATGATCTCGTAATTCCCGCCGAATGCCGGATATTCGTTCTTGATCGTGTGCAGGCAGTGAGGGCAGGTGGTGACGATCCGCTTGGGGGCCACTTCGTTGAGCATCTCCACGTTGGCGGAGGCCAGCTCGAAGAACAGGTACTCGTTCCCGGCCCGGCGGGCGGAATCGCCGGTGCATTGCTCGTTCTGTCCGAGCACGGCGTAGTTGATTCCCGAAGCGTTCAGGATTTTGGCAAAAGCCTGGGCGGTCTTCTGCGCCCGCGCGTCAGTGGCGGGAGCGCATCCGACCCACCACAACAGGTCGAAGTCCGGGTTGGTTTCGACGGTGGGCACGCCCAGGCCCTCGGCCCACTTCATCCGGTCGGCCTGCGAAACGTTCCACGGGTTCATGTTCCGCTCCATGCCCTTGAAGGCATTTTCCCATTGTTTCGGGAAGTTGTTCTCCATCAGCACCAGCGAGCGGCGGATGTCGAGGATGTCGCGCATCGGCTCGTTGCCCACCGGGCAGATGTCCACGCACGCGCCACAGGAGGTACAGGCGAACACGGCTTCCTCGCTAATGGCCCATTCGGTCAGCGGCTTGCTGGACGCGCCGCCCGCAAAATCCGTGCCTTCGGCGTGGTTCAGGTAATAGCGTTTGTTGATCTCCAGCGCGGCGGGCGAGAGCACCTTGCCGGTGTTGTAGGCCGGGCAGACCTCCTGGCAGCGGTTGCACATGATGCAGGCATAACTGTCCATGATCTGCTCCCAGCCAAGGTGTTCCAGGTTGGTGGCGCCGAACTGCTCGATGCTCTCGTCGTTGAAGTTGACATAGCCCAACTCGCCAATGGACTTGCGTTCGGGTTTGAGGGCGAAATTGATCGGGGCGAAGAACAGATGGATATGTTTTGTGTACGGGAAATAGGGCAGGAAGGCGACAATAGACCCAAGTGACATCCAAAAGCCGATGTGTTCCAGGATGACTCTTGTCCCCTCGTTCATCCCGGAGAACAGGCCTGCCACCGTTGTGGCAAACGGCTGCCAGGCATCCGGGCCGGCTCCCGCCAAAAAGACCGATTCACCCAGCAATCGTCCGGTGGCATGCACGATAACAAAGGTCGCGACAATGGCCGAATCGCGCCTGATGCCCCTGCGTGCGCGCGGATCGAGCAGGGTCGACTCGCGTACCGACAGTACGGTGGACTTGATAACGAAGCGGCGGATGATCATCCCGCTGATACCCACCAACACACCCAGGGTGAACAGGTCGGCCAACAGGCGATAGACATCGCCCAGCGTCCCCGTCCCCTGGAGAAAACGGTAATTTGGAATGTAACCTTGTAACAGTTCAGCCAGGTTGACCAGCAGATAATACAGGAACCCCCAGCCGATCAGCCCGTGGAGCAGGCTCGGGCCGAGTCTGAAACGGAACAGCGGGCTGAAGCTGCCGACCTTGAGGGCCACCTCCCACAGCCGCTTCCACGCCAGCGACCAGTCCGGCTGGCCCTGCCCGCGGCCGATGATCTTGAGAATGCGTTTCACCCCCAGCCAGGTGAAATACAGCGAGGCGACAACGGCAATTACAAATAAGATTTTTTCGACAAGTGTCAGCATGGGGTCTCCTATGGCGAGGAATGTCCTGCAAGTTTAGCACAGGTTTGGCGAGTCGTCACAAACGAATCAGGATGCCCCATTTTGAGGGTGACGGCGGTTCTTGAGAAGTGAGAATCATAAGGATTCTTGATGGATGGTTATCACTTTTTCTTTACCGGTCAAAACCTTGTAACGCGAATTGCGCGGATTGGGCAAATGCCGCGAATTTCGCTAATTCAGGCGGATTTTACAGAAAAACCAGCGAAAATTCGTGAAGCACTTGCACGTCACTCCCACTCCGCTTCGCTTTGGGGATTTCGTGCGTTCGGAGGCGTGCAGGTGTTCGCGGCTAACAAATTAGATTTGATTTTTCAGGATTGGCCGCGGGAAATAAAAAGAGGAGACGATAACCCGTCTCCTCGTCACCGGTATTCCCTTTTTATCTTGCCACGTCGTTGACGTAGCCGATCGCCCCCTCGCAGACCGGCGTGAGCTTGGCCGAAACGCTGTCCCAGGTGATGGCGTCGCCGGAGCGGTAGGAATCGTTGAGGGCGATGGCCAGGCATCCCGGCCCGGCGTTGTAGTTGATCAGGGTCAGTTTCCACATGTCTTCGTAGGTGCTGACGACGCCGGGGTCTTGCCCGCTCACGTTGCGGATCATACGCCCGGTCTGCTCGCAGTTGGCCAGCAGGGCGTGGGCGAAGACTTCGACGCTGAAATTGGCCTTGTCCAGGTCGAGGCCGAGCGGGCACTCGTCGCAATAGGCGTTCACGCTGGAGACCAGGGCGATCCGCAGTTCCTCGCGTTCGACATCCTTGAGTTTGAGATAGCCCCTTTTGCAGCGCTTGGCGTCCAGGGCTTGCGGGCAGAATTCGTGGTAGAAGGCCGGGTTCCACATCAGGATCGTGTCGGCCCCGTCTTCGGTCAACTGGCCGAGGCCCACGTCGAGCTTGCCGGGGATGTAACCCGGCCAGAACTGGCTTTCGCGGCTGAACAGGTTCTTGAGCAATTGGGCCGGGATCTCCGTCTCTTGCGAGATGTCGAAGATCAGCCCGTCGAACTGGTTCTGCCAGGCTTCGACGGCCTGGGCGGCGGCTTGCGACCCGCAGGGACTGGCCCAGCCGTTGCCCAGCAGGCCGCTGTCCACGCACATGCTCACGTCCACGAGGCCGCGCGAGATCAGGTTCCCGGCAAGGTAGTCGTAGGGGATGTTGGTCGCCAGTTCTTCGTAGCTCTGGACCGGGGTGAGCCAGGCGGGCAGTCCCTCGGTGGGCGGGAAGGCGTCCCACGATTCGGCGCAGGAGAGCAGCGGCGCGCCGGCCCATTGCGGGCTGAGCACGTCCACGAGCCAGAGGGGGTTTTCGTCGGTCGAATCGGGGGAGGGGATGACCCGCAGGCGGGCGCTCAGGATTTCGCTGCTGTCGCCGTAGGACGAATAAGCCCAGAAATCGAGCGGAACGCCTTCTTCGTCGGTCTCGGTGATGGGGATGCCACAGGCGGCGGCGTCGTCGCAACTGAAGGCTTCGCCGTTCAATTCGCCCGCCAGGCGGACGATCTTGTAGCCGGGGAGGGGTTCCATGCCGATCAGGCGCAGCCTGGGCGTTCGGCCGGGACACTGGTTGGTGGAGGTGGGGGCGGGGGTGCAGTTGGGCAGGGCCAGCCAGACTTCGGGCGGCGGGAGGGGAATGGCAACTTCTTTTTGGGAGGGTGTGGCCCTGATCTGGTAGATGTAAAACCCCTCACAGGTGATCCGGTCTTCCTGGTTGCCGGAGCCGGGACAAGGCGGCTGGCTGACCCACAGGTCGTAGATGTCTTCGCCGCATTGCACGTAGATTTCGTCGGGGGTGGGGACGCCTTCGTGTTCGATTTCGAGGCTGCAATGGACTTCGTCGTCTTCCCATTCGGCCAGCCACCACTCGTAGAGGACGTAATCTACGATGGTGGCGGCGAAGCGGTCGGGGCCGGGAGGGTCAACGGGCGCGGCAACCACGCGACCGGTCCGGGCTTGAACCGCTATCGCGATGCTCGAGACGGTAAACACGATCAGGAGCAGGTATCTCGCCAGGCGATGAAATTGTCCCATCCAAATCCCTATATATTGTAGAGTCCGCTTTATTATAGCGGACTCCGAGGGGGTGGCAAGGTTAACCCTGGGGTGATTATTTGTCTAATTCTTCCAAGGTATCCAGGTCACGCTGGAGGTTGCGCCAGCGCGAGACCAGGCTGATGACGTAAATGGTCATCACAGTAAAGGCAATGATATAGCCGGCGATCATGTAGCCGGAGGTGTTGGCGGGGGCGTCCTGGAATAACATGGTTGCTCCTTATTGCGAGATTTTGAGGCGTAATTGCTCAACCCTGGCGGCCAGGTTGCCCATGCGGATGCGGTTCCAGAAGAGGTCAATGAAGATGACCGTGAAGGCAAACAGGGCGAAGAAGAAGGCGATTTTCATGTCGCCGGTCATGGCGAAGCCGCCCTGGGCGGCCGCGCTTTGCGTCCCGATGACGACCGGGTGGATGGTGCGGAAGAGGCGGATGGCCATGAAAGTGATGGGGACGCTGACCGCGCCGATGAGGGTGTAGACCGCCCCGAAGCGGGCGCGGCGGTCGGGGTCTTCGATGCCCTGGCGCAGCATGAAGTAAGCGATGTAGATGAGTTCGGTGATGGCGGCGGTGGTCAGGCGCGGGTCCCAGGTCCACCAGGTGTTCCAGACCGGGCGGGCCCAGATGGAGCCGAGGACGATGGTGATGAAGAAGAAGACCAGGCTGATCTCGACCGCGGCGATCTCGACGATGTCCCATTTCAGGTTCTGGGTGCGCAGGTAGACGATCCCGGCGACCCCGGCGGCGACGAAGCCCAACATGCCGACCCAGGCGGTAGCCACGTGGAAGTAAAAGACACGCTGCACCTCGCCCATGACGGCTTCGGTGGGGGCGAAGACCAGCGCCAGGTAGGTGGAGATGCCGAGCAGGATGAGGGAGACGACATCCAGCGCAAGCAGGGTTTTGGGTTTGGTTTGCATAAGACTCCTTTTATAAGTGATTGGAGATTGGTTATAAGAGATTAGAGATTGGTGAGCATGTTAAATCGTAAATCTCTATTCTCCATATTTTTCTTATTCTTCAACATAACTTCTCACCCGCAAGTGCGTCGCACCTGACCTTGAGGCAAAGTTCAATTAAACGGGGGCTTTTGCCGCTTGAAATAAAACCCGTTTGGATTGGTGCGACGCACTCTCTGAGCAGTTATTCTTCGACAACATAATCGAAAACCATGAAGGATACGGCAGTAAAGATGACATCCAGTGCGACCAGCAGGCCGAGGGCCGGCTGGATCAGGTCGAATTCGAGGTGGTTCAGGAACCCGTTGCTGGCGTCCAGGGCGGAGAGCAGGATCGGGATGATGATCGGGAAGAGGATGATCGGCAGCAGGATGTCTCGGGTGCGGGTCTGGACGGCCATGCTGGAGAGCAGGGTGCCGACTACCACGTATCCGATCGAGCCGAGCAGCATGACCAGCAGCAGGCCGGGATTGAACAGGTTGACGTTGTAGAAAAGGCCGTAGAACGGCAGCATCACGGCTTCGACCAGCAGCATGAAGATCAGGGTGCTGATGACCTTGCCGAAGAATATGGCCGTGCGGTCCACCGGGGCGAGCAGCAGGCCGTCGAGGCAGCCGCGGTCCTTTTCGACGGCCATCGAGCGGTTGAGGCCGATGGTCCCGGCGAAGACGAAAGTGACCCACAGCACCCCGGCGGTGACTTTGGCGCGCACGCTCGGTTCCAGGTTGAGAGCGTAGTTGAAAATGAAAATGACCAGCAGGGCGAAGACCATCATGGACGAGAGCAGCTCGCGGGAACGGTACTCGGCAGCCAGGTCTTTTTGCACGATGGCGGCGACGGCTTTGACGAAGGACGAGCGGGCGAGGGAAGGAGATTTCATCGAGGCAGAATTTTCAAGGTGCGTTTTGGGAGGCGTGATCCGTGGTGCGTGTTCCGTGATTCGAGCGCAACGATTCAGGCGCTGAGGGCTTGCTTGTAGAAGGCGAGGACGTTGTTGCTGCCCAGGCCTTCGCGGGAGGTGGAGGCCGTGATCACGCCGCGTGAGAGCACGTCGAAGCGGGTGGCCAGGTCTTCGGAGCGGGCCAGGTCGTGGGAGGTCATCACCACGGTGCGTCCCTGGCTGGCGACCGATTTGAGTACCTGGTCGAGCATGGTGGAGGCGTCCTGGTCGAGGCCGGTGTAAGGTTCGTCGAAGAGCATCACGTCCGGGTCGTGGAGCACGGCGCGGCCGATGGCCAGCCGTTGCTGCATCCCGCGCGAGTAGGTGCGGACGAGGTCCCGGCGGCGGTTATCCAACCCGACCATTTCGAGGACTTCGGTGATGCGAAGTTCCTGGTTCTGGAGGCCGTAGAGCCGGGCGTAGAAACGCAGGTTCTCCTCGGCGGTCAGGTCGGCGTAGAGCAGCGGCATGTGCGAGACCACGCCCAGCCGGGCACGGACGGCCGCGGCCTGGCCGGGGAGCTTGTACCCGGCGATCTTCACTTCTCCCAGCGAGGGGCGCGCCAGCGACGACAGGATGCGCAGGAAGGTGGTCTTGCCCGCCCCGTTGGGGCCGAGCAGGGCCACGAATTCACCCGGCTGAACCTCGAAATCCAGCCCGCGCAGGACGGTCTTCAGGCCAAAGCGTTTGACGAGTTTGCGGACTTCGATCATGGCAAAGTGGAAAACTAAAGCAATTCTTTCAGGCGCGCCTTGAGTTCGTCACGGCGGTGTTTGTAATTTTCTTCCGAAATGGCCCCGGCCCGGAACTGGTCGTCCAGGGCGATGACCGCGTCCAGGGCGTCCTGGGCGGTCTCGATGGCGGCTTCGGATTCGTCGAATTCGGCCTCCGGGTTGGCGCGCCGGTCGCGCCAGAACAGGTAAACGCCGAGCAGGATCAGTACCACCCCCAGCCCGCCGGCGCCGATCAGCAGGCTGCGGCTGGTGGTGTTGACCGCCGGGCTGCTGGCGCTGGCTGCCGTGGGCATGCCCGAAACGGCCATCCTGAACTCGCCGCCCGCGGCAATCGCCCCGGCGTTGTAGAGCGTGTACGCCGTACCCTGGAAATCACGCGATTCGCCGGGGCTGAGCAGGTCGCCGGTGATGAGCGTGCCTTCGGGCGACAGGACGACCACCGCGTTGGTGGGCAGGCTCATCGTCTGGGCGAAATCGAGCGAATCGTCGTAAGGCAGGCTGAAATTGACCACCACCTGGTGCTCGCCCGCGCTGGGCAGGACCGGCGTCAGGTCGCCGAAGCCGCTGTCGGTCAGGACGTAGGGGTCCCCGATCCCGCCGATCTCGAATTGCAGGTTGGTCGCGCCTTCGGGCAGGTCGAACAACACCGACGGCTGGCCCGGAGCGGCGGGCACAACAGCTTTGGTCGTCGGGTTGGAGATGATGTACACCTCGACGACCTGGACCGTGTCCTGGAGGCTGAAATCCAGGAAAAGGTGCAGGCGGTCCACGCTCAAGGCTGAGGCGTCGGTGGAGGTCTCGTAGATGGTGACCGGCATCTCGATTTCGACCGAAGCGCTGCCCGATTGGAGCAGCGTCTCGTCCACGAAGACCGGCTCGGAACTGTAATCCACCTCGTAAGCGTTCACCGAGGCCACGAAGGCGCGGTTGAGCAGCAGCTCGATGTTCTCGAAAGTGAAGGAGCCGTCGGGGTTGACGGAGATTTCCCGGGTGACGGTCTCGGAGAAATTGCCGGAGGTCATATCGGGATCGTACCCGTGCAGGGTGACGGTCAAACCTTCGGGGATGGCCCCGCCCGAGCCGTTGGTCACGCTTCCCGCCACCGTGCCGGACGTTGCGGCCTGTTCGCCGTTTGTGGGCGTCGCCTCGGCTGCGGGTCCACCCGTGGGCTGGCTTTCGGGCGTGGGGCTTTCGGCCGCCACGACGGTTTCGGTCACGGGGGTCCCTGCGGATGCAGGCGTTTCGGATGCGGGCGTCTCCGTCTCACCGGGCGTGGATTGGGTGGCAGCGGTCGGGGCGGGTTCCAACGTCGCGGTAGCGGTGGCAGGCTCCGGCGTCGAGGTGGGACTCGGGGCGGCCTCCGCCACCTGGCCGCGGCTGAAGGACAGGCTGCGCACGAAGGCGGCCAGCGCCCAGCGGTCCGCTTCGGCGATCTTGTCGCTGAAACCTTCCATCTTGTCGCCCACGCCGGTCGTGATCGCCAGGTAAAGGTCCTGGTTGGAGACTTTGGCCATGTAGGTCTGGTCGGTCAGAGGGCCGGCTTCGCCGCCTTCGCCGTTGGGACCATGGCATTCGGCGCAATTCCCGGCGTAGAGCGCCGCGCCGGTTTCAATGTCCGCAGGCTCGATGCTCAGGCTGTAAACGTAGCCGATCACGTCCCAGCGTTGCTGTTCGTTCAGGCTGGCGAAGGGCGGCATGAAACGCTCGATGTTGCCGCGCGTGACCACCATGTACCAGTCTGCCGGGGCCACCGCCCGGACGGTGTCGGCCATGCCGATCGGGGCGACCGAGACGGGCAATTGTTCGTTCTGCGGGCCGTCGCCGAAGCCTTTTTCGCCGTGACAGGGCAGGCATTTTTCGACGTAAATGGCCTGGCCGGTCGTCAGGTCCGGCGCGGCGGCCGGGAAGAGCGGGCCAACGGTGGGCGGCGGGGTCGGGGATTGATAGCCCGGCGGGGGGGTGACATCTTCTGCCAACGTAAAGGTGCAGGCGGATAGCGCCAGGCCGGTCAATGTCAGCAGTGCAAAGAGACGGGATTTCATGGATGAAGCCTTATTTGATGGATTTGCCGCAGTTGGGGCAGAAGCGGTCGGAGCGCAGGACGGGTTTGCCGCAGTGCGGGCAGAACCCGCCGGATTTTTCCTTGCGGTCCGAGCGCCGGGCGGCGATCAGCGATTCGAGGTCGTCGTCGTTCAAAAGATCGGGAACTTCGCCGCCCGCAGTCTGGACGGCCGCGTCGGCCCGGCGGGCGGCGATGGCCGCCTCGACCCGGTCTTCGGCCTCGGGCTGGTCCTTGAGGCCGCGGTGGGCATCTATCTGGCGCAGTACGTCTGCGCCGTGTTTGAGCAGTTCGGCGCGCTGGGGGGGGTAATCCTCGGCGGGGATCTTGCCGAGGACGTGGTCGAAATCGAGTTCCTGCAAGGCGTTGAGCAGCCGGTCGCGCTCGGCCAGCAGGGATGAAAGTTCGTGCTCTTCAACCGAAACGGTCTGGCTGCGCTGGCCGCGCAATTGCTGGAAAGGCGCGGCGAGGTAAAGGAAAATCAGAATCAGGAGTGCGAGGAGCAGCAAAATAGCGCCAATGTCCATGAGAGTGTCAGTCCTTACGGGGCTTGCAGGAGGGCGTCAACCTGTTGGATGATCTGGTCGGTGGAGGTGAACGGTCCCACCTGGACGTAGCGGAGCACGCCTTCCTGGTCAATGAAGTAGGTCTCAGGCACGCCCGCGATGCGGAACATCTGCGAGATGCGGGTCCCCATGTCCGGCCCGTTGGGGTAGGTGATGTCGAATTTTTTCAGGTAGGCGCGGGCTTCGGGTTCGGTGTCCACGTAATCGGCGCCGATGAAGATCACGTTGCCGCTGTCCTCGTAGTACCGCCAGGCTGCTTCCAGGTCGGCGGCTTCCTGCTCGCAGGGTTTACACCACGAGGCCCAGAAGTTGATCACCACCACCTTTCCGCTCAGGTCAGACAGCGATATTTCGGACTGCCCGTCGAAGGTGTAACCGCTGAAAAGAGGCATGGTGAAGTCGCGCACCTGGTCGCCGGGGCGGATGGGTCCCTCCTTGGTGCGGACCATGCCGGCTGCGACCAGCCCGAGCAGGCCCAGCAGCAAGCCCCAAACCAGGATTTGCGTCCAGACGGGGACGCCGCGTTTGGTTTCTTGAATGTTTTCGGTCATATCGGTCATGCGTGTGGCTCCAGTTTCGATTTCCGCAAAAAGGCATGGAGAGATGGAGGTTGAAGAGCGGAGTCCGGCGCCTCCCGGTGTTGGAGCAAAGTCAGGGGACTTCGCGCTCCGCGTTAAATTTTCTCGCGCCTTAAATGGTGACGTTTTACTCGCGTTGGCGAAGTTCCTCTTCCAGACGGGCGACATACTCGTCGTCGGGGGTGCTTTCCTCCCCGGACCCGGCGTCTGCTTCCGCCAAGTCGGCGTCGAGCTTGCGCCAGGAACGGACTGCCGTGAACAGGATCACCGCGCCGATGCCGATCAGCACCGGCGGGACGATGTAAACCAGCCAGTTGAACCCGGTGCGCGGCGGCTCGGAGAGCACGCGCGCCCCGTAGTTATCCACGAAATATTGCTTGATCTCGTCCTCGGTCCAGCCTTCGGCCAGCTTCAGGCGGATGAGGTCGCGCCACTGGCGGCAGGCTTCGGTCGGGCACACGTCGAGCGGGGTGTTCTCGCAGACCGGGCAGAAGAGCTGCTTGGCGATGGCGTTGACTTCGTCATCGGTGGGGGTGGGGGCCTGGGCACGAACGCCAAAGGTTATCAGGCTTGCCAGAATGACGGACAGCAGTAATGCGTAATGCGTAATGCGTAAACCCTTGGGTGTCGAAGGATAATTCACGGTCGCTCCTGTTACGTTTTTCCTGATTACGTTTTACTTAATCCGCCGCGCTGGGCTGGGGGACGGGTTTGGCGGCGCGCACCGGGACGAGGGCGGGGTCCTTGTCGGGCCAGGCGGCGATGATGATGCCAACCAGGAAGACCAGGCCTCCGATCCACAGCCAGTTGACCAGGGGGTTGACGTAGATCTTGAGGGTCGCGCCGGTCTGCGAAATGGGTTCCCAATCCACCAGGAGCACGTACAGGTCGTTCTTGAGCGTGGAATACTGACCGGGAATGGTCATGCCTTGCTGCGAGTCGTAGTAGTAATCCTTGCGCGGGGCCAGGTCGCCCAGGTATTTGCCGTCCTCGGTCACGGAGACGACCGCCCGGGTGTAGTTGACGCCCTTGGGCAGGTCATCCCAGTTGGCGACTTCTTTGTACTCGATGTTGTAATTGCCGAGGGTCAGCGACTGGCCGATTTCCAGCGTGCCTTGCGTCTCCATTTGGAAGATTTCGATGCCGAGGACGCCGATCGCCATCAACATCATGCTGATGTGGATCAGGTAGCCGCCATAGCGCCGCCGGTTGCGCCCGACGAGCCGCCACAGGGAGGTGAAGAAATCTTCCTGCCGGGCGTGCTGGCGGGCGCGGGTGGCGCGCCAGAATTCGCGCAGGGTGGCCGAGAGGGTCAGCGTGATCAGGAAGAACCCGGCCAGGGCGATGATGTCCTGGGTGTAGGTGAAGGCGGCCAGGGCGGTCACCAGCGCGGCGACGATGGCGGCCTGCCAGACGGCGCGCCGGAACAGGTAGACGAATCCCAGGGTGATCAGGATCACGGCCAGCACGATGAGGGTGTTGCCCAACCCGCCCAGGGAGGCGTTAACCGGTCTCCAGAAGATCCCGAACAGGGCCGCCGGGACAGCGAGGATGCCGCCGAGGACGGGTTTATTGACCCGCCCCATGTTCTCAGCCGAGGTCAGTCCCCAGGCCGAGAGCGGGGCGACGCCCATCAGGAGCATCAGGATCGCGAAAAGGGGCGCGTTGGCCCTTTCGTAGAACGGCGGGCCGACGGTGATCTTTTGGCCGGTAGCCAGTTCCGAGATCAGGGGGGAGATCACGCCGCTGAAGCACACGATCAGCACGCTGATGAAGAGCAGGTTGTTGAGCAGGAAGAGCGCCTCGCGCGACAACATGGACTTCATCTCGGTCTCGGCCCGCAGTTCCCCCCAGCGCCAGAAGAGCAGCGCCACAGACGTGATGAAGGTCACGCCGATGAAAGAGAAGAACATGGGGCCGATGGCGCTCTGGGCAAAGGCATGGACCGATGAAAGCACGCCGGAGCGGGTCAGGAAGGTGCCGAAGATAACCAGGGAGTAGGTCAGGATGATCAGGATCATGTTCCATTGCTTCAACATGCCGCGCTTTTCCTGGATCATGACCGAGTGCAGGAAGGCCGTGCCGGTGAGCCAGGGCATGAAGGCCGCGATCTCGACCGGGTCCCAGCCCCAGTAGCCGCCCCAGCCAAGCACGTCGTAGGCCCAGCGTCCGCCGAGCAGCAGGCCGAAGGACAGGAACAGCCAGGCCCACAGCGACCAGCGGCGGGTCAGGCGGATCCAGCGGTCGTCGCTGCGGCCGGTAACGAGGGCGGCGATGGCGAAAGCGAACGGGATCACATAGGACACGAAGCCGAGATAGAGCATCGGCGGGTGGATGATCATCCCCGGATGCCGCAGCAGCGGGTTCAGGCCCCGCCCCTCGGCCTGGAGCGGGACCGGGGTCCCGCCTGTGGGCAGGAACATGGCCCGGACGAATTCACCGTTCGCATCCCAGAACATGCGGGCGAAGGGGTTCTCGAAGAAGACGTTCATCGAGAGGAAGAAGGCCAGCGTGACGGACGAGACGATGATCACCCAGGGCAGGAACTCGCGGTCGCGGTCCCATTTGCGCAGGGTGACGGCGGAGGTGAAAGCCGAGAGCAGCCAGCCCCAGAACAACAGCGAGCCGGGCTGCCCGCCCCAAAGGGCGGTTATTTTGAGGTACATCGGCATACTCGTGCTGGTTACCGAGTAAACGTATTCGACCTCGAAATCGTTGTTGACCAGTAAGTAAATGAGAGCCAGGGCCGAGATCGTGATGAGCGGGAAGGTCAGGAGTTGGGCGCGGCGGGCGCTCTCCACGAAAGCCGGTTTTTTCCCCAGTTCTCCATATAGCGCAGCGCCCACACTGTAAAGCGTGATCAGAAACGTTGCCACTAAAACGCCAAAACCAAAATCTGCGATCATGCGGTTCTCCTTGAGACGCCAAACCTGACAGGCGTCCAGACGCCTGCCAGGTCAAAGCGTTAATTGCCTGACTGTGCCTGATCGGGCACGGCTTCCTCGTATTTGGTGGGACATTTGAGCAAAAGCTCCTCGGCATAGAAGATGCCGTCCTCACCGAGTTTGCCGGTCATGATGGCCTGAGCCTCGTCACGCAGCAGGTCGGGCTTGGGTCCCACGAAAACGACCTGGATCCGGCTGCGGTTCGGGTCCACGACCGCGTCGTGCAGGACTTTGGCCAGCCCGCCCTGGGCCTCGATATCCGCGTTATCGCCGGGGACGTGGGCCACGTCGAAGCTCAGCGTGAGCGACTGCGGATCGTACTGGATCGTGTCGCCGATGACTGCACCGGACAGCTTGATACTGCGTCCAACCGCGGCCTGGCCCTCGACAGTCAGTTCGTCAATCGTCATGAAATATTGCGCGCTGGCCGAGGTGGACGTGAAAATCAAGAAGACAACCGCGACGAGGATCAGGACCCCGCCGATGAGGAATTTGGAACGTTGCATGGAATCCTCCAAAGGATGAAGTAATTGCCGGGATTGCCGGCAGGCGACCATTAAGTATGCACATTTTGGCATAATTAGATTAAGGGAGACTGAAAAGCGCCGATTACAAATGTCATGTGGAAAACGGTGAAAATCATCAAATTTTCAGGGCAGGAGCCTCCGGCTCCCCCTTTCGCTGGTCCGGGAAATTATGAAAATTCGTCACAAGGAAAGGTGATGTTTAGCACTATGGTTTTTGGGGATTTTCCATGACAATACGCACCAATTCATGAAGTGTTGGTTGTCGGACAAAATGGGTGCATTTTTACTGAATACATGGTATGTTTAAAAAAGCGGATCGCCGGGAAATTCTGCGGAAAATCCCCGCGATGACGTTTGTGAGCTGAAAATTTTCGCCAGGAGAGAAGACACAGGAGAGTGCAATGAAAAATCGTTTAATGAATCTCAACCGGTATTACCGGCTGATCCTGATTCTTTCAGGGCTGGCGCTGGTGATCCTGGTTGGGCTTGCGACCGGTTCTGTGGAAGCCGCTCCGTCAGGCCAGGAAATAGCGAATGAGTCCTGCCTGTTCTGCCACTCGCAGCCACAGATGGTCAAGACCTTCCCGAACGGGGAGACCCTGTCCCTCTTCATTGACGGCAGCACCTTCGAGCACGCCGTCCACGGGCAGGAAGGGATAGCCTGCGTGGATTGCCACGAGCAAATGGCCCAGGTCCCGCACCCCGCGCTTGCGGCGCAAACGGTCCGGGATGCCAAGCTCCAGTTGTACACCGTCTGCCAGGAATGCCATTTCGAGCGTTACAACAGCGTGCTGGACAGCGTCCACCAGACGGCCCTGGCTTCGGGGAACTTCAATGCGGCCATCTGCACCGACTGTCATAATCCCCATACCCAGACCCGCATCACGGACAAGGATACCGGCGAAATCCTGCCGGAGGCCCATCTCTTCATCCCTGAGACCTGCGCCCGCTGCCACAGCGCCATCTACGAAAGCTACAAGCAGACGGTCCACGGGGCGGCCCTGACCGAGGAAGGCAACCTGGACGTGCCCACCTGCATTGACTGTCACGGCGTTCACAACATCCAGGACCCGACGACGACCCAGTTCCGCAACGAGACCCCCCTGCTGTGCGCCAGGTGCCATACCGACCCGGCGATCATGGACAAGTATGACATTTCCACCAACGTGCTGGATACCTACGTGGCGGATTTCCACGGCACGACCGTCACCCTGTTCGAAAAGACGGACCCAGACCTGCCGACCAACAAGCCCGTCTGCACCGACTGCCACGGCATTCACGACATCCAGGCCGTGGACGACCCGCAGGCCGGGATCGCCATCAAAGAAAACCTGCTGGTCAAATGCCAGCACTGCCACCCGGACGCGACGGCCAACTTCCCGGATTCGTGGATGAGCCACTACATCCCCAGCGTCGAAAATTATCCGATCGTTTACTACGTGAACCTGTTTTACAAGATTTTGATCCCCACCGTGCTGGGCGGTATGGCCCAGTACGTCCTGACCGACATTTACCGCCGCTTCATTGCCCGCAAGAAAGGAGGGGCGCACTCATGAGCAAAAATAATATCTCCTACCGGCGCTTTCCCCTGGCGCGGCGCATCGAGCACCTGGTCATGCTGCTTTCGTTCGGTATACTCGGCCTCACCGGCCTGCCGCAAAAATACCCGCTGGCCGACATTTCCATCTGGTTCGTGGGCTTGCTCGGCGGTGTGGAAAACCTGCGCCTGATCCACCATACCTCAGCCATCGTGATGATGCTCGGCACGGCCTGGCATATCCTTCTGGCAGCCTATAAGGTATTTGTCCTGCGCGAGCGGATGAGCATGTTGCCCTCCCTGCAAGACGTGAAAGACGGCTGGCAGGCCCTGATGTACAATATCGGTTTCGGCAAGCGATTCCCGCAGATGGGCCGTTTCACCTTCGAAGAAAAACTGGAATATTGGGCTTTCGTCTGGGGCGCGCTGGTGATGGGCCTGACCGGTTTCCTGATGTGGAACCCGATCACCTCGGCTAAAATCCTGCCCGGCGAGTGGATCCCGGCGGCCAAGGCTGCCCATGGCGGCGAAGCCGTGCTGGCCGTGCTGGCCATCATCATCTGGCACATGTACGGCGTCCATCTCAAGCACTTCAACAAATCCATGTGGACCGGGCGGATGAGCGAGAAGGAGATGCTTCACGAGCATCCGCTCGAACTGGCCGACATCAAGGCCGGCCTGGTGGATCGGGAGATCCCCGCCGATTTGCTCCGCAAACGCAAGCGGATTTACTACCCCGTCGCTGCGGTCCTGACCGTGGTCATGCTGGCCGGTGTGTACGGCTTCGTCGTCCCCGAAGAGACGGCCCTCACCACCGTCCCGCCCCAACCCAGCCCCCTCCCGGTCTACATCCCGTGGACCCCCACGCCGATCCCCACCCCGCTGCCGACCGCCACACCGCTGCCCGCCAACCTCCCCGTAACCTGGGACAGCTCTGTCGGCGCGCTGTTCGCGGCCCGCTGCGCGGTCTGCCACACCTCCGGCAGCGACCTGTCCTTCGCCAGTTACGCGGATGCGATCACGGGCAGCCCGAGCGGGCCGGTCATCGTCCCCGGTGATCTGGCTGCCAGCACCCTGGTCACGATCCAGGAGGCCGGTGGGCACATGGGCATGTTCACGCCGGAAGAACTGTCCATTGTCAAGGATTGGATCGCGGCCGGCGCGCCAGAAAATTAATGGTTCACTGATTTACGGAGGTTTTAATGTCAATCAAGGAACGTGTAAAACGCATCTTTTCGCCGCCTCCCGGCTCGCCGCGCTGGATGGTGGCCCTGCCGTACACCATTTTGGGGATTTTCGTTATCGCTGCGGCCGTCGGTGGAACCTACGGCTGGGAATACACCAACTCGCCCGCCTTCTGCGGCACCACCTGTCATACCATGCCGCCCCAGGATGTAACCTACAAACTCTCCCCTCATGCCAACGTCTATTGCACCGAATGTCACATCGGACGCGCCTTCGTTGGGACCCAATTGGCTCGTAAATCTGAAGACATATACGAACTTTATTCCATGGTCCTAAAGTTGTACGAGTTCCCCATTCGCGCCACCCGCACCAAACCGGACCTGCTCACTTGCGAAAAATGCCACCTGCCGGAGACATTTTCAAGCGATACGTTGCAGAAGATCACCCATTACCAGAACGACCTGAACAATACGTCCACCACCACCTATTTGATCCTGAAGACCGGCGGCGGCGCAGAGCGCGAGGGCCTGGGACGCGGCATCCACTGGCACATCATCAACCCGGTCTATTATTACTCGAATGACGTCAGCAACCAGATCATCCCCTACGTGCGGGTCCTCAACGATGATGGGACCTACACCGAATACGTGGACATCGAATCCGGGTTCGACCCGGCCACGGTGGACGAGAGCAAGCTGAAGCAGATGGAATGTACCACCTGCCACAACCGCGTGTCTCACAACTTCAAGCCGCCCGAAGTTTCGATAGACGAAGCCATGTCACGCGGGTTGATCAGCCCTGAGATTCCCGGCATCCATCAAAGCGCCGTCGAAGTGCTTTACGCGACTTAGTAGTCGTGTAAAAATAACTTCCGCACTTTAACAACCGATCTCAAGCAGAAGAGAGGCGTGGGCGAATGGTGTAGTTCCAATTGGGGCAGGTTGCATGTCGTTCAAGGTTTAGGCTTTCCAT
>JBMOMN010000015.1:0-21490 GCA_049324115.1 Chloroflexota bacterium
AGTTCGCTGGCGGCGCTGATCAGCGCAGGTTGTTGGTGTTTGGTGTTTTTTCTGAACATGCGCCTATTGTATTAAACTTTTGCCATTTTGAGGAGGGTAGAAGTACCCTTTTTGCAGTGGAGTCATAAGTACAATATTGATTCTCTTTGGTATCAAGTTATTTATTGATCGAAATAATTTTTATAGAGATAGTTACAAACCTCTATCCAATGAAATTGAAAAACGGAAACAGCGCCTTCAACAACTTATTCAAGAAAGGCATAATTTAGGGAACTCTTAACCATTTGAACCGATTAACAGCAATGTCCAAGGGCAAAGCAGAAAATTGGTAACTATTCAGCCTGTTTTGGGAAAAACCGCTATATGTGGCGAAAGAAGCCAATTACTTCTGCGAATGCCCATATCTGGTTGCAGTACCAGTGACAAATCTGCCCGAAATTCGTGTTGGGTTGCCATATCTGGCGGTCACGAAGCTATGGCTGAATAGATACGAAATTGCTGATTCTAACGGAATTTGTGGTTTAAGCAGAAATGAGGCATGATTAGGCTAAAACTCTGCCGAGAGAATAGCCACCATGCCTCATAGAGAGTGTACCAAAACCAAGGCGCAAGTAGCAAGGCCGAACAAAAGAATAACGCTCCCGATCGAGACCGAGAAATACACCGAGCTTGTGAATGATAGTCAAGCCTATCGAACATGGCTGGATGAAATGATTGCGACATCTCCAGAATTGTTTCCTGCCGGGATTGGCGAAGGATATACTTTGCACGACGAGCGCGGCTCCGGCAAGTTAGAAGGTGTGCGCCTGCGTCGAATTTGCCTGAAAGCTCGGGATGCAGCGGGCAAGAAACAGGTGTTCACGATTGCGCCCAGTACAGTGATGCCCTATTTCGTCGGCTGGACCGATGAAGTCGAAAAAGCCATGTTCCTGCGCTGTTTTGCTGTTCCGTTTTGGGCCTTGACCTATGTCTTTGGGCGAGATGACCAATATTGGTATCGGCTGGAGAACCAGTTGGGTCGTCACGACCTGGTTCAGACGGTGGTCAAAGACCCGGAAAAACTACCCAGGCACTTGTTGGCCGATGAGAAAGTCACCTGGCTGAATGGGGAAGAAGTCGTGGTGGCAACTACCCTCGGGGAGGATTGTGTCTTGGGTGCTTCGGTTGCCTTGGGCATAGATACACCCAACTTGGAAGAAGCTTACCAACACTTCAAAGACGAAGCACTCCAACTTGACCCGGACTATCAGCCTGAAACCGTCAATACCGACGGCTGGGAAGCAACCCAGAAGGCCTGGCGCAACTTGTTTCCGCTGATCGTCATCCTCGAGTGCTTTCTACATGCCTTCATCAAGATACGCCAACGCGGCAAACACCTGAAAGACACCTTCCGGCAACTCTCCCAAAGAGTCTGGGAGGTCTATCATGCGGTAGACGCTCCTGCTTTCCGCTTACAAGCTACAGAACTGCTGACTTGGGCCGAAACCAACACCACCGGCTATGTTTTGGACGCTGTGCGCAAGCTCTGTTCAAAAGTCGATCGCTTCATCCTGGCCTATGACCATCCCCTCGCCCATCGCACCAGTAACATGTTGGATCGCCACATGAACTCGATGGATCGCTGGCTGTTTAGTTCACGCTTTTTCCACGGACATTGGACCTCTGCCGAACGTTCTATCCGAGCCTGGGCTTTGCTGCACAACTTCGGACCCTATTGCCCGCGAGCCAGAACCAGGCAGGTATATTCTTCACCTGCCCATAAGCTCAATGGCTTTGTCTACCATGATAATTGGTTACACAATTTGATGATCTCCACTTCCATGTCCGGTGTCAGCCGCTAACCACAAATTCCGGCAGAATCAGGAAAATTGAATAAAAAGCCCCGGCCTCGAAAAAAGGACGTGGGGTTTTTTCTTTTCACAAAAAGACTTCCGGCCCAACCTCCCGGAAGCCTCCTTCGTAGTATGGTCATCCTGGCTAATCGCCAGCCAGGGCATATTCGCGAATGTCAACTTTTGTTCCCTGGCGTGCCATCTTCTCGGCTTCACGCAGTAATTTAGATGCAACAACTTCGTCGGTGTATGCCTCGCCGCAATTAGGACAGATTTGGGCCGGGACGCTTTTGATCACGAAAGTCAATTGGTCGCGTTCCAAAAGGACAGAAGTAGTCCCCGGAACAGTTTCGGCCTGGTTGCAAACGACACATTTCATTTCATTCTTCTCCTGAAATTTTCAGACCATTGATTGGTGTCAGGCTCATAAACGGTAATGACAATGATCTCTTGAGCTTCCTCATTTCTGGCAATTACGATGTGGATGGGTCTATTGCCCTGCCAGCCCAATATTAAACGGCTTGGATATGGCAAATCGGATGGGTAATCTTCGATGATTTCGCCAGTTTCTATCACGTGCCGCACATCACTTTCGGTAATTTTGCGCTCGAACATACGTTGGATGGCGTGAATGCGGAAAATGACACGGCTTTGTGGCATGGAAGGGATTATAGCATAGGGTCAGCTCTATCTTCCTCGCTCCACGCAAAAAAGACTTCCGGCCCCACCTCCCGGAAGTCTTTCACTTACCACTTACCACTGACCAATTACCACTTACCAATTACCAAATCACGCCACTTCCAGATACCTCTCGACTTCATAATCCGTTACCCGTAAACGGAACTCGTCCCATTCCTCCCACTTGGCGCGGGCGAAGGCCTCGTAGATGACCGGACCCAGGGCGGTCTTGAGGGTCTCGTCCCGGTCGAGTTCGGCCAGGGCTTCAGCCAGGGAGCCGGGCAGCTCGCCGATACCCATTTTGGTGCGCTCCTCCTTCGTCAGGTGGTACAGGTTGACGTTGTTGAGCGGGGCGGGGGGATTGATCTTGTGGTCTATCCCGTCCAGGGCGGCGGCCAGCATGGCCGCGAAGGCCAGGTACGGGTTCGAGGACGGGTCGGGGAAACGCAGTTCGGCGCGGACGGCCTTGTCCCGGCCCTCGGTGTAGCGCGGGATGCGGATCAGCGCCGAGCGGTTCTGCTGCGCCCAGCCGATGTAGACCGGGGCCTCGTAACCGGGGACGAGCCGCTTGTACGAGTTGACCGTCGGGGCGACGATGGCGGCCAGGGCGCGGGCGTGCTTCAACTGCCCGGCGATGTACCCGTAGGCGATGGGCGAGAGTTTGTACTCATCCTTGGCGTCGAAGAACAGGTTGCCCCCCTGGCTGTCGAACAGCGACTGGTGGCAGTGCATCCCGGAGCCGTTGATGCCGAAGATCGGCTTGGGCATGAACGAGGCCACCAGTCCGTGCTGGGCGGCGATGGCCTTGACCGTGTACTTGAGGGTCAGCACGTTGTCGGCGGTGCGCAGGGCGTCGGCGAAGCGGAAGTCAATCTCGTGCTGGCCGAGGGCCACTTCGTGGTGGCCCACTTCCACTTCCAGGCCCATTTGGTCGAGGGCGGCCATCAGCGCCGTGCGGACACGCACCGCCTCGTCGAAGGCCGAGAAGTCGAAGTATCCGCCCACGTCGTGCGGCACGGGGTGGACGCCGCCTTCGCCGTTGTTGCGTTTGAACAGGAAGAACTCCGGTTCGGGGCCGACGTTGAGCGTCCAGCCGCGTTCGGCGATCCTGGCCAGGACCCGCTTCAAGGTCCCGCGCGGGTCGCCCTCGAAGGGGGAGCCGTCGGGGGTGTAGATGTCGCAGAAGACCCGCGCCCGCCGCCGCTCCTCCGAAGTCCAGGGCAGCACGGCGTAGGTGGCCGGGTCAATTTCCAGGCGCATGTCGCTCTCCTGGATGCGGGCGAAGCCCTCCACCGACGAGCCGTCGAACCAGACCCCGTCTTCCAGCGCGCCTTCGAGCTGGCGCACCGGCGCGTCCACCGATTTGACCGCCCCGGTCACGTCGGTGAACTGGTACGAAATGAATTTGACCCCGTCGTCCTTGACACGTTTGAGCAATTCTTTTGAGTCCATGTTTCTCCTTTTTTATCTATTGGCAGTTTCCGTCAAAATGGCCGTCTGCTCCCTGACCACCACCTTGCGATACACGTTGGATGGGGACAGCCGCCGGCCGTCCACCGTCAAAAGGGATTCGACACAAATCCCGAACAGGCTCTCGTTTTCGAGCAGGTACGGCTCGATCAACCCCCAGTCTGCTTCCGTCAAACCGACGAATGCCCCGCCGTTGAGCTGGTCCTCGTCCACCCGGCGGTGCGGGTCGCGGAGGAAGATGGCCCCGCCCGAAGCCAGCGAGAACAGGTTGCCGCCGGGATAGGGCGTGGGCAGGTCGGCCAGGCAGCCGTCTTCGGTGTAGGTTACGCCGTTGACGATGACGAAGCCGCCGCCTTTGTGCGGGTCGCCGGCCATGAACGACTCGGCCAGGTAATCGAGGCAGGTCCCGTTGATGACCGCCCGCGGCTTGCCGACGGCGTTGATCAGCGGGCGGCCCGCGGCCGAGCCGAGCACGTAGATTTCGCCGCCTTTGGCCCCGTAAAGGAAAGTCTGTCCCACGTCCCCGTGGATGACCAGTTTGCCGGATTTCATGATCTGCCCAAGCTGGTCCTGCCCGTCGGCGTGCAGGTGGACTTCAGCCCCGTCCAGCCCCGAAGCGGCGTAATCGCCCACGTCGCCGTAGAGATGGATCGTCACGCCCCGGGTGTCCGGCCCAAGCCCGACGCCCGCGAAGCGCCCGCCGCGCCAGTTGTAGACGATGAAATGCTTCCAGCCGAGTTCATACGCCCTGACGATCCAGCGGGCCGCCGCCTCGTCGCCTTCAGGGGGGAAGCCGAGCGCGTCAACAATCAAAGTTGCCGCTGTTGACGTGGGCGAAGCCAGATTATGGCGGGTATCCCACGCAACACGCTGCACGTGACTCGTGTTGCGTGTTACGTGGGTGTTATCGAATAATTTGTTTAGATTCCCATCCACCATCGCCAGCAGCGAGGCGCGTTTCTTGTTGCCCAAACCGGCGCGTCGGTCACGGATGAGGGTCAGCGTTTGGCGGGCGAAGCGGAATTCGTCCGGGCCTTGTTGTCCGAAATCCGCCAGCCAGCCGAGGCCCCAGGCCAGCTCATTCCAGTCCAGCGCCGAAAGCTGCGGGCGGATGGATTCCCAGGCTGTCGGCGGGCCGCCGTCGTCGCAGGCGCGGACGAGGGTCTCCTGCCAGTCCCGGCGGAAGGCTTCGCTGGCCTCGTCGGGTTCCAGCCGCGCCGGGGCGTGGATCCGTCCGGGGAGCAGGGTGACGGCCTCGCCGAATTTGTTCTTGCAGACGAGATCATAACCCCCCTCTTTCTCTCCCTCCATTTTCGCAGAAAATGGGGGGAGACGGAGGGGGGTCACAGTAAATCTAAAAGCCCCGCCGTCCGTGTACGAGCCGCCGCGGGCGTTCCAGTATTTGTCGGCGTAGGGCTTGAAGCGCGTATCCTCTGCCGAAAGCGAGCGCAGGCAGGCGTGGATCGCTTGTCTTTCTGAGGCGATCAGGCCAATCTGGACGTTCCCCTCACCCCCATCCCCTCTCCCATTTTTGGGAGAGGGGAGCGAGGGGTGAGGGCTATTCTCATAAAGCGCAAACACCTGCGGCCGCAGCATCGAAGTATCCGTGATGCCGAGCAGCTCGAAGCGGTCTTCGTCGGCGTTCGAGCGGGCGACGATGAAGAACCAGGGGCCGTCCGGCGAGCCGTGGATGTGGGTGCGCTGCACGGCGCGGTAGAGTTCCTGCTTTTCGGGGGGCAGCATGGCGAAGTCGTGTTCGGTGGTGGGGGCCATGGCTTCGAGGGTGATCTCCAGCGGATAGCCGTAGACCCGGTCCCACAGGTCGAACAACTGCACGCTGACCTCGGTGTCGGTCAGGAACAACTGCCCGATGTTGCGCTGGCGCAGGTACTCGCTGACGGCGTGGTAGTTGGAGAAGTCGCCGTTGTGGACCAGGGCCTCGTTCAGCCCAATGAACGGGTGCGCCCCGCCCGGATGCCAGACGCGTCCTTTGGTGGGGTAGCGCTGGTGGGCGATCCAGACGTGGGCGGTCTGTTCTTCGAGGCGGTAATACTCCACGACCTGCTCGGCGTAACCGACGATCTTGAGCACGGACAAATTCCGTCCGTGGCTCAGGACGAAGGCGCGCTTCTCGCCCAGGCTGGCGTAGAACCTGACGTTGAGCCGGTAGCTGTTCTGATAAACGAACTCGTCTTCGAGGGCGCGGGGACTCAAAGATGAGAGTCCGCGTTCGTGGCTGAATCGGGCCAAAACGTCCGGTTTGACCCGCACGAAGTAACGCCAAACGTCCGGCGGACGCACCTCGAGGCCGTCCACCTCCCGGAAGTCGGCCACGTGTCCCAGTTCACAAGCATGGGAAATGTCGAAATTGGGCGTGATGAACTCCGCTTCGACCTCGGCGCGAGCCGACGGGTCGAGCAGGGCGATTTGGAGCAGGGTGTGGCTGCGCAGGGTGGCCGCGTCCACCCCGGCCTGGGCCGGGTCGAGGCCGACCATGGCGATCCCGCCGCCCTTGCCGTTGCCGCGGTTGTGCATCTGGGTCGAGGCGGTCAGGACGTGTTTGCCCGCGATGGGCAGGTTGGCAGCCAGCCCGAGCACGCCGCAGCCGCCCTCGGCCGCGTCCTCGGAGCGTTTGAAGGCGGGAGCCAGATCGAGCAAGGGCTTGCGGGAGTCGAGGATCTTGTCTGAAAAATTCATTCACGCTCCTTTGGCGCGAGTGCGTCGCACCTTTCCAAACGGGATTTTCCTGGGCGGGGAACGATCCGGTTTAACGGATAAGTTGGCAAGGTCAGGTGCGACGCACCCTCCGGGTAGATTCATCTAATCGAACGAAGCCGGCTGGGCGGCTTCTTTCTTGACGACTTTCGGTTTTCCGGCCTTCGACTGGTTGATCAGCGCCACCGAGCCGACGATGATCAGCCCGGCGACCAGGATGCGGGCGTTGAGGGCTTCGTCCGCCAGCCAGGCGCCCAGGAAGACCGCCACCAGCGGGTTGACGTAGGCGTAAGTGGCGACCAGCGAGACCGGGGCATTTTGCAGCAGCCAGCCATACGAGACGAAACCGATCAGCGAGCCGATGGTGATGAGGTAGAGCAGGCCCAGCCAGGAGTTGAGCGAGACCCCGGCAAAGCTGAACCCGCTGAATTCGCCGGTCAGCCCGCTGACCATGAAGAGCGCCAGGCTGCCGGTCAGCATTTGCGCCCCGGTGGACATCAGCGAGGACTTGGGCATGTCGGTGTTGCGGCTGTAGATCGAGCCGACCGACCACAGGAAGGCGGCCGCCAGCAGCGTGCCCGCGCCCAGGGGGTCGAGCGCCTGGCCGCCGCCGGTCAGTTCGGACGGGCCGACCAGCAGGAAGATGCCGCCGAAACCGATCAGCAGCCCCAGGATGGCCAGCCAGTTGGGCCTGACGCCGCCGGGCCGCACCGCCTCGATGCTCACCATCCACAGCGGCATCGAGCCAATGATCAGCGCCGCAATCCCGGACGGGACGGACTGCTCGGCGAACGAGACCAGCCCGTTGCCGCCCAGCAGCAGGAAAATGCCGACGATGGCGGTCGAGCGCCACTGGCGCGGCGTGGGCAGCGGGTCCCCGGCGGCGCGCCGCCAGATGAGCAGGATCGCCCCTGAGACCAGGAAACGCAGTCCAGCCGACATGAACGGCGGGATGGTCTCCACCGCGAATCTAATTGCCAGGTAGGTCGAACCCCAGACGATGTAAAGTGCCAGTAAAGCCAGCCAGATTTTGGTTTTCATTCTTTCCTGATTTCCTAACTCCCCTCTCCCTGTTTGGGAGAGGGGTTGGGGGTGAGGGCTGAAGCCTCCCAAACCAACAGCGCCTTCTTGCGCGCCGCCCCATAACGATACTCGCCGAACTCGCCCAGCTTGCGGATGACCCGGTGACAGGGGATCAGCACCGCGACCGGGTTGCGACCCAGGGCGCTTCCCACCGCCCGGCTCGCCCCCGGACGACCGGCCTGGGCGGCGAGATCCTGGTAGCTGGTCACGCTCCCGGGCGGGATGCGCAGCAGCGCCTCCCACACCTTGAGCTGGAAATTCGTGCCGCGCAGGTGCAAGCGCAGCGGCGTGACCCCGCGCTGGGTCAGGTCGAAGATCGGCCCGACCAGCGGCGCGGTGGAACGAAAATCTTCGACCATCTTTGCTTGCGGCCAGTCTGAGACCAGCGAGTCAACCGCCTCGCCTTCGCTCTTGCCGACGAAACCGAGATGGCAGATGCCGCGCTCGGTGACGCCGATCAGTGCCCGCCCGAAGGGCGTCTCGTGCAGACCGTAGCGGATGGTCACGCCCGCCCCGCCGGATTTGTACTCGCCCGGCGTGACCGCCTCGGTCGTGACGAACAGGTCGTGCAGCCGTCCCAGGCTTGACAGGCCGACGCCGTAAGCCGTGTCCAGCAGGTCCTCGGAGCGGGCCAACAGGTCCTTGGCGCCTTCCCGGGTCAGGAATTGCAGGAAGCGCTTGGGGCTGATCCCGGCCCAGCGGCTGAACATCCGCTGGAAGTGGAATTCGCTCAACCCGACCGCCGAAGCGATCTCGCCCAGTTCGGGCTGGGACTGGGCATGGTTTTCAAGGTACAGGATGGCCTGCTCGATGCGGCGATAATCTTCGGCCATTTGGTGGAAATCAGTGACAGGGGTATTCATATTTGTCTCTCCTTTTCTAAATATGATCCCATTTTACAAATCTCAGTCGCCGAAATACACCCGATTCTTGCTCAATACTTTTGAACCGCTAAGCTCGCAAAGGCCACTAAGAAATTCTCTTTTGGTCTTTCTTCGCACTCTTAGCGTCCTTCGCGGTTAATTTCTGGCTCTCCCATTTTGACGGGAAAAGCCCTTTGAAACACAAAGGAACACAAAGGCAACGAAGGAAAAGCCCTTATGGCAAGGCACTTTTTTCCCTTTGAGTGCCTTTGTGAACTTTGTGTTTAGGCCCTTTCCCGTTTGTTATGGAAGAACTTCAATTCTTCACTCCAAATACACCAGCAGATCGCTCCGCCCGCGCAGCTCGCCGATGGACGACATGCCGAGCGTCTTCAAGATCCCGGCCAACTGCCAGAGATACGAGGTGTACAGGTTGACGATCCGCCGCGTGGCCTCGTCCGCGTCCACCAGCCTGGCATGGACCGGGTCGGTGGTCGTGATCCCGAACGGGCAGCCCAGCCCCTTCTCGCACTGCGCGATGCGGATGCAGCCGATCGCCACCAGTTCCGCCGTGCCCAGGATCGCCCCGTCCGCGCCCAGGGCAATCGCCTTGGCGATGTCCCAGGCCGAGCGCAGCCCGCCGGAGACCATCAGCGTCACCTCGTCGCGGATGCCCTCCTCCGCCAGAAACTTGTGGACCTTCGGGATGGCGTACTCGATCGGCATGGCGATATTCTTCTTGGCGATCTCCGGCGCGGCCCCGGTCCCGCCGTAGGCCCCGTCCAGGTGGACGATGTGCGCCCCGGCGTAGTACGCCCCGACCGCCACCATGTCCACGTCGGTCGGCGTCGAGACCTTGACCGAAATCAGCCCCTTTTCATTCACCTGCTTAAGCCAGTCCACGTGCTTCTTGTGATCCTCTACCGAATACACGCTGTGGAACGGGAACGGCGAAAACAGCGAAGTGCCCTGCACCGCCTCCCGGATGCGCGCCACCGATTCGGTGTTCTTGTTGCCCAGCAGGTGTCCGCCCAGCCCCGGCTTGGCCCCCTGGGCATACTTGATCTCCACCACCGGCGCCCGCTGGATGGTCGCCTCGCTCACGCCGAACAACCCGGTCGCCACCTGGGTGATGATGTGGTCCGCCAGCGGGGCCAGTTCTTCGGGATAGCCGCCCTCGCCGGTCGAGATGAACGTGCCCAGCGCCTTGGCCGCCTGCGCCCGGGCCGTCATCACCGGCAAGCTGATCGAGCCGTAAGACATCCCGGCCCCGTACCAGGGCAGCGGCAGCCGCACTTCGGGGCGGCCGTCCTTGCGGCGGTTGAGCGGCAAAGACAGGTCAACTTCTTTAGGGTCGGCGGCAGGCGGGTTTGACGGGTCCATCCCGAACTCGAAGGCGAAAGCCAGTTTGTCGAACCCGCCGTCCGAAGCGCCGAAGCGGTGATCCCATTCCAGGTTGACGGGAGGTTGGCCCGTGCGAGCCTGTTGCTGCGAGGCCAGGAGCAGCGTCTGCGCCCAGCGGAAATCGCCCTCGCCTCCCACCTGGACCTTGAGCCTGGGCAGCGTTTCGACGGGTTTCCGGCCCCCCAGCGTTTCCCGGAAGGACTCTTCCTCGGTCGTGTGCCAGATCGTGCGTCCCACCTCGCCCCGCAAGCGACGGATCTCGCGGATGCCCATCGCGCCCAGGGCTTCGAGCATCTGGTCCCGCCAGGCGGACATCAAATTCACCAATCTTTGTGCGCCCCATTCTGGGTCTATCTCGTCGTTTTCGACGTGGCATTTGCCCTTGTCGGCCCACAACGAGCAGCCCCAGGCGATCTGCATCGCGAAATCAATCGCCACCAGGTCGGCCCCGCAGGCAATCGCTTTGACAACGTGTTCCGCCGCGGCGATCCCGCCCGAGACGATCAGCGTGACCCGGTCGCGCAAATTGGCTTTGACCAGCGCGCCATGCACTTCGCGGAGGGCGTCGGTGATCGGGCGGCCGGTCGCGTCGCGGCCCATCTCGTCCGCCAGCAGGTGGACGACCGCCACGCCCTGCCGCGTCAACTCGATTGCGGCCTCGGCCGCGATCGGCGAGAGGGCCACCCGGCAGCCCAGCATCGGCTCCGGGTGGTGGACCGTGGCTTTGGCGCAGGCGGTGGACATCTCCTCCAGCGAGGCTTTCCAGCCGGGGTCTACTTCGAGGTAGCGGGGGGTGAAGGGCAGGGCTTCCTCGGTCTCGGACGGGGTGACGACCAGGCCGAGGGAGTCGGTCTCGAGGTCGTCGGCGAACTCGTCGGTGGTGACCAGGGCCAGGGTGTCGAGGCGTTTGGCGGCATCCGCTATGGAGCGTGTGACCCCGCGTCCGGGGAACGGAACAGGTAAAGGGTCCAGGATGACCGGCAGGGGCAGGCTGAACCCGCGCGGCAGCGCGTTCACCAGTCTGCCGTCCTCGTCGAAGACCAGCTTCTCCAATCCCGCGCCGACATCCACCTGGGTGGAGATGACCTCGCGCCCGTGGATGCCGTCCCGCGTGGGCCGCACGATCTCGGACATATCGAGCCACATCCCCTCGAAGCCCTCACCCGCGAACTTGCCGCCGTAGCCCGCCCCGGAAATGGGGATGCGCCCGGTCTCGGCCTGGAACCAGGTCTGGGTGATGATCTCGGCCGTCCAGTAGGGGTCGCCGCGCTGGGCGCGCCCGTCGAAGACGACATGCCCGTATTTGACGTAGGCGTCGCCCTCGGCGATCAGGAACTCGGCCGGGTAGCCGCCCGGCGGCGGGGGAGCATTTTGGGTGCGGATGTGGTAGCGACTTGACATTTGACCTCTACAAAACAAAACAGGCACGCGCGGGCATGCCTGTTGATTAAATAAAGCAGCCCTTCCAAACCGCAACGGGTTTGGGCAAGATAACCTGCCCATCCCGGTCACTGCGTAAACCTTGTCCCGGGTGTTGCCACCCGGCTTTCGGCGAAAACGCGCAACAGCGTTTTTTTAAACGGTGCGCATCCTTACGCTTGCTTTGGAAGGGAGAAGGGAGCCTGTGACCGGCTCCGGAGGCATCCGCTGATCTATCCGATTTTTTCCCGGAAAGCCGGGATTAGCGCCCCGTTCGCACGGGGGAACCTCCACCTCGTAACCCTGTTCGAAGACAGGGTCCAGCCGCTTATTCTCCGTTCGGTTGTTAACTTGTGGCCGTGACCACAACGCCCACATTCTACCCGTATCGCAGGATCGAGTCAAGTTGACGGTGGGGAGAAATTAAAGACACGCCTTTCAGCGTGTCTTTTTGGATCCTCCGTTAAGAGGAACCCCGCTTGTACCGTGTGCAGCGCAGTTCTGAACCTGCCGAAGCAGGTCGGGTCCTTCCCGTCAGCTCAGCCTTGGCTCAGGCCTATCGCTTCGCTACCGTGAGATCGGGACCCTGTTGGTGGGTGTTGGCTCAGAACCGGGGTTGCGGCATCACGAGCACAGCAGGGCATCCAACTTATACCACAAATCAAAAAGGCTTGCCAAGAAAAACATTAATGCTGGCGCCGGAAATCACAATTTGATAAGGCATTGAAAGCCCTGGGAAGTTTTCCGGGGTTGGCGTGAGGACGTTTACGGGTAAACCCGCTTGATGGTGCGCGGGAAGGGGATCGTCTCGCGGATGTGTTCGGTGCCGCAGAGCCAGGCCACGGTCCGCTCGACGCCCATCCCGAACCCGCTGTGGGGCACGGAGCCGAAGCGGCGCAGGTCGAGGTACCATTTGTAGGCCTCTTCCGGCAGCTTGTGTTGATGGATGCGCTGGAGCAGCAACTCGTGGCTCGACATGCGCTCGGAGCCGCCGCAGATCTCGCCGTAGCCTTCGGGGGCCAGCAGGTCCACTGATTTGCAGACTTCCGGCCGCCCCGGCCAGGGTTCCATGTAAAAGGCCTTGACCTGGGTCGGGTAGCCGTAGACGAAGACCGGCTTGTCGAACTTCCGGGTCAGGACGGTTTCGTGGGGCGCGCCGAAGTCCATGCCCCACTCGAAGGCCAGCAGTTCTTTTTCCTCGGCATCGTCGCTGGCTTCGCGGATCTCGGCGATCATTTGGGCCGCCTCGTCGTAGGAGATGCGCGGGAAGGGGGCGGTGATGCTTTCCAGTTTGCCCAGGTCGCGGCCGAGCGAGAGCAGTTCCGGCCTGCGCTCCCGCAGCACGCGCTGGACGATGTGGCTGATGAACTGCTCTTCGAGTTCCATCAAACCGTCGAGGTCGCAGAAAGCGGCCTCCGGCTCGACCATCCAGAACTCGGTCAGGTGGCGGCGGGTCTTGGATTTTTCGGCCCGGAAGGTCGGCCCGAAGCAGTAGACCTTGCCGAAAGCCATGATGTTGGCTTCGTTGTAGAGCTGGCCGGATTGCGCCAGGTAAGCCACGCCTTCGTCGAAGTAAGGCGTTTCGAACAGGGTGGTCGTCCCTTCGACCGCGGCCGGGGTCAGGATGGGCGTGTCCATGCGGATGAAGCCGTTGGTATCAAGAAATTCCTGGATGGCGCTGATGACCGTGGCCCGGATGCGCAGGATGGCCCACTGGCTCGGCATACGGATCCACAGGTGGCGGTTGTCGAGCGCAAAGTCCACGCCGTGCTCTTTGAGCGCCATCGGGTAGTCCTCGTCGGCCAGTTGGAGGACCTTCAGGTCCTTGATCCCGACCTCGTAGCCGCCGGGGACGCCGGGGGCGCGTTTGTCGGCCCGTACCGTGCCGGTGATGGCGACCGAGGTCTCCTGCGGGAGATGGCTGATCCGGTCGAAAAGCGCTTCGTCCAGGTCGCCTTTGAAGGCCACGCATTGCACGAAACCAGAGCCGTCCCGCACCAGCAGGAAGGCCAGCTTGCCCTTGTCGGTGCGGTTGTAGACCCAGCCTTCGACGACAACTTCCTGGCCGTCGTATTTCGAAATATCTGAAACCCGTATAAGTTCTGGCATGATTGCTCCTGGTGAAGAGATTGGAGAGTAGAGATTCGAGAGTAGTTGGAGAATTTTACTGCTCTCTGGTCATCTATTCTCTGATTATCTCATAACTTTTTGTCCTGCTATTTCTTTAACTCATTTAATATTTCATCCAATGTACTGCGAATAACAGTCGGGTCGGCCTTGCCGCCCATCGAGCGCATCACCTGGCCGAAGAACCATTGCGCCAGGGATTCCTTGCCCGCCAGGAATTTTTCCACCTCGCCGGGATTCGCTTCGAGGACTTTGCGGATCGCCTCCCGGATTTGGGCCTGGTCGCTGACCTGCGACAGCCCCTTCTCCCGGACGATTTCCGCGGCGGCCTTGCCCGAAGTGAACATTTCGTCTAAAACGGCGCGGGCGGTGGGGGCGTTGATGGTCCTGCCCGCGACCAGGGCGATCAGGTCCACCAGTTTGTGCGGCGTGACCGGGCAGCCCTCGATGGCGGATTTGTCGTCCAGGCGGGCGAACAGGTCGGTGGACAACCAGTTGGCGATGGATTTCGGCTCGATCTTTTTGGATTGGCCGTATTCGACGGCCCGGTCGAAATAATCGGCCACGGCTTTTTCCTCGATCAGCACGGACGCGGTGTAGGCGGTCAGGCCCATCTCAATGAAACGCTGGCGTTTGGCATCCGGCAATTCGGGCAGGGAGCGCTGGATGGCCTGGATCCAACCCGGGTCCAGGACGAGCGGGGGCAGGTCCGGTTCGGGGAAGTAACGGTAGTCGTGGGCGTTTTCCTTGCCCCGCTGGGAGTACGTCTTCCCGGTCACTTCGTTGAAGCCGAGGGTCTCCTGGTCCACCGCGCCGCCTGCGTCGTAAATTTTCGCCTGGCGTTCGATCTCGTACTCGGTGCCGTCGAGCAGCGAGCGGAAGGAGTTCAGGTTCTTGATTTCGGTGCGTGTATTCAGGATGTCGCTGCCTGCCGGGCGGACCGAGACGTTCGACTCGAAGCGGATGACGCCCTTTTCCATGTCGCCGGTGTTGACGCCGAGATAACGCAGGATGGCCCGTAGTTTGACGGCGAAGGCCACGGCGTCGGCGGCGGAGCGCAAGTCCGGTTCGGTGACGATTTCGAGCAGGGGCACGCCGGAGCGGTTGTAGTCCACCAGCGAGCGGCCGTCAATATGGGAGAGTTTGCCGGTGTCTTCCTCGATGTGGACGCGGCGGACGCGGATGCGTTTGCTGCCCTCGGGCGTGTCTATGTCCAGCCAGCCGTTCGTCGCCAGCGGCAGTTCGTACTGCGAAATCTGGTAGCCTTTGGGCAGGTCGGGGTAGAAGTAATTTTTGCGGGCGAAAATGCTCTCGGTGTGAATTTCGCAGTTGAGCGCCAGCCCCACCTGCACCGACAGTTCGACGGCGCGGGCGTTGATGACCGGCAGCGCGCCGGGTTGGCCGGTGCAGACCGGGCAGATGTGGCGGTTGGGCAGGGCGGTGGTGGAATCGACCACGGCGCAGCTGCAAAACATTTTGCTCTGCGTGAGCAGTTCGGCGTGGATTTCGAGGCCGATGACAGGTTCGTATTTCATGGCAAATTCTCGAAGATTTCGGAAGTCTTTTCGGGCGACTTCCCGACGGGGAATCTGCAAGAGAGACTTCCGAAATCTGTTTTCATAACTCCCAACATGGCGGGCGCTTCTGGTGCCAATCCGTCTGGGACTGGTAGGCGTGGCCGACTTTCAGCAGGGTTTCCTCGCCGAAGTGCGGCCCGATGACCTGCATTCCGATGGGCAGCCCGTCGGCGAACCCGCACGGGACGGTCAGGGCCGGGATGCCGGCGATGTTGACCGCCACGGTATGCACGTCGGACAGGTACATCGTCAGCGGGTCGTCGGCTTTTTCGCCGATCCTGAACGGCGGCGCCGGCGTGACCGGGGTGATCAAGGCGTCGAAATGCTCGAAGGCCTGCTCGAAATCCCGGCGGATCAGGGTGCGTACCTTCTGAGACTTGAGATAGTAGGCGTCGTAATACCCGGCGGACAGGGCGAACGTCCCCAAGGCGATGCGGCGCTTGACCTCCGGGCCGAATCCCGTTTCGCGGCTTTTCAAGTACATCTCGATCAATCCGTCAACTTCCCGCTGCGAATAGCCAAAGCGGACACCGTCATAACGGGCCAGGTTGGAGCTGGCTTCGGCGAACAGGACCAGGTAATAGACCGGGATGGCGTAGCGGGTGTGCGGCAGGGAGACTTCGTCCACGCTCGCGCCGAGACCTTCGAGGATCTTGACCGCTTCCCGGACGGATTTCTCGACTTGCGGGTCGAGTCCTTCGGCGAAATATTCCGCAGGGATGCCGAGGCGCATTCCCTTCAAATCGGTGGCGGCGGCGAGCATTTCGGCGTAATGGGGGACGGGCACATCGCGGGAGGTGCTGTCTTTGGGGTCGTGCCCGGCGATGGATTCGAGCACCAGGGCGCAATCCAGCACGTCACGGGTCATCGGGCCGATGGTGTCGAAAGACGAGGCCAGGGCCAGCAACCCATAGCGGGAGATGCGCCCGTAGGTCGGTTTCAGCCCGGTCACGCCACAGAAGGCCGCCGGCATGCGCACCGAGCCGCCGGTATCCTCGGCCAGCGCAAAGGTGGACAGTCCCGCCGCCACGGCCGCGGCCGCCCCGCCGCTCGATCCGCCGGGGACGTAGTCGAAATTCCACGGGTTGCGGGTGGTGAAAAAGCCGGAGTTCTCGGTCGAGGAACCCATCCCGAACTCATCCATGTTGGTCTTGCCGACCAACACTGCGCCCGCCGAGCGGATCTTGAGGATGGCGGTGCAATCGTAAGCCGGGATGTAGTTTTCCAGGATTTTGGAGGAAGCCGTGGTGCGGACGCCGCGCGTCGAAAGCGAATCCTTGACCGCCATCGGGATGCCGGTCAGCGGGGTGACGGGTTCGCCGTCCCGGATGCGCCGGTCGGCCTCCTGCGCTTGCGCCAGGGCTGTCTCCTCGCTGACGGTCACGAAAGCCTTGATCTGCGGGTCGAGGCGCTGGACTCGCTCCAGGTGGGTCCGGGTCAGCGCCTCGGAGGTGATTTCCTGTTTGGCGAGCAGTTCGTGGGCCTGCTGGAGGCTGAGATCGTGAAGTTCCATAATTGATTTCAAGAACTTTCACCACGGAGACACTGAGACACGGAGAAAATTTAAAGAAAACTCCGTGACTCTGTGTCTCTGTGGTTCAAAGATTGAAAAAAAATTACTGCTCAAAGTGGACGCGCGGGATGACCACGCTGTCGGCTTCGTAGGCGGGGGCGTTGGAGAGCAGATCGTCCAGGCTGAAACCGGCCTCGGCTTCGTCGAGGCGGAGCACGCTGGGGGCGCGTGAGACCTGGTAAGCGGGGGGCACGTCCCGGGTGTCCACCTCGTCGAGGATGCTGAAATAGTCCAGGATGTCGCCGAACTGGTCCACGAACAGGGCGATTTCCGCCTCGCTCAAGTCCAACCGGGCCAGGAAGGCGATCTCGCGGACGAGTTGATCGTTGATGGTGATGGAGGATGGGGACATGGGACTCCCTGAAGAGAGTAGGGATTGGAGATCAGAGAGTAGTTCCGACTAATTATCTACTCTCTACTCATCTATTCTCTAATCACTAATTTTGATGTGCAGCTCTTTCAACTGCTGCGCTTCGACGGGCGAGGGGGCCTCGGCCATCACGTCTTTGGCGGCCTGGTTCTTGGGGAAGGCGATCACCTCGCGGATGTTGGGTTCGTCGGCCAGCAACATGCAGATGCGGTCGATGCCGGGGGCGATCCCGCCGTGCGGGGGCGTGCCGTACTCGAAGGCCTCCAGCATGTGCCCGAAACGTTCTTGGGCTACTTCCACATCCAGGCCGATCAACCTGAAAACTTTCTCTTGCAAAGCGCGGTTGTGGATGCGGATCGAGCCGCCGCCGACCTCGTAATTGTTCAGCACCAGGTCGTACTGCGCGCCGCGGGCTTTTCCGGGTTCGGTCTCGATCAGCGGGATGTCTTCGGGCAGCGGGGCGGTGAACAGGTGGTGGCTGGGGTCCCAGCGGTTTTCTTCCTCGTTCCACATCACGAACGGGAAATCGATCACCCAGCAGAAGCCGAGCACGTCCTTGTCGCGCAGGCCGAGCCGGTCGCCGAGCAGGACCCGCAGCCGCCCCAGGGATTCGAAGACGATGGAGGGCTTATCGGCGACGAAAAGCAGCAGGTCGCCCTTTTCCGCTTCGAACCGGGACAGAAAGGCCTGCAACCGTTCCTCGGAGAGGAACCTGGCGAAAGAGGACCTCGTTTCCCCTTCGCTGGTCAGGGCGATGTAGGCCAGCCCCTTGGCGCCCAGCTCCTGGACGAAGGCGGTCAGTTCGTCGAGTTGCTTGCGGGTGTAGTCCCCCAGTCCTTTGGCGTTGAGGCCGCGCACGTGCCCACCGGCGGCGACGGCGTTCTCGAAAACGCTGAAGCCGGAATCCGCTGCCAAATCGGTGGCCTCCCTGAGTTCCAGCCCGAAGCGGATGTCGGGGTTGTCCTTGCCGTAGCGTTCCATGGCCTCCTTGTAAGTGAGGCGCGGCCAGGGATTTTGCAGCAAACGCTTGTGCGGCACGACCTCGGCCACCATTTTGGTGAACATCTCCTCGACCAGGGCCATCACGTCCTCGCGCTCGACGAAAGACATCTCCAGGTCGAGTTGGGTGAATTCGGGCTGGCGGTCGCCGCGCTGGTCTTCGTCGCGGAAGCAGCGGGCGATCTGGAAGTAGCGTTCCATCCCGGCCACCATCAGCAGTTGTTTGAGCTGCTGGGGCGACTGGGGCAGGGCGTAGAACTCGCCGGGGTGGACGCGGGACGGGACGAGGTAGTCACGCGCCCCTTCGGGGGTGGTCTTGAACAGGATCGGGGTCTCGATTTCGAGGAAGCCCCGGCTGTCGAGGTGGTTGCGGATGAATTTGATGACCTTGTGGCGCAGTTCGATGTTGCGGCGCATTTTGTCGCGGCGCAGGTCGAGGTAGCGGTATTTCAGGCGCATGGTCTCGTCGGGGAGCTTGTCTTCCTCGGTCAGGACGAAGGGCAGCGGTTTGGCCGCGTTGAGCGCCTTCACGTCCGTGGCGATGACTTCGATCCCGCCGGTGGCCAGTTTGGGGTTGACCATGCCTTCCGGGCGCGCCCGCACCAGGCCGCTGATCTGCAGCACCCATTCGGCGCGCACGTTGGCGACCAGGCTGAGCACGTCGTTGGGCAGATCGGGATTGATAACGACTTGAACAAGTCCGAAGCGATCGCGCAGGTCAATGAAAACGACCCCGCCATGGTCGCGGCGGCGATGGACCCAGCCCGCCAGGGTGACGGTTTGCCCGGCGTGGGTAGCCCTGAGTTCGCCACAGGTATGAGATTTGTACATGCCTCACCTCCGAGAAAGTTGTTGTCCACGAATGGCGCTACCCGCGAGTGCGTCGCACCTGACTTTTGGGAATGATCCCGTTAAATGGTGACTCTTTTCGATCGGGATTGGCCCATTTAGAAAGGTGCGACGCACCTTTTGAACGATTACGGGTTTTATTCGTGTTTTTCGTGGATGTCAATATACAAAATAAATCGCCCTTCGCGTTTGCGTTGGGCGATTGGCTTTTCGAGAAGTTCCAGTTAACCGGCAAACTCTCGCCCAACGTCTGCGTGGCGATTATCATTGTCGTTATTGTTATTGGCGTTGGGAGTGAATTCTTGCCTGTTCATGGTGCGGCGATTATATCACCAAAAATTGGGATTGTTTTGTTGGATTTTGAGGATTCTCTCCGTCAGGCCATTTATTTTGAACACTCCGGTCGATTTCGGCATTGTCTTCAATGTTCACGCTGATATTCCGGGACTGGCCCACGTTCAAAGTCATTGACGTGGGGTTGACCGGGCAGGCGGAAATATCCGAAACCATGGTTGAGTCCAGACAATCCTGGGTGTACTGGCCGTAGATTTTAGTCCAGTACACCCGGCCGATCGCTCCGGCCAGCAGGGTATTGTTGGCGCTGGTATAGGTACTCAGACTTTTTCCTAACTCGGTCAAACCGATCTGGCAACCCTGGTCCAAGCCGACCCCGCCCGGGCATCTCCGGTTAACCTCGGTCTTGCTGGTCCCGAAATACAGGTGTTGGGCTGTCAGAGGCGTGGTCGGGTTCCAGTCGATTTTGACCCGCCGGTTGGTTAAAAACGTGTTGCGCACATTCCCCGGCGCCGTGTCCGGGCACACCCCGCCCCCGCCCCCGCCGCCTTGATCCACACAGCACGTCCCCGGCCCGATATAAGCGGTTGACGACTTGCAATTATTGGCTATTGTGGCATCAGCGTCACATTCTAGACCGACCGTCCCTTCTGTATCGATAATGGAAATTTGTTTGCTATAACGGCATTCGTTATCGCAGGGCGGATAAACAGTCACCCATCTTTGCACACAATAAGATGAATTTAATGGCGGATATCGTTCACAAAAACTCTCAGCATTTACCGGCCTACCGCCGCTATCGCAATCCTCCGGCAAACAAGCTGCCGCTGACCACGCCCAGCCTGGCCACAGCAAACCAAATAAAAACGCCAATAAAACCAATCTAATTTTCATACAGCTCTTTAGATAAACTAACCACCGGCACAATTATTTCCGTATAGTCCTGCTTTTGCAGTTGTTCCTGCACGGTCGCTTTAAACGGCTGGTCAGCCAAGATCCTGCTCAACTGGCACAACTCCCGCAAGTTCTCCCCGACACGGCTGCAATCATTGACATCTAAATTCAGCGGCACGCTATTGATATACTCGGCCCTGATCTGTTGGCCTTTTTTCAACCCGGCTATATTGACCGTGTTTGCCAATAGCAAAGCGGCTGTCCTGGTTTCTCCCAGCCGGTCCGGCCATTCGACCATGATTAAATTCCGGCCGTTTTCCTGTTTAAAGCCTCTAATCACCGGCTGGAAGGTGCGCAGTTCCCATTTGATACTGCCGGCCACAGTGGCAAACTGCCGGGAAAACACCGGTTTTAACGCCTGATCCTGCTTTGTTTCTCTAATCTGCCAACCCAAATACCCAATCACCAGCCCCAAAACCACCATCAATCCCACCAATAATCCAATCCATTTTTTAACCATCTATCAATTCTAGCCAACTATTAACCCAAAAATCAAGCTGATATCAATTACTTAATGACAATATTTAATTTTTAAAGTTGCTCCAGAAAAAGGCAAAATTGTATCTTCTGGTAATACACCATTTAATGAGTTTATTCCCTGTGCATGTAGTAAATCACCAATTAAAGTTTCCCCCAAGCTTGTCACTGTAGAAATTATTAATTCTATCTCAATCTGATCTCCCCTTTGAATCAAATCTAAAAACTCTTCCATTTTAATCGCATTGTCACCTTGATCCCATAAAATCGGCATTTCCAATCCAGCTGCTCCTTTTATCGAAATACGGTTTTGCTCTAATATTCTTACTGGAAATAAAAAACGCTTATCATTGTTTGGATTATCTCTGTCCGGCAAGAGCACAGTAATATTCTGAACTATTCTATTTTTACCTTGAAGGATAAGGTCTTCTTCAACAATTTTTTTATCTATCACCATTGGACAAACTGGTTCCAATTTAGTTCCATCCTGAGATATCCGTTCATGCCCTGACCAGAATTTATATTTTGCTTGGCTCTTTAGTCTCTCATCCGTCTCCTGCCAGCCGCCGTCGCCGTCCGGCTCATACCAGGCTTCACCATTCACCAAAATTTGTCCTTGATCATTTTCCGATACCGTCGCCCCGTCCGGGATGGCATTTTTTAGTTCTTCTGACAACCCCGACAAATCCGGGCCGAGAGCGCTAAAGTCCACTTGATGCTCCGCCAAGATGTCACCAGCCGGACTTTTAATCACTACTTTCACCTGTTTTCCGTCAGGACTAATAATCATTTCCCCCTGATTACCG
>JBMOMN010000016.1:0-130800 GCA_049324115.1 Chloroflexota bacterium
TCAGTACGTGAAAGTCGGCTAAAACCGACTTGTGGATATCAACCCGAAGGGTTTCCAGGTACTGAGAAGGCGGCTTCAGCCCCGCCGGTTTCGCGGGAAAAACGGAAGTTATTATTGCACGACCTCTTATATTGGGATCAGTCGTTGGCCGAATATCCAGGGCCGCTGGAGAAATAATCGTAGTTGGGCTTGATATCCTCGGTCAGGTCCACCGTTTCACCGGCTTCGAGTTTCCTGGCCGTCTCGAGTACGACCGGGTCGCCGTGGTGGTTGGCGCCTTCATAATGGCCGGAAAGCCCGATGCGGCTGATGAACTCGCCGCCTTTGGCGGTGTACGCCGAGGGGACGTCGTCTTCGGGGAAGATCGCCGCGAAGGGACATTCGGGGACGCACGCGCCGCAGTCAATACAGGTATCCGGGTCAATGTAGTACCAGGGCCATTCCTCTACCGGTTTGCCGGGGACGATGCACTCGACCGGGCAAACTTCGACGCACCCGCTGTCGCGCAAGCACAGACTGGTAATGATATGGGTCATCGCAACTCCTTTTTTAGAATGGATAGTGATTTGACGCTGTAATTATTCTACACCATTTTTACCCGAATTGCCGACTGAGCTTTCGGGTAAGCATTCCATTAACGCCGCGTGAACTAATCTTGACACACTTTGTCTTTATTAGTAATATGACATTAAAGTCGGAATTACCCTACCAACCAACCTTTATGGAGGACTGAATGATCAAAAGAATACTGGAAGCACTTGATAAACACATCGGATTCGAGCAGGCCCAGGCCCATTGCGACATCCCCTGCGGCATCTACGACCCGAGCACGGCCCAGATCGCAGCCCTGACCGTCGTCCGTATGATGGACTTGATGGCGGCCCTCGAAGGCGGCGATCAAAAGAGCACCGGCGAATTCCACAACAGCATGGAGCGCTACGTCACCGTCAAGGAAGAGCACGCCGAAAAGGCCAAACACGAGATCCGCATTATCTGGGGCGATTACTTCAAAAAAGACAAGCACCCCAACGTGGACGACCTGGTTTACCGGATCATGCAGCTCGGCTCCAAATGCCGCCAGACCGCCAACCGTGAGGCCGGGCTTGAGTTCGTGGCTGCCATCAACGAGTTCGCGGCCATCTTCTGGGAGACCAAGGGCGTCAAGACCAAAAAGGCCAACGCCCCCTACGCGCCCTCACTCGAAATGGTCTACCCCGACCTGTAACCTGGAACCCAACCTTGCGAAGGTCCCGATCCTCAGGACAGGTCCTTCGCAAGGTTCTTTTTTATGTTCAGGATCCTCAAAATTACCGGCGACTCGATGTCGCCTGAGTTCGAGGACGGAGACTTCGTGTTGATCGCCACGATCCCCGCCTTTTTTCGCAGTCTCAAGGCCGGTGACGCGGTCGTCTTCCGGCACGCGGGCTACGGGACACTGATCAAGAAGATCGAGCGGGTTGCCGAGGGCGGCGACCTGATCGTCGCCGGGACTCAGGCCGAAAGTCTCGACAGCCGCCGCCTGGGTCCCATCTCGAAAGACAGGGTGCGGGGGAAAGTCATCTGGCGCATCCATAAATGAGTTCAGCAAATCACAAATTATTGGAGTGCAGACTTCAGTCTGCGATCTTCAGTCTGCAATCTTCAATCTGCGATCTTCAGTCTGCGATCTTCAGCCTGCGATCTTCAATCTGCGATCTTCAGTCTGCAATTTCACCGGCCAAAGCGGACTAAACCGGCCAAAGCGGACTAAACCGGCCTAAGCGGACTAAAGTCCGCACTCCTGGACAAAATGGGGTGGGCGAGCGGTTAGAATAGGCCATCCGACCGCTGCCCGAAGGGAATGCCCATGGACGACCACCGCCCGCCTGTAACGCTGCCGTTCGCTCTACTCGTCGCCATCCTGGCCGTTTCGACCTCCTCGATATTCATCCGCTATGCCCAGCGGGAGGCCCCGTCGCTGGTGATCGCGGCCCTGCGCCTGACCTTCGCCAGCCTGGTGCTCGCCCCGCTTGCGCTGACCCGCTTCCGGGCGGAGTTGAAGGCCCTCTCCCGCCGCGACCTGCTGCTGGGTATGCTTTCGGGGGCTTTCCTGGCCGTCCACTTCGCCACCTGGATCACGTCGCTCGAATACACCAGCGTCGCCAGTTCGGTCGTGCTGGTCAGCACCGGGCCGCTCTGGGTGGCGCTGCTCTCGCCCCTCATCCTGAAAGAGCCGCTGACCAGGGCCGCCCTGTCCGGGATGGGGCTGGCGCTGATCGGCGGGACGGTGATCGGCCTGAGCGACGCCTGCCGCCTCGACCGGGGCCTGGTCTGCCCCCCGCTCGCGGACTTCGTGCAGGGCCGGGCTTTCCTGGGCAATTTCCTGGCCCTGGCCGGGGCCTGGGCGGTGGCGGGTTATCTCATCCTGGGGCGCAGCTTGCGGGCGCGGATGTCGCTGGTCCCCTACATTTTTGTCGTCTACAGCATGGCGGCGCTGGTCCTGGCCCTGGTCATGCTCGCCGCTGGGCAGACGATGTCCGGCCTCGCGCCTGTGACTTACCTGTGGATCCTGCTCCTGGCGCTGGCGCCGCAACTGATCGGCCATTCGACCTACAACTGGGCACTCAAATACCTGCCGGCCGCGCTGGTGTCTGTCACCACCCTGGGAGAACCCATCGGCTCGGCCATCCTGGCTTATTTCCTGCTGCGCGAAACCCCCTCCGCGCTGACCCTCTTCGGGGGAGTCCTGATCCTGGCGGGGATCTACGTTTCGTCGTTTTCCAACAAAACGCGCTAAAGACGTAATCACCACAAAGTATCCATGAACTTCGTTCACCCCGAAGGATGAAAAAGGAGTCCAAAGTCTCCAGACTTTGGCGCCAACGTCAGGAGACGTTGGAGTCCGCGCCTATTTTCATATCAGGCACGGAGTACACAAAGTTCTTCTTTGAGACCGCAAAGGGTTTCTTTGTGACTTTTGTGCCTTTGTGGTGAAACCTCCGCCAGTTTGCACAACTGTCAACTTCTCCTGCGCCGATGTATGCCATAATTCGGGACGATGCGCCCAACCCCCGCTCTCACCGGCATGAAAGCCTTCAGCCTGATCTGGCTCGGACAGGTGGTCTCGCTGCTCGGCAGCGCCATGACCTGGTTCGCCTTCACCATCTGGGCCTGGCAGGAGACCGGGCAGGCGACCGCCCTCTCGACGGTCAGCTTCTTCGCCTTCCTGCCGACCGTCCTGCTGACGCCGGTGGCCGGGGCGCTGGTGGACCGCTGGGACCGCAAGCGGGTGATGCTGTTCAGCGACATGGCGACCGCCCTCGCTACCCTCGTCGTTTTGCTGCTCTACCGCGCCGACGCGCTGCAACTCTGGCACATCTACGCCATCAGCGTCGTCGCCGGGTTTTTCACCGCCTTCCAGTACCCGGCCTACACCGCCGCCGTGACCACCCTGCTCCCCAAAGAACACTACACCCGCGCCGAAGCCATGCTCGGGCTGGCGACCGCCCTCTCCGGCATCCTGGCCCCGGTCTTTGCCGCCGCCCTGCTGGGGCGCATCGGCATGGACGGGATCATGCTGATAGACCTGGCGACCTTCCTCGCAGCCTTCGCCACCCTGATGATCGTCCGGGTTCCGCCGCCCGCCGTCAGCGATGTGGGGCGCGCCAGCCGGGGGAACTTGTGGCAGGAGACGCTCTTCGGCTTCGGCTACATCCGCCAGCGGCGCGGGCTGCGCGGGCTGGCGGTCCTTTTCATGGCAGGTAACTTTTTCATCGCCATCGGCGCAACCCTGATGGCTCCCATGATCCTGAGCTGGTCGGGCGACAGCGAGAGCCTGCTCGCCAGCGTCCAGTCCATCGGGGCGGTGGGCGGCGTGGCCGGCGGGGCGCTGCTGGCCTTTTGGGGCGGACCGAAGCGCCGCATCCACGGGGTGCTGCTGGGCGGGGTCGGGGCCGGGCTTCTCGGCATCCTCTGGCTGGGACTGGGCCGCGCCTTGCTGGTCTGGGGCCTCGGCAGTTTCTTTTTCTCGTTCTTCGAGCCGTTCGTCGAGAGCGGCAACATCGCCATCTGGCAGTCGAAAGTGGAGGCGGACGTGCAGGGACGCGTCTTCGCCGCCCGCCACCTGCTGGTGCAACTCCCCTACCTGACCGGGATCCTGGTCTCGGGGCCGCTGGCGGAGCGGGGACTTGGGCCGTTGTTCCGCTATTTTGGCGGGACCAGCCCCGGGGCCGAGTCCGGGAGCGGGATGGCCCTCGGGCTGGCGCTCGCCGCCATCGGCGCGGCGGCAGCCTTCGGGTCCGGGTACGCTTTCGCCTCGATCCGCCAGGTGGAAGACGCGTGAATAGATTTCGGAAGTCTGTCCTGCGGTCTTCCGGTCGGGGAGTCTCCGCGTAAGACTTCCGAAATCTGATAAGGAGTCAGCATGACCATCGTTTACTGGATCGCCGGGATCGTCCTGGTTGCCGGGATCTTGTATTTCCTTGACCGGGAAATTTACTTTTACGAGGGGGCGCGGCTGGGGACGCGGCTGCAAGGCTGGCTATACGACCGTTGGGCCGGGAAGTACGACGCCGGGAAGGCCGAGAGCCAGGCCCGTGACCACGAGATGCTGGCCCGCCCGCTGCTGGGGATGCTGGCCGGGGTCGAGCGGCCCTTCGTGCTGGATGTCGCCACCGGGACGGGACGCCTGCCGCTGGTCCTGTGCCGGGAGCCGGGTTTCACCGGGCAGGTGATTGCGATGGACATCTCGGACGGGATGCTGGAGATCGCGGCCGGGAAACTGGCCGGGTGCGGCGAGCAGGTGACGTTGCTGCACTACGCCGATTTCCCGCTGCCCTTCCCCGACGGGACCTTCGAGGCCGTGACCTGCCTGGAAGCCCTGGAGGTGATGGCCGAAATGGAAGCGCCGTTGAAAGAATTGTTCCGGGTGCTCAAACCGGGCGGAGCCTTCCTGTCGTCACGCGGCACCGAGGCTTCGGGGCGCAAGGCCAAAGTCCGGGGGGTGGAGGCGTTCACCCGCCTGCTGGAGCAGACCGGCTTCGAGCAGGTCGAGATCGTCCCCTGGTGGCGGCTGTTCGACCGGGTGCGGGCCGTCAAGCCGGGGGTTTTGCATCCCGACGGGGAGAGGCGGCCGGAAAAGGTGTTGATCTGTCCGGGGTGCGGGGAGGTCGGCTTCGATGAGCGGGAGGATGGGTTGGCTTGCGGGCATTGCGGGAGGCAAATCAAGACCGGGGCGGAAGGAATTGTACTTTACGCCTGAGGTCATATTTTACCCGCCCACCCATCGACTCGATTTGAATCGTCTGCCCGGACGTTTTAAACCCTCCGCCGTCTCGTTTTTCGGGGTATCGGCTATAATACTTTCGTCTTGTTCATCATGCCAATTTGGAACTCATCTCTCGAAGGGTATCTTCATGGTGTCTGTAAATTACGCAAGAACTTTCGAACAACTCGAATCCGTCGCATCGAAGTTTTGGCCAGCAGAACTATCAGAAATCGAGTCGAAATTAAGCATAATTCCCCTTTTGCTAAAGACCCAGGACCAATTCATCAACATCATCAGTGTGGAAACACCGAGTCTCGAAAACCTGTTCACGGTCATAGAATCAGCCAGTTTGCCTGCCAACCTGTTTTTGAAACATCTTGTAATTCTTGCCGATTTTGGCGGCGAGATGCTTCAGAGAGTCAGTGCAGAATTCGAAACGCTTTTTCCTTTGGGTGAACTGCATTATTTCTGGCGGGGTAAACAACAGACGTATAAATTTAGCGCAGCCCCAGATCAAAAGTTCAGCAATAAAACCTTGAAAATTGACGGCAAGGAATTGCTCAACGCTCATCCACTTGATGCGTTACAGAAAGATGCCATCGCTTTGCTTTTATTTGGAAACGCGCACAGCGATGAAAATCAAGATGTTGCTTCGGCTTTGGCAAAATGTGAAATTGGCGAGCATCTGGGCAAAACGGATGAACTCGCAACGTTTGTCAAACAACGCTATATTTGGGTTAGTCGAATTACCGGTGGCGCAACAGCAAACAACCTTGGACAAATTGCTCAACGGTTTGTCGCCGATTACGTTTCCGAACATTTAGGTCTGGAGAATGTGGAAGTCCATAATGGCGGCCGTTTGCCGAATGTGACTCATACAGATAGCGCCACGGGGCGAATGACATCATTCGATATAGTTGTCACCAATGGCAATAAGCACGTTGCTATCGAAGTAAGTTTTCAGGTAACTACGAATAGCACGATTGAGCGCAAATCGGGACAAGCGCAAACTCGTTATGAGCAGGCTGAAAAGGCAGGCCATAAAATTGCCTATGTTTTAGACGGCGCGGGAAACTTCCAGCGAGAGACCGCTTTGCGGACTATTTGTTCTTTCAGCCACTGTACCGTTGCATTTTCCCGCAGTGAACTAGATGTGTTGTGCCAATTTTTGAGAGAGCAGTTCTAAGATGGCCCATTTTTCTGAAAACGGTCGAACTTTAGAAATTGTACATTTATTAGTCACAAACCGGGATGAACTTTTCTCGGCTTGCAGGGATTTAAGCGATGTCTGTATTATTGTTTTGCCCGCCAGCCAAGACTCCACTCAGCTTGATCAGCCATTGCAAGGAGTCGGGGGTTTGATAGCAGAAGCGTCGAAAAATCTTGGCGAAAATGTCACTCTGGTTGTCTTGGGAGAAGTCGTTGATCTTGTTCAGGTGCAATCCAAAATGCCTGATAAGTTTATGTATCAACACTGGATTGCAATAAAACGAGAGACCGTTATTGACGGAGATCGGCGGAGATTACCGCATCAGCACTTCGGAGCCTTGGTTTATACAGGCTATAAAGCATCCTTGCGCCACACAAAAACGCGGATCGAATATACCTATTGCCCCGTGTGCGATAAGACGACAAAAGATTATGGCGGGAAAAAACACACTTATCACGAAGCAGGCACTTTAATTTCTGATGTTTGGCGGGATGTTTCTTGCGACTTGGGCGGTGATCTAAGCCAGGTACTTATGCGGTTTGCCGACCTTTTTGGTGTAGAGCTGTATAAATTCTTAACTGTCGTTGACATGAAAGACCCTGGTTTGCATCGCCACTCCCGCCCTATTATCCACTTTGAATTTCAGGAGAATCACCTTCCCCAAGAATTGGTGAATAGAGTCATAAAAGGGGATTGCCTTGAAGAATTGCGGACTATCCCGGATAACTCTATTGACCTTGCCTTTGTTGATCCACCCTATAATTTGAAAAAGAAATATTCCGGCTATTCCGATGATTTGGAGATTCAGGATTACTTTAAATGGTGCGATGAATGGATTTATGAGTTATCACGTGTGCTAAAACCTGGACGGACTCTTGCTCTTTTGAACATACCTATCTGGTCCATCAGGCATTTTCTTTACATGCAAACAATCTTGAATTATCAAAATTGGATTGTCTGGGACGCTTTAGCGTTTCCAGTACGCTTGATAATGCCAGCACACTATTCGATCCTTTGCTTCACAAAGGGCGAGTCCAGAGAACTACCATGTTTTACCGGCGAATCGGCTCACATTCGCTTATCAAGCGCGCCCAAAACATTTCACGCCTTTGAACCCCTGGCAGATGGATATTGTCTGCGGGAAAATTGTGTTGACACCCGCATTGCTGCAAAAATCAACGATAGAACACAATTAACAGATGTATGGGGCGATATTCACCGGCTTAAGCATAATAGCCGGCGAGTTGACCACCCAACCCAATTGCCGCCACATTTGATGTATCGTATCATTTCAATTTTGACCAAACCCGGTGAAGTTGTATTGGATTGTTTCAATGGTTCCGGTACAACAACATTGGCAGCCCATCAACTTGGCAGGGAATATCTGGGAATTGAAGCGTCAGAAAAATATTGGCATTTGTCCAATGAAAGGCATCAAGAAATTCTTGATGGTTTGGACCCATTTCGAAAAATGGAACGGCTTTTAACGAGCAAGAACAGCCCTGTACCACGACTTATGAAACAGGTTTATAAGGTTCCCAAGAAAACTTTACAGTTGGAAGTAAAGCGGGTTGCTGGTGAGATTGGTCATATCCCATCGCGGGACGAGCTTATCCAATTTGGAAGATATCCCATTGAATACTACGATAAATACTTTATAAGTTGGGGCGAGGTAACCGCAGCAGCCCGCAACACTGGCATGGTGGAGAAGCGTAAATTAGAAAAAAGTCAAAACGTTGTCCAGCAGTTACGCTTGCTTGAAAACAAAAATGAATTTAAGAACTAATTATTCGGATAACAGACGGGGGAGATTTGGAATGAGCCTGAAAGGAGTTGCCCCGTGGCGTTCCTCACGTTCCGCCTCATCATCATTGATCTAACAGACAGGCCGGATTTCCCCATCCGCCGTGAAACGGACCCTTCAGCTTTCACGCTGCATTTCGTCAATCTTGGCTCGCTCGACAAGCCCGAGTTCGAACTCCGCCAGGGACAATCGTCGGTTTACCGCTTGTCGCCCGGCGAAAGCGCTGAACTGGTCCGGCTCATGCAGGGCATGACTGTTTCAGCCCCGCGCAAGCCGGTCATCGCATTCGACGGCCCGGCCAGCGAGTTGCTCATCCGGCAGCACGGGAGCGACCTCTCGTTCCGCTGGCACATCGAAAGGCCAGATGAATGGGAGAGCGTTGGCAAACTCTTCGAGTACGCCGCAGCCTTCCACATCCATCTGGCAAATCCCGGGCAGGCCAAAAGTCTCTTCCGCGACTGACCGTATCGGGCGCCGGGGGTTATTGATGGTAAGTGATGACGACCCGTCCGGGATGGCCTTTCTGGTCGCCGACGATGAAGAGATAGACCGAATTGCCGGCGGTGAAGGAGTCGCCCTCCGCTTCGCCGACCCCTCCGTCGTTGAGCGTGCCCATGTTCTTGTTGCCGGACGTATCAACAGCTGTTATGAACAGGTCGAGGTTGTCTTCCTGGCGGGGTGTGGCTTCGATGGAAATGACCTTGCCTGAACCGCCCAGGGCGCTGACAACGACGAACAGGGCGGATTGATCTCCCAGCACCCCGTTGACTTCCCATCCATCCGACAGGAAGAACCCGACGGCCGGGGAACCGCTGAAGAAGGCGTGATAATCCCCGCTGCCGTCCACCGCGATGATGGAGATCATGAACACGCCCATCGCGGAACCCGGATCGGGCAGCGTCAAGGTGAGATGTTCCTCCCCTCCCGGCCCGGTCTCGTTCACATCCGACAGGACGATCTTGTTGCTGGTGGAAGTATCGAGGACGGTGATGGAGACATCCAGGCCCTCCTGCGGCTGGACTGTGACCGTGACCGTATCTTCGCCGTCTCCAAAGAAGGAGGCCGGGGAGTTGAAGAAGGAGAAGAAGTCGGCGTCATCGTCGCTGTCGTAATCCAGGGCATCGTCGAATTCGATGTACGTGCCGGGGGATAAAGCGACCGGTTCCCGCATTTCGGCAATCATGGCCTCGATGTTGGCCCGGTCGGACGCATCGGGAGCCAGTTCGAGGAACTTTTCGAGGGCGGCGATGGCCTGCTCCCGCTGGCCCAGGTCACGGTAGATCAGCCCCAGATCGTAATACGCGGCGGCCATATCCGGTTCGAACTGCAAGGCTTCCTGGTAGGAGGGAATGGCCTGGTCGTACTTCCCTTGCTTGGCGAAGGCGAGTCCCAGGTTGTAATGCGCCTGGGCATTCTCGGGATTGATGCGCAAAGCCACGTTCAATTCTTCGATGGCTTCATCCAGGCGGTCCTGTTTCAGGTAGGTGAACCCCAGGTTGTTGTGCGCCCAGGGATGTTCGGGTTGCAGCCGGATGGCCTCCTTGAAAGCGACAACGGCTTCGTCGTACCGTCTCTGCATGGCGATGGCGATCCCCAGGCCGTTGTAGACATCCGCATTGTTCGGCTGGCGCTCGAGAGCGGCCTGGCATTGCGCTTCGGCCCGGTCCGGCTGGTTGAAGGCGTAGGCCACGCATAACCCGCCGCTGGCGGCGTCGTTATCCGGTTCGACGGCCAGGGCGGCCTCGAAATGGGTGGCGGCTTCGGCGTAGCGGGCCTCGTCAATGAAGATCATGCCCAGGTTCACGTGCGCTTCGACGTTTTCGGGATCCAGCTCGAGAGCGGCCTCGTACTCGGTGATGGCGGCATCCACATCCCCTGCATCTGAATAGGCAATGCCCTGCTCCACGTGGTCCTTGGCCGAAGGCGTAGGGGTGGATGCCGGTGTGGGGCTTGCCGAAAGGGTGGGGGGCGCCTCAGGCGTGGCTGAGCCGCCGCAAGCCAGGGCTGGCAATGCCAGCAAAGCCCCCAACATCAGAATGGACCAAATGCGTTTCATGATTTTTCTCCTTGAATGGGTTATGAGGTGGAGCACCGGATTGCGGCCACACTTTACGAATGCGGCTCTCCCGCTGACTGTGAGCCTGGATCCTGCTCGTCAGGCAGTTCGCCCTCGAGGAATTCCGCCAGCTTCGTGAAATCCACGAAGCCTCGCCGGCTGCCCGTCTGGATATCAATCAAGACTATCCGCCACGGGGTTTTGCTCCGGGCGTCTTCCATCCAGAGACGGAGCAGGAAGGAACGATATGGGGAGGGGTGGCTTTGCTTTTCTGGTTGTGTCATCGCTTTCATTATCTAAATTCGGCGTGAAAAAGGTGTGAAAAAATGCACGTTGCGGCCTTTCCATGTATAATTTTTATATGCAGGTTCTCAGGCTCTACTTACTTGGGCCGTTCCAGGCCGCGCTGTCGGAGCAGTCGCAGGGACGTGATGAACCGGTCACAGGGTTCGGATATGACAAGGTGCGCGCCCTGCTGTCCTACCTGGCTGTGGAGCACCATTCCCCTCATTCGCGTGAACGCCTGGGGAGCCTGCTCTGGCCGGAAGCCAGCGCGGAGACGGCCCGGACGAACCTGCGTAAAGCCCTTTCCACCCTGCGAAAAGCCCTCTCCAACACCGATCCTTCCCCCTATTTGATCATCCAGAACGACAGCGCCCAATTCGACCCGAACGGCCATTTCTGGTTGGACGTAGACCAGCTCAAGTCCCGGCTGGATGCGGCCCTGAGCCACACCCAATTGCGCTTCGAGACCTGCATCCACGACCTCGAAGAGGCGACGGCCCTCTACCGGGGCAGCTTCCTCCAGGGGTTAACCGTGGACAGCCTGGAATTCGAGGAGTGGCTGCTGACCATCCGGGAAGCCCTGCACACCCGGATGTTGTCCGCCCTGCACGAACTGACCCAATATTACCTGCGCCAGGGGGAGTACGGCCTGGCCCAGAAACATGCCCTGCGCCAGGTGGAACTGGAACCTTATCGTGAGGAGGCCCACTGCGCCTTGATGGAAAGCCTGGCCCACAGCGGCCAGCGCAGCGCGGCCCTGGCTCAATACGAACGCTGCCGCAATATCCTTGCCAGCGAGCTGGGAGTCGAACCCGGTCACGATACGCAAATGCTCTACCAGCGCATTCGTTCGGCCGGGAGCACCCGCCCGCACAACCTGCCGCCCCAACCGCAGCCGTTGGTTGGGCGGCAGGCGGAACGGTACGAGATCGGCAGGCTCCTGGCGAACCCCGATTGCCGCCTGCTCACCCTGGCCGCGATCGGCGGGATCGGGAAAACGGCCCTGGCCTTGTAAACCGCCCGGGAGCACCTGGATGATTTCTGGCACGGCGTATTTTGGGTCCCGCTGACGCCGCTGCGCCGCCCCGACCAGGTCCTGGCCGCGATCTTCGACGCCCTGCCGGTCACGCCGGGCAGCGATCCTGAGACCCAACTGCTCGACTACCTGCGGGAAAAATCCATCCTGCTGGTGCTCGATAATTTCGAACACCTGCTTTCAGCGAAATCCGACGGCGGCAATGGCGCCATCCGCCTGGTGAATAAAATCCTGGATGACGCGCCGAACGTCAAATTGCTGGTCACTTCCCGCGAGCGTTTGAGCCTGCGGGCCGAGTGGGTCTATCCGGTCGAAGGTCTTCCCTGCCCGGCGGATTCGACCACCGCGACGGCAGAGACTTTGGAGGGATACGCGGCCGTCCAGCTTTTCGTGCGCCGTGCCCGGCAGGTCGTCCCCGATTTCCCTGAGCGGGAGGAGGCTTACCCCCAAATTGCCCGGATTTGCAGGCTGGTCGGCGGTATCCCCCTGGGGATAGAACTGGCCTCGGGCTGGGTGGACCAGCTTACCTGTCAAGCCATCGCAGAGGGGATCGAGGCCGACCTCGATTTCCTGGTCACTTCCCTGCGGGATATGCCCGACCGTCACCAGAGTTTGCGGGCCGTTTTCGAGCATTCCTGGAGGCTGCTCCCGGTCGAGGAACGGATTGTATTATCCAAACTCTCGGTCTTCCAAACCGCCTTCAGCCGGGCCGCCGCCCGGGAAGTGGCCCAGGCTGCGCCTCACCAGCTTGCTTCCCTGGTGAAGAAATCCTTCCTGCATCTGGATGTCGGCGGGCGATACAGCCTGCACCTGCTGCTCGAACAATTCCTGACCCGGGAGCTGGCTGCCGATCCGGCAGGGGAACAGGACACCCGCCGCCGCCACGCCGCTTATTTTGCCCGCTTCCTGAAGGAGCGTGAACACGCCTTGACCATCCAATACAAAGCGGCTGCCCTCGATGAAGTCGGGCGCGTCATCGGGGACGTGCGTGCCGCCTGGGATTGGGCCGTCGCCCGGAAAGAGGTGGAAATCCTTGGCGGGGCCTTGGAGGGCATCTTTATCTATTATTGGGCGCGCAACCGGTTTGCCGAAGGACAGGCAGTATTCGAGTCTGCGGTGGAGGCCGTCGAAACCCTGGACGACTCCCGCCAAACCCGGTTGATCCTGGCACGCCTGCAAAGCTGCATCGCCGATTTCATCTATTGGCTGGGCGACCTGGAGGCCGCGGACAGGCAGGTGAAAGAGAGCATCACCCTTTTGCAAGCCCTCGGCGCCGATCAGGAACTGGCCTACGCCCTGGAGTTGTCGAGCCGGGTGTCTTATTGGCAGGGAGATTTCGGCGAAGCGGAGAAAGCCGCTGAGGCGGCCATCGAACTTGCGCGCTGTTCAGAGTCCCTGCCGACCCTGGCCCAGGCCTTGAGCACCCAGGCCAGCGTGATTTGTGACAGGAGCGGTGATTACGAAGCCGCCAATTTGCTCTATGCCGAGAGTCTCGCGCTCTACTGGCAATTGGAAAATCCTTTTGGGATTGCCAAAGTGCTGATCAACCAGGGAGCCATAGACTACGAACAAGGTGATTTCCCGCAGGCGCAGCGACTCTACCTGGAAAGCCTGAACTATTACCGGGAGCTGAATTACACCTATGGCATCTCAGCCTGCCTGAATAACCTGGGGATGGTTGCCCGCAAGCTGGGTGACTATGAGGCTGCGAAAGGTATGCTCGAAGAAAGCCTGGCGCTCAAACGCGAGACCGGGAACCGCGTGGCTGTCCTGCACTCGTTACTGGAAATCGGTGCGATCGAGACCGACCTGGGAAATTTCGCCCAGACCCGCAGCCATTATTGTGAAGCCTTGCAATTAGCCAAGCAGGTCCAGGCGGGCGGGTTGATCTTCGACATCCTGCTCGGCTTCGCTGATATTTATGGCAAAACCGGCGAGACGCTCAAATCTGCCGAGCTGGTGACCTGGGTCCTGGCGCAGGAGGATACAGGCCAGGAGGCCCATTCCCAGGCTGAAACGCTCAAGGCGGGGCTGGAAAGCAAACTTGGCCCAGACGACCTGGCGCGCTGCGGACAACGCGCCAGGAAGAAGGCTGTGGATCATCTGGTTGCGGATTTATTGGGGGAGTGAGTTCGGAGCCGGACGGATTTTCGGTAAGAGCTTTTTCAACGCGGATCACGCGGATAGAGCGAATTTTATACCACAAAGGGTCACGAAGGGTCACAAAGGAAAACCTTCGTGACCCTTTGTGGTTGAATCTTTCCTGGTTTCGGCAAGCTCAACCCAGGGGTTTCGGCCCGTCCAAGTCTCTCTACTGGACATAGTTTTGAGAAAACCCTTTTTCAACGCAAATTACGCAGATTTGGCGAATACCCTTGCGGGTACGATGTAACGCGAATGTTTTTGAAAATAAATTCGCGAAATTCGCTCCCTTCGCGGAATTCGCGTTAAGATTTTTGGTTTTGTCCGGTAGACAACGTCCAAGTCAGGATTTTCTGCTCAATGACCTGCTACCGCAGATACAAATAATTCAACTCTTTCAGCCTGTCCCGCAGTTCGGCGCTCAGGTCTTCTTCTTTCATGCGCCATTCCCAGTTGCCGCCCAGTTTGCTGGGGAAGTTCATCCGGGCTTCGGTGCCCAGGTTGAGCAGGTCTTGCATCGGGGCCAGGGCGAAGACTGCCGTGGACGACCAGCAGGCCCGGATCAAACTCCAGGCGAAAGCGCTCCCGTCGGTTCGCAGGTAGCGGCGGGCAAAATCGGCTTCGGGGGCGGGGGCGGTCTCGTACCAGCCGCGGGCCGTGTCGTTGTCGTGGGTGCCGGTGTAGGTGACGCAGTTTTCGGGGTAGAGATGCGGCAGGAAGGCGTTATCCGGCCCGGAGAAGCCGAATTGCAGGATCTTCATCCCCGGCAGGTCGAACTGGTCGCGCAAGACGATCACATCCGGGGTGATCTCGCCCAGGTCTTCGGCGATGATGGGGAGGCTTGCGCTGAGCGGCGTCGAAGCGTCCCCCAATCCGCTGCGAACGGCTTGCAGGAAATCGGCTCCCGGACCCGTGACCCAGCGCCCTTTAATGGCGGTCGTCTCGCCTGCGGGGATCTCCCAGTAGCCCGCGAAGCCCCGGAAGTGGTCCAGGCGGACGATGTCCACCATGCCCAGGATGGCCCGGAAGCGTTTCAGCCACCAGTCGTAGCCGGTCTGCTTGTGGACCTCCCAGTTGTAGAGCGGGTTGCCCCATAACTGGCCGGTGGGCGAGAAGTAATCCGGGGGGACGCCCGCCACCACGCTGGGCAGGCTGTTTTCGTCGAGGAAGAAGAGTCCGGGGTTGGCCCACACATCGGCGCTGTCGTAGGCGACGAAGATGGGGATGTCGCCGATGACCTTGATCCCGCGCCCGGCGGCATAAGCCTTGAGCGCCCGCCACTGGCGGAAAAAGACGAATTGATAGAACGTAAAGCGCATGATGGCATTCGACAGCGAACCACGGGCCTGGGCCAGCGCCTGCGGGTCACGCTGGCGCAGGGGAGCGGGCCAGCCGTCCCAGCCGCCGCCGCCGTTGGCTTCCTTGATCGCCATGAACAGGGCGTAATCTTCGAGCCAATCGGCCTGTTCGGCGCAGAAGGCCTCGAAAGCCTGTTGGATGATCGAGGAGCCGTGGTTCTGGAAACGGATGAAAGCCCGTTCGAGCAGGTTCAGCTTCCAGGGGATGATCCGGCCGAAGTCCACGCGGGAGGCGGGGAACTCGACGGGGCCGACCAGGTCGTTGGGGTGGAGCAGGTCCTCTTCCAGCAGCCGCTCCGGGCTGATCAGGTAAGGGTTGCCGGCAAAGGCCGAGAAGCACTGGTAGGGCGAGTCGCCGTAGCCGGTGGGTCCGAGGGGGAGCACCTGCCAGAGCTTGCAGCCCGCCCCGGCCAGGAAATCCACGAACTTGTAGGCTTGCGGGCCGAGGTCGCCGATGCCGTAAGGACCGGGCAGGCTGGTGGGGTGGAGCAGGATGCCGGAGCTGCGTTCAAATTTCATTGGCTTTTCTCCTGGTGGTGACGGTTTGGCTGGATGGGACGAATAGGGAGTCGAAGTCGGAGGCGACCACGTCGTTGGCGATGGTTGCGCCGGGCTGGACGACCAGGCCGGGCGGCAACTGGCTGTTCTTGCCGACTACGGTCAGCTCGACGGGCTGGGTGCCGGTCCCGCCGCCGAGGCGGGCGTTCTGGCCGACCCGGACGCGCTTGTCCAGGATGGCCCGCTCGACGACCGCCCCGCTTTCGACGATACAGTCGGTCAGCAGGATCGATTCGCGCACCACCGCCCCAGGCCGGACGATGACCCCCGGCGAGAGCACGCTGCTCTCCACCACCGCATTCTCCTGGATGAAGCAGCCGTCGGCGACCATGCTGGCGTAAACGGTGGCCCGTTCGGGGAAGCGCACCGGGGGCCGTTCCTCGGTGCGGGTGTGGATCACCCAGCGCCGGTCGTAAAGTTTGAGCGGCGGGTTGGGCGAGAGCAGGTCCATGTGGGCCTGCCAGTAGGAATGCATCGTGCCCACGTCCATCCAGTAGCCGGTGTACGGGAAGGCGTAGACGTTGGCTTTGCTCTTGATCAGGCGCGGCAGGATGTCTTTGCCGAAATCGTGGGACGACCCCTTGCGCTGGTGGTCCTCCCACAGTACCCGGTCGAGCAGGTTCAGGCTGAACAGGTAAACGCCCATGTTGGCGAAGTTGGAGGGCGGGCTGGCCGGTTTCTCGACGAAGGACGTCACCCGGTAGCCCGGATCCATGGCCAGGATGCCGAATCGAGGGGCGTCGGCCATCGGGACGCGGATCGCGCCCATGGTCAGGTCGGCCCCGTGGTCCAGGTGGAAGGCGATCATGGCGTCGTAGTCCATGGTGTAGATGTGGTCGCCGGACAGGATCAGCACCAGGTCCGGGTCGTCGCGTTTGATGAAGGTGAAGTTCTGCTGGACGGCGTCGGCGGTCCCGCTGTACCAGTCCGAGTTGTAGCGGGCTTTGTAGGGGGTCAGGATGCGCACCCCGCCGGTGAAGTCCCGGTTCAGGTCCCAGGGCGCGCCGGCCCCGATGTGTTCGATCAGCGATTGGGGCCGGTACTGGGCCAGGATCATCACGTCGAAGATGCCGGAGTTGACGCAGTTCGAGAGGGCAAAATCAATGATGCGGTACTTGCCCGCAAACGGGACGGCGGGCTTGGTGCGTTTGGCGGTCAGCACGCTCAGGCGGGCGCCCTCGCCACCGGCCAGGATGACGGCTCGGGTTTTCACAGGGTGTTGGCCCTCCCTTTCATCAGGGATTGGTAGACTTCCGCATACTGCCGGGCGGAGGCTTTCCAGGAGAAGTCCCGCGCCATGCCGTTGATTTGAAGGGCCTGCCAGGACGGCTGATCGGCGTAAACCGAGACGGCCCGCCGCAGCGCCAGCGAGAGGGACTCGGCTGACGGTTCGGCGAAGACGAAGCCGGTCTCGCCCTCGCGGATGGTATCCACCAGGCCGCCGGTGGCGCGGGCCACCGGGACGCTGCCGTAGCGCATGGCGATCATCTGCGACAAGCCGCAGGGTTCGTAGCGCGAGGGCATCATCAGCATGTCGGAGCCGGCGTAGATCCTGTTGGCGAGGCGGGCGTCGAAACGGACCTCGGCCCGCACCCGGTCGGGAAAGTCTTTTTGCAGCATCCGGGCCTGGGTCTCCAGTTCGGCGTCGCCCGTGCCGAGCAGGACGGCCTGCCAGTCGAGGCCGTTGAGGTAGCGCAGGGCGTCGAAGACCAGGTCCATGCCTTTTTGCGGGTCGAGCCGGGAGACGACCGCCAGCACGGGCGTCCCGGGTGATTCGGGCAGTTTCAACTGGCGCTGCAAGCCGGCCTTGTTGGACTGGCGGGCTTTGATCGTTTGGGCCGAGTAGTTCTTTTCGAGGGCCGGGTCGGTCTGGGGGTCGAAGCGGCGGGTGTCTATCCCGTTCAGGATGCCGAAGACCTGCAGGGCGCGCCCGCTCAGGAAGGTTTCCAGCCCGCAGCCGGCGGCCGGGGTCAGGATCTCCCGCGCATAGGTCGGCGAGACGGCCACAATGGCGTCTGCGCCCCACAGGCCGAGCGGCAGGGGGAGCGGGTTGCCCCACCAGGGCAGGTCGGTGGCCGGAGCCTCGAAGCCGTATCCGGCAAGCTGGGCCGAGATGTTCGGCCCCATGAAGGGCAGGTTGTGGACGGTCAGCAGGGAGCGCATCCCGCGCAAGAACTCGTCCCCTTTGCGGTGCAGTTTGAGGGCGTAGCAGGCCAGGGCGGTGTGCCAGTCGTTGGCGTGGATGATCTCCGGCTGCCAGCCCAGGTGACGGGTGGCTTCGAGGGCGGCCAGCGAGAAGAAGACGTATTTCTCGGCGTCCAGCCCGGCGTTGCTCGAATAGACTGTCTGGACGCTGTTGACCGGTTCGGCGGAGATGAAGTAGACCGGCAGGCCGTCCAGGGCGGCGGCATAGACCTGGGCCTGGACCTCGCCGGAGACGTGGGCCATCGGGAAAGCGGCTTCGAGCCGCAGGGTCAGGCCGTCGGTGCGGATGACGGGGTGGAGCGGCAGCATCAGGCGCACGTCCAGCTTTTGGCCCCCGGCGGATTCGGCGGTCAAGGCACGCAGCGCGGCGGGGAGCGACCCGGCCACGTCGCCCAGCCCGCCAACCTTGACGAAGGGGTCGGCTTCGGAGGCGAGGAACAGGATTTTGAGTTTTTCGGGCATGGGGGTTATTTTACAACGAAAGGGCGTGTTGCGTGGGGCGTGTTGCGTGGTGAGTGATGCGGGATGAGTGGTGCGTGGTGTGTGTTGCGTTGTGGGTGATGCGTGTTGCGTGGTGCATGGATGTGCTGACCGACGAGTCCAGGGGGTGTCTGCGAACGAGTCCGGGGCTTATTGTCCAAGGCATCCATCCGTGTTGACCTTTGAGGAGCGGATGCTTATAATTTGCTCATCACAATATGAACTTGCTGCCACCCGAATAGTTCAGGATATTTAAAAGCGCCGCCAGGAAGCAGGCGGCAGGAAATCCGTTCAACGGGATGATATGCAGGAATGCTTTCCCCAAAAAATGTGTTGGACGGGCCGTCCACGAGCAAACAAAACTTTGTAAAGAAAAGGTTGGAATGAGAATGTTGGAATATCCATCGGCCAATTTTCGTGATGAATTAAACCCTGGCGAAAGAATCATCTGGAGCGGACAACCACAACAAGGCTTAATGCTAAGACCATCTGATATTTTTATGATACCTTTTAGCCTCTTATGGGGTGGCTTTGCATTATTCTGGGAATTTGGGGTCGTCTCAAGCGGAGCGCCTTTCTTCTTTATGCTTTGGGGTGTTCCGTTTGTATTGGTTGGACTTTATATGATTATTGGCAGGTTCTTTTTCGATAGTGCTCAACGAAGCAAGATTTATTATGCGCTTACCAATGAGCGAGCTATAATTATTTCTGGTGTGCTCAACCAAACTACAAAGTCGTTGGATATAAAAAAACTGCCAGAGATAAACATCAGCACAAAAGGCGATGGCAAAGGAACCATAACTTTTGGGGCTTCACATCCTATGGCTTGGATGTATTCAGGAAGTGGTTTTCCGAACATGGGCAGATACAATATCGCTCCCAGTTTTGAGATGATTGATGACGCAAAGACGGTCTATCAACACATCAAACGCTTGCAAAGAGAAGGTGTGCAAGCTTGACGCTCTCGCCCCGAAAGCATCCCCGGCGACGGTATCACCCCAAGAATCCGCCTTCGCCATATCATCCCGAAGCACAAAGGAGATTTTAATCATGCAAAACATGAGCGATAAAATGTGGAAAAGGCACGCCAATCCCTGGAGTGTTTGGACAAGATTTGCGGCAATCCCTGCTTTCATGCTTGCTGTTTGGAGTCGTACATGGATTGGCGCATGGTCACTCGTCCCAGTCGTCCTGGTTATCGTTTGGTTATATCTAAACGTACTGGTTTTTCCACCCATTGATACGCCTCGCAACTGGGCATCCAAAGGAATCTATGGCGAGAAATTGTGGTTGGGCAAACGCTCCGAACTTCCCAAACATTATGATGTGATTCAAAAATGGCTGATCATTCTTGGGGTCTTGGGAATGGTCATGATAGGGATCGGGCTTTATCTGCTACATTTCTGGCTAAGCCTGCTTGGCGCAGTGGTTCTGATCCTGGCGCAATTGTGGCGGATAGACCGTTTCAGCACCCTGTATGAATTGTTGAGCAACGAAAGCCGTCAGCCATAAGCAAAGCAGGTTCTTTTATTGTCAACGAGTCTTTCGTTCATCCGGCCCTCACGGATTGCGAGCCGTTGGGCAGAAGGAACGCGTAGGAACTGACGAATGATATTGCCAAAGAAGCGGGACCCCAGGTTCATCACTGTGCGTCGCGGCGGCGCCCTCCAGGACGCCGATCATCACCTGCTTGCGATATGGGCGGCCGATTGCGCCCAGCACGTGTTGCACTTATTCGAGGAGATGCAACCCAACGACGACCGGCCGCGCCGGGCCATTGGATCGGTGCGCGCCTGGGCGCGAGGTGAAATTACGATGTCCCGGTCCCGAGCGGCGGGGGGTCACGCGATGGCGGCAGCCAGGGACCTGAGTGGGGCCGCACGGTATGCCGCTGGTCAGGCGGCGGTAGTCGCCCATGTGGCCGCGCATGAGTTGGGCGCAGCTGCCTACGCCATCCGGGCCGCACGCGCTGCCGCGCCGGAAGGAGCGGCCGAGAGCGCAGGGCGACTCGAGTGCCGGTGGCAGCGCGACCAGCTCCCGGATGCGATTCGCGATCTCGTACTCGACGACCAGAAGTTGCGCAACGAAATCTGCTGGTTCGTATTCGGTTGCTGAACGAATATTTTGCCTGAGTCAAGTTTTTTGCAGGAGATCGCATGATGAAAAACCTGATCGTTAATGGCAAGGGGATGCTTTTCGGCATCGTCGGCGCTATCATTGGCGCATTCCCCAACGTTTTCCTGAAAACCTATCTGGCTTTTTCGGATTTCGGATGGTCTTTTTGTAACTCATTTGTTTTTAAAATAGGGTGGGGTTTAGCGATCACTCCCTGCGGGATTGTTTCTTTCGTGGTTTCTCCTTTTTGGGAACCGTTATTCCTGATAATCATTGGAGGCGCTTTGTTTGGTCTTATTGGTATGCGTCTGGGCTATAAAAATGCCCAAAAGCCGGGGCACAACTCAGGTCTGGAGGATTGGAGAGGTTCTTTTTGGTGGAGTTTTTTCGGAGGCGTATTGTACGACCTGATATTCATGTTTATGATTATTTGGCCTGGTCAGTGAAATCAAAACCAATGGAGGCCTATTTCAATGTCAATTGAAGAGAACAAAGCCATTGTCCGCCGTTACTTCGAAGACGCTCCTTACAATCCTGCATCCTGTGATGAGATCTTCGCACCCACGGTTCGTTGGCACGCCCTGTACCATACCTCCAACCCTGACTTCGATTCAACGCCTGAGATCGAGAGAGCCGCTTATGAGCGGCACAAGAAGGTCTGGGGAGGCTGGATCGAAACTGTTGGCCAGATGATCGCCGAAGGGGATCGCGTCATGGCGCATTGGGTGGGTCATGGCAGGCAACAGGGCGAGTACTTTGGCGTCCCGGCTACGAACAAAGCCATTACCCTATCCGGTATCTATATTTTCCGCATCGAAAACAGCAGGATCGTTGAAGTCTGGAATCTCTGGGATCAGATCGGAGAGTTGCAGCAGTTGGGCGTGTTACCAGGAACAAAAGAACTGATCATGAAATATAGAGAAACCATCGAATCAAAGAGAGACGCCTGAAATGATAAATTCAGTCCCCGGCCATTCCGACCGGGGACTTTGCTGTATCTACTTCTTCTCGACCGGGAACTGGATCTCGGTCACGGTTTCGGGGTCGGCCTGGCTGCCGTTCCTGCCGGGGCGGATGTACACCTCCCGCTCCGGGCCGGTGATCCGGTAGCCGTTCGCCTCCGTCCAGCGGATGACGGCCTCGACGGCCTTGCCCAGGGTGGTGTATGCTCCCCGGTGGATGGCCGCAGCCACCTCCACCCCCGGCAGGGTACGCACCTTCACGTTGCGGAACTCCGCCAGGTCGGCCTCGATCGGCTCGCACACCTCGGCGTCCACGTCGCGTTCCTTGTACTCCTCGTCGTAATACATCGTGAAGCACGGCCCAGTCGGGCGGACGCGCTGCATCGCCAGGTAGCCCTCCAGCTCGTTCCACAGCGCCCCCTGCTGGCTGTAAGCCGGGATGGTGTCCCGTATCGAGGCGACCTTGAGCGGTTCGACCTTTTTGATGACGACTTCAATCGTATTCATGGAACTCTCCTGTTCGATCTGACTCAGCCGGGCCTCCACCCGGGCCAGCCGCTCCATCTCTTCCTGGACTTTGGCCTGTATCTCGGCCCGACGGGCTTTCAGCATCCCCCGCAGCTGCTCCGGGGAAAGCTCCTCGTCCAGCAGTTGGCCGATCTGCTGGAGCGGGAAACCCATCTCCTTCAGGGCCAGGATGCGGTATAGGCGCGGCAGTTGCTCGAAGGTGTAGTAGCGGTAGCCGGTGAAATCGTCCACGCTGGCGGGATGCAGCAGACCCTGTTCGTCGTAGAAACGCAGGGTCTTGATCGAGACCTGGCTGATGCGGGAAAACTGTCCGATCCGGATCATGCTTGTTTTATACAACCTCCAGTAACGGGAGAGTCAAGATGGGAGAGAAGAACACGACTCGTACTTACGGCTCCCACTGGAAGTGGATCAGGGCAAAGAGGGTCGGTTGCCCCTGAACATACTCGATGCCTGCGATCCAGGCCCGCCAGTCCAGGCCGCCGTACTGGTCCGTGCCCGGCTTGTAGATCGTGTAGAAATTGATGTTGGTATATTCCGGGGGCCAGGGGTCGAGCGAAAAGGTCGCCAGGTCGAGCGTGTCGTTGCATTGCAGGGAGTAAGCTGCGCCGAACACCTCCTGCAAGCGGGGCAGCGGCTGATCGCTGAAGGTCCCCAGGGTCGCCTCGCCGCTGCCGGGCGCAGGCCCCCAGTCCACCACGTAATCGGACTGGAAGACCCAGGAGGCCTCTTCGGGCGTATAGTTCGCCACCGTCCCGTAGCGCCAGAGCCGCAGGTCCAGGCCGTGCGCCGGGCTGACCAGGGAACTCAGGCGGTCGCCGTCCGGGTCGAGCAGAGCCGCCGCCAGGCTGTCGAGCAGGGCCGTCACGCGGGTGTCGGCGCAGAAAGCGGAGGGGGACACGTATTCGGTCAGGAAATTGGCGTTGACCCAGCCGGTCCCACCGCCCGGATTTTGGATCTCGACCCAGCGGTCGCCGCCGGCGCTGGCAGCCGGTCCCGTGCGGTTCACCCGCGACGCCGTGGGCTGGAGCGTGCCTGCGACGGCATTATCCACCCCCGCGCCGGCGCGGACGTTGAGCACGTCACCAGGCGTGACCAGGACGACGGCGTAAGGGTTGTAGATGCCGGAGGGTGGCGGGGAGGTGACGGCCGGGGTGGCTGAAGGCGCGGCTACTGTATTTGTCGCAGCGGGCGCGCTCGTGGACGTGGGTTCCTGGGCTGCCGGGGCGGGAGAGGCCGCGGGCGCGGTGGGCAGTGCGGAGGTCGGGGTGGGAGGCAGGGTCGGCGGGGGTGGCGTTTCGGTGTCCACCTGGAACGTGCAGGCGGTCATCGCCAGCATTACCAGTAAGGGTAGGAATTTTGTTTTCATCGTACTTCTCCTGTTTGATAGAGGACTCTACTGCAAAACCTTTTTCACCGCGAAGGCCGCGAAGCGCGCGAAGAAGTTCATCAAGTTTTCGAAGGCTGGAGCGAACAATTTTCAAGACTCCCTTCGGATTAATCAAGAAAACTTCGCGGCCTTCGTTGCTTCGCGGGAGACTGGCCTTTTTTCAGTAGACTCATAGAGTATTCTCGCACAATTCCATCCCCAATTCAACCTGGCGGGCGTATGAACGCATTTCAATTGCAAGACAAAACCATCACCGTGCCGGCCCGGTTGCAAGGGCTGGCGCGGTGACGGATGTGATTCCCCCTTCTTTGCAGTGACAATCCTTTACGGCACGAAGTACTCGACGATCAACAGCGGCCTGGAGGCCAACGGGGCGTTGCCGCTGAACAGGTTGAGCATATTGGCGATGGCATTGTTGTTGTCGTCCAGCTTGAAGCGCAGGCGGATCTGGGTCAGGCCGCCGCTGGTCCCCAGCTTGTTGACGTAAACTTTGGCGCCGGTCAGGTTGAAACTGTACCAGTTGTTGACCGGCGCAGGCTTGAACGGCCCGACCGTCTTATTGGCTGCGGCCTGGAAGTCGGTGATCTGCAGCGCCGGGGTCCCGAAGAAGCCTTTCTTGACGTCCAGCATGAAGCCCTGGAAGAGCAGAACCGGATTGCCGCCGCCGAGGATCCCCTGCTTCCTGATCTTGAGCGTGACCTTGGTGATGACCGCGTTGTTCGGCAGGCTGGAGGTGTTGAACGACAGGATGCCGCGGTATTGCCGCCTGAATTTGTCGTCGCCGAGCGAGAAGGTCGCGGACGAGACATTCAGCGAACCTCCCGCGTTGCTGTTTTCAGCCGATTCGAGCACCCAGCCGTCCTGGCTGCCGATGGAGCGGAAGGCCCTGGTGACTATGAGCACTTTGGTTTTGAAAGACCACCAGGTCCCGTTGTTGGCTTCGGTCGTGCCGGCCTGGTTGTTGGCGCGCACCTGCCAGTAGTAGCGGGTATTGTAAGCCAGCCCGGTGACCAGGACACTCGTGTTCGCGCCGGCATCGGTCCAGGTCGAGCAGGCGTTATCGTTGGTGGTGTCATAGCAATACTCGTAGGTGGCTTCGGGGCTGCTGGCGGACCAGCTCAGGGTCAGGTTGATGGGCCGGTTGAGCGCGCCGTTGGGAGGCGAGTTCTTGGTGAAGGCCGTGGGCGGGATGCCCCAGTATTCGAGCGTGCCGTCGTCGGAGCCGTCGGGGTTGAGCTGGATGGCCCGGCCGTGGTCACCCGGCACGAGGTCCGCGCTGTTCTGCTCCCAGTCTTCGTCGCCGGGGGTGGAGAAGTCCACGGTCCAGGTCCCGTCACCGGCGGCGACCACGCGACGCCCGATCCCGCCCTGCGAATGGAGGTTGACCATCACGTCCGAACCCGCATCGGCCACGCCGCTCAGGGTGTCGCTGGCGGTGTCAATGCTGGTCACGTGGAGCACCGAGATGTGGACCGTCTTCGTGACCGCCCCGTCCGTCATCGAGACGTAGTGGCCGACTTGCAGGTTGAAGACGCCCAGCAGGTCGAAGCATGGCTCGCCGCATGGACCGGGTGCGGAGAGTTGGGTGTCGGTGTAGAGCATGCCGTTGCCGGGGTTGAGGTCGTCGTCAATCGTCAGGGTGACGTTCGCCCCCGAGGGCCAGTCGTGCCCGTGGACTTCGGGGTGGGACGGCACGGCGTGGAGGGTGTACATTGGGGCCCTCCACCCGACCAGGGTTTCATCCCTATCGTTGTCCCATTGGATCGTGTTACCGCCGGTGCCTGGCTGGATGTCGTAAGTGGGTTCTTCCCCCGGTTCATCGCCAGCCACGCTGAAATCCGCAGTCCAGTTGCCGCTCCCGTCGGCGATCTCATTGCGATGGTAACAGCCGGAGAAATCGCAAATCTCAGTGTAGACGCTCGATCCGATTTCGGCGGTGCCCGAGACGGTATCGCCGCCAGGGTCGGTACCCGTAACGGCCACCGGGGTGACGGTGTGGGTCTTCGTGTTGGTCCCGTCGGTCACGCTCACGTTATGCCCCGGTTGCAGGTCGTAAATCCCGCTGAAGTTGAAGGAAATGAAAGTCTGGTTTGGGTCGCCGGGGTGGACGACCACCGTGGTGGAATCGATATAGTCGGGATTGGGGAGCGTGAGCGGATCGTCAATTTCCAGTACGGCTGTTTGCCCAAGCAGCCAGTCCCAGCCGTCCACCTGATCGTCGTTCGGGTGGGCGCTGAATTTTGGGTCAGGCACGCGCCAGTCAATGTCGGTGTGGTCGGCTTCCGCGTCCGGCTCCATCACTTCACCGCGCGAACCGGGCTGGATGTCGCACAGGGTCTGCTCATCGGGCTGGGCGCCGACGACCGAATAATCCGCCGTCCAGTCACCGTTGATGTCTGGATAAACGTAACGGGTGGCGGTTTGCGAGCCGCACTGCGCCCAGGTGTTGATGAAAACCCCGGGCGTGCCCGTGCCGAAGACGGTATCCGTACCCGGGTCCACGCCGCTCAGGGCGAGGATGGTCACGGTGTGGTCCTTGAAGGTCGTGCCGTCGCCCATCGTGAGGTACATCCCGGCGGCCAGGTCAATCCCGCCCACGTTGTCGAAACGGGCAGTGCCGCCCGAATCGGCGGTCTGGGTGTCGGTGAAATCCGTCCCCACGCCGTTGGACGGGTCGTCTATCGTCAGGGTCACGGAGGCCCCCACCGGCCAGTCGTAACCCTCGACGTTGTTCTGGGTCAACTGGACGTGGAAGCGCTCAGCCCCCGTGACGGCCGCGGCCGGCTGGGCGATGGCCGCGGCCAGCGCCAGCACGACCAGCGCGGCCAAAAGGCGGAAATAACGGGAAGATTTTTGGTACATGGTGTCTCTCCTTTGCGAGGTGATGAATGGATATTCGACAGTCTCATCCTAGCAACCCACTCTCACAAAACTCTCACAAGCCGCCAGGCTCGTCGGAACGGGGATCTTCGCCGGTTTCCACATTCCCTGGAATGATCTCCTGGAGGATGCCCGAGACGATTTCCATGAAATGGGAAGCCGCCTGGAAATAGGCCCGCTCGCCGCTCTGGATGTGGTCCACCGAGCCGCGCCAGACTACCTGGCTGCCGTTCTTTTCGCGCCATAGCCGGACGATAAACGTGAAGGGGCTTTGGGATTCGGGTTGCATGAGATTCTTTGTCCGTATCTGTATTCAACATACCCGCCCGCTCTCACAAAACTCTCACAAAACGGCGCAGCGCAAATTGCCAATTTGCGCTACGTCTGGCGAAGCGCTGCCGGTCAGGGTGTGCGTGACTGGACGTAATGGGTCATTCCCGCACTCCCCCGCCGATGGTATACTTCTGGGTGGAGAAAATTCAACGCAATGTGATTTTGGAGGGCAGATGAAAACGAGATTGACCGCGCGCCTGGCCTTGGTTGCCGTCCTGCTGGGGACGCTCATCGTTCCCGCCGGGAACGTTTCGGCGGCCACGACCGGCCTGAAACCCGTCTCTTACGTCACCTACGAAGGCGGCGACAACGGCACAAGCTACACTGCCATGCGCCTCCGCGACCAGTCCGGTTCGCAGGACGACCCGTCGAAATACGTCGCCTTCACCACCCCGGCCAGCATCTATCGCGGCGTCCACAAGTTCAGGCTCCCGGCTTCCGTTCCGGTCAACAACATCACCAGCCTGAGCCTGACCGTCAACTACAAAGGTCCGGCCAAGGCCTCCCAGACCTGGAACTGGGCCTTGTACAACTGGAGCGCTTCGAAATGGGTGGTGGTTGGCAACAACACCAAGGCCGCCGCCAACACCTGGAGCCTGCTGGCTTTTTCGGCTGCCACTCCCAAACGCTTCATCAACGCCGGCACGCGGGAGATCAAGCTGAAACTCCAGTCGAACAACGCCGGCGGCAACGCCAAAATTGACTTCGAGGTCATCCGGGTCGGCTACGGGACGCCCCCGGTCGGGACCGGCCCCACGATTGCAGGCTGCCCGGTCTACCCGCTCAACAACATCTGGAACGCGCCGGTGGATACCCTGCCCGTCCATGCCCGGTCGAACGCCTGGGTCAACAGCATCGGCTCGGCCACCGGCTTCCACATGGACTTTGGGTCCGGCACCTGGGACGGCGGGCCGATCGGCATCCCGTACAATATCGTTTCCGGCACGCAGGCCAGGGTCAACGTCACGTTCGATTACGCCGACGAATCCGACAAGGGGCCGTATCCAATCCCGGCGGATCCAAAAATCGAATGGGGCAGCGACCACCACATCCTGATCGTGGACAAGGACAACTGCAAACTCTACGAGCTTTACGACGCCCGGAAAGTGGCCGGGAAGTGGCGGGCCGGTTCCGGGGCGGTCTGGGACCTGTATTCGAACGCCCTGCGCCCCAAAGGCTGGACTTCGGCTGACGCGGCCGGGCTGCCGATCCTGCCAGGCTTGGTGCGCTACGAGGAAGTGCTGGCCGGGGAGATCGAGCATGCCATCCGCTTTACCGCGCCGAGCACCAACAGTTACATCTGGCCGGCCCGCCACCTGACGAGCGGTTCACCCGGCGTCCTGACCAACACCCCGCCCATGGGGGCGCGCTTCCGCCTGAAAGCCTCTTTCAACATTTCGGGCTTCCCGCCCAAAATGCAGGTCATCCTGCGGGCGATGAAGAAGTACGGCATCATCCTGGCCGATAACGGCTCGCCCTGGTACGTCTCCGGCGCGCCCGACCCGCGCTGGGACAACGACATGCTCCACTTGCTGGATGCGCTGAAAGGCTCGAACTTCGAGGCGGTGGATGTTTCATCCCTGATGCAGAACGCCAACTCCGGGGCGACCACCGCCGCCCAATCCTGGCAGCCGCCGGTCGGCGCCTCGTGGCAGATCCAGTTCACGGGTCCGATCGAAACGGGGGTGAATGCCGCCGTCTTCGACCTGGACCTGTTCGATACCGGCGCGGCCAGGGTGGCGAGTCTCCACAGTCAAGGCAAAAAGGTGATCTGCTACATCAGTGCCGGGAGCTGGGAGGACTGGCGCCCGGATGCGGACCAATTCCCTGACATAGTGCTCGGCAACGACTACGACGGCTGGCCCGGCGAGAAATGGCTCGACATCCGCCGGATTGACCTGCTGGCCCCGATCCTGCGCGCCCGCCTGGACCTGTGCGCCGGGAAGGGCTTCGACGGGGTTGACCCGGACAACCTGGACGGGTACACCAACGTCACCGGCTTCCCGCTGACCGCCCAGGACCAGTTGAAATTCAACCGCTGGCTGGCAAAAGAAGCTCACGCCCGCGGCCTGGCGGTTGGCCTGAAGAACGACCCCGGCCAGGTGAGCGGCCTGCTGGCGTACTTCGATTGGGCGTTGACCGAGGACTGCTTCGACCAGGGCTGGTGCGGGATGATGTCGCCGTTCGTCAACGCCGGGAAGCCGGTCTTTGCCATCGAGTACACCGACACCGGCATCACCCTGGACGATTTCTGCCCCCAGGCCGCCGCCTTGAAGTTCAGCGCCATCCTGAAGAACCGGGATTTGGACGCGTACCGGGAAGCCTGCCCATAAGACCCCGACCGGACAAAACCAAAAACCGGCTATTCGGATCGGGTCAATGACTGGTAGTGATTCGAGTGATCACTGGCGTGGAACAAGGGAAAAACCCCGTGATCCTGTAGGCAAATTGGCAATGAGCAAATTGGCAATTTGCTCTACATTGCAGAACCCGCCCGGCTCCGAACGAGCCGGGTTTTTGCGCCTGTGGTATATTTTCAGCATCGCTCCCACAAAAGGCAAAAACTCAATGCAAAAGAACACCATGCTCGCCAACATCAAGGAATTCCTGATCGGGAAGCCCTTCCCCACCAGCATGGAGGTCCATGAACGGCTGGACAAGGTGCGCGCCCTGGCTGTTTTCGCCTCCGACCCGATCAGCAGCAACGCCTACGCCACCGAAGCCATTATGAGCGTGCTCATCGTGCTGGGCAGCCAGGCGCTGGCCCTCACCCTGCCGCTGGGGCTGGCCGTGGCCGGGCTGGTGCTGCTGGTGATTTTCAGCTACATCCAGACCATCCTGCACTACCCCGGTGGAGGCGGGGCGTACATGGTCGCTAAGGATAACCTGGGCAAATTCCCTTCCCTGGTTGCTGCGGCGGCCCTGCTGACCGATTACATCCTGACCGTCTCGGTTTCGGTCTCGGCGGGGGTGCGGGCGGTCACTTCGGCCTTCCCCGAAGTCTTCCCGTACCGGATCGAGCTGGCCATCGCGGCCATCCTCCTCATCACCTGGATCAACCTGCGCGGGCTGCGCGAGAGCGGGGCGATCTTCGCCGTGCCGACTTACGCTTTCTTCGGCGGGGTCTTCGTGGTCATCCTGCTGGGCCTGGTCCGTTACTTTGGATGGTTCGGCGCGGCCCCGCTGCCGCTCCACCCGGAGACCATCGAGCCTGTCACCGAAGCGAGCGGTTTCCTGTTCATCTGGCTGCTCTTCCGCGCCTTTGCAAGCGGCTGCACCGCCCTGACCGGGATCGAAGCCATCAGTGACGGGGTACAGGCCTTCAAACCGCCCGAAGCCAGGAACGCCGCCATCACGATGGTGGTGATGGGCGGCATGGCCATGTCGCTCTTCGTGGGCATCACCTTTTTGTCCACCCACATGTTCCTTGTTCCCGAAGAAGCTGAAAGCATCCTGTCGCAGATGACCCGCGCCATTGCAGGCAGGAATTTCCTTTACTATTGGGTGCAGTTCTTTACGGCCACCATCCTGTTCCTGGCGGCCAATACCGCCTACCAGGACTTCCCGCGCCTCAGCTACTTCCTCGCCCGCGACAACTTCATGCCGCGCTGGATGCAGACCCGGGGCGACCGGCTGGTCTTCAGCTACGGCATCGCCGTCCTGGCGTTGATCTCGTCGCTCATCGTCGTCATCTTCCAGGCCAACGAGATCGCCATGCTGCCGCTCTACGCCCTGGGCGTGATGCTCAGCTTCAGCATTTCGCAGAGCGGCATGTTCCGCCTGATGGGGCGGATCGCCCGCCTGAAACCGGGCCAAAGCCTGAAGACCCTGGTCACCGAGGTCCATTACGAGGGCGGCGTCCGGTGGAAACAGGCCTTGAACGCGGTCGGAACGACCGTCACGTCTCTGGTCTTCGTCGTCCTGGCGGTCACGAAATTCCACGACGGGGCCTGGATCGTCATCCTCATCATCCCGCTGCTGATCCTGATGTTCCACTCGATCAGCCAGCACTACCACCGGGTCTCGGTGGCGCTCAGCACCAAAGGGCTGGAGCCGAAGGACCTTTCGGCCATCGCCAACGTGGTCATCGTCCCCATCGGAGACGTGCATCGCGGCACCCTGCGGGCCATCACCTACGCCCGGCGCTTCGCCAAAGACGTGCGCGTCATCTGCGTCACCACCTCGCCCGAAATGAAGGAGCGCCTGCTGAGGAGGTGGAAGCGCTTCTCGAAGATCACCCGGCGGGTCAAGCTGATCACGATTGATTACGATTACCGTGACGTGCTGACCCCGGTGGTCGAGTACATCGAACAGGTCAATAACATCGAATTCCCCGACCAGATCACCACGGTCGTCATCCCGGCTTTCATCCCCACCTACACCATCGGGCGCTTCCTGCACAACCAGACCGCCCGCCGCCTGCGGGAGCAACTGCGCAACTACAAAGACATCGTCATGATTGACGTGCCCATCCACATCGACTCGAAGATTTGAGAGGCGCAACTCCGCTACCGGGCAATACCCCACCGGGGATGGTTGTTTCGGACAAATATTCTCCATATAATATGGGTTGCACGTTGTTTCAACCGGGTCAGTATCCATTACCAACCAAGGAGAGAAGATGAAATCCGTAATGTCAAGTGTGGAAGTCGAAGTCCCGGCCGCGATGGCCTACCGCGCCTTTACCAATGCCACCTCCCTGCGCGAATGGCTGTGCGACGCGGCGACCGTCGAAGCGCACCCGCGCGGCCGCATGTACCTGTGGTGGCGGGGCGATTTCTATTCCAGCGGCCACTACCTCGAAGTGGACAAGGACAGGTCGGTCAGGTTCCGCTGGTATTCGAGCATAGACCCGGCCCCGACCGAGGTGCAGGTCGCTTTCGACGGAAACGGGAGCAGCACCCGGGTCACGCTCGAACACTTCATCCCGGATGACCCGGCCTGGGAGGAAATGGCCGGGACGTTCCGCAGCAACTGGGATGACAGCCTCGAGAATCTCAAATCCGTGCTCGAAAGCGGCATTGACCTGCGGATCGCCAACCGCCCGATGGTCGGGTTCATCCCCGGAGATTTCACCCCCGAACAGGCCGCCCGCCTCGGCCTCCCCGTGGCCGAAGGCATCCGGCTCGACGGCGTGGTGGACGGGATGGGCGCCCAGCGGGCCGGGCTGCAAAAGGACGACGTGATCGTCGGGCTGAACGGCGTGACCGTCACCAACGACTTCAGCACCTTCATCCAGGGCCTGGCCGGGAAGAAAGGCGGCGACCCGGTGGAGGTGGTCTTCTACCGCGGCCCGGAGAAGAGCACCATCACCATGGAACTGACCCGCCGCCCGATGCTCGCAGTCCCCTTCGACGCGGCCGAACTCGCCCGCCAGGGACGGGAAAAATACGACGCGGCCCTGGCCGACCTCGAAATGTGCTTCGCTGGCGTCGGCGACGAAGCCGCCTCCACCCGCCCCGAGCCGGGCGAATGGAACGCCCTCGAAGTCGTGGCCCACATCATGCACCAGCAGCGCTTCGAACTGCTTTACATCGCCGAACTGGTCAACGGCGAGGAGCGCGTCTCGGACGGCTTCGGCGACAACCTCGACAGCCAGGTGGAGGCCACCGCCGCGACCTACCCGACCGTCGAGGCCATGCTGGGCGAATATCGCCGCACCGTGGACGAGTTGCTCCGCTTTGTCGAAAAACTGCCCGCCGAATTCGTCGCCAACAAGGGCAGCTTCTACCGGGTCGGGCAGTTCATCCTCCAGCCTGAGATCCACATCAACGCCCACATCTCCCAGATCAAGGCCGCCATCGCCACTGCCCTGCCCGTGTGAGCCGGTTTTCTTCCAAGCGTATCCAATACAGGGATGGCCTATCGGCCATCCCTGTAATTGTTTCTCAAGCGGACAAGCCGGAAGAACCTGTCCAAACGGGCCGAATTACAGACGTTTCTCAATGGGGTGCCTTCCGCCTGGGCAACCCTACTCTTGCGGCGAAGGGCGGGCGGCCTGGTCGTGCGGCAGGTGCGGCAGGGCCAGGACCTGGTTCGGGTGCGCGCCGAGGCGGTCCAGTTTCCAGCGGGCCAGGGGCAGGGTCAGGCGGTTGTAGAGCAGGCGGGCTGCCAGCCTGAGATCGAATCTCTTTTTGAGCGACTGCCAGGCCTTGCGGGCGCGGAATTCCTTGTGGACGACGGTGTGCAACTGGCGGTAAAAGCCGGTCGGATAAGTGCCGTGGTAAAGCATGGCCAGGTCGGACGAATCCTGCCAGTTCTGCTTCACGCCCAATTGGGCCTGCACCGCCTCGAAGAACTTCGTGCCGGGCATCGGGTACGAGACCGAGACGCCGATGTCATCCGGGGCGGCCTCGCGGACGAGTTGCAGGGTTTTTTCGATGTCGGCCCGGGTCTCGCCGGGATAGCCGAATTGCAGGAAGAAACAGGCCCGGATGCCCGCCTGCTTGAGCCGCCGCGCCGCCTCACGGATCTGCTCGACCCGCGTCCCCTTGTCCATCGCATCCAGGATGGCCTGCGACCCCGACTCGGCCCCCATCCAGACCGTCTGGGCGCCGGCGCGCCGCAGGGCCTCCACCTCGCCGGGACGGGTCAACAGGTCGGCCCGGCTCAGGCACTTGAACGGCAGGCCCGCCCCATCCGCCTCGACCAGCTGGCTGAAGCGCGGCAGCCAGCCGGGTTTCAGCCCGAAAATGTCGTCCACGAACCAGACGTGGTCGGCGCGGTAGGTCTCCTTGAGCCACTTCATCTCGGAGGCCACGTTTTCAGGGGAGCGCGAGTTGTAACGCTGGCCCCAGATCGGCTTGGCGCACCAGTTACAGTGGAACGGGCAGCCGCGGGTCGTGACCATGTTCATCGAGAAGTAGCCGTGCCGTTCCAGCCAGATCTTGCGGTATTTTTCGATGTCCACCAGGTCCCAGGCGGGGAAGGGGAGCGAGTCGAGGTTCTTGATGTCGGGGCGGCGGAGGGATTGTTGCGTGTTCCGCCCGCTCGGCTCCGGTTCGGGATAATTTGTGGCTAGTCCGAGGATGCCCTCCGTTGCTTTCCCGACCGACAAGTGGTCCAGCAGCTCGACCAGGGTCTCCTCCCCTTCGCCGAGCAGGACGTAGTCGGCGCCGCGTTGGAGGTACATCCCGGCATGGTCGGTGGCGTCTGCCCCGCACAGGATGACCGTGCAGCCGCGGGCTTTGGCCATGCCGATCATCGTCAAGGCCGCCTCGCGCATCCGCAGCAGGCACATCTTGGACAGGTAGTTGAAATTGTCTTCGTAGAGGACGGCGTATCGCGGCCGGTGCCGGTCGAGGGCCGCCGCCCAATCGGACTCTGAGTCGGCCAGCATGGCGTCGAACAGGGCGACCTCGTACCCGCGCTGGCGCAGGACGCTGGCAGCGTAGAGCGTCCCCAGCGGCGGGTAGGGCTGCATCGCCTCCCATAGTTTGGGATCGAAGCGCAGGAAATAGGATTGGCCGAGCAGGATTTGGGTCATTGTAATGTTTTCGGAGTCCAAAAACTCCTGTTTTTGGGCGCTCAAAAGTCGGGAGACTTTTGACTCCGGCAGGGCCTGGTTTTGGGCATTCAAAAGTCAGGAGACTTTTGACTCCGGCAGAGCCTGGTTTTGGACAGTCAAAAGCCGGGAGACTTTTGACTCCAGCAACGTTTGGGTGCGGGATTGGTGGCCCCGGTCGTGTCCCTTGCAGACCTCCGCCGAGAAAACGGATTCGCCGCTGTGGGCCTGCTCACGGGACAACCTGCGGAGCTTGCGGTCCATCTCCCGGCGCTCGAACCAGGCCCCGGCCCGAGTCCGCATCCCGGCTTCGATAACGGGACGCAGCCGGGACGAGAAACCGGTCGAATCAACGGGTGCCGGCGCGGGCGGCGCGCCATCCGCATTGGGCAGGAAATCGCTCACCCAGGCGTTACGGCGGCGGATCTCGGCGTAAAGCTCCGGCCCGCTGAGGGGGACCATCTGGGCCAGTTCGCGGGCCGTGTAGAGGCTGTGGTCGGGGAATTCGAGGGCGCGGGTGGTGACGAGGTAGTTGGGGCAAAGGCTGATCCCCCGGCGGGCGGCCAGGCGGCCGAGGGCCAGCACGAGCGCCCGGCTCGTCCACAAATGCCCCGGCTCGGTGACGATGAAATAGTCAATGTCGGCCCGGTCTTCGACATTGTTGACCGCCAGCGAGCCGGTGACCGCGACCATGCGGACGAAGGGCAGCCCGGAAATGATACGCCCGTAGCGGACGGCGTGAGGCCAGAGCCGCCTCGAAATTCCTGCGCGGCGGGTGCGGATATCGGCCAGCGCCTCCCGGCCGGGCAGGGTGTAGAAATCGCCACGGCGGGCCAAAAATCTGAAACCCTGGATTTCGGCGTATACCTCAACGACAGAGGCTTTCGCGGCGCAGTAGCGATGGATTTCGCTGGCCGTTAACGGATAATCGAACACGTCGGAATAAGCCACCGCCAGCAAAATAGCCCTTTTGAGTGAGCCTGAACCTTCGTCCGGTTGTAGTATCATATTGGACAATTTTAGTAGCATTTGCAAGACTATACACCCTGCCACAGGTCCTGTCAATTATTCTATGCGGCTCGCCATCGTCACGCCTTTCCCACCCGGCATTACCGGTATTGGACAGTACGGGTATCATGTCAGCCGCCTGTTGGCGCGCTCCGGCGCGTTCTCACAGGTGACGGTGCTGACCGGGCACAACGGCGTGGCGCAGGTGGACGTCCCGCACCCGATCGGGATCAGCCACGGCTGGGACCAGGACCGCTGGCAGGTCGGCAGCCGCATCCCCGAAGCGCTCGGGCGCATCCGGCCCGACCTGGTGTGGTTCAACCTGGGGGTGAGCGTTTTCGGGCGCGATCCGCTGGCGAACCTTTCGGGGTTTTCGAGCATTTTGCAGGCCCGGCGGCGCGGCTTTCCTACGGTGGTGACATTACACGAATTACCCGAACTGACCGACTTGCGCGCCCTGCGCGCCCCGGGCGGAGTCCTGGCTCCCTACGGGGCGCGCCTGCTGACGTACATCGCCACGCGCGGGGACGTGACCTGTCTCACCACCCGTCATTACGTGGACTGGCTGACGAGGCGCCGCGCCGCGACCAGCCTGGTACACATCCCGCTCGGCGCATACGGCCAGCCTGACCCGCTGCCCGAATCCGGTTCGCCCGAACTGCTGCTGTTCACCACCCTGGCCCCGTTCAAGGGCGTGGAACTGCTCTTGCAGGCTTTCCAAATGTTGAAGGCGGACCATCCGGCCTTGCGCCTGACGATTGCCGGGGCGGAACATGCCCGTTTCCCCGGTTACATCCAGCAGGTCCGGCAGACGCACCGGGGCGTGGACGGGGTACGCTGGCTTGGCCAGGTCCCGGAGAGCGAGGTGCGCGGCCTGTTCCAGCGCGCCCAATTGGTCATCCTGCCCTATCAGGCTTCGACCGGGTCGTCGAGCGTGCTGTGGCAGGCGGTGATGTACGGGCGGGCAATCGTCGCCTCGGGGCTGGACGAGATCCGCTCGGAGGCGAGCGAGGCCGGGCTGGAGGTGACGTTCTTCGAGCGGGGGGACGCCCACAGCCTGGCAGAGGCCGTCCACCGGATGCTGGCCTCCCCGGAGGGCCGCCGCTTCCAGGCCCGGGCCAACCTCGACCATTTGCAGCGCCACCGTCCGCAGGATACCTGCCGGGCTTACCTGCGGGCCTTCAACCTGGCCCTCGAAGCCCAGCGCAGCCCCAAACGCATCCCGTTGGCCGTCCTGGCCGAGGAGACGGCCTGATGCCGCGCCGGGTGAAATTCGCCAGCCTGCTGGCTATCGGCCTGCACGGGATTCTGATCCTCACGGCCCGTTACCGGTTGAGCTACGACGCCTACAACCACATGTTCTTCGCCGACCACTACCGCCTGGACTGGTGGTCGCTATGGGAGCCGCGCTGGTACACCGGCTTCGAGGTCGTTTCCTACCCCCCGCTGGTCCACCAACTGATCGCCCTGCCCGGTTACGTCATCGGCGTGGATGCGGCCTTCGCGCTCGTGCTGTGGGCCGTGCTGGCGGCCTATCCGCTGGCAGTTTACCGTTTCGCCCGGGTCTTCACCGGACGCAGCGCGGCCGGTTACGCCGCGGTCGGCGCGGCGCTGCTGCCCTCGCTGTTCCTGACCGCCCACGTCTTCGGTCAACTGCCCACGCTGGCGGCCACGCTCCTGGCCCTGTTCGGCGCAACCGTCCTGGCGGATTTCCTGTGTCACGGCGGCGCGTTGACCGGCCTGCTGGCGGTCTTCCTGTTCGCCACAGTCATGGCCGCCCACCACGCGACGCTGTTGTTCGTCCCCTGGCTGGTGGGGGCGGTGGCTTTCCAGGTGATCTTTGGACGAGGGCGAACCCAGCAAAAAACCAAATTCACCATAGAGACACAGAGAACACGGAGATTCTTTTTTGTGTCCACAGAGAATTTCTCCATTTTTTCAAGAAAATCTCTCAGTGAGCTCCGTGACTCCGTGGCGGTTCTTTTCGAAAGTTCCAAAGAAATAGTCCGCGTTTCACTTGCCCTCCCTGGCACTGCCCGCCAGGGCAAGTGTGGGGGCGGTGCAAGGGTACGCGTCATTCCCCGTCCAATTTTTCGGTTGGCGATCTTTACCGTGAGCGCCGCCATCGCCGGGTGGCTGGTCATTTTCCCGTTCTGGCAGTGGGGCGCGGCGCAGACCCTCCAGACCCCGATTGACCACCTTTCCCGCCACAACTTCATCCGCGACCCGTTCGCGGCGGTGCTGTTCTTCCTGCCGATGTACGGGCTGCTGATCCCCTTCCTCCCGGCCGCGCTCTGGATGGGGCGGCTCAGGCGTTTTTGGGGACTGGGGCTGGCCTTCCTCTTCCTGTTCCTGCTCGGTCTGGGCGACACCACTCCCCTGCCGCGCCTGTTCTTCGGTCCCGGCTGGGCCTGGCTGACCTACGACCGCTTCGCCTTCTGGGCCTCGCTGGTGCTGCTGGTCTTCTTCGGTGCCGCGGCGGCTTATTACGCGCGCCGGGCGAGGGTTACTTTCCGGCAGACTTCGGAAGTCTTTTTCGATGACTCCGGGGCACAGAGTCATCCCGGCAGACTTCCGAAGTCTGTTTCAAAAGGACGAAACAGGAGTCCAAAGTCTCCTGACTTTGGCACCAACCTCGGAAGAAGCGCCAACGTCGGGAGACGTTGGACTCCTGTATCCTTCGCGACGAGACTGTTCGTCCCGGCCATGGCCTTCGTCGCCCTGCTGATCGGGATGATCCCCACCTGGCTGCCGACCCAGCCCCGGCAGCTCGACCTGCACGCCGTCGTGGATTTCCTCGACCAGGGCGACCGCTCGGACTGGCGTTACCTGACCTTCGGCTTCGGCGACCAGTTGGCCCGTCTCTCGCGCCTGACGGAAGCCACGACGATTGACGGCAGTTACCACACCGCCCGCGCCCTGCCCGAACTGCGCCAGAGCGGCGTCGGGCAGGTGGATACCGCCTTTTGGATCCCCGGCGGCCTGTCGGCGCTCGACTCGATCCTGCAAAAATCGGGGGAACGCGGCGTGCGCTGGGGATTCGTCAACCTAAGCTATTTCGGCCCGGTTCTGCTGCGCAACGGCTGGCATCCGGTCGGCACGCTCGCGAACGGCGTGGTCGTCTGGGAGAACCCGGATGCGAGCCTCCCGCCGCCGGTCGAGCCGCCCGCCGAAAAACCCTTCGCGGCCTTCGCTTGGGGCGCGTTCCCGCTTTTCGCCCTGTCCATGTCCGGGGCGCTGGCCCTCCGGCGTTACCGCCCCGCCCTGGCGGCGCGCCTGCTGCCCGGCATCCGGGCTATGGCCGCCGGCCTCCTGCCCCTCGGCCTGACGTTCTGGTACTACCGCCGCCTGTTCGCCATCCCGCACGAGCGCGTCTACTTCACCTATTCCGACGCCCTGTTCTTCCTGGGCGACGGCCTGGCCCTTATCATCGTAGCGACCTGGCTCATCCAAAAACTCCCCACGCAACACGTAACACGCATCTTTAATCTAAAAAACAAGCTCATCCACCCGACCCCCTGGCTTTTCGCCCTCTGCGCCCTCGCCAGCCTCAGCCCCCTCTGGTCGCTCGACTGGCGCACCTCGCTCTACGTCGCCCTGCACGGCTGGCTGGCCTTCGGGCTGTACCTGTCCCTGCGCGAAACGCCGCGAGCCTGGCGCTATTTTGCCATCGGGTCCGCCGCCGCCCTGTTTTTCCAGGGGATCATCGGCGGGTGGCAGGCCCTCAGCCAATCCACTGGCTTCACGATGCCCCTCGGCCTGGACTGGCCCGGCGAGCTGCTCCCGGCGATGAGCGGCGCCAGCGTGGTCCAGCTTGCGGATGGGACGCGCTGGCTGCGGGCCTACGGGACGCTCCCGCACCCCAACCTGCTCGGCGGCTGGACCCTGGTCCTGCTCGCGGCGCTGCTGACCCTGGTCCTGCTCCCGTCTGGATGGCGCATCCCCGCCCTGGCGTTGTTCGACGCCGGGCTGGCCCTGCTGGTGTTGACGTTTTCGCGCAGCGCCTGGCTGGGGCTGGCCGTCCTCGGCGGGACGCTGCTCCTCCGCTGGAAACGGCTGGAGCGCAAATCCCTGCTCCAACTGGCCGGTACGGGATTGTTCTGCATCGGCCTGCTTTTCATCCCCATGCAACAGGTATTCTTCACCCGGCTGGCCGGCGACGGAGTCCAGACCGAACAGGTCTCGGGCTACACCCGCGCCTGGCTCGTCCGGCGCACCTGGGAGATCATCCGGCAGGAGCCGCTCCTGGGCGTTGGCGCCGGCGCGTACCCACTGGCCCTCTCGCAGCACGTGGCGGATTTCTACGACATCGAGCCGGTGCATAACCTCCCGCTGCTGGCCTGGAGCGAGCTTGGAGTCGGCGGGGTGGTCGCCCTGGCAGGGCTGGCCGTGACGGTTGCCGTCCGGTCCTTCGGGGTGCGCCGCCCGCTGGCGATCATCTTCTCGGCCGCGCTGGCCGGGTTGTTCGTCATCAGCCTTTTCGACCATTACCTCTGGACCCTCGCCCCAGGGAGGTTATTGTTTGCTTCCGCCCTCGGGCTATGGGCCGGGCAGGTGGACGATGAACGTGGTGGTTAACGGCCGCTTCCTGGGGCGGCGCGTCACCGGTGTGGAACGCTACGGGCGCGAGGTCCTGCGTCGGCTCGGAGGCAGGCCCCGGGTCGTCCGCTCCGGGCGGGGAACGGACGGGGCGCGCGGCCATCTCTGGGAGCAGGCGGCGCTGCCGGGTCTGGTCGGCCCTGGTCAACTCCTGTGGTCGCCCGCCAACACCGGGCCGCTGCGGGTCGCCAACCAGGTGCTGACCCTGCACGACCTCGGGCCGCTCGAACACCCGGAATGGTACCGGGCGACGTTCGGGCTGTGGTATCGGCTGTTCGTGCCGCCGCTGGTCCGGCGGGTGCGGCGGGTCGTGACCTCGTCTGAATTCGTCCGGGCCAAGCTGATGAGGCGCTTCGGCCTGCCCGCCGGGCGGGTGATGGTCGTGCCCGGCGGGGTGGATACCGGTGTTTTCCGTCCCGACGCGCCCCGCACCCTGGACCTGCCGCCGAAATACGCCCTGTTCGTCGGGTCGTTGCAGCCGCGCAAGAACCTCCCCGGCCTGCTGGCGGCCTGGGGACAGGTGGAAGACGCCGTCCCGGAGGCCTGGCTGGTGATCGCCGGGACGGGCGGCGCGGCCTTCCGCCCGGTAAGCTTGATTGCAGCCGAGCGGGTGAAGTTCCTGGGCGCAGTCGCCGAGCCTGACCTGCCGGGACTGTACGCCGGCGCGTCCCTGGCCGTCCTGCCCTCGTTCGACGAAGGCTTCGGGCTGACCGCCCTCGAAGCCATGGCCTGCGGCGCGCCGGTCGCCGCCTCGACTGCGGGCGCGCTGCCCGAAGTGGTCGGCGAGGCCGGGCTGGCCTTCGACCCGCACGACCTCCCCGGCATGGCCGAAGCTCTCCGGCGCGGCCTGACGGATGAAGGCTTGGGAAAATCGTTGCGGGAAAAAGGGCCGGCGCGGGCGGAGGGTTTCCCCTGGCAGGCTGCCGCCGGCAGGATGCGGGAGGTCTTCGAGGAATGCCTGTAACCCCGAAAACCGCCCTGGTGGTAGACGCCCTGGCCGGGATGGGCGGCGCGGAAAAGGTGTTGATGGCCGCCCTGGAATTGTTCCCCGACGCGCCGGTTTACACCCTGCTCTACAACCCCGCCCCGTTCGCCAACTCCCCGCTGGCGGCACGGCGGGTGATTTCTTCCTTCATCGAGCGCCTGCCCTTTGCGCGCGCCCAATACCGCAAATACCTGCCCCTCATGCCCCAGGCCATGCGCGGCTTCGACCTGGGCGGGTACGAAACCGTCCTCTCGTTCAGCTACGCCGTCGCCCACGGGGTGCGGGTGGACGACGGGCAGACCCATCTCTCTTACACCTACACGCCCATGCGTTATGCCTGGAATAACCTCGGCCTGGACGGGAAGCCCCGCCGCCCCTCGCCGCTCCTGGACTGGGCCTTCCGGCAATTCCGGGCCTGGGATGTGGCGGCCGCGGAACGGGTGCATAACTTTGCTGCGGTCAGCGGTTGGATCGCCAAGGAGGTCCGCCGCGTTTACCGGCGCGAGGCAAGGGTGATCCATCCCCCGGTCGAGGTCGAGCGTTTTTCCCCCGAAGCAGAACGCGGCGGCTGCTTCGTCACCATCGCCCGGCTGGTGCCACACAAACGGGTGGACCTGCTCGTGGAGGCGTTCAATTGTCTCGGACTCCCGCTGCTGATCGTCGGCGACGGGCCGGAACGCCGGAGCCTGGAGCGCCGCGCCGCCCCGAACGTCCGCTTCCTGGGATTTCAGCCTGATCCCGTTATCGTGCAGTTACTCAACCGGGCGCGGGGATACGTCTGCCCCGGCGAGGAAGACTTCGGCATTGCCATGGTCGAAGCCCAGGCCGCCGGATGCCCGGTGATCGCTTACGGCGCGGGTGGGGCGTGCGAGATCGTGGCCGAAAACCGGACCGGGCTGTTCTTCGACCGTCTCGAACCGGAGAGTCTCGCCGCTGCCGTGGAACGCTTCGAGGCGGGCCGTTTTTCCAGCCTCGAATGCGCCGCCAACGCCCGCCGCTTCAACAAACAGCGCTTCCTGGAGGAGATGGAGGATTTCGTGTCGTAGATCACGCTTACAGCGTGACTACAATTTTGGAACAACAAAACCTGGATCGAAACCGTTCTGACGGGTCGTCGAAGCCGCTCTGACCATTATTCAGAGCGGCTTCTCTACCGGACAAAGTTTTCAGTAAGGGCTTTTTTGAACGCGAATTACGCAAATCTGGCAAATGGCGCGAATGTTTTTGAAAATAAATTCGCGAAATTCGCTCCATTCTGTGCTGGTCAGGCGCATGATAGACAAGATCCTTAACCATTGAGACACGGAGTCACGGAGTTTTTCCTTTGTTTTCTCAGTGTCTCGGTGTCTCCGTGGTTCAAAGGGTGTTCGATGTGCTTCTGACGAGTGCAGAAATTCGCTCCATTCGCGCAATTCGCGTTAAGGTTTTGTTTTTGTCCGGTAAAGAAAGAGCGGCTTGAAGGAGGCATCCACCGGGCAGGTGCGACACACTCCACGGCGGCTTCAGGTTGGCAACCCGGCCTACGGCACGATCCCCCTGAGGATGGGTGTGCGGCGCAGGAAACGCACCAGGCCGAGCGAGAACAGGAAAGCCAGCAGAGTGATGAGGGGAATGCTGTACCAGGGCTGGCCGAAACGCACGGCAGTGAAGCGGACGTCGAACAGTTCCGCGCCGATCAACCGCAGCCATTCGATGGTGAAGACGTGGACGAGATAGATGCCAAAACCGGCCTCGGCCAGCGGGGTCAGGACGGCCGCGGCCCGTGCCTCCCAATGGGCAAAGCGGGCGGCCAAAGCCCTGAGCGCCACGAAGACGCTCGCCGCTTGCAGGATGACCAGCGGGGAGAGGAAGTCGAACCAGTAGCCGTCGTAGGAGCGGGCGTCGCGGGTCAGGTCGAAGGTGGCGTAAGTCATCAGGGCCGAGAGCAGCAGGTAGGTCGCGCCGCCGGTCCAGAGGGCACGCGTCGGGTAGTCTTTTTTGGCGAGCAAATGCCCGAGCAGGAAATATCCCAAATAGCCGGTAACAAGCCCGAATTCCGGGGCGATTTCGAGCCGGGTAAAGTTTTCGAGCAGGGGCAGCAGCGAAGCGGTCACGAACCACAGGCCGGTCAGGTACCACAAATCCCGCTCCCGGGCATGGGCGACTAAAATCCGCAGGACCGGGACGAGCAGGTACAGGCCAAGCAAGGGGTAGAGGAACCACAGGTGGTACATGGTGGGACCGGCCAGCAGGCGCGGGAAGAAGGTGAGGGCCAGTTCGGCGAAGGGGATGTCGCCGGCCGGCCGGGCGTCACTGAAGAAGAACCAGTAGAGGGCCGACCAGACGACGAAGGGGATGAGCACTTTGCGGGCGCGCCTGGTGAAGAAGTCCCGCAGGGGTTCCTGCTTGCCGAGCAGCAGATAGCCGCTGGCCATGAAGAAGAGGGGGACGCAGGCCCGGCCCAGGGCGTCGTAGATGGCCCCGGCAGCCCAGGCGGTAAACGGAACGTCGCCCCAGTTGTAGAGCAACGGCGAGGCGACGTGGATTTGGATGACCCAGATGACGCTAAGGGTGCGGACGAGGTCTATCCAGGCGAGACGAGGGGGTGATGCGGGCGACTCCATGCGGACGATTATACCCGCAGAAGTAGCTACCTGTCATTGCGAGGCGGATGATCTCCCCGCCAAAGCAATCTCCTCGAAATAGGAGACTGCTTCGCTGCGCTCGCAGTGACATCCGCCCCATTTACGGCACGTAGTAGGTGACTTCGAGGATCGGGCGGCGGTAAATCGTGGGGGCGTCTCCGCTGGAAAGGACGAGGTAGTCCGGCGTATCGTCGCCGTCGGTCGGCAGGCTGAAGCGGACCCGGAGCTGGGTGGCGCCCTTTTTGCTGATGTAAACCAGGGGCGTGCCCTGGATGACGGCCTGGTACCAGCCGTACTTGACCCGCGTCGGGCCGAATGTAGCCGAATTGAGCTTCGCCCAGTTATTGAAATCCGTCAACTGGAGGTCACGCGAGGCGCTGAACAGGCCCTTGCGCATGTCTACCACCAGGCTCGCCCCCGAATCGAACAGGGCCGCGCCGACGGTGCTGTTGTATTTAAGTTTCAACCGGGCCGAGGTCAGCACGGCGTTATCCGGCAGTTTGCCGGTGAAGAAACTCAGGATGGCCCGGTACTGGCGGTTGAGGCCGTCGTCGCCCAGGTAGAGTTCGGGAGAGGCTGCGTCCATTTCGCCGCCCAGGCCGCTGCCCGCTTCGGATTCGAGGATCCAGCCGTCGAACTGTTTCGCCGCCCGGACGACGAGCTTTTGCAGGATCTGGAGCGGCAGGTCTACGGATTTGGCCAGCGGCTGGCCCGAGGCGGATTCTCCCGTGAAGATCGCTCTCAGGACGATTGTGCCGGCTCCCGCGTCCTTGGCCGCTGCGGCCACTTCAGCCGGGAGCAGGACGGTATCGGCGAAATCCACCGCGCCATTCGAAGGCAGGTTGATCGTTACCGGCGTCGGTCCGCTGGCCGCGCTCAGGGGAGCGTCCGCAGGCGTGAAGAACTGGGTGGTATAACTGGTGTAGGCCGCGGCAGCCCCGGCGCTCTCTGTGAAACGGTACGTGACCGGGGCGCTGGCCCCGGCTCCCAACTGGAGCGGGCTGGGGGAAACCGTCAGCGTCACCTGCGGGGTGATCTGGATCGTATCGAACGACCACCAGGCCCCGTCGTTGGCGTAGGCATCGCCGCCCAAGCCGAGAGCCTTTACCTGCCAGAAGTAGGTCTTGCCCAGGGCCAGCCCGTTCAGCGCCACGCCGGTGGCCGCGCCCGCGTCCACCCAGGCGGTGTCGCACTCCCGGTTCCAGGTCTCATCCACGCAATAGGCGTAACCGGTCGCGTCGGGGCTGGCCTGCCAGCTCAGATTGACCGTCCCGGATTGTCCCTGGGCAGCGTTGAACGGGGCGCTCTTGGCGAAGGCGGCCGGGGGCAGCGCGTCCGTGACTTTGTAGTAACAGGCCTTGGGCGTCCCGTGGGCCGGGTCGCAGGTGAAAGCCTGGGTGGAACACTCGATGCTCCCCGCAACCCCGGTCTGGACCTTGTAATTCTCGCCCGCGCCGAAAGCCACGTTGCCGGTCCCCTCGAAGGCGCAGATGCCGCCCTCGTCGGCGCATTTGACGTAATCCGCCGGCAGGGGCGCGGTCACGGCGCAGGCGTCCAGCGGGCCGTGATAGATCTGCATGGCCGAGAAGGCGTTGCCGTAAGAGGCCAGCGTGGGACGGGTGGTGTAGGCCGGGTCGTTGATGTAGTAGGTGTTCCCGGCGTAGCCGGTGACGGTCACGTAGTGGGTCCCGGTGACGTTGGCGACCTTGACGATGACCGGATACCCGGCGTCGAGTTCGCTCCGCAGGCGGTTATAGTCCTGCCCGGCGCTGCCGATGTAGGTCACGTCCGGGCTGATATTGGCCGCAGTAGACCAGACGATCAGGCAGCCACCCAGGTAGCCGCCGTGCCCTTTGAGCCATTGGTTGAGCGCGCCGGGGTCGGTCTGCACGCCGTAATATTTGAACACGTTGGAGGTGGAAGTCATGGCGCAGCCGGAATAACAGACCGTCTCGCTGCACGTGCCGAGCGCCTGCGGTCCCCAGGGACTGGCGCACTGCTTGAAATCCGGCACGTTGACCGGCTGCGAAGCGGCGATTCCAAGATCGGGCGGGCGGGTCTCCACCAGGCGCAGCTTCCCGGTTTCCACAGCAGCGGCGTAAACCTTGGCGGGGTAAACGCTGTTATCTTCAAATTGGATTTCGCCGTCCCCGACCCAGGCCAGGTCGGTCTGCCCGCCGTAGCCCAGGGCAGGGTTCAGGCGACGGGAAGCGGTCACCAGCCGGTTGCCGGTCCCGTCCCGGCGGATGACCCAGACCTCGAAGCGTGACCCGATCTCGTAGCGGGACGCCTCGGTCTGGATCACTTTCAGGTAGGCGATCCTCGCCCCATCCGCCGACCAGACCGGGTTCGTGACCCAGGTCCCGGCTTCGGCCTCCACCAGCGCCTCCATCCCCGACCCGTCAGCCCTGGAGAGCCAGATGACCGAACCGGCCATCCCCAGGTCCCGGGCCGAGACCCGCAGCAGCCACTCCCCGTCCGGCGAGAGGCGCTCCAGATTGTCAAAGAAGATGGGGCCGTCGGCGGCCGAAGCCGTCCCGGCGGGTGTTGACGCCAGCAGCAAGACCAGGCCCAGCGCCAGGATGATCCCCGGCGCGGCCAGCCAGCGAAAGTCGTTTTTGTTCCTGTTCGTTCGGGGGGTGCGAGAGCGCATGATGTCACCTTCCGGTTTACCTGATGTAAGATTCCAAACTTAATCATAAGCAGGAATCCCCGGAACCAACATTGCCGGAGCATGGCAGGGGGCCTCAACTATCAAAATTGCAAACTGTCGTCTTTTGGCGGAGTCCAACGTCTCCTGACGTTGGAGCCTTGAGAAGCTCGAGCCTCTGCGACTTCGGCTTCCAAATCCTGGGGTTCTTCGCATGCTTCGCGGTGAAATGACCTCTTTGCAGTAGACTCATCCGCGTTATTCGCCAAATCCGCGAAATGGTAGTGACCCCATTGGGTGCAGTTGCTGACAGACAGTGATGAAATAGAACCGCGAAGATACGAAGAGCGCCAAGAAGACTTTGAACAAACGAAGAAAACCTTGGCGGCCTTTGCTTCTTCGCGGTGAAATAACGAACTGCAATCAAGAGGGAGACTACCCGCGAAATTCGCGTCAAAAAAGGTATTCTCAAAAATCTGTCCGGTAATTCGGCGCTTCTTTGGTGATGATCACGTCGTGCGGGTGGCTTTCGACCAGCCCGGCGTTGGTGATGCGGACCATTTTCGTCTTCGTCCGCAGGTCGTCGAGCGAGGCCGCCCCGGCGTAACCCATCCCGGAGCGCAACCCGCCGACCAGTTGGTAAACGAAATCGCTCAGCCGCCCCTTGTACGGGACCCGTCCCTCGATGCCTTCGGGCACGAGCTTGCCGCCCCCGCCCTGGCCGCTGCCGTAACGGTCCTTGCCGTAGCCCTTCATCGCCCCCAGGCTGCCCATGCCGCGATATTCCTTGAAGTGGCGGCCCTCGTAAAGCACCACCTCGCCCGGCGACTCTTCCAGCCCGGCCAGCAGGCTGCCGAGCATCACCGCGTCCGCCCCGGCGGCGATGGCCTTGACGATGTCGCCGCTGAACTTGATCCCGCCGTCGGCGATGAGCGGGATGCCGTGTTTGCGGGCGGCGCTGGCGCAGTCGTGGATGGCCGTGACCTGGGGCATTCCCGCCCCGGAGATGATCCGGGTGGTGCAGATGGACCCCGCCCCCACGCCGACCTTCACCGCATCCGCCCCGGACCGGATGAGGGCTTCCGTTCCCTCGGCCGTGACCACGTTCCCGGCCATGACCGGCAAATCCGGCCAGGCGGTCTTGATCCGCCGGATGGCTTCGATCACGCCCTTCGAGTGGCCGTGGGCGGTGTCAATCGCGACCACGTCCACCCCGGCCTTTACCATCAGCTCGACCCGGGTTTCGAGGTCCGCCCCCACGCCGACGGCCGCGCCGGCCAGCAGGCGTCCCTGCGGATCAGTGGCGGCGTTGGGATAGTCGCGGGCCTTCTGGATGTCCTTGACCGTGATGAGACCCTTGAGAATCCCGTTTTCGTCCACCAGGGGCAGTTTTTCGATGCGGTGCTTTTGCAGGATGTTTTTGGCTTCCTCGGTCGAGATGCCCACCCGGGCGGTGATGAGCGGCTCGGTGGTCATAAAGTCGCTGACCGGGCGGGCGTAATCGCTGGTCTCGACGAATCGGATGTCGCGGTTGGTCAGGATGCCGACCAGTTTGCCGTCCGGGCCGGTGATCGGCACGCCGCTGATGTGGTAGGTGGACATGATCTCCTCGGCGCGCCCGAGCGGGGCGTCCGGCGGCAGGCTGACCGGTTCGACGATCATCCCGGACTGTGAGCGTTTGACCTTTTCCACTTCGGCGGCCTGCTGCTCGGGGGCCAGGTTGCGGTGGATGATGCCCAGCCCGCCCTCACGCGCCAGCGCAATCGCCAGCCGCGCCTCGGTGACGGTGTCCATCGCGGCCGACAGTACCGGGACGTTGAGCCGGATTTGCGGCGTGAGTTGGACGCGCACGTCCGTTTCATTGGGCAGCACTTCGGTGTAACCGGGGACGATGAGCACATCGTCGAAGGTCAGGGATTCGAATGCCTGGAATAATTCTTCGTTCATTTTTCTCCTTTGTGAGGGTGCGTCGCACCAAACCCGTGGGGAAAATTCCGTTAACGGGTTGCGCCTTTGTTGGGAACAATCCCGTTCAGGCAGGTGCGACGCACTCGCGGGTGGTTTTGAGTGCGGTAGCGCGACATTCATGTCGCTCTTGGGTGGCAAGACAAATCTCGCCTTACCGATTCAAATACGCGTGGATGGCGGCGTCGTAGTGAGCGGTGGAGGCGAAGCCCTTGACGGCCAATCGCTTGCGCGTTCCAGCGGATACGCCGCCGGAACGGAGTTCCGCCAAAACGGATGCATAATCGGCCGGGTCGCAGATCAGCGTCACCCGCTCGTGATTCTTGGCCGCAGCCCGGATCAGGGTCACGCCACCGATGTCTATGTTTTCGATGGCCTCGGCATAGGTCACGTCCGGTTTGGCGATGGTGGCCTCGAACGGGTAGAGATTGACGGCCACCATGTCAATGTAATCCCAGCCGAGGCCGAGCAATTGCTGGCGATCTTCATCCGTTGCCCGGGCGAGCAGTCCGCCATGGATGGCCGGGTGCAGGGTCTTGACCCGTCCGCTGAGGATCTCGGGCGAATGGGTGTAATCGGCCACTTCGATAACGGATAACCCGTTATCGCGTAACAGTTTGGCCGTGCCGCCGGAGGCGAGCAGGGTCCAGCCCAGGTCGGCCAGGCCCCGGGCGAAATCCACCAGGCCGGTTTTGTCGTGGACAGAGAGAATGGCTTTGGGCATAAAAGCTCCTACGATTTACGATTTGCGATTGACGATTTGGGATTTGAGGGTGGTGACCAGCAAGCTGTGTTCCACTTCATGCATCCGCGCCTCGAAATCTTCCAGCGACTCGCCCGGCTCGAAACAGATTTCCTGCGTGGCGAGGACGGGGCCGTCATCCACACCTTCGTCGGGGACGAGGTGGACCATGACGCCGGTGCGGTCTATTTCGCCGCGCTGCCAGGCCTCGTAAGCGCGCTGGATGGCATGGGTGCTGGGGAAGGTCCCAGGCAGGGCGGGGTGGAGGTTGATGACGCGATTGGGGAAATTTGATAAGAAGTTGTTGGAGAGCAGGCGCATCCAGCCGGCAAGGATAATGTAGTCGGGATTCAGCGAATCAACGAGTTCAGCGAGTCTCTGGTCATAATCCTGGCGGGATTCATTGGGATGTTTGGGAAAGTGGATGGCGAGCACGCCCGCGCTTTGGGCGCGGACCAGGCCATAGGCGCCGGATTTGTTCGAGATAACGGCGACCACGCTGGCGGGGAGTCCGCCTGCCGCGCAGGCGTCGAGGATGGCCTGGAGGTTGGATCCGTTACCGGAGATGAGGACGACCAATCGAGCGGACATCTGCATCCTTCTTGTGCGAACGGAATACGCTCCACGCTACATCAATGTGCTGCGTGTTCCGTTGGGCTAATGTTGAAATAATCGCACGCCGCTGAAGACCATCGTCATGCCGTATTCGTTGCAGGCGGCGATGGCGTCCGCGTCCCGGTTGGAGCCGCCGGGCTGGAGCACGTAACGGACGCCGCTCCGGGCGGCCCGGTCAATGCTGTCGCGGAAGGGGAAGAAGGCGTCCGAGCCGAGGCTGACGCCGCTGAGGGCCTCGAGCCAGGCGCGGCGCTCGGCAGCGGTCAGTTGGGCGGGGATTTCGGTGAAGACGTCCCGCCAGTTGGCTTTTTCGGCCTCGGTCACGCCGGGCTGGAGGAACTGGTCAATGGCGTTGTCGCGGTCGGGGCGCTTGATGCCGGGCGCGAAGGGCAGGCCGAGCACCGCCGGGTGCTGGCGCAGGTACCACAGGTCGGCTTTGTCCCCGGCCAGGCGGGTGCAATGGACCCGGGATTGTTGTCCCGCGCCGACGCCGATCGTCTGGCCGTCCTTGACGAAGCAAACGGAATTCGACTGGGTGTACTTGAGTGTGATCCAGGCGACGGCCAAGTCGCGGAGGGCTTCGACTGGAAGGTCTTTATTCACCGTGACGATATTGGCGAAATCGTCCACGGATACCGAGCGGTCGTGGCGGCGCTGCTCGAAAGTGACGCCGAACACATCGCGGGTCTCGGCCAGGGCGGGTTCGTAAGCCGGTTCGATCTGGACGACGGCGTATTTGCCGCCTTTTTTGGCCTTCAGGATGTCGAGCGCGGCAGGATCGTAATCCGGGGCGATCACGCCATCGGAGACTTCGCGGGCGATCAGGCGGGCAACGGATTCGTCAACCGTGTCGGACAGGGCGATGAAGTCGCCGAAGGAGGACATCCGATCCACGCCGCGGGCGCGGGCATAGGCTTCGGCCAGCGGGGAGAGTTCGAGGTCGTCCACGAAATAGATTTGGCGCAGAACCTCGGTCAACGGGACGGCGACGGCCGCGCCCGACGGGCTAACGTGCTTGAACGAGGCCGCCGCGGGCTGACCCGTGGCCTGTTTCAGCTCCCGGACGAGCTGCCAGGCGTTGAGCGCGTCGAGCAGGTTGATGTAGCCGGGCGACCCGCCGAGGACGCTGATGGGCAGGTCCGCGCCGGATTTCATAAAGACGCGGGCTGGAGATTGCTGGGGGTTGGTGCCGTAGCGGAGAGGGAGAGAGTTCATTTTGGATTTCCGACTTTGGATTTACGATTTCCGATTTCAGATTTCAGATTTACGATTTTGGATTGATGATTGGCTATGCCAGGATGGTTTTTTGACTGCCGGAGGCGAGTTCGCCAATGATGAAAGTTGCTTCGGGGATTTGCTGCCGGATTTCAACAGCAAGAGATCGGTCCACGATGGCTATCATGCCGATGCCCATGTTGAAGACGCGGTACATCTCTTCGGTGGCGATGTTCCCTTTTTGCTGGATCAAATCCCAGAGCGGCGGCACGGGCCATGAGCCGAGGTGGATGACGGCATCCAGGTGGTCGGGCAGGATGCGCGGGATGTTCTCGATGAATCCGCCGCCGGTGAGGTGGGCGAGGGCTTTGATGTTATAGAGCAGAGGATAGAGAACAGGAAAATAGGAGCGGTGTGGGGCGAGCAGGGCATCGGATAGCGGGATGCCGAGTTCGGGGAAAACCGTGTCGAGCGGGGTACCGGCAAAAACCTTGCGGATGAGCGAGTAGCCGTTCGTGTGCGGGCCGGAGGAGCGCAGGCCGATCAGCACGTCCCCGGCTTTGAGGGCGGATGCCCGCGGCAGGATTTGGTCCCGTTCGAGCAGGCCGACGATCGTCCCGGCTACGTCGAATTCGCCGGGAGCATAGACGCCCGGCATTTCAGCCGTCTCGCCGCCGAGCAGGGCCATCCCGGCCTCGCGGCAGGCCTCGGCGATGCCCGTCACGACTTCGGCGGTCTGTTCGGGATCGAGTTTCGAGGCGGCGAAGTAGTCCATGAAAAAGAGCGGACGCGCCCCCTGGACGAGAATGTCATTGATGCAGTGGTTAACGATGTCATGCCCGATGCCGCGGAAACGCCCGGTAACGGCGGCCAGCTTGACCTTCGTCCCGACGCCGTCGGTGGAGGCCACCAGCACGGGACTCGTCATCCGTTTCAGGTCAGATGCGTCGAAAAGTCCGCCAAATGATCCGATCCCGGCCAAAACGGATGGGCCGTAGGTCGCTTTGACGGCGTCCCTCATCAGCTCGACGGCGCGGTTGCCGGCATCTATGGAGACGCCGGAGCTTTCGTAAGCGGATGGGGCAACGGATGGAGCAACGGATGCGGCAGCGGATTTCGAAGCGGAGTAACGGATGACTGCGCCGGTGGGCGAGGGGACTTCAACAGCTTTGGTCTCCAGGCTGATCACATTGAAACGGATGGGGGGGACCGAGGATTTCCCGCCCAAAGGCGGCAGGGTCATTCCCGGACTCTTGTGGATCAAGCGATACAGGTGTTTTTGCCAGTCGGTGACCTCGCGAGGCGGCAGGATACGCTTGAAATCCAGCTTGAACCGACCAAAGTTGAAGGCCAACCCCACCGGGCTGGCGGTAGCGGTGAGATAAGTCAACACCTGACCAATCTCGTCGTTCCCGATCGAGTGCGTGGTGGATTTGCATTCGATGACCAACTGTTCATTGATCCACAGGTCAATTTTAAGATATCCAACCATTTTCCCGGAAATGATCACTTCGACGCGTTTTTCCATTTCGACCGGCAAGCCAGCTGCCAGGCAGAGTTCGCCCAGCCGCCGCTGGTAAAACTTTTCAGCATGACCGGGGCCGAGTTCGTTATGGGTTTGGATCGCCAGGCCAATGATCTGGTAGGTCAACTTGTCGGTAGGCAAAGTGATAAGTTTTGTGGTCCGATATTCGGCAACAGGTTCCGCTATCCGTTTCTCCGTTCCAACATCCATTGCCGTATCCGTTGCCATATCCGCTGCCGCGCCCGCTCCGCTGTCCGCTTTCAATGCCTTGAGCGCAATATCGTTTCGGAAGTGCATCCCGTCGAAGTTGATTTGACCGATGTTTTCGTAAACTCGCCAAAATGCGCTTCCGATGCTTTCCGCCCAAGCCGTCAGCCCCAGCACCCGCCCGCCGGAGGTGACAATCCCGTCGCCAGCCGCTTTCGTCCCGGCGTGGAAGCAGACCATGTTTTCGGGCAGCGCGCCAATCGAAATCCGCCTGCCCATTTCCGGGCTATCCGGGTAGCCTTCGCTCGCCAGCACCACGCAAACGGACGCGCCGTCCTTCCAGCGGATATCCAGATCGGACAGGTATCCATCCACGCAGGCTTCGGCAATCTCGACCAAATCCGTTTCGAGCAGCGGGAGCACGGCCTGGGTCTCCGGGTCGCCGAAGCGGCAGTTGAACTCCAGCACCCGGATGCCCTCCGTTGTGAGCATCAACCCGGCGTACAGTACTCCGACAAACGGATAGCCTTCGGCCCGCAGCCCGTCCACCGCCGGGACCAAAACGGATTGCAGCGCTTCGTCGAGTAATTCCGCGGTGAAGATTGGGGCGGGAGCATACGCGCCCATCCCGCCGGTGTTGGGACCGTTGTCTCCGTCCAGCAGGCGCTTGTGGTCTTGAGCGGATACCATCGGGACCACCGTCGTGCCGTCCGTGAACGCCATCAGCGAAATTTCCGGGCCGCTGATCCGCTCCTCGATGACCACTTCGCTCCCGGCCTCGCCAAAAACCCGGCTTTGCATGATCTCTGTCAAAGCGGATTGGGCTTCTTCCAGCGTTTCGGGCAGGACCACGCCTTTGCCCGCCGCCAGCCCGGAGGCTTTGATGACGATCGGATGATCCACTGTGTCAAGATAGTCCAAGGCCGCAGATAATTGACTAAATGCGGCGTATTTTGCGGTCGGGATGCCGTGCCGCGCCATGAAATCTTTGGCGAACGCCTTCGACGACTCGATCCGGGCTGCGGCCTGACTCGGCCCAAAACAGCGGATGCCGGCAACGGATAGCGCGTCCGCTATCCCGCCTGCCAGCGGTATCTCCGGCCCGACGATGGCCAGCCCGATCTGCTTCTCCCGGCAAAAACGGATCACGGACTCGTGATCCTCAACCGAAATCCCGCCGACGTTTTCCGCCACCTGCCCGATGCCCGGATTCCCCGGCAGGGCATACAGTTTATCCGTTTTGGGCGATTGCGCCACTTTCCAGGCAATCGCATGTTCCCGCCCGCCGGAACCGATGATGAGTAAGTTCATGTTTGCTCCCTCGTTATTTCGTGTTCTGCTCGAAGCCGGTTTTCGCCGACAGCACATCCACGTCAATCGGGTAATTCCCGGTAAAACACGCCTGGCAATAGCCATCCGGCCGCCCGACTGCCCGCATCATCCCCTCGAGTGACAGGAAGGTGAGCGAATCGGCCCCAATGTGCGCCCGGATTTCGTCCACGCTGCGCTTGTGGGCGATGAGATCATTATACGTCCCCATATCCACCCCCATAAAACACGGATGCTCGATCGGCGGACAGGTGATCGCCACATGGACCTCACGCGCCCCGGCATTGCGCAGCAAGCGGATCATCGGCCCGATCGTATTGCCGCGCACGATACTGTCATCAATCATCACCACCCGCTTATTGAGCACGTTTTCGTTGATCACATTGAACTTGAGCGCCACGCCCCGCTTGCGCAGCGAATCGGTCGGCTCGATGAACGTCCGCCCGACGTAGCGGTTCTTGACGAAGCCGTCGTTGTACGGGATGCCGCTCACCCGCGCAAACCCGATCGCCGCCGGGACCGACGAATCCGGCACCGGGATCACCACGTCCGCTTCCATCCGTTTCGATCCGTTGCCAACTCCGTTTCTCCGCTTCCCAATCCGTTGCCATCTCCGCTTCTCCGCTTCCCAATCCGTTGCCATCTCCGCTTCTCCGCTTCCCAATCCGTTGCCATATCCGCTGCCAAATCCGCTTTCCCGCGCCAACTCCTCCCCCATCCGCTGCCGCACCTGATGCACCGGCAACCCATCCCAGACGTGATCCGGCCGGGCAAAATAGACGAATTCGAACACGCACTTGGCTCCCGGCTTTACCGGCTTGACGGCCTGGTTCACCACCAGGGCGTGCTCCGACAGGACCACGATCTCGCCGGGATTCACGTCCCGGACCGCCTCGCAGCCCAAAGTCCGCAGCGCCCCGGTTTCGGACGCAGCCGCGTAGCCTCCGTTCAGGAGCAGTCCCACGCTTAGGGGCCGGAATCCCCATGGGTCCCTCACTGCATACACGCAATCTCTCGTCATGATCACCAGCGAATACGCCCCGCGCCAGTCCTTCATGCAGGCCCGGATGCGCTCGTTCCAGTCCCTGCCGGGCGAGCGGGCCAGCATCATCGTCATCACCTCGGTATCCGACGACGACGACAGCCCCACTCCCTCCGTCAGCAGCCGCTGGCGCAGTTCTGCCGAGTTGACCAGGTTGCCGTTGTGCGCCAGCGCCAGCGGCCCGTTCATCGTCTCGATCATGAACGGCTGGGCGTTGCGGATGGCCGGCGAGCCGGTGGTCGAGTAGCGGGTGTGACCGATGGCATAATGGCCCTTGAGTTCGTCGAGCGTGTGCGGGCGGAAGACCTGCGTCACCAGCCCCGTGTTTTTATAGAGCGACATCGTCTGCCCGTCGGCCACGGCGATGCCCGCCGCCTCCTGGCCGCGGTGCTGCAAGGCGAACAGGCCGAAGAAGGCCATGCGGGCCACGTCTTCACGCGGGGCAAACACGCCGATGATGCCGCATTCTTCGTGGGGATGGTCGTCAAAAAGGATGCTCATTGGGCGGATTGGATGGATTGGTCATCGGCGACGATTTTTTCCGCCGCCCGTTCCTGGGACCCGGTAACGGCCGCGCGTACCCCGGCATCCACCAACCCCAGGATTTTCGCGGCCAACAGCGCCGCATTCGACGGTTCCAGCACCAGGGCCGGGGCCACCCCCGACGGCATCCGCAGCGACGAGTAGACATCCGCCCCGCCGAACGCCTCCGACGGCGGCGGGCAGGCGATCACCGGCGCGCTGATCGCTCCGTCGGTGAATCCGCTCAGGGCATTGCTGCGCCCCGCCACGGTGATGTAGACTTTCGGGCGCGGGTCGGCCTCGTACTGGCGCAAAATCTCCAGCACATGCGCGGCGGTCTTGTGCGCCGATCCGACCCGCAGCACGGTCTCCAGCCCAAACGATTTGCAGGCTTCGGCGATCTTGTTGCAGTGTTCCAGGTCGGCTTTGGAACCCATGAGGATGATGACAAGAGGTTTTTGGATCATAACTTTTCCTTTGGTTGATGGAAACAGGTAAACACGTAGACAAGCACACACCTTGTTTACCCGTTTCCGTGTCTACCTGCCTACGTGTTCCCTATCCCTGCCTTCCGCAAATTCTCCACCAACCGCGGCTCCACCGGATACGCCCCCGGCGCGAACGCCTCCCCGGTCAGCATCTCGTAGATGGTGATGTAGCGTTCGCTGGCCGCCGCCCATAGCGTCTCCGGCATTTTGGGCGGTTCGCCGTCGCCGCGGTAGGGGCGACCCGCCGGGTCGCCCCTACCCTCGGCATACGCCAGGCGGATGAACTCCTTGTCGAAGTTCTCCGGCTCCTGCCCGGCCGCGAAGCGACTCTCATAGGTATCCGCCTTCCAGAAGCGGGACGAATCCGGGGTGTGGACCTCGTCAATCAGCATCACCCGCCCGTCCGGGGCGCGGCCAAACTCGTACTTCGTGTCCACCAGGATCAACCCGGCCCGTTGCGCGATCCGCTGCCCGCGCTTGAAGACCGCCAGCGCCGCGGCCTGCACCTGCTCCCAGGTCGCCGCGTCGAGATAGCCCTTCTCCACCACTTCGGCGCAGGTCAGGCGCTCGTCGTGACCGGTCGCGCCGCCCTTCGTCGTCGGGGTGATGATCGGTTCGGGCAGGGCGGCGTTCTTCTGCAAGCCATCCGGGAAAGTGTAGCCGTAAATCTCGCGCTCACCGAGCGCATAGCGATACCACAAGGCGGTCGTCGTCACGCCGGTGATGTAGCCGCGCACGATCACCTCCACCGGGAACGGCTCTGCCTCGGTCACGACCGCCGCGTTGGGGTCTGGCAGAGAGAGTAGATGATTGGAGATCAGATCATTCGTCTGGTCGAACCACCAGGCTGACAGCTGGTTCAGCACCTGGCCTTTGTACGGCACCCGGGCCAGGATGCGGTCGAACGCCGACAGCCTGTCCGTCGTTATGATCAGCCTTTTCCCATCCGACAGCGGATACCAGTCGCGCACCTTGCCGGTCTGCTTGCCGGGCAAGGGCAGGCCGGTTTCGCCGAAAGCGGCGGGAAGAATTTTCAGGATTTTGTCGCGGGGGATCATTACAATTTTCCTTCTTCATCTGCTGGTTGCAGAAAATAAGAACCCTTCACAATAACTACATATGGGTAGATAAATTTCTCCAATCTATTTTTTGGCATAGGTAGATCTTTTTTGCAATGGGGGCATTTGGGGTTCGCTTCAACTCTAAATTGCCCACCACAAATGCAATTTGGTAATTCTTTTTCGATTTGCAATAATGCTCTCTCTGTGGGTCCAAATTCGTACATGATTTTCTTGAATTTCTCGCTATAGAACACATTTGAGCAGGTATCGCAATAGAAATGCGGTACTCTATCAGCCATCCCACTGTAGAAGTTATACCGAACCAGATGCCAGCACGAAGGGCAAAGTTTTACCCAGAATTTCTTTGGTGACGTCTTTCGGAACTCAAGTTTGCTTGACATATTTCACTCCATTCTCGAACAGCGCCAGCCCGCTCCCGCCGCCTTCCCCGCGCGTGTGGAGCGGGTGCTGCCAGGGATGGATGTGGTTTTCCGGGTGCGGCATCAGCCCCAGCACGTTGCCCGCCGGGTTGCAGATCCCGGCGATGTCGAGCAGCGAGCCGTTCGGGTTGGCGGGATAGTCTCCGTTGGCAGGCGAGCCGTCCGGGTGGGCGTAGGCCAGGGCGATTTGGTCATTTGAGACGAGATTGGCAAGTAGTAATTGGTGATTGGCCTGGAAATTGCCTTCGCCGTGGGCAATTGGGCAGGTGATGGTTTCACTCAAGCCTTTTGTCCAGATGCAAGTCTGCGAAATCGGCTCAAGGTGAACCCAACGACATTCAAAGTGGCCCTGCTGATTGAATGTCAGCGTCGCCGGGGAATTACCATTTACCAATTCCCAACCACCTCCCGGCAAAATCCCCGCCTTGACCAACGCCTGGAAGCCGTTGCAGATGCCGATGACCGGCTTGCCGTAGTCAACGAAGGCGGCGATTTCGTCCGCAAAATAGGATTTCAGGTCGAGGGCCAGCAGTTTCCCGGCCCCGAGCGCGTCGGCGTAGGAGAAGCCGCCGGGGACGATGAGCATCTGGAAGTCCGGGAAACGCTTGCGAGCGGCGCGCAGCTCGTTGAGCGGGACGAAGATCGGATCGGCGCCGGCCAGGGTCAGGGCTTCGGCCACGTCGAGGTCACGGTTGGTGCCGCGGGCCTGGAGGATGAGGGCGGTGGGTTTCATGGGGAAGAGAGTAGAGATTAGAGAATGGAGATTAGTGAGGATGAGTGAAGGCTTTGACGAGGTCGGCGACGGGGATTTGGGCGCCAGTGATTTTTAGCACAGGTTCGGCGGTGACAAGGCCGATTTTTGTCAGCGGGAGAGCGGCAAATTGGCTTTCGAAATCCGCTGCGGCGTCCGGGGTGATTTCAGCCAGGAGACAGCCATTCGTCTCGGCGAAACAGGCCGACGGGTTGAACGCCGCGCTGATTTCCATCCCCAGCCGCCCGCCGATGCACATTTCCGCCGCGGCGACCGCCAGTCCACCTTCGCTCAAGTCATGGCAGGATTTGACCAATCCGTTTTGGATGGCTTGATGCAAAGCACGATAGGTTTTCGGCGCATCCTGCGGAACATCCGGGACAGAGTGGTAATGAGTAATTGGTAAGTGGTAATTGCCCACGAGATAAACGAAATTCCCGGCTTGCTTCAAATCCATCGTGACCGCTTTGTTGACATCTTCGATGATGCCGATGGCCGAGATCAGCAGGGTAGGCGGGATGGCGTGGCGCTGGCCGTCGGGGCCGAGGTATTCGTTGTTGAGCGAGTCCTTACCCGAAATAAACGGAACACGGAACAGCATAGCCGCGTCATGGCAGCCGCGAGCCGCCTCGACCAGAGTGCCCATCGTTTCGGGACGTTTCGGATCGCCCCAACAGAAATTGTCGAGGAGGGCGATCCGCTCCGGGTCCGCGCCGACCGCCACGGCGTTGCGGATGGCCTCGTCCACGACCGCCCAGGCCATCTTGTATGCGTCGCGCTTGCCGTATTCGGGATTGATCCCGTTCGAGAGCACGATGCCCCTGAGTCCACGTGTGCCGGCCGGCTTGAGCACCGCCGCATCCGACGGCGCATCCGCGGCGACCCCCGCCAGCGGCTTGACCACCGTCCCGCCCTGGACTTCGTGGTCGTAGAGGCGGACGGTTGATGACTTGCTGGCAATATTGGGAGAGGAAAGGAGATTTAGAAGCCTGTCTCGTGGTTGGTAATTGGTAATTGACAATTGAGAAGCCGAATTACCAATTACCAAATTACCAATTACAGCATTAAGTTTTCGCTGCGGAATCCCCTCGTGCAGGAATCCGTTATCGAGATCGAGCACCAGCTTGCCTCCGTAACGCACGACCAGCCGTCCGGAGCCGGTGAATTCGCCGATGTCGGTCAATTCGGTGTCGAAGGTGTCGCACAATTCCTGCAAGGCGGGGACGTTTCCGGGCGGGACGGCCAGCGCCATCCGCTCCTGGGCCTCGGAGAGCCAGATCTCCCAGGGGGCCAGGCCGGGATATTTCAGCCGGACGCGCTGGAGTTCGACTTGCGCGCCGATTTTGGAGGCCATCTCCCCGACAGCGGAGGACAGCCCGCCCGCGCCGCAGTCGGTGATGTCGGTGTACAGGCCCAGGTCACGGGCGCGGGTGATGACGTCAATCAGGCCCTTCTCGGTGATCGGGTCGCCGATTTGCACGGATGCGCCGGAGACTTCGCCGGTCTGGGCGTCCATTGTCATGGAGGAGAAAGTCGCGCCGCGCAGGCCGTCGCGTCCGGTGCGGCCGCCGAGGATGATGACGCTGTCGCCGGGCTGGGGATTTTTGCGATGCCTGCCTTTGGGGGCAATGCCGACGCAGCCGCAGAAGACCAGCGGATTGGCGGTGTAACCCTCGTCGTACAGGATCGCCCCGTTGACGGTCGGGATGCCGATCTTGTTGCCGTAATCCTGCACCCCTGCCACCACCCCGGATTGGATGCGGCGCGGGTGGAGCACGCCTTCGGGCAGCGAATCCGGGTCCAGGTCTTGCGGGCCGAAGCAGAGCACGTCCGTGGCGGCGATGGGTTTGGCACTGACCCCCAGCACATCCCGGATCACGCCGCCGACGCCGGTGTTGGCCCCGCCGAACGGCTCGATGGCGGAAGGATGGTTGTGGGTCTCAACCTTGAAGGAAACCTCGAACTCATCGTCGAATTCGATGATCCCGGCGTTGTCCACGAAGGCGGAACGCACCCAGGGCGCGGCGATGGCGTCGGTGGCAGATTTGAGATAGGTTTTGATGATGGAGTTGACTTCGGGCGGGTAATTGGTAATTAGGGAGTGGTAATTATTGATCTCTAATCTCGATTTAAACGTTTTATGAACACAATGCTCCGACCACGTTTGGGCGAGGGTCTCGAACTCCACGTCGGTTGGGTCGCGGCCTTCGGAGCGGAAATATGACTGGATGGCCTGCATCTCGGCCAGGTCGAGGGCGGCGCGGCGGTCCGTTGAAAGGGCGAGTAATTGGGGATTGGTAAGTTGGCGAATCGGAAGAATTTCTACTGATCCGCTCGATTCGGCTTCTTCAGGGAAGGAGGGGGTGATCTCGCCGAGCGTCCAATGTTGGATCACATGGTTGGCCAGCAGTTGCCTGGCAAGTTTTTCCGCCAAAACGGCAGCGGATAAGCGGATGTCGGGAGCGGATTGGGCAGCGGATAAGCGGATATTGGAAACGGATGGGTCGAATTCGAGCAGGAAACGGAGGCCGGTGGCGGCGCGGTGAAGGCCGTCGAAGCCGAGTTCGCGGGCGGCGCGGACGATCTCGTGGGCCACCGGGTCGGTGACGCCGGGGCGCAGGGTCACTTCGACCATAACGGTGGCAGGCCCAGGTTCCAGGGGAGAAGCGGGGAGTTCGTCCCAGGCGGCGGTCTGGGTCACCGGGTCGGTTAAAAGTTCGAGGGCCAACTGCTGCAAGTCATCCTGAGACAATTGGCCCTCGATGAAGTACAAATCCTGGCATTGGATGCGCCGGAGGTCGTTGAACCCCAGCGCGAGCGCGTCCTTAAGGTAGCCGCCAGAGCGCGGGTCGGCTTGCCTGAACTGGACTACGAAACGGAAGATCGGCATGGTTCATCCTTGACGGGGAATACTGGCCGATTTTACTTCCGTGAGCTTGTCTAGTCAAGCACTTCAGGCTTTGTGAAGGAAAACACACCGACCTGGCGGGCGCAGACGCTGATTTATCGGTATTCGCTCACGATCAGGGCGGCGTTGCTGCCCCCAAAAGCAAAGGAATTGCTCATCACGTGGCGCAACGCCAGACTCCGGCGGCCTTCGGTGACGTAATCCAGGTCGCAGCGCGGGTCGGGCACTTTGTAGTTGATCGTCGGCGGCACCACCTGGTCGCGGAGCGAAAGGACGCAGCCGATCAGTTCCAGCGCGCCGCTGCCGGCAATCGAATGGCCGAGGGCGGCTTTATTGCCCACCACCGGGATCCGATAGGCGCGCTCCCCAAACACATCCTTGATCGCCAGGGTTTCGTTCCCGTCGTTCCATTCCGTGCCGGTGGCGTGGGCGTTGATGTAGTCAATGTCCTCCGGGGTCAGGCCGGCGTCAGCCAGGGCGCGCTGCATAGCCATCGCCGGCCCTTCCTTGGTGGGCTGGGTCAGGTGGTTGCTGTCGGCAGACGCGCCGTAGCCGCTGATCTCGGCCAGGATGGGGATGCCGCGGCCGAGGGCGTGGCTCTCCGATTCCAGGACCAAAATCCCCGCCCCCTCGCCCAACACCATGCCGTCCCGGTCGGCGCTGAACGGGCGGCAGGCATCGGCGGGGGAATCTTCCCGGCTCGAGATGGCGCGCAGGGCGGCCCAGGCCGCCACCACGCCCAAGGAAAAGGGACTGTCGGCCGCCCCGGTCACAGCCACCTGCAAAATCCCGCTGCGGATCAGGTTGAAGGCGTAGCCGATGGAGTGGGCGGCCGTGGCGCAGGCAGCGTCCACGCTCATGAGCGGCCCCTGGAACCCGTACTTGATCGAAACGTTGGAGGCGGGTCCGCTGTTCATCGAGATGGGGATGGTGAACGGGCTGGAGCGGTTTTGGGAGGTATAGAAATCCCTGTAAAACGGGTCGGAGGCGCTGAAACCGCCGATGGAACTGCCGACCAGCACCCCCACTCCCTGGCGGTCCACCTGACCGTCGTCCAGGCGGGCCTGCGCAATCGACTGGGAGGCCGCGACCAGCCCGAGTTTCGACGAGCGGCTCATGCGGCGGGCTTCTTTTTTATCGAAATGCTTGCTCTCGTCGAAATCCCAGGCTGCGGCCCCGATGCGGGTTTGCATCCCGGCAAACAGGCTCCCATCCAACGACCTCACCCCGGATCGCCCCGCCAGCAATCCGTCCCAAAATTCGGCCACGCTGCACCCCAGCGGGCTGACAACTCCCATCCCCGTCACTACAACTCGTTCGGTTTTTCGAGCCATCGAAGCATCCTCCACGGGTCTCAGGTCGTTCCGGCAAAGCCGTCCTATCTTTGACCTGTCGCCAAACTCGAATCCCCTGGTAATCCAAAATACGCCGACAAAATTATAGCACTACCGTTTGCGGGCAACCTTCGTGATCGAGGCCCGTTTACGGTAAAATACCCGTGCTAAAAAGGAGCGAAAATGTCGTATTTATCCGTTTCGGAAGCCAGGAATGTCCATGACAGCATCCTCGGCGCTATCGGCTGGACCCCGCTGGTGCGGCTGGGACGTGTAGCCCGCGAGATCGCTGCGCCGGTCTACGCCAAGCTGGAATACCTGAACCCTGGCGGCTCGGTCAAGGACCGGGTGGGGCTGTACATCATCGAGCAGGCCGAACGGCGCGGGGAACTCAGCCCCGGCGGGACCATCGTCGAGGCGACCAGCGGCAATACCGGGGTGGGGCTGGCGATTGCCGCGGCCCTCAAAGGCTACAAGACCATCTTCGTCATGCCGGACAAGATGAGCGAAGAAAAGATCAAACTGCTGCGGGCTTACGGGGCAAAGGTGGTCATCACCCCCACGGCGGTCACGCCGGAAGACCCGCGCTCGTATTACGAAGTCGCCAAACGTTTTGCGCGTGAGACGCCCAACGCCATTTTGGCCAACCAGTACCACAACCCGGACAACCCCAAAACCCACGAGCTGACGACCGGGCCTGAGATCTGGGAACAGACCCAGGGTCGGGTGACGGACGTGGTGATCGGCATGGGCACGGGCGGGACCATCAGCGGGGTCGGGCGCTATCTCAAGGCCCGGAATCCGCAAATCCGCATTGTGGGCGTGGACATCGAAGGCTCGATCTTGAAGGAGATTTGGGAGAACGGCGGCAAAGTCCCGCCCGGCGTGGAAGCCACCACCTACAAGCTGGAGGGCATCGGCGAGGACTTCCTGCCCTCCACGACCGACCTGTCGGTGGTGGACGATATCGTGCGGGTGGACGATAAAGAAGGATTCCTGGCGGCCCGCCAACTGGTGCGGACGGAGGGCATCTTCGCCGGAGGCTCGTCCGGGGCGGCCCTGGCCGGGACGTTGAAATACGCCCGCCGCCTGCCCGCCGACCGCTTCGTCGTCACGCTCTTCCCGGATTCGGGGTCGCGCTACCTCTCGAAATTCTACGACAACAAATGGATGCGGGAGAACGGCTTCCTGGCGCTCGAATTCGGCGAAGTGACCCTGGCGGACCTGCTGGCAGCCAAGCCGGTCAAGGCGCTCTATACGGCCAACCTGGGCGAACCGATGCGGGAGGTGATGGCGGCCATGCGCGAGCACGCCATCTCGCAAATGCCCGTCACCGGCCCGGACGGGAAACTGGCCGGCACGCTGGACGAGGTGGACCTGCTCAACCACCTGCTCGAAGGCCATGAACACTCGCAAAGCGAAACGATTGACGGACTGGTGCAGCACGCCCGGGCCGTCTTCCCGCCGGAGGCGTCCCTCGACGAAGCCATGCCGATGCTGACCGACGGTTACGCCCTGATCGTGGTCGAGAACGGCAGCCCGGTCGGCATCCTGACCAAAATTGACGTGCTCGAATACCTGGCCGGGAAGATTTAACCCAGCACCCGTTCCAGGTCCGCCAGCAGATCGTCCACGTGCTCGATGCCGACCGAGAGCCGCACCAGCCCGCCGGGGACTTCGAGCTGCGATCCCTGGGTGGAGAGATGCGTCATCGCGGCCGGGACTTCGATCAGCGATTCGACCCCGCCCAGCGATTCGGCCAGGGTGAACAGCTTCGTCCGCTCGGCCATGCGCGCGGCAGCCTGAGGATCGTCCATGATGAAGGAGATCATCCCGCCGCCGTTCCTCATTTGGGATTTGGCGACCGCCTGCTGCGGATGCGACTCGAGGAACGGGTACATCACCTCCCGGACCCGGGGGTGGGATTCAAGCCATTGGGCAATTCTCAAAGACGACTCGGCGTGCCGCTCCATGCGCAGGGCCAGGGTCTTGATCCCTCTCAGGACCAGGAAACAGTCCATGGGTCCCGGCACCGCACCGGAAGCGTTTTGCAGGAAAGCCAGCTTTTCGGCCAGGTCTGCGTCCCGGACGATCACCGCGCCGCCGACCACATCCGAATGGCCGCCGAGATATTTGGTGGTCGAGTGGACGACGATATCCGCGCCCAGTTCGAGCGGGCGCTGGAGGTAAGGCGTGGCGAAGGTATTATCCACTGCCAGCAGCGGGCGGCTGGGGTGGGCCTTGAGCGCCCCGGCCACAGCCCGGATGTCGGTCACGCGCAGCAGGGGGTTGGTCGGCGTTTCGAGCCAGACCAGGCGCGTATCGGGGGTGAGGGCTTCGGCCACGTTTTCCGGGTCGGTCGTGTCCACGTAGCTGAAGGCCAGCCCGAAGCGGGTGTGGATTTTGTCGAACAGCCGGAACGTCCCGCCGTAAACGTCGTTCCCGGCCAGCACGTGGTCGCCGCTTTTCAGGAGTTGCAGCACGGTGTTGGTGGCCGCTAGGCCGGAGGCGAACGCGAACCCGTCACTGCCGCTTTCGAGGGCGGCCAGGTTGTCCTGCAAGGCTTTGCGGGTCGGGTTTTGCGAGCGGGAATACTCGTAGCCGTGGCGCGGCCTGCCCACCCGGTCTTGAGCGTAGGTGGAGGTCTGGTAGATCGGCGGCATGACCGCCCCGGTGGTGGGGTCCGGTTCCTGCCCGGCGTGGATGGCGAGGGTTTCGAATTTCATGGAGTCTCCTGGTAACGTTCTCTGATGTTGCGTTAAGACTGCCTGATTATAATTGACCCATCCTATCCAATTTGGAGTTCAGATGACAAAAACGATCCTGGCCGTTCTGGCTCACCCCGACGACGAGTCTTTCGGCATGGGCGGCACGCTGGCCCTCTACGCCCGCAAAGGCTTCGAGGTTTACCTGGTCTGCGCCACGCGCGGCGAAGCCGGCACGGTTGACGACGAGCATCTCAAGGGATTTGCGTCGGTGGCCGAGATGCGCGAGGCCGAGCTGCGCTGCGCCGCCGAACACCTCGGTTTGAAAGACGTGTTCTTCCTCGGCTACCGCGATTCAGGGATGCCCGGCTCGGAGGATAACCAACATCCCAACGCCCAGATCAACGCGCCGCTGGACGAGGTGGCGGGGAAGGTCGTGCAGTACATCCGCAGCCTGGAACCGGACGTGGTGCTGACTTTCGACCCGATCGGCGGATACCGCCACCCGGACCACATCCACATCCAGCAGGCGACGGTGCTGGCCTTCGAAAAAGCCGACGACGGAGCGTTCCACCCGGAGGCCGGTTCACCGTTCAAGCCGCGTGGTCTGTACTTCCACATTTTCCCGCGCTGGTTCCTGCGCCTCATGGTCGGCCTCATGCCGCTCTTCGGCCAGGACCCACGCAGGTTTGGCCGCAACAAAGACATTGACCTGAAGTCCATTGCCGAGGTGCGCTTCCCCACCCACGCCCGGATAGACATCACCCCGGTGGCAGAGGCGAAATCCGCAGCCAGCGCCTGCCACGCCTCGCAGGGCGGCGGCCAGATGCGGCGCGGGCTGATGGGCTTCGTGACACGCGTCTTCGGCGAACGGGAGGCTTACATGCAGGCTTACCCGCCGGTCAACGGGCGGGGGCGGGTCAAAACGGATCTGCTTGAAGTTTAGCCCGCAAAAGGCGCGCGACGGCCGCAGTAGAGGCGCGATCCGCCTCTACGGATTTCCTCGCACCTTCTCGCGCTCCTGTTCCCATAGTTTTGTAAACCGTTCGAAGGCATCAGCTATGGTTTCCAGTTCCTCTTCCGAGTAACTTGAAACCAACTCGTCTTGGGCCTTCCTCGCCGACTCGAACCACGAGGCGATTTTTTCAGCGCCCGATTCCAGGGGAGCGATGAGGGTCCCGCGGCGATCATCGGGATTAGGCCGTCGCTCGATCAGCCCTGCCTTTTCGAGCCGGTCGAGCATGGCGGTCGTCGCGCCGGACGTGAGACCCGTATGCCTGGCAAGCTCGGAAGGTGTGGCAATGCCTTTGAGGAACAGAAGCCTGAGACATTCCATATCGGTTACGTTGAAGCCCATCCGTTCACTCATCGCGTTTCGGAACCGCGTCAAATTGACGCCATATTCCGCCACCGCCATCAAGGCTCGTTTCTTCAAATCTGTTTTTGTGGATTGCGTCATAGAAATACCCTTGACATTATCTTGATTTTCGAGTATCTTTATTATATAACAATATCGCCTCAGGCGCAAGAGCCTGGAACCTGTCCGAAAAATCCTGGAGCGCGGACTCAGGAGTGCGGACTTCAGTCCGCTGGGAACTTGCAAGCTGAAGCTTGCACTCCTTTTTCAGATAGGCCCCTAGAACAATCATTTACCGTATAAGGAGTTGACCATGAGCCCCAAGAAAGATACGCAAAAGGGATTATCGGCTGAAGAATTAGCAGCCATGAAGGAGACCCTCAAAGAGAGGAAAGCATCCCAGTCCAAGGAAGAAGCGGAAAAAGCCGTGTTTGCGAAGATCGCCGAGATGCCGGAACCGGATCGCGTCATGGCCGAGCGGATCCATGAGATCGTCAAAGCCAACGCGCCGGGCCTTTCGCCAAAAACCTGGTACGGGATGCCCGCCTACGCCAACCCGGACGGCAAGGTCGTCTGTTTCTTCCAAAGCGCAGACAAGTTCAAAGCCAGGTACGCGCAGTTCGGCTTCAACGACAACGCGCACCTCGACGAAGGCGCCATGTGGCCCGTCGCCTTCGCGCTGAAGGCGTTGACCCCCGCCGACGAGGAAAAGATCGCCGCGCTTGTGAAGAAAGCGGTGAGCTGAGAATGAAATCAAGAGAGGAGACTTCCCCGAAAGGGGAGTCTCCAACCCAACAGATTGATGCCATCATCAAGGCATCCGGTGACTGGCGGGGGAGGAAATTGTCACAGCTGCGCGCTTCGATCAAGGAAGCCGACCCCGCCGTGGTCGAAGAAGTGAAGTGGAAAAAGCCCTCCAATCCAATGGGAGTGCCTGTTTGGTCGCATGATGGAATCATCTGCGTAGCAGATATACTTAAAAACGCCGTGCGGCTGACATTCCCCAAAGGCGCTCAAATGATGGACCCGAAGAAACTCTTCAACACGCGCCTGGACAGCAAAACGGTCCGGGCGATTGACTTCCACGAAGGCGACGCTGTGGATGAGACAGCGCTAAAGGCTCTCATACACGACGCGGTGAGGCTGAACACGCTCAAAGCGCGCGAGCGATAATCAGATGGATTTGTGAGGCGCTGACGCCTCTATCGGCCCCAAGTCCGCGCTCCTGAAAAAAAATCGAGATGTAACGAAAATTAGCGGATCTCCGCCTTGTTCCCGTCGGCGGCGGAGATGACGATCCGGTTTTTCCCCAAGTCCTTAGCCTTGTAGAGCGAGTTGTCGGCGCGCTTGAGCATGTTTTCGACGGGTTCACCGGTGGTGTACGAGGTGATCCCCACACTGATGCGGATGGGGGTGGGATGGACTTCCATCAGTTTCCGGCTGAGCCGTTCCATGATGTAATGCGCCTGTTCGATGTTGGTGTGGGGCAGGATGATGATGAACTCGTCGCCGCCCATGCGGGCTGCGGTGTCGCTTTCGCGCAGGTTCTCGAAGAGCAGCCCGCCCACCTTTTGCAAAGCCAGGTCGCCCTGGTGGTGGCCGAAGTTGTCGTTGATGCTCTTGAAATCGTCCAGGTCGAACATGGCGACGGTGAGCGGGTCTTCGTGGTCGAAGCAGGCGGTGGTCTCTTTTTCCATGGTTTGCTGGGCGTAGCGGCGGTTGTACAGGCCGGTCAACTCGTCGGTGATGGACAGGCGCTCCATTTCGCTGGACTTTTCGAGCAGGTCGGCTTCGATCTTCTTGCGCTGGGTGATGTCATGGACGGTGACGACCCGTCCCAGGAGGCGGCCCAGCCGGTTGGTGATCGGCGACTGGCGGACATCCACGAAGAGGGGCGGTTTCCCGGACAGGGCGATCTCGAACGCGCCGTCGGTGGGCTGGTGGATCCATTTAGCGAGATCAGGCCACTTGTCCAGTAACGCTGCAATCTCCTGCCCGGCGGGGAACTCCCTCCAGCCGAAGAGACGCGTGGCGGCGGGATTCGAATCCAGCAAGCGGTCCTGCAAATCCAGCACCAGGATGCCGTCGTCGAGGGTTTCGAGCAGGGTGGTGCGCGCCACCGGGATCAAGCCGCTGAATTTGTCTTTGAGGAACCCCTGCCCCAGAATGACGGCAGTGAACGCAAAGGACAGGGGGGCCAGATCCAGGCCGGGGATCGGGTTGAGATCGAGCAGGTAAAGGATGCCGGCTACGAACGGGAAGAGGAGGGCGAGGATGAGGTAGCCGAACTGCCAGCGGTACAGGTTGTGGGCCTGGGTGTAGTCGCGGGCGAAAATGCCCAGGGCCACGCTCAGGCTGATGTAGATATAGCCGATGTAGACCCAGAACATCGTCCCGTGATGGTAGGCGTACAGGTTGTACGGGCCGGGGATGAGGGTGTAACCGGTCCAGATCAGGTGGTGGTATTCGTTGGTAAAGGCCAGGACGACGGTCGTGGCAGGGATGACAGATATCAGGAACAGGACTTTTTTGGAGAGCCATTCCTGGCGGTTGGTGTAGAGGGTACTGAAAACGAGCAGGAGAGGGATGGAGATACTGCCGAAGAGGTATTCGATCTTCGCCCACAGGATTTTGTCGTTGAGGTCGGTCACGAACGTTTCCATCCCGGCGGCCAGGGTCCAGCCGGTGATGGCGGCCAGCATCCAAAACAGCGCCTTCGAGGAGGGGGATCGGCGGCGTTTCCAGGCGACGCCGGAGACCGCCGCAACGGTGGCGGCGGCGGATGCCAGGAGCAGGGTGGGAATGGTGATGCGGAAATCCATATTGATGAATATTATACCCAGGTCGGTCGAAAATTGCGCTTTTTGGGGAGCAGGAAAGCGCAATTTTCGGCCGCGGGTATTATAGACATCCTGCCCCGCAAAATGGCGAAAGCTCTGCGCAGCGCAACCGCTCTACGGCCGCGGTCGTCTTGCCGCAACCCACCGGGCCGGAAAGGAATATTTTTGCGTCCAGCGGAGCACTGACAAGGTCGAGTTGGGAGGGGGTGAATTCGGCCACTCCTTGAGTCGTAGCGGAGGTGGGAAAATTGTCAATGAGAAGAAGTTGAGAGGTTCAATGGAGAAGCGATAATAAAACCACCGCTTGGTTTTTACCAGCGGTGGTTTTATATACCACGATTAATATCTCAGTTTTCCCCACGCAGATCTTTCTGCGACTACTCAAAAGCAATAACGTGTAGGGGATTAAGAAATCTCCTTCATCGATAGGTGAAAAGCTCCATATACTCACCGGTTGTGGCATCAATAACAACATGGACTTCTGTATTGGTTGGGTTTCCACCTCGACCGCGGGCAATGTTATAAGAGACACCTCTAAAAGTTATCACCCACGCAGGCACGTTTTGGAATCTATAGATTTTCTGTCCCGTTTCATCTTCTGAATAATATTGATCATCACTGAACAATACATAGTTGGCTAGAATTTCATCAGCTTGTTTTGCAACATATCCTAATTTGCGTTTTGCTACTTTGATCGCTTCAATCTGAGAAATACTAGGTGGAGTGACAGGTTGCTCATAACTGATCCCGATGGATGCTAAACTAACATCATCGGGCGCAAGAGGCGTAGGAGGATTACCTTTTTGGGCAGAACCCGTCAATAAACCATAAAAAATGGTTAACACTAGCATTAGGAAAGGGATAACGATGAAAATCTTTTTAATTGTCATGACAACAACCTCCGTATGATTATCTGCGAGATTTACTTTGTCCAAATGTTAAATTTGCTATCTTGAGAGTTCCACGCAAATCCATATCGGGATGAAGTTGAACTACCAGTTAATCCAGAGGGAGTTACCCAAGGACCGCCATGGCTGGCAATAATCTTCATATTAGAGAAGTAAACACGGCTGGTCTGACTTCCGGGAACATCATCGCCAGGATCGTGAGTCTCCCCTTCCCATTGCGGTACCCAGCCTGGAGTCCAGTTTATACCCGCGTCAAAATTAGTAGTCAATAATAACGTTGTATCAACATACATAGAGATTTTGCCTGTGCTGAAATTATATGCGGCTCTATATGTATGCGTGCCACTGGCTACAGACGTTTCTTTATGGGTTACTGGGGTGCTACAATTCTTTGAGTATTGAGCAAAGAAATAAACCGTAGATTGGCCCTGGTGTCGCCCATAACCCGATTGAGCATATTCGCAATTACCTCCCCCGGCCATCATTACCCATACTGACGAATCTGAGTAACTCGCGCCGCAAAGAGCCGGAACTTTGGTATTAATCCCTGCTTTAATTCCCCAGTGCGTCATTGGTATAGGGTCTGTGCCGGTAAAGTTATAAGCGAATCCTTGGCAATTGGTTGCTGCTTGAACAGGAAAGGTGATTGATAAACTCAAAATTGCCATCGCCGTTACGACAAAAAGAATGCTCCATGGTATTCGCGATTTCGTGGTGTTCATCAAAATCTCCTATTCTTTGCTTGGTCAAGCATTGGTATCACCGCACTTAAACGTGGTCGCTATTTTTCTGCCACGAATTTCACGAATTGGCACGAAAAATTTACATTCACATTGTAGACATTTTCGCGTCTCCTTGCTACTGGGAAAAATCCTGGTTTTTTCGGTTCGGACACACTTGAAAAACGTATCGGGAAGATATTTGTGTAGCCAGGAGCGGGAATTTCAGAAAACACAAATCGCCACCCGATTCACTCAGGCGGCGGTTGGTTGTTTGGGTTGCGCTAGGGTAAAACCACTCCCTCCTCGACGATCATGGGCAGGATTTCCGGGTGCTCCCGGCGCAGGGCGATGTGCTCTGTGGCGGCTTCGACGTAATCAAAATCTTGTTCTTGCTTGCGGATCAGGTCTTGAATATCGGTAGGGAAATATAGTTTGTCTTCCTCCGGAACCGATGCGGAAAAAACAGCTTCTATTTTTCCATCCTCTTGATAAGTAGATAACCGCAGAGGTGCTTCCGGCGGTGCCGATATCGCTCTCGGGCCCGCCCCATTCAATGGTTTCGCAGATTACCCAAACGTAAACTTCGAGTTCTTTTTGGCCCAGAATGATCCATTCGCACAGGCCATCATCCTCTGGTTCGAGAACGGAGGCGGCCAATGCTTTCTCGTACTCGACCCACCTTGGAGTGGGCGTTTCTGTGGCGGTTGGGGTGGCTGCAGTCGGTGTTGGAACACTTGTAACATTCGGTTGGCAGGCTGTCATAAATGCAAATATCAATAAAAGTAGTATGAAAATAATTACCCTATTCATAGTTTTGCGATTCCAGTCAGGGTAAGCATTACCAACACGGCGGAACCTCCAGAAGTTTCCACGAGTAAACGCCGTTGACCAAAAATATGGCCACATCATGGCTTTTGGTAATCCACAATTGATCGTCACTGATATTGCCGCCACCAGCAAACCAGCCGGAAGCCAACTTGTCGGTTGGTTTGACAGAGAAGATACCGGTTGCAACGAACTCCGCCCCTAGCTTGTTGGAACAAGATTGTAGCTCTTCGGGAATCGTTACTTGAATAACCTCATAATCGTCTATCTTGTAGCGTGCGTCTTCCTGACCAACATCCTTGAAATGGGTAAGCCAACTGGTGAATAATGCTTCTGCTATCTCCTGTTGCGTCAACGTTTCCCCTGTTGCGATTGTTAGCGAAGGAGCATAAAAGAGTCCGCCAACAGTGCCAGGCGTACTCTGATGGGCAGGTTTATAAGCAGGGGAAGGGGTGTTTGTGCAACTCCAGTCCCACTCCCATGTGTACACGTCACCGTCTCGAAAAACAAGAGGATTTACCGTTTTGCCGATAGTCCACAGGGGATCATCATCACTTATATTCCCCCCACCTGCATTCCAGGGATTATAGAGACGATCCACTACTTTGAAACTAAACATGATTTCTGTGCGAAATTCATCCTCATGGGTTCCGGGGAGGCATTGCAAATATTGATTATCATAAACCTTGGCAGAAATGAGACGATACTCATGCAGCCTGACATTATCTGGCAAGTCTTTCCCAGTAAAGTAATCCAGCCAAATCGTCGCAAGCCTTCTTATGATTTCTTCCCGTGTGCTTTGGTCACTGACATCGCCGGTAATACTCGACACCGGCAAAGTGGGCAAATACGTTGATGGAACTACCCGCGTAACGATGGGAGTATACATTGGAGTAGAAGCAGGGCTGGTGGTCGGGGTTATGAGGGTAGTCTCTATGGGATTCGACGGAGCAGATGAGGAAAGAAGCGGGTCGGGGCTGCAACCGGACAGAGATACCAAGAGTAAACTAAAACCGACCTGAAAAAAGAACAATAGGCTCTTGCTCATGGATAACCTCCTACTTACGATAGCCAGAAATAACTACCGGAAACCATTTGAGATTCGAAAAGTAGCTTAGAGGAGCTTGAATGTCAGGATTATGACTATTGACGATGATACTCCCTGGATTTTGACAAGTTCCAGCGATAACAGAAACGGTGACGGCGTGCTGCCATATATAAGCGCTGTTTTTCATAAACACAATATCGCCCTGAGATAACCCGCATAAAGTAGTGGTTTTCCCAAAGGGTCCTCTTCTTTTGTTAGTGGTCAAAAAATCAAACAAGTTTCCAGTGCTGACCCAAGGCTGAGAACCATCAACGATTGAGGAGAATTTATAGTACCACCAATCACCATAGTGGGTATAGTCGGGATTGAAGTAACTTGGCTGTGAAGATGTCAAACGCGTTCCTTGGAAAATAGCCTGCGAGACGAAATTTGTACAATCTACATCAGCATATCTACAGTAACGTGTTGGATAAGACGGATCCCAGCCTGCTAAATTTCTTATAAATGCCGGGACAGGTCCAGTTCCGCTATACCATTTGTCTGAGTAATTCTTTGCTGCGGTCCTATTGTATACATATGTTGCAAGCATTGGGTCTGCTAAGATATCCGATGTAGGCAGGGTGTCGCTCTCAGGAGCGATGGTTCCAGATTGCATTTCATAATTGCGCTTAATGGTCTCCAGGATATCTGCCTCCGTCTCAGCCTTTATACTTTGGTAGAGCAAATCTTCTGGATATTCATCCGAAACGATTAACCAGCGTCCCCCTGTTCTTTTCAAAGTGACGAAATGATCTAAGTTTACAAGGTTGGAAATAAAATCCGGATTGGATGCGTATCGAACCCAATGACTTTCAAGCAGATGAAGCACTACTGTAGAAGCGCTGAATTCAAAGCCAACATAATCGAGCGTAAATTTATAATCAAGATACTGTGTGTTTAACAGGGCTGCCTTATATCGCTCTATTCTTTGGCGACTATTTTCACGATTTAGCCAACTCAGCGCATCCGGATCATTGGGTGCAGAAACCAATGAGAAAGTTTCTTGTGTAGGATTCTTTAAGAACTCATAACGCAGAATAAAATATGCTTGGACCGTATGCTTGATAGCCTCTTCATCAGATGAAAACATTTGGCCATCCAAGGAAAGAGCGTTGGTATCCATCGTGCTTGAGTCATAAGAGTAGGAATCAATCACCACATAGGACGCAGGCTGCCCACAAGTTACGGGTTTAGCAGGAGGCATTGCAGCATCTGCCAACTTGTAGGCCGAAACATTTCCGATAGCGATAGTTGCAAACAAAAATACACCAATCAACAAAAGAAAAAGCAACAGAGAAACTTTCAGAAATTTTTGTTTCATATATGCCTCTGCAAACAAGATATTTGTAACTGATTTGAAAACAAACGCATTTTTTATTCTCGGTGGTGAACTCCGTTCATGATGACTGCTCAAAGGGAGCATCGCGCCTTCCTGCACTAACTGATTCAAAGCGAAAAACTGCCAAATTAATGGGATTTTGTCTCAAAGTTGGTTAGGTGCTATTTTTGGTCCCTCGGTTACTCACTTTTGGATGAGCAGTTACTTTATGTTATCCATTCTCCAAGAATTTGCCTACTGGGAAAAATCCTAGTTTTTTCGGTTCACTCGAAAAAGGTATCGGGGAAGTATTTGTGCAGCCAGGCCACCACTTCCAATCGGGATTTGACTTCCAATTTTTTCATAATATGCTCCACATGAAAAGATGCGGTTTTGGGCGCGATGGACAGGCGTTCGGCGATGGCGGCATTGTCCAATCCCTCGTTGGCCAGCAGGCGCAGTACCTCCCGTTCGCGTTCGGACAGGCCATTCCATTTGTCCCCGGCTTCTCGTCGCCAGCGGCGGGCGCGAGCTAACTGTAAGTCATCGAAAAGGATTTCTCCCCTGGCGGCGCGGCGGATAGACTCAAGTAGCTTTTCGGCTGGTTCGTTTTTATCCACCAGACCCGCCGCTCCCGCCTCCTCCATGCTTGCAAGGTAGGCGTCCCGGTTATGGGCGGTCAAGATCAGGGTGGTAGTATCAGGAAAATGAGTTCGCACCCATTTTTCCAGTTCGGTGGGACGCAGGTCTGGCATCACCAGATCGAGCAGCAGGATATTGGGCTGCAGTTCGGCAACCATCCTTTGCGCCTCCAGGCCGTTTTCGGCTTCGCCAATCACTTGCATATCCGGCGCGGCATCCAACAAGGCGCGGATCCCGGCACGGGTCGTGGCGTGGTCATCTGCCAGCAATATCGTGATAGGCGAATTTTGTTCGGACATCCAGGCTCCTTGTCGTTCAAATCTCGCGCTCACATGGGCGGGCAGATTATATCCTGTGTTCAACGGCTGGGGGATGACTTTACAGCAAACTTGAATCAGCCGCTTTGTTCCTGTATAGTGATAGTGTAGAAATTTACCAGGAGGCGCAGGATGGAATTAAAAGACTATCTTTCGATTGCGGCGTTTGCCCTGTCGCTCGTGTCTGTGAGTTTTTCGATCGGATTCGGCCTGTACGACCGGGTCCTGAACATCAAAGCCAGGAGCGTCTTTTTTGAAGCGGATTCGGACGAAGACGGCCCGGTCAGCCCGCCGGTGCTGACAATTTCGATTGCGAACTACGGACGGCGGGATGCCTATCTTGAGTATCTGTATTTCCAGTACGGGACGCGTCGCCCGATCATCTATGCCGAAACCGTCTGGGAGGGGGATATCCACGGCCGCTACCGGCTCGGTGAGGGGAGCCGCTACCAGCAATCCTTCGATCCCGACAGCGATGGTATCCTGCGGAATGACAAAGGGGAAATGGCCACCCGCGTCTTTTTCCAGGATTCGCTCGGACGGCGTTATGATATCAAGGATGCCGGCAGGAATATTCGAAAATACCTGGAGGTCGCTGGGGATTTCTGAACCAAATCGCGCGAACGATAAAAATGAAATTCGTCCCGGCTGGCAGTTGACACGAACTGCCCCAGCAGGTATAATGTCGTTCGCTCTGGCCCCGGCAGCAAGGACGCTGGGGCAGTTGCTTGCTTTTGTAATTCGATCCCGGCTTCCCCGCGGCGCAGCGTCATCGAAAGGCGCGGCGACCCTGGCGAAGCGAAGACCAGGAGTAAAGGATGAAATACGCAATCGTTGAAAGCGGCGGCAAACAGTACAAAGCCGTCGAAGGCGGGCTGATTGATGTGGACCGCCTGTCTGCCGACGCCGGAACCAGCCTGGACCTCGAACAGGTCCTGCTGGTAGTGGACGGCGAGGACGTCGCCGTCGGCGCGCCGACCGTCAAGGGCGCCAGCGTGACGGCCAAAGTAGTCGAGCATTTCCGCGGCCCGAAGGTCATCGTTTTCAAGTACAGCCCCAAGAAACGCATCCGCGTCAAAAACGGGCATCGCCAGTCATACACCCGTTTGCAGATCGAAAAGATCGGGAAGTAAGAGGTATCCATGGCACACAAAAAAGGTGGCGGCTCCAGCCGCAATGGACGCGACAGCAATTCCCAACGCCTGGGCGTGAAACGCTACGCCGGCCAGTTTGTGCTTTCCGGGAATATCCTGGTCCGCCAGCACGGGACCCGCATCCAGCCCGGCATCAACGTCGGCGTCGGCAAGGATTACACCCTGTTCGCCACAACTGACGGCCTGGTTTCGTTTGACATCATCCACGGGCGCAAGCGCGTCAACGTGGTTCCGGCTGAGGCCGAATAGGCTGGCTGGAAAGGATAGATCGAGATGAAAACCGATATTCACCCCAAATATTTCCCGGATGCCCTGGTCGTTTGCGCTTGCGGCAACACCTGGACAACCGGCTCGACCCGCAAAGAGATCCGGGTCGAAATTTGCTCGAACTGTCACCCTTATTTTAGCGGTGAGCAGCGCATCGTGGATACCGAAGGCCAGGTGGATCGCTTCTACAAGCGCCTCCAGGCCCGCCAGGAATACCTGGTCGAGCAGAAGACCCGCGAGGAATCCAAGGTTTCACTCAGCCGCCCGATCGGCGAACTGGATTTGAGCGTCCGCATGGTCGAATCCCTGGCCAAGGGCGGCGTCAGGAATGTGGGCCAGTTCCTCGAAAAACTGGCCGCAGGCGAAGAAACCGTCCTGGCGATCGAAGGCTTCGGCCGCAAGTCGCTGATTGACCTGAAGAAGAAACTGCGCTCCCTGGGCTATGAGGTCCCGGAAGCCGTCGCTTAGTCCTTGCGCCAGCGACGAACTCAGGTAAACTTACAGGCAGATGCTTAAACGCATCTGCCTTTTTATTCTGAATTTTTGAGGAGCGCATGAAACATACCACCGGTTCCATCGAAGTCATCTGCGGATCCATGTTCAGCGGCAAGACGGACGAATTGATCCGCCGCCTGCGCCGCGCCACCATCGCCCGGCAAAAAGTCCAGGTGTTCAAACCGGCCATAGACATCCGCTATGCAGAGGAGCAGGTCACCTCCCACGCCGGGGCGGCTTACCAGGCGATCCCGATCAACCGTGCGGGCGAGATCCGCACCCGGGTTGACCCGGATACGACCGTCGTCGCCGTGGACGAAGCCCAGTTCTTCGACCCGGGAATCGTGGACGTCTGCCGCGACCTGGCCGAGCGCGGCGTGCGCGTCATCGTCGCCGGCCTGGACACCGATTTCCGCGGCGAGCCGTTCGGTCCCATGCCCGTGCTGATGGCCCAGGCCGAGCGGGTGGACAAGTTGCAGGCCATCTGTATGGTCTGCGGGGACATGGCCAGCCGCACCCAGCGCCTGGTCAACGGGCAGCCCGCCCGCTACGATGACCCGGTTGTGATCGTCGGCGCCTCCGAAATGTACGAAGCCCGCTGCCGCCAGCATCACCAGGTGCCGCGCTGACCTTCGTCAAACCAGAGAAATACCCGGATTATGAAACCAAAAAACTACCAAGACATCCTCGCCGAAACCCTGATAGACCAGGAGACCCTCCAGAAGCGCGTCGCCGAACTCGGCGACCAACTCAGCCGGGATTACGCCGAAAGCCAGGACCTCGTCCTCATCTGCATCCTGCGGGGCGGCATGGTCTTCCTGGTGGACCTGATGCGCCACATCACCGTCCCGCACCAGGTGGATTTCATGGCGATCTCCTCCTACGGCGCGGGCGCACGCGAGACCAGCGGCCACGTCCGCCTGACCCTCGACCTGAATACCGACATCCGCGACAAGGACGTGCTCCTGGTCGAAGACATCATTGACAGCGGCCACACCATATCCTACGTGCTCGAATTCCTGCGCACCCGCCAGCCCCGCAGCCTCAAGATTTGCACCCTGCTCGACAAGGAAGAACGCCGCGAAGTGGATGTGCTGATTGATTACTGCGGCTTCACCATCCCCAACAAGTTCGTCTTCGGCTACGGCCTCGACCTCGACGAGTATTATCGCAACCTGCCCTTCGTCGGCGTGGTTGACCTGGACAAGTACCAGCCCCCGGCCTAGCCATGTCCGACCGTCAGCCGCCAGCCGCGCCGGAGCCGGGGGAGGTCGCCTCTCCCTATGCCGGACGCTGGGTGGCGCGCCTTCGGGGGCAGATCGTGGCTCACGGCGGCACCCCCGAACAGGCCCGCCGCGCCGCCCAATCCGCCCGTCACAAAGAATCCCCAGAGATCAGTTTTATGCCCTTTGCGTCGAGTTTGCCAGTTGACCCCATCCTCGAAAAGGTCCGGGAGGCCCTGCCCCCAGGCCAGCCCGCCTACCTGGTCGGCGGCGCGGTCCGGGACGCGCTGCTCGGCCGCGTCTCGCACGACCTGGATTTCGCCGTCCCGGCCAAGGCCATCGCCATCGCCAGACAGGTCGCCAATGCCCTCAAGGCTGATTTTTTCGTTTTGGATGGAGAACGGGATACCGGCCGCGTCCTGGTGACCGGCCCCGACGGGTCGCGGACGCTGATGGATTTTGCCGCCTATCGCGGCCCGGACCTGGAAGCTGATCTGCGCGCCCGTGACTTTACCATCAACGCCCTGGCCCTCGACGCCCAGACCGGCGAGCTTCACGATCCCACCGGGGGCGCGTCCGATTTGCGCCAGAAGCTGATCCGGGCCTGCTCGCCCACCGCCTTCACCGACGACCCGGTCCGCATCCTGCGGGCTGTCCGCCAGGCTGCCTCGCTGGGATTCCACATCCAGCCCGAAACGAGGGAAGCGATGAAAGCCGCAGTCGGTGAACTGCCCAGGGTTTCCCCCGAACGCCAGCGGGACGAGTTGTTCCGCATCCTGGAAGGCCCGCAGCCGGGGACCTGCCTGCGCGCCCTCGACATGCTCGGCGTCCTGCCCCTGCTGCTGCCGGAACTTCCCGCCATGAAAGGCGTGGCCCAGCCGCCCCCCCACGTCAGCGATGTCTGGACCCACACCCTGAGCGTTTTGGCCCATCTGGAAAAGCTCCTGGCCGACCTGACCCCCGGCTTCGACGCCGAAACGACCGGCGACATGTTCACCGGCCTGTTGTCCCTGCGCCTGGGGCGTTATCGCGAACAGTTCGCCAGCCATTTCGGCGAGCGGCTCGTGCCCGACCGCAGCCTGCGCGGCCTGCTGTTCCTGGCGGCCCTGTACCACGACGTATCCAAACCCGAGACCCTGGCCGAAGACGAGTCCGGGCGGTTGCACTTCTGGGGCCACGACGAACTCGGCGCCCAGGTCGCGGCCAAACGGATGCGCGCCTTCAACTTCGCCAACGACGAGATCGCGCGGGTCCAGGCGGTCATCCGCCACCACATGCGTCCGCACTTCCACAGCAACCGCATGGAATCCGAGGCCAGGCCGCCCTCCCGCCGCGCCATCTACCGCTTTTTCCGGGATGCAGGCGCAGCCGGCGTGGACACCTGCCTGCTCTCCCTGGCCGACCTGCGCGCCACCCGCGAACAGACCCTCACCCAGGAGACCTGGCTCGCCGCCCTGGACGTATGCCGCATCTTCCTGGAAAATTACTTCGAGAAACCTGAAGAGACGGTCAAGCCGCCCGCCCTGGTCAACGGCAACGACGTCATCCAGGCTTACGGGTTGCAGCCCGGTCCGCTCGTCGGCCAGGTGCTCGAAGCCATCCGCGAAGCCAGCGCCACCGGGAAGGTCGGCAGCCGGGACGAGGCCCTCGCTTTCGGCAGGCAATGGCTCTCCGATTTAAAGCCACAGGCGCAGTAGCGAACTACTGCGCCTGCCCGGTGGTTGGGTAAGTTTCTATGCCCGGTTGTTGAGCTGGTTGACCGATTTCAGCGGACCCGTCCCGATCAGTTTTTGGGTCCGTTCCGCTTCGGCGCGGCGGATCAGCCGGTTGATGTGGGCGATGATCACGCTCCCCGTGACCGGTTTGACGAGGTAATCGTCGGCTCCCGCATCCAGCGCGCTGGCGATGAATCCCGAATCGTTCAAGACGGACAGTACAAGGATGGGCACGTTGCTTACCTTGCGGACCTCCTTGCACACTTGCCAGCCATCCATGCCGGGCATCATCAAGTCAATGATAACGATGTCCGGTATTGTGCTGTGAATGAGATCCAGCCCGTTTTTGCCGTCCTCTGCCGGGATGATGTTGAATCCGTGTCCCTTGAGCAGTAACGCCAGTAAATTGGAAACGCTTGGGTCATCGTCAATAACTAGAGCGTTGATGGTCATATTGTTTTTTTATCCTGTTACCCGGATCATCTCCCGGTCAATTGGTTGCAATGTTATGGGGTTATTATCACCTATTAGCCCTTCCTGGTACTTAACAAACAGTTTACAAAAACCTTCATGATCTTATGCCTGTATGCCTGCGGCTTCGAAATCAGCCGGTGTGCCCAGGGTCAGGCCGCTTGCTTCGGGCGCGATGCGCTTGAGCAGGCCGGTCAACACACTGCCCGCGCCGACCTCGACGAAGGTGCTCACGCCCCGGCCCGCCATCAACTGGACCGATTCGGTCCAGCGCACGCGGGAGGTGAGCTGGGCGCGCACGTCGGCGCGTAACTCCTCGACCGAGGCCATCGCCGCGGCTGAGACATTCCCCACCACCGGCACGCCCGGGACCCGGAAGCCGGCCGCCGTTACCGCCGCGTCGAACTCCGCCTGGACCGTTGCCATCAGCGGTGAATGAGCCGCAATGCTGACAGCCAGCGGCAGCGCCCGCCGCGCCCCGGCAGACTTCGCCAGCTCGATGGCCCGCTCGACGGCAGCCTTCGCTCCCGAGATGACCACCTGGCCGGGACAATTATCGTTCGCCACCTGGACGATCTCCTCCCCGGCGCTGGCTTCGGCGCAGAGCCTGTCCAGCGTGGGGATGTCCAGGCCGAGGATGGCCGCCATGCCGCCGGGCGCGATCTCCCCGGCGCGTTTCATCAGCTCGCCGCGCCGCCGGACGAGGGCCAGCCCGTCGGCGAAGGCCAGCGCCCCAGACGCGGCCAGGGCCGAGAGTTCGCCCAGGGAATGTCCGGCAACGGAAACAGGCCGGAATTCCGGGTAACGCTCCGCAAAGACGAGGTAGGCGGCCATCGAATGGATGAAGAGCGCCGGCTGGGTGTTGAGGGTGTCGTTGAGTTCTTCGGCCGGGCCATCCCACATCAGTTTCGAGAAGGCGAATCCGAACAAAGCGTCGGCTTCGTCGAAAACCCGGCGCGCCGCCGGGTAAGCCTCAGCCAGGTCGCGTCCCATCCCAACGGACTGGGAACCCTGGCCGGGAAATACAAAAGCAGTGGTTTGAGGGTCTAAGTGAGTCATGCCCCTTAAAACACAAACAGGCCGTGAGCGTCACGACCTGTCAGGGCGCTGCGGGGTCGAAGGATTATTTCTTTTCTTCTTTCTTGATCTCGATGACCTCGCGGCCTTTGTAGAAACCGCAATTCGGGCAGACGGTGTGCGGCAGGGTCATCGAACCGCAGTTCGGGCAGGCGGACAGGTTGGCGGCCTGCAGGGCATCGTGGGCGCGGCGGCGGTCTCGGCGGCCCTTGGAAAGTTTGCGTTTTGGAAGCGGTGGCATGGTCTTACTCCTTTGAATGATTGCATCAGCAGACGCTGGTTGTTTCCGACTTAAGCGGGCTGATTATAGCGGGGGGAGGGCCATACGTCAAGGCGAATTTCGCCAAGTTCGTTATCCTGTCGCCATCTGGCGCAGGTAGGCCTCCATGAAATCGTCCAGGTCGCCGTCCAGCACAGCCTGGGCGTTGCCGCGCTCGTGCTCGGTGCGGTGGTCCTTGACCATCTGGTAGGGGTGCAGCACATACGAGCGGATCTGGCTGCCCCATTCGGCCTTGGTGTATTCGCCGCGCAGCCCGGCGATTTCCTTTTCCTGTTCGGCCTGCTTCATTTCGAGCAGACGGGCGCGCAGGATGCGCATGGCAAACTCCCGGTTCTGGGTCTGGGAGCGCTCGTTCTGGCAGGTGACGACGATCCCGGTCGGGACGTGGGTCAGGCGGATGGCGGTGGCGTTCTTCTGGACATTCTGCCCGCCCGCCCCCGAGGACTTGAACACGTCAACCTTCACGTCCGCCGGGTCCAACTCGACCTCGGGGTCGTCCATCGCGACCTGGGGCAGCACCTCCACCAGGGCGAAGGAGGTGTGGCGGCGGTGGGCCGCGTCGAAGGGCGAGAGCCGCACCAGCCGGTGGACGCCCTTTTCCGAACGCAGGTAGCCGAAGACGTAGTCGCCGCTGATCGCCATGGTCACGCTCTTGATGCCCGCCTCCTCGCCCTCGGTCATATCCATGATCTCGACCTCGAAGCCGCGCATTTCGGCCCAGCGCAGGTACATGCGCTGGAGCATGGCAGCCCAGTCTTGCGAGTCGGTCCCGCCCGCCCCGGCGTGGATGGCCAGGATGGCGTCATCGTCATCGTATTTTCCTGAGAGCATGGCCGTGAAAGAGCGCTTTTCGAGTTCAGCTTCGATGGCCTCGGTCTCGTGCTCGAGGTCGGCGCGCAGGCTCTCGTCTTCGAGGCTTGCCAGTTCCAACGCGTCGTGGACGCGGCGCTCGAAGCCGCGCCAATCCTCCACTATCCGCCGCAGCCGGGCCGCCGACTGGCTGACCTGCTGGGCCTGGGAGGGGTTATCCCAAAAATCAGGCGATTCGATTTGTTTGTTTAAATCGGAGAGTTCGGCTTCCTTCGAAGCCAGGTCAAAGACGCTCCAAAAGTTGCCGGAGCAGTTCCCCCGCGTGTTGTAAGCGGTCAATCAAGTCTTGCATGGTATCTCCTGAAACCAATCACTGAAAGTTGAAGCGCAGATTTCGATCTGCCTTCGATGTATCCAGGTTCGCAAGCTAAAGCCTGCACTCCACTTTTTTATAAAAACCTAAGCGCTCAAAATACCTTCGACAAACGCCTCCGGGTCGAAGGGCTGCAAGTCTTCGGGCTTCTCGCCCAACCCGGCAAATAAAATCGGCAACCCAAGTTCGCTCTGGATTGCGAAGGCCATCCCGCCCCGCGCCGACGAATCCAGCTTGGCCAGGATCACGCCCGTCACCTGGACGGCCTGCTTGAAGGCCCTGGCCTGCTGGAGGGCGTTCTGCCCGGTGGTGGCATCCAGTACCAGCCAGACTTGATGAGGCGCGCCAGGCAATGCTTTATTGACTACACGATGAACCTTTTTCAGTTCTTCCATCAGGTTGAAGCGGGTGTGCAGCCGGCCGGCAGTGTCAATCAGGGCGACGTCCACCTTGCGGGCGATGGCAGACTGGACGGCGCTGAACGCCACCGCGCCGGGGTCGCTTTCGGGAGCGCCAGAAACCACCGGGACCCCGATCCTGTCACCCCAGACCTGGAGCTGGTCCACGGCTGCGGCGCGGAAGGTGTCGGCCGCGCCGAAGAGGATGGACTTGCCCTGGCGCTGGAAGCGCTGTCCGAGTTTGGCGGCGGTGGTTGTCTTGCCGGAGCCGTTGACCCCGACGAGTAAGATGACCGACGGTTGGGCCGTCCATTCGATCACAGGCGGCTCGCTCAGGCGGGAGCGGAGTTCCGCTTTCAGCACGGATCGAAGCTCGGAAGCGCGCAGCAGGCCCTGGGTACGGACCGCTTTCTGGAGACTGGCGATGACGGCGCGCGTGACCTCCAATCCCAAATCCGCCTGGATGAGCAGGGCTTCGAGGTCATCCCAGGTCTCGTCCGTTATCTCGGTTGCGCCGAGCAGGCTGGCTACACGTCCAAAAGCCGCCTTGCTGGTGCGGGAAAGTCCAGTACGCCAGCGTGAGAGTAAATCGTTCATGCGGCTGGGGATTATAACACGGCGTCTGGCAGGCTTTTAGCCCAGCTCGGTTGAAAATTGCGCTTTTTCACGAGAAGGAATGCGCAATTTTCAAGCGTGGGTATTATATGTTATACTCGCGCCGAATTTTTACCGGAGGGCAGCCCGTGTCTGAAAACTGGAAGGAAGTCAACGTTTCGTGGAAGGGCAATTCGCTTTTCACGGCTGAAAATGAAACCGGCGGCAGCATGGAAATGGCCAGCGGCCGCCCGTCCGAATTGCTCTCGCCCATGGAACTGGTGCTGGCAGCCCTGGCCGGATGCACCGGCGTGGACATCGTTTCGATCCTCGAAAAAAAGCGGATCGAGCTGGATGATTTCAAGGTGAGGGTGCGCGCCGAACGAGCGGACGAACACCCCAAAGTTTATACCGAATACCGGGTGGAGTATCTTTTTTGGAGCAAGAACATCCAAATAAAAGATGTGGAACAGGCCATCCAGCTTTCCAAAGACAAGTATTGCTCCGTGAGCGCGATGCTGAAACCCGGCGCTGATTTCCATTATTCATACAAAATTCTTAAACCCGGCGAATCCGCCTGACAAGAAAGGATTATTCCATGTTCGAAGAACCCATCCACGTGACCGATTCGGCTTTCGAGAAGACCGTGCTGAATTCGCAACTGCCCGTGATCGTTGATTTCTGGGCGCCCTGGTGTACGCCCTGCAAGATGGTCGCCCCCATCCTGGACAAACTCGCCAAAGAATACGCGGGCAAGGTCGTGATTGCCAAAGTCAACACCGATGAAAACCCCGAATGGGCCGGCAGGTTCGGCGTGCAGGGCATCCCGACCATGCTGTTCATTGCGGGCGGCAAGGTCGTTCACCGGCAGGTTGGCGCGCTGCCCGAACGGATGCTGAGGGATGTCGTCTCCCAATTCATGGAAGTGACCAGCCAGCCCAACTGAGCCGTGCAGCTTCCCAGGTTTATGAAACGAAATATCGTTCTCTTCATCATGGCCGCAGTCGTATTGAGCGCCTGCGGCCCTATCGCGGCGGCCCCAACTGCGGCGCCGGTCAATGCCCAGGCGACAGCCGAAGCCCTGGCCGGAACGATGGTGGCCCAAACCATGGCCGCCATGCCGACCTCCACGCCCATCCCTCCAACGGAAACGGCCACGCCCCTGCCGCCGACCGAAACGCCGACTCCCCTGCCGAGCGAGACGGCCACGCCTGAAGCGACCGCCACCGGATCGGCCACCTCCCTGCCGACGCCCATCAACCGCTACGACCGCCCCGCGCCCCTGCTGCTGGTCAACAACTCGGACTATACGGTGGACCTGTGGATCTCCGGCCCGGCATACTTCCACGAGGTTTTCAAACACGACAGCACGATCTACGTCCCCCTGGGAACGTACACCTTCGTGGCTTACGTGGGCAAAAAGACCTTTTCGGGGACGATGTTCATCAACAATCCCGACAAGTGGACCCTGGTCTTCTTCAACGACAAGTACAATTTCAACAGCCCGTAAAAAGGGCAAATTTCGGAAGTCTCTTTCGGAGTCTTCCCGTCCAGTCCGCTCCCTGGCAGACTTCCGAAATTTTTTCGATCGAAAACGGCAGCCGAACGAACCGGCTGCCGTTTTCGATTCCAACTTGGGGTGGCGGTTTACTCGCGCACCCGCTCGATTTGCGCGCCCAAAGAGCGCAGCTTTTTGTCCACGTCCTGGTAGCCGCGCTCGATCTGGCGGATGTTGCGGATGGTGGATTCCCCTTCAGCGGCCAGGGCGGCCAGCAGCAGCGCCATCCCGGCCCGGATGTCGGGGCTTTCGACTTTCTCGCCGAGGAGTTTCGTCGGCCCGGTGACGATGCAGCGGTGCGGGTCGCACAATACGATCTGGGCGCCCATGTTGATCAGTTTGTCGGTGAAATACATCCGGCTGGGGTACATCCAGTCATGGAACAGGACACTGCCGCGCGCCTGGGTAGCTACTGCGATGGCAATGCTCATCAAGTCGGTTGGGAATGCCGGCCAGATGTTGGTCTTGATCTCCGGGATGGCATTTCCCAAATCAGGCTCAACCTTCAGGCGCTGGCGCGCCGGGACGATGACATCCCCGCCGTCCACCTGCCACTCCACGCCGAGGCGGCGGAAGACGATCCGCGCCATGTCCAGGTATTGCGGGGCGGCGTTCTTGATGCGGACCTCGCCACGCGTGACGACCGCCGCGCCGATAAAACTGACGACTTCCAGGTAATCCGGGCCGATGGTGAACTCACCCCCGTGCAGCCTGTCCACGCCTTCGATGGTCAGCGTGTTGGACCCGATGCCGGATATGTTCGCCCCGAGCGTGTTCAACATCCGACAAAGTTCCTGCACATGCGGTTCGGACGCCGTGTTGCGCAGGATGGTAGAGCCGTTGGCTGTGACGGCAGCCATGATGGCGTTTTCGGTGCCGGTCACAGAGGCCTCGTCAAGGAGTACCTCGGCGCCTTTGAGCCGCTTGGCAGAGAATTCGAACATGCGGGCATACTCCACCTTTGCGCCAAGCGCTTTAAGGGCCAGGATGTGCGTATCCACCCGGCGGCGGCCGATCACGTCACCACCCGGAGGCGGCAAGCGGAACTGTCCCGAGCGGGCGGTCATGGGTCCCGCCAGCAAAATGGAGGCCCGAATCCGGCGGCACAGGTCCGGGTCCAGGTCGGCCGGGCGGACGTTCCGGGCCGTGACTTTCCAGGTATTTGCGTCCAGGGTCTCGACGGAGACTCCCAGGCTTTCGATCAAATGCCGCATGTCCAGGACATCGCTGATCTGGGGCACGTTACGCAGAATGACCGGCTCATCGGACAGCAGGGTCGCGGCCAAGAGCGGCAGGGCGGCGTTCTTGTTGCCGGCCGGCACGACCTCCCCGGCCAGCGACATCCCCCCGGTGATGATGTACTTATCCATTATATTTTCTCCTGACAATGCGAATGTATCTTCTTGCCAAATTGGGATATGGGGTGGCCCATAATCCGTTCCAGGTCAAAAACCTGTCCCGAATTCCCGGTCCACATCTGGGTTCATGGAATTAATAACCCAAAATTTTTGCCGGCACGGGAAAATATTACCAGCCGGCCCCAAGTTTCGGCAATATTTTCAACATTTATGTTCGTCCCGGATGAAATCCGGCGACATTACAAATAACTTACATCTGTCAAAACCGCAATATCAACCGAAAGTCGCTTGGAGTATAATAATAATAAAGATGGACATTTTTATATCGGTACCGATTATTTTAGGGATGCTGGCGGCTTTATTGGTCAATTATCTCTCGGACGTGTTGCCCGCCACCCGCAGACTCTCCCAACCGACCTGCCCGCATTGCAACGCGAAAACTGCATGGGGAGATTACCTGCTCTTCAAAAAGTGCCAGACATGCGGCAAGTATTGGCGCGCCAGGGCAATCATCGTCCAGGCCCTGACGCTGGCTATCACGATATACATCTGGATCAATCCGCCGACAAGGTTAGGTTTTTGGATCACGTTCATCGTCCTGGCTTACATGCTGGTTGTCATGGTGATAGACCTGGAGCACCGGATCGTGATGCACCCGGTCAGTTTGTTGGGCGCAGGGCTTGGCCTGTTCATCGGAACGAAGCTGCACGGACTACCCGAGACCCTTGCGGGCGGCGTGGCCGGTCTGGGCATCATGTATATTTTATACGCTTTCGGCCAGTTGTTCAGCAAGCAAATGTCGAAGCGTCGGGGTGAACAGATCGAAGATGCCCTGGGATTCGGCGATGTCACGCTCTCGGGGGTACTCGGTCTGTTCCTGGGCTGGCCGTTGATCGTGGCCGGGTTGATAGGTTCGATCCTGTTTGGCGGCTTTATCACGTTGTTCATAGTCATCGGGATGCTGGTGACGAAACGTTACCAGGCTTTTACGGCAATCCCTTACGCGCCTTTCCTGATCGTCGGAGCACTTTACATTTTGCTTAAGTGACCACGATTCAAGCGGCAACCCGTACTTAAGCACGATTGTAATAAACGTGGGACAGGCCTTAATCTTAAAAAGATCGAGCCGCCTTTTCTTTCTGGAAACAACTCGAGAGTTATTGATATTGGAGATGGGACTCCATGAAGTTATTTAAACAACGCAAGCGCGATTCATCCCGACCCAACCGGTACCGGAGGAAAGCTTCCAAGGCGCAAAGCCTGGTGGAAGTCGCCATTACTTTTCCATTGATCCTCATGATCCTGTCCGGGCTGATCGAATTCGGCTTCATGCTCAATTATTACCTGTCATTGGTTGACGCGACCCGCGAAGCTGCGCGTTTCTTTAGTATTCCGACTCCCTTCAACGAAGACGGAACCGATAAGCTGGAATTTTACCAGGCTGCGGCATCCATGGTGCTCGACCGTCTCCAACCCGTAGACACGAATGACACATCCAGAAAGATCGTCTTATCACCGGATACCGACGATGTCATCATTTCGATCTTTAGTGTCGCCGGCCCGGGTAATATCACCCGCTACCCCACTTCCATGGGAGGCGAGTTCCGCTGGTTCAACAACGACGCATCAGACTTTACCGTTGCAGATATCAGCTCCAGGTTGTTGCACGGTGCGCCGAATACAGGGATCGTCCTGGTCGAAGTCTTTTACGATTACCACCACGTTGTCGGGCTGCCCTGGGTCCAATTGTTCCTGCCTGATCCGGTAACTCTTCACGCCTTTACGATGATGCCAACTTCTGCCGCTGAACCTACGCCAACCCCATTATCCCCGTGAGGCATTCGATGTCATACCAGAAAAAAGCTCATGCGCGATCAGAACGCGGACAAGCCATCATTATTATTGTTGTAGGCATTGTCGGCCTGCTCGCCTTTGCTGGCCTGATGGCTGACGGAGGCATTTTATTCATCCAATATAGCCGTCTCAAGCGGGCTACGGACGCAGCCGCAGTATCCGCAGCGCTCCAATACCGCGAAGGCTATACGCCTACAGAATTGTACGGCGCGGCAGCCGAGTTCGTCCAATTGAACCAACTCACGGCCTATAACATTATTGTAGATACCTGCGAGACCGAACCCCTGCTATGCACCTCGCCACGGCGCAAACTGGTCCGGGTGACTGTTTCGATGGACGTGGACTTCGGCTTCCTGCCCATCCTGGGGATTGACGGCACCACGATCCGCACCAGCGCGACCGGCGAGGCCGCTTCGGTGGATGTCGTGCTGGTCATTGACACCTCCGCATCCATGGCCTTCGAGGGCGGCGGCGACCCCAACCGCGCCGACGACCCGGCCGACGACCCGGCTGCTTGCAACCCCTCCAACTGCCATCCCTTCGAAGAGATCAAAGCGGTCGCTGTCGAATTCGTGAAGACCCTCTATTTCCCCTACGACCGCGTTAGCATTGTAGCCCTGACCAGCCAGACGCCGGACGGGGTACGGGACCCATCGCTGGTGCTGCCCATCAACGCCACCGAAGGCATGACGGCTGCGCAAGCAGAATTGACCGTAGTCAATGCCCTGAACAACATGAAAGTGTATCAACCTCCCGTTTGCGATCCGCCCAACCCGACCTCCGGCCCATGCTTGAATTATGACGTTGACACCGGCGATTACATCGGGCAGGAGTGCTTGCGCTATCGCCTCGGCCCGGACGGTGAGGCAGATACGGGAGACGAGGGAGATCCGTCGTCCTGCACCTCCAGCAATATCGGCGGCGGGCTGCGGATTGCGGGCAACGAATTTGCGCGCCCACCGATCCGCGAGGAATCGCTCTGGGTCGTGATCGTGCTGACCGGCGGACCGGCAAACGCCTCGGACCCCGATATGCCCAGCTTCCCCTACGGGTATTGTCCTGCCACGACCTGGGTGCAGCCATTCTGCCGGGATGCCGATGCGGCTTCCCGCCACGCATCAGGGAGTGCGCATTACGATGCAGATGATTACGCCCGCGACATGGCCGATTTCGTAGCCGATCCTGAAAACGGGCAGGGAGCGGTGGTCTTCTCGATTGGCCTGGGCAGTCTCATCCGCAATGCCCCTGCTGGCGACCCGGACGCCGGTGAAATCCTATTGCAGTACACGGCCCTCGAAGCCGGTGGGGTAAACGCCAACCACGGCGAATATTATTTTGCGCCGGGGCCGGCCGAACTGAGAGAAGTATTTAGAAGGATCGCCGAGAATATTGCCACCCGAATCACGCAATAAGCGGAGACAAGTCTTATGAACAGGATAAATCCCCTACTCCCCTTGAAATACCGGACGCGCTCCCAGGAAGACGCTCAGGGCATGGTCGAATTTGCGCTGGTGGTACCCCTCGTGCTGCTCCTGATCGTGGGTGCTTTCGTCTTCGCCTATCTTTTCTATGCCTGGATCACGATCGAGAACGCGGCCCGCGCCGGCGTCCGTTACGCGACGACAGGCGCGTACAACCTGGCTTATTGCGTGGACGGCCCGGATGCCGGCACCCAGGCCTGCGACGGCGATGGAAAAGCCGAAGAGATTGATGCCGCCCGCATCCCCTCGATCCACGACGAAGCCAGCCAGGTGCTGATCGGGTTGCCCTTCGACTTTACTGTCGGCCAGAATGCTCCCGGATATATAGATATTACGGTATGCTCTGGACGCTCAGTTGGCGGGACTCCCCTGTTCGTTTTCATCCGACCTACAATGGGCGGGGCGCAGTACAGCGATTGCACGCCCCAGGAAGATCCCGGAGCGCCCAACGACCGGGTGATCGTTTCCGTGGATTTCAACTTCCCGTTCTCGATCCCCTTCTTCCAATCGGATGCCTACTTCCACCTGGCGTCCTACCGGGAGGGTATCGTTGAGCAGTTCCGTGTATCGCGCTTGGTCAACCTGCCCCCCACCATTGCGGTTCCCACTGTCCCGACGAATACACCCTTGCCGACAAGCTCACCCACCATTACTTCCACTCCGACTATAACCCCGACCTGCCAACCGCTGAATGTCGAGATCGTCAATCCAGCTCAGTCTGGAGTCGTCATCACCGACATCGAGCAGACCCGGTTCGAGGTCACAGCCAACAACCCGAACGTCGGACCAAACAACGGTGACGGCATCCAGAACGTCGAGATCGAAGTTTATTATCCTGATGGGTCCCGGCTGAATAGAGTAACCGAAGGACAGGCTGCGTACTGTGCTTTCGGTGGCAACGGTCCCTGCAACAAAATGCCCCAGGATGATTGGGACGCCCTGCCGAACGGCGAATACCTGATCAGGGCGCGCGCCACCAGCAAGACCTCCTGCATCAGCACCTCCCCGTGGGTGCAGAAGTCCTTCATCATCGAACGCGCCCCCACCCCGACCCCGACCATCACCAACACGCCCACCGTGACACCAACACCGGATTGCGCCCTGATCCAACTGGACAATGCCTATGTCTCGCGTGACGATTTCTTCGCGAACATCCGCAACTACAACACAGTTGATATGCCCCTGACATACTCGATCATCTGGTGGGACAAGATCGCCTCCAACCAATACGTCAACGAGTTCCGGTGGAGCGGCTCCAGGTATTCGGGTAAAGACTCCAGCACATCACCGTCTTCCGCTGCATGTAACGGAGGCGGATGCTCCTTCCCCGGTAACGGGAACCGGGAGACATGGCAGGTTGATTTCAACAACGTCAGCGTCCTGTCAGGCGACTTCAGCTTCAGGCTCACGTTCGCAGACATGTGCATCGTCGAGGGGCGTGTGACCCAGGGTACGCCGACTCCAACCAGGACTCCCACCATCACCAGGACCCCGACCATTACCCGGACACCCACCCAAACACCGATTTGCCACGTCCAAGGGTCCATTACCACGACCGACATCAACGGGGATCCGCAGAACGTCAACGGGTATGATTGTCCTTACGGGTGCGTCCGCTCGCCCTACTTGCAGACGAACAATATGCCGCCCGGAAACTATTACTGGATCGTGGAAACAGTTGGCTCCAACCCGGTCCAGGTGAATGATGGCACGTTCACGCTCAACCCCGGACAGCAGGCCGGCCCGCCGGGAGGCGTGATCGTGCCCCTGGGCAAGAACATGTACAACATCCCGCCGAATTACTTCCCGGGCGTGTTCAAAGTATCGGTCTTCCAGAGCGGCAACCCGGGTTGTAACGCCAAGACGGACAACTTCAAGATCCAATATCCGGGACCATCACCCACCCCTGCGCCGCCCACCAAAACCCCATCCCGGACCCCGACGAGGCTGCCAACCTACACGCCGACCAGGACACCCATCATCCAGCCGACGCCGACCCCCACGAGAACCCCCACGACCTGCTTCGACTGTTAATCCGCAGCATCCAAATACGCAAGCGCCGCCCGATCAAGTTTCGGGCGGCGCTTATGCTATTGCGGTATAATTCAGGCCGTTATCCCAATACCCGAAACCGGAGGTGCAAAGACAAATTCGAATGCCGGGAAAGACAGCGCATGGGCTTTAGTTCATTGGCCTGATAGTCGAATGGTCAAAGGGTCTCGTAGTCAAAGAGTCAGATCGTTTTTCGAGACGATCAGGCCACCAGACTATCGGACTAAAAGACTAAAGTTGACGAGGACGAGGGTTCCCTGCCGCGCAGGCAGGGCCAACCGGGCAAAGGTCGAGTAACGCTCGTGACCGAGATCCTTGCTCCGGGAAAATCGAGAGATCAGCGGAAGCCCTCCGGGTGGGCCATCACCCGACACCTTTCCCTCCGTGAAAACTTTGCGACAAGGCTTGCAGGCAACTGCGTAGATAAAAACGCAAAGATGGCAATAAAGAGAGTAGAGAACAGCGAATGGAGAGCAGTTCATCGAACTAATCTCTAATCATCTACTCTCTAATCACTTCAAAACAAATCGGAGGATCCCCCTATGTGTGGAATCGTTGGCTACATCGGCCCGCGTGACGCGACGCCGATCATCCTCAATGGCCTTAAACGGCTGGAATACCGCGGCTACGACTCGGCCGGCCTGGCCATTTTGCAAAATGGCAGCATTGCCATCCGGCGCGACGCCGGGAAACTCGACCGGTTGATAGACCTGGTCGGGCAATCACCCATCAGCGGCGCGCCCGGCATCGGTCACACCCGCTGGGCGACGCATGGAGCGCCATCGGCGAAGAATGCCCATCCGCATCTCGGCAGCACCGGGCGGGTGGTCGTCGTCCACAACGGCATCGTCGAGAACTTCCTGGAACTGCGCGACGAACTGACCACCGAAGGCGTGAATTTCAATTCGGAAACCGACACTGAAACCATCGTCCACCTGGTCGAGCATTATCTCGCCACCGGCCTTGACCTGACCGAAGCAGCCCGCAAAACGTTCCTGGACGTCCAGGGCGCGCACGGGATCGTGCTCATGTCTGCCGATGAGCCGGATAAGATCGTCTGCGCCCGGATCGGCAACGCCGGCGGCGTGGTCGTCGGCCTGGGCGAAGGCGAGAACTACATCGCCTCCGACATCCCGGCCATTCTCGAACATACCCGCCAGGTCATCTTCCTCGAGTCGCGTCAGATGGCGGTCGTGACCCGGAAAGGCGTCCGGGTGGAGACGCTCGAAGGGAGGCCGGTACAGGCCGAGGTCCATGGCGTTTCGTGGGACCCGGTAGCGGCCGAAAAGGGCGAATTCCGCCACTTCATGCAGAAAGAAATCCACGAGCAGGTCCGCTCCCTCACCGACACCCTGGCAGGGCGGGTGGACTTCGAGAACGGGCGCATCCGCCTGCCCGAACTCAACCTGTCCCCCGAACTGGCCCAGCGGATCACAAAAATTTTCATTATCGCCTGCGGGACTGCGGCCTACGCCGGGATGGTGGGCAAATACCTGATCGAAAAGATCGCCCGCCTGCCGGTCGAACTGGAAATTGGGTCTGAGTTCCGTTACCGCGACCCGATCATTGACGAAAACACAGTTGTGCTGGCCATCAGCCAATCCGGCGAGACCGCCGACACCCTGGCCGCGATGGAGGAAGGCCGCCGCAAAGGCGCGGTGCTGTGGAGTATCGTCAACGCCATCGGCTCACAGGCCATGCGCATCGCCGACGGCTACATCTCGATGCAGACCGGACCCGAAATCGGCGTGGCGTCCACGAAGGCCTTCACCGCCCCGCTGGTGGACCTGTACATGTTGGCCGTGCTGCTGGCCGAGTTGCGCGGCGTCATTGACGAGCAGACCCGCCGCAACCTGGTCGCCGACCTGCGCTTCGTCCCCGACCTGGCCAGCCGCGCCTTGAACACCGAGCCGGTCGTCGAGAAAGTGGCCTGGGCGCTCAAGGACGTGCGGGATTGCCTCTACCTCGGGCGCGGCATCAATATGCCCATCGCTTACGAAGGCGCGCTCAAACTCAAGGAGATTTCCTACATCCACGCCGAGGGATACCCGGCCGGGGAGATGAAACACGGGCCGATCGCCCTGATTGACCAGGACATGCCGGTCGTCTGCCTGGCCCCCAAGGACCCCTGGTACGAGAAGATGATCAGCCAGATCCAGCAGGCGAAAGCGCGCGGCGGGACGGTGGTAGCGGTGGCAACCGAGGGAGATGAACTCGTCGAGGGCATGGCCGACCACGTCATCCCGGTTCCCGAAGCGCCCTGGATGCTCAGCCCCGTTGTGACGGTCATCCCGCTGCAAATGCTGGCCTACCACATCGCCGCCATCCGCGGCCTGGACGTGGACCAACCCCGTAACCTGGCCAAGAGCGTGACGGTGGAGTAAAAGCAAAGTCGAGGCTCTTGAAAGCCTCGACTTTTTTGAATCGGTAAACTCCCGAATTTTTAACCGAACGAGACAGCCATCACGTCATAATACGTCCCGGCTCCGAACCCGTCGAACAGGACGTGGTCGCCCGGTTTGATGTTGCCGATCTGGCGCAGGAAGGCGATCATGTTCGACGCCGCGCTGACGTTGCCAAAATCGCTCAGCAGCCAGGGCATGGGGAACTGGATGCCCTCCTTGAGCAGTTGCTTGGCCTTGAGCAGGTTGATCTTGTAGTTGGCGTGATGGACAATGCCCATAACAATGGATTTATCAGACCCCAACTGGCTCATCAGGGCCTGGTAATCCCGGTAAACGTCGGCCACCACCTGCACACCGGTGCGCACGAACAGCTTGACCATGCCCATCAACCCGGCCATGACGATCGGCGTCCCGTCTTCGGGTTCGTGCATCAACCCTGCCACCCGAACGTGAGCCGGCGCATCCTGGGAGACTTCGATCAATGATTGGCCCGAAACGCGCTGCCCGGAATGCGGGTAATACATGTGGACTTCGAGCAACCCGTCTTCGTCGAAGTTTTCGACACTCTTTCCGACCAGGAATTTCATCGTTTCGCCTGGAATGATCCCGATCATCCCGGCGCCATTCCCGAACAATTGGAGGGCATTTTTGTCGCGAGCGCGGCTGGTGAAGCGACTCAATCCCTCGATCCCGCCGACCAGGACCTTTTTACCGCGCAACTCGTCGGCGATGTTCAACTGTCCCGGAGGAGAAAGGGAGGGGTTGAGGGCCAGGTGCAACGCGCCCATCGAACCGTCACAGGCTTTATGGATGCTGACCTTCAACGCGTCGCCGGAAATGCCGGCGCGTTGGCAAATTTGCGTCACGAAATCGTGGGATACAGGTCCGCTCATCCCGATCAAAACGCCCTGGATTTCTGACGGATTCCAGCCGTTGGCGCGGGCGGCTTCCCGCAGGAGGCGCGTCCCCACTTCAAGCTCCAGCTCAAGGTGCTCTTCGTCGGTCAGACTGGGAATGTGATGCCGGTAATGGAATCCCAGCTCAGAGAGATTCATGATGTCATCTTCCGGCAGAGGTTCGCCGAGTCTCATGCTCACAAATTCGGGCAATTGCCGGTTATCGTAGCTTTCCCCCCATGCTGCATAGGCGCCTCCAATCCCAAGCTTCGGATTGGTCACGGTCTCTATACCGAAAGGAATACCGTCTCCTATCGGGAGGATCGTCTTTTGCACATTCGGCCGCTCGTAAAAAGGCAGGGCCTGGGTTTCGCCGGCGTTTTCAGTATTCGTATTTTCTGACATGTTTCACTCTTTCTTTGATCCTAAAGTTTTCAACTAAAACACCGTTGCAGGCTCAAAGCTACTCTCGAATTGACGGCCCGCATCCACCTTTTGTACCTGTCATACGCCCGCCGGGCAAGTACACGAATAATATGCTGTTCGCCCTGACAAATGGCATTCCGTTTTTTCCAGCGGATCGCGCAACTTACCCCAGAGGTAATTTATAATCAAGGCATGGAAGATGAGACAATATTCTGGCTCTTGGACTCGGACCCCAGCATCCGCTGGCAGGTGATGCGCGACCTGCTCGAAACGTCACCGGACGAGTGGCAGGTCGAACGTCGAAAGGTGGGGACCGAAGGGTGGGGCAAAAGTCTGCTCACGGAGCAAGGCCCGGACGGGAACTGGGGCGGCGGCATTTACTCACCCAAATGGATTTCCACAACTTACACCCTCCTGACCCTGCGCCTTTTCGGCTTACCGGCGGGACATCCCCAGGCCCTCAAAGGCTGCGAGAATTTCTTCTTTCGCGGTCTCGAAAAGGATGGCGGCATCAACCTGTTCAAATCGGTTGATTATAGCGAGACCTGCGTCAACGGGATGATCCTCTCCATCCTGGCATATTTCCGCTTCCCCGACGAGCGCATTCATAGCGTGACCGGTTACCTGCTCGCCGAGCAAATGGCCGACGGCGGCTGGAACTGCGAGCGCATCAAAGGCGCCACCCATGGCTCGTTCCACACAACGATCTCTGTACTGGAAGGGCTTCGAGAATATGCGTTCACGTTCCCGCAAGAAGCAGCCAGAATCGAACCCGCCGCAGGGCGCGCTCATGAGTTTTTGCTCCAACATCGTTTGTACAAATCCCATCGCAGCGGGAAACCGGCAGATCCGGCCATGACGCGCATGGCCTTTCCCCCGCGCTGGAGATATGATTTCATCCGCGCCCTGGATTATTTCCAATCCATAAACGCCGCAAAGGACGACCGGATGCAAGATGCCATGGACTTGCTCGATCAAAAACGCCGGTCCAACGGCCTCTGGCCTGCCTACCGCCCCTGGGCTGGACGGGTATTTTTCGAAATGGAAATTACCGGTGAAGACAGTCGCTGGAACACGCTCAGGGCATTGCGCGTTCTGAAGTGGTGGCATTAGAGTTTGGAGGTCAACCATGCGCCCAAATTGGGACTCTTACTTTATTAAAATCGCCTATGCCGTCTCCGAACGATCCACCTGCGACCGGGCCTTTGTCGGATGCGTCCTGGTGCGGGACAAGCGCATTCTAACGACCGGTTTCAATGGCTCGCCAACCGGGCAACCCCACTGCGATGAGGTTGGTCATTTGATGGCGGACGGGCATTGCGTCAGGACCATCCACGCGGAAACTAACGCCATCATCCAGGCCGCGCTTCACGGGGTCTCGACCAGGGATGCAACCTGTTATGTGACGCATCTTCCCTGTATCAATTGCACCAAGGCCCTGATCAACGCCGGGATCGTCCGGATCGTGTACAGTCATGCTTACCGGCAGGACGAGAATGCCATGGAGTTCTTGAAAGCCGCTCAGATCGAGCTTCATCACCAACCCTTCGACCCGATCGAAAGCTGATGCTTTAACCGCGATGTAAAAGCGCCATTGCGAAAGGAGGGTTTCTTACCGTGCTCAAGGATTCGGCCAGTTTCACCGCCCGCTAAAAACAGAAGAACATGCTTTGAAGGCTTAGTACTTTCGGATGGGTTTTGAAATCGTCCTGATATTATCCTTTTATTGACTTGGATTTTTTTTTAACTATAATGATTATGTGTCACATGATACATATTTCACCGCACAGGTTTCCCCTGCCTTGAACATCGCTCCTCAGGGGATTAACCCAAAGGAGGCACCCGGCAAAGGACCAAAAAGATAAACAGATAGACAAGCAGTTTGTCTTAAGGTCTGGCACCCCATCGTATCATTACACCTGCCTTTCAGCTTCTTTAAAATCAATCCACCCTGACGGAGGAAAAATGCAATCGAAATACTTCAAAGCTGTCGTTACCCTGCTGCTCATCGCAGTGGTCGCAACGACTCTGAGCCTGCCCGGCCAACCTGCCCTGGCAGGCGAACCCCAGGCCGGCGGCGACCTCGCCATCACCTCGACCGATTCCGGCCTGAAGTCTGTCGGCGCTCCCCGCCCCTGGACTGCTGCCGAACTGAAAGCCGCCATCCCCTACCCAATGGCCGACCTGGCGGCTGACGAAGCTGCCTACTCGGTAGACGCTCTCGCCGGCCCGGACGGCCCCGCCGGCACCATGCCCGGCGCCCGACCCGGCGGCAAGCTGCTCTCGGATGCGGCCGAACTGGGCGCTGAGGAACTGAGCGGCGTCACACCCCTGGCCTTCTCCTACCCCGCCCCCTTCACCCGCTTCAATGTCGAAAAGATCGCGGCCTACACTGTCTATCCCTTCCGCACAGTCGGCAAGCTGTTCTTCAAGCAGTACGGGACGTCCTACGTCTGCTCGGCCTCGGTCCTCGGCCCGCGCGGCATCGTCACCGCCGGTCACTGCGTCCATGCCGGCAACGGCCTGAGCACCGGTTGGTCCACCAACGTGGTCTTCATCCCGGCTTACCGCAACGGGGCAGCCCCCTACGGCCAGTGGTCGGTACCCGTCCTGCGTACCTTCACCGATTGGTACAATAACGGCGACAACGGCGACTTCGACCACGACTGGGGCGCTGGGGCCATCACCCAGATCAAGAACGGCAAGAACATCGGCCAGACGGTCGGCTACCTCGGCTATGCCTGGAACCAGAGCCGCAACCAGGACTGGTGGCTGCTGGGCTACCCGCAGGCCTCGCCCTTCACCGGCAAGTACATGGTGCTATGCACTTCGGCCTATGCCTACAACAGCCCCTTCTACTCCGGTGGGCCGGCTCCTGTGACGGTCGGTTGTGACGCCACCGGCGGCACCAGCGGCGGCCCATGGATCAAGAGCTTCGGATCGGGCAACTACGTCAACGGCGTCAACAGCCATCGCGCCACCGCCCGGCCCAAGGAACTCTCCTCGCCCTACGCCGACGGCAGCACCAAAACCTCCATCTTCGACTGGGCGCGCAACTACTAATCCCAGTAAATTGAAACTCGATCAAGCCAGCCCGCTTAGGGCTGGCTTTTTATTCACTGAACCTTCCAAATCCTGCGGAACAAAAAACTTCTTGATGGCGTCGTTCGATTACCTACAAAAGGCATTTGGAAAGGAGTTACTATGAAAACCAAGTTTATTGTTTTCGTTTTGATCTTGAGCATTGGCCTCGCAGCTTGTGCGCCTCCTGGGGGCTGGGAAGCGTTAAGCAGCGGAGATAATCCTAATGGTCCGGGGAGCGAACCGCTTTTATCCGGCCCCGCCCAGGAGGGCGATGACGGCAGCGCCATAGACAATTCCGGGACCGTCTATCCACCCGGCCCGGCCAATTCCGATCCGGGGGAAAGCGCCGGGAGCGAATCCGGCTCTGGCGATGACACAGCAGGTTTGCCTGAGGAGGAAGTTCCTGTGAATTGGATAGCCTACACTGACCCGAACTTCGGGTTTTCGCTTCAATACCCTGATATTTACACCATCCTGTCAGAACCGCAAAACTTTTCGGACATCGCGCCGTCCATGATCGGTCGTTGGCGCCTGCTCGATTCGTCGTTGGCCAACAGCGATGTTGCAGATTTGGAACCGCCGAAATTCAGCATCGAGATCTATGCGAACGACGAAGGATTCTCATTGAATGAATGGATGGATGCAAATCTGCCCGGTGGAGACAAAGAAAGCGTCGAAATTGACGGCGCAAACTGCACGAAGCTGACCCGGCAAGCATTGTTGGCTCCGAATCAGTTTATCGTGTGCGAATATGGCGGCAATATGTACAAATTTACACCGCTCGGCCTGTATTCTGAAGAAATTCTGGCTTCGTTCAACTTCGGCCAGTAATCTAATCAACCTGACGAGCCAAACAGATCAATAAACCGGGAGCAATGCCAACCGGAAAGTATTAGCGCACCGGTCTCCAGTCTTTTCCTTTTTTCCAGGGACCTGATGAGTCGAATTGTCATCAGGTCCTTCATTGTTAATATGTGACAAATTCCCTCAAGGGTTGACTCAGCAACATGATATCAATACAATGTAGATGTGGACTTAAGTGAGCAAAGGAGGTGAAAGGACAGAGATACGGCAAATTCAACTTCTTGTTGTATAAGGAAGGATATGCCTTACCTGCTTCCATAGCGATACATCCATACCCAAATCATCCTGACGGAGGAAAAATGCAATCGAAATACTTCAAAGCTGTCGTTACCCTGCTGCTCATCGCAGTGGTTGCAACGACCCTGAGCCTGCCCGGCCAACCTGCCCTGGCAGGCGAACCCCAGGCCGGCGGCGACCTCGCCATCACCTCGACCGATTCCGGTCTGAAGTCTGTCGGCGCTCCCCGCCCCTGGACCGCTGCCGAACTGAAAGCCGCCATCCCCTATCCGATGGCCGACCTGGCGGCTGACGAAGCCGCCTACGCTGCCGACGCTCTCGCCGGCCCGGACGGCCCCGCCGGCACCATGCCCGGCGCCCGACCCGGCGGCAAGCTGCTCTCGGATGCGGCCGAACTGGGTGCTGAAGACCTGGGCGGCGTCACCCCCCTGGCCTTCTCCTACCCCGCCCCCTTCACCCGCTTCAATGTCCAAAAGATTTCGCCATATACAAGGTACCCGTTTAGGACCGTTGGCAAGTTGTTCTTCAAGCAGTACGGGGTATCCTACGTCTGCTCGGCTTCGGTCATCGGTCCAAAGGGTATCGTCACCGCCGGTCACTGCGTCCACGCCGGCAATGGCCTGAACACCGGCTGGTCCACCAACGTGGTCTTCATCCCGGCTTACCGCAACGGGGCTGCCCCCTACGGCCAGTGGTCGGTACCCGTCCTGCGCACCTTCACCGACTGGTTCAATAACGGTGACAACGGCGACTTCGACCACGACTGGGGTGCTGGCCGAACAGGCCAGTTGATCAACGGCAAGACCATCGGCCAGACGGTCGGCTACCTGGGCTACGCCTGGAACCAGAGCCGCAACCAGGACTGGTGGCTGCTGGGCTACCCGCAGGCCGCCCCCTTCACCGGCAAGTACATGGTGCTATGCACTTCGGCCTATGCCTACAACAGCCCGTTCTACTCCGGTGGTCCCGCTCCTGTGACGGTCGGTTGTGACGCCACCGGCGGCACTAGCGGCGGCCCATGGATCATGAAATTCGGATCCGGCAACTACGTCAACGGCGTCAACAGCCATCGCGCCACGGCCCGCCCCAAGGAACTCTCCTCGCCCTACGCCGATAGCAACACCAAAACATCCATCTTCGACTGGGCCCGCAAACCGTAACTTGTCTTTTAATAGCTACAAAAATGGTTGCCCTTTATGGGCAGCCATTTTTTATTTTCGCGATCCCCTCTTACACCCTTCCTGGAAGGATCGCAAAGACACATTGCAGCGCCCCGCCAGACTCGATCTTCGCCGTCTGGCGGACCTCCTCGCCCAAAAGTTCCTCCAGCAGCGCCGCATCCATCCGGCACAGTTCGGGATACGCCGCGATCACCGCCGAATACGGGCAATGCCCCAGGATCAGGCGTGGACCCTCCGCCCCGGCCTCCCAGCGGGACTGGTAATGCAGGCTGTTCAAGCGTTCGACCGCCGCCGACAAACGCTTCATCAGCGGCTGGCCGGTTAGGCCTGGACTTCCGGCCAGCTCCCGTCCGATCCGCGCCAGCACCCGCTCCCGCTCGTCCGGCGGCAATCCATCCAACAAGGCTCCCAGCAGCAGCGCCAGGTTATCCCCCGCCAGTTTTCCCCCCAGCCGGTAAACCTTCTGCGGACGCCCCTTGCCTCCCCCTTTCCGGCTGACCGCTTCCACCCGCCCATCCGCAGCCAGGATTCCGAGATGGTGACGGGCGTTCGCCTCGGTCATCCGCAGGGCACGCGCCACATCCCGGGCCGAAGCCGAGCGATTTTTCTCCAGAAAAGCCAATATCCGTTGACGCGCTGTTGTCACACTCATAATGTGATTATAATCACTTTTTTATTTTTGAAAATATATTTTTGCGAAATTCGGTTGACGCATCCCCCTCCACGGGCTATAATCCCAAACGAAAACAAAGCATGTTGATTACCGGTAAATTGATGACAGATGACCGACTTGACTGGGAAAGTACTTACGCCATTGCCCTGGCGCTCAAAAGAGCTTACCCGCATACAAACATCGAAGAAGTGTCCCTCGGCCAGATTTACCGTTGGACGCTTGAACTGCCGGAATTCCAGGATGACCCGTCGCTCGCCAACGACGACATCCTGTCAGCTATCTACCAGAATTGGTTAGAGGAGATACTCCATGAGTAATGAAGAACTGAACTCCCCAGGATATGAAATTCCCCCTGAGCTACAGGGACAGGTGGCTGTGACCACCCTGGACCGGATCTATAACTGGGGCCGGCGCTCCTCGGTTTGGCCGATGATGTTCGGCCTGGCCTGCTGCGCCATCGAAATGATCGCCGCCCAGGCCTCCCGCTACGACATGGCCCGCTTCGGCATGGAAGTCATGCGCCCCAGCCCGCGCCAGAGCGACCTGCTGCTGGTCTCCGGGACTGTGACCAAGAAGATGGTCCCCGTCATCGTGCGCCTGTACAACCAGATGCCTGAACCCAAATACGTGGTCGCCATGGGCGCCTGCGCTTCGGGCGGAGGACCCTTCAAAGAAGGTTACAACGTCGTGGCCGGGATAGACAAATTCCTGCCGGTGGACGTTTACATCCCCGGATGCCCGCCCACCCCGCAAGCCCTGGTCGCCGGCCTGATCAAACTGCAAGAGAAGATTGACAAGCAATCCATCAAGCAGGTGCGCTGGTACGACCGCAAGAACAAAGCCGACAGCGTATACGTCCCCGTCCCCGTGCTCGGCCCGGACCTGATTGACCTGCGCCGCGTGGACGAACTCAAAGAACTCGCCGCCCGTAAACCGGAAACGGTCGAAGAGGCCTAGGAGGACAGCATGGCAACCCCAACCATCACCGAGACCCTCGACCTGTCCGCCAGATTCCCCGGCTCCGTCACCGCCGACGCACGCCCCGGCTACACCGGCTGGATCGTCGAAGCGGATAAGCTGCTCGAAATCGCCGCCTTCCTGCGCGACGAAATGGGCTACGACCTGCTCTCCTCCGTCACCGGCGTGGACTACCTGCCCGACGGCAAGATGGAAGTCGTCTACCAGGTCTACAAGACCACCGGCGGCCCCGGCATCTTCTTCAAGGTCCAGGCGCCGCGCGTGGACCCGATCGAGGTCCCCTCGGTCGTTCCCGTCTGGCCCGGCGCGGACTTCCAGGAGCGCGAAATCTGGGACCTGTACGGCGTCAAGTTCACCGGCCATCCCGACCTGCGCCGCATCCTGACCTGGGAAGGCTTCTCCGGCCATCCCATGCGTAAGGACTGGAAGGAAGCCTTCTACGAGGAAGACGCCAAGCCCTTCAAATCCCGCTGGCCCGAAGGCCGGATCAAAATGGCCGAAGAACGCAATCCCTTCAGCGACAACGTGATGTTCGAGGAAGGCTTCGACCCCGAAAAATGGACCTCCAACGACCCCGAAGAAGCCCTCTACGCCTCGCTCAAGAAATACACCGCCGAGACCTCCGACGGGATCAAGACCGACCACATCCTGGTCAACATGGGACCCCAGCACCCCTCCACGCACGGCGTCTTCCGCGCCGTCGTCATCCTGGACGGGGAAACTGTCGTCAGCTTGAAGCCCGTCATGGGCTACCTGCACCGCAACCACGAGAAGATCGGCGAGCGCAACACCTTCCTGCAAAACATGCCCTACACCGACCGGCTCGACTACTTCAACTCGATGAGCAACAACTGGGGCTACGCTTTGGCGGTCGAAAAGCTGATGGGCGTCGCCGTGCCCGAACGGGCCGAATACATCCGGGTCATCATGGCCGAACTCAGCCGCATCCAGAACCACCTGATCTGGACCGGCATGATGCTCAACGACCTGGGCGCCTACTTCACCCCCGCACTTTACGCCTTCGAAGAGCGCGAACTGATCCTCGACATCTTCGAAGCCGTGGCCGGCTCGCGCATGATGTGCAACTACTTCCGCTTCGGCGGCCTGGCGCGTGACCTGCCCGAAGGTACCCTCGACAAGATCAAGGCGTTGGTCTTCGACCGCCTGTCCGCCAAAGTGGACGAGTTCGACCGCCTGCTGACCGAGAACGAGATCCTCGTCTCGCGGCTCAAGGGCATCAGCAAACTCAGCCCCGAAGACGCCATCGCCTACTCGATGACCGGCCCCGTCCTGCGCGCCACCGGCGTCCCCTACGACATCCGCCGCGCCGAACCCTACGGCATCTACGACCGCTTCGACTTCGACGTGGTCACCCGCACCGACGGCGACATGTACGCCCGCTACCTGGTGCGCCTCGAAGAGATGCGCCAGTCGCTGCGCATCCTCAAACAGGCCATCGCCGGGCTGCCCGAGGGACCGATCATCACCGGGAAACCGCAGTACCAGGTCCGGGTCCCGGCCGGCGAAGCCTATGGGCGCATCGAGGCCCCCAAAGGCGAACTCGGCTACTACGTCATCTCCAACGGCAAACCCAATCCCTGGCGCTATCACGTCCGCGCCCCATCCTTCATCAACCTGACCGCCCTCGAAAAGATGTGCGTAGGCGCCAAGATCGCTGACTTCGTTGCCATCCTCGGCACCATTGACATCGTGCTTGGCGAACTCGACCGGTAGAAGGAGAACACCATGAATGGAAAAGGCTTACTCAAAGGTTTAAGCGTCACCGCAAAACGCTTCCTTGACTCCTACCTGGAAGACATTCGCTGGCTGGGCAAAAAGGCCACGCCCGAAAAGATCGCCTTCCGCTCCAGCAAGGACGCCCGCGGCACCTTCACCGTCCAGTTCCCCGAAGAAAAACTGCCCACTCCCGAGGAATTCCGCTACATCCCCTTCCTGGTCTACGACGAAGCCGAAGGCAACAAGGAGATCCGCTGTACCTCGTGCGGCATCTGCGCCAAGGTCTGCCCGCCGCAGTGCATCTGGATCGTGCGCACCAACGACCCCGAAACCGGCAAACCCATTCCCCAGCCGGCCGAATTCTACATTGACGCCGACATCTGCATGAACTGCGGCCTGTGCGCCGAATACTGCCCCTTCGACGCCATCAAGATGGACCACGACTACGAGATCGCCTCGTACAACCGCAACGTCCTGAACCTCGACAAACTGATGAAACCGGCCAGCTACTACGCCGGGATCCGCCCGCTCAACAACCGGCGCGAAGAAGAGGCCAGGGCCGCCAAAGCCGCCGCCAAGGCTGCCGCCGTAGCCGCAAAGGCTGAGTAAATCCTTCGCAAGAATACCTGAAAAGAAAGGATAGGGTCCCCCCGCCCCTATCCTTTTCCTAAACCCTATTCGAATATGGAATGCGGACTTTAGTCCGCTATTCGCCTGTTTCTGACCCCATGCCTAACCCCGATACCGAACTGCTCTTCCCGCCCCGCATCATCCCGGACCTGGAAAGCCTGCGCGATGGACCCTGGCGTTCCCTCGTCCGACGCGTTGCCGCCGCGCCCGCAGCCTCCCCCGATCGGACGGCCTTCGTCCTGTTGATGGTGCGCCTCAACAACTGCGCCGCCTGTCACACCGGCTCTTACCGCGCCTTGCAGGGCTGTACCCACTGCTCGCGGCAAAACATCCTGAGACGCAAGGAAAGCGACGAGGAACTGGTGGCGCTTTTCGATGCCGCAAAAAAAGAGGTGGATGCCAGCGAAGTGCTTTGCAAAATTCAAGACAGATGATGACACAAAACCGTTTCATTCCGATCATCCAGGCGCTGGCAGCCGCCTTGCTGTTTGGATCCAGCGCGCCGCTGGCCAAATTGTTTCTGGGCGAAGTCGAACCGGTCCCCCTGGCCGCTTTCTTGTACCTGGGCAGCGGGATCGGATTGCTCGGAGTCAAGCTCTTCCAACACTTCGTCCAACGGATATCCGATTGCGAAGCAAAGATCACCCGGCCGGATTATTTATGGCTGGCTGGAGCCATTGTCGCCGGGGGGATAGCCGCGCCAATCATCCTGCTTTTCAGCCTGCAAAGCACGCCTGCTGCCACCGCATCCCTGTTGCTGAATTTCGAAGGTGTGGCGACCACGCTGATCGCAGCCCTGGCTTTCAAGGAAGCCATCAGCCGCCGGGCCTGGTGGGCCATCGCCCTGGTCACGCTTGCCAGCATCCTGCTTTCCATCAACGCGAATGCCGGTTGGGGATTTTCACCCGGCGCTCTGGGAATTTTGGCTGCCTGCATCCTTTGGGGCCTGGACAACAACTTTACCCGCAATATCTCTGCTAAAGACCCTCTCGTAATCGTCACCATAAAAGGATTGGGGGCGGGTAGTTTCTCGCTGGGCTTGGCGCTGTTCCTGGGCAACACGTTTCCCGCCGTAGAAGTCATTTCGGGCGCGCTGGCTTTGGGCTTCCTGAGCTACGGGATGAGCATCGTCCTGTTCATTCATGCCATGCGCGGGCTTGGCGCCGCTCGCACCAGCACGTTATTCAGCACAGCGCCGCTGGCCGGTGTGATCTTATCCTTCATCGTGTTCCGGGAATTCCCGGGCGGGACGTTCGCGTTCGCCATTCCGCTGGCGATCATCGGAATGGTGGCGTTGGCAGGCGAAGAACACGAACACCAACACATCCACGAAGCGGTGCTCCACGAGCACGCCCATGTCCACGGCGACGGGCATCACGAACATGAACATGAGGGCGAATTCACCGGGAAACACTCGCATTTCCACCGGCACGACGAAGTGACCCATACACATCATCACATGCCCGACCTTCACCACTGGCACACCCACCCGGTCGAATCTTGACCGGATGCGCTTTGCGCGGATCGAGCAGGAATCAAAAGAACCTGGTTTTGCCAGGTTCTTTTCGTTTTACCCTGTCATTGCGGTAGCCGCGCTCGCAGAGAGTGTTTTATAAAACAGAATTCACCACAGATAAACACGGATGAACGCTGATTTTTGTTAAAAACCCGACGGAATCGCTTTTAAATCCAATTTATCTGCGTTCATCTGTGGTTAAAAACGAGTTTCAAAACACTCTCTCAGGGACAGGTTGCAAGCCGCTCAATACACGATGACCTTATCTGCCTCCAGCGCCCAGTCCCCCTGCAAGTCGAGACTGCCCATTTTGACGCCCTCGATCATATCCTCTGGCTCGATCCCGCGAGCCTGGCAGCAGGAGTTTCAGGTCGCGACCTCGCCGCGCCGGGCCAGCGAACTGACCATCCGCTCGACGTTGTAATACCCGTCCGGGGTTTTCTGGCCTTTGCGGGCGCAGAAGATCCCGTCTGCGGTCAGGAACACCCGCACCTGCACTCCCTGGCGTTTGACCAGGTTGAGCGCCAGCCGCAGGGCGTTGTAGGGTCGTTCGTCACCGTAGGGGGCATCGTTGATGATGAACAAAACATTCATGCAAACCTCCAAGTTTTTTTCTGAACTGACGGGCCTGGACAACCTCCTGGCGTGAATTATACAGGAGAAACCCGGAAGAGACTTCGGAAGTCTTTTTCAGAGTCTTTGCGGCCGGAATGCATCCTGAAAGACTTCCGAAGTCTGCCCTTTTCCAATCGGAGGGTTGGCCATAGCGATTTTCAAGTTTCAGCCGCCCAAAAATTCAATTTCGGCGGCTGAAACTTTGTTATTTCCCTTGAAGCCCCTTTTTGAGCCGCAAAAACACAAGCGACCATCGTCTTTTTGACAACAGCCACTTGCCGGCAGTCAGTTCAATGGATCGGATTTCGAGCGGGTCTTCAGGGTGGTCGGCATCCCGGAGCGTCTTATACGCTTCAAAAGACGCTTCCGGGCGGAACCGGATCACATAGGTTCCGTCGCGGTCAATGTACAGCGTAAACATCCAAACAAGGATTCGCCTTGACTTTCCTTTCACCGGCGCGATAATGGTTTCGAGATGATCGCGAGAGCGGAAAGGAATCAGGCCAATGGAACTTACCCCATCTTCATCGAAAAAGCTGCGAGATTTTGCCGGGGGGCTGTTCGGCTGGTTCCTTGCCAGCAACTTCCTGTTCGGGGTGATGGTCTTCGACTTCAGCCGGTTCTCGAACACCGTCTCCAACATCCTGGCTTACGTGACGCTGGGGATCCTCTGGCTGGCGACCCTCGCCCTGCCGCCGGTCCTGTTTGCCAAAGGGAAGCACGCCCTGGGTTGGGGGATCGTGACCGCCGCCGTGATGAACTGCGGGACGTGGCTGGTGCTGATGTTCGGCCGGGACGACGTTCCTTTCGGGCTTATCCCCTTCCTGCTGCCCGTCCCCGCTGCGCTGTTGATGCTGTTCGACGATTAATGCTTTATCCTGTCGTTGCGAGGAGGGTGCTCTCCCCGACGAAGCAATCTTCCCGCCAGTGTAGAAGACTGCTTCGCTGCGCTCGCAGTGACAAGGTCCCGTTCCTCGCAGTGACAGGCACTGCGGGCCAAACGCAATTTGAATCCTGAGATGCAATCGGGTACAATGACCCCCTGATTGCATCTCATATAATTACAGGAACTCCCTCAATGTCCCCATCCCCTACCCAAGACTCCGTCCTGGCCGCCCTCAGTACCGTCCAGGAACCAGAATTGCACAAAGACCTGGTCACCCTGAATATGATCCACGACCTGGCAATCCAGGGCGACACGGTCAGTTTCACCGTCATGCTCACCACCCCGGCCTGCCCCTTGCGCGGGCGGATCGAGAAGGAAGCCCGCGAAGCCGTGATGGGCGTGCCGGGCGTCAAGTCCGTCAATCTCAAACTCGACTCGAACGTGCCCAACGATGGGCGGATGCGCGGCCTGGTCTCGGCCCCGATCCGCAACGCCATCGCGGTCGCTTCGGGCAAGGGCGGGGTCGGGAAGTCAACCGTCTCCGTTAATTTGGCGGTTGCCCTGGCCCAGACCGGCGCCCGGGTCGGCCTGATGGATGCCGACATCTACGGCCCCAACGTGCCGACGATGATGGGCGTGGAACGCATGCCCAACCCGGTCAACGAGAAGCTTACCCCGGCCCTGGCCTATGGGGTCAAGATGATGTCCATGGGCTTCCTGGTCAAGCCGGGACAGCCGCTCATCTGGCGCGGCCCGATGCTCAACTCGGCCATCCGCCAATTCCTGAGCGACGTGGACTGGGGCGAACTCGACTATCTCATCATTGACCTGCCGCCCGGCACCGGCGACGCCCCGCTCTCGCTGGCCCAGGCCCTGCCGCTCTCCGGCGTGGTCATCGTCACCATCCCGCAAGCGGTCTCACTCGAAGACGCCAGCCGCGGCCTGGAGATGTTCCGCACCCTCGAAGTGCCGATCTTGGGCGTGATCGAGAACATGCGCGGCGAGTTCTTCGGCTCTGGCGGCGGCGAAGCGCTGGCCCAACGCTACGACGTGCCCTTCCTCGGCGCGGTCCCGATGGTCTCCGAAGTGCGTCTCGGCGGGGACAGCGGGAAACCGGTCGTCGCCACGAATCCGCAATCGGAGGCCGCGGCAGCCCTGAAGTCCCTGGCCGAAGCGGTGGCCGCCCGCATCAGCGTCGAGGCCCTCGGTCAAGACAGCGCCCCGACGATCAATATCGTCGGGTAATCTTGAGGGTGCGTCGCACCAAACACCGGGGATGGTCCCTTTCAACGGAGTACGCTTCAGGATTGAAAATTTCCCGTTTATCATGGTGCGACGCACTCCCTACGGTATAATTTCCTCATGCAACCAACTATTGTAGGTATCCGACTCACACAAGTGGGCAAGGTGTACCATTTCGACTCCAGCCCCATATCCGATTTACAGGTAGGCGATCACGTTATCGTTGATACCAGCCGCGGCAAACAGCTTGGCGAAGTTGTTACCAGGATCGCAGAACCGGCATCTCCCCCCGAAGGCCAGTGGAAGACCGTCGAGCGGCGCGCCACCCCGCGTGACCTGCTGCTCAAACAGACCTGGCAGGCCAAACAGACCGAAGCCATGATCGAATGCCGCGCCCGCGCCAGCGAACTCAGGCTCCCGGTCAAGATCGTGGCAGCCGAATACGCCTTCGACGGTTCGCGCCTGACCTTTATGTACAGCACCGAGACCGAAGACAAGGTTGATCTCAAATCCCTGCGCAAGGACATGCAGAAAAAATTCCCCCAGTCGCAGGTGGACATGCGCCAGATCGGGCCGCGTGACGTGGCCAAGATTTTAGGCGGCATGGGCGCCTGCGGCCTGGAAACGCGCTGCTGCGCCAAGTTCCTGACCGAGTTCAGCCCGATCTCGATCAAGATGGCTAAAGACCAGGGTATCTCGCTCACTCCGTCCGAGATCACCGGCATGTGCGGGCGTCTGCGCTGCTGCCTGATCTACGAGTACGAGCAATACGTGGAAGCCCGCAAGACCTTGCCGAAGCGCAACAAGCGGGTGGTCACGCCCAAAGGCGAGGGCAAGGTGGTGGATGTTTACCCCCTGCGGGACGCGGTGGTGGTGCTGATCGAAACAGAAGAACGCCGCAGCGTTCACGAATTCCAGCGCACCGAGATCGAACCGTGGGACGAACTGGAGGCCCTGCGCCGCAAATCCGAAGGGCCGTGCGACCGCCACGAAGGCGGCGGCTGCACTTGCGGAAAGAACTGAACTTCGATGGATAAGGAAGTCGAATACTACCATTACCGCAGCGTCCTTCAGGAGATGCTCGAAGGGCAAGGCTTTTCCAGCCTCCCTGAAAACAGCCAGGGGCTGGGCCGGGCATCTTTCTTCGAGCGAGGCCCACTCCGGATAGGCTGGTTCTACGACTTACGCGACCAGATGTTGATCCTGACCGCCCAGGACGAAAGCAATAAAGACAAGAAAGCCCGGCTCTGGAAGTCTTTTACAAGCTCCGACCACTTGGCCGAACTCGAAACGATACTCCGCCGCTGGCTGGATGACCAGGCCGGCCCCGCCCTGCCTCCATCTCCGAAGAAGAAACCTTCCACAATGCCCGATTGGCTCGCCGCCGTTTCCGACGATGAAGCATGAACCCGCAAGCTCAAGTTAACCCCCAAACTCCCCCAGACCTTTCATGGCCTGAAGCGCAAAAAATCCTGGTCATCCTGGCCCATCCGGATGACCCGGAATTTTTCTGCGGGGCAACCCTGGCCCGCTGGGCCCGCGCCGGACATCACATCACCTACGCCCTGCTGACTTGCGGCGACAAGGGCCGCAACGACCACAACAAGGATATTCCAGGGGACGAACTGTGCGCCCTGCGGCACGACGAGCAGGCCGCGGCCGCCTCCGTGATCGGGGTCGAGGCGGTTCACTTCCTGGACTGGCCGGACGGCTGCCTGGTCCCGAGCATTGACCTGCGCCGGGATGTGGTCCGCCAGATCCGCCGCTACAAGCCAGACGTGCTGGTCACCTGCGACCCCGAAACTTTGTTCCCCAAAGGCTCCTACCGCCTCAACCATCCCGACCACCGTTACGCCGGCCAGGTCGTGCTGGACGCGGTCTTCCCGGCTGCGGGCAACGACCTGTACTTCCCCGAACTCCTGGCCGAGGGGCTGGAGCCGCACCAGCCGGGTGAAGTCTGGGTCTCGCTGACCAACGAACCGGACGTGATCCTGGACGTAACCGATACCTGGGAAGTCAAGCTGAACGCCCTCAAAGCCCACAAAAGCCAGATCGGCGACCCGGTCGAATTCGAGCAGCGCATCCGCTCCCGCCACACCGAAGACAGCACGGACGAGGCCCCGCGTTACGAAGAGCGCTTCCGGGTCATCAGGTGGCGCCAGGCGTAAGGCGACATTCATGTCGCCCTCTCCGGCCAGCGACATAAATGTCGCCTTACATTTTCCTCCTATGAACATCCTCAACGTCGGCTACGATTCAACCAATTATTACCTGCTCGACATCCACGGCGGCAAGCTGCTGGTGGATTGCGGCTGGCCCGGCACGCTGCCCAAACTGCTGGCCCAGCTCAAACGCAAGGGCGTCTCCCCGGCCGAACTCAAATTCCTGCTGGTCTCCCACTTCCACCCGGACCACGCCGGGCTGGCCGGGGAACTGCAACGCCTCGGCCTCAAGCTGGTCCAGATGGAGAACCAGGCCGACGGCATCGCCTTCCTGGAAGACTTTTTCAGCCAGAAGAAGGAGTTCCCCTTCGTCGAAGTTTCGCAGGAAGACGCCCTCCGCCTGGAGTTCGCCGACAGCCGCAAGTTCCTGGCTGGGCTGGGACTCGACGGCGAGATCCTCCACACCCCCGGCCACTCCGACGACAGCGTGACGCTGGTGCTCGGCGAAGGCGTGGCGTTCACCGGCGACTTGAAACCCCTGTTCATGGCCCGGGCCGAGGACGACCAGGTCTCCAAAGCCAGTTGGGACAAGATCTACCGGCACAAGATCACCCGCGTTTTGCCGGCCCATGGCGCGTAGTAACGACTTTAGTCGTTATCCTGACGCTTCCTAAAACGACTGTCCGGTCCTGGCGGCCTGGGGCAGGAAAGTCGCTACTACAATTCCAAGGAGCACCCCATGACTGATTTCTACAATGAAGCCCTCGAACTCTTCGAATACACCCGGTCCCTGCGCCGCGACTTCCACGTCCACCCGGAACTCGGCTTCCAGGAAGTCCGCACGGCGGGGGTCGTGGCCAGGGAACTCAAGGACCTCGGCCTGGAAGTGTCCACCGGCGTGGCCGAGACCGGGGTCGTGGCCCTGGTCGAGGGGAGCAGACCCGGCCCAACCGTCCTGGCCCGCTTCGACATGGACGCCCTGCCAATCCTCGAGGAGACCGGGGCCGAATACGCCTCCCAAAATCCCGGCGTGATGCACGCCTGCGGACACGACGGTCACACCGCCATCGGCCTGACCGTCGCCAGGCTGCTCAACCGCCACCGGGACGACCTGCCGGGGACCGTCAAACTGGTCTTCCAGCCCGCCGAGGAGGGCGTGGTCGGGCCGAAGGGCATGGGCGGCGCCGAACTGATGCTGGACGAGGGCGTGCTCGAAGCCCCGCGCGTGGACTACACCCTGGCCTTGCACGTCTGGAACGAAAAACCGGTCGGCTGGCTGGGCATCGCCTCGGGGCCGGTGATGGCCGGGGCGGAATTCTTCAAGATCACCGTCACCGGCAAGGGCGGGCACGGGGCCGTCCCGCACGCCAGCATTGACCCGGTGGTGGCCTCGGCTCACATCATCACCGCCATCCAGAGCATCGTCGCCCGCAACGTGGCCCCGCTCAAGGCGGCGGTCATCAGCGTGGGCAGCATCCACGCCGGGGAAGCCTTCAACGTCATCCCGCAAACGGTCGAGATGCAGGGCACCATCCGCACCTTCGAGCTGGCCGTGCGCGAAGCAGTGCTCCAGCGCTTCGAGCAGGTCGTCCGCAGCACCGCTGAATCCATGGGCTGCACGGTCGAGATGGAAGTCAAACGCGTCACCCCGGCCATGATCAACGACGAGGCCATCACCCGCAGCGTCCTGTCGGCAGCCCGGCAAGTCTTCCCGGCCGTCGAAGCCGACACCGCCCCCTATGTCACCATGGGGTCGGAGGACATGGCCTTCATGCTCGAAAAAGCTCCCGGCTGTTATTTCTTCGTCGGTTCGGCCAACGCCGAAAAGGGACTCAACTACGGCCACCACCATCCCAAATTCGACATTGACGAAGCCGCCCTGCCCCGCGCCGCAGCCCTGATGGCCGCGGCCGTCATGGAAGTGGCCCAAAAGGCGTGAATGACCGCTAAAAAACTCCTTCCGGCTCAGACCCTCGAACGGATCGCCGTTGCCTACCAGCACCTGGCGGAACGCGCCAGGTCCCCGGAAGGAAATACCCGGATCACCTCATCGCTCGAAGACTTGCTCGAAGTTTCCGGCGGCGAGCGCAAACTCGAAGCCGGGGAGGTCCTGTTCCTCGAGAACGACCCCGGCGACAGCCTGTACTGGATCGAATCCGGGATCCTGGCCGTGCTCCAGGGCGACCTGGACGACCCGCGTCTGCTCGTCTTCCGCCACCCGGGACAGATCGTGGGCGAGATCGCCCTGCTCGAAAACATCCACCGCACGGCGACGGTGGCGGCCGTCGTCCCGACCCGGCTGAAGACCCTCAGCAAGGAAAAGTTCCAGGGGGTGCTGGCGATGATCCCCGGCGTGGGCATCGAATTGATCCGCCTGCTCAGCGCCCGCCTGCGCGAGATCCAGCCGGCCGAACTCAGCGCCGGGATGTACGACCACCTGACCAAGGCCTTTTCCCGCCAAGCCTTCGACAACCGCATCCGGGAGGAGATCGAGCGCGCCCAGCTTTACCGCTACAATTTCTCGCTGGTCTTCCTCGACCTCGACCATTTCAAGGAGATCAACGACACCTACGGCCACTCCCGCGGGGACGAGGTGCTGACCGCCTTCGTCCAGCGCACCACCTCCGAACTGCGGACGACCGACCTGCTCTTCCGCTATGGCGGCGACGAGTTCGTCCTGCTCCTGCAAGGGATTGACAGCCAGCGCGGGCCGGTGCTGATCGAGCGCCTGATCGAAGAATTCCAGCGGGCGCCCATCCCCGGCAACCCGCCGTTGACCCTCTCGTTCAGCGCCGGGATCGCCTACTTCCCGGCAGACGGGGACACGCCCCTGGCCCTGCTCAAAGCCGCCGACGAGCGCGTCTACCACTCCAAACGGGACGGGCGCGGCAAAGTCACCGGGCCGCTGCACCCCTCCCAGATCGAATGAAAAATTGAAACTGCAATACAAAATATGGGGAATTGGGCCAGGAGGGATATACTCCATTTTGGATTGACCCAAGGAATTCAAGATGGAAATCAAACTTTATCTCGGGATGGCCCGCAAGTGGGCCTGGTTATTGGTTCTCGGTCTCGTACTTGGCGCAGCCGGGGGATTCGTGTTCAGCAGCACCCAAACGCCCACCTACCAGGCCTCCACCCGCATCCTGGTCATGCGCGCCCCCCAGGAAAAGAATTCGGATTACACCTACCTCACCGACCAGCAACTGGTCCAAAACTACATCCAGATCCTGACCACCAGCGCCGTCATGGGCGAGGCGTCGGCGGAGTTGGGCTTCGAGGTAAGCTCGAAGCAGGTCAAGGTCCAGCAGATCAGCAACACCCAGGCCATCCAGTTGACGGTCGAGGATGAGAGTCCGCAGCGGGCCTCGGACATCGCCAACATCCTGGTCGAGGTCTTGATTGACCAGAACGAAGTGCTCCTGGCCGGTCGCTACGCCCTGACCGAGGAGAGCATCCAGGCCCAGATCACCCAGATCGAAAGCCAGATCGCCCAACTGGGCATCGAAATCGAAAACATCTCGACCGAGACCGTCCAGGAACAACTGAAGCAGGTCGAGGCCCAGATCGCGGCCATGCAGTTCGAGGTGACCCAGCTCAAGAACGACATCGAATCCCTGACCCCTGCCCGCACGACCGACCAGCAGTTCCTGCTGACCGAAAAGGAAGCCCGCCTGAACCAGCTCGAACCCGTGCTGGCCCTCTACCAGCAAATCTACTCGGACCTGATCGTGCTGGGCAAACCCGTCAGTTCGGGAGACGGCACGAACCGGCTGGCGCAGTTGCAGAGCACCCTCGATCTCTACCAGCAAATCTACATCAACCTGCTCAACAACCTCGAAACCATCCGCCTGGCGCGCTTGCAAAATACCCCCAACCTGGTGCAGATCGAACCCGCCGCGGTGCCCTCCGAGCCGGTCCGCCCGCAGCCGCTGAAGACCACCGGACTGAGCGCCGTCGTGGGACTGATGCTCGCCGGCGGGATCGCCTTCCTGATCGAGTACATTGACGACACCATCCGCACCCCCGAAGATGTCGAGCGGGTGCTGAAACTGCCGGTCATCGGTTACGCGGGCAGCATCAGCCCCGCCCACGGCGAAAATGCGGAGACGCACGTCCTGAAACATCCCCGCTCGCCGACCTCCGAGGCCTTCCGGTCGCTCAGGACCAACCTGGATTATTCGAACGTGGACAAGCCGATGAGCAAGGTGCTCGTCTCCAGCGCCGGGCCCAGTGAAGGGAAGACCACCGTGGCGGTCAACCTGGCGATAATCATGGCCCAGGGGGGCAAGCGCGTCCTGCTGATTGACGCCGACATGCGCCGGCCGCGCATCCATGCCATCTTTGGCCTGTCCAACCGGGCCGGGCTGAGCACCCTCTTCCGCGGCAAGATGCCTCTGCGTTCGGCCGTCCAGCGGGTGGAGGGGCTGCCCAATCTCTACATCGTCCCCAGCGGCAGCCTGCCGCCCAACCCGAACGAACTGCTCGCTTCGGCCCGCATGGAGGCCATCCTTGAGGAAGCCGGCCGCGAGGCCGACATCATCATCCTCGACAGCCCCCCGGCACTGGTCGCGGATTACCTCGTCCTGGCCACCAGGGTTGACGGCGTGCTGCTGGTACTCCAGCCCGGCCACACCCGCGCCGACGCCGCCTTTGCGATGCTGGAGCAACTGGAACGGGCTGGCGCCCGCGCCCTGGGCGTCGTCCTGAACAAAATTCCCCGCAATAGTTACTACTACGGCGGGTATCACCATTACGATCCCAACAAATACGGCGGCTACTACTCCCAGCAAAAAGAAACCCCGAAACCGCCCCAGCCGCCTGCCAGAATTCCGGTTCAGGCAGGTGAGATGGCAGCGAGGACGCACCGGCCATCCCGGACGGTTGATCGGGCGATCCCTCCGGTCGAAAGGCCACAACCCGAGGCTCCCGCCCAACCCGGCGCGACCCGCATGGCTCCCCCAAATTCATCCGCCGAAAACCTCGAACGGTTTTACAAACCACGGCCCCCGGCAGTTGCAGACGCCGCCGCCCGCCCCGCCAACCCGGCCAACGAAAACCGCTCCAGCGAAAACGTCGAATACGTCATCGCGGATTATGACCTGGAGTGCTGGTACGACGCCCGCTAAATCCCCTTAACGCTTCCACCTCCCCATCCGTCAGTGCCCGCCACTCACCGGGACCCAGGCCGGCTACCGTCAAAGGGCCGATCCCCACCCGGACGAGGCGCAGCGTCGGCAGCCCGACCGCGGCCGTCATGTGTCTGATCTGGCGCTTCTTCCCCTCCCGCAAACGGATTTCGATCCAGGCCGCCGGTCCGTGGGGTGAGACCGGCTTGGGACGCGGCGGCAAATCCGGCTCCGGGATGACCTGCGCTGCGCAGGGCAGCGTCGCGTAGCCTTTGACGGTCACGCCCTGCCGCAGTTGGGCCAAAGCCGTCTCATCGGGAATCCCCTCGACCTGCACCCAATAAGTCTTCTCGACGTGGCGCTCCGGGTGGGTCAACGCATGGGCCAGCGCGCCGTCGTCCGTAAGCAGGAGCAGGCCCTCCGAGTCCCGATCGAGCCGCCCGGCCGGGTACACGTCCGCCACGGGGAGGTAATCCTTGAGCGTGGGATGCCCCGTCCCTTCATCCGTAAATTGGGAAAGCGCGCCGTAAGGCTTGTGAAAAAGGATATACTTCATCCATGCCATCATACCAGATACGCCTGTGCCGCAACCCCGAGTGCGGACTGCGCTATCCCCTGACCGAGGGCCACCCCTTCGGCGAGCGCTGCCCGGCCTGCCTGGGTGAGACGGAAGCCGTCCACCGGGGCGGCCTGGAACGGGAAGTCCCCCGCGAAGCCGACGACCTGCCCGAAGGCGCAAGGCTGCGCGTCCTGCTGGACAACCTCCGCTCGGCCTGGAACGTCGGCTCGATCCTGCGCACGGCAGACGGCTTCGGCTTCGAACACGCCTACCTGTGCGGCATCACCCCCACGCCGGAAAAGGCCGAGGTGCGTAAAACCGCCCTGGGCGCGGAAGCGTTCGTCACCTGGTCGGCCCACCCCAACGCGCTCGAACAGGTCCAAAAATTGATGGACGAGGGCTGGACGGTCCTGGCGCTCGAAAAGGTCAAAGCCTCGGTCCCCCTGCAAGCCGCGACCCATTTGTTGCTGGACACGCCCTCCGTGCTGGTGCTGGGCAACGAGGTGACGGGGGTTGACCCCGGCATCCTGGCCGAAGCCGACCGGGTGGTTCACATCCCCATGCGCGGGCAGAAACGCTCGTTCAACGTGGCGGTGGCCTTCGCCATCGCCGCGGCCATCATCCATAACGACCTGGTCATGTATCCCTGGTGGACGTCCGATGAGGATGTGTGGTGAGGGGGCTGGGAACAGCGCGACGCACCCGAACGATCCCGCTGGCCGGATAGCCCAGGCCTTGATCGAGCTAAGCACCTGCCGGGTCATCCCCCTTCCGGATGTGGGCGGGGAGGTCTATTCGTGGGGGCGGTAAGAACGAAAGCTGATGTCATTTTTACCATCCCTTTTGCGCTTCCTGCCTTGCGCGGGTGGAACATCTGCTTGAGCGGGATCAATTGCACCAGGGCCTTGTCATCCCGCTCTATGAAGACAGGCTCACCGCGCAAGGCTGCATCAATCAGGTTCCACAATTTTTTCGGGAGTTCGCTCTGTTTGATTTGGTAGATCATCATTGCCTTCTTTCTGCCTGCCCGCAAGTATAGCATAACACCAATGACTGCCCCTCCCGGCCTCCTCCAAATTCCGATGAGCGTTGAATTTGGGGGAGGTGTTGCATAGACCCAACAATGTTGCCAACTGCCTCTTCCGGCCTGGATAGTATAATGAGACCATCCGGCGGTAAGAAAACCAGGGCCGGGAGGTTCTATTCTGCAAGACGAGGCATCATTTGGATATTTCAGTAGCATTAGGCGGCGGCGGATCACGCGGCAACGCCCACATCGGCGTGCTGCGCGTCCTGGAACAGGAGGGCTTCCACATCCGGGCGGTGGCGGGCACCAGCTTCGGCGGGTTGGTGGCCGCTTTCTACGCCTCCGGCCATTCCCCCGACGAGATCGAGGCCATCTTCAGCCAGGTGGACCAGGACCGGCTTTACAGCCGCGCCCTCGACGACGGCCCGTCCATGCTGGGCACGGCCGGCATCCAGAAATTCCTCGACGCCCACCTGAAGGACCGCACCTTCGAAGACCTCGACCTCCCCTGCGCCATGCCCGCCGCCGACCTGCGCCGCGGCAGCGAGATCGTCCTGAAATCCGGCAGTCTCAAGGATGCTGTCCTGGCGACCATGGCCGTGCCGGGGGTTTTCCCGCCCCGCAGGTCCAACGATTACGAGCTGGTGGACGGCGGCGTGCTCGACCCCGTCCCGGTTTCGCTCGCCCGCAGCCTGGCCCCCAGCCTGCCGGTCGTGGCCGTGGCGCTCACCCCGTCACCGCAAACCGCCTCGCACCTGTTCAACGTCCCCCTGCCGCAGATGATCCCGGCTGTGCTCATCAACCGGATCAGCCACCTGCGCCCGGCCCAGGCCCTGGGTATCTTCATGCAGTCCATCGAAGTCGCCAACCGCATGTTGAGCGACCTGCGCTTGCAAGTAGACCAGCCCGAGATCATCATCCGCCCGGATGTGGGCCAGGTGGCCCTGCTCGACAAAGTGGACGTCCACGAGATCGCCCGGCGGGGCGAGGACGCAGCCCGCGCAGCCCTGCCCGAGATCCGGGACCAGTTCTCGCTCCCGGCCCGCCTCGGCCGGACCCTGCGCCTGCTCAATTCCTGGAAATGACCTGCCGCGAGTCCCCGGAGAATCCCCATGCGTGACCTGCGCCGTTATGCCCGCCAGACCAACGTCCGCCTGATCGCGGGGGCGGTACTGCTCGTTTTCGTCATCGGCGACGGGCTGATCTACGTCATCTACGGCCTTGCCCCGGCCCTGATGGGATTCGCCTGCCTGCTGGCCGGGCTTTCACCGATATTATTGATCCTGCTCGCCTTAGCCTTAATGGATTGGATCGTCAAACGTGCAAACCGAGACTGACACCCACCTGCTCACCTACAACAACTGGACCCTGCGGGTGCGCCACCCCGCCCAAAACCCCGCCCGGCTGCTGCTCCTGCTCCACGGCTGGACCGGGGACGAGAACTCGATGTGGGTTTTTGCCCGCAGCCTGTCACCCCATTACTGGATGCTGGCCCCGCGTGCGCCCCATCCCGCCGAACAGGGCGGCTACTCCTGGCGCGAACTCAAAAACGGGACCTGGGGCTGGCCCACGTTGACCGAACTCCGCCCCGCCGCCGACGCGCTGGTCCGCCTGGCAGACAACCTGTCCAACTCGATGAGCGTGGACGCCTCCACCTTCGACGTAATGGGCTTCAGCCAGGGGGCGGCGCTGGCCTCGCTGCTCTGCCTGCTCCACCCGCAGCGCGTCCGCAAGGCCGCCATCCTGTCCGGCTTCGTCCCCGACGGCATGGACGATCTATTCGCCCGCCGCCCGCTGAGCGGCAAGTCCATTTTCATCGCCCACGGGACGAACGACAACCTGGTCCCGCTCGAACGGGCGCAACTGTCCATGCAAAAGCTGGAGCAGGCCGGGGCGCAGGTCAGCTTCTGCGAAGCGGAGGTCGGCCACAAGGTCAGCGCCGACTGCCTGCGCGGGTTGCAGGCCTATTTCGATGATTAATCCCCGCTTAAGCCTTGCGTTGACGTTCGTCCCTTTTGCAGGTATCCTTGCAACGGTTTAATCATCCAATATTTGCAAGCGCGAATGCGTCGCACCTGACCGCTGGCTCCAGACCCGTTAAACGGAACCGTTCGCCTTTCGTCCCAATCCAGTCCGATAAGGTGCGACGCATCCTCTCAAGGTGAATTCTATATGCCATTCAATCGAAACCTTTCTCGCCGTGATTTCCTCAAACTGGCCGGGGCCGGGCTGGGCGGGCTGGCCTTGCGCCCGTTCGACCGCATCCTGAAACCCCTGCCGCAGTTCCCCGCCGGGCAAATTTTGGGACGGGTCTCGGTCTTCCCCTATTATTTTTCGACCGAACTGAAAGCCTCACCCCACGCCTTCGCGGCCACCATCCGCAACCTGGGCGAGGACGAAGTGGTGACCTGGAACCGGGAAGTGATCGGCACAACCACCAATTTCAGCCTGACCAACCGGACCTGGGTCGAGACCCCCGAAGGCTACGTTTTCAAGCCCCACTTGCAACTCGTGAAAAACGAGCCGAACGTGCCGCTCACCAGCCTCCCCGAAGGCAAGACCGGATTCTGGGCCGAAGTGACCGTCCCGTATGTGGATCTGGTGATGGACAACCCGCCGCCGCGCTCGCCCAGCTACAAATATATTTTCGACACGGGCCAGGTCCCGCGTTTGTATTACAAGCAGGTGGTCTGGATTGACCAGGTCAAGACTGGCGACGGCGGGCGCGTCCTCTACCGTTTCAACGAGGATCCGGGGCACGGCTACGGCTACGGCGACATCCTCTGGGGCGACGGGGCCGCCTTCCGCCCGCTGACCGAGGCCGACACCTCCCCCCTCAGCCCCGACGTGGACCCGGCGGAGAAGCTCATCGAAGTCAACCTGACCTACCAGACCATGTCGGCTTTCGAGGCGGGACGGGAGGTCTACTTCTGCCGCGTCTCCACCGGCATCGGCGATTACGCCACCCCCAAGGGCGACCAGTTCGTCCACTGGAAGATCTACTCGATCAATATGTCGTCCAGCAGCACCGCCAGCGGCTCCGGCTACGACACTTCCGGCGTCTCGTGGCCCAGCTTCATCAACGGCCAGGGCGTAGCCTTCCACGCCGCCTTCTGGCATAATTATTTCGGGCAGACCCGCTCCCACGGCTGCATCAACATGCTCCCCGAAGACGCCCAATGGGTCTTCCGCTGGACCGCCCCCCACGTCAGCATGGAACAGAGCGAGATCCGCATGACCTGGCCGAACGTCGGCACCAAGGTCACGGTGATGGAGCGGCTGTATTAACAAACTTCGGAAGTCTTTCTGAATAGAGACTCCGAAAAAGACTTCCGAAGTTTTGATGCAAATAATCATCATAGAGGTAAAACATGGAAATCGGTAACGTCACAATCTGGCTGGCTTTCCTGGCCGGCATCCTGTCCTTCCTGTCGCCTTGCGTCTTCGCCCTGGTCCCGGCCTACGTCGGCTACCTGGGCGGGCGGGCGGCCGGGAACGCCGGCGAAAGCCGCGGCAAATGGATCACCTTCTCGCACGGGCTGGCCTTCGTCTTCGGCTTCAGCGTGGTCTTCGTCACCCTCGGGCTGGCCGCCTCCGCCCTGGGACGGGTGCTCTTCGACCTCCAGGACATCCTGATGAAGGTCGGCGGCGTCCTGATCGTGATCTTCGGCTTGCACATGCTCGACCTGCGCTTCGGCAAATTCAGCACCCGCATCCCCTTCCTGGAATACGACACCCGCCGCCAGCAGCTCCCGGACGCCAAATGGGGCTACGTCTCCTCGGCCATGATGGGCGTCTTCTTCTCCGCCGGCTGGTCGCCCTGCGTGGGACCGGTGCTGGGCGCCATCCTGACCCTGGCCCTGAACGGCGGCTCGACCTCCCTGGGCGCGGTCCTGTTGACCTCGTACTCCGCCGGGCTGGCCATCCCCTTCCTGATCGCCGCCCTGGGCATTGACTGGGTTTCGGCTACCTTGAAAAAGCACGGCAAGGTGATGCGCTACGTGGAAGTCTTGATGGGCTTGCTCCTGATCGGGCTGGGCATCATGCTCTTCATGGGCAAACTGGCATTATTGGCAAACCTCGGCCCCTGGGTGGATTTCGGGATCTAGGATGCTCAAGGACCGCGGCAACGTTGCGATCCTCTCCGTCACGGTCCTTTGCGTGGGGACTTTGATGTGCGCCGCCCTCGTCATGGGCCGGGCCGGCGACCTGCTCCGTTCCGGCGGGCGGGACCCGCTGGTGGGCAACCCGGCCCCCGATTTTTCCCTCTCCACGCCGGAAGGCGAACTGGTCACGCTGGCAGGCTACCGCGGCTACGCGGTCATGCTCAACTTCTGGGCCACCTGGTGTAGCCCCTGCGTGGAGGAACTGCCCCTCATCCAGGAACGCTACCTGGCGAACCGCCCGGAACTGGTCGTGCTGGCCGTCAACGAGTGCGAGACGCCGGAGGCCGTGAACGAATTCGTCGCCGACACCGGCCTCGAACTGCCGGTGCTGCTCGACGAAGACTGTGCCGTCGGCGAAGGGGACTACCGCGTCAACGCCTACCCGACCAGCGTCTTCATTGACGCCGACGGCATGGTCCGGTCGGTGTACGTCGGCAGCATGACCGCCTCGATTTTGGACAAGAATTTGCGCTTGATAGGTATCTCTCCATGATTACTGTTACCTTGTATTCGCGGCCCGAATGCCACCTGTGCGACCAGGCCAAAGAAGACCTGGCCGCCTTGCAGGAAAAGATCCCCCACCGGTTGGTGGAGATCAATATCGAAAGCGACCCGCAGCTCCACAAAACCTACCTGACCGAGATCCCGGTCGTGGAAGCCGGGCCTTACCGCCTGAAAGCGCCCTTTACCCGTCAGGCGCTGGAAATGACCCTCGGCGCGGCAGCCGACCGGATGTCCCATTTGGAGCGCATCGGGGACGACTCCTACCAGGCGGCGGTAAAACGCGGCCGGACCATCACCACCTCCGACCGGGTCTACTTCTGGCTCTCGAAACACTACATGGTCGTCGTCAACCTGCTCCTGGCGCTTTACCTCGGATTACCCTTCCTGGCCCCGGTTCTGATGAAGGCCGGCGCGGACGGCCCGGCGCAGGCGCTCTACAAAGTTTACAGCCCGCTCTGCCACCAGTTCGGCTTCCGCTCGTTCTTCTTGTTCGGCGAACAATTGGTTTACCCGCGCGCCGCGGCCGAAATCAACGGCCTGCAAACCTGGGGCGAAGCCACCGGCCTGGGTGAACAGGACATCGAAGCCGCCCGCGCCTTTACCGGCAATTCGGATGTCGGCTTCAAAGTGGCCCTGTGCGAGCGGGACGTGGCGATCTACGCCTCCATGCTGCTTTTCGGATTGGTCTTCGCCGCCAGCGGCAAGCGGCTGCGCGGCCTGCACTGGGCGCTGTGGGTCCTGATCGGCCTCGCGCCCATCGGCCTGGACGGTTTCTCGCAGTTGTTCAGCCAGCTTGCCCTGCCGCTGGTCAACGCCCTGCTGCCCTACCGCGAGAGCACCCCGCTCCTGCGCCTCCTGACCGGGGCGCTGTTCGGCTTCACCACCGCCTGGTTCGGCTTCCCGCCCATGGAAGAATCCATGCGCGAGACCCGCCAGTTCCTGGTCAAGAAATTCGCCATCGTCGCGCAAGGGGATTGACGTGCCGTTCCACGACCACGAGCAGCGGCGTTATCTGACCTTCGACCTCTTCGACGGCCTGCCCCACGCCGTGTTCACCCGCCGGGGCGGAGTCAGCCCGCAGCCGTGGGCCTCGCTCAACGTCGGCGGCGGGATCGGGGACGAGCCGGAGCGCGTCCGCCGGAACCGCTATTTATCCTTCGAGACTTTGGGCCGCGCCCGCGACTCGATCTACGACGTCTGGCAGGTGCATTCTGCGGAGGTGGTCATCGCCGAGCGGGCCCGGGACCCGGAGACGGCGTACCGTCAAGCCGACGCCATCCTGACCGACAACCCCTCCGTGACCCTCTTCATGCGTTTCGCCGATTGCACGCCGATCCTGCTCCACGACCCGGTCCGAAAGGTCGTCGGCCTGGTCCATGCCGGCTGGCAGGGGACGGTCAAAGGCACGCTCAAGGCCGCAGTCGAGGCGATGCGCGGGCATTACGGCACGCATCCCGCCGACCTCCTGGCCGCCATCGGCCCTTCCATCGGCCCCGACCACTACGAGATCGGGCCGGACGTGATCGCCCGCGTCCACGAGGCTTTCGGGCAGGACGCTTCCGGCTTGCTGGGCCAAAACGGCGGCGGCAGCACCCACTTCGACCTGTGGGCCGCCAACCGCCTCTGGCTGGAGCAGGCGGGCGTGCGCCACGTCGAAACCTCCTCCCTGTGTACCGCCTGCCACCCGGACGACTGGTTCTCGCACCGGGCCGAGCATGGCCGCACCGGGCGCTTCGGGGCTCTGATCGCCTTGTAGGTCACGTTTGCAACGTGACAGCCCTGGACAGCCATCCAATATGCTGCATCCAAATCTTGTTTCCGACATTCGCCAAAACCTGACCCGCGTGCAGGCGCAAATCGCCGAGTCGGCCCGCCGGGCGGGGCGCAACCCGGAGTCGGTGCGGCTGGTGGTGGTGACAAAGACCCACCCGGTCGAAACCGTGCGGGCGGCGGTCGAGGCTGGGGCGGCGATCCTGGGCGAGAATTACGCCGAGGAAGCGGTCGCCAAGATGCAGGCGGTGGATCGGATGGATGTCGAGTGGCACATGATCGGCCACGTGCAGAGCCGCAAGGCCAGGCTGGTGGCCGAAAACTTTGCGCTGATGCACTCGCTCGACAGCCTGAAACTGGCCCGGCGTCTGGATAACTTCGCGGCGGAGGCCGGGCGAACCCTGCCGGTGCTGCTGGAGTTCAACGTGGGCGGCGAGCCGAGCAAATCGGGCTGGGGGGCGGGGGACGAATCCCGTTGGGGAGAGTTGCTGCCGGAGGTCGAAGAAATCCTGTCGCTGGGGCAGCTGGAGACGCGCGGGCTGATGACCATGCCTCCACTCGGCGAGCAGGCCGAGGCGTCCCGCGCGTATTTCGTGAGATTGCGCCGGCTGCGGGATTTCCTGGGCCGCCACTTCCCCCAATCCGCCTGGGATGAGCTTTCGATGGGCACCAGCCTGGACTTCACGGTCGCCATCGAGGAAGGCGCCACCCTGGTGCGGGTCGGCACTTCCATCCTGGGGCCACGTTCGTGATAAAATATGCGCGGAGGCCAGCACCGTGATCCCCATCCTCGTTACCATCATCAGAACCGTTTCTCAATTCCTGATCCTGCTCGTTATCGTTTCGTCCGTTTTGTCGTTCTTTATGTCGCCGTACCATCCCGTGAAGCAGGCGCTCGACCGGATCGTCGAACCCATGCTTGCGCCCATCCGCCGGATCGTGCCGTTGATCGGGATGCTCGATTTCAGTCCGCTGATCCTGATCATTTTGCTGGACCTGCTCTCAAGGGCCTTGATTGCTTTCCTGGTATCACTATAGAAAGGTGGTGACATGAGCGCTCGTGAATTCCGTTTACACAATGGGCAAAAGGGATCGGCCCTGGCCGTCCGGGTGACGCCGAGGGCCAGCCGGAACCAGGTGGTCGGCGTGCTCAACGACGGGACGATCAAGGTCCACCTGATCTCGTCGGCTGACGAAGCTGAAATGAACACGTCACTCATGGCTTACCTGGCGGAGATCCTGGGCGTGCCGAAATCACGGCTGGAGATCGTCGCGGGCGAGAACGGGCGCGACAAGCTGATCTCGGTGCTCGAAATGGATACGCATACCGTCCACAGGAAAATCGTCGAGGAGTTGGGCAAAGAGTAGTCTCCCCACGCGACAGGCAAATGTTACAGGCCGCAGGCATTGATCCTGCGGCCTGTTTGTTTGGAAAAACCTTTTTAAACACAAAGTATTCATGAACTTCGTTCACCCCAAAGGATGAAAATCAGTACCGTAAGATTTATCTTGCGCCCCGAAGGCAACATGAATGTTGCGGTACTCTTATTTTCATATTAGTCAACGAAGGAAAAACGCGCCCGACAGTGCGCCTTTTTTCCCTATGAGAGCTTTCGTATCACTTTGTGTTTAGAGCCTGTCCGAAAAAGGAGTGCAAACTTCAGTTTGCAAGTTCCCAGCGGACTGAAGTCCGCACTCCAGGAATTTTCACTGAAATCCACACTCCAGGAATTTTCGCTGAAATCCGAACTCCAGATATTTTCGGATAGGTTCTTTCCCGCTAATTGCGGAAGAGCCGCTTTTGGCTAATTGAGCGGGTTGTACAGGCTGCGGTAGATGTTGTAGATCTCGTAAATGCCCCGGATGTAGTTGCGGGTCTCGGTGAAGCGCACCACTTCGACGAACAGGTCGGGGTCGCCGCCCGCCAGCTCGTTCCAGACGGCCGCGTTGCCGGGACCGGCATTGTACCCGGCCAGGACGACGTACTGGTCGCCGCCGGTATAGGTCCCGACCCGGGTCAGGTAGTTCGCGCCGAACCGGATGCTGAGGATGGGGCGGTACAGGTCTTCGGGGCGGAAATCCGAGATGCCGAGGTTGGTCGCAATCGAGGAGCCGGTGGAGGGGATGATCTGCATCAGGCCCCGGGCGTCGGCGGTGGACTGGACGAATCCCTCGAACAGGCTCTCCTGGCGGATGACGCTGAACAGGAAGAGCGGGTGAAGGTTATTGAGCGCCGCCGCCGGTTTGACCAGGTCGGCATAATACGTCCCGAAACGGATGTGGTTGAAATAGGCCGGCGCGCTGAGTGTGGCGGCGTCGTCCATCCCGGCCAGGGTGAGCACCTGACGGGCGGCGAAGATGGCGCTGCGATACAGGCCAAGATCGAGCAGGTATCCGGTGAGCCGGAAGCTGTTGGCGGCGTCCTCGCTGACGGCTTCGCGCAGGCTCTCGAACTCGGCCCGGGCCTGGTCTTTCAGGCCCATCTCCCAGTATTCGGCGCCGCGCTGCAAGCGGGGATCGTCCAGCAGCGGGCCGGGACCGTTCAGATCGGTTTCCGGCGGCAGGCCGAACATGATCCGCACCCAGGCGGCGGCTTCGGCCCGCTCGGCTTCGAGGTCGTAAGACAGGTCATACGAGGCGGGAGGCGCAAAGGGGCCGCGTCCGAGCATCAGGTCGAGGGCGCGTTCGCTGTAGTAACCGGTCGGGTCGAGGCTGGCGGCCTGCTGCCAGGCGATGATCGCGGCGGACTTTTCTCCCTGCTCGGCCTTGATCTTGCCCACCCAGAGATGCGCCCGCGCCTGGTCGGACGGGTCACTGGTCAATTCCAGGTTGCGCTGGATATGCGCCAGGGCTTCGGGGAGATTCTCCAGCCGGTAGTAGGCGATCCCGGCCTGGAATTCGGCTTCAGCAGTCCAGGTGCTGAGGGGATATTCGTTCACGACCCGCTGCCAGGCGGCAATGGCGTCTTCGAGACGGTTGGCGCGCTCGTACATGCGGCCCGCGGAAAAAAGCATCTCCGGCGCGTCGCTGTGGGCCGAGACCAGCGCCACAAAGTCCAGCAGGGTTTCGGCGGCCTTGTCGGGCTGGTCGAGGTAGGCCCATTCGGTGAAGGCTTTTTCGTTCCAGGCATCCAGCCAGTAACGGTTGTCTGGATGGCCCTCGATCAGGCGGCCCCATTCAGCGGCGGCTTCCTCGTGGTTGCCGGTGGCGCGCAGGGCCAGGGCGCGGTAATGGCGGGCGGTCCCGTCCGGCGGGCTGGCGCGGGAGAGGTAGCGGTCGAGGGCGGCCAGGGCCGCGCCGTACTGCCCGGCGTAGTAGTCCACAATGCCCCGGTTGAAATCGTCCACCGGCACGCCCGCGTTGACCAGTTCGACCAGCGAAAGGTAGGCGTAATACGAGAGGGGGTAGTTCTCGACCGCGTGCAGGTAACGCTGGTAGGCCTCGTCGGCGCGGCCCAGGGACGCCAGGGCATTGCCGGATAAATGATCAAGCTGGGCCTTGAGGAAATCGTTGCCAGATTGGGCGAAAAGCTCCTCGTATTTGACGAGGGCAGCCTCCCGGTCGCCGCCGTCAGCGGTGGTGTTGGCGATCTTGACCCCCAGCAGGGAGGCGTCCGAGAGGCGGGCGGACTGGAGCGAGAGGTTGTAGGCTTCGAGCGCGCCGGGGTAATCCCCGGCGTTGTAGAGGGCGTCGCCGCGGGCCTCGTGGGCGTAAGCGTCAATGAAACCGGGACGTTTTTCGAGATACATCCCGTAGGCTTCGGCGGCCTCCCGGAAACGGTCCAGCTCGTAATAAGTCTCTCCGAGCAGGAAGAAACCGTAAGCCCCGTCGCGCGTATCGGGATACGCGGCGGTCAGCTCGCGCAATTGGGTCAGCGCGCCGAAATAGTTCCCTTCCTCGTAATCAATCCGGCTCAAACCCCACAAGGCGGCCGCCCTCAATTGCGGATCGGTCGACTCGTTCAGTGCCTTGCGATATTCCGTCCGGGCGAGATCGTAATCGCCGTAGAACAAAGCTCTGTCCCCGGCGGCCACGCGCACCACCGGCGTGGGCGTGGGGCGGGGTGTGGAGGTGGGCGAGGGAGTCGGCGTGAGGGTCGCGGTCGGGGAAAAGGTCGGGCTGGGAGCGGCTGTCGAGCCGGGCAGGACCGGGGAGAGGGTCCCGCAGGCAGTCAGGGCGAAAGCCAGCCAGGCCAGGGTAAGCTTTTTTCGAGTCATAGGACAATCTTATACTGTCTAAGGGTACGGGTGTCAATGCTGCCAGAAGCACAGGAAAACTTGGGAAGTCTCAAGTTCATACAAACTTTGACAATCCCCCCCTCCCGTGTTAAACTGCCCAAACCAAAATCCAAATTATCTTTCGATCGAGTTACTATGCGAACTGTCTTCTGGGATTACGAAACCAACGAACTCAAGATGATTGACCAGCGCCTGCTGCCGGGCGTGTTCGAGGTCGTTTCCTACCGTGACCACCGCTCCGTTGCCAAAGCGATCACGGATATGGTCGTGCGCGGCGCGCCGGCCATCGGGGCCGCAGCCGGGTTCGGGATGGCGCTGGCCGCCTTCGAATCCAGGGCGGATAACGCTCCGGCACTCACCGCGGACCTGCGGTCTGCCGCGCGTACCTTGAAATCCGCCCGGCCGACGGCGGTCAACCTGGCCTGGGCGCTGGGCCGGGTCATGGATTCGGTGGCGGCCTTCGAGGGTTCCGTCAACGACCTGCGCGCCGCCGTGCTGGAGCGCGCCCAGTGCATCGCCGACGACGACGTGATCATCAACCGGCGCATGGCCGAACACGGCGCGACCCTGATCAACGACGGCGACACGGTCATCCATCACTGCAACACCGGCGCCCTCGCCACCGTGGACTGGGGTACCGCCCTGGGCGTGATCCGCATGGCCCACGAGCAGGGCAAACGCGTCCACGTGCTGGTGGACGAGACCCGTCCGCGCCTGCAAGGGGCGCGGCTGACCGCCTGGGAGCTGGAGCAGTACGGCGTCCCCTACGAGATCATCTCGGACAACATGGCCGGGCACTTCCTGAAGACCGGTCAGGCCCAGAAATGTTTCGTCGGCTCCGACCGCACGGCCGCCAACGGCGACGTGGCGAACAAGATCGGCACCTACATGCTGGCCCTGGCCGCCCATGACAACGGCGTCCCGTTCTACCCGGTCGTGCCCACCTCGACGGTTGACCTGTCGCTGGCGCACGGCGGGCTGATCCCGATCGAGGAGCGCGATGCCGGGGAAGTGCTGGCCCTCCAATTCAACGGCGAACAGGTCGCGCCGAAGAACGCCCGGGCGCGCAACATCGCCTTCGACGTGACCCCCTCCCGGCTGGTGACCGCCATCGTCACCGAGAACGGGATCGTTTATCCACCATTTGAAGCAAACTTGAAGCAGGTTGTCAAAAGCTGAAAAGGGTTTTATAGTTGTCACGTCCCTGCGCCAAACCAAAAATTTTCCTCTTGTAGATTCAAGGATAATCTCTTAGAGGTCGTGCAATAATAACTTCCGTTTTTCCCGCGAAACCGGCGGGGCTGAAGCCGCCTTCTCAGTACCTGGAAACCCTTCGGGTTGATATCCACAAGTCGGTTTTAGCCGACTTTCACGTACTGAGGCAGGACTTTAGTCCGACGGGCACGGACAGAAGCGATTCAAAATCGGGAAGTTATTTTTACACAGGTCCTTATGGAAAAAATTGAATTAACCATTGACGAAAACTTGCTCAAAGAAGTGGACCGGGTCATCCGCTCTCTGTCAATGACGCGTACCACCTTTATTCGGGCTGCGCTGGAACTGGCCTTGAGAAGCCAGAAAACGATCCTGCTGGAACGGCAACATTCCGAAGGCTATGCCCAACATCCATCAAAACCTGATGAAATTACCGAGAGTTTCGATGCCTTGATTTTGTGGCTCTTCAGGATTAAGTGGGGTGGAAACCCGTTTTACCACAGAGCGCACTGAGAGCACCGAGATTTTAAAAGGTGGCTCTCCCGTTTTTAACGGGAAAAACCTTTTGAAACACGAAGGAACACCAAGTCAACGAAGGAAAATCTTTACGGCAAGGCGCTTTTTTCCCTTTGAGAGCCTTCGTGTTACTTTGTGTTTAGGCTCTTTCCCGTTTGTTAC
>JBMOMN010000017.1:0-124340 GCA_049324115.1 Chloroflexota bacterium
TGGCAGAAGCGGATTTTAGCAACGGATATGGAAACGGATGAGCGGATGGCGGGAGCGGATTTTAGCAACGGACATGGAAACGGATGAGCGGATGGCAGAAACGGATTTTAGCAACGGACTTGTAAACGGATAAGCGGATGGCGGGAGCGGATTTTAGCAACGGACATGGAAACGGATGAGCGGATGGCGGAAACGGATTTTCGCAACGGATATGGAAACGGATAAGCGGATGGCAGAAGCGGATTTTAGCAACGGATATGGAAACGGATAAAGCGAATGGCAGAAGCGGATTTTAGCAACGGATATGGAAACGGATAAGCGGATGGCTGAAACGGATTTTTCTACACTTATCGGTTTGGTCGAGCATTACAGCCCTTCAGGCCGGGAGCGCGGGGCGGTGACGTGGTTGGTCCAGCGGATGAAATCGCTGGGTTATGCGAACGCGTTCGTGGACGGCGCGGGTAACGCGGTCGGGGTGATGGGAGACGGGCCGCGGCAGGTGGTGTTGCTGGGGCATATTGACACGGTGCCGGGAGAGATCAAGGTGGAGCAAGTTGGCGATTTGCTCTATGGCCGCGGCTCGGTAGATGCCAAAGGTCCGCTGGCGTGTTTTGTGGACGCGGCGGCGCAGGCCGGTGCGGTGGAGGGCTGGCAGTTTGTGGTGGTCGGGGCGGTCGAGGAAGAGCGGGATTCAGATGGGGCGCGGTTTATCGTGGACCAATACCGGCCCGATTTTGCGATCATCGGCGAGCCGAACCACTGGGACCGGGTCGCGCTGGGCTACAAAGGCTCGGCCTGGGCTAATGTGAGCATCAAACGCGATCAGTCACACACGGCCAGCGGCGAGCAGACCGCGGCCGAGGCGGCGGTCGAGGCCTGGCTGGCGGTCAAAGCCCATGCGGAGGCGTTCAACGCCGGGAAAACCCGCGCTTTCGACAAGCTCCTGCCGACGCTGCGCGGCATGGACTCGGGACAGGATGGCTTCGAGCAGTGGGCGCGGCTGAACGTTGGTTGCCGCCTGCCGGTGGAGGTGACGCCGGATAGGTGGTATGGGAAGTTGGAAGAAGCCCTAAAGGATTCTGAATTCTTTAGGGTTTCGATAGAGAGGGTCGGCTATCCCGTCCCGGCGTGGGAGGGGGAGAAAAACTCGTCGCTGGTGAGGGCTTTCTTGAACGGGATCAGGCAGACGGGTGGGACGCCGCGCTTCGTCTACAAAACGGGGACCGCTGATTCGAACGTGGTCGGACCGGTTTGGCGGTGTCCGGCCGTGGTCTATGGTCCCGGAGATTCGGCTCTCGACCATACGCCGGACGAGCACATTTCGCTGGAGGAGTACGGCAAGGCGGTGCGGGTTTTGACCCAAACCTTGCGGGTATTGACGGGATAAATTCCTCCAAAGTTGGCCCTTGACATAATCCCGAAAGCGCCTATAATCGGGCGAAACCTGAAAAAACCATGAATACGACCCTTTTTACCCTCGTCCTTATCGTTATTATTTCGGTCCTTGTTATCAAGGACCAGTTCACGGTTGGGATGGCAGCGGTAAGAGCGAAATAAGCTCACCCGCATAGAGAAGCATAAGCCGCCCAACCGGGCGGCTTTTTTATTACCGAAAGGAAACCGAAATGAATTTGTTTTTCGATATTGTCATCGTCCTGATTATTGTCCTCCTTCTTGCGAAGGAGAGACCGCTTGTGGTTGGACTGGTCAGGAGCGTGACTGAGAGATAAGCACACCTGGAAGAAGCAAGAGCCGCCCAATCACACGGGCGGCTCTTTTTTACCCTCACCCCCTTCCCCTCTCCCTTTAGGGAGAGGGGGGAAAGAATGAGCAATGCGTTCTGATACCGTCAAGCAAGGATACGATAAGGCCCCGCACCGCGCGTTGCTGCGCGCCACCGGGCTGAAAGACGAGGATTTCGGCAAGCCGTTTGTGGCGATCGTCAATTCGTATGTGGATATTGTGCCCGGGCACGTCCATTTGCAGGAATTCGGCAAACTGGTCAAAGAGGCGGTGCGGGACGCGGGCGGGGTGCCGTTCGAGTTCAACACCATCGGCGTGGACGACGGGATCGCCATGGGCCACGCGGGGATGAAGTACTCGCTGCCCTCGCGGGAACTGATCGCCGACTGCGTCGAGACGATGATCGAGGCCCACCGCTTCGACGCCATGGTCTGCATCCCGAACTGTGACAAGATCGTCCCTGGGATGTTGCTGGCCGCCATGCGGGTGGATATCCCGGCCATTTTCGTCTCCGGCGGGCCGATGGCCGCGGGACGAACGCCCGAAGGCGAGACGATTGACCTGATCTCGGTTTTCGAGGGGGTGGGGGCTTTTTCGGCGGGGAAGATTGATGAAAAGCGCCTGTCTGTTTTGGAAAAATTTGCCTGCCCTTCTTGCGGCTCCTGCTCCGGGATGTTCACGGCCAATTCGATGAACTGCCTGATGGAAGCCATCGGCCTGGCCCTGCCGTTCAACGGAACGGCGTTGGCGAAGACGGATGAACGCGAGGCCCTGGCCAAAAGGGCCGCTTCCCAAATTTTGACCCTGCTGGACCGGGACATCAAGCCTCGTGACATCGTGACCACCGAGGCCCTAGACGACGCCTTCGCCCTGGACATGGCGATGGGCGGCTCGACGAATACGGTTTTGCACACCCTGGCGCTGGCCAATGAAGCCGGCGTGGACTATCCGCTGGACAGGATCAATTCTGTGGCCGACAAGGTGCCGCACATCTGCAAGGTCTCGCCCGCGAGCAAATGGCACATGGAAGACGTGCATCGGGCGGGGGGAATTCCGGCCATTTTGAACGAGGTCCAGCGCGGGACGGGGATGCTGCATTTCGAGCGGATGACGGTCTCCGGCCTGACGCTGGGGGAATCCATTGAAGGTTGTGAAATCCAGGATGACGAGGTGATCCGCCGTTACGACAATGCCCACTCGAAACGGGGCGGGCTGGCGATCCTGTTCGGCAACCTGGCCCCGGACGGCGCAGTGGTCAAGGTCGGCGGCGTCAGCCCGGAGATGATGAAGTTCAGCGGACCGGCGCGCATCTACGAATCGCAGGACGCGGCGCTGGCCGGGATTTTGGCGAATGAAGTCCAGGCCGGGGACGTGGTGGTCATCCGCTACGAGGGGCCGAAGGGCGGGCCGGGGATGCAGGAGATGCTCTCGCCGACCTCGGCCATCATGGGGCAGGGATTGGGCGACAAAGTGGCGCTGATTACCGACGGCCGGTTCAGCGGCGGGACGCGCGGGGCCTGCATCGGGCACGTCTCGCCGGAAGCGGCCGCGGGCGGCCCGATCGCCGCACTCAGGGCCGGGGACGTGATCGAAATTGATTTAACGGCCCGCAGGCTCGAGGTCCGTTTGAGCGAGGCGGAGATCCGCCAACGGCTGGCTGAGCTGCCTCCATTCCAATCAAAAATACAGAGTAAGTGGTTGAAGCGGTATTCCTATTTTGTAACGAGCGCGGATACGGGCGCAATTTTGAAATCAGAGTAGGTCACTACCAAGAGGAGAATGATCATGGAACTTAGCGGCGCTGAAATTTTATGGGAGTGTTTGACCCGCGAAGGCGTGGAGGTGGTCTTTGGCTACCCTGGCGGGGCGAACATGCCGATCTACGATGCGATGTTGATGTACCCGGTGCATCACGTGCTGGTGCGGCACGAGCAGGGCGCGGCCCACATGGCCGACGGCTACGCGCGGGCCTCGGGCAAGGTCGGCGTGGCGATGGCGACTTCGGGGCCGGGCGCGACGAACCTGGTCACCGGGATCGCCACAGCCATGATGGACTCGTCGCCGGTGGTGTTCATCACCGGGCAGGTGGCGGCGCACCTGATCGGCGGCGACGCCTTCCAGGAGACCGATGTGACCGGGATCACCCTGCCGATCACCAAGCACAACTACCTGGTGACGCGGGCCGACGAGATCGCCGAAGTGGTGCGGGAGGCTTTTTACATCGCTCGCAGCGGGCGTCCCGGCCCGGTGCTGATTGATATTTGCAAGAATGCCCAGATCGAGAAAACGGAATTCGTTTATCCCGAAGAAGTCCGGCTGCCCGGCTACCAACCGCCGTCCCATGCGCCCAAAGCGGATCTGCTGAAGGCGGTCGAGTTGATCGAAAAAGCCCGGCGCCCGGTCATCCTGTGCGGGCATGGGGTGATCATGTCGGGGGCGGAGGAAGTCTTGCAGCATTTTGCGGTCAAGACCCACACGCCTGTGACCAGCACGCTGCTGGGACTGGGCGCGTTCCCGGCCTCGCATCCGCTCAATCTGGGGATGATGGGCATGCACGGCGAGGCTCACTGCAACCTGGCGATCCAGAACGCCGACCTGCTGCTGGCCTTCGGGATGCGCTTCGACGACCGGGTGACGGGCACGCTCAACACCTACGCGCCGGGGGCGAAGAAGATCCACATCGAAATTGACCCGTCGGAGGTCCACAAAAACGTCAAGGTGGATGTGCCGCTGGTGGGCGACCTGAAAACCGTGCTGACCGACCTGGTCCCGCTGGTGGACGAGTACGAGCACGACGACTGGCTCGACCAGATCGCCGGGTGGAAAGCCGAAGGCGACGCCCGTTCGATCATGGCCTGGCCCGAGGACGGAAAACTGCACGTCTCGCATCTCGTCCATGACCTGTGGGAGGCTACCGGGGGAGGGGCCATCGTCACCACCGACGTGGGCCAGCACCAGATGTGGACGGCGCAGTACTACGCCCTCGACAAACCCAACCGCTGGATCACCTCCGGCGGGGCGGGGACGATGGGCTTCGGCCTGCCCTCCGCCATCGGGGCCTGGTTCGCCCACCAGGACGATGAAATCTGGACGGTGGCAGGCGACGGCGGCTTCCAGATGACCGCCGCAGAACTTTCGACTGCCATGCAGGAAGGCGCCAACGTCAAGATCGCTGTGATGAACAACAACTTCCTGGGCATGGTGCGCCAGTGGCAGGAATTCTTCTTCGAGAAACGCTACTCGGCGGTCAACATGCGCACACCCGATTTCGTCAAACTGGCCGAAGCGCACGGGGTCCCGGCCCGGCTGGTGACCAGTCCCGAAGAAGTCCAGGAGGCCATCGCCTGGGCCAGGTCAACCCCCGGCCCGGCCCTGATCGAGTTCCGGGTGGAGCAGGAAGAAGCCGTCTACCCGATGGTGCCGGCCGGCGCGGCCCTGGACCAGATGCTGCGGAGGCCGGTGCGGTCGTAAACGGATACGGGAACGGATTGTTGAACCGGATAAACGGATAAACGGATTTATTCAAGGAGAACTCTATGCAATACACATTTATCGCCCTCGTGGAAGACAAACCCGGTGTGCTGAACCGGGTGGCGTCGCTCTTCCGCCGCCGCAACTTCAACATCGAGTCGCTGGCGGTCGGGCGCACCGAAAAGACAGGCGTTTCCCGCATGACCATCGTCACCGACTGCGCCAACGACGTGGACGCCCACAAGATCGAAGCCAACCTGTACAAGCTGGTCAACGTGATTGACGTGCAGGACGTCTCCCGCCAGCCGTCGGTGACGCGGGACTTGGCGCTGATCAAGGTCAAGGCGACGCCGGAGCAGCGGGCCGAGATCAACAACCTGGCGGCCATCTTTCGCGCCCGCATCGTGGACGTTGCGCCTGATTCCGTTATCGTGGAAGCTACCGGCACCGAAGACAAGATCGAGGGCATGGTCGAGTTGCTGCGACCGATCGGCATCCTCGAAATGGTCCGCACCGGGCAGGTCGCCATGACGCGCGGCGAGCATTCCGGCATCCGCCGCACGGCTGGCGCGAACGGGAATGGATGGCATGAGGCCGTCGAAGAAGTAGATGCAGTGTAGCGTGTTGCGTGGTCTAACGGTACACGCATCACTGTGCAACTCAACAGAATTATCAATCAACAACCCAGGAGTAAACAAATGGCACAGATCAGCTTTGGCGGTGTGGTGGAAAATGTGGTGACGCGGGAGGAATTCCCGCTGGAGAAGGCACGCGAGGTTTTGAAAAATGAAGTCGTGGCCGTGCTCGGTTATGGCGTGCAGGGTCCGGCCCAGGCGCTGAACCTGCGCGATAACGGGATCAGGGTCATTGTCGGGCAGCGGCAGGGGACCAAAAACTGGGACAAGGCCCTGGCTGACGGCTGGGTCCCCGGCGAGACGCTGTTCTCCATCGAAGAAGCCGCCGAGCGCGGGACGGTCGTCCAGTACCTGCTTTCGGACGCGGGCCAGCGCTCGAACTGGCCGAAGATCGTCGAGTGCCTGGGCGAAGGCGACCTGCTCTACTTCTCGCACGGGTTCTCCGTCACCTACAAAGACCAGACCGGCGTGGTCCCGCCCCCGCGGGTGGACGTGGCCCTGGTCGCCCCGAAAGGCTCCGGCACATCCGTCCGCCGCAACTTCCTGGCCGGGAGCGGGATCAACGCCAGCTACGCCGTCCACCAGGACGCGACCGGCCGCGCCGAAGAGCGGACGGTGGCGCTCGGCATCGCCATCGGGGCCGGGTATCTCTTCCCGACCACCTTCAAGAACGAAGTCTACTCCGACCTGACCGGCGAGCGCGGCATCCTGATCGGGGCGCTTTCAGGCGTGATGGAGGCCCAGTACATGACCCTGCGCCGGCACGGACATTCGCCGTCGGAGGCGTTCAACGAGACGGTCGAGGAGTTGACCCAGTCGCTGATCCGGCTGGTGGCCGAGAACGGCATGGACTGGATGTACGCCAACTGCTCGACCACCGCCCAGCGCGGCGCCCTCGACTGGCATCCGCGCTTCCGGGATGCGGTGCTGCCGGTCTTCGAGGAACTCTACCAGTCCGTGGTGGACGGCGAGGAGACCCGCGTCGTGCTGGAGAAAAACTCCGACCCGAACTACCGCGAGAACCTGTCCGCCGAACTGAAGGTGATGCGCGAGTCCGAGATGTGGCAGGCGGGCGCGGCGGTGCGCTCGTTGAGGCCGGAGAATTGGAAGAAGTAGTTGGTAATTAGTGCTTGGTAATTACCATTTACCACTTACCAATTACCTTTAGGAGTTCTTATGAGTAACTATGTAAGGATATTTGACACCACCCTGCGCGACGGCGAGCAATCCCCCGGCGCGACGATGACCTCGGCGGAGAAACTGGAAGTGGCCCGCAACCTGGCCCGCCTGGGCGTGGACATCATCGAAGCCGGCTTCCCCGCCGCCTCACCGGACGACCTGGAAGCCGTGCGCCGGATCGCGGCCGAGGTGGGCAATCCGCCAACTGGTGAGGAGCAGGCCCAGGTCCCGGTGATTTGCGGATTGGCCCGTGCCACAAAGGGCGATATCGCCAAGGCCTGGGAAGCGGTCAAAGGGGCGCGCCATCCCCGCATCCACACTTTTTTAGCCACCTCCGAGATCCACATGAAGCACAAGCTCAACATGAGCCGCGAGCAGGTGGCCGGGCGAGTGCGTGAAATGGTGGCCTACGCCCGCTCGCTGTGCGCCGACGTGGAGTTCAGCCCCGAAGACGCTGGGCGCTCCGACCCGGAGTTCCTGTATCGGGTGCTGGGCGAAGCGATCCAGGCCGGGGCGACCACCCTCAACATCCCCGACACGGTCGGCTACACCACCCCGGACGAGTTCGGGGCGCTGATCGCGGGCATCATCCAAAACACGCCGGGGATGCACGAGGGCATCACGGTTTCCGTCCACACCCACGATGACCTGGGGCTGGCGACCGCCAACGCCCTGGCGGGCATCCGGGCGGGAGCGCGCCAGGCCGAGGTGACGGTCAACGGCATCGGCGAGCGGGCGGGCAACACCTCGCTCGAAGAGGTCGTGATGGCGCTGCGTACCCGGCACCCGGTCTTTGGGCTGGAAACCGGCATAGACACGACCCAGATCGCCCGCCTCAGCCGGCTGGTCAGCAATTACACTGGCATCCCGGTCCAGCCGAACAAGGCTATCGTCGGGGCCAATGCCTTCGCCCACGAAGCCGGCATCCACCAGGACGGGATGCTCAAGCACCACCAGACCTACGAGATCATGCGTCCCGAAGACGTGGGCGTCAACCAGACGAATCTGGTTTTGGGCAAGCATTCGGGGCGTCATGCCTTGCGGGCCAGGCTGGCCGAGATGGGCCACGCCCTCGACGAAGTGGAACTCGACCAGGCCTTCACCCGCTTCAAGGCCCTGGCCGACCGCAAAAAAGTCATCACCGACGCTGATCTCGAAGCCCTGATCGCCGACGAGTTCTACCAGCCGCTCTCGGTTTACTCGCTGGAAGGCCTGCAGGTCACCTGCGGGACGATGGGCATGCCCACCGCCACCGTGCGCCTCAAAGGCCCCGACGGAAAAATCCAGACCCAGGTCTCGATCGGCACCGGCCCGGTGGACGCCACCTACAAGGCCATCAACGCCATCGTGGACACGCCCAACACGCTGCTGGAGTTCAACATCCACGCCATCACCGAGGGCATAGACGCCCTGGGCGAAGTGACCGTCCGCGTCCAGGGCAGGAACGGCAACCAGACCATGAGCGCTCAAACCGAATTGCCGTACAGCCGCATCTACGGCGGTCACGGGGCAGATACCGACATCATCGTCGCCAGCGCCAAAGCCTACATCAACGCCCTGAACAAACTGGTCATCTCGCAGACCGAAGCTAAAGCCACCCAGCCCGATTTCGGCGTGATGCTGGTTGGGTAACACGACCCCGCGAGTGCGTCGCACCTGACCCGGCGACACATCCCGCTAAACAGGCAGATTATCAGCTAGAACCAAATCCAGTTAGAGAGGTGCGACGCACCCTCCCCCAGACCAAAAGGAGAAATTGCCATGACTACCCCTGATGAAAATCCAAACGTTTCCGAGGCCCAGATCTTCGACCCGTTCCCCGAACCGAGCGGCTACCCCTCCGGCTGGGACCTGAGCGGGATCGTTCTGGAAGATGAACCTGCCACCGTTGATTCGGCTGGTGAGGCGGCCGAGGGCTGATTCCGATCAGGAAGACACGTACACAGGTAAACACGGAAACAAGTAAAAACTCCCTGTCTACTTGTATACCTGTGTACCTGTTTACCTCACACCCAACCCCATGCGAAAAACCCTCTTCCAAAAAGTCTGGGACTCGCACGTTGTGGCCCAACAGCCCGATTCCCCGGCCATCCTCTACGTTGACCTGCACCTCGTCCACGAGGTGACCTCGCCGCAAGCCTTCACCGGCCTGCGCCAGCGTGGACTCAAAGTCCGCCGCCCGGACAAAACCTTCGCCACGCTGGACCATTCCACACCAACGCACGACCCGTCCCTGCCGATAGCGGACCCGGTCGCCGCAGCCCAGATCCGCCGGATGGAGGCCAACGCGTCCGAATTCGGCGTCACGCTCTACGGCCTCGACAGCCCCAGGCGCGGCATCGTCCATGTGATCGGCCCGGAACTGGGCCTGACCCAGCCCGGCATGACCATCGTCTGCGGCGACAGCCACACCGCCACGCACGGCGCGTTCGGGGCGCTGGCCTTCGGCATCGGCACCTCCGAGGTCGAGCACGTTTTAGCCAGCCAATGCCTGCTCCAGCGGGAGCCTAAAACCTGCGAAGTCCGCGTGGACGGGAGGCTGGCCCCCGGCGTGACCGCCAAAGACATCATCCTGGCCTTGATCGCCAGGATCGGCGTCGGCGGCGGGACGGAGCATGTCTTCGAGTACACCGGCGAGGCCATCCGCTCGCTGACGATGGAAGAACGCATGACCATCTGCAACATGTCCATCGAAGGCGGGGCGCGGGCCGGGATGGTCGCCCCGGACGAGACCACCTTCGAGTACCTGGCCGGGCGCGAATTCGCTCCAAAAGGCGCAGGTTGGGAGGCGGCGCTGGCCCGCTGGAAATCCCTGCCCGGCGACGAGGGCGCGGCCTTCGACAAATCCGTCACCCTGGACGCCTCATCGTTGGAGCCGATGATCACCTACGGGACCAATCCCGGCATGGGCATGGCAATCGCCGGGCGCGTCCCCGACCCGGCCTCGGTCAGCGACCCATCCCAGAAAGCCGCCCTCGAAAAATCCCTGGCCTACATGGACTTGCGTCCCGGCCAGCCGCTGCTCGGCCAAAAAGTGGACGTGGTCTTCATCGGCAGTTGCACCAACTCGCGCCTCTCGGACCTGCGCCAGGCCGCGGCCATGCTCAGGGGCCGCAAGGTGGCCTCCGGCGTGCGGGTGATGGTCGTGCCCGGATCGCAGCAGGTCAAGCAGCAGGCCGAAGCCGAAGGTCTCGACCGTATTTTCAAGGAAGCCGGAGCCGATTGGCGCGAAGCCGGCTGCTCGATGTGCCTGGCGATGAACGGCGACCAGCTCGAACCCGGCCAGTACGCCGTCAGCACCAGCAACCGCAACTTCGAAGGCCGCCAGGGCAAAGGCGGGCGGACGTTCCTGGCCAGTCCGCTGACGGCCGCGGCCACGGCGGTGGCGGGCGCGGTGGCAGACCCGCGTGGGCTTTTATAACGTGTAGCGTGGAGCGTGTTCCGTTCGAATCCCCCCAACGGAGCACGCATCACGCACCACGTAACACGCATCACGCACCACGTAACACGTAACACGTAACACGTAACACGCATCACGCTACCCGTAATCGTAAATTGTCAACCGTAAATCGTAAATCAACTATGCCCCAATTCACCTCCCTCACCTCCCGCCTCGTCCCGCTCCCCGTCGAAAACGTGGACACGGACCAGATCATCCCGGCCCGCTACCTGAAAGCCACCGACAAATCCGGCATGGGCCAGGCTCTGTTCGCCGACTGGCGCTACGCCCCGGACGGCAGCCCAAAGCCCGGGTTCGCGCTTAACGATCCCAAATACCGGGGCGCACAGATCCTTTTAGCCGGAGACAACTTCGGGTGCGGGTCGAGCCGGGAGCACGCCCCCTGGGCGCTGACCGGCTTCGGGTTCCGGGCCGTCGTCAGCACCTCCTTCGCCGACATCTTCCGCAACAACGCCCTCAAGAACGGCCTGCTGCCGGTCATCGTGGACGCCGAAACCCACCGGTCGCTCTTCGACCTGGCCGCTGAAGCCCCGCAGGCCGAGATCACGATTGACCTGGAATCCCAGACCATCACGCTCCCCGGCGGGCAAACATTCACCTTCCCAATTGATCCGTTCTCCAAGACCTGCCTGCTCAAGGGCGTGGACCAGTTGGGCTACATTTTGGAATTCGAGGAAGAGATCGCGGCGTTTGAAAATCGTGTAGCGTAAGTCGTGTAGCGTAGTGCGTGTTCCGTTGGAGGTCACAAAACGCAAGGCTCCCCACGAAACACGCTCCACGTAACACGCTCCCGTAACACTTTACAGGAAAACCCATGCAATTTATCGAAATCTACGACACCACCCTGCGCGACGGAACCCAGTCCGAAGGCTTCACCCTGTCGAGCATCGACAAGCTGCGCATCGCCCGGCGGCTCGACGACCTGGGCGTGGCTTTCATCGAGGGCGGCTGGCCCGGCTCGAACCCCAAAGACGCCGAGTTCTTCGAGCGCGCCCGCGACGTGGACTGGAAGACTGCCCTGGTCGCCGCGTTCGGCTCCACCTGCCGGGCCAGGGGCGGCCCCGAAGACGACGCCAACATCCGGGCGCTGCTCGCCTCGCGCACCCCGGTCTGCACCCTCTTCGGCAAGACCTGGACCCTGCATGTCACCGAAGTGCTCCAGACCACGCTCGACGACAACCTGCGCATCATCGAGCAGTCGGTGGCTTACCTGCGGGCCGAGGGCCGCCGGGTGATCTACGACGCCGAACATTTCTTCGACGGCTACAAGGCGGATCCAGTCTACGCGCTGGAGACGCTCAAGGCGGCCATCCGGGGCGGGGCCGAGACGGTCGTCCTGTGCGACACGAACGGCGGGACTCTGCCCTGGGAGTTGGAGCGCATCCTCCGGGAGGTTTTCCAGCCGCTCGAACCGGACCCGGGGCCTGCCCTGGCCCACCCGTTCGGGATCCACACCCACAACGACTCCGGGTGCGCCGTGATCAACTCGCTGGTCGCCGTGCGCGAGGGGGCGGTCCAGGTGCAGGGGACGATCAACGGCGTGGGCGAACGCTGCGGCAACGCCAACCTGTGTTCGGTCATCCCCGACCTGGAACTCAAGATGAGCTACGAGTGCCTGCCAAACGGCAGCCTCCCCCGCCTGACGGACCTGTCCCATTTCGTGATGGAGGTCGCCAACGTCACCCCCGACGAGCATCTGCCCTTCGTCGGCAAATCGGCTTTTGCCCACAAGGGCGGCGTCCACGTGGCGGCCATGCGGCGCTCGGCCCGGTCGTACCAGCACGTCGAACCGGAGCGGGTCGGCAACCGGATGCGGGTCGTCGTCTCGGATCTGTCGGGGCGCGGCAACCTGCTCTCCAAAGCCGAAGAACACGGCCTGGAAGTGGAAGGCGAGGAAGTGTTGCCGGTGCTGAACGACATCAAAGAACTGGAAGCGCGGGGCTTCGCCTTCGAGGCCGCCGAAGCCTCGGTGGCGATGATGCTCAAGCGCCAGGAATACGGGTACAGGCCGCCCTTCGAACTGGTGGATTTCTTCGTCAACGTCGAGCACCGGGACGGGCGCGGCATTTTCGCCGAGGCGACCGTCAAGGTGCGGGTGGACGGCGAAATCCTGCACACCGCGGCCGAAGGCAACGGCCCGGTCAACGCCCTCGACCTGGCCCTGCGCAAGGCCCTCCAGCCGATCTATCCCTCGATTGCGGCCTTCCACCTGGCCGATTACAAAGTCCGCATCCTGGACGGCGAAAACGGGACGAAAGCCATCACCCGCGTCCTGATAGATACCCAGAACGGCAGCCAGCGCTGGAGCACCGTCGGCGCGAGCGGCAACATCATCGAGGCCAGTTGGCGCGCCCTGGCGGATTCGGTCGAGTATGGGTTGATGGTGGCGCATTAATTCGGTAAGTGGTAATTGGTAATTACCACTTACCAATTACCTTCAGGAGAATTTATGGAAGCAAAGGTCACGCTTTTACCCGGCGACGGGATCGGCCCGGAAGTGGTGGCCGAGGCCGTGCGGGTTTTGGAACACATCGCCAGCCGGCACGGACACAGCTTCACCTTCAGCGAGCGGCTGGTGGGCGGCTGTTCGATTGACAAATTCGGCTCCTCGCTCACCGACGAAGCCCTGGCCGATTGCCAATCTGCGGACGCGGTGCTGCTGGGCGCGGTCGGCGGGCCGAAATGGGATGATCCCAAAGCCAAAGACCGCCCGGAGCGCGGCCTGCTGGCCCTGCGCAAGGGACTGGGCGTGTTCGCCAACCTGCGCCCGGTCAGGGTCCACCCGGCGCTGGTCGAGTGGTCGCCGCTCAAGCCGGAGAAACTGGCCGGGGTGGACATCCTGGCGGTGCGCGAACTGACCGGCGGCTTGTACTTCGGCTGGCCCAAAGGCCGGGACGTGAAAGACGGCCGCGAGCGGGCGGTGGACACGCTCGAATATTACGATTACGAAATCCGCCGCGTGATCGAACTGGCTTTCGAACTGGCGAAGGGCCGCAGGAAAAAAGTCACATCCGTTGACAAGGCCAACGTGCTCGAATCCTCCCGGCTGTGGCGGCAGGTCGCAACCCAGGTCGGGGCCGAGAATCCGGACGTGGAGTTGGAACACGTCCTGGTGGATACCGCCGCGATGAAGCTCATCACCGCTCCCGCCTCGATGGACGTGGTCGTGACCGAGAACACCTTCGGCGACATCCTGACCGACGAGGCCTCGGTTTTGGCGGGATCCATGGGGATGCTGCCCTCGGCCAGTTTGAGGGGATCAGGCCCCGGGTCGCCCCGCCCGGCAGGGCTGTATGAACCGATCCACGGCTCGGCCCCGGATATCGCCGGGAGGGGCGTCGCCAACCCGGTCGGGACGATCCTGTCGGCCGCGCTGTTGCTGCGTCACTCGCTGGGGCTGGAGTCCGAAGCCGCGGCCATCGAAACCGCTGTGGACGCGGCCATCAGCGCCGGGGCGCGCACGGCAGACCTCGGCGGCAAGTTGAATACCCGCCAGATGGCGGATGAAATCATTTCAAGGTTGTAGTTTATCCCCTCACCCCAACCCCTCTCCCTTAGGGAGAGGGGCAAGGGGTGAGGGGAAAAGGAGAAATCACATGGCAATGGACTCAAAATTCATCTGGATGGACGGCGAGTTGGTCCCGTTCGAGAAGGCGACCCTCCACGTCCTGACCCCGGCCCTGCATTACGGCGCGGCCGTGTTCGAGGGCATCCGGGCCTACGCCACCGGCAAGGGCGCGGCGGTCTTCCGCTTGAAGGAGCACGCCGAGCGCCTGGTGGACTCGGCCCGGGTGCTCGGTTTCCGCCAACTGCCGTATGGCGCGGAAGAGATCGCCGAGGCCATCCGGCTAACAGTGCGGGCCAACGGCTTCGGGGATTGTTACATCCGCCCGCTGCTGTATCTCACCGGCGGCGGCTGGAACCTGAACGTGGACGGCGGCCGGGCCAGCTTGGCGATTGCGGCCTGGGAGTGGGGCAATTACCTGGGCGAGGAGGCCCTGGCCAAAGGCATCCGGGCCAACATCTCGTCGTTCACCCGCCACCAGCCGAACGTAATGATGACCAAGGCCAAGATCGCCGGGAATTATCCCAACAGCATCCTGGCCAAGACCGAGTCGGTGCGGCTGGGCTTCGACGAGGCGATCATGCTCAACCCGCAGGGGTTCGTGGCCGAATGCACCGGCGAGAACATTTTCGTCGTCCACAAGGGGCGCATCCTCACCCCGCCGCTGGTGGACATCCTCGAGGGCATCACGCGTGAGTCGCTGATCACGATAGCCCGCGACATGGGCTACGAGGTGGCCGAGACGCCAATTTCCCGCGACCAGCTCTACATCGCCGACGAGGTCTTCGTCTGCGGCACGGCGGCGGAGGTGATCGGCCTGAGCGAGATTGATTTCCGGGTGGTCGGGGACGGCCAGACCGGCCCGGTGACGCGCTCGATCCAGAAGGCCTTCCACGAGGCGATCCGCGGCCGGATCCCGGCTTACGAGGGTTGGTGCGACTACGTGGAGGCGGGCCAGATTCCGCTGCAATTGCCCCGCAATGCCTCCGTCCCGGCGGATTGATCATATCGTCTGGTTCATTGAAAAGATCCCGGAAATAGCAGGAAAGAGCCTAAACACGAAGGCCACAAAGTCGCTCAAAGGTTGGAAGTTGATTTGTCGTAAAGCCTTTTCCTTCGTAGCCTTTGTGTTCCTTCGTGTTAAAAAGGTTTTCCTGTTAAAAACGGGAGAGCTACAATACGGAGCGAGGCTCACCGCTTTGCTCAAGGTAACGACCTTCTTAAGGGGTCAGGCATCTGTATTGGCCTGTGGTTGGGAATATAAAAACCGGGCTTCGACTGGTTTTGCCCATGAAGCCCGATTTTCGTGTTTGGGATTTCTCAGCGGCTCCCGAAGAGTTTTACCAGCCGCTCCCAGCCTTGCCTGACCTGGGCGGATTTCAGCCGCCACGTCCCGACGATGCCGAAGGGCAGGAAGAGCACGATCGCCACGTAGACTGCGCCGTTGATGAAGCTGGCGCTTTCGCCGATGTAACGCCGCAGGCCGTAATCCAGCAGGCGGAAGACGACCGCCCCGACCAGCGCCCCGTTCAGGGTCCCGACCCCGCCGATCAGGATGATCAGCAGGGCCGTGACCGTGTATCCCAGCCCGGCCACGTTGGGGCTGACGATCGGCTGGTAGATCGTGTGCAGCATCCCGGCCAGAGCGGCGGTCAGGGAGGAGAGGGTCAGGGCGGCGAGTTTGAAGTAGAAGGTGTTGTAGCCGAGCATCAGGGCGCGGCCCTCGTTCTCGCGGATGGCGGTGCAGACCCGCCCGGTGGGCGAGTTGACGAAGCGCTTGTAGAGCATGAAGACCAGGATCAGGACGGCCAGGGTGACGAAATACAACCGCAGACGCTGACTCGCCGGGCTGATGAACTCCGGTGGGACCACGCCCTGCAGGCCCACGTCCGAGCCGGTGTAGGGGCCGAGTTCGCTGGAGATGACCAGCACGTGGAAGACCGAGGCCATGCCGAGCGTGACCAGCGCGAAGGTGATGCCCTTGACCCGCGGCAGCACCATCCCGAACAGCAGCGCCTGGAGGATGCCCGCCAGGAAGATCATCCCAAAGGTCGCAGCCAGCGAAAAGCCGAAGTTCTTGAGCAGGATGCCGGTCAGGTAAGCCCCGACGGCGAAGAACATCGAATGTCCGAAGGAGAGCAGGCCGGTGAAGCCGAAGATCAGGTCGTAGCTCAGGGCGTACAAAGCCAGGATGAAGATCTCGATAGCCAGCCCCTGGATGAACTTGGACTGGCCGCTCCCGTTGGTCCAGACCTGGGCCGGGGAAGCGCCGTCGAACAGCCCGACGATGAACGGCAGCAGGATGAAGACCGCCAGCGTGGCCAGCATCCCCCGGTTCGATTTCAGCGTGGGGAAGAATCTGTTTTTCGCCATGGGCTACTCCTTCTTCCCCAGCAGGCCGTTAGGCAGGATGAGCAGGACGACCACCATCAGCAGGATGGTCGAGGCCGGGACGATGGGCGGCGTGGGCTTGAAGATGACGTCGGTGAAGGGGATGGGGATGCCGATCTGCCCGTACTTGATGATGAACTGTTGCAGCAGGCCCACCAGCAGCGAGCCGAGCGCCGCTCCCGGATAACTGGTCAGGCCGCCGATTGCGAGGGCGATCAGGGCGTTGAGCAGGAAACTCTCGCCCATCATGTTCGACAGGCCGATCGAGGGCGCGGCCAGCACCCCGCCCAGGGCCGCCAGCCCGACGCCGAGGGCAAAGACCAGGGTGAAGACGCGGCGGACGTTGATGCCGAGCGCCTCGACCATTTCGCGGTCCTGCACCCCGGCCCGGATGACCATCCCCAGCCGGGTGCGCTGGAGCAGCATCCACACGCCGGCCAGCACCACCAGGCCGACGATCGGGACGAAGATCTCGTTGTAGACGCGGATGCGCCCGTCGAGCAGGATCATGGTCGAACAGTGGTATTGCCACCAGTCGGCCAGGGATGCCGCCGGGCAGCCCTCGCCCGTCCCGGCGAAGAGCGCCGGGCGCGGCATGGTGAACTCGGGGCGGCCCCAGACGGCGCGCACCATCTCGATCCCGATGGCGCTCAGGCCGATGGTGAGCATGAGCTGGTAGATCGGGCGGATGTAGAGCGGGCGGATGAGCGTGGTCTCCATCAGCGCGCCCAGCCCGACGCCGGTCCCCACGGCGACAGCCACGGCGACCAGGAAGAGCCAGTTGGTGTTGAGCGCGGCCAGGAAGTTCGTGAGGGCGTCGTTGAAAACGAAGAAGAGAAGCCCCGCCAGCAGGAAAACCCCAAACCCGGCAAAGCTGCGCCAGCCCAGGCGGGAGACCAACATCTGCCTGCCTGCTGTGAAGAGGGACAGGCTGAAGGCCAGCAGCAGGCTCCCCAGCACAAGCCCTGCGAGCGCCAGCAGGGGCGAGATGGACTCGAAGGCAGCCGGCGGCGGCAGGAGGCTCTGTCCCTGCCCGGCGAGGTAGGAAATGGACACCGGGCTTTGGGCGTAGTCTTCCGGGTTCCAGATCGAGACGGGATAATTCCTCAGCACGCCGACCAGGATCAGGGCTGAGACGAGGCTCCCGGCCCAGGGCAGGACCCGCTTCGTTCCCCCCGCGAACAGGCCCCGGGTCCCGATAACCGCCCACACGTCCCCAAGCATGAATCCGCTAAAGATCAGGAAGAGCGGCGTGAGCAAATCCACAAAGGTATCCGGCCGCACGTAAACCGTCCAGCCGATGTAGGCCCCGATCATGAAGAGCGTGCCGTGGGCCAGGTTGAGCACGTCGAGCAGGCCGAAGATGAGCGAGAAGCCGGAGGCGACCAGGAAGGTCAGCGAGCCGACGGAGAGGCCGCGCAGCAGGGTGATGACGAAATCGCTGGACTCCATGCCCCCGGCGGCCGCGGCGAACAGCGCGGCCAGCACAGCCAGGACGGTGAGCAGCATCAGGTTCTTGCGGAGGAAGACGGATAAGTTCATGGGTAATCCTTTGGGTAGCGCAATTCGGCACGTTGCGCTACGCTGCGCCCAGGTAGCGGTGGATGGTGGCCTTGTCCTGGATCAGGTCTTGCATTTTGCCCTGCTTGACCGAGCGGCCTTCTTCGATGATGACGTAATGCTCGGCCAACTGGCTGGCGACCAGGAAGTTCTGCTCGACCAGCACCACGGTCGTTTCGGCGGAGAGCTGGCGGATGGCCTGCATGAGCTGTTCGATCAGCACCGGGGCCAGGCCTTCGCTTGGTTCGTCAATCAGCAGCAGGCGATTGTCGGCGACCAGGGCGCGGGCGATGGCGAGCATCTGCTGCTGCCCGCCGGAGAGATGCGTGCCGGGCAGGCTGATGAGGCGTTTCAGGTCGGGGAAGAGGGAGAAGATGAAGTCCTGTTTGCGGGCGTAATCGCCCTTTTTGCGTTCGGCGATCTTGAGGTTTTCTTCCACGCTCAGGTCACGGAAGATGGCCCGGTGCTCGGGGACGAAGCCGATGCCGAGGGCGGCGATGTCGAAGGAGCGCATCCCGCTGATCTCGCGGCCATCGAAGACGACCTTCCCCTGGCGGGGCGGGGTGAGACCCAGGATGGTCTTGAGGGTGGTGGTCTTGCCGGCGCCGTTGCGCCCCAGCAGGGCGGTGATGCTGCCCTTCGGGACGCGCGCGTCCACGCCTTGCAGGATGTGGTATTGGCCGATGAAGGTGTGGATGGATTGGACTTCGAGGAGATGGGTCATAAGGGCCTCAAGATAAGCAAACTTCGGAAGTCTATTTTGGAGTCTTCTCGACGGGGGAATCTTTCGGGAGAGACTTCCGAAGTTTATTCATACGTTCAACTCGTACAGCCCGCCCAGGTATGCGGTCTGCACGTCCTTGTTGGCGGCGATCTCGGCGGGAGCGCCCTCGGCCAGCACCGCGCCCTGGTGCATGACGGTGATCCGGTCGGAGACGCTCATCACCACGTTCATGTTGTGCTCCACCAGCATGACGGTCTTGTCGCCCGCCCGCTGGATCTCCTGGATCAGGGCGATCAGTTCGGGGACCTGCTCGGCGGCCATCCCGGCAGTGGGTTCGTCGAGCAGCAGCACTTCCGGGTCTGGGGCCAGGATCATACCCAGTTCCAGCTTGCGCTGGTCGCCGTGGGGCAGGGTGCGGGCGAAGGTGTGAGCGCGCTCCTTCAAGCCGACCCGTTCGAGCACATCCCAGGTGCGCTGTTCGTATCTCTTGAAGGCCGAAGCCGCCTGCCAGAACTTGAAGTTGTCCGCGCCCAGGGCCTGGCAGGCCAGGCGGACGTTCTCGAAGACGGTCAGGTTGGGGAAGATGTTGGTGATCTGGAACGAGCGTCCCACCCCGAAGTGGATGGTGCGGTGGACGGGCTGGCGGGTGATGTCGCGGCCCTTGTAGATCACCTGTCCGCCGGTCGGTTCGAGGTTGCCGCTGAGCAGGTTGAAGAAGGTGGTCTTGCCCGCCCCGTTGGGGCCGATGATGGCGTGCAGGCTGTTCTTGTAGACCTTGAGGCTGACATTGTCCACAGCTACCAGCGCGCCGAATTCCCTGCGCAAGTTGACGGTTTCGAAAATGATTTCAGGATCCATGGCACCTTCCGTTTCGTTGGCCGTTGACCGTGGACGGTGGGCGATGCGGGATCGTCCACTCTCCACGGCCGGCGGGCAGGTTCCCCTCACCCCAACCCCTCTCCCATGGTTGGGAGAGGGGCAAGGGGTAAGGGTAAAGTGTGAATTACTGTCCGCTCAGGGAGCCGTAGGGCAGGCTGCCGCAGCGGTCTTTCAGGGCTTCGGGCAGCAGGCAGGGCGGTTCGGGGCGGGTGGCTTCGACGAATTCGTAGAAGTTGGCGTCCGGGTCGGTCAGGTTGACCAGCTTCAGGATGTACATATCCTGGATGGCGACGTGGTCTTCGGGGCGGATGAAGACGGTGCCTTTCGGGCCTTCGAAGGTCATCCCCTCGAATGCCGCGACCAGTGCCGCGCCGCTGGCGTCGCCGTTGGTGGCCTTCAAGCCCTCGACCAGCATGATGGCAGCGTTCATGCCGTCACCTGCGAACAGGTCGGGCATCGTGCCGTAGCGGGCCTTTTGTTCGGCCTTCAGGAAGTCGTTGGCGGGATTGTTGGGGGCGGACCAATGGTAGAGGATACCGTTGGTGCTGCCGACCGCGTTGCCGTACCAGAGCGGCATGAGCACGTTGTCAATGAAGGTCGCGCCCAGGGCCATTTCGTCGAAGACACCCTGGTCGGTGGCGGCCTGCATCAGCGGGACGAAACCGCCGCCGGCCCAGGTCACGATCAGGGCATCCGCGCCGCTGTTCAGGATCGGGTCCATGTAGGGGGTGAAGTCGGTCGTGTCGAGCGGAGCGAACACGTCGTCGGCCACGAAGGTGCCGCCGTTGAGGGTGCAGGCGTCACGGAAGGCTTCGGCGGAGCCGTGACCGAAGGCGTAATCCGGGGCGATCTGGACGAAGGTCTGGTACTGCTTGGTCAGGTACAGGCACTCGTTCATCGCGTCCTGGTAGTTGTTGCGGCTGGTGCGGAAGGTGAACTCGTTGAAGTCCTTGCCGGTGATGTCGTTGGCGGCCGCCGGGGCGACGATGAGCGGGATCTGGTTCTCGGCCGCGATGCCTTGCAGGGTGGCGGTCGCGCCCGACGAAACGGTGCCCACCAGGATGTCCACGCCTTCCACGTCAATCAGCTCGCGGGCCAGGGTGGCGGTGTTGTCGGGGGTGCTGGCGTCGTCCCGCACGAAGACCTGGATCTCGCAGTTGTCAATCGTGAAGGTGTTTTCCTGGGTGACGGTGAAGTCGAACTTGTCGCCAGCCGATCCGGGAGCGCCGGTGGCGTATTCCATGCCGAGCATGAACGAGGGCAGGATGTGCGCGCCGTAGATCGCCAGCGCGCCGGACACGTCGGTGATCAGGCCGACCTTGATCGGTTCGGCGCAGGTCAGGCCCGCCGGGGGTTCCTCGGTCGCCACGGGGGTTTCGGTTTCCATGGGTTCTTCGGTGGGCGGGGGCGGCGCGGTCGGCGTGGGCGGTTCGGGCGTGGGGGTTGCAGCCGGTCCGCAGGCGGCCAGCAGCAGGGTCATGAGGACCATGACGAAGGTGATTTTTTTGAGCAGGTTCATGAGATACTCCTCCTAGAGTATGGGTTGGTTTTGGTTGGAGACTATCCGGTAAAACTTAATCTTGATGGGGCACCTCCTGTTTTGCAAAATCAATCACAGCTTGCGAGGCGGCTTCCGGGGTTTCGATCGGGAAGAAATGCCCCGCATCCGGCAAGATCACAATTTTGGCGTCCGGCAGTTTGGCGGCCAGCAGGCCGGCGTTGGCGGGCGGGACGACCTTGTCGTGCGCGCCGAACAGGACCAGGGCCGGGACGCCGACGTTCGGCAGTTTGTTTTCGAAGGAGGCCGCTTCGGCGACCAGTCCCAGCCCGATGGCGATCTGCGACTGGTAGCCCGCCAGGTCGAGCGGGTTGGCGATGCGCCACTGGACCCAGGCCTGCACCTCGTTTGGATGGGACTCAGCCCACCCCGGCGCGGTGCTGACCTTCAGCCCGTTGGTGAAGCGGGTCAGCGGGTCGCTGGTGGTATCCGATAGCACGGCCCAGGCCTCGGCGGTGATCGGCGCGTGGCGCGGCCCGCCGAAATTGGTGGAGCACAGCACCAGTTTGCCGACCTTTTCGGGGAAATCGAGCGCCATGGCTTGGGCGATGAAGCCGCCCATCGAGTGGCCCATGACGACAGCCTTTTCGACCCCCAGCGCCTCCAACAGACCGGCGGTATCCGCAGCCAGCATCTGGGCGGTGTACGGGCCGGAGGGTTTGTCCGTCTGCCCGACGCCGCGGTTGTCGAAGGCGATCACCCGGAAATGTTCCGCCAGGATGGGGATCATCCTGTGCCACTGCCAGAGCGGATACCCCAGCCCGGAGATCAGCACCAGCGTTTGGCCGGAACCGGTGATTTCGTAATGGATTTCGATGTCGTTGACTTTAGCCTTTGGCATATCACTCCAAGAGTGGCAATTGGTAACTGAACACTGATTACTGATTACCGGCTTTTATCCACTTCTCGCGCAACTCCGCTTTCATCACTTTGCCGTATGGCGAGTAGGGCAGGCTGTCCACGAACTCGACCCGCTTGGGGATCTTGTAGCGCGCCAGCCGTCCCTGGCAATGGGCCAGTAGTTCTTCCGCGCCGGCCGAAAGTCCGGGCTTGAGGGCGACGATCACCAGCCCAACCTCGCCCCATTTCTCGTCCGGCTGGCCGATCAGGGCCGCGTCGGCCACTGCGTCGTGCTCCCGGAAAACGGCTTCGACTTCGGCGGCGTAGACGTTCTCGCCGCCGCTGATGATCATATCCTTGTAGCGCCCGGCGATGTAGAAGTAGCCTTCCTCGTCCTGGCGGGCCATGTCGCCGGTGTGGAACCAGCCATTTCGGAGCGAATCAGCCGTGGCCTCCGGGTTGCGCCAGTAGCCGCTGGTGACGTGCGGCCCGGCGATGGCCAGTTCGCCCGTCTCGCCGGGAGGCACTTCGCAGTCGTCCGCGTCCACCAGGCGCATCCGGCTGTGGAAGATCGGCTTGCCGACCGACCCGGCCTTGCGCAGGGCGTCTTCGTCGGTCATCGAGAAACAGTTCACGCCGACCTCGGTCAGGCCGTAGCCCTGGCGCAGGGTCACGCCTTTGGCGCGGCTCCAGGCCTGGATCAGGGAGGGCGGGCAGGGCGCGCCGCCGCTGATGAAAAAGTGGACGTGGCTGAAATCGGCTTCGGCGAACCTGGGGCTGTTCATCCAGACCTGGAACAGGGTCGGCACGCCCAGGATGACGGTGCATTTTTCACGGACGATGATCTGGAGCGATTCTTCCGGGTCGAAGCTGCGGGCCAGCACGATCCGCCCGCCGGCGTAAAAGAGGGGGACGAGGAAAACGAACAGCCCGCCGGAGTGGAACATGGGGGTCAGGATCGGCGAAACGTCCTTTTCGCTCAGTCCCCACGACACGACCGTGTTGATGGCGTTCCACAGCACCTGGCGGTGCGGCAGGACGGCGCCCTTCGGGTGGCCGGTCGTGCCGGAGGTGTAGAGGATGCAATAGGCGTCGTCCGGGTCGAGGGGCGGGCGCTGCGGCTCGGACCCGTCGGCCTGCTCCAGCAGCGATTCGTATTTCTCCGCCCCGGGGATGTCTGCCCCCTCCAGCGACACGAAAAATGGGACACGCACCACTTCCCGCATCTCCTCCAGCACGGAGGCGTACTCCGGCCCGCAGACGAGCACCTCAGGCTGGAGGTCGTTGACGATGTAAGCCAGTTCACGCGCCGTCAGCCGCCAGTTGAGCGGCGCGAAGACGGCCCCGATCTTGCCCAGGCCGAAGAGTAAATCCACAAACGGCAGGCAGTTTTGGGCCAATATCGAAACCCGGTCGCCTTTCTGCACGCCGAAGCGTTGGCGCAGGAAGTTGGCAGCCCGGTTGGCGCGGGTGTTGAGTTCGGCGTAAGTGTAGCGTTTGCCGGTATGCAAATCGAACAGCGCCTCCCGGTCGGGGGTCAGTTCGGCGCGTTTACTCAGCAAGTCAGCCGCGTGCATGTTCATAAGATGTTTCATTCTAGCAGTGACGGGTTTCGGGGCGGTTACAAATCCTGCTTTGCCAGGAAGCCCAGCACGACCGAGTTGAACTCTTCCGGCCGCTCCCAGCAGGAGGCGTGTCCGGCGCCTTGCAGGATGTGGACCTCGGCGTGGGGGATATGCCGTTTCAGGATTTGGGCGTAGCGCGGACCTTTGAGCAGGTCCAGTTCACCGGCGAGGATGCAGGCCGGGGCCTTGATCCCGCCCAGGCGTCCGGTGAAGTTCACGTCGAAGAAGGCCTCACACAGGCGGATGACCGCCGGGAAATCCAGCAGGGCATAACGCTTTTTGGCGTCTTCCAGGATGGCCGGATTGGCCGCGATCCATTCGGGAGAGAAATTCCAGGGGACGGTGGCGTCGAAAAAAGCTGCGGGGTCGCCGGTCCGCAGGGCATCCACCCAGCCCTGGATGACCAGGCGCAGCTCCGGCCCCACTTCGCTGACGGTATCCGCCAGGACCAGGCTGCGGGTCTTCTCGGGATATTTCAGGGCAAAAGCCTGGGCCACCTCGCCGCCGTAGGAAATCCCGGCGACGTGGGCTTTGTCCACGCCGAGGGCCTCCAGCAGCGCGGCCAGGTCGTCGGCGTGGAGTTCCATCGAATACGGCCCTTCCGGGTGGCCGGAACCTCCCTGGCCGCGGCAGTCGTATTGCAGCAGGCGGTAATGGGCCGAGAGCGCCCTGGTCTGGAAGACCCAACTGGTGGCGGCGTTCATAATGATGCCGTTGTTGAGCACCAGCACCGGGGCGATTTCAGGGCCGTGAAGTTCATAGTAGATGAGGAGGTCGTTGATGGATATGTGAGGCATGGTTCGCTCGTGGGGCGTGTAGCGTGTTACGTGGAGCGTGGTGGGTGGTGCGTGTTGCGTAGTGCGTGTAGCGTGATGAGTGGTGCGCTGTGTTACGGAACAAGCTCCACGCTACATTCTCACTCAACCCTGAACGCCAGGGCTGCCTTCCTGGTTTCGCCTTCGCCGGTCTCGATGAACTCGACGTTCACCGGCGAGCCAACTTTGATCGCTTCCGGTTGGGCCGCGTCCACGCCGGTGATGCGGGCGCTGATCTTGACGCCCTCGTCCAGCTCGACGATGCCGCTGACGTAGGGTTTGTCGCGCCCGTAGCCCTGCTCGATCATGAAGGTCGGGGCGATGTAGACGACGGTGAACCCGGCCAGCCGGCCCTTGCCGCCGGTCTCGACCCATTCCAGGCTTTCGCCGTGGCATTTGGGACAGAGGGCGCGCGGCGGCAGGTGCAGCGCGCCGCAGTCGGCGCAGCGGGAGGCCATCAGTTTGCCTTCGGCAAGGTATTGGTCGAAGGATGCCGCCGTGAAGGGGCGGACGGTGGTTGTGTCGGTCATATTATTCTCCTGGAGCAATCTCCTGATAAACGGCCCTGGTCTCGATACGCAAGGAGCGCTACTCGACCATCGGCCCTGGTCTCGATACGCAAAGAGCGCTACTCGACCATCGGCCCTGGTCTCGATACGCAAGGAGCGCTACTCGACCATCGGCCCTCGCAATGACAAATCCTAATCACGCCGCTCGTAAATGTGGACGACGCAGGTCGAGCCGGTCGCGCCGACGTTGTGGGTCATCGCCAGCGGCACATCGCCCGGGACCTGGCGCTCGCCCGCTTCGACCCGCATCTGCTTCCAGATTTCGACGGCCTGGGCCACGCCCGAAGCGCCGACCGGATGCCCCTTGGATTTGAGTCCGCCGGAGGTGTTGATCGGTTTGGCCCCCTCGCGGGCGGTCATGCCGTCTTCTGCGGCCTTGAAGCCCTCGCCGGGCGCAAAGAAGCCGATGTCCTCGCTGGCGACCACCTCGGCGATCGTGAAGCAGTCGTGGACTTCGGCAATGCGGATGTCGCCGGGGGTCACACCGGCCATTTCGTAGGCCAGGGAGGCGGCCCGTTTGGCGGCGGACAGGCTGGTCAGGTCAGCCCGGTCGTGCAGGGCCACATCCGAGGCCTGGGCTGAGCCGAGGATGCGGACCGGGTGGTCGGTAAATTCCTTCGCCCGTTCTTCGGCCACCAGTAGCAGGGCCGAGGCGCCGTCCGTGATCGGGGAGCAGTCGAACAGTCGCAGCGGCCAGGCTACCATCGGGTTGGCCGAGTCGTCGTGGAGAAAATCCCAGATGCCGGACCAGGTTGGGGCGGGCTTGCCCTTTTTCAGGGCCGCGGCCACGCGTCCCTCCATCCATTTTTGGATGGTGACGCCGAACTGGGCTTTGGGATTGAGCGCGCCGTTGTCGTGGTTCTTGATCGCCACGTTCATCAGGTGCTCCGGCTTCATCCCGTAGTGGGCCATGTAGGCAGTGGCGATGGCGGCGTAGAAACCGGGGAAGGTGAAGCCGGCCGCGATCTCGAACGGGACGTCGGCGGCGGTGGCCAGGGTATCGGTGACGTCGGCGGTGGGGAGGTTGGTCATCTTTTCCGCGCCGCCCACCAGGACGACATCATACATCCCCGAGGCAATCGCCATCACCCCTTGACGAAGGGCCGTGGCCCCGCTGGCGCAGGCATTTTCCACCCGTGCGGCGGGGATCGGCGTCAGCCCGACCGCGTCGGCCAGCAGCGGAGCGGTGTGGCCCTGGCGCTCGAACAGGTCGCTGGAAAAGTTGCCCAGGTAGAAGCTCTCGATCACAGACGGGTCGAGGCCCTTGTCCACCGAGCGGGTCATCTCCTTGAAGGCTTCGACGAACAGGTCACGCCCGTTCTTGTCGGGGAACGCGCCAAATTTGGACATCCCCGCGCCGACGATGGCGACGCCGCGCGGGAGTTTGTTAAGGGGCATGGTGAATCTCCTTGAAGTGATTACCGAACACTGAAGGCTTTCCCGAACGCCGCCATGAACTCCTGCGGCTTTTCGATGTAAGGCGAATGGGCGGTATCGGCCATGACGATCTCCTCGAAGTCGCCGCCCCCGGCCTGGTATTGCTCCAAAATGTGACGGGTCTGCCCGACCATCGGCTGGGGCGGGTAGACCTCCGCGCCGGGCCAGCCGGGGACGAAGCCCAACTGGCCGAGGGTGCCGAAATCGAAGAACGAGTTGTCCGAGACGATCTGGTCCGATTCGCCGCGGATCCACAGGATTTTGGGCTTGGGCTGGACCGCGATGAACTTTTCCACGCTGTCGCCGACGTATTTGGGCGAGAGGGCGTTGATCGGGCCGAACCTGCCGGGGGCCACGTTGGGCCAGTTTGCCGAAGCGACGAAATCGCCGGGATATTTGTCCGGGCCGACCTTTTCGGTCAGCAGCGAGGAGAGCAGGTCTTCTTCGCGGGCTGGAACGAACGGCGGTTTCCAGTAGAAGGTGTTCATCACCACGCGAGGTGAAGCCTGGGGATTGTCCGCGCTGCGGTCGCCGGCGGCGATCAGCTTGGGGAAATCGGGGTTGACGATCCCGCCGCCGGAACCGGCGAAGTCGTCGTAGCAGGGCCGGCCGTCGAGTCCCTTGCAGCCGCCGAACCCGTAGGGTGAACCGGGGTTGACCAGGGTCCCGCTCAGGACCCGCGACGGCGCGGCGGTCACGAGACCAAACACAATCGTCCCGCCCATCGAGTGGCCGATGACGTGGGTCTTGTCAATTTCGAGCGCGTCGAGCAGGGCCAGCAGGTCGTCCACCCAGTCGCCCATGCCGCGCCTGGCGTCGATCAGCTTGTCTTCGGTGTCGCCGTAGCCGCGCAGGTCGGGCGCGAGGCCGCGCATCCCCTCCGGGAGCATGAGCATGATCTCCTCCCAGTAAGACGCGGACGAGGCGTTGCCATGGATGAAGAGCACCGGCGTGCCGTCGTCGGGTCCGCTGAACAGGACGTGGGTCTTGATCCGGGCGGTTTCGACCATTTTGGAGCGGATACCAGGTAAAGTAGGAACGGTGGGCATGTCAATTCTCCTTTTTGTTTGGTTACCGGAGTCGAAAATCTCCCGATTTTCGCTCTTGCCACAAGCATCAAACGTCGGGAGACGTTTGAGTCCAGTGATCGCGCAACTCGCGCTTCAAAATCTTCCCTGCCGCCGAAATGGGCAGGGCCTCCATGAAACTGACCGATTTCGGAACCTTGTATTTTGCCAGGCGTTCGGCCATGAATTGCAGCAGTTCTTCCTCAGTCGCCGATGCGCCCGGCTTGAGCACCACACAGGCCTTACCCACCTCGCCCCATTTCGGGTCGGGCAGGCCGATCACGGCGCATATATGGACCGCCGGGTGCTGGTAGAGCGCCTTTTCGATCTCCGCCGGGTAAACGTTCTCGCCGCCGCTGATGAACATATCCTTCTTGCGGTCCACGATGTAGAAATAGCCCTCGGCGTCGAAGCGGGCCACGTCGCCGGTGTGGAAGTAGCCGCGCTCGTCCACGGCCGCGGCGCTCGCCTGGGGATCGTTGAAATAGCCGGAGCAGTACGACGGCCCTTTGAGCACCAGTTCGCCCTCCTCGCCCGGCCCCAGGAAGTTGTTCCCGTCGTCCACGATGCGGGCGTCCACGAAGAAGTTGGGCCGCCCGATCGAACCGGCCTTGCGGACGGCGTCTTCGGGGGCCAGGGCGAAGATGCCGGGGCCAAACTCGGTCATGCCGAAGCCCTGTTTGAAGCGGATGCCTTTTTCGGTGGTGTACTTTTCGACCAGCGGGACCGGCAGCGGCGCGCCGCCCGAAGTGCAAAAGCGCAGCGCGGACAGGTCGGCCTGCTCCCAGTTCGGGGCCTGAGTCAGCATCTGGTACATGGTCGGCACCCCGGCGAAGACGGTCACTTTTTCCCGTTCGAGCAGCTCCAGCACCTGGGCCGGTTCGAACTGGCGGATGAAGATGGTCGTCCCGCCGAAGATGACCTGCGGCAGGGTGTAGACGAACAACCCGCCGGTGTGGAACATGGGGAAGACGTTGAGATAAATGTCGTTGTGGGTCAGGTCGTGGATGACGGTGTTGAGCGTGTTCCAGGCGATCATCCGGTGCGAGACCTCGGCGGCTTTGGGCAGGCCGGTCGTCCCGCCGGTGAAGATCAGGGCCGCGGTGTCCTCGGCTTCGAGCGTCTCGCAGGTGACGGGGGAATCTGGCGCAACCCGCAGGACCGATTCAAAGTGGAGGCTTCCGGCTGCGCCATCGCCGTCAAAGTGGAGAGTGGTAAGTGGTAAGTGGTAAGTGACCTGGGCAACGTTTTCGCGGAAATCGTCGGAGAAGACCAGCACTTTCGGCGTGACGCTGCGGAAGATGTCGAGCAGTTCGCGCCAGTTCAGCCGCCAGTTGAGGGCGGTGTGGACCGCGCCGAGCTTGCCGCAGGCAAAGAACACGTCCAGGTGCTCGTAGCCGTCTTTGGCGAGGATCGCCACCCGGTCGCCTTTGCCCACGCCCTGCGACTTGAGCCAGTTCGCCAGTTTGTCGGCGCGCCGGTTGGCCTCCCGGTAGGTCAGCCGCCATTCGGGAGACTTGCCCGCATCAATGAAGGCGAGTTTGTCGGGGCTATAGAGTTCGCGCCGGGCCAGATAATCGCCAATATACATGCACTGCTCCTTTGGTAATTACCAATTACTCCTTACCAACCCATCTCCACACCGACGAGGCCATGGTGATCCCGCCGCCGCTGGCGCAGAACAGGATCACGTCGCCGGGTTGGGGGCCTTTGCCCTGGTCAATTGCGTCGTCGAGGGCCATGGCCACGCACGGGGAGCCGGTGTAACCCCATTTGTCCATGACCCAGTGGGTCTTTTGGATGGGCTGTTCGAGCAGGTCCATCATGTATTCGATGGTGCGCAGGTTGAGCTGGGTGAAATAGAACTGGTCCACGTCGTCGAAGGCCAGGCCGCCCTTGTCGAGCGCGCCCTGCATCAGTTTGGGCCAGTATTCGGTGTTGAAGGTCTTGGGGAATTTGCGGACGAACTCGACCTTGGGCGCGCCAAAATCTGACAAATTCACCGGCGTGCAGGGACGGAACGCGCCGCCGGTGTAGATGCCGAGCGCATCGTGGAACTCGCCCACCGCCAGGAAGTTGCTGCCGATGAAGCCCGGCTCCTCGCCCACCCCCAGCACGACCGCCCCGGCCCCGTCGGCGAACAGGTTGGCAGTCTTCTTGTCGCTGAAGTCGAGGAAGCGGCTCATGCCGTAACCTCCGGCGACGAGGATATACCGGTAATTCGGCTCGGTCATCAGGTAACGGGCGCCCTGGTCGAGGGCCGTGACCCAGCCGGCGCAGGCCGAGTTAACGTCGTAGCAGCCGGCGGTCGCGCCGAGTTTGTGCTGCACCACGATGGAGGTGGAAGGCGAGAGGTAATCCGGCGTGTCGGTGGAGACGATGATCAGGTCCAGGTCGGCGGCCGATAGTCCGGCGCGCTCGAGGGCCTTCTTCGAGGCCTCCACGATCAGGTCGGAGGTGGTCTGCTCGGGCGACATCCAGCGGCGTTCGCGGATGCCGACGTTGGCGAGCAGCCACTCGTGGGTGGATTCGCCCATCAGCGCATCCACCTCGGCGTTGGTGACAACCCGCTCCGGGACGTAGCTGCCGGTGGACAGGATTTGGGGGTATCGAGGCATGTATGTATTTCTCCGTATCAATCAATGGGTCTCGGTACGGCGGCTGTCGAGTTGTCTGAAAGACAGTATCGAGACCCGCCGCCTACTCGACCGCCTAGGTTCCCACCACGATTCCGCCGTCGACGCGTAACGTCTCGCCAGTGATAAAGGAGGCTTCGTCGGAAGCCAGGAACAGGTAGGCGTTGGCGATGTCGCGCGGCTCGCCCAGGCGTCCCAGCGGGGTGCGGGATTTCATCCCGTCCAGGACCTTTTCCGGCATGGCCGTGACCATCTCGGTGGCGGTGAAGCCGGGGGCCACGGCGTTGACCCGGATGCCGAAGCGGCCCAGCTCGCGTGACCAGACCTTGGTCATGCCGATCACGCCGGATTTGGTGGCGACGTAGTTGGTCTGGCCGAAGTTGCCGTCCAGGCCGACGATGGAGGTGGCGTTGAGGATCACGCCGCCGCCCTGCTTCGCCATCACCGGGGCTACGGCCTGGGTGCAGTTGAAGACGCCCTTCAGGTTGACGGAAATAACCAGGTCGAAATTGGCCTCGGACATCTGCCCGACCAGTTCGCCGTCCTTCATCTTGATGAGCTGGCCGTCCCGCAAAATCCCGGCATTGTTGACCAGCACATCAATCCGGCCGTATTTGGCGACGACGGTCTCGATCCAGGCCTGGACATCCTCGCGGCTGGCGACGTTGACCTTGTAGAAGGCCGCGCCCTCCCCCAATTCCTTGACGGCGGCCTGTCCGGCCTCCTCGTTCACGTCACAGATGACGACTTTGGCCCCCTCCTCGGCAAATCGCAGGGCAGTGGCTTTGCCGATCCCTGCCGCGCCGCCGGTGACGAGCACGATTTTGTCTTTCATGCGCATGATTGTTTCTCCTGTGTGATGAGTTTTCCAGTAACGCGAGATTTATCTCGCAAATGACGACCTGAATGTCGCGTTACGCTATTTCTCGGTAAACTACGCGCCACCCGGGCCGGATCCGGTACTTGGAAAAATACCGGGGTCATGGTCGAGCGGCACGTAGCGGCGGATGAATTCGACGGCATCCTCCCAGGTGTTGAAGTTCATCTCCTCGTCGCTCTGGATGTGGCGGATGGCGCCGCGATAAGCGGGCTGCGTCCCGCCTTCGGCGGGAGCCGCTTCCATGACAAACCGGATGACGAAAGATGAGATCGAGGGGGTGATGCGGGAGTCCATCGCTATCAGGATAGCAGATGGAGGTAACGGGGAGGTTACAGAAGGAGAGAGCAGAGAGTAGAGAGCCGGGAACAGTTGGAACTAAAGCGTATCATCCAGCAGTTCGGTATGGCCGGCCAGCCAGGTTTTCAGCGCATTGACCAGGTGCTCTACATCGCCGAGCTGGGTTGAACAGGTTTCGTAAAGTTCTTCTGCGCTGACCTCGTGATAAAAATGCACCATCCGGTTACGGTATCCGGCCAGGGTACGCAATAAACCGGCATCGTCTGGAGAAAGAATACCATGCTCGCTCAATCCCTGGGCGATTTCCTTGTATTCGCTGACGCCGGTCGCAAATCCTTTTGCCAGGATGTGACGGCCCAAGTCCAGCAAGGCTTCCAAAGCCCGGCGCAGGCAGGATTCGGCTGTCCAGGTGTTGCGCTTGTCGGCGAAAAACTTTTCCCGTGAGTCGAGGGGGAGAGAGCGGAGTTCGACCAGCATTTTATCCACCCATTCAAGCCGATCTGTAACGACCCGGCGCGACATTTTTTGCGGCATCATGACTTTTTCTCCAGGATCAAGGCCATCCGCTCACGTTCCAGGGGAGCCAGGTCTCCGGCGCGGCGCAGGATGTAGAGATCGTATTCGTCGGCCAGGTAAGAATCGTTGGCGTACAACCGCTCGCCGCGGATGACGTTGGCCGCCAGGAAGGGATCGGCTTCTGGTAAGACGACCAGGTCGACGCGGGAAACGTCGAACAGCGTTTCCAAGTCGAGCGCCAATTGGACTTTTCCTTTCACCGAAAGGGGATTGCGGGGCAAAACGCCGATGTCGAGGTCGCTCTCGCCGGGGGGCATCGCCTCACCGCTCAGGATGAAGCGCGCCGCTGCCTGCCCGCGGCTGCCGAAAGCGTACAGGATACTGAGCGCATATTTTTCGCACAGGCGGGTCAGTTGCTTTGCGGGTTCCATGGAATCATTATACACGGGTAACTGTTTACCCGCGAGTGCATCGCACCTGCTTATCGGACCAAAACCGATTAAACGGTGTCTGTTGAAACTTGAGACAGCTCCGTTTAACCTGGTGCGACGCACCGTTTAAGCGCGCGCTACCCGCCGCCTACCAATCGGCGGTAGAGTTCCTCGGTTTCCGGCGAGGGCGATACGTCCAATTCGTCCCGCAGGGTTTCCAGGCAGCGGCGGTAGGCGCGTCCCACCTGGCCGCGGTCGCCGAGGCGGTGATAGGCCAGCATCAGGTGACGGTAGGCCCGCTCCCAGCAGTTGTCCTGGGCCAGGATGCGCTGGCACAGCTCGATGGCTTCGGTGTAACGCTTTTGCTCGATGAATATTTCAGCCAGGCGGTCGGCGCTTTCGAGGAACAGGGTCGCCAGTCGCTCGCGTTCCTCGGCCGCCCAGGTCTCGTAGAGCGTGTCGGGGAGGTATTCGCCCTGGTACAACCCCACAGCACGCTGGAGCAGGCCCGGGTCCGGGGGCGAGGCGTGGCGCACCGCCTGGACGAACTGGTCCGCGTCCAGCCACAGGTCGGCGTTCGGGCGCAGGCAGTAGGTCGTCCCTTCCCGCAATATGAAAGCCGAATCGCTGCCGGGTTCGCGCTCCGGTTCGAGGGCCTGGTAGAGGGCGTTGAGGGTGATCTTGAAGTTGCGCTGGGCGGTGGCGGGATCGGTCCCCGGCCAGAGATGCTCGCAAATCTGGTCACGGTCGAGGGGCGAATGGCGGCAGGTGAGCAGCAACTGGAAGAGCTGGCGGGCCTTCTCGCGCCGCCACCCGTTGGCCGGGACGGGTTCGCGGCCGCGCCAGACCTGGAACGTCCCCAGGGCGCGGACGCGCAGCCGGTAGCCGGGGTGGTGGACAATGCCGGGCAACTCCAGTTCGTCGAGCAGGTGGGCAACGTAAGGGCCTTCCCAGCCGCGCTCGCGGGCGGCGACCAGCAACGGGATGAAGATGCGCTCGTCCGGCGCGCCCAGGGTGGACGGGCGGGTGAACAGGAAGCCGTAGCCCCCGGCCCGGCAGGCGGCCAGCACTTCAGGCAGCGAGCGTTCGAGACGGGCGGCCTGCTTCCGTTTCGAGAAGCCGAGACTCAGCCACAGCCGGGACGCGGTGGCCCCGAAAGGATCGCTGCACTCCTGGAAGCCGAGCACGGCCCGGTTGAGCCAGTCTTCGGCGGCCTCGTAGCGGGCGGCCAGGGTCAGGCTGGCGCCCATCGTCAGGCGGGTGAGGGAGGCGATCCACTCGTCCCCGGCCTGGTCGGCGATCTCGATGGCCTCCCGCGCGTGGGACTGGGCGGCGGCCAGGTCGCCCTGGTAGCCGAAGACGCGGCACAGGCCCCAGTCGGCTTCGACCAGCAGGCGCGGCACGACCAGCGTGCGGCTGATCTCGACGCTCTTTTCGAACTGGGCGCGGGCCTGGGCGTAATTTTCGGCTTCGGACCCCTCCGCGCCGGAGAGCATCAGGGCGTGACCCTGGCGCATGTGGCCGACGGCGGTGACGAACGGGGATTTGAGTTCGTCGCCGCGCCGGGTGCCTTCGAGGGCGGCCTGGTAAGCCTCTTCGCCCAATCCCATGAAGGAGTAGATCAGCGAGAGGATCAGCAGGGTCTCGCGGTGGGCGCGCGGCGTCTGGACCGGTTCGCGCTTTTCGGCTTCGGCCCGGGCTTCGAGGCCGCGCCGGGCTTCGTCCAGCCGCCCGGTGCGCAGGAGGACGCGGAAGAGCAACTGGTCGTTCGAGGGACCTTCGAGTCGCAGGTCTTCGGCGCGCTGGCGCAGGCGTTCGGCGTCTTCGACGTGGCCGGAGTTGAGCTTGTTCTCGGCCAGCAGTTCGTACAGACGCACCTGGGCTTCGCGGTCCTCGAAACCGTCGCTCAGGCGGATGGCTTCTTCGAGCAACTGTTCGGCCTGGCTGGGGTCCACCGTGTCGAGGTAGACGCGGGCCTGGCCGCGCAGGGCGCGGGCCACGCCGTCTTGCTGGCCGCGGGCGCGCCAGATGGTCTCGGATTGTTTGTACCAGCCGAGGGCCTCGTCGAAGCGGCTGCGCAGGCGGGCCAGTTCGCCGAGGGTGAAGATCAATGCGGGGTGCTGATGGAGCGTTTCGGGGGGCAGGGCGTCGAGATAGGCCGCCAACGTGTCGAGCCGCCCGGCCGAGAGCAGGCTGGCGGCGTAGGCGTCCAGCAGGTCGGCCACTTCGTCCCAGGCCCGGCCTTCGAGCAGGTGGTGGATGGCGTTTTCGGGGTCGTTGTTCCGCTTGAAATGGTCGGCGGCCAGGCGGTTCCAGGCTAGGCGTTGGTCGGGATCGGCCTGCTGGCGCAGGAAGTTATGGAAAATATGATGGTAGCGGAGGGCGTCGCCGGCGGTCTCGATGACGAACAGGTCCTGCCGCCGCAGGTAGGCCAGCATGGAAGCCGAGTCGGCCACAGCGTAACCGGCGGCCCGTCGCAGCGCGTCGCAGGCCTCGGGTCGCAGGTCGCGCAGCGTGGAGGTGATCAGCAGGAAGTCGCGCACGTCGGCAGGCTGGCGCTCGAAGACCTCGCGGGCCAGCATGTCGAAGAGCGCGTCCAGCGAACCGGCCTGCCAGCGCAGAGGGAATTCCAGCGGCGCGTCGGCCCGGCTGCGGAGGCTCTGCCAGATGAGTTGCAGGGCAATTGCCCAGCCCTCGGTGTAAGTGACCAGCGAGTTGACTTCCTCACCGCTCAGTTCGAGGCCGTAGTGGGTGGCGAACAGGGCCGCGATCTCGGACGAGTTGAAGGTCAGCGCCGACTGGTCGAGGGTCAGCACCTCGCCCTGGGCGCGGAAGCGCGAGAGCATCGGCAGGCTGATCGGCGGTCGCCCGGAGAGCAGCACGTGGAGTTGGGCCGGGGCCAGCCCTACCAGCCGGTCGAGGATGTGGGCCACCTCCCCGGCGTCGGTCACCAGGTGGGCGTCGTCCAGGACGAGCAGGGTGGGCGCATCGAGGAAGGCGCTCAACGCATTGATGGTCTGGTCGAGCACACCGCGCCAGGGCAGCGGTCCCTGGATGCCGTCCCAGGTTTCGAGATGGGGTGTGGGCAGGCCGGGCAGTTCGGGTAAGGCCCGCGAAAAAGCGTGGCACAGGTGCAGCAGGAAGACGAGCGGGTCGTTATCCTCCTCGTTCACCTGGTACCAGACCAGCGGGCGCAGTTCCCCGGCCAGCTCGGCCAGGGCGGTGCTCTTGCCGTAACCCGCCCCGGCCTGCAGAATAGTCAGGCGGTAATCGAGAGCCTGGCGCAGTGTTTGGGTGACACGCGGGCGGGCCAGGGTGCGGGTGTTGCGGGGCGGCGGGATCACCTTGGTGATGATGGCGCGTTGCATCATGGGGCTATTGTATCTGATGTTGGATGGATTCACTGTGCCTGTTGTATGAAACCGGCATCCAACCCCTCCTCGCCAACAATAACACTCCCTGGCCCGCCCCACATCTTTCAACCCTGCAAGCCGACTATTCGTCCGCCTGTTCGAGCTTTTGCAATCCCGCCCGCATGATCCCGGCCAGCTCCTTCACGGGATGGATCAAGGCCAGCGCGTAAAGGGCAAAGCCGATCCCGTAGAGCGCGCCGCGCGCGGGGACGATGAAAATGCTCACCCAGACAAAGATGCTGCCGACCGAGGCGGCCGCCAGGCTCATCCAGCAGCCGCCAAGCTGCGGGTCCGCTTCCTTGAGGAAGAACTGCCGCGTAATGTACGGGACGAGGGCAATGCCGAATTGCAGCATCCAGCCGTAAATCAGGGCCTGGGGCGCAATGGATTCGACCGGTCCGCCTTTGATGAAGCCGAGCAGGATCAGCGGCGCGACCAGCACGGGAGCCAATATCCACAGGTAAGCCGCGACCAGATGCCACGCGCCGGGGCTGTTCAATTTCCCGCCGGCCCGGAGGGCGCGCACCATCAAGACCACCAGCCAGACGGTCGCGGCCAGGTGCAGGACCAGGCCCGAAACGGTGGGAGGCAGGCTGCCGCCAAGCCAGGGTCCCAGGACGAGGCCGAACGCGCCGAGGGTCATCCCCCAGTAGATCAGCGAAACGTCTTTCGACGCGCCGAGCGGGCGTCCCGTGATCATCGGGATGAGGTCTACGAGCAGGCCGGCGAAGACCAGGGACATGAATCCCCAGGAGTTGGCATGGATATGCACTTCGAGCGGGATCTGGACGCGCAGCGGCCCACTCCAGTTCAGGAACAGGCCCGTGCCGATGATGATCCCGACCAGAAGGTAAAAAATACCCGTGAGGTAAAACTTCAGGCTGGCGGGAGACTCGCCGCCGCGCGCGTTCCATAGCTGGATGAACAGGAGCGTTGCGGCTACGAAGACCAGCGTCCCGCCTGTAAAGATCATCGGGTGGTTCATCCCGGAAAAACCGGCCAGCAGTGTGACCAGGCCCGCGTTCAGGGTCAGCCAGATGTCCCAGCGCATGGCCGGGCGCGGCCTTTTGGCGAGCGACGCGATCAGCCCGGGCAGCAGGCCAAAGATCACCTGGGAAAGGATCCCCAGCGTGATGAAATGCGCCCGAACCCAGCGCAACGCTGGGAAAGCTTTCAACAGAGCAACGCTCACCAGTGAAGCGTCTGCTGCGGTGAGCAAAGCCATAAGAGAGAAAAGCAACGTCGTGAGAAGATAGGGGATGGGCATGATGGTTTTCCTTTCCAAATATGTCTGACTTTACCCTTTTTCTCCGGTTCTTTCCCCGACTTTTGTCGGGTTATTGGCCCCAATCTTTATTCGCCCTGGATCATCGCCCGCCGGGCCAGCCCCGCCCGGTCCAGGATGCGGATCTGCTGCCTGCCCATTTCGATGAGGCCCGCCTTCATCAAATCACGGGTAACGCGGCTCAACACGTCCGGCACGGTGCCGAGGTGGGCAGCGAGTTCGGCCTGGTTCGTCCAGCGGCGGCGTTCGAGCACTTCCCCTTCGGCCTGTTCGAGCAGCAACTTTATGAACCGCGCTTCGACCGTTTTCAACGACAAATCTGCGGCATACGTGACCAGCTCGATCATCTTGTCTGCCATGTTTTGGATGATCTGGAGCGCGGTATGCGGATGTGCCAGCAGGACCGCCTCGAGCGCCTCACGCGGGATCAGCCAGATCCCTGATTCTTCGAGCGCAACAGCCGTGGCGGGGTTGGCGCGTCTGGCAAGCACTCCCACCTCGTTGAAGATCTCGCCCGCGTTGATGAACCGCAAGACCTGCTCCCGCCCATCCGGCGAGGATTTCAAGGCTTTCAGGGAGCCGTATTGCAAATAATACAAATTGGATTCGACATCGCCTTCCCAAAACACGATGGCGTTGGGACGAAACACCTTCCACACCGCGCTGTTGGCAAGCCCCGCGAGCGTCTGGTCGTCAAGCCCGCGCAGGAACTCGAAAGCCTGTAACCGTTTGAGAAGGGTGTCGGTTTGCATGGTTCAAGTGTAGCACGAATGAGGCTTTTGCAAATTCAACCAGGCGCGCCCGTTCATCTCAGCAGCGACACGAAAAATCCCGCGAGCGCGCCGCCGACGACCAGCCAGGTGGAGTTGGCCTTGAAACGGATGAACAGGACCGCGGACACGGCGAAGATGATCACGGTCGGCAGGTCAGCGAGCGACGCCTGCCCAAGCTGGAAGGTGACTGCCGCCATCAGTCCCAGCGAAGCCACGATGACCCCGTCCAGCAGGCCCCCCAGCCAGGGCGATTGGCGCAGTCGGGGGATGAACGGGTTGCTGACAGCGACGAAAAAGTACGAGGGGAGGAAAATGCCGAGGGTGGCGAGGAGGGCCGCCGGGACGCCTCCGAGCAGGTAGCCGATGAACGTGGCCGAGGTGAACAGGGGGCCGGGGGTGATCTGCCCGATGGCGATGGCGTCTATCAGTTGCTGTTCGGTCAGCCAGCCGAGGCGTTCGACCAGGTCGGCGCGCAGGAAGGCCACCAGCACGTACCCGCTGCCGTACAGGATCGCGCCGACCTTGAGGAAGACCAGGAACAGGGTGGATAAACTGAAGGGAACGGGAGCAGGCCCGGGTCCCGGAAGGAGCGGGAGGAAAGCGGCCGGGGCGGCGAGTCCCGCCCCTCGCAGCCGGGTACGATTCCGGGCCAGCATGATGACCAATCCGCCCGCAAAAAGGAGCAAGACCTCGTTCACGCCGATGAAATACAGGACGACGCACCCGATCCCGGTGAAAAGGGCCAGCCAGTCCCGGACGGCTTTGCGCCCCAGCACCCACAGGGCTTGCAGGATGACGGCGATCATGACCGGCTTGACGCCGTAGAGGAGCCAGTTGGCCTGCGGGGTCGAGCCGTATTCGACGTAGAGCCAGGCGAACAGGAGCACGATCAGCATGGCCGGGAGGGTGAAGGCCAGCCCGCCGGCGACCAGCCCGGCCCAGCCGGCCCGCAGGAAGCCAATGTGGATGGCCATTTCGGTGGAGTTGGGGCCGGGGATGAGGTTGGTCGCGCCGAGCAGGTCGAGGAAGGCCTCGTCGGTAAGCCACTTGCGGCGGCGGACGAATTCCTCGCGGAACATGCCGATGTGAGCCGCGGGGCCGCCGAAGGCGGTGAAGCCGAGTTTGAGGAAGGCGGTGAGGACTTCGAGGACAGGGGTCATGCTGCGTTCCGTTCCTGGCGCGGGGGAATTTCGTGGTCAGGATGATACCTCACTCGGACGCCGGTGGCAATTGGCCTGTTCGATTTTCTTTACCGAAACTTTACAAATTTTTCACAAATTATGACTAAAATAGGCCGAATACTACAAAAAGGAGTTGGAAAGTGAAGAAGCAAACTGCCACAATCGTCGTCACTTCGGCCGTCACCGCCCTGGCTGTGCTGGCCTCCGTCGTTTTACTCATGCCGGTTTTCGGGCCGCGCTACCTGCACCCGCTGATGATGGGAGACCAGCCCACACCAGCCAGCCTGGATACGTCCACCGTGCGCCTTTCGGACGGCGGCCTGTTCCGCGTCTCGTGGACGAGCGATCCCGCCGCGCCGCCGCTGAACCAGATCCACACCTGGGTGGTCCACGTCGAAACCGCCAACGGCCAGCCCGTGGAAGACGCCGAAATCCTGGTGGATGGCGGGATGCCCCAGCACGGCCACGGCCTGCCGACCAGCCCGCAAGTGACCCAAAACCTGGGCGGCGGCGATTACCTGGTCGAGGGGATGCGGTTCCAGATGCCCGGCTGGTGGCAGGTGCGCTTCGACATCACGGCCGGCGCGCAGAACGATGCGATCACCTTCGATTTCAACCTGGAGTGAGCCGGTGAAACGCACCCGGTGGATCGCTGCCGGCGGGATCGTCCTCCTCGCCGCAGCCGTTGCTTTTTGGACGGCGAACAGGCCTGCCTCCTGGACCGAAGCGGAGGTGGATACGCTCCGTTCGCTCTGGATCGGGAGCCTGCCTCCGCTCCCCCCGGACCCGTCCAACGCCTATGCCGACGATCCGCAGGCTGCGGCCCTGGGACGGGCGCTCTTCTTCGATACGCGTTTCAGTTCCAACGGCGAGGTCGCCTGCGCCACCTGTCACGTCCCCGAAAAGATGTTCAACGACGGCCTGGCGCTGGCGCAAGGCGTCGGTACGACGGCCCGCAGGACCATGACCATCGTCGGCACGGCGTACAGTCCCTGGCTGTTTTGGGACGGGCGCAAGGACAGCCAGTGGGCGCAGGCGCTCGGGCCGATGGAAAGCGCGGTGGAACACGGCGGCACCCGTACCCAGTACGCCCACCTGATTGACGAATACTACCGCGCCCAATACGAATCCGTCTTCGGCGGGCTGCCCGATTTCTCGGACCGCACGCGTTTCCCGGAGATCGCCGGGCCGGTGGACGATCCTGCGGCCCGCGCCGCCTGGGATGCAATGACTCCCGCAGACCGGGAGGCGGTTACGCAGGTGTACGTGAACATGGGCAAATCCATCGCCGCCTACGAGCGCCTGATCCTGCCCGGCCCGTCGCGTTTCGACGAATACGTGGAAGCCCTGCTTGAAGACGACCGGGATGGCATGGCGGCCGCCCTGACCGGTGACGAAGTTGCGGGCCTGCGGCTGTTCATCGGGCGCGCGCAATGTATCAAGTGCCACAACGGGCCGCTCTTTACGAACAACGATTTCCACAACACCGGCGTCCCGGCTGCGGAGGGGTTGCCCGCCGACGACGGCCGCGCCTCGGGCGTGACCGGGGTCCTCGACGACGAGTTCAATTGCCTGAGCCAATGGAGCGACGCGGGCGAAACCGATTGCGCCGAACTGCGCTTCGTCACCTCGAGCGGTGAGCAGCTCGAAGGCGCATTCAAGCCGCCCACCCTGCGCAATGTAGCCGACTCGGCGCCGTACATGCACGCCGGCCAATTCGCCACGCTCGCCCAGGTGCTTTTGCATTATAACCATCCGCCGCTCGCCCCGCTCGGCCACTCGGAACTCGAACCCCTGGGGCTGACCGCGACCGAACTGGCGCAACTGGAAGCCTTCCTGCGCGCCCTGAGCGGTCCGCTGGACGCTCCGCCCGGCTGGCTGGCTCCCCCGGAATGACAGGGATGGGCAAATACGAATTGGTGACGCCCGCCCGCGTCCGGCGTGAGGGCCGGTAACGGGAAGATTGCTTCGTTCCTCGGAGTGACATTTGCATATTAGGATTCTCTACCGGACAGAATCCAAGACCATAACGCGAATGGAGCGAATAACGCGGATTTTTTTTCAAAAACATCCGCGTTATTCGCCCAATCCGCGAAATTCGCGTTGAAAAAAAGTTTTCTTAAAAATCTGTCCGGTAGAGAATATTGAGAATTGTTTTTGACTTGACTCATTCCCCACTTTTGCATACAATACCGACCATTAATATGCAAAAACGTTGACGAGGACGAGTACGCTTCGAAGCGGTTTCCAGAGAGCCGGGCAGAATTGGTGCGAGCACGGCAAAAGCGCAGGAGCCGAATGGACCTCCGAGTTGCAGGGCGAAACTGTCAACGGATGCTGAAGCGAAGAAGCGGATGCAACCGGACAAAGGAGTAGCCTGGGCCGGGAACCGCACCCGTTAGCATGGCGGAGTTACTTAGGACGATGGTTGACGATCAGGCCATCCGACTAGCTGACTACAAGAGTGACGCTGGCTTTCACCTCCCTGTTGCATCACAACAGGGATTTTTGTTTGATTTTTGTTCAATCCAGCGTTGACCTGGGTGGCACCACGAGACTCCCCTCTCGTCCCTGCGGATGGAGGGGAGTCTGTCTATTAATCTTGTGGAAGGAGCCACCCATGCTGCTGGAAGCTACAACCGTACAAACCATCATCCGGGAAGTGCAGGCCGACCTGGAGACGCCCGTCAGCCTGTATCTCAAACTTCGGGGGGATGGAGCCTCTTTTTTACTGGAATCCGTCGAAGGCGGGGAACGCATCGCCCGCTACTCGTTCATCGGAGTCCAACCTCGGGCCGAGTACATCCTGCGAAACGGACTGGTCGAAGTCCGGGAGTCCGGCCGGGTGCGCCTCATCCCGCTCGACCCGCAGGGCGATCCGACCCGGTTCTTGCAGGCGGAACTCGAGCGCTTCCCGGCCCGGAAACTGCCGAACGCGCCGCGCTTCACCGGCGGGCTGGTCGGATATCTCGGCTACGAAGCCGTGCGCCATTTCGAGCCGACGCTCGACGAGGGGATGCGCCCCGCCGGGATGCCCGACGGCATCTACCTGCTGGCCGACACGGTCATCGCCTTCGACCACGCCCGCCGCAGCCTTTTCCTGATCGCCAACGTGCTCGACGGCGACACCCAGGCCGCCGAAGGCAAACTCGACCAGCTCGCCGCAAGCATCGCCCGGCCGCTGCCCGTCCCCCACAAAACGGCCCCCTCGCCCTCCGAAACCCGCTCGAACCTGGACCGGGAGACCTTCGAGGCGATGGTGCGCGCCGCCAAGGAACACATCGCCGCCGGCGACATCTTCCAGGTGGTGCTCTCGCAGCGCTTCACCCGCCGGACGAACGCCGACCCCTTCGACGTTTACCGCACCCTGCGCCGCCTGAACCCTTCGCCTTACATGTTCTTCTTCGATTTCGGACTCGTGGACGGCGAACCGTTATCGCTGGTGGGATCCTCGCCGGAGATGTTCGTCCGTTTGGAAGGCCGGACCGCCTCGCTCCGACCCATCGCCGGGACGCGGCCTCGAGGGGCCGATCTCGCCGCCGACGCGGCCCTCACCGAAGACCTGCTGGCCGACCCGAAGGAGCGCGCCGAACACGTCATGCTGGTGGACCTGGGCCGCAACGACCTCGGCCGCGTCTGCGACTACGGCACGGTCGAAGTCTCGGACTTCTTCACCATCGAACGCTACTCCCACGTGATGCACATCGTCTCCCACGTCGAGGGGAGGCTGCGCCCCGGCCTGACCGCCTTCGACCTGGTGCGGGCCGCCTTCCCCGCCGGGACCGTCAGCGGCGCGCCGAAGGTCCGGGCGATGGAGATCATCTCGGCCCTCGAGCCGGAGGCCCGCGCCGCGTATGCGGGCATGGTCGGCTATTTCGGCTTCGACGGCGCGATGGACACCTGCCTCGCCATCCGCACCATGATCGGGCGCGGGGATTCCGTCAGCGTGCAGGCGGGCGCGGGCATCGTCGCCGATTCGGACCCGGCCAGCGAATACCGGGAAACGATCAACAAAGCCAGCGCCCTGCTGCGGGCGATTGACCTGGTGGAGGCGAACAGTTTAGGGGAGATTGCTTCGCTCGTGGAAACCGCTCGCTCGCAATGACGAGGGAAGAAGGAGAAACCCATGCTCGCTCTGATTGACAATTACGACTCATTTACCTACAACCTGGTCCAGTACCTCGGCGAACTCGGCGCGGACGTGCGCGTCTTCCGCAACAACAGGATTTCGCTCGACGAACTGGCCGCCCTCGCCCCCGATCAGCTCGTCGTCTCGCCCGGCCCCGGCGAACCGCTCAAGGACGGCGGCATCTCGGCGGAGGCGATCCGCCATTTCACCGGCAAGATCCCCATCCTGGGCGTGTGCCTCGGCCACCAATGCCTGGGCGCGGTCTACGGCGGCAAAGTGGAGCGCGCCCCGCGCCTGATGCACGGCAAAACCTCCCGGATCATCCACGACCGGCAGGGCATCTTTGCCGGCATCCCGTCGCCGTTCGAGGCCATGCGCTACCACTCGCTGGTGGTTTACGAACCCGTCCCCGCCGACCTGAAAGTCATCGCCACCACCGTCGAAGGCGAGGTCATGGCCCTCAAACACCGCCAGCACCCGACCTACGGGGTGCAGTTCCACCCCGAATCGGTCCTGACCGAACACGGCAAACAGTTGCTCAAAAATTTCCTCGAACTAAAAGTCGCCTCTACGAAAGGAGAACCGACCATGCTCAAACCCTACATTTCCAAAGCCATCAACCGGATTGACCTGTCCGCCGCCGAAGCCCGGGAGGCCATGAACGTCGTCATGACCGGCCAGGCCACGCCGGCCCAGATCGGCGCGTACCTGGTGGCCCTGCGCATGAAAGGCGAGACCATCGCCGAGATCACCGGCTCGGTGCGGGCCATGCGCGCCAACGCCGTCAGGATCGAACCCGAAGCCGGCGGCCAGCCCCTCTACGACGTGGTCGGCACCGGCGGGGACGGCAAGCACACCTTCAACATTTCCACCGCGGCCGCTTTCGTCGTGGCGGGCACGGGACGCAAGGTCGCCAAGCACGGCAACCGGGCGGCCTCCTCGCAATGCGGCAGCGCCGACGTCCTGGCCGCCCTGGGCCTGGACCTCGAAATGACCCCGGACCAGGTCCGCCGGGCCATCGAGGAGATCGGCATCGGCTTCATGTTCGCGCCCAAATTCCATCCCGCCATGAAACACGCCGTCGGCCCGCGCAAAGAGATCGGCCAGCGCACCATCTTCAACCTGCTCGGCCCGCTCACCAATCCCGCCGGCGCCGGGGTGCAACTGGTCGGCGTTTACTCCCCCGAGCTGACCGAGCCGCTCGCCCACGCGCTGAAAGACCTCGGCTCACGCGCCGCGCTGGTCATCCACGGCGCGGGCGGCGCCGACGAACTCAACCCGTCCGGCCCCAACCGCATCAGCCACCTCAAGGACGGCGCGGTCCGCACCTACGATTTCGACCCGCAGGAGCTTGGCATCCCCCGCGCCGCGGTCAACGACCTGCGCGGCGGCACGCCGGACGAATCGGCCCGGATGATGCGCGAACTGCTCAGCGGGGTACGCAACGGCGCCCGCCGGGATGCCGTCCTGCTCAACGCTGCCGGCGCGCTGGCTGCCGAGACCGGCGATTTCAGGTCCGCCCTGGACGAGGCCCGCGCCGCCCTCGCCGACGGCCGGGCGCTTGCCAAAATGAACGCCCTGGTCGAATTCAGCCGTTCCTTCGCCTGAGCCATGAGCCTCCTCGAAAAAATCCTGGCCCACAAACGGGATGAGATCGCGGCGCTCGACGCCCGGACCTTGCGCCGCGCCGCCGAGGCGAGTCCCGCGCCCCGGGATTTTCTCGCCGCACTTGGGCGCCGCCGGAGCGGACTCCACCCGGGCCTGATCGCCGAACTCAAGCGCGCTTCGCCCTCGAAGGGCATCCTCGCCCCGCGCCTCGACCTTTTCCAGGTCGCCGGGATCTATGCCGCCAACGGCGCGTCCGCCGTCAGCGTCCTCACCGACGAAAAGTTCTTCCTGGGCAGCCTCGAAACGCTGCAACAATTACGACTCGCCAATTACCAGTTGCCACTCTTACGCAAGGATTTCATCCTCCACGAGACGCAGCTCTACGAAACCCGCGCCAACGGGGCCGACGCGGTCCTGCTCATCGCCGCCGCCCTGCCGGACGACACGCTCTTCGCCGACTTGCACGCCTGCGCCCTCGACCTCGGCCTGACGCCCCTGGTCGAAGTCCACGACGAGGCCGAGACCGAACGGGCCTTGAAGCTGGAAGGCATCCGGCTGATCGGCATCAACAACCGGGACCTCGCCACCTTCGAAGTCTCGCTCGAGACCAGCGAACGCCTGCGCCCGCTGGTCCCGGCGGATATCGCGGTCGTGGCCGAGAGCGGCATCTTCACCGCAGCCGACGTCGAACGCCTGGCCGGAGCCAACCTGGACGCGGTCCTGGTCGGCGAGGCGCTGGTCACAGCCGAAGATATCGGCGCGAAGGTGAGAGAGTTGTCGGGTTTTGATGTCATTGCGAGGGGCGAAAGCCCCGAAGCAATCCTCAATTTAAAGGAGATTGCTTTGTCGGGAAAGGCACCCTCCTCGCGATGACAATCATCAAAATCTGCGGCATCAAAACCCTGCCCGACGCGCTGGCTGCCATCGAAGCCGGCGCGGATATTCTCGGATTCAATTTCTATCCCAAAAGTGTGCGTTTCATCGAGACGGATGCCTGCGCTCACATCACATCCGTTTTGAGACGCGATCACCCGCACATCCGCCTCGTCGGCGTGTTCGTCAACGCACCGGTTGAAGCAGTGAAAAATATCCTCGTCACCTGTTCGCTGGACCTGGCCCAACTGCACGGCGACGAAACGCCGGAGACGGTATCCGCTTTCGGCGGCAGGGCGTTCAAAGCCGTCCGCTTATCAACGGATTTCGACACGGATGCGCGGATGGTCACGGACTTCGCCGGCTCGCGGCGAGACGCGGAACCTGCCATCCTGGTGGATGCCTCCGTCGAGGGCGCTTACGGCGGGACGGGCGTCACCGCAGACTGGTCGGCCGCGGCGATCCTGGCCTGCCGCCATCCGCTGCTGCTGGCGGGCGGCCTGAACCCGGACAACGTCGCGGCGGCGGTGCGGCAGGTGCGTCCCTGGGGCGTGGACGCGGCCTCCGGCGTGGAGGCCGGCCCCGGGTCGAAAGATGCGGGCCGGATGAAAGCCTTCGTGCAGGCAGTCCATTCAGAGAGTAGAAAATAGAGAACAGAGAACGGTCAATCCAAATTGATCACTGCTCACTACTCTCCTAATTTCGACCTTCGAGGTTCTATGACAACCAGTTTGTTACCCCACAAATTCGGCCCCTACGGCGGACAGTTCGTGCCGGAAACGTTGATGCCGGCGCTGATCGAGCTGGAGGCGGCTTTCGTTTCGGCAATGGCCGACCGGGATTTCCGGGCCGGGTACGACCGGCTGATGGCCTCGTTCGTCGGGCGGCCGACCCCGATCACTTACGCCCGGCGGCTTTCGGAGCGGCTGGGCGGGGCGCAAATCTATTTGAAGCGCGAAGACCTGGCCCACACCGGCGCGCACAAGATCAACAATGCTTTGGGCCAGGCGCTCCTGGCGAAACGGATGGGCAAGCAGCGGATCGTGGCCGAGACGGGGGCCGGGCAGCACGGCGTGGCCTCGGCGACCGCCGCGTCGTTGCTGGGGCTGGAGTGCGTCGTTTACATGGGCACGGTGGACATCGCCCGCCAGGAGCCGAACGTGTTTCGAATGCAGCTCCTGGGGGCGGAGGTGCGCCCGGTCGCTTCGGGGACGCAGACGCTGAAAGACGCCATCAACGAGGCCATCCGGAATTGGGTGACGAACGTGCGGGACACGCACTATTTACTCGGTTCGGCGCTGGGGCCGCACCCCTACCCGAGGATGGTGCGCGAGTTCCAGTCGGTGATCGGGCGGGAGGCGCGGGAGCAAATGTTGATGGACGCCGGGCGGCTGCCGGATACGGTCATCGCCTGCGTGGGCGGCGGCTCGAACGCCATCGGCATCTTCAGCGCCTTCGTGGACGACGCGGCGGTGGAACTGATCGGCGTGGAAGCGGGCGGGGAGGGCATCCCGTCCGGCAGGCACGCGGCCCGCTTTGGCGACCCGTCGAAGGGGCGGGTGGGCGTGATCCACGGGACGCGCACCTACGTGCTGCAAGACACTGACGGGCAGATCGCCGAGACCTATTCCGTTTCCGCCGGGCTGGACTACGCTGCGGTCGGGCCGGAACACGCCCTGCTGCGGGACACCGAACGCGCCTTCTACACCTCCGCCACCGACGAGGAAGCCCTGGCCGCCTTTTCGCTGCTGTGCCGGACCGAAGGCATCATCCCTGCCCTGGAATCGTCCCATGCGGTGGCCGAGGCAGCCAGGCGCGCCCCGAAGATGAGGAAAGACCAGGTGATCCTGGTCAACCTGTCGGGGCGGGGCGACAAGGATTTGAATACGGTGATTAGCGAGATAAATAGAGATTAGAGACTGGAGATTGGTCGAGGGGCAAGCAAGCCATTTTGCCCAGTCTCCAGTCCCCAATCTCCGAAATACGAGGCGATTATGAGCAGAATTGACAACGCTTTCAAGAACGTCCCCATCTTCATGCCTTATTTCCCGCTGGGGTATCCCGACCTTGAGACCTCGATTGACGTGATCGAGGCGCTGGCCCAAAACGGCGCAGACCTGATCGAGGTGGGCCTGTCCTTCTCGGACCCGCTGGCCGACGGGCCGGTGATCCAGAAGGCGACCCAGACCGCGCTGGAAAACGGGATTACGGTCGGGAAGTCGCTCCAGGCCGTGGCCGAACTGCGGCGGCGCGGCGTAAGCCTCCCGCTGGTGCTGATGGGCTACTACAACCCGATCCTGGCCTACGGCTTGGATGGATTCGTGGGCGAGGCCCGGTCAGCCGGGGCGGACGGCTTCATCATTCCCGACCTGCCGCCGGAGGAAGCCGGAGAGTTCGATTCCCTGACCGGGGACCTGCCCCTGGTCCGAATGCTGGCTCCCACCACCCCGCCGGCGCGCATGGAAAAGGTCGCGCGCGGCGCGAAGGGATTCATCTACCTGGTCAGCGTGACGGGTGTGACCGGGGCGCGGGGATCGTTGGCCGATGGGCTGGGCGCGCTGATCGCCAGTGTACGCCAACATGCCTCCGTGCCGGTGTGCGTGGGATTCGGCATCGGCACACCCGATCAGGCCCGGACGGTCGGCGCGCTGGCGGACGGGGTGATCGTCGGCTCGGCCTGCGTGCGCGCCGTCGGCGAAAGCAGGAGGCCGGTCGAGGCGGCGCGGGCGTTTGCCAGGGATTTTTCGGAGGCGCTGGGAAGATAGGTCCAATCCGCTTGAATCGAGCAACCTCGAAGGTTAACCCCCGTAAATCGTCTAGAATGCGCGAAAAAACACAAGCTGCGGCAAGGAAATATTCGAGGAAACAAATGGACAGGCAAGCTCTCTCAAGCGGCCAATTGGCAGCGGCCATTACCAAAGCAGCCAGCAAACAGACCTATTACACGATCCGGCTTTTCGCGGACCGCGCCCGTGCCATGGACGCGTTCCGGGCTTACGGATACTTCCGCTGGGTGGACGATGTCCTCGACGCGGAAGCAGGCCCGGGTCCGGGGATGATCGCTTTCGCCAACCGCCAGAAGTCCCTGTTGGACTCCTGTTATCGCGGCGAAACCCCTGATGACCTGTGCGCCGAGGAGCGGATGCTGGTGGACCTCGTCCGCAACGACACTGAAAAGAACAGCGGGCTGCAAACTTACCTGCGCAACATGATGGAGGTGATGCTCTTCGATGCCGGGCGGCGCGGGCAGGTCATCTCGCAGGCCGAATTGTCCGAATATTCCCACAAGCTGGCGAAGGCGGTCACGGAAGCGTTGTACCATTTCATCGGCCACGACGATCCCTCACCCTGCCACGAGGCGCGTTACCTGGCCGTGACCGCAGCCCACATCACCCACATGCTGAGGGATGCGGTTGAAGACGCCGGGGACGGGTATTTCAACATCCCTCGCGAGGTCCTCGCGCTGCGCGGGATTTCGCCGCAGGACGTCACGAGCCGGGCCTACCGTGAATGGGTCCGTGAAAGGGTCCAGTTGGCGCGCAGGTATTTCAAAAGAGGCAGGCAATGCACCGCGCAGGTGAAGAACTGGCGCTGCCGCCTGGCCGGTTTCGCTTACGCGGCGCGCTTCGAATGGATGCTGCGCGCCATCGAACGGGACAACTATTGCCTGCGCCCCGAGTATCCCGAACGGAAAAGCCTGGGAGCCGCTTTGTGGATGGGGTGGCTGACCCTGACCTCCGTGCTGGCTTCGCTGTGGGCAACGAGTCAGCCGCGCAAATTCCTCCGGCAGCCTGTACGGATCGAGAAAAGGTAAACTTGGGAAGAAAAATGGAAACGAAAAACGTAATCGTCATCGGGGCAGGCATCGGCGGGATCACCGCCGCCATCCACCTTGCGAAACACGGCGCGCACGTGACCGTGGTCGAGAAGAACACCCGTCCGGGAGGGCGCTGTGACCGGATCAGCCGCGAGGGACACCACTTCGACACCGGTCCCACGCTGCTGGTCATGCCCCTGCTCTACGAAGCGGAATTTGCCGCCCTGGGCGCGTCCATGCGCGACATGCTGGACCTGCAGCGGGTTGACCCGACCTATCACCTGGTCTTCGATGATGGCAGCCAACTGGCCCTGACCTCCGACCTGAACGCCATGCGGGAGCAGCTCGAAGCCTTCGAGAGTGGCAGCTTTCCGGGCCTGCTGCGCTACCTGGACGAGGGACACCGCCACTATCATCTCGGCATCGAGAAGCTGGTCCGCCCCGATTTCCGCAAGGCGTCCGATTTCTTCAAATTCAGCAACCTGCCCCTGCTCCGGCAGGTCAAGCCGCTGGTGAAGCACTACGCCAACATGTCGAGGTACTTCGACGACCCGCGCCTCAAGGCGGCGTTCACCTTCCAGGATGTCTACATGGGGTTGAGTCCGTTCGAGGCGCCGGCCACCTTCTCGATGATGCCCTACACCGAACTGGCGCACGGCGTCTGGTATCCGCGCGGCGGGATGTATCAAATCGTCGAGGCGCTCATGGCGCTGGCGCGGGAGGCCGGGGTGGAGTTCAGCTTCGATTCGACGGTGGAGCAGATCGAAGTCAACCGGAGCCGCGCCCGCGGCGTGACAGTGGACGGTCAACGCCTCGAAGCGGATGCGGTCCTGGCCAACGCCGACCTCCCCTACGTTTACCAAAACCTGCTGCCGCAGGACGGGCGGGTCGAAAAGCTGGACCGCAAGCGGTATTCCTGCTCGGTCATCAGCTTTTTCTGGGGATTGGACAAGACGTTCGAGGGGCTCGCCCCGCACACGCTCTTCCTGGCCGACGACTACCGCGAGAATTTCGACAGCATCATCCGGGACCTGGGCCTGCCCGCCAATCCCAGTCTTTACGTCCACGCCCCGGCCCGGCTCGACCCGTCCATGGCCCCCGAGGGCGAAGACACCCTGATCGCCATCGTGCCGGTCGGGCACCTGTCTGCGAACGGCGATCAGGACTGGGCCGGGTTGCGGGACGCGGCGCGCACGCACGTTTTCCGCCGCCTGGCTTCCATCGGGATCAGCGACCTCGAGGCGCACATCAAGTTCGAGACCAGCTTCACCCCGCTCTCGTGGCGCAAACGCTACAACCTGGCGAAAGGCTCCACCCACGGGCTGTGCCACAACCTGGCCCAGTTGGGCTACTTCCGCCCGGACATGCAGCACCCGCGCTATCGCAATCTGTATTTCACGGGGGCCAGCACCCGCCCGGGCACGGGCATGCCGACCGCCATGGTCTCCGGCCGCCAGTCGGCGCAGCGGATTTTGGACGATTTGCAGATGTAGTCTATTCGGGATAAAAGCAGCCCGCAGGTTTTCCTGCGGGCTGTTTTTTAGTTCGTGACTTGCGGAACACTTCTCTACGGGACGTAATCCCTCCGTAAACTACGGGATACTCCCCTACGGTACGTAATACTCGATGATCAACTGCGGGCGCGAGGCGGCCGTGGCGTTGCCGCTGTACAGGCTGAGGAAGTTCGCCACGCCGTTGTTGTTGTTGTCCAGCTTGAAGCGCAGCCGGATCTGGGTCAGACCGCCGCTCGAGGCCAGCTTGTTGATGTAGGCTTTGCCGGCTGTCAGGTTGATCGAATACCAGCCGCTGACCACGGTCGGCTTGAACGGGCCGTAGGTCTTGCTGGCCGCAGTCTTGAAGTCGGTGGTTTGCAAGGCCGACGTGCCGAGGATGCCCTTCTTGATGTCCACCATGAAGCCCTGGAATGCCGTGACCGGGTTGCCGCCGCCGGTGATGCCCTGCTTCTTGACTTTGAGGGTGATCTTGGTGATGACGGCGTTGTCCGGCAGGCTGGAGGTGTTGAAGGACAGGATGCTGCGGTACTGCTTCTTCAGTTTGTCGTCGCCCAGGCGCAGGACCGAGGTGGAATTCTTGCTGCCGCCGGTGTTCGCGTTCTGGCTCTTTTCCAGCACCCAGCCGTCCTGCGCGGCGATCGAATTGAAGGTGACGTTCTTGTCCACCGTGTAGGTTTGCCCGCCGGTGTACCCGCCGTTGAGCGGGTTGAGGGCCGCATCCTTGATGCTGTTGTCGTCCAGCACGTTCAGGCGGAGGGTGCCGTTGCCGCTGCCGGTGTTGACCGAAACGGTGTAGGTCGCGCCGGTCCCGGTCACGCTGGCGACCGATGCGCCGGTGATGGAACCCGTCTTGGTCAGCGAGAAGTCGGTCTTGTCCACGCCGGTGACGCTTTCGGAGAATTTGACCGTGAACTTCACGCTGGCCCGGGCGGTGGGGCTGGGGTTGACGCGCGTGCTGGAAGACACTTTGGGCGCGACCTTGTCCACCGTGTAGCTCTCCCCGGCAGTGTACCCGCCGCCGAGCGGGTTGAGGTCGGCATCCTTGATGGTATCGTCGTCGAGGACGTTCAACTTGAGCGTCCCGCTGCCGGTCCCGGTGCTGACGGTGACGGTGTAGGTCGCCCCCGAGCCGGCAACCGTCGAAACGGCGGCCCCGGTCACGGTCGGGCTGAGGGAGAAGTCGGTCTTGTCCACGCCTGTCACCGCTTCGGAGAACGTGACCGTGAACTGGACGCTGGTCCGCTTCGTCGGGCTGGCGTGGACCCGCACGCTGGAGACCACGCTGGGTCCCGGCGGGGGCAGGATGATGGTCGCATCAACGTAGGGGCCGTATTTCCCGTCGTTATCCTTGATTGCCACCCGCCAATAGTACGTGAACCCGGTGGCATAAACCTTGGTGGGGGTATAGCGGGTGCTGTCGGTTTCTATCGTCTCATAACCCGGCGAGAAAGTTGGGAATTGCGAAACTTCCAGCTTGTATCTTGCCGCGCCGTTGACCGGCGTCCAGACAAAGGTGGGTGTGCTGGTGACGGTTTCGCCGTTGGGCGGGCTGACCAGGGTCGTGACCGGGTATTGTTTGGTGAACGTCTCGTAAGGGCTGTAACCTCCCAAATCGCCGTCGCCATCCAGGATTGCCACGCGCCAGTAGTATTGGCCGTCATCGTATCCCTTGATCGGCGTCCAGGAGCTTTGTTCTGTGTCAATGGAGTCGAAAATGGCTGAGAATGTGGGGTCCTTGCTCACCTGGACCCGGTACTTCCAGGCAGCCAGGACCGGATCGCCCGACGGGGAGTCCATTATCAGGGGTGTCCAGTATAACGTCGGGGCGCGCCCGACGACGCCCGAGGGGATATGACCCAGGCCGGCCGGCGCAGGCAAAGCCAGCGTGAAACTTTGGTTGGAAGTCCAGTTATTGATCACGCCGCCGTAACGGTTGGCGCGCACACGCCAGTAATAGGTGGCATTGGCCAGGGTGCTGGTATGGGTGTAGGAGTTCTGCCTGGTGGTGGTGCTGATCGCCGGGGAAGCAAAATTCGGGTCATCGTCCACCTGCAGTTCGTAGTGCTGCGCCCCTTCGACCCTATCCCAGGTGAAGGTCGGTGTGGCAAACGTGACCGAGGTCTGGAGATTTTGCGGAATGAACCCCTGGCGCTCGAAGCGCCAGCCCTGGCTCCAGGCTCCGTTGGGAAGAGTACCGCCGACCCGGTAACGAGGCTGGATGCGCCAGTAGTAGGTATTATCGCCATTGAAGTCGTCCCCCCAGGAATGGGATGACATTGCGTAATAGGCCCCGGTGGATGTCAGGGTATATGTGGCGACCTCAGTGGTAAATAGCGGGTCCAGGTAAGCTTTCATATACGCGCCGGACCACGGGGCCAGGACGGGCCAATCCCAGAAGAAGGGCAGGACCGAGGGGTATGTGGTGGGGTCCACCCCGGCGTCGTTGGGCGGGGCGACCAGGTTCATCCGCTCGGTGACGTTGGCGAAACGGCTGACCGGGCCGGGTCCGGGGACGCTCGCGTCCGAAGGGACCGAATCCTGCGGCTCGCCGCTTCCGGCGGGCAAGCTGAGCAGGGAAACGGCATAGCTGCCGGTCGTATCCTGGTAGCCGATGGCGGTGTTGGGCAGTTCGAGTTCGACGTAGCCGCTGTTGTAATAGATAGCCCCGCCTATATCGCTAAGGACGTTTACAGTATCCCAACCGCTGCCGTTCCAGCGATAGAGATGGACCCGGTTGGCTGCGAAAGCGCCCGCTTCCTGGAAGACGTAAACGGCATACTCGGGCCGGAAGGCTGCGACGGTCGTTACCGTATAACTTTTGGCGTCGAAGGTCGCGCCCGAAGCGTACTGGTGGTCGAGGTCCAGGTAGAGCGCATACGTGACATTCTTGCCGGGCGCGGGCGGGACGTGGAAACCAAAATACCAGTAAGTATCCGCCTGGCGGACCTGGAGGCTGGTTACGTCATAGTCGGGGTCGGCCACGTCGCTGGCCGGGTCGGAGCCGATCTGCAGCCGGTTGCCGGCATCGCCGAGGAGGCTTGTCGAGGAATAACGCCACTGGCTTTGAGCCGCGATCTGGAAGCGCCGGGTATCGCTCCAACTCCCGCCGGTCTCACGCACCCGCCAGTAATAGACGCCGAAGTTTACGGCTCCCAGGCTGCGCTGGGCCAGGCTTTGGGAGGGGGCGTAGGCCGGGTAATTGACCGTGGCCGTGTCCACCAGCGAGCCGAATCCCTGGTCGAGGCTGATCTGCACTTCGTAAGACGATGCGCCGCCCAGGGGGAACCATTGCAGCAGCGGGGTGGCCTCGGCGAACTCGAAGCCGTTCGTCGGGCGGATCAGTTCCGGGGCCGCGCCGCCGGTGGGCGTCAGCCCGAGCGCGGGGTCGAAGCGGGTTTGCCAGCGTTGGCTCCATTCCCCGACCTCGACCCCGCCGATCAACGGGCGGACGCGCCAGTAGTAATCCGTGTTCGGCAGGGGGGTGAAGGGGTTGCTGGAGGTCGGCGCGGCGGTCGTATTCTCGGTATCCACGCTCCAGTCCACGACGAAGAAGGTCGGGTCGGTGGAAACTTGCAGGCGGTAGGCCTCGGCGTAGACTTCGCCCTGGTTGGCCTCCCCGACCGGCACGTAGACGCGGTGCCAGATGAAGATCGGCAGGGCCACGGTCCGGTCTTCATGGGGGTTGGTGGTCACCCCCGGATACCCTGCGTAGGTATCGGGAGGATAGTAGAAAAGCGGGTAGACCTGGTGGGGCGCGACCGAGCCTTGATAACTGCGATAAGACCAGGTATTGCTGGGTACCCCGGGATTCCCGTTCCCGTCATAGGGCGTCACCCTCCAATAATTAATAGTGTCGGCCCCACTATAGCTATCGGGGGTGAAAAACGTATTGGAAGTATTGGCAGTGCTGTAGATGTTGCTGAAGTTTGAGAACAGGCTGAGATCAACCTTGTAGTAACTGGCGCCGGGCACGGGCGTCCAACTGAAGAGCGGGAAACGCACGTGTTGGTAGAGGTTCGTCGGGGTGAGAAGCACAGGCTTGATGTACCACCGTTTGATGAAGGTGCGCACCGGCGTCCAGTCCGAGATCGAATTCCCCGAATGGACCCTGACCCGCCAGTAGTAGTTGACATCGTTCGCCAGCGTGGCGGTTGGCGTATAAGACGTATTGCGAGTGTCAATTTGGGTGACATCCGACGAAAAGCTGGGGTCGGTGGTGTATTGCAGGCGGTAGAACTGGGCGCCGCGCACGGCCGCCCAGCGGAAGGTCGGGGTGAAGGTCGGGGTGGCCCAGTCATCGGGTTCCAGCAGGGCCGGGATGGGGTTGTACCCGGTGGTAAAGGAACGTTCCTCGCTTGGGGTGCCCTCGCGGTTGCCGGGGTCAAGAGGCACGACGCGCCAGTAATAGTTGCCGTTGGCCAGCTTGGTGTTCGGCTGGTGGGTGGTCGCCAGGGTGGTCGCCGTATACGCCGGGGTCAACCAGCCTCCAGGACTGGAATAGATCTGGAGCTTGTACCTGGATGCGCCCATGACCGCGCTCCAGGAAAAAGCCGGCTGGTCGTAAAAATCCAGCGTTTCCGCATCTGCCGGGGCGGCCAGGGTGGGCAGATTGGCTGGAGCTGCCCATTGCTTGGTAAAACTCCAGATGCTGCTATAGTCGCCTACGGGTGTGGGGGCCTCCACCCGGACGCGCCAGTACCAGGTCCCGTCTGGAAAGGCGCTCACGCTGATGGGTGTATAGGATGTGTTCGGCGTGGTGACGTTCACGATCTGGGTTGTGAAGGCGATATCGCTGCTGATCTGCAAGCGGTAACTCGTCGCGCCCGTCACGGCTGTCCACTGGAATTCAGGGATTCCCAGGGGCGGGGTATCCGCCGCGGTCGTCGTCGAGCCGTCGGCCGGGGCGATCGGCGTGGGCGCGGCGAGCGCGTGGGCGGGGGTCACATGCAGGGATGCGAGCAGGATTGCAACGATCAGAAAAATTTGCGCGGGTTGTTTGGGCCATCGGTGTGCCATCATTTTCCTCCACCAAAAAATGGATCAGTGCGAAATTAACGACTATAACAAAAGGTAATGTAACTCCCCATCCTTTTCAAGTGATATTTATCATATTCTTGCCCGCCATACCTGCCAATTTTGTAAGATTTTCTGCCCGGCGAAGCCCCTTATCCCGGCGCGGCTGCGAGACCGTCAGGGCCGGACCCCGGCCAGGTGGCGGCGCAGCGTGTTCCGGGCCGCCTGCCTGATCCCGGACAGGTTATTGTCCTGGCCGGAGAGAGGAGTCGCCTCGCCAAAGGTGACACGCGGTTCGAGGCCGAACAATTCCTTCCCGCTCAACATCTGGCGGATGATCTGGTAGATATACGCCAGCCGCTGACGGTCTGGCCGGTCGCGGCGGAACCAGGTGATGGGGTGGCGGAGCGCCCTGGGGGAGATGACGCCGCTGATCACGGCGACCAGGACACGGGTCCGGGGGACGCGGCGCAGGAAGATTTCGAGGCTGCGCGACCAGCGGTCGAACTCCAGGTCCGGGCCGGGCATGAAATCCGGGTCGGGTTCGATGTCCCCGCGCGGGAAGATCAGCAGCGCGCCTCCGCTTTCGAGGTGGCGGGTGGCTTCCCGGATGGCGCGCATCCGTCCGAAGGTATCTTTGGCGTTGGGTGAGAAAATGGCGTGATTGCAAACGTTTGGGAGGAAATGGTACGGGGGGATGTCGCCGATGAGTATCTTGTAGTCCGGGCGGTTGACGCAGGCCGAGACGACCAGCGCGTCATAAGACGACGGGTGGTTGGCAACGATCAGCAGCGGGCCGGTTTCGGGGATGAGTTCGTCTCCGCAAGCCCGGCAGCCGCTCACAAAATGGGATAACAGCCAGCGCGCGGCCTCCGCCGGTCCGGTTCGGGCGATCCTGCGGTCGAGTTCGAGGGAGATTTCGGCCAGACGCCGGGCCGGATTGCCGATACCCCACCGGAGCAGGGTTCTCACAACCCGGGTTTGCGGCAGGGACATGGCCCGCGCCACCTGGAGGAGGAAAGCACCCGCCAGTTCATCCACCTTTTTTTCGCGATCAGACATGGGAGACTCCGCGGCCATCGTATTGCCACACCGGTTCCTTTTTAACCCGGCCCAATTATCGCTACATTAAGGGGTGGTAATCAGTTTGTTAAACCGGGGACGATTCTCTTCCAAAAACCTTAACGAGTCGTTCCAAAAGGCTTAACTCCCGGTTGCTAAAATGTTTTCAGATCACTGCAAAAGGGACGCGCATGTCTGAGAATATTTTGTTTATTTGTGGGTCGCTCAACCAGACCAGGATGATGCACAAAATCGCCCGAAATATGGGCGAATATCAATGTTACTTTACCCCCTATTATGCGGACGGTCTGGAAGCCGGGATTGCCCGCGCCGGGTGGCTGGATTTTACGGTGCTGGGCGGCCGTCACCGCCGCGAGACGATGGCCTACCTGGGCGAACATGGCCTGCCGGTTGACGACCGCGGCCTGGGGCATGAGTACGACCTGGTGATCACGGGCAGCGATTTGATCATCCAGCGCAACATCCGGGACAAACGCCTGGTCCTGGTCCAGGAGGGGATCACCGAACCCGAAAGCCCCCTGTTCCACCTGGTGAAATGGTTGAAGCTGCCGCGCTACCTGGCGAACACCTCCACCAGCGGCCTGTCGAATGCTTACGACCTGTTCTGCGTGGCCTCGCACGGCTACCGCGACCTGTTCGTCCGCAAGGGCGTGCGGCCCGAAAAAATTGCCGTCACCGGCATCCCCAATTTCGACAACCTCGAAGAAAATTTCGACAACACCTTTCCCCACCGTGGGCACGTCCTGGTGGCTACGACGCCTTACCGGGAAACCTTTCGTTTCGACGACCGCCCCGCCTTCCTCCGCCGCTGTGTCGAGATCGCCGGCGGGCGTCAACTCATCTTTAAGCTCCACCCGACCGAAGATCCCGGGCGGGCCAGGCGCGAAATCGAACGATATGCGCCCGGCTCGCTCGTTTTCGAATACGGCAACGCGGACCACATGATCGCCAACGCCTCGGTGGTCATTACCCAGCAATCCACCTGCACCTTTGTGGCGCTGGCCCTGGGGAAGGAAACCTACACCTATCTGGACAAGAACGAGTTGCGCCGCCTGATGCCCATCCAGAACGGAGGCGCTTCAGCCGCCAGGATCGCGACACTGTGCAAGCGCATCCTGCATACTCCCATGCAAGTGCTGGCGCAGGTCCGCAAGGGCTACCGCCGCCGCCCAAACTGGGAGCAGGCGGATGCCCTCTAGCGGCGAAGGACACCACCCCATGAAAGTTTTTTATGCGCTGATGCTCGTCATCCAGTTTGCCATCGCTTCACTCCTGGGGAAGAAAGACAGGATGGCTTTTCTTGGGTATTTGCTGTCGGACCTGGCCCGGAGATAACCCTGGCAGGACGAGCCTCGGGGGAATAGATAAAAGAATTGTGACTTTCTTCCATCCCAGGCATCCCACAGATGTGGTTAAATTATGCCCAGGAGAGTCACATGCAAAAATCCTATTCCGAATTCCTGCAACAATATCCCGGTTACGAATCCACCCGCGCCATTGACGAACTGCGCGCCGGCGAATATTCCCGCCTCGACAGGCTCAGCCACGTTTACCTCGACTACACCGGCGGCGGGCTGTACGCCGATTCGCAGATCCGCGCTCACCATCAAATGCTGACCGGAAACGTCTTCGGCAACCCGCACTCCACCAACCCGACCTCGATGGCCGCCACCGAACTGGTCGAAAGCGCCCGCAAGTACGTGCTGGAGTTCTTCGACGCCGATCCCGCCGAATACGTCGCCATCTTCACCGCCAACGCCAGCGGCGCGCTCAAACTGGTCGGCGAATCCTACCCCTTCGACGCGGGCGACCAGTATCTGCTGACCTTCGACAACCACAACTCGGTCAACGGCATCCGCGAGTTCGCCCACGCCAAAGGCGCCGAAGTCACCTACCTGCCGGTGGCCCTGCCCGACATGCGCGTCGAGGAATCCATGCTGGACGAGGCCCTCGCCAGGTCCCGGCCCGGCGGGGACAACCTGTTCGCCTTCCCGGCCCAGTCCAACTTTTCGTCGGTCAAACACCCGCTGGCGTGGATCGAAAAAGCCCACGCGGCCGGATGGGACGTTTTGCTGGACGCGGCCGCCTTCGCCCCGACCAGCCGCCTCGACCTCTCCCGCTTCAAACCGGACTTCGTCCCGCTCTCGTTTTACAAGATTTTCGGCTACCCGACGGGGCTGGGCGCGCTCATCGCCCGCCGCCAGGCCTTGTCCAAACTGCGCCGTCCCTGGTTCGCGGGCGGCACGATCACGGTCGCCTCGGTCCAGGGCGACAAATATTACCTGGCCGACGCCCCGGCCGCCTTCGAAGACGGCACCCTCGACTATCTCGACATCCCGGCCATCGAGATCGGGCTGCGCCACATCGCCTCCATCGGCTACGAGACCATCCACGAGCGCGTCCGCTGCCTGACCGGCTGGCTGCTCGACAACCTGACGCAGATGAAGCACTCCACCGGCGAGCCGCTGGTGCGCGTCTATGGGCCGACCAACACCGAGTCCCGGGGCGGGGCGGTGGCGGTCAACTTCTTCAACCGGGACGGTTTCCCGATAGACCACCGCGACGTCGAGCGCCTCGCCAACCGCTCCAACATCTCGCTGCGGACGGGTTGTTTCTGCAACCCCGGCGCGGGCGAGATCGCCCTGGGCATTTCCAGCATGGAGCTGGCCGCCTGTTTCTCGATGCCCGGCAAGGAACAGCGCCTGTCGCTCGACGACTTCCGCCTGTGCATTGACGGCAAGTCCAGCGGCGCGGTGCGGATTTCGGTCGGCCTGGTCACGAATTTCGAGGACGTGCAGAAGCTCCTGGAGTTCTGCGAAGGCCTCCTGTCTTAACACCATGCCAGGCGCATCCGTCCTGGGTATAATCACCGTTCGCGAGGAACCCATGACCTTTTCAGACAAAATCGAAGAATGGATCAAGGAAGTCGAAGCCCGGCCAGGGTCGGCGCTGACGCTGATGCGCCTGATCGCCAACCGCTTGCGCGAACTCTCCGAGCGGGACGAGCAACTGCTGGCCGAGAACATCGCCCTCCAGAACGGGACCCGGGTCGAGGAGTACCAGAAGCGCATCGCCCACCTCGAATACCAGCTCGACCTGCTCAAGCGCCACGTCGGGGCCGAGGGCGTCACGCTGCCCGAAATCCCCGCCGAACCGGAGCGGACCGTCAGCACCAGCCTGCTGGTCTACGATGGGCAGGGGCGCATCCTGCGGATCGAAATCCCAGCGGATGCGGGAGCGGACGGGGCAACGGATAAACGGATGCTGGGCCGCATTGCCGGCAAACTCTCCACCGACCACGAACCGCCGCGCCTGCTGGCCGTCCCGTCCAACGAGGAAGCGCTGCTGCTCTTCTCGTCGGGGCGGGTGGGCACGCTTTCGGTCGGCGACCTGCCCACGGTCCGGGCCGGGAGCGCCTGGAAGTGGGAACAGGCGGCCCTGCCCGACGAACCCCGTCCCGGCGAGACGCTGGCCTGCATCATCCCCTTCTCGCGCCTGCCGGTCTCCGAGTATTTCGTGCAGGTCAGCCGGCGCGGCTGCGTCAAAAAGACCCTGAGTTCCCTGGCGCAGTCCATCCTCGGCAACCAGTACCTCGGCAAAGGCACGCTGGGCAAATCGGACCAGCCCTTCGAGCTGGCCCTGTGCGGCAAGGGCGAGCGCCTGGCCTTCGTCACCTGCGAGGGCCGCCTGCTCGGCCTCGACGTGGACGACCTCTCCTACACTGCCGAGGAGCGCATCCGCCTCCCGGCCACCGATTTCGTCGTCGCCGCCTTCACCCCCCGCCCCGACGAGGCGCTCATCTTCGTCACCCAGAACGGCAAGGTCCTGCACCGTGAGAGCGGGATGCTCGAACCGGCGAAATCCCCGGCGGCCAGGGGGCAGGCGCTCATTTCGGCCAACCGGCTCGAACAGGGCATCCGTTTCATCGGGGCGGCGGTGGTGCGGGATGGGGAGCGGCTCGCGGCGTTGGACGCCTCCGGGGCGATCAACGTTTACGACGCGGGAGCAGTGACCGGGTCCGGTGCGCTCGGGACCGGGGGCCTGATCCTGTCCATCGGCCTGGTCCCGGCCCCGGGTCAGAATCCGGCGGCCGCATGAGCCTCAAAGTCGGCCTGGATTTCGGCACCTCCAACTCCGGCGTGGCCGTCTACGACGGACAGCGCGTCCGCCTGCTGCCGGTTGATCCGAAAAACGTGCTGCCCGAAGTGATCAAGACCGTGCTGTACATCACCCGGGACTACCGCACCCTGATCGGGCAGGAGGCGGTGGAGGCTTATTACCGCGACCACGTCAACCGCCAGCGGCGCTACGTGAAACAGTGGGCCGGCGAGATTGACTACACCGGCGCGGACATGCACTACGTTCGGGACGTTTACGTTTACGTGGACGAGTTGAAGCCCGGACGCCTGCTGCAATATCTCAAGACCGCCCTGCGCAAGGAAAGTTACCGGGGGACGCGCATCTTCGAGCGCTATTTCACGCCCGGCGACCTGGCCGAGACGTATTTGACCTTGCTCAAGCGCCGCGCTGAAGACGTGCTGGGCGAGGAGATCGGGGCGGTCACGCTCGGACGCCCGGTCAAGTTTTCCGAGTCGCCGGAGCAGGACAGGAAGGCCGAAGAGACCCTGCGCCAGGCCGCCCACGCCGCAGGTTTCGAGGAAGTGGATTTCGAACTGGAGCCGGTCGCGGCCGCCCTGGATTACGAGCAATCCGTTGATGCGCCGCAGAACGTGGTCATCTTCGATTTCGGCGGCGGCACGCTCGACATCGCCGTGATGCGCCTGGGCGACCCGCGCCGGAGAATAGTCTATGCCAGCGGCGGCGTGGACATCGCCGGGAGCGACTTCGACCGGGCGATCATCGAGCAGCGCATGTTGTCCCACTTCGGCCACGGGCAGGTCGGCCAGCACCCGCAGATCCGCGAGATGATCCACGCCGTCCCGGACTGGATGGCGCTGCCCGAATTGGGCACGCCGATCAACCGCAACGTGCTCGAAAGGGCGATCCGGGCCGGGGTCGCGCCGGTGCGCCTGAAGGCGCTCGAGAGCCTGATCTACAATGACCTGGCGTTCACCTTCTACAACCGGGTCGAGGCGGCCAAGATCGCCCTGTCCAGCGAAGGCGCGACGGTCATCAGCCTGGAAGACAAGGACATCGCCCTGTGGGAGCTTTACGCCCGCCACCAGTTCGAATCCGATATTCATCATTACTTGCTTGCGGTGGAAAAGGTGCTGCTGGATACGCTGGCCGCCTCGGGCCTCGACCCTGCCGAAATAGATGCGGTGGTCAAGACCGGTGGCTCGTCGAGCATCCCCCTGTTTACGGAGATGCTGGCACGCATCTTCGGGGCAGGGAAGGTGAAGGCCTCGAGTCAATTTAGCAGTGTGGTGGCAGGGCTGGCGATAAAGGCGAAAGTGGGATAAAGCGGGGAGAGACTTCGGAAGTCTTTCCAAAATCATCCTGGACGTGAAGACTCCGAAAAAGACTTCCGAAGCTTGTCCTGAGCTTGCCGAAGGGCCTGCTGCCAAAGATCCAGCTTTTTATTCCCACCCACGAATAGAATTCGCGATTCGAATGTAATCTGCGTGAGGGCGGTCAGAAACGGCGGGGGGAAGAATGATGATCGGCCTTAAATCTTGAGAAAATTTCGCCAGGCCATCCGATAGTTTTTGTTTCTGCAATTCTTCAGCCCGCTCGCGGCTGACCTGGATCGAATAATCGTCCAACACAGTCACCAATGCCTGGTCATAAGCCTTATGGTGGAGAGCGCATAGAGCCAGACCGTTCCTTGTTTCGTCTGTGCTGTTTTCGTGGTTTACCGGGATGATGTGCGCGGCTTCGACCAGTTTGAGTTGTATTCCGCACACAGCACAGTGAAAACCGTAGGCGTTGAGAACACGTTTGCGGAAACCTACGTCCCTGAGTTTTTTGCTGACTGACACGACGGTTATTTTTCGAGCAACATTTCGGATTTGGATATCCGCCTCATTGATTTCCGGGTTCTGGGCAATTTCACTCAATACTGCCAGGTCTTTCGATGACTGGCCAAAGTCGTGCAAAGGTTCCAGGCTTTGTAAATATTCGACAAAGAAATCCGGCCGGAAAGCGACCGCCACCTCTTTGTTGCCTTTGTCGCAAGGTTCAAAACCATTGACATACGCTTTTCGCAGGGCGTCTTCCCTGATTTGAATTGAAGGGGACGCGCCTAATCTTCCCAAATGCTTTCTCACGTCGAAACCGGCAAAGACTTCCGCCTCTTCCCACCAGCCAAGAACCAGTGTTTTTCCCCTGTCCATCAGTTCAAAATGGTCAACGCCGGTAATTTGAATTCGATATTCGTCTCTTGGACGAGCTCGTCCGCCGCCGTGTGTCAAATGCCAGATGTACACCCTGACACGATAGCTTTCGGTATCGCGATAGATTTGCAGGTGAAATGGATGCTGGTCTATGCTCTCCAGATAGAGGACATTCCACCCCGATTCATTGACTGCGCTTACTATTTTTTCGAGCAGGTCGTACTTGTTGTGTCGTGCCATTGTCATCCCTCACAGCAAAGAGATCGTTGACTTCCTGAAAGCGATAGACGCTGCCTTCCAGATATTTTGGATCGATTTCGAAGGCGAGCCACTTACGCCTCAGGAGTTCTGCTGCCTGGCCTGTGGTATTCGAACCCGCAAACGGATCCAGGACAACATCGTTTTCATCAGTGAGAAATTCTATGAAGAATTTTGGGAAATCCAGAGGGAATCTTGCCGGGTGTGGCTTTACCCCTGCTTCCTTGCAGCGCCGCAGGTAAGCACTGTTCGATTCTGTGTTTGCAAGCGTCAAAAGATTGGGCGGGATTGCGCCGTTATTATCTTTTTGGAATTTCGTGGAAATATCATGCCCGCTTGGGCGCATTTTTGCTTTGTAACCATTTTCAAGAAGCTGCTTCATACTTTCTGAATATGGTTTCAGGACATTTCTGTTATTCGCTTTGGGGTTTTCTGTGACGGAGAGCCACCAAACCACATTGACAGAATCCTTGACGCGGACCCTGCGAACGTTAACCCATTCTGCAGGAGTTGGAAGCCGGGAGGGGTTGTAATGATAAAAATCTTGAGCGAGGAAAAAACCTAATTCCTTACACAACCTTACCAGGAGTTCGAACTGATAAATAGCCCTAACCGGGTAGCCGGGTAAATATGCCCCGCCCAAATCAAGGACGAAAGAACCATCGTCTTTGAGTATCCTTTTGAATTCCTTAGCAAATCTCAAAAACCATTCGATATATTCATCGGCGCTCTTGTTCCCATACTCTTTTTTACGCGTCAAGGCAAATGGCGGGGATGTCAATATTAAACTTATACTTTCATCGGGAACACTTTTAAGCAACTCCAGGCTATCGCCCAGGTATGCTTCTCCGTACTGGGTCCGGTAATAAGGATCAATGAGTTTGGAATTTGAATCTTTGATTATCACGTCAAAAATTGTAACATACGAACATTGGCGCGATAAAGCAAAAATCCTGTTATCGCACTGTTTTATGAAAAATTTGCATCACTGGAAAAGCTGGCAACCGCTTGTCCGCCCGCTATCCCGCCGGGACTTTGCCGGTTTCCCCGCCGGAATCTTTCGCGTTTCCCGGCGTGATCTGTCCCATTTCCTTACGGGATATTGGGCGCAGGACGGTCTTATCGCCGACCTTCATCTCCATCCTTCGAGCACGGGCGGGCGGGATGCAGGCTGGACACCAATCCGGGTTCAGGCTTTGGCCGCGAAGCGGGTTTGGGAATTGACGAACAGGAAGTAAACGGCAAGCAGGCCGCTATATACCAGGACGGCTACATAGACAACCAGCCCGATAAAATGCGCCGGCTCCACCGTTTTGAACAGGGACAGGAACGGGACGATCAGGACCAGGTCATACGCCAGGAAACTGAGCAATTGTCCCAGGGCGTTATGCCAGCTGGGACGGAGCAGCCCGTGGATGAAGTAGAAGGCGTCTCCGAGAAAGATACAGCCAAAAATGACGGACGAATCGGGGTTCAACTTCCAGGGAAAGATCGGCACGCGGAAGATCAACGCGACGCCAGCGAAGATCAACGAGGCGACGAAGATCCCAAACGAGACGCGCACCAGCGCCGGGGTGGGACGCGCATCCGCAAGCGGGATCCTGCGGCTCCACAGGAACGAAGCCCCGCTGACGACCGCCATCAAGGCCATCGCCACCCCGAAAGGGATCATGCCGGGACGGTCGTCCCGCGAGGCAAGCTGGAAAAAGTAAAAGCCGGCCGTCAGGGAAATGACCAGGATGTTCAATGAACCGGCAGGCAGCGCGCCCAGTTCCCCCGTCCAGCCGATCCAGAACGCCGCGGCGCTGACCGCCGCCAGGATGGAGCCGATGAATAAATACGAAAGCCGCCCGTCGGGCCAGGGCCACAGGCGGGTGGCAAAGGGGGCTTGAAAGATAAAGCCGAAAGCCAGCACGAGAATGGCCAGACCCCCCAGAACAGTCGCATAACGGATCGTTTTCATGTGACGCACCTCTAAAATCAGTTTGTATAGATAACCCTGGGGTTACGGTTACGCTACGCCTTCCAAAAATCCCCCTTCACCCAACAAAAAATCCGAAGCTTGGCGACTTCGGATTTTTAAAATCATGCTTCCATGAATTCGGCAACCGGGATACTTCTCAACTTTGCCAGATTCTTCCGGTGCAACTTGATCCTCTCGATCTCATGCAGGGTCTCCGCGGTGAGATAACTTTCACCGCAATTGGGACAAACCACCACAGGGACATTCTCGATGATTAGCAGATTCGCGCCTTTGCCATAACTGCGCGTCATATAGCGGACTTCGGCTCCTTTTTTGCCGCAAATATCGCATTTCATACCACAATTTTACAACAAAAAAACGGCGGACTCTCCATCCCGGAAGGCCCGCCGCCAATTACCAATTACCAATTACCAATTACCAATTACCAATTACCAATTACTATTTACAACTTCGGGAACCGGCTCACCACCACCGCCGCCGTCGGCAGGACAGCCTTGTCGCCCAGTGTCATCCCCGCCGGCGCGGGACCGGCCTTCTCCGGTGCGGATTGGTAGACGAAGACCGGCGTATCCACCTCGGCGGATTTCAGGTCGAGGTACGCCTGCCCGGTCAGGAAGCCCTCGGCGTCCACCGCGCAGGACGTGACCCAGCCGATAGCCTTGCCGCGCTTGTCCACCACCGGGTCGCCGTTGTGGGCCATGCGCACGCCCTTCTCGCTGAAGCGGAAGCGCACCACCACGCCCTTGCGGGTCTTCTCGTTGGCGACGAAGGCATCCCGCCCGATGAAATAAGGCTTGTACGGCTTGACGTAAGAGCCGAAGCCGCCTTCCGCCACGCCCAGGTCTTTGTGGCCCATCTTGCCGGAGCCGAGTCCCATTTCGTGGCCGTAGAGCGGCAGCCCCGCCTCGGTCCGCAAACTGTCCCGCGCCCCCAGGCCGATCGGCTTGACGCCGAACTTTTCGCCCGCTTTCAGGACCGCGTTCCAGAAGTCCACCGCCCGCTCGGGGTGGACGAACAGTTCGAAGGCCATCTTCTCGCCGGTGTAGCCCGTGCGCGAGACAATTAAATCAAAACCACCAACGACAGCATCGCACAGTTCGGTTCGCTTCAACTTCATAATCCGCGCCCGCGTCCCGGCATCCACCCCCATCGCCAGCAGGATGTCACGGCTTCGCGGCCCCTGCAAGGCAATATCCACCCGCATATCGTTCCCCGCCTTGGGATCGCGCAGGTTGCGGATGACCGCCTCGTAGCCGTAGGTCCGCGCCCAGGGGCGGGCGTTGTCAATCTTCACCACCCCGTCCCGAACGGATTCGAACCAGGCCCGGTCCTTGTCGTCGTTCGAGGCGTTGACCACCACCAGGAACCTGTCCCAGGCCCGGCGGTAGACCAGGGTATCGTCAATCACCTCCGCCTCCTGGGTCAGGAACTGGCTGTACAGGCTCTCGCCCGGCTCCAGCCCGCCGCAGTCGTTGGCGCAGATCGTGTCCAGGAACGAGGCCGCGTCCGGCCCCTCGACCGAGTACACGCCCATGTGGGCCACGTCGAACAGCCCCGCCGCCTGGCGCGTCGCCAGGTGCTCCTCCATCACCGACGTGTACCAGACCGGCATCTCCCAGCCCGCAAAGGGGATGACCTTTGCGCCCAAATCTTTGTGGACTTGATACAGCGGCGTGCGGCGCAATTCGGATTCTTTTTCTTCCCACTCGAAGGAAGGCAGCGCCTCTTTCTGGACCCCGGCCTGGATGCCGATAAACCAGGGTTTATCCGCGCTGACGAGACTCCCTCTCCCCGCGGGAGAGGGCTGGGGTGAGGGCATCACAGTGAACGGCCCCGGCATCCTCCTCTCGGAATAATCCGCGCTCCCGTCCAGGTTGAACGAGACGTAGCCGTCCGACAGGTCGCGCAGCCAGGTAGCGACCCGGGCCGCGCCCTCAGCCGGGACGGACAGCACGTACTCATCGAACGCCACACAGGCCAGCGTGCCGCTCACGTCCGCGCCGGGGAGGCTGAGTCCCGTTGCTTGAACGGAACCAGGCTTGAGCGTCGAAAGATCGGAACTCACAGCGTAATCCAGCATCTGGCGGACGCGCGGCCCCGTCAGCCTGAAAACGCCGGCTGCGGAGACATCATCCACATAATAGAAATGGGGGTAGCCGTGCGTCGCCGGTTCGAAATCCATCCCGGCGGCCAGGGCCAGGTCACGGATTTTTATTTTGGCGTTGTTCAAAACGTCGAAATCCAGCTTCGCCCGGCGCTGGCGGCCCTGGCGCGGGGTATCCACGCTGTGCGGGGCGCAGGCCAGCAGCACGTCGGCGATGATGTCGGCCAGCTGGCGGGATTTGGCCTCGTCGAAGCCGCGCTGGGTGATCCAGGGCGTACCCAGGCGGATGCCGGACGGGTCTTTGGCGGATTTGTCGCCGGGGATGGTGTTGCGGTTGACCACCACGCCGGCGATGTCGAGGATGCGGGAGGCCATGTCGCCGCTGAGCGCGGCGCCGTCGGGTCCCTTGATCGTGTTGCAGTCGAGGTTGATCAGGTGGGTATCCGTGCCGCCGAACGGGACCCGCAGCCCGCGCTTCTGGAACTGGTCCACCATCGCCGCCGCGTTCTTGACCGTCTGCGCCTGCAACTGCCTGAATTGCTTCGTCTGGGCCAGCTTGAAGGCCAGGGCCAGCCCGGCAAAGACGTTGACGTGCGGGCCGCCCTGCTCGCCAGGGAAGACGGCCCGGTCGAGTTTTTTGGCGATGGCCGCGTCGGTGGTCAGCAGCACCGCGCCGCGCGGCCCGTCGAGTGACTTGTGGGTGGTGGACATGACCACGTGGGCGAAGCCGACCGGCGAGGGGACCACACCCGCCGCTACCAGCCCGCCGATGTGCGAGATGTCGGCCAGCAGGTACGCCCCAACTTCATCCGCAATTTCGCGGAACTTCTTCCAGTCCGGCACCCACGAGTAGGACGAGTACCCGGCGATGATCATCTTGGGTTTGTGTTCCAGCGCCAGGGCCCGGATCTGATCGTAGTCTAGTTGCTGGGTTTCGGGGTTGACCGAGTAATGCACGGCGTTGAACCACTTGCCGCTGCGGTTGACGGACGAGCCGTGCGAGAGATGCCCGCCGAAGAGCAGGTTCATGCCCAGCACGGTCTCGCCCAGGGCCATCAGGGCGTGGTAGACGGCGTTGTTGGCGGGGCCGCCCGAGAGCGCCTGCACGTTGACGTAGATCTGGTCGGCGCTGTAACCGTTGGCGGCAAAGGCCTGGGCGGCGCGGCGGCGGGCCAGGGCCTCGACCGTGTCGGCGTATTCCACGCCCTTGTAGTAGCGCGGGTCCGAGTTGCGGCGGTAATGAGATAAACGCGCCGGGTAGTCCAGAATTTCTTCTTCGGACATCCAGCGCGTCTCTTCGTCGGGATAGCCTTCGGCGTAGATGTTCTGGAACGCAGACGAAAGCGCCTCACGCACCGCCATCGGAGCCGTACTCTCGGAAGCGATCATGATCAACTTGCGGACCTGGCGTTCGGCCTCGATCCGGGTCAGTTCGTGGATTTCGGGATCGAGGTCGGCCAGCGTGCCGCGGAACAGAAAATCGGACATTAGGGACTCCAGTTATCAGGAAATAGAGAGTAGAGAATAGTGAGGAGAGAGTAGGATTTCGAGAATGGAGAATAACAATTTGTCAGTAGACACTTGATAAACTACTCTCTATTCTCTGTTTTCTTATCTCTGCCTTTGAATTGTAGGACGATAGAGGGTTAGGGTCAAGCCCTGGGGCCAATTTGTGACAAATGTCATGATTGCATTGTCCCGGATTTTCAGTATTCTTATAGGTGGAGGTGCTTTTTATGAGGCAGCAAACTCGGAGAGGAGGACGGACGGGGTAAAGATGTATAAGTCCGTTCGAGAGTAAAGGGAGAGGAGGCAGTGAACCAGCGCCCCGAGATGGTCGCTTAACCTGTCGGACAGGCAGGTGAGGGCGTTGAGGAGCCAGTAGCGAAACCGGCCCGTGTGGTCGGTTATTTGTTTAAGGCTAAGTCCTCGGGAGGGACGAGATGAACAGATCAAAAATTTTCAATATCATCACAATTTTGTCGCTGATATTGTCGCTCATCGGGGGAACCTCGACCGTTTCGGCGCAAAGCCCGGGCGTGTGTCATGTGGATGCGGATGCCGTTGGGGTGAATGACGGCTCATCCTGGGCTGATGCCTACGTTGACCTGCAATCGGCGCTTGGCGATTCCGCCTGTGTCGAGATCTGGGTGGCGGCTGGGGTCTACAAGCCCGGATCGGGAACCAACCGCTCGGCCAGCTTCCAGCTTTCGAGCGGGGTCGGACTCTACGGCGGCTTTGCCGGGACCGAAACCGAACGCGACCAGCGCGACTGGCAGGCGAACGTCTCGATTTTGAGCGGCGACATTGATAACAATGACCTCAACGACGACGGCAATTTCATCGCCGAATCAATTGACGATATCCAGGGTGACAACTCCTATCACGTCGTGGTGGGCAGCGGCACGGACAACACGGCGGTGCTGGATGGCTTCGTGGTCACGGCTGGAGAGACGCTGCTCCAGTGGAACGTCTATCCCAACTCCAATGGCGGCGGCATGTTCAACGAGAACGGCAGTCCGACGATCTCGCATGTCACCTTCAGCGGGAATTCTGGCGCCTGGGGCGGAGGCATGGAGAACCGATACAGCAATCCAGTCTTAACTGATGTCACATTCGTCGGGAATGCCTGTCACTGGGATACGGCTTGGGGCTGGGGCGGTGGGATGTTGAATTATGCGAGCAGCCCGATATTGAATGATGTTCGATTCATCAGCAACTCCGTGTATCAAGACGGTGGTGCGATGAATAACGGCGCAGGGAGTAATCCACAGCTGACCAACGTCACATTCATCGGTAACTCTGCGCATGGCGGTGGAGGTATTTTCAACAATGGCAGCAGTCCAACGCTGACCAACATCCTGTTTCTGGGAAACCATGCCGATAGCGCAGCCGGGATGGTCAACTACAGCAGCAGTAGCCCAACCCTGACAAATGTAGTGTTTAGCGGAAACTATGCGGCCAGGGACATCTATTACGATTCGGCGGCAATGACCAACTCCTATAGCAGTAACCCGATTTTGACTAATGTGACCTTCAGCCATAATGTTGGCGGTAATGCTGTTGTAGTCAACACAGAAAACAGCCATCCGGCATTGGTCAATGATATTATGTGGGGCAGTGCGCTCACCCTCAGTGGTTTGATTTACAATGACGCGACGAGCACGACAACAGTCACATATTCCGACCTGGAAGGCGGATATCCCGGCGCGAACAACCTTGACGCCGATCCGCTCTTTGCCGATGCGGACGGCGCGGATGATGTCTTCGGCACTGCCGACGATGACCTGAGCCTGCTGCCCGGCAGCCCGGCCATCGACGCCGGGGACGATGCAAACTGTCCGGCCACCGATCTGCGTGGCGTCACGCGGCCCCAAGGCGCGCACTGCGATATGGGCGCGTATGAATCCGACGCGCAGCCTCCTACAAAGGTCGGCCTGGTCACGGATGAGGGTGGCGTAGATGACCTGTCTTTCAACATGATGGCATACCAGGGCTTGCAGCAGGCCGAGACCGATCTGGGGATCACCGGCACGCTCTACGAGTCCGCCAGCAGCGACGATTACGTCCCGCTCCTGCAGCAATGCGCGGACGACGGGAACGATCTGTGCTTTGCTGTCGGATTCTCGATGGCGGATGCGATTGCCTCCGTCGCCAACGCGAATCCGGATACGGCATTTGCGATTTTGGACGTTGACCAGGAAAATCCCCCGGCCAACCTGCGCGGCATCCGCTTCGACGAGAAGCAGGCCGGGTATCTGGCGGGCGCGCTCGCGGGGAAGATGGGCGAAATCGTTGGCGTAGTTGGCGGGATAGCCGTCCCGGCTGTCGTTGGATTTGTGGAGGGCTATCGCAACGGCGCCCAATGCGCCAACCCGAATGCGACCGTGTTGATCGAATACACCGGCACATTTACCGACCCGGCCCTGGGCGCGGCCACGGCGCAGAATATGATCGACCAGGGCGCGCATGTGATCTTCGGCGCGGCAGGTGGGACTGGCAATGGAGCCATCCTGTACAGCGCAGGGCAGGGCATCAGGAGCATCGGCGTTGATACGGACCAATACCTGACGCTCTTCGGGAACGGCGCTGTGCCAGGATCGTATTACCTGCTCACCAGCGCGATGAAGAACCTCAATGTCGTGGTTTATCGGACCATTGAAGATTACCTCAACGGGAATTTCTCCTCCGGCACGGTAACGTATCACCTGGCGGATGGCGGCGTGGGATTGGCGCCCTATCACGAGGCTTACAATTACATCCCCCAGCCCATCAGGGACTATGTGGAGTATGACGTGAAAAGCGGCATTCTCGACGGGAGCATTGACGTCAATGAAACCTGCCGCGAGGAGCCATCCAATCCTAACTTTGGCACCTGGGACTGGCACACTGTCCACGGTTACAACTGGCCGCTGGGCGATCTGGTCACACTCACTGTGGACAATGATGCAGATCCCGGCAACGGAACGCTTTACACGGGTATTGACACATCCCATGTCGCCCCATGGAATCCCGATAGTACCGCAGTGGAATATGAGGTTCCTTTCAACCTCCAAGTCGGCCATGTCATGACGATGTCCGATGGCATTGTAACTAAAACGATGACGGTCGTGGATATCGCCGTGACCAGTGTGGATCCGGTGCAGGATACTGTCTTTGGCACGGCTCCCGCCGGCTGGGAAGTCAACATTGATTTGCATAATAGTGGCGGACGCAGGCACACAGTGGCAGATGGCAATGGTAACTGGACAGCAGATTTCGCCCATGCAGGGCTACAAGAGGATGAGCAAGATATTGTCGATCTGGTTCCTGGCATCAGCGGGAACGCGTATACACCAGATAGTGACGGTGATTCTACAGGCGTCAATTGGCGCGTGCCACAGCCTGTAGTTTGGGCTCACCCCAACGATTCCGAAGAAGATTGGATCGACGCACGTGACTGGAATTTTGGGGAAACAATTCAACTGACGATTGATAATGATACCGATCCATCCAACGGCACACTTTACACTGATAGCGGCGTCGTTGGTCCCGCAAACTGGAATCCGTCAGTCGGTGTCAAGGAATTCCATCTTGGGGATTTCGATCTGCAGCCTGGTCATATTGTCACCGTGGGTGGACCGACAACAACCAAAACCCTGGTCATTACCAATCTCGATGTCACTGACATCAATCCCGAATTGGATACGATTAGTGGTACAGCCGTAGCTGGATCAGCTGTGCAAGTTTGGTTCCATGAAGAGGAGTGCAACTTTGAGACTCTTGCGGATGAAAATGGGTTTTGGACAGTTGATTTCACCCCATGCGACGTCAGACCGGGCATTGGAGGCGGGATTGGGCAAATGGATGCCGATGAAGATAGTACAGTTTACTTCTGGCGCGTGCCCAACCCCACCTTCGCAGTAAGGGTAAACTCTAATTGGATCGAGGCGAACGGGTGGGAATTGGGCGCATCCCTGATCCTGGAAATAGATGATCCAGACAATGGTCCCGGTGTGGATTACACAGATACTCAAATTGTGGAAGAAGCCCCTTGGGATCCCAATCAAACCTACGTTGAGATTCACTTTGAAGGGTTATATGATGCGCAGCCTGAAGACGTGGTGACGTTGACGGATGGTGTTACTTCTAAAACACACATCGTTACCAGCATTGAAATTACAGGATATGATCTCGAAAATGACCTTGTCTTCGGTATTGCTGATCCAGATTCGTACGATTTGTTAGTATATGCTTGCGGCGATGGCAATTGCTCTACCAGGCATGTAGATTCTGATGGTGATGGAAATTGGATGGCGGACTTCGGGAATCCAGGCGCCCAGGATGACGAACAAGACACCTATGATATTGCAGGCGGAACCTGGCTGGATGCCCAACAAGGGGATGAAGATGGTGATTACACATTTAATGGACTGGGAATTCCCAACCCGACCTTTGGCGTCCGGGCCAATACGGATCAGGTCGAAGGCTGGGAATGGCCCCTGGGCGCGACCGTCACCGTGACGGTTGACGACCCGTCAACCCCGGCCGAACCGGATGCGACCGGGAGCGCCGTAGTCTACGACGCGCCCTGGAATCCGGGCGAGCATCGCTTCGACCTGGACCTGCGCGAAGCGATAGACATCCTGCCCGGTTTCGTCGTGACCGTCACGGACGGGAACACGTCGAAGCAGCATACGGTACTCGACCTCACTTTCACCGGCATTGATGTGGACGCGGACACCGTGAACGGGGTCGGCGTGCCGGACAGCCCGGTCAATGTGTGGACGTGCGACGACATCGGCTGCGTCAACCGGGAAGAATTCGCAGACCAGGATGGCAACTGGAGCGTGGACTTCAGCGTCCCTGGCGACCAGGACTGGGAGCAGGCGACAGCCGACCTGCAATATGGTTCATGGATCGATTCGTCGCAACCCGATGAAGACGGCGACAGCACCATGTTCGGGTTGAATGTGCCCAACCCCAACTTCTCGGCCCGCCTGACCGAAAACGAAGTGCATGGGTACGAATGGCCGCTGGGTGCGCCCATTACCCTGACGATTGACGATCCCGCCACGCCCGAACCGGTGGATTACGCAGACGCCCAAACCGTCGTCGTTGCCGATTGGGACCCGAACCAGACCTGGGTCCAGTTCAGGCTGTGGGAGAACGGGTTCAACCTCCAGGGTGGGATGACCGTCACGATGTCCGACGGGCAGATCACCAAGAGTCATGTCGTCACAAGCCTGACCGTCACTGCCGTTGATCCGAATGCCGACACGGTCTCAGGCACCGCCGCTCCCGGCACACAGGTGGACATCGGGCACATCTACTGCGACGAGACCGGCTGCTACGGCTTCCGCCGCGAGATCGCCGATGCGAACGGCGATTGGCTGGCGGATTTCTCCGTCCCCGGTGAAGATGACGACGAGCAGGATATCGTTGACATCACGCCGGGCATGGGCAACGAAGCCCGTCAATGCGACGAGGACGGCGATTGCACCCAGTATGGCTGGCGCGCCGCCGAACCGCGCATAGACGTGCGCCTCACCGACTACCGCATCGAAGCCTTCGACTGGCCCCTGGGCGCGACCGTCACCCTGACGGTTGACGACCCCGCCACGCTGGATAACCCCGATCTCGCCCAAAGCGGCGTGGTAACGGAGCACGACCCGCAAGGCCTGACCTGGTTGGTCTTCGACTACGCCGGGGCCTTCGATGTCCAGGCCGGGTTCCTCGTGACCGTCAGCGACGGGTCTCTCACGAAGCAGATTTACGTCCACCCGCTGGCAGTCACCTCCGTCAACGTGGACACTGACCAGGCCTTCGGCTCCGCCGCGCCCGGAAGCCAGGTGTGGGTTTACGTTTGGGCCGCCGAACTTTCCCGCCTGGTGAACCGCTACGTGACCGCCGACGCTTCCGGCTCCTGGACCGCCGACTTCTCCGTCCCCGGGCCGATGCCTGAAGAACAGGACGTTTTCGACATCGTTGGCAACATGGAAGTCGCCGCCCGCCAGAGCGACGAGGACGGCGACTACACCCGCTTCGGCTACTGGACGCCGAAGGAACCCTTCATCGAAGTCTACCCGGTGGACGACGAAGTAGTGGCCGCCAACTGGCCCGCCGGCGCCCTGGCAACCCTGACCGTTGACGACCCCGCCACCCCGCTCTCGCCGGACTACACCACATCCAGGATCATCCGACCGCTCGCCGGTTTCGATGACAGGGACACGGTCGTCGCCTTCCGACTGGCCGGTCTCTTCGACATCCAGCCCGGCTACATCGTCACGCTGGACGACGGCGTAACGGCGAAGACGGTCGTCGTCACGGACCTCGACGTATCCGCTGCCGACCCGGAGACGGACACCATCACCGGCGCCGCCGCGCCGGGAAGCGACGTGGACCTCGACGCCTGCGGGCCTGCCGGGATCGCCGATTGTATCTGGACGCGCGCGACCGCCGACGGCTCCGGCCAGTGGAGCGTGGAGGCCGCCGCGCAGGGATACGACCTGCAGCCCGGCGTCTCCGGCGCGGCAGCCCGGTTCGACGAAGACGGCGACAGCACCCGGGTCCGGTTCGCGGTCGTCACCCCGCTCCCGCCGGACTTCCTCCCGACGGAAACGGTCATCGTCCCGGCGGGCGGCTCGATCCAGATCGCCACCCTGGTGGACTTCAGCCATGATCCCTGGAACACGGGCCTGGTCAACGCCGTGCAAATGGCGATGGACGATTTCGGCGCGATCCAGGGGTTCGGGGTCACGCAAACGCCCTACGACAGCGACTGCAACGAAGACTTCCTGATCGCCCAGGCCGCCGCCCTGGACGTGATCGCCAATCCTGATTACGTCGGCGTCATCGGTCACGTCTGCTCCGCCAGCTTCGAAGCCGGACTGCCGCTTTACGACTCCGCGGGTCTCGTGGCCATTTCCGGCTCCTCGACCAAATTCGGCACGCCCAACCTCGGGCCGGGCGTCTCCAACCGGGTCATCCTCAACGACTTCTACTACGACTCCTCGGTGTGGACGCAGGTCGTCCAGGCCATGCCCGCCGTCCAGGAATGGAATGCCCGTTACCAGGCCCGCTTCGGCGACGAGCCGGGCGAGTTTGCCGTGCTTTACTACGACGCGGCGATCCTGCTCCTGGATCGCATCGCGGAAACCTCCGTGCTCCAGCCGGATGGCAGCCTGCTGATCGCCCGCGCCGCGCTGGCCTCCGCCGTCCGTTCGACCCAAAATTACGAAGGCGTTACCGGCTGCTTCAGCCTCGACGGCCGCGGCGACCGCCTGCCCGAGGAAGGCGACTGCAACCACGCCCCTGAGATAGAGCAAATCACTGCGCCTCTTGAGCCGGTGCAAATCGGACAGACTACCATGGCGACGGCCACGTTCGCGGATCCCGACCCCGGTGACACACACACCGCGCTCTGGGATTGGGGCGACGGCTTATCCACCACGCTTCTCGCGACGCCGCCAACTGTTTCCGCCTTCCATAACTACACCACATCCGGAGTCTATACCGTTACCGTGACTATCACCGACGCGGCTGGCGCTTCGGACACCGGAGCCTTCCAGTACGTGGTCATCTACGACCCCAGCGGCGGATTCGTCACCGGCGGCGGTTGGTTCATTGACCCGGCCAGCGGTGCCAAAGCCCACTTCGGCTTCAACCCGAAATATCACAAGGACGGCACGCTCAAGGGCGAGACCGAGTTCAAGCTGGACGGTTTGAAGTTCAAGAGCGTCACTCACGACTGGCTGATCATCAGCGGGGCCAAAGCGATGTTCACGGGGACCGGCTCCGTCAACGGCTCCGGCAGCTACCGCTTCTTCGTCAACGTGATTGACGGTAAAATCGCCGGCGGCGCGGACAGGCTCCGCATCCTTATCTGGGACGAAGCCACCGGCGAAGTGATCTACGACAACCAGCCCGGCGCGTCCATCTTTGCCGATCCCGTGACTGTGATCGGAGGCGGCTCCATCGTCGTCCATAAAGCCAGGTAAACCACGCTCAAGTGAATCGAAAGCCTGACAGTTTGAATGAAACTGTCAGGCTTTTATTTGTGGGCGCAAAGGGACTCGAACCCCTGACCTCTTCTGTGTAAGAGAAGCGCTCTAACCAACTGAGCTATGCGCCCGTGCGGGCCAATTATAATCCAAGTTGCAAGGCCGCCAATCTCTAACCAGGGTGTATCTTTTTCGGCATGTAATCTTGTCGTTCGCCATTATGCTCATACTTCGGGTATAGTTAACCCATGTCCCTGCGCACGCGGCGGTGCAACTCTGACAGGCGAAGCATTTATCAAGGTCAATCACCATTCCCCAGCGGGGCATGTCTACCTCCAAAAATCGGGTCAAGCCCGGGAAATTCGGACGCGCGTCGGACCGCAGACGGCCAGTCCGCTCAACGGCTCGCTCGTGAATTCGACCAGTTCGTTGGGATTCGCACCCACGACAAGGTTCTCGTCTGAGTTACGGCCCCAGCGGACAAATGTGTGATGTCCCTGGCCGGGCGGGAGGAAGATCGCGTTCGGCCACATCCCGGCGCGCACACGGACGACGGCCTCCGCGTAACCGCCCGGCGCTTCCACCCGGACCCGGTCCCCGGTCTGCAGCCCCAAAGCCTCCGCGGCCTTTTGACCGACCTCCACCCAACTGTCCCATTTGACGTATCCCTGCAGGCCGTAGCATTCCTGCAAGGTGGGGATGATGCCCTGCCACTGCACGGACTGCGTGATGATCGGTTGCGTCACCAGCAGGGAGGGATAATCGAGCGCCTCGGCGGTGGAATCCGTCAGGGTGGCGGGAACCTCGAAGTGCGGGAGGCAGGCTTGGGCGGAGTCCGAACCGAGCAGGGCGAAGAGTTCGCGTGAGAAAAAGTCGAAGCGTCCATCCTGCGGAGCGTTCAGGCGGTCGCGTCCGAGGACGTCTTTCCATGCCTGGCTTCCAGGCGTGGCGTTGAAATAGATCAGTTCAGACCAGTTCCCGTTGGCTTCCAGTTTTTCCCAATCGAAGGCGGAGAGACGATGGTTGATCAGTTGCTGATAATTTTCCCAGGGCAGGGCCTTCGCCAGAGGTCCGCCGATGCGGTGCGCGAGGTCGAGCAGAACGTCGCCCGGGTTGCGCGTATCGTGGACGGGTTCGACAACTGGTCGGCGCAGGGAGATGCCCGCGTAGCCCGTGCCTTCGAGATAGTCGTCGCCCCAGATTTCGAGGAAGGTACTGGCGGGCAGGATGAGGTCGGCGTGCGCCGCGCTTTCATCCAGCGTGGAGGCGAAACTGACGATGAACGGGACCTTCGTCAGCGCTTCGAGTGTCTGCCCGTCATTCGGCATGTCGTAGAGCGGATTGGCGTTCAAGAGCAGGAGGACTTCGAGCGGATAGGGCTTGCCCGCCAAAATGCGCTCGGGGATGTTTTGATACGCCGAAAGCGCCAGCGGGAATTGCGTCCCTGCGCCGTCAATGCGTTCTTTGGATTCGCCCGCGCGCGCGGCGGAATCGAGCGAGTAGGTCGGCCAATCTTTGAGATCGGGGAACCGCTGGACGATCACGCCGCCCTTCGCGTCAATCGAACCGACCAGCGCGTTCAGCGCGTGGACGGCCAGCGCGGTGTACAGCGCGTTGCCGCTGGAGAGTTCGCCCGCCTCGGTCGGCAGGACGGCGGTACAGGATTGCTGGGTTTATTTTTAAAACCACAACACTGCGCAGGGTATAACGTGCCTCTGTGATATCCGATCACTCTACATCAATCGTCACCGTTGCGGTCATGTTCCATAGAAAGCGCGGATCGGATTCGTCGAGGGCGGTGGTCGTCTTGTAGGTCATATCGCCCAGGTATTCGCGCCCGACGGGGTCAATTTCGACGACCCGCCCTGTGAACTCCTCATCGGGAAAGGCGTCCAATTTGACGATGACTTTATCGCCGATGGCAACTTTCGCGACATCAATTTCAGCGAGGTCTTTGGTTTCGACCTGCCAATGAGTCACGTCACCGAGAAAGGCAACAGGGATGCCCGCGTAGACGGTCTCGCCGACGGACAGGTCAAGGCTGAGAACTGTCGCCGTGAAGGGCGCGCGTAACTGGCTGTTGGCGAGGGCGGCGCGAGCGGCGTTCAAGTTCGCCAGCGCAGACTCGAAGCGGGCGCGGGCGATGGCCGTTTGTTCGGCGTTTTCACCAACCGTCAGGTTGTCGAATTCCTTCTGCAGAGCGCGGGCATTTGCCCTGGCGACTTCGAGATTCGCTTCGAGTTCCGCCCACTGAATGGCTTTGCGGTAATCCGCCCAGGCGTCATCCAATTGTTTCTTGTATGTCCTGGCTGGTTCCTTGTCCGCCTTGTAGTTTTTATAAGGCTCGTAGATCACGCGCGCCTCTTCCAGCCTGGCATGGGTGTATTCCAGCGTTTCGCGGGTGGTCATCCCGCGCAGGTCAGACGGGATATCGAAGTTGTCGAATGCCTGTTGCGCCTGGCGCAGGGCTTCATGCGCCTCGGCCAGATTCTTCAAGGCCGCCGCTTCCGACATGCCGAAGGCTTGTTCCGCCAGAAGGTAAGCCTCCTCGGCGCGGGCGACTTCGGCTTGCAGGGCTTCGCTGTTTTCGAGGCGGGCGATGACCTGGCCTTCCGTCACCTGCCCGCCTGTGGAAACCAGCACTTCGGCGACGATGCCTGGCTGGGCGAAGGACAATTCGACCGACGGATCGGGGAGGAGCGTCCCTTCGGCGACGACGATGGAATTTGTACTTGCCACAGGCGCGACGCTGGGAGCGGGAGTGGGTGTCCCACCGCAGGCGGCCAGCAGAATGGAAAGAAGGATGAGGGTGGAGAAAAGTTTGGTTTTCATGGTGAACTCCTTGTTGTGTTTGAGCGAGGGTGCGTCGCACCTTACTCAATAGGATTCGTTTCCAAAGTGGATTCTTCTGATTTGTGAGATTCATCTACCCGTTTGGTGCGACGCACTCACTCATACGCCAGTACCTGCGTCACGGTGAGACGCACGGCGCGCAGGGCGGGGAAAAGACTTGCAAAGATCGAGATGACGATGACGAGCACTGCCCAGGCGAGGACTCCGCCCATAGAAAACGAGGCAGGCACGGGGTAGTCCATGAACGAGAGTCCGATCTCGCGGGCGAGGAATATGCTGATGGGCAGGGAAAAGCCGATCGCCAGAATCCAACTCATCATCCCGATCAAAAGACCTTCGAGAATCACGATGCGGAAGATGGCCTGGCTCGGCGCCCCGAAGGCGCGCATGACGCCGATCTCGCGGGTGCGCTCGATCACGTTGAGACTCATCGTGCCCATCAGCCCCAGCCCACCGACGGTGGCAAGCACGACCGTCATCACCATGAGCAGGGCGACGATGATCGCGAACGCGCCGTCAATTTCTTCGCGCTCTTCGGTGATGAGGAAGTTCGAGAGCACGCGGATGCCCGCGCGGTCGAACTCCTCTTCCACTGCGCTGGCAACCAGGCGTTGTGTTTCGAGATCGCGCGCATCCAGCGTGAAGATGACGGCGTTCGCGCGGTTTGGCTCGCGCACGTGCCGCGCATACGCGTCGTAATCCATCACGGTGAAATACCCGATGGTGCTGTTGCCCATCATCTGCATCACGCCCGCCACACGATAGGTCTGCTCGCGCCCCTCGATCTTGATCGTGACCGAACTGCCGAGTTGGATGCTCGGTTCATTGGCGAGCAACCCAGGGCTGACGAGAATGGACTCGTCGCCGCGACGTTCGATTCCTTGACCTTCGACAATCGGCGGATTAAGAAAATCCGTGCCAGCGGGAGGCGCCATCAAATACAGGTTGTCGCTCTCGGAACCATCGGGACGCACATAACGACCGATGGCGAAGCCCCACGCTTCGGCTCTTCCCACGCCTGAAACGGATTCGGCGATATTGACCATTTTCTCCGCTGGGACGTGGCCGTCCACGATCAGCCAGGCGTCGTAGTTCCAGAAGCCGAGCATCTGGTCGAGCGAGTCGTTGAGCGAGGCTTGCAGGTTGACGATGCCCATGAAGATCGCGCCTGCAAACGTCAGCGTGACGAGTGAGAGGATGAGGCGTCCGCGTTTGCGGAAGGGATTGCGAAGAGCCAGCAACAAGTCACGCGTGAAACGAGGGAAGCGATTGAGAATCGCATCCATGAAGCCCGCGCCGCGCCAGACCTGGTTGATGCCGTACTCGCTCAGGACTTTTGCAGGCGAGACTTTTGTCCCGCTCAAAATGGACGGGGCGGCGGCGATCAACGGGACGATCAATCCGACCCCGAACTGGGTCAGCAATGCGGACAGGGTGTACTCCACTTTGGGCGCGTCGAAGTTGATCAACTCGGCTACGAATTTGGCAAGCGCGTTCGCGCCGACATTGCCAAATGGAATCGCAAGCAGGCAGGCGGCGAGTCCGAGCGCAAGCACCATCCCAAAATACAAGCCGACGATCTGCATCGAGCGCGCGCCGACGGCTTTCATGATGCCGATCTGTTTTTCCTGTTGCGCGATCAACGCCGAGATGACGTTGACCACGAGCAGTCCGCTCAGGAACATGGAGAGCGCGGCGATAAGACCCAGCAAGATCAACATGGTGTCAATAATGAAACCCATCGGATGGACGCCCTGATCGGGCATGGTCTTCTGGTACACGGGCAAGCCTTCGCCTTCGATGCGGTCGGCGGCTTCCTCTGCCAACGCGCGGATTTCAATATCGCTGGTCGCGTTCGCATCGAGATAGAGTTCGTTGTAGCCTTCGGGCTGTCCCATCCAGCGGAGGGTGTCCATGCTGACGTAGCCATATACCCAACCTTCGATAACGGGCGGGATGCGGTACAGGTCGTGTGAGATGCCCGCCACGTGCAATGTATATTTTTTGCCTTCTGGTGTCTTGACCAGAATTTCATCGCCAGGCTCAAGCCCAAGGTAGGCGATGGTGGCACGTTCGAGTAACACATCGCCTTTTTCGGGAGGATAGTTCCCGCTTTGTTCATAAACTTTCAGCAAACGTTGGTCTTCGTAATCTGCGATGGCATAGAGAGTCAGGTCGCGCCAGGTTTCGCCTTTGCCGTCGAGCGAGATTCGCAGGAAAAGGGCGCGGCGGCCTTCGGCTTCGTCCACGCCGCGCATGTGGCGGATGGAGGTGACAAAATCATCGTCGAGCATTGGCTCGGTCTTGAGAATGATGTCCGCAGGGCGCATTTCGGCATATTGCGCGGCGAGGGAGGAGGTCAACGCCTGTTGGGTGGAGACGATCATGCCCAGCGCGAAGACTCCCACAGCGATGGAGAGAATCACGAGCATCGTGCGTGAGCGATTATTCCAAAGGTCGCGGTAGACTTTCTTCCAGCGGGTCATGGGGTTCCTTTTGGGGGAGGGAGACAGGGAGGCAAGTAAACAAGTACACAGGTAGACAGGTACACAGGTGGTTGAAACGTGTTTACCTGTGTACGTGTCTACCTGTCTACCTCCCCACGTCATTCACGATGATCCCATCCGCAATGTGGAGTTGCCTTCCCGCGCGGCGCGCCAGGTCGGGGTCGTGGGTGACCATGAGGATGGTCTTGCCGAGGCTGGTGAGGCGCTCGAAGAGGGAGAAGACAGCCGCGGCGGTTTTCGAATCGAGGTTGCCTGTCGGTTCGTCCGCGGCAAGGATGGGAGGGTCGGTGGCGAGGGCGCGGGCGATGGCGACGCGTTGTTGCTGTCCGCCCGAGAGTTTGGCGGGGAGTTTATTGGCTTGCTCTTCGATCTCCATCAGGCGGAGCAGTTCCAGCGCGCGGTCGCGGCGTTCGGAGAAAGCGGGCGTGGCGCAGAAGTCCATCGGGAGCATCACGTTTTCGAGGGCGGTCAGGGTGGGAAGCAATTGAAAGAATTGAAAGACCACACCGATAGTGCGTCCACGCCAGATGGTGAGTTTGTTTTCGCCGAGTCTTTCCACCTTCTCGCCGCCGACGAGAATCTCGCCATCGGTGGGACGGTCGAGTCCCGTAATCATGTTGATGAGGGTAGTCTTGCCGCTGCCCGATTTGCCGACGATCGCCACGAATTCACCCGCGTTGATGCGCAGGTCAACGCCTTTGAGCGCCATGAAGAGTCCCGCGTCGGTTTGGTAGGCCTTGGTGACGGCGTTCAGGTCAATGAGAGGGGAGGAAGTGGGAAGTGCCATAGATTCCTTTCGAGAGATGTAGGTCGGATTGGCAATCCGACTTACAAAAACTCCTCGGATGTATCTTTTCGCTTAAGATACTCTCCGAGGAGGAATTTGTCGGCGCTCGAAAGGAGTAGAAAAGTGGTATTTTTAGATTATGTCATTGCGAGGAGGGCGCTCTTCCCGACGAAGCAATCTCCTGTTTCAAGGAGTGACGCCTGAGCAAGAGGAGATTGCTTCGCAACGTGCGCTCGCAATGACACGCTATTCCACCCAGCCCTGTTTCTTCGCCAGCATAACCGCCTGCGTTCGGTTCGCGACTCCCATTTTGGACAGGATATTTCCCACGTGTTTCTTGACGGTGTTCAACGTCAACACACGTTCTTCGGCGATTTCCTGGTTGCTCTTGCCAGCCGCGAGGAGTTGGAGGATGTCGAGTTCGCGGCGGGTCAATGGGGTAAGGGAATGAGATTCGGGCGTTTTATCTGTAATTGGTGATTGGTAATTGGTAGTTTCCTTGCGGAGGAGGTTGGTGATCTCTTCGACATACGAATGAGGGGCACGGATTTTGTTGCGATATTGTTCAAGCAGATGCAATAACGCTTTCCCTTCGTCGGCGAAGATGCGGACGTAACCGCTTTGCGCGCCGAGGGTGAAGGCGTGGGAGAGGCTTTCAGCGGCGTCGGCGTGCTGCGAAATCGCGTGTTGGGCGCGGGCGCGCAGGATGGACGCGGCAATGACGGGCGTCACGCGTTCGCGGCGTTCGGACTCCGCTATCAGCGTGGATAACGCTTCGAGAATCGCTGGAGCCGCTTCGGGGTCGGAATGAAGCGTCGCTATTTGGGCGCGCAACAGCACCAGTTGAGTCATCTCCCAAAGGGCGTAATACGTCCCCTCGCTGGGTTTTTCCAAATCATACGCTTTTATCAAGCGTTGGGCTTTCGGCAAATCGCCGCGCATGAGATGCAGGCGGATCAGGTGAATGGCGATAAAAGTATCGTCGAGGATCGAATTACTGGATTCGGCCACCTGCATGGCGCGGTCGAGGCGGGCAAAGGCTTCGTCCCAACGACCCTGCGCGGCGTCCACTCGGGCGAGCGCGATGTGACCGTCCATGCTCGCGACGGGCTGCCAGACCTGGCAATAGGCGATGCCCTGCTCGGCATAACGGACGGCTTCCTCGAAACGGTTTTGCTCGCGCAACAAATCGGCGTAACTGATGAACGGCATGCCAAGCAAAAAGGTATGCTCGCCGAGAGTCGCGCGCGCGTATTGAATGACCTGCTGAAAGGCGTGTTCCGCCAACCCCAGCGCGCCGCGTATCTGTCGGGTCTCGCCCATCTGTGACTGGGCAATGATGGAAACGAGCGGGTTGTTCAGCGTTTTGGCCAGTCGCAGGGTTTCGGTAAACGCATCAATGGCAAGGGCGGTATTGCCAAGCATCACGTGATGCAAGCCCAGGTTGAAGTGCAGGAGGCTGTGGAGGAAATCATCCTGCTCGGCGAGGAGGACAAAGGCATCGGATATTTCGTCCGCCACCGCGACTTTGCCCGCGAAGATGCCCGTCAGGATTCGGAGGGACTTCGCTTCGCCCCTAAGCCTGAGGCGGCCTGCCGTTTCATCGGGCGGGATCAACGCCTCGGCTTTTTCCGCGCAGGCCTGCGCTTCGGCGGAGTCAAGCCCTATGATGCTGCTCCAGCCCTTCGCCAGCCACAAGCGCGGACGCCTGTCCATGAGTTCGGGCGGCAACGCCGAGAGCCATTCCAATAATGCGGATTGCTCGCCGCGTTGAATCAAATCGAGATAATGTTTTTCGAGCAGATTGGCGGCGCGTTCAAAGTCGGCGGCATGCGTGGCATAGTGGATGGCCTCGTCCAACAAGTTATTTTCTTCGAACCACAAACTCGCTTCGTGATAATGTTGACTTGCCTGTTCTGGCGGAATCTGGCGGCGCAGGAATTCGGCGAAGAGGGCGTGATAGCGGAACCAAGTCCCAGATGAATCGAGAGGGATAAGGAAGAGGTTGGCGCGCTCGATGTGGGTGACGAGCGTGGATGAATTATGCTCCGTAGTGCGTGTTTCGTGTTCCGTCCCTTCGACTGCGCTCAGAGCAGGATTGCGTGTTGCATAATCAATGAGAGGAGCGGAGAAGCGGTCGAAGAGGGCGGAGATTTTGAGAAACTCCTGCACTTCGGGCGGTTCGCGGCGCAGGACTTCCTCGGCAAGATAATCGAAGATATGCGCCTGCCCAGCGGGGATGTTCCAATCAAATGGCTGACGGGCTAACGCCAGACCCGCGAGTTGCAGTCCCACCGCCCAGCCTTCGGTGGATTGGTTCAAGCGCGCGAGTTGCCCTGGTGAAAGCGCCGCGCCCATTTGCTCCAGAAATGCGCGGACTTCCGCATCGTTGAATCGCAAATCTGTCGCGTTGACTTCCACAACCTGGTCAAGGGCGCGCAGACGCGCAAGGGATAGTTCGGGCATGGCGCGCGAGGTTATCCCTACGTGCATCTGCGCAGGGCAATGTTCCAGCAGGGATTGGATGATCCTGTTGACATCAGTCCCATCCACGGTATGATAGTCATCCAGGATGAGAGCGAACTCGTTCGGGGTCTCGTTCAGGTCGTTGAGCAGGGAAAACAAAATGGCTTCCCCGTTCACGGCCTGGCCGCCATGAAGCATGGCCAGGGCGGTCTGTCCCGTTTGCGGAGAGACCCGTTGAAGCGCGCAAATCAGATAGGAGAGAAACCGTTCGGGCGCGCGGTCGGCGCGTTCGAGGGAGAGCCAGGCGATGGGCATGGACGCGGTTCGCGCCCATTCTGCAACGAGGGTGGTCTTGCCAAATCCCGCGGGCGCGACCACCAGCGTCAGCGCGCGCTTCATCCCCGCGCCGATCCGCTCGACGAGACGGGGGCGTTCCACCCGTTGTTGCCGCGCGGGCGGGATGGAGATCTTGGTGCGCAGAAGCGGGAGCATGTGGCAATTATAACTTCGTCGTTCGCCATTCTGCCCGCACTTCGATTATAGTTAACCCATGTCCCTGCGCACGCGATTGATCATCTTTGTCCTGCTGTTCGGTTCCACGGTATTGGTCAACGTTTCGGCGTTGATCTACCTGGCGCGTTCCATCTCGCAATCGCTGGAGGCCATCGAGAATATCCGCCAGCGGCAACTGGTGGCCGTGCAAATGAACGCGCATTTGCGCGATGCCGAGGCGGCGTTGTATCGTTACCAGATCAACGGGGAGGCGGGTTTCAAGATCCAATTCCACGAGCAATTGGAACAATTCTCCCGCGAGATCGCGCAATACCGCCTGCTGGCAAACCAGCCCAATGAACAGCAATGGGCGTCCGAACTGGAGCGCGCTTATCGGCAGGCATTGACCACTGGCAATGACCTGATCGAACTTCACGATGCACAAGCCGCCCAGATGGACAGTTTTCTCGCGACGCAGTCTCAACTCTCGGCGTTCCTGTCCAGCGAGGTGATGTCCAGCCGCCCCGACGACCCCGCCTACCAGGCCATCGTGTCGGAAATGCACGAGGCTTCGCGCGCCATGCTGACGGCTGTGACGGGTTACCTCGCCTCGCCCGACGAAACCAACCGCGGCCAGTTCACCGACGCGGTCGTGGCCTTCCAGCAGGGCATGAACGAATTCGCGAGCATTGCCCAATCGAATGAGGAAAATCCGGCTCATTGGGAATCGGCGTGATTCAAAACCTTTTGTACACGGATTTCACGGAAAAGACGGATTTACACGGATTTTTTCAGGCTTTTTCCGTGCAAATCCAGGAAATCCGCGTAATCCGTGTACAGAATCACGGCAACTCCCAGAGAGCCTTATTTTTCATTGACCGTGCTGGCGTTTATGAGCGTCACCGCGCTGGTGGGGAAGTCATTTTTACGGGGCATGGTCAGCCTGTTCATCGGTCTCTTCATTGGGTTGATCGGCATTGACGTGTTGACCGGTCAGCCGCGCCTGACCTTCGGCATGCCCGAACTGCTGGACGGCATTGACGTTGTCGTGGTGGCGGTGGGTCTTTTCGCGGTTGGCGAGGCGTTGTACGTCGCCTCTCAAATGCGGCATACCAAGGAAGAAATCATGCCCGTCAAAAGCCGCGTCGGGATGACCCGCGAAGAGTGGCGGCGTTCGTGGCCTGCCTGGTTACGCGGCACCCTGATCGGCTTCCCGTTCGGAGCCTTGCCGGCCGGCGGCGCTGAAATTCCGACCTTCCTGAGTTACACCACCGAGAAGCGGTTATCGAAGCATAAAGAAGAATGGGGGCATGGAGCCATCGAGGGCGTGGCGGGACCCGAAGCGGCTAACAACGCGGCGTTCTCCGGCGTGCTTGTCCCACTGCTCACGCTGGGTCTTCCCACCTCCGCCACCGCCGCCATCCTGCTGGTGGCGTTCCAGATTTATAATTTGCAACCCGGTCCGTTGCTGTTCCAAAAATCACCCGACCTGGTCTGGGCGCTGATCGCCAGCCTGTACATCGGGAACGTGATGCTGTTGGTCTTGAACCTGCCGCTGATCCGCATCTGGATCAAGATTCTGGCGATCCCGCGTTCCGTGCTCTATGCGGGGATCCTCGTGTTTGGCACCCTGGGCGTGTACAGCATCTCCAACAGTTTCGTGGACGTGATGATCATGTACGCTATCGGCCTGATGGGCTTCTTCATGCGCCGCTACGGATTCCCGGTCGGGCCGACCATCCTCGGCGTGATCCTCCTGCCGATGGCCGAAGCGCAATTCCGCCGCGCCCTCTCCATCAGCCAGGGCGACCCGAGCGTATTCTTCACCCGTCCCCTGTCGCTGGGGCTTTTGCTCACGGCCGCAGGCGCAGTCATCCTGCCTTACATCCCGGCGCTGATTGCGCGGTTCAGGCGGAAACCGGTCGAGGCTGGCCGCGTGGTCTTCGGTGAAGGTCAGGAGGATTGAATCCGGGGTAGCGATCATCGCAGTCAGCAGATAGAATCAAAATATGCACCACTCTTTTCTATCGTTCAAGGTACGCAAAGCCATATTGTTTTTCCTGATGCTGACTCTGACGGCGTCTTGCGCGCCTGTTGCCGCTTTTCCGCTTCCGACTCCGACTGCGCCTGATACCGTTTCGACGGATCCATCCTCCCCGAAAATCATCCCGTTCTTCACCACCGAAAGCGATCCCGACCAACTGGCTGTGCTGCAAGCCCTCATCTCGGAATACCAGGACCTCAACCCCGGCATCGAAGTGGACATTGTCATTGCATCGCCGGCCTCGCGCGGCACGCGGCTGCTCACGTCATTGGCCTCAGGCGCGGACCTGGGCATCTTCGAAATCGAACCTGCCCTCATGTCCCAGTGGGCCGAAGCGGGATACCTGCTTCCGCTCGACGATGTGGTTGCAAACATCGGCGCGGATGATTTCGTGGAGGGCAGTCTTTTCCGTCAAAACGAAACGACGTATGCCGTGCCGTATGCCGTCAGTGTTTATGGCCTGTGGGTGCGAAAGGACATGTTCGAGCAGGCTGGGTTGCCAATTCCTTCCACGTACGATGAAGTGTTGCGGGCGGCAAAGACTCTGACAAAAAATGAGACCTATGGCATAGCCCTGCCCGCGGGCCAGAACATTGCCACCGTCAACTATTTTTCCACCTTCCTCTGGCAAAACGGCGGCGACTACTTCACCTGCGATGGGGGAGTCGCGTTCGGTGAGCCGCAATCCCTCGAAGCCGTCCGTCGCTGGCATGCGCTCACCCAGTATGCGCCGCCCGGATTCACGACGTGGGGATTCTCCGAGCAAATTGACGCCTTTATCACCGGCCGGGTCGCAATGGCCATGTACGCTGGCCGCCTCGGCGTGCAACTGGAGGAGGCGCATCCCGAACTGGCGGATAAAGTCACTGTCGTCTTCCCGCCGTGGGGCGAACAAAAAGTGACCCTCGGCGTGTGGAGCCGTTTTGCGATTGCCGCCGGGACCAGGAATCAAGCAGAAGCCAAAGCTTTCCTGCAATGGCTGGTCAGCGGAGACAGGTTGCTGCGTTACGACAGTGTTTTGCCTGGGCACATGATTCCCCCATTGAAGCCGGTGCGTGAAAAAGCGCTCAACAGCCCCTCGGTTTATTCGCAAAAACATGCGGACTGGATCCAATCCTTTTACGAGTGGTCCGCTTTCATCAATCATCCAGCCATGAACATGGGATCGGTCAATGGAAGTCAATTCCACCGCTCCGACGTGACCCCGCCCTGGGCCTGGGAGGTCTTCGGGACGCCTGGGATAGTGGATACCATGCTACAGAACGTAGCAAATGGCGAGGACCCTGAACTGGCCTGGCGCGAAGCAGTGACTAAAATGGAGCAGGCGGTGGAAACCTGGAAATCCATGCACCCCCAATGGGTATCATCGGGATGCAAGTGAGCGGCCGGGCGGTCTCCCGCGAACACTTGTAAAGTCACCCGGTTCCTTTCCGGTTGATCCGAACATGAAGCCCTGGGCGTGAAACTCAGGGCTTTTGGTTATAACCGCCATCAAGATGGCCCACCTGTGGAGTTGCTTCCTGCATGGTCAATGAGCCCAGTTGTTGTTCCATATCAGCAGCAGTCAATGCACCTTTGCGGGCCTGGGATGTGGAACAGGATTTTGATGTGAGAACGGTGGATGTTGAGCGCTACTGCACCCTGCTGGAGCGGGCGGCGGAGACGATAGCGGCTTTATACGATGACTTATTAGCGAGGCGCGGGACGTAATCAGTGAGGAAATTGGTTGGGCAGGTATTGGCTCGAATCTCAGCTTCACCTGAAGAAACTGTTATTTGAATCCCGGCAGATTGGGTGTACGATGTAAAAAGAGGTGAACGGGAACCACCAATGTCAAACAGTGCGCCGGATCAATCCCAAGGTTTGTGTTCCAACCTCTTTTCGGCGTGGAGAAATATTATGAAGAACAAAATCCATCCATTTGCGATCAACAGCCGCACCGCGCTGGCATTGATAACCTGTATCCTTCTCCTTCCAAGCACAACCGCCTGGCGCAAAACTGACACTCTCCCTGATTTCTCCACTTCTGCCATCGGGTACCAACCTGCGTCCAGCCAGGCCAATTGCCCGCCGTTGCCTGCACCCGGCGGGGCGACCGTTACCGTTTCCACAGAAGCGGCGCTGCGTTACCAGGCCGCAAACGCGGCCCCGGGGACTACGATCCTGGTTGCTTCGGGAACCTATCACCTGCAAAACACCGTACAGGTGCTAAAAAACAATATCACCATCCGCAGCCAAACCGGAAATCGTGGGGACGTGATCCTGGATGCGGGCGGCATGCTCACCGGCCTTACCCACGCTATTTACATTGACGCGGATGATGCCACGATTGCCGACCTGACGATCCGCAATGCGGGGGAACACGGCATCTCTGTCCAGGGGCGGGACAGGCCGGTACTGTACAACCTGCACATCCGGGATACCGGCTACCAATTGGTCAAGGTCAACCCGCTCAACGGCGGCAGCGATAACGGACTTTTGGCCTGCTCCCGTTTGGAATACACGACCACCGCCCCCGAAGATTACACCAACGGCATCAGCGCCCACGATGCGCACGGCTGGGTGGTGCGGGACAATCAATGGTACCGCATCCGCACCCCGAACAACGTTCCGGCTCCCACCATCCTGTTCTGGAGCGGTTCGTCCGGTACGCTCGTCGAGCGCAACCTGTTGGTGGATTGCTACCAGGGCATCGCCTTCGGGAACGCCAGCCACGGCAGCGGCGACCACACCGGCGGGATCGTGCGTAACAACTTTATCTACGCCAGCAAGCGGCACGATTCGGTCATCGAGATGGTCCATGCAACCGGGTGGCTGGTAGCCAATAACACGGCCCTGTTGCTCAATCCCGAACCCGGCCTGACTTGGGGCATGGAGGCGCGCTTCGCCGATTCCACCGGGACTTTCGCCTACAACCTGACCAACCTGGACATCCTCAACCGGGACGGCGCCGGGGCGGCCCGGACCGGCAACGTCACTTCCGCGGGGTCATCCTGGTTCATCAACCCTGCCGCCGGAAATCTGCATTTGCGCCCCACCGCCACCGGCGCAATTGACCGGGCGGCAACCCTGGCCCAGGTCAGCGACGATTTCGACGGCGAATCCCGCCCCACAGGCACGGCCCCGGACGTGGGTGCGGATGAATACTCCCAGGATAATTCGCCCACCATCCGTAAAGTGCAGTTCCGTTCGGCGGGCGATAAGGATGGCTGGATACTTGAATCCGGCGAATCCACGAACAAAGGCGGCTCACTCAATGCCGGGTCCGCCGTCTTCCGTTTGGGCGATAACCTTGCCCGGAAACAATACCGTTCTGTGCTCTCGTTCAGCACCCAGGGGCTGCCGGATAACGCCATCATCACCAAAGTCACGCTCAAGGTCAAGAGGCAGGGCATCACCGGCGGCGGGAATCCGGTCACGGCCTTCCTGGGCTTCATGGTGGACGTCAAGAAAGGCATCTTCGGCGCCTCCGCCCTGCAAATCACCGATTTCCAGGCTGCGGCCAACAAGACCTACGGCCCGTTCAAGCCGGTTCTGGTCAACGGCTGGTATTCGATCAACCTGACCAACGCCAAAGCCTATGTCAACAAACTTGCCTCGAACGGCGGCCTGACCCAGATCCGCCTGCGCTTCAAGCTCGACGACAACAACGGCGTAGCCAACTACCTCAGCCTGTATAGCGGCAACGCGCCGTCAACCTCGCGCCCGAAGTTGATCATTGAGTATTACGTACCGTAGGGGAGTATTCCGTCGTTTACGGAGGGATTACGTACCCTGATTTGCAGAGAGAAGGAGCGGCCCGCAAGTTTTCCTGCGGGCTGCTTCTGGCCAACAGACCGGGATCACCCTCGGTACGGTCAGGAACGCCTTGAAGGGGGATACATCAAAGAACCTGCAGACAGTCTGAAAGCCCGGTAGAGCGTCAAAATCGAACCGCACTGAGTTACAGACAAGAATCCCTGCGAAGTTCCGCTTTCTGGATTTTCCCCATCGCATTACGCGGCAGGTCGTCCTTAAAAACAATGGATTTGGGAGATTTGTACGGTGCGAGCTTTTCCCGGCAAAAGCGGATCAATTCTTCGCCGGTTACTGATTCACCTTTATTGAGCACCACCACCGCTGTGACCTTTTCTCCCCACTCCGGGTCGGGACAGCCGATCACCGCACAGGCATTGACCGCAGGATGCTCCATGAGGACGCGTTCCACTTCTGGCGGATAAATATTAAGACCGCCGCTAATTATGAGGTCTTTGGAGCGACCGCACAGGGTCAGGTAACCGTCCGTTTCGAGGTAGCCTAAATCTCCGGTTTTGAACCAGCCGTCGGCGGAGAAAGAAGCGGATGTCTTATCCGGCTGCCGCCAATAGCCTTTGAAGATATTTGGTCCACGCAACTGCACATCGCCAATCTCTCCATCCGAAAGAATTACGTCAGTCTCCGAATGGACGATACGAACCTCCACACCGGGCAGGGGTATTCCCACCGAGCCGATGCGCCGCTCACCGCGCAAGGGATTGGAACAGTTCATACCTGTCTCTGTCATGCCATACCGTTCAAGCAAGGTGTACCCAAAAGTTTGTCGAAAGCCGGTGAACACTTCATCGGGCAAACGATCAGAACCTGATGTGATGAGGCGGACGCGTGATAAATCAAATCGCCCGGCATCGGGGATATCAAGCAAACGTTTGTGGATGGTAGGCACTGCCATGAAAACAGTACATTGACCGCCGGAAAGCAATTCAAGGGACTTCTGTGCGTTGAACTCGCGCATAAATAGTGTTGTCGCGCCTGCATGCAAAGCGCCATGCAAAGCAACGAACAATCCATGCACATGGAAGATAGGCAAGACATGCAGGAGTACATCGTCTGCCTGCCAACCCCAGGCTGTGTGAAGCGCTTCGAGATTGGAGATCAGGTTGCCATGTGTGATCTCCGCACCTTTGGGGCGTCCCGTTGTGCCACTGGTGTAGATGATGACGGCAGTATCAGTGGAAGAAAGGCTTGGTAATTGGTAACTGGTAATTGGAGAATTAGAGATTAGAGAATTGGGGATTGGAGATTGGTAATTGGTAAGTAGTAATTGAAAATGGTTTGGTTGAGTTGGGTCGAGGAAGACACATTCTTTCAGTTCAGGAAGAGAAGGAAGGATGGATTTGATTTTTTCTTTGTTGGTTTCCAACGCAAAGAAAAGTTTTGCGCCGGAGTCTTCGAGGAAGTATTTCACCTCATCGGGCGGATAGGCAGTGTTGAGCGGCAGGGAGATGGCTCCAAACTGTACGGTTGCCATGTGGATCAGGATGAACTCGATACACTTGGAAAGTTGGATCGCGACGCGATCGCCCCGCGCCAGCCCCAGGCTTTGCAAGTAGCCAGCCGTTTTGTCCACCAGTTTGTTCAACTCCGCGTAGGTGAGGCGTTGAAGCGGCGGGTCTATAAATTCCAAAGCAACTTTGTCTGGGAATTTTCGGATGTTATCCGCAAACGAGTTTAGGAGTAACATGATTTTGTCTCATGCCCTGAATGCGAAATTAATGTGCCGATAAACCCGGTCAACGCATCTGCCCCGGAGGTTTCACCGACTGCAAGAATTTTATCCAATGCTGCTTGAGCTTGAATGGCATTTTCAAACAGTAATGCGCTTAAAAGCTCATGCCACAAGCCCCCGGCTTCTCCATTCCCGGCAGAACGCAGCCATGCCGCTGAAAGGGATGCGGTTTGGGGCGCGGCGATATCCGTTATTTCTTTTGCAATTTTCGCTGCTACATCCAGCGGATGAATGATCCATGCAGCGAAAGTTGCCCCAAGCAGGATGTCATCTCCAGAAGGGGTCAGGCCTTGTCCCAGCCCGGCGAGTTGAAAGGCCAAGGCTTTCGCGGTTCCCAGATCTTCATTGGCGATCGAGTAAGCGAGTTTTGAAACCAAGGGATCGTCGAACTGAGAAATGGGCATTTCCAATTGAAATAGCCGATTCAGAATGAATACCTTTTCGCGATACAGTCGTTCCCAATTGGGACGTGGACACCAAATGTCTGCATCTTCGGTTTGGATGATCCAATCTCCAATATGTAATTGCCCCGCTTGAATAAAAACTGGAAAGTGTGTGCTCAATAATTCGGTACACAAATCATTTCCTTTGACCACAAGGTTGAAAGGCCCATTCCCAATTTTTTGAGAGACAACCGATAATACCTCTCCACGCTCGTTGAGCAGATTGCAGGCATGGTCGAAGATGTGTAAGATGCGCATCTGGCGGCTGGTCTGTATCCAATGCTGGACATTGGGTGAACAAGAGAGGGCGTAAATAAATGGCATTCTATTGAGATGAAACGCGGGTCAACTCCCACAACCGATTCGAATTCAACGGAATTTCCAGAATCTCAAAATCAACATCATGAAGCGCGTCTTCCAGTGCCTGCGCGAACAGCGGACCGACCGGGATCGCGCCAGCTTCGCCTGCGCCTTTGACGCCCATCGGGTTGAGCGGCGAAAGCGTGATGCCGTGTCCCGTTTCGATGCGCGGCACATCGAGGCTGGTGGGGAGGTGATAGTCCATGAACGTGCCGGTGAGCAGCTGCCCGTTGTCGTCGTAGGCGAGACGCTCATAAAAGGCGTTGCCGATCCCTTGCGCAACGCCGCCGTGAATTTGCCCGTCGAGGATGAGCGGATTGATGACCTTGCCGCAATCATGCACGACGAGATATTTTTGGATGTGGATCTGCATTGTCTCTGGATCAACTTCCACGATCATGGCGTGGATACCGCTGGCGGTTGCGCCTCTTTCTGGACCGAAGTAGTTGGTCGCCTCCAACCCAGGCTCTGTCCCCGGTTTGACCGCTCCGCGCATGGGATTCGCCTTGCCCGCCAACTCGCCCAGTGAAATGGACAGGCGCGGTACGTCTTGCACTTTCACGAAACCATCTTCGAGTTCGAGTTCCTCTTCTGGCGCGTTGAAATGTTCGGATGCAAGTTTGAGGATCTTCTCGCGCACAACCTTCGCGGCTTCGTTGACGGCATTGCCCGCCACGACCGCGCCGCGACTGGCGAACGTGCCCGCGCCCCAATAGAATTGATCGGTGTCGCCGGTGACCACGTCGATCTTGTCCACGCTAACGCCGAGTTGCTCCGCGACGATCTGCGCAAAACTGGTGAAGTGACCTTGTCCCTGTGTGCCGACACCGGTCACCACCGAGACTCGTCCACTGGACATCACCTGGACTTTCGCGCCTTCATACGGTCCGATGCCTGTGCCTTCCACATAGGCGACAATGCCAATGCCGACATGCTTGCCTTCGGCGCGAAGTTTTGGCTGGATCTCATTGATGAATTTGCGATAGTCAATTTTTTCAAGCGCGTGGTCGAGCAGAGGTTCATAATTTCCGCTGTCGTACACAAGCGGAGCAAAATCCTGATAGATGATCTCGTTGTCGTAAGGGAACTTATCCGGCGGAATGAAGTTACGTCGGCGGATTTCGGCGCGGTCAATGTTCAATTCTTTCGCCGCAAGGTCAAGCAGGCGTTCGATGACGAAGACTCCGTGCTGCCTGCCCGCGCCGCGATACGGTGTGACGATGGTCTTGTTGGTGAAGACCGCTGTGAATTGGGAATGATAATTGGGGATGTGGTACGGTCCCAACAGCGTGCATTGACTATTGAGCGGCACGGTCAAGCCATAAGGCGCATACGCGCCGGTGTCATGCAAAAACGAATCTTGCACGCCGAGGATGTGACCGTCTTTATCGAACGCAATTTCCGCGTCGTGGATTTGTCCGCGTTCGTGGGTGGTGGCAACGAAGTTCTCAGCGCGGTCTTCGACCCATTTGACGGGGCGGTTCAACTTCATCGCCGCCCACGGGACAAGCACTTCCTCCTGATAGAACATCATGATCTTGGGACCGAATCCGCCGCCGATGAACGGAGCGATGACGCGCACTTGTCGCTCCGACAAGCCGAGCATACCCGCCAGCCCGTTTCGGATCACAACCGGAGCCTGCGTGGTGTCCCAGACCGTTAATCGCCCCGCACGCCTGTCCCACTCCGCGACGACGCCGCGGTTCTCAATAGCGGCGGCACAGCCGTGGTCATATTTGAAGCGGCGCTTGATGACCAACGCCGCGTCCTTCTTCGCTGATCCGTAATCGCCTTTTGATTGCGCTACATTCGCGGCGATGTTCGACCCGATCTCGTCATGGACGAGGATACTGCCTGGGTCGAGAGCCAACTCCAGGTCCACGACAGAGGCGAGTGGTTCGTAATCCACTTGAATATCGGCGAACGCGTCCTCGGCGATGTAACGGCTTTCTGCCAGCACCATCACAACCGGCTCGCCCGCAAACTTGACCTTGTCCCTGGCAAGCGGAACTTGAGTCTTCTCGTTGAAGATAATTCCTTCAACCGGCGGCGGCGGAACCAACAGCGGACCGGGCTTCCAGTAGTCGCCGAGATCGTTCGCCGTGTATACCGCAACGACGCCTTCACGTTGCAAAGCCTGCGAAACGTCAATGCTGTTGATCTTTGCATGCGCGTACGGACTGCGCATGAACGCCGCGTGGAGCATGTCTGGCAGATCCACATCGTCCACGTACAATCCCTGCCCCGTGAGCAGGCGCGGGTCTTCGTTGCGCTTGATCCGTTCACCGAAGTATCGAGTTGTCATGGAATCTCCAGTCAGTCTCTAGTCTCCAGTCTCAAGTCTCGGTTAGCCAGGAGACTGGAGACTTTACTCACGCCCACGCCACCGCGCGGCAAAACGCCGCTTCGCCGCCTTTGAACTTCCACGGGAAGACGCCGAGGGTGATGCGCTTGTTGTGCAGTTCCTTCAAGCCGATGTCACCGCCGAGATTTTCCACGTGGATGCAATCGTGAGGGAACAAGGCGTTGTGCGTGAGTTGATACGCCGAATCGGGGAAGAGTTCGTCCATCTTGTCTGTGCCGAATTTCGCTTCGGTCTTTGCGCGGACTTTTTGCCAGTGTTCCAATCCACCCTTGCCGAGGAAGCGCCCAATGGGCAGATTCATGGGATGATCGGTGGAGATCATGTCCACGCCCCAGATGTGGATCTTTTTCTTGAGGAGCCAGTCGCAAATGCTGTAATGCGGACCCGGGTGACGTTGGATGTATCGTTCCTCGTCCGCTTCTTCGCCGAAGAAAGAGTACTTGTGCCAGCCGGTGTGGATGAATAAAATATCGCCGTCGTGTACGTCCGCGCGCTTCTCAATGTCTTCCGGCGTGAAGAGTCCCACGTCATCGAGCATGTCGCTCAGATCAACGATCACACCGGGACCGTAGCACCACTCAATGGGGATTTGATCTATGGTCTTGCCTTTGGTCACAAAATGACGCGGCGCGTCCAGATGTGTGCCCATGTGGTTTGACGTCTGAATGTATTGCGCATTGACGCCATGCTCCGACTTGCGCTTGATATATTTGACTTCAAACGGCGGATAGAAGGGCCAGAAGGAACAATCCTGGTTGAGGTCCTGGGAGAGGTCGTAGATTTTCATTTCAAAACTCCTTTTGGTTGAGTTGAGTGATGCAGAGACTAGAGACTGGAGACTTGGGAGAATGTCATCAGCCATTCGAGTTCGAGGTCGGTGAAGAGGGGTGTGGAATCGTCGAGCCAATCGTCAACGACATACTCCCCGCTGGGTTCACGAACAGATCTTGATGAGGTTTTGTTGTCTTTGCGCTGGGATTTCAGACTATTGGCAAAGGCATTTAATTGACGCGCCACATCGGACAGTCGAGCCGCGTAAGCCTTTACTTCCTCTGCCTGCATGAGTTCACGCGCCAGGGCGCGGTTCAGCCAATATTTCGTCTCGAATAAACTGCCACGGGAATAATAAAGAAACTGGAGTTTTTCGCCATAGTTGAAACGGCCATAAGATTCTGCAATGTTTGCCCCAACAGAATCGGCTGCTCTTGCCATCTGCTTGCCAACAACGTCTTTCGCAAATTCCTCCCACCGTATAACGCGCTTCCAGATCGCGTCGGCAATATTCTCCGCGCTTTGCAGGATTATCAGATCTTCAAGTTCTGTTGCCATTTTGTGCCTCCACAGTCTCCAGTCTCCATTTACAGATTGTAACGCTCCGCAAACGCCACCAACGCCTGCTCGAATATGGAAATCGGCGGTCTTACCAACCCCGCGCCGACCTGACCAACTCCGGCGTTCTTGTGGGCAATGCCAGTGTTGATGCGGGGCGTGATTCCCAGCTCGACCACTTTGCGCAAGTCAATGCCTGTGGGTGTGCCGCGAAAATCAAGCGAAGGCATGGTGAAGAACTTGCTTTCGGCGAAAGTGATTTCATACATTTCGAGAGTCGCATTCATGGCATCTTTTGGCGTGCCGCCCACAAAAGTGACAATGGCAGGTGCGGTTGCCATCGCGAATCCGCCGATGCCTGCCGTTTCGGTGATGGCGCTGTCGCCGATGTCGGGGTTGGCGTCAGCCTGGGAAAAGCCGGAGAAGAACAGGCCAATTGGAATTTCAGCAGGAGCCGTGAACCATTCCTTCGCGCCCAGCCCGCTGACCCGGATCCCAAAATCCGTGCCGTTGCGCGCCATGGTCGTAACGATGGTCGAGCCTTCCACGCCGTGCGCCGCATCGGTCATCGCTTTACACGCCGCCATCACCGGGTTCAACACGCTCAAGGCATTGTCGCCGATGAATTGCAGAACCTCAGCCATCGCCGCGCTGTCCTTCATCGTTTTCGCGATCAACGGCGAAAGCAACTTCAAATAGATGAGCGACCCCGCTTTGTTGCGGTTATGCCCTTCGTCGCCCATGTGCAGCGCTTCGGCAATCAGCGCGCGCATGTCAATGCCATTTGACCCCGCGAGCGCATCCGCCAGCGCAGTGCCAAGCACATCGTTCATCCAATGCAGTTTCTTCAACACCTCGTTGCTGTACGCGCCGTAGCGTAAAACTTTTCCATAACCTTCATTCAAATTCGAGAAAGACTTGTTCCCGTGCCCGGCATTTTCCACAGCATAGACTTTCATGGACGCCGATGTGACTCCCGCCATCGGGCCGACCGCGCCGTGATGATGACACGCGTCGAATTCGACCTCGCCTCTTTCCACCCTGGCAACTGCCTCCGTTTCGTTGGCTGCCAGCCCCTCGAACAGCATCGCGCCGATGACCGCCCCCCGCAACGGACCCGACATCCGCGCCCACTCGATCGGCGGACCCGCGTGGAGGAGCAGGTTATCCTTCATGCCAGGGATCACATCCCGCGCGGCAGCAACACTCTTCAAAATCGGTCGGGCTTCCATCATCCGATTGACGGCAGTTTGGTTGGCAGTGTTTATATCCATAATCATCTCCAGTCTCTATTTCCTCATCCTCTCCAGCAACGCCGCCATCCTCTCATTCCCTCCCGCCGGCGGACGCCACTCCACGTGGACGGCTTGCGCACCCTGCGAGATGAGACTGTCGTAAAACGATTCCAGCCCCACATTGATGGCGGCGAGAGGCTTCTTCAACTGCTCAAGATTGACGGGTGCAAATTCATATTTCTTTTTGCCGCTCAATCGCAAACTGACATATTCCACGGCTTCGGTTGCGGTGCGGAAAACCGTCACACCCGCTTCTTGTAATTGCGAGACTTGAGACTGGCGATTCTGTGGATCATCGTCCGTGCCAATGATGATTGCCACAAACTCCAAATCTCGAGTCTCCAGTTTCTTTTCTCTAATCTCTTTTATCACAGGAACCAACTCCCCCGCAGGATCAGGATGCGAGCCTTCACCCAGAACCACATCGAACAAAATCATCCCAACTTCTGGATCAGCCGCTTCCTGCTTCATGCGGCGGATGCGGAGGTCGTTGTCAATCATCGGGTGCAGGCGTCCGACCATGAAGAACTCATCGCCGAGGTCTATTATCGTATGAGCCTCACTTTGAAGAGGGTTCTTGAGTAATTGGTGATCGGTAATTGGGGTGTTGGAGTAAATTGAGGACAGGCTGGCTTGCAAGCCGAGGAGGGTCTCGTAGGCAAGTGTTCCGCCTGAAAATAAACCACGTAAGTAGAGACCAGAAACTTGAGACTTTGAATCGCCAGTCTCTAGTCTCAAATCTCCAATCTTTACCGCAATTTCCGCCGCTTCGCTCAAACCAATTGCAAAATACACATTCCCAATCTTCCTTGCGGGAGGTGGATAGCCGATGAAATAGATAACAACAGATTTCCCCGTCCATTGCGCGGCGGAGATGAGACCTGTCGCGACATCGGGCGAGGGGGGCTTGGAGATGAGCACAATGACTTTGGTTTCAGGATCACGCGCGAGCAAATCCAACGACTGATGGGCTGTGATCGCACCGACATCAGATTTCAGGTCACGCCCGCCTGTGCCAATGGCGTGGGAAATGCCTCCGCCCAGGTTGTGGATGTGAGATGTCACAGCCTGGAGTCCTGTTCCCGAAGCGCCGACCAGGCCGATCGGTCCGCGGCGGACGCGGTTGGCAAATCCCAGCCCGATGCCGTTGATGATGGCTGTCCCGCAGTCAGGTCCCATCACGAGCAGACCTTTTTCCCGTGCGGTTTTTTTCAACGCAATTTCATCTTCCAGTGAGACGTTGTCACTGTAAAGGAAAACGTGTTTCCCGAGGTCGAGTGCTTCACGCGCCACACCAGCTGCATACCGACCAGGTACGGAGATCAAAACCCAATTAGCTTCGGGCAATTGCCTTGCCGCCGCGCTCAAACTGCGTGGGCGAAAATCTTGCGAAACGCTGGATGACTTTCTCCGGGCAAGCAGCTCATCAACCTGGCCAATGGCATCTACCGCAGATCTTTCCGTATCGGCTTTAACGACAATTAGCAGATCGTCGGGGCTGGCAGAGATCGAATCAGGCAGGAGGTTGTTTGCGGCGAGCAAGTCGCGATTGGCTTGGGTTGCCATCACAACACCTGCATCCAAAACGCCGGGGAAACCCAACAGATCCCGCTGAAGCTGCATCAGCACGACCGAGTCGTAGTATGTCCCGGCGCGGATGTTCCACTTTGTGGCTGTCATCGTTTGCTCACTATTTGTTCCAAATGCGAGCACCAATACAACAACGCTTCATCCATGTACCAGTTGCCGACCACTTGCAGCCCCATCGGCAGACCTTCTTCATTTTTTCCGGCGGGCAGGTTCACGGCGGGGAGACCAAGTTGAGTCCACGGCAGGCACATGACCGGGTCGCCGGTGCTTTCAAGTCCTTTGGGAGCGGGGCCGATGGTTGGAGGGCAGATCCAGAGATCAATTTGATTTTCGTTCATGGTTTGGGTGATGGAGGTGTGGAAGGCATCGCGGGCAGAGATTAAAGACTGGAGATTAGAGACTGATTGACCGCGGCGGATCAAATCTGAGAATTTGGAGGAGTAGAGAATTGAATGTTTAGCGTACCATTGTTGATGAACCTGCGCTGTATCGTAAGACATGATCGCATCGTGACGATTACGTATTTCCTGAAGATCATCCATCACACGCACTCGGCGGATTTGATAGTCGGTACTTAGTAATTTGCACATCTCTTCGAAATGCGCCAGACCTTCCGCGGACGCGCACTGTAAATAAGGCCCATCGGGGATCCCAAGCACGGGCTTAGAATCTCCAGTCTCCAGTCTCTGATCTCCAGCCTCCGGTCTCCAATCTCCGATTAACACCCTGGCGACTTTTTGGGCAGTTTCCACATCAGGCGTAAAAAAACCCACGTGATCGAGTGAAGGAGAAAGTGGAATGACCCCCTCGCGGGAAATACGTTCATACGTCGGCTTGAAACCAACGACACCGCAAAACGCGGCAGGACGGATGATCGAGCCGATAGTCTGTGTGCCAAGCGCGAGGGAGCAGAGACCCACCGCAACCGCCGCGGCCGATCCACTGCTCGACCCTCCGGGAGTATGTTCAGGATTGTGTGGGTTGCGAGTGGGACCGGGCGAGAAATAAGCGAACTCAGTAGTGATGGTCTTGCCAAGGATCAATGCGCCAGCATTTTTGAGTCTTGTAACACTCTCGGCTTCACTGCCTTGAAGTTCATCAGCGGGCAAACGGCTGCCAGCCTGTGTGACAAAACCGTCTGCATGAAAAATATCTTTTACACCGACCAACCTGCCAAAAAGAGGCGGGCGATTCATCGGTTCTGGGAACTTTTCAACAAGCGCTCCCGCCTCTTTGTACAGACGCTCAAAACGTTGTTCTTCTGGAATGAATGCCAACACAGCCGGTTCACGCTCAGAGAAATAGTTCTCGATCTGGGAGAGATAATCTTTGACCGTTATCTCACCTTCGCGAAATGACTGTGTCAGTTCGAGTTGATTCATTAGCGCATTTTTTCTGCTGCAAGTTTTACAGCATCCACAATATGTTGATAGCCCGTGCAGCGGCAAAGGTTGCCTGATAATGCGTGGCGAATTTCATCTTCTGTTGGGGTCGGGTTTTGTTTCAAGAATGGAACGAGCGTCATCAATATTCCCGGGGTGCAATACCCACATTGCAAGCCATGTGCTTCCCAAAAGGCTTGTTGGATCGGATGCAGGTCATTTGTATCTTTTGCCAATCCTTCGACAGTTGTGATTTCGTGTCCATTTGCCTGTACGGTAAAGATCAAACACGAGCGCATGGATTCATCATCGAACAAAATCGTGCAAGCGCCGCACACACCATGCTCACAACCGACATGCGTACCTGTCAGCCCAAGTTCATGGCGCAGGAAATCACTGAGCAAGAGACGCGGTTCCACTTCGCGCTTGTATTCTTGACCATTGACCTTGATCGTAATCGGGACAAATTGGGTCATTGTAGATTTTCCTCCGCACGCTGAAAGGCTTGCTTCAATGCTTTTTTCGTCAACACATTTGCCAAATGACGTTGGAACTCTGGTGAAGTATGAACATTCCCATAAGGATTGATCTCTTTACCGCTCGCAACAGATGCAACCGAATTGATCAAGGCATCGTTCAAGGTTTCACCTTGCATCATGTTGACGGCTTCCCTTGCATCCACAGGTCCGTCACCGGCATTCAAGTAAACCAATTTCGCTTGTTTGCATTTTTTGTTTTCATCCATAGTAACGAGCGCGGCGACTCCCATCAAAGCATAGTCACCTGCACGCGGAGCAACTTCCATGAACGACCAGCCTGTTTGCGGCGGCATGAACGGCAATTCAATTTCAACCAGAACCTCATCAGGCTCGAGCGCTGTCGTGAACATGCCCGCGAAAAAATCCTGCGCATTGATCCAGCGATCCCCAGATACATTTTTCGCCTTCAACCTTGCATTCAATGCCAGCATCACCACAGGCAATTCTGCGGCAGGGTCTGCGTTGACGATACTTCCGCCAATGGTGCCGCGATTGCGGATCTGAGGGTGGGCGATAAATTGAACGGCTTCATGTAGCAGCGGCGCTCGCTTTTCGATCAGCGCATCAAATTCCAAATGTCGTTCCCGCGTCATCGCGCCAATGCGGATCGTCTCATCTTCTTCGCGGATAAAGCTTAATTCAGCAATCCGATTCAGATCGATCAAAACACCAGGCTGAACAATCCGAAAATTCATTGCAGGCACGAGGCTTTGTCCGCCCGCAAGGATCTTGGCATCGTCGGCATTTTGACGTTTCAAATCCAATGCCTGTTCAAGCGAATCTGGAGCATGATATTCAAAGGGGGCAGGTTTCATGGATGGTCCTCACGGTGTTGTTTCGCATCTCTGGTCTCCAATCTCTAGTCTCCGTTCACCAAAGATTAGAGACTGGATACTTCTTGCGCCTCTTTCCTGACTTCAAGTTGATCCTGCTTCCGATACGCGTTCACCACCTCCGACATGACCGCCAGCGCGATCTCCTCCGGGGTTTGTGCGCCGATGTTCAAGCCAATTGGCGCGTGCAGACGCGCCAATTGTGATTCGCTAAGGCCTTCGTTCAATAATCTCTCGCGTCGCTTCTCATTTGTGGATTTGCTCCCCAGCGCGCCGATATAAAACGCAGGGCTATTCAGCGCGATCTTCAATGCGGGGTCATCCAATTTGGGATCGTGAGTCAGCATGGCCATGGCAGTGGATGATGTGATCTTGGCCTGCTCGAAAGCTTCCTCGATCCAGGTTTGGATCAACTTATCTACATGCGGGAACCGCGCCTCGTTTCCCCATGCTTTGCGTGGATCAATGACAACCGTGCGGTATCCAAGTGTCTTCGCTAACGACACCAAAGCAACTGCAATGTGAACTCCGCCCACTATAAACAAGGTTGGTGGGGGAGTGATGGCTTCGACGAAGACCTCGATGCCTTCACTCAGTTGTGCGCGGAACGACCTTCCTGTGGCAAGGGCTTCGCTTGCAAGTTCGTATACCTTCTTATCCCACCCGCCGCCGATATGCCCTGAACTGTTGTCATTCTTCTGCACAAGCATTTCGTGTCCCAGGTATTCAGCAGGCCCACCGATCACCGTAGCATGTGCAGACGGTGAATCATCCATCCATGCGGTTCGTAATAAATCGAAAAATTTCAGATCCAGGGGTTTTACAAATACATTGATACTACCCCCACATGCCAGCCCCACATCCCAGGCGGTTTCATCTGCCACGCCGAAATGTAATAGCTCGGGTTGCCCGGTTTTGAGCGATTCGAGTCCCGCCTCTATCACGGCAGCTTCCACACAACCGCCACTCACTGACCCTGAGATTCGGCCATCCGAAGCAAGGATCATCTTCGCCCCGATGCGACGCGGCGACGATCCCCAGGTCTGGACGACTGTTCCCAACGCAATAGAAACCCCATCCGCTTTCCATCGCTCCAGGTCATTCAAAATATCGCGCATAATTTTCAGGCTTGCGCGTTGACGGTCTCGATCCTTTTCCGCACCTCGTCGTAAAACACCGCAGCAAGTTTCTGCGACACAGGAACCAGCAGCCGCGAAACCAGGCTGGCAAGTTGACCGGAGACGTTAATATCTGCCGTCCAATGCACGAGTGTGGAGTCATTCGGTCCGTCGCTAAGGCTCAATTCACTGACGGCATCCGCCGCGCTGCCGGTGGCTGTGCCGTGTGCTTTTAGTTTTGTACGATTGGGTTCATCCAACTCAACGATCTCAACTTCCCCGCTAAACCGGGCTTTGACCGAGCCTAGCCCAACCGATACCACACCGTGATACCGCTTCATATCTTCGATGGTTTCGATTTTCTCGAGGCCAGGCAGACATTGGCCGATCTGATTGGGATCGGTCATGAAATCCCAAACCTTCTTGCGTGGCGCCTGAATTGTCACATCGCCGCTAATGTTCATCAGCTCTCCTGAGTTAATAATGGGTGGAGAATCGTATTGGACATTTATAGTCAGAATTTCAAAGATTATAACTCATGCTGTTTTGATTTTTTCCGAATTTCGGTTTTACTCGCGCATTAACGTAAGTTTTGCACAAATACCTCGACAGAAGCCCAAAACGGCGAAAAAAGCAAAATCAGATCCGCAGTGTGAGTTGGATATTGGGTTCCCCCGATTCAGTGGACAGGGTGGGCGCGACGCTAAATGGGTGTAGTTTTGGTTTGGGGTTTTCTGCCGTTCGTCCGCGCTGGGGTTTGGGCGCGGGACCATCCCTGGTCTCGGTCCAAAAGGTCAGACCAGGTTCGTCGGGAGAGTAATGGGCATGGATAACTTGCATGGGATTTGCCGCAGGAAAAGATAACTTATCCTACCGCGAAAATTGCAGCAAAGAACGATTCTGGGATAAGATTGCGTTATTCCATGCTGGAGATTTGCAATGACCAAGAAAACCCAATTCGGTAAACTCTCCCCGCTCTATAATTTTTTCCTGAATCCGTATGAAGATGCCCGCTTTAGCCGCTGCCCACAGTGCGAAGTCAAGACCGGGCAAAAGAAAGTGCCGCTGGTCATTCACGTTGACCCGTACTATCCGCTGATTCTCAATTACACCTGCCGTTATTGCGCCAAATGCGATTTGTTGATTGCCCACAAGAATGAAATTGAGGGGCATTTAACCCAGGTGTTTGCGCAACGCGCGCCCGAAGCACTTGGCAACGATTACCTGGTGCTTGGCACAGCTGAGAAAGAGTACTGGCGGGACGGCGTGAACAATCCCCATCCGCCATCTGAATTGCTCGACAACCTGCATGGATTCAAAGAGTATCGCAACTTTGAGCTCATCGGTGGTTGGATGACGAACGAAGACTACAAAAAAGCCTTGCAGGGAAAATCGCCTTCTGGCAGCGTCGATAACCCCAGGAATTCTGAAAAACTGGTTGAAAAAATGAAGGCGAATTTGCCCATCAGTGTTCGGGCTGGCAAAGAACTGCTCAAAATACTGCGCAAGCAGGGTTTCCCCATCAGTGATCGGCAGACATTGTTCATCAAGAGTGTGTTCTACGGCGGCGATGAAATGGGGATTGCCTGTGACATCACCCCGCCGGGAAAACACAAGCAGGTAGTTGTCTGTTCCCTGACCCAACTTGAAATTATCGGCAAATCCGCCCTGTTGGATGAAACGCGCACGTACCAGGAAGTCCGCAAGAAAAAGCTGGCTCAATTGCCTGATAGTGTGACAGGCGGCATAACCATCAAACGCAGATAGGAAAGTACCATGAGCGAATATCAATACTACGAATGGCAAACCCTCGAACGTCCGCTAACCACCGCCGAGCAAAAAGCGGTCAATGGTCTGTCCAGTCATATTGATGTGACTTCCACCCAGGCGGTGGTTACTTACAATTGGGGCGATTTTAAGCATGACCCCATCAATGTCCTGGCAAAATATTTCGACGCGCACCTGTATCTTGCCAACTGGGGCACGCGCCGCCTGGCTTTTCGCTTCCCCCAAGGGTTGTTGGATACGGCTGCCATCGAAGTCTTCTGTGACGAAGACCATCTCGTCCTGAAAACCATCGGCGATGTGCAAGTTTTGGAATTTGAGATGAACGAGGAAGAAGGCTTTGACGAATGGATTGAAGAGCGCGGTCTGCTCTCAACGCTGGGACGTTTGCGCGATGACCTATTCCAGGGCGATTATCGTGCCCTCTACCTGGCCTGGCTCAAAGCCATGAGCCTTGAATCCGGCTATTATGACGAAGACGAAGATGCCCCGGACGACTTTTTTAGCGACTCGGAACCTCCTGTTCCCGCTGGGTTGAAACGATTGACCCCGCAACTCCAAGCTTTGGTGGATTTCTTTGAGATTGACCCCTTCCTGGTCTCTGCTGCAGCCGAACTCAGCCCGAACCTGTCTGCCGTTCAACAGACGGATTTTTCCTCGCTCATTTCGCGCCTGACCCGCCAGGAATGTGACGAAGCCTTGCTCAAGATTGTGAACAGTGAACCCGGAGCGGTAGCTGCCTTGCGAAAGAAGCTGCTTTCGTTTGAAAAGTCGCAAACAACTTCTCAAGCCAGTCCGCGCACCTTTGATGAACTGATCCACGTTGCTGAGAGATTACGCAAAGCCGAAGCCAAACGTCTGGCAGAAGAAAAACACAAAAAACATATCGCCGAAATGCAGGAACTTGCCAAACACGAAGCGCAAACCTGGCAGGAAGTTGAGCAAACCCTCGCAAACGGCTACACTGCCAGCAACTACGACCATGCAACCAGTTTATTGGATAAGCTCCAGCAGTTGGCGGATTTTCAGGGGAAACAAAACAACTTCGATGCCGGGGTCAAGTTGTTGGTAGCAAAATACAAAGCGCGTACTGCGCTGATGGGGCGTTGGAAAAGAAAGGGCTGGGTATAGGCTTTTTGAAATCGCAGAAAGACGAGGCGCATCGTTGCCTGGACCCCCGAGCTGGCTCTCGATAGCCCGGGCATAGCGCGCCAACTGACGGTCATACCCGTTTTGGCTGATGACTGATCGCGCCTCCTCATCCGAACGGACCTCGTCGGTTTTGAAGTCAATCATCTGCCAGCCTGATCCGGTGCGGTAGAGCAGGTCTATCACCCGCGACCCAGGAATCCCGCCCCTGTTGGAACGCCCGTTCGCGGCGGCGTTCGATTTGTTCTTGAATATCTGTAGGCATGGGGGACTCCGCTGAAATTGCAAGTGGTTCTGTCGTCTCTGCAAATTATACTTGTTTTGAATATTCCAATCATGCCGCAAGGTAAACCAAAGGCGGGCGGGAAAGTCATGCGCTCCGTTTTTGTTTAAACCAACCCTTGTTTCCTTGCAATGTCTGCGGCGTGCGTGCGGTTCTCGGCCTGGAGCTTGGCAAGGATATTCGAGACGTGGTTTTTCACGGTTCCTTCCGTGATAAATAATTTCTCTGCCATGTCTTTGTTGGAGGCGCCTTGTGCCAATAAAACCAACACTTCCCTTTCGCGTTCGGAGAGCGATTCGATAGTGGAGGTCGTCGGGCGCATCATTTCGCGCAGGGCACGCGAGGCGATCTCCGGTTGGATAAATACTTCGCCTTCATGTACGCGCCGGATCGTTTGGATCAATTGATCGGCAGGCGTGTCTTTGAGCAGGTATCCCATCGCCCCGGCGCGCACGCCTTGATAGACGTAATCGTCACGGTCAAACGTGGTGAGGATGATGACCTTGGCCTGTACCCATTCACGGCACAATTTGGCGGTCGCTTCGACGCCGTTGAGCACAGGCATTTGCACATCCATAAGGATGACATCCGGGCGGAGTTCCAGCGCCAGGCGGACTCCGCTTTCACCGTCTCCCGCTTCGCCGACTACCTGCAAGCCTGGTTCGAGATCGAGAATCGTTTTCAGCCCCTGACGCATCAGCGTCTGGTCTTCGACGAGGAGGAGGTTGATGGGATCAGGCATGGGTTGAGGAAAGCCTTTTAGAGGATGGGCAGTTTCACGTTGACGCGTGAGCCGTTGCTGTTGCCAGTTAACGTCAATGTGCCGCCGAGTCCTTCCACGCGTTCGCGCATTCCGCGTAATCCATAATGTCCAGGTTGGCTCTCAGCATCAGGCGGAAGTCCGCGCCCATCGTCTTTGATCGTGAGCGTTGCATGTTGCGCGTCGATACCAAGACTTAAATCAACATTATGCGCGGCGGCATGACGTTCGATATTCGCCAGCGCCTCTTGCGCAACGCGCCAGAGGGTTTCGGCGTGCGTGAGCGAAAGACTGTCCGCTCCTTCCGTGATGTGACAATGAATTTGAAGATGGGCGCGTTGACCCAGGTCCACGCTGAGCGTTTGGAGAGCCTCGCTCAAACGCCGTTCACCCAACCCAGGCGCACGCAGACCTGCCAGGGAACGGCGCAAGTCGTCCATGCTGGTGCGGGTGAGATGCTTGAGTTCATCCACCTGCGCCGAGGCTTTTTCCGGGTCTACTTTGTAAAGGCGCTGGACGGCTTCGAGCTGAACTGAAAGGGCCACGAGGGCATGACCGAGGCTGTCGTGCAGGTCGCGGGCCAGACGTTCGCGTTCTTGCAAGGTTGCCAGTTCAGCATCCCGTTGGCGGGCCAGCTCCACTTCTTTTTGAGCGGCTTCCAACTTTGTGATGAGTTTCGCGCGCTCGCGGCTGGTGCGAATAGTGCCATAGATGAAGAGAAAGATCACCATACCGCCAAGCCATTGGAACGTAAATCCAATCACGGCGCCAAGCGGGATCTGCCTGAGGTTCCAATCCGAAGTGATCAGGGCAATCAGAAACGTAACAATGGCTGTTCCAGGCATGACGGCTTGAAGCGGCAGCAATCCAAACATTTGTCCAAAATAGGTGAAACCCAGCCACCATGTAAATGTATCGAGCCAACATGCCAGCCCCCACATACAAATTCCACCCACGAAATACAAAGCCAGGTTTCGCGATGAGATGGGCCAGCCGCCACGCGTGATACAGAAAAAATATAACAGCCCCTGCCCAATAGACAAGGCCGCAACCATCCACTCGCGCCAGGTCAGTTCATTTGCATTTGTAATGAGAACCGCGACGGCAGCAAGGCTGAATATCAATAAGGATGCTACATCCCAAAATTTGCCATAGAGTTCAAAGTATCGGGCAGGTATTGGGAGTTCGCTATCAGCCAGGTGAGAGGGGCGAGTTTCCGTCATGTGGAAAGTGTACTCTGGAAAAGAAAAAGTGGAAAGTGAGTGCAAAACTCTCCCTCACCCCAGCCCTCTCCCAATGGGAGATGGGTTGGGGATGAGGGGGAATTAATTACGCCTTCGGCTCCCAGCGGAACAACTTTGCGGCGATAAAGGTCGCGCCGATGCCATAGACGGCGAGCAGGAACAGATGCGTCAGCCATTTGGGGTCGAGCGTAGCTTCCAGCAAGGCAGAACGGACGAGTTGAACGACCGGGTAAGCCGGCAGATAAGCTACGACATTCCTCAACCATTCCGGCAGCATATCCAACGGGAAGACCATATCACTAATAAACATCAATAAGAAGTAGATCGTCATGCCGACGGCAGTGGCGGTCCCGGTTTTTGCCGCCAGACCGCTGATGATGCCGCCCAGCGCCATGAAAGCCAGCAATCCGGCCAGGATCATGGGATACGACAGGAGCAGGCTGGTCCCGGTCACGGGCACGTCATAAAGCAGAACACCCGCCAGAATGATCAGTGTACTTTGCAGAACACCGATGATGACGTTGACCAGTAAATACGAACCGATCAACTGCTCGGCGGGTAAAGGCGTTGCCTGCAACCTGCGCAGGACGCTTTTTTCGCGCATTTCAAGCATCATGGTCGAACTGCTGACCAGCCCGAAACTGAGGGCGTTGAGCACAATGACGCCGGGGGTCATATAGTCCATGTATTGGCTCATGACCACCCCGTAGATGAGCATGAGCAGGATCGGGAAGGCAAAGTTCCAGAACAACACGTACCCGTTGCGCAGATGCATGAGGGTCATGGCTTTGGTGAGGATGAGAAAACGTTTCATGGGGTTATTCCTTTCAACATTAAGCAGATTGGTTGGACTCAGCCAGCGCGTGACCGGTCAATTTCAAGAAGACATCTTCCAGATTGGGTTGGCGCAACATCACATCGCGGATGGAGCGGCCGGAGCGCGCCGCCAGTTCATGCAGGGCAGTCAACGTCACTTCGGGGTGGGCAGTTTCCACTTCCAGGTGTTGACCGGTATAGCGGGCGTTGTTCACCTCAGGTAATGTGCGAACCTGCTCCAACGGCAGTTCCACCACGGCTTTCAACATCGCGTTCAATTTGAGGTTGGAAATCAACGCCGCAGGCGTATCACATGCCACCACCTGACCGCGGTCAATGATGGCGATGCGTCCGCATAAGGCTTCCGCCTCTTCCATGGCATGGGTGGTAAGCACGATCGTCCGTCCCTCATTGTGTAATTCGCGGATAATATCCCACACCGCGCGGCGGGCGTGCGGGTCGAGCGCGGAGGTCGGCTCGTCAAGCAGGACAATCTGTGGGTCATTGGCAACGGCTACAGCGAGTGCGAGCCGTTGTTGTTGTCCACCGGAGAGACGGCGCGATAGCGTATTTCGCTTTTCGAGCAGGCCGAAGCGCGAGAGAAGGGCGTCAATCTGTTCCGAGTTGAGATACACTTCGTACAACGCGGCATACACTTCCACCAGTTCGGCAACGGTCAGATCGTCGAGCAGGGCGGTCTTTTGCAGTTGAATGCCAAGTTGACTTTTGGTGCTGGCAGAATCTGCCCGCACGTCAACCCCGCTGACATGCATGCTACCGTTTTTGGGTTTATGCAACCCTTCCACACATGCCAGCAGTGTGGACTTGCCCGCGCCATTCGGACCCAATAAGCCGAAGATCTCGCCTTTGTTCACGGTCAGATTCACACCGTTAAGCGCCGTGACGGGTCCGTAGGTTGCGGTCAATTTTTGGACATTGATTATTGATTGAGACATGGTTTAAACTCCTTTGTCCTGCTCGTTTCGTTATGCTCTTCAAGTACGAGCGGGACTTTGTTGATACCAAAATGATACAAAAAAACCGGGCGCAAACCCAGTCCCGGAAGCAGGATTACGACTATGTCGAAAGTCATGGTGGTGGATATGAAAAACGAGGTGGGAAATGACAGCACGTTAATGATGGGGTTGACCCGGTAAGGTGGATAGTGGTAGGCTTGGGGAAAGGAGAGACTACAACGTCGTTACATTGGCAGCGCCCATGTCGAGAAAGGCAATGACCTGCTAGTTGCGCGTCGCCAGAAAAACCAGGGCATGCACTGGTGCAAACTCACCAGCAATTCTCTCACTGCTTTACAAACCCTGTTACTCAATCGTGGCTGGGATGCCTATAGGCAGAAATGCCAGGTTTTGATCCTGGTTGTTCAAGCCTCATAGCCTTATCCCATTACTTTGACGCGCTAACAAAATCTTTGAAGAACAGCTACGGCTAAGCGCCAATAATTTAAAAGATGACAAAGCGCGATTAGAAAAAGAACTTGATGCTTTGGCGGATGAGCGCCAAAGCATCATCACACTTGCTCGTAAGCGTTTAATTACAGCGACTGATTTGGAATATCACCGGAGCGCATTGACCATGCAGGAAATAAATCTCAAGCATGAATTGTCATCACTTGGACAGGCAATCAGCCTTAATGCCTTAAATGATTGGGAAGCAAGGGTGAATGAGTACCTAACAGATTTGCAGGCTGGCATCGAAGAATTAAACAATGCCGCCCCTCAAACTGATGAGGAGCGGCACGAGATTTTTCGATTGAAAAAGCGAGTTGTTGATACTCTGGTGAAGCAGATAACGATTGATAGAGATCGTGAATTGAGTGTGGATATTCGGATCAATCTCCTGGATATTATTGAGGAAGGGCCTCATCATTCCGCGGTACATCTTGGACAATACGGAATTTATAACCGTAGACCAGAATCCCCCGCTCATCCCCATCCTGCCTCAGCCTTCTCGTGACCATCTCCACCGGCATGCCGATTTGCACGGACTGTTCGTCCACGTCGGTCAGTTGGGCGGTGACCAGCGGACCTTCTTCGAGTTTGACCAGGGCTACGGTGTAGGGTGCGGTTTCATCGTAACCGGCCGGGGCTTCGTAGATGGTGGTATAGGAGTACACCTCCCCCTTGCCGCTAAAGGTGTAGAGAGTCTTGGCTTCGCCGCCGCATTCAGGGCAGACGTCCCGGGGCGGGAAGATTTTGACGTCACAGTGCGGGCAAACCTCCCCGACCAGTCCGTAGCGTTGTTGTTTGAGACGCCAGTGGCGAGCGATTTCCATAAAAGGTTTCTCCTTGTTAGAATTTCTAGCCTGACTCTAACAAGTCACGACTCTCAGGAGCTATCAGAGTCGGGTTCTAACGAAACTGTTAACTGACTTTTTCCAGGATGTGAGTGACCGCGGTGGACGCAGGCCCTCCCAGCGATTGGATCATCCCGTAGCGGACGGCTGCCAACTGGTTCGATCCGGCCTGACCTCGAAGCTGGGTCGCGGCTTCGACGGCCTGGTACACGCCCGTAGCGCCTCCGGGATAGCCCCGGGCCTTGAGCCCGCCCATCGTGGCGCAGGGCAGGCTCCCGTCCCGCGCGATCCGGGATTCGGCAGCCAGCTTCCAGCCGTGGCCGCGGATCGCGAATCCAGACGATTCGAGCGACAAGGCCGCGTAGATCGAAAACGCGTCGTGATATTCGAAAAAATCCACCTGGTCGAGCGTGATCCCCGCCTGCTTGACGGCTTTGCCGGTCGAAAGGTAAGCGGCCTCGAAGAAGAGCATGTCCTTGCGGTCGTGCAGGGCCAGCGTGTCGGAGGCGGTGGCGGACCCGGCAATCTTGACCAGCGGGTGCGGGAAGCCGGGCGGGAGCAGGTCGGGACGGGCGAGCAGGACCGCCGCGGCGCCGTCGGCGTTGGGGGCCGCGTCGAACAGGTTGACCGGGTCGCTGACCATGCCGGCTTTGGCGTAAGTCTCGGGTTTGATGGCTTTCTGGAACATGGCGTTGGGGTTGCCCGCTCCGTTGGCGTGGGCCGTGAGGGCGAACCCGGCAAAACCGTCGGCTGGCACTTGATACTCGTACATATACCTTTTCATCAGCAGGGCAGCCTGGGCGGTGGGCGTCATGCCCTGCATGGCCTCGAAATCCGAGTCGGATGCGGTGGACAGAGCCGCCTCGACCTCCGAGCCGACCACGTCGGTGAATTTCTCCACACCGACGACCAGGGCCGCGTCCACCAGCCCGCTTTTGACGGCCAGGTAGCCCTGGCGCAGGGCCGCCCCGCCGGATGCGCCCGCAGCTTCGACCGTGACGGCTTCGATGCCGGTCAATCCGGCAAAGTCGGCCAGCAGGGCGCCGAGATGGGCCTGCCTGGACAGGTTGGGGGCGAGCATGTTGCCGACGAACAGGGTTTGGGGGGTGAGTCCGCCCGCGTCGCGGATAGCGGCCTCGATTGCGTGCAGGCCGAGTTCGCGCAGCGAAACGTCCCAGTGTTCGTTGACGGCGGTCTGGCCGATTCCGGCGATAACAACTTCAGTCATGGTGTTCTCCGGGGGGTGTAGACACGGAAACAGGTAAACAGGTAGACACGTTACGTGTGTACTTGTTTACCTGTCTACCTTTCTACTTCATCGTAATTTTCCCGCGCATGCGGACGTATTCGGCGTAGTCAATCTCCACCCGGCGGGAGATGTAGTCCTGAGTGGAGCGGGCCTTGCCCTGGCGCTCGGTGATCTTGTCGGTGACGAGCAGGTCGAAGGCGTCGGACCCGGCCCCGGATCCGAACGAGACGAGCAGGATCCGCTCTCCGGGCTGGGCGATGTCGAGGATGGCGGTCAGGCCGATGATCGAGGATCCCGAATAAGTGTTCCCGATGGTCGTGACCAGCAGGCCGGGTTCGATCTGCTCCGGGCTGAATCCCAATTGGGACGCCACCCGTTGCGGGAATTTGGTGTTGGGCTGGTGGAAGACGGCCCACTTGTAATCCTTGGGGGTGGTGCCCAGAGCTTCCATCAGGGTTTGGGCGGCGGAGGTGATGTGGTGGAAGTAGGCCGGTTCGCCGGTGAAACGGACGCCGTGTTCGGGGTATTTCTGGTGCTCGCGCCGCCAGAAATCGGGCGTGTCGGTGACGTAGGAGTAGGAGGCCTGGATGACCGCGACCGAGTCCTCAGCCGGGCCGATGATGTAGGCCGCCCCGCCGGCCGCGGCGGTGTACTCGAGAGCATCGCCGGGTTTGCCCTGGGCGGTGTCCATACCGATGGCCATGGCGTACTCGGCCATACCGGAACCGACCAGGCCCATGGCCGCGACGATGGCTTCCGTGCCGGCTTTGCAGGCGAATTCCCAGTCACCGGCCTGGACGTTGGGTACCGCGCCGATGGCCTCCGCCACGATCGTGGAGGTGGGCTTGACCGCGTAGGGATGGGATTCCGAGCCGACCCAGACGGCGCGCAGCTGGTGGGCGTGGATTCCGGCCCGGGCCAGCGCGTTGCGGGCGGCCTCGATGGCCATGGTCACCACGTCTTCGTCCATGCCGGGGACGGCTTTTTCTTTGATGGGCGTGCCGCCCTTGCCGCCGGTCCAGATGCGGGCGATCTCTTTGGCCGGGATGCGGTAACGCGGCACGTACGCGCCGTAGCCGGTGAATCCCACCGGGCGGGATGGGCGGAGGATGGAGGTGTTTTTGGGGGAGGGGGTGGTCATATATACCTTTGTTTGACAGATCGAGCAGGCCTGACATTTTGGACTTGTTATATTTGGGCCTTTATGCCAGCAATTCTAACAACCTTCTCGGTCGTTTTGAGGATCGCATCACTTAAAGATTATAAAGATATAAAACATTTGGCAGGGATGAGTAATTAAGTCCCACAATGTGCGTGTGCTCGATTCCAATTTCCTCTCCCAAAGCCATTATTTTATTGACATCTTCTTTTTCTGGGTGTGTTTTTACCTCATAAGCACGTTGCCGGTCCAGGATAAAGTCGATTTCTAATCCGTTTTTGCGCTGGTAATATTGTACTGTTGCTCCCTTGTGTTGCAGGTTCCAATAAACAGCATTTTCGAACAAGGCTCCTTCGTCTACCTGGGCGAAGTGGCGGACAAGCCCGGTATCGCACAAATAGAGTTTGCTCGCCTTGCGGATTTCAATATCTTTGTTGGTGGTATATGGAGACACCAGTTTGATGAAATATGTGCCCTCAAGAAAGGCCAGATACTCAGTTACAGTTATACGCGAAATACCCAGGGCGTTGGAAAGTTTCTGTATATCCAAGCGTGAGCCGACGCGGCTCATCAACAGAAAAAGCAAATCCCTGATTTTGTGGCTTTTGCGGAAATCACTCAGTTGCAGAACTTCAAGTTGGTAATATGATGTGAAGATGTCATCAAGGGCAGCTAACTTTTCTTGTTCGGTAGTTTTTAACACAACGCCAGGAAAACCGCCAAATTTCAAATATTCGTCCATATAGGCTTTGTAGGTGCTATAAAAGGCAAAGGATGTTTGCGTGGACGTTGATTGATTGGCAGGTGCTTGTTTCATCCGCAGGAATTCATGGAAGGTAAGAGGGTAAAGTTCAAAGATGTACTTGCGGCCTGCCAGAGATTCGGAGAACTGGTTTTTCAAATAAAAACTGGAGGAACCACTTAAAATGAATTTGATTTGATACGTATCGAGCAGGTATTTCACAATAGATGGGAGTTGCTTCACCCACTGGATTTCATCCAGAAACACATAAGCCCGCCCTTCTTTTTTCAATCCCAGGAGTTCCAGATTCCTTTTGATGGCATCGTAGTCTACTTCCTGAAAATAAATTTGATTGCGGGGGTTTTCCAGGTCAAGGTAGAGTTTGTTCGTTGAGTCAATCTGGTCATAAATGAACTTGAGGAGCGTCGTTTTTCCGACACGTCTCATACCTGTAATGACAATCGCTTCGGGCGAAGGCAGCACCGGCTCTATTTCGGTATAGATGTCTCTCTGGATTATCATAGCTCTACTATACAAAAGGTAATACTTTTTGTCAAGTATGTTATATACAAAGTGGAAATCGGCAGTTTTTACGCGGCCATTCCTTTCAGAATCTCCTCCGCCCGGTCAAGCCTCACCACCTTCTTCGCCGCCATCTGGGCGGCAAAAGGCAGAAATTCTACAAACCAGCCAACATTGTCCATGGGATTGCAATGATCTTTTCGTCCAGCCGCTTGGTGGCCGGGCCGTTATGTACCAGAATACCCGCTGTTGCTTGCGGCTGTTCTTCCAGGAAAGTGCGCAACCCGGTCGCGTCGCCATAGGCGGGCGAAGTCGTGCTTTTCACCTCGATAGCGAGAATCCGCATCCCGTGTTCGATGACGAAATCCACTTCCTTGCCGGCGCGGGTGCGCCAAAAGTACAGGCGGCCGTGCGGGACCATCAGGCGGGTTAGAACCCGGAGATGGTGATAGATCAATGTCTCGAAGAATGCGCCGAATTCACGCGCTTTCCGTAAATCGTCCAAAGCGAAATAACCCGACAGGAAAACAGCCAATCCTGTATCGTTGAGAAAAGCTTTCGGAGATTTGAGCAAACTGGTGGTGTGGCTGGTGGTGTAGGCAGGCAGACGCTCGAACAGGTGGGTGGTTTCGAGCAGGTTCAAGTAACGATGCACGGTCGGCTGGGACAATTGCGCGTCACGCCCGATTTCGGATTGATTCAACAATTGAGCCGATCGCAGGGCGACGAGTCGCATCAACTTGCGGAAATCCAGCAACGCGTCAATTTGGGCCACCTGGCGCAGGTCCCGTTCGAGGTAAGTGGTCACGTAACCGTCCCACCAGCGCGTCCAGGATTGGGGCGAGTTCAAAGTGAGCAGGGGAGGCATGGTCCCGCGCAGGAGGATACTCGCAATGTCGAAGGGTTCTTGTGACAGGACCGCTTCATCGGGAAAATCGCCAGCCAGCACCCGCTGCAAAATATCGGGCCGGGGTTTTTGCTCGATTTCGCCAAGAGCCATTGGATCGAGCACAAAATACACCGCCCGCCCGGCCAGGCTTTCGCTAACCTGCTTCATGAGAAGGAGATTCGCCGACCCCGAGAGCACGAAACGATACCTGCCGGGGTTCAGGTCAACCGCGCGTTTGATCGCAGAGAGGATTTCCGGCGCTTTCTGGACTTCATCCAGGATTACCCGGTCAGTTCCTGCCCACAGTGCTTCAGGGTTGGCGCGCGCCTGCTCCAGGACATCGAGTTCGTCCAGGGTGTGGAAACGCCAATCCTTGAAAGGCTCGGCATTGAGCAGCAGGGTGCTCTTGCCGACCTGCCGCGCTCCTGTCAGGACCACTACCGCATGGTCATGGATGGCGTCTTGAAGCGATGGGGTGATCCAACGGTCATGGTAAATTGGCGGTGGTGAATAAAAGTTATTCATGTGGCGAATAATAATTTCGTTTTTGGGTATTGTCAATCACAGTCAGGCGCGGAAATCGCCTACCTGTCTCCCTGTTTCCCTGTGTACCCCTTCACCAGCGCCTCCGCCCGGTCAATCCTCACCACCTTCTCCGCCACCATTTGGGCCGCGACCTTTTCGATCATCCCGCCCTCCGCCCCGGCGGCAATCGCCACCTGCCGGGCGTGCAGGGACATGTGTCCGCGTTGGATGCCCTCGGTGGCGAGGGCGCGCAGGGCGGCCATGTTCTGGGCCAAGCCGACCGAGACGATGATTTCGGCCAGTTCGCTGGCAGTTTTGACGCCCATCAGTTTGAGCGCGGCCTGGGCGGTGGGATGGACTTTGGTGGCCCCGCCGATGATGCCGACGGCCATCGGCATTTCGAGCGTGCCGACCAGATCGCCCTTGCCGTCCTTGCTCCAGGTGGACAGGGAGGTGTATTTGCCGGAGCGGGCGGCGTAGGCGTGCGCCCCGGCTTCGATGGCGCGCCAGTCGTTGCCGGTGGCGATCACCACCGCGTCCACGCCGTTCATGATGCCTTTGTTGTGGGTTGCGGCCCGGTAAGGATCGGAGGCGGCGAAGGCCCAGGCCTCGATGATGCCGTCACGGACGGTTTCGCCACTATAGGGGCGGGTCTCCATGGACGATTCGGTTTCCTTGCCCGACCCTGACGACCCGCCCCTACCCATTTCCAATTCTTTCACCGGGATGACGCATCTCGCCCGCGCCAGCCGCCGGTCGGCCAGATTCGACAGGATGCGCAGGTGGACCCGTCCGCCGGTGATGGCTTCGAGGCGCGGGGCCAGCCGCTCGCAGGCGGTGTTGACCGCGTTGGCGCCCATCGCGTCCCGCACATCATAAATGAGATGGGCGACCAGGAACGGGCCGATGGGCGAGTCTTCGATCAGGCGCACTTCCAGGTCGCGCGCCCCGCCGCCGAATTTTTTAAGCACCGGGTCAATCGTGTCGGCTTCGGCCAGCAGGTCGGCGCGCTTTTCGTAGATTTTGAGCCGGGCCGAATGCGGGTCGTCCAGGTCGAGCACCTGCATCTGGCCGATCATGTGCGGCTCGCTGGTGGTGGCGATGAATCCGCCGCCGGCGCGGGCCAGCTTGGCCATGAACGAGGCCCCGGCCACCACCGACGGTTCTTCGATAGCCATCGGGACGAGGACCTCGCGCCCGTTGACGATGAAGTTCAGGCCGATGCCGAGCGGCAGGTTGAGGCTGCCGACCGCGTTCTCGATCATGTGGTCAGCCTGGGCGGGGACGAGTCCCGCCTCGGGCGTGAAAGCGGCCAGGTCAACGGCGGACAGGCCCGAGGCGTCCGCGAGAGCCGTGAGACGTTCGTCGAGGCTCTGGTTGTAAAATCCGGGTAGGCGAGAAGTCGAGGCGGGCATACCGATCCATCCTGTCTGAATTTGCACAAATGTAATCGCGGCGTTCTGGCAAATTCTATCAGACTTGGGGAAATTGGATATAATAGTCCAGATTGAGGTGATTTGAATGCTGCTCACGCGCGAACAGTTACAAGACCGATTGATTGCACTGCACCGGGCCAGCCTTGAGCTGGTCAAGGATATTTCGCTCGAAACGCTGCTGGAGCGGATCACGAACCTGGCCTGCGAGCAGGTCGAAGCGCGTTACGCGGCCCTGGGGGTCTTGGACGAGGAAGGCCATCTCGAAAAGTTTATCACGGTCGGCATGACCGAGGAACAGATCAAACACATCCCGCACCCGCCCAAAGGGCTGGGGTTGATCGGGGCGCTGATGGATGCCGAAGAACCGGTGCGCCTGCGGGATGTTTCGGACGACCCGCGCAGCGTGGGTTTCCCGCCGGGACACCCGCACATGCGCGCCTTCCTGGGCGTGCCGATCCGGGCCGGGAACCGGCAGTTGGGCCAGTTGTACCTGACCGAAAAGATCAACCAGGACGGGTTCACCGCCGACGACGAGATGATCATCCAGATGCTCTCGGCTTACGCTGCGGCGGCCATCCAGAACGCCCGGCTCTACAACCACCTGCGCGGCCGGGACATGGCCCTGACCCGCCGCAACGCCGACCAGACCCTGCTCAACGACATTGCCACCGCCCTGACGTCTTCGCTGGAGTTGGATGAAATCCTGCGCAAGACCCTGGCGCACGTGATGGATTACGCCAAAGTGGAAGCGGGGGAAATTTTCCTGCTCGACGACGACCAGAAGACCCTGCGCCTGGTCCTGCACCGGGGCCAGGCTGCCGAAGCGTTCTGGACCCGCAACCGGTTCCAGCTCGGCGAGGGATTCGTGGGCCTGGCGGCTCAGAGCGGCGAACCCTTCGTCAGCCGCGACCTGGCGGGTGAGGCGCGCTTCATGCGGGAGGCAGTGGTCAAGGCCGGATTCAGGCAGATCGCCTGTTTCCCGCTGCGCACCAACGAGAACGTGGTCGGCGTGCTGGGCATCGCCAAACGCGGACGGGATCCGCTGGACGATGAAACCATCACCATGCTGACGGCGTTGGGCAACTGGGCCGGGCTGGCCATCGAAAACGCGCGCCTGCACAACAACGCCCGGCGGCTGGCCATCCTGGAGGAACGCAACCGGATCGGCATGGACCTCCACGACGGGGTAATCCAGTCCATTTTCGGGGTGGGGCTGTCGCTGGAAAACGCGCAGCACCTGGTCAAGGAAAACCCGGACGAAGCCAACCGGCGCATCCAGCAGGCGATTGACAACCTGAACCAGTCCATCCGCGACCTGCGGGCCTACATCCTCGACCTGCGCCCGCGCCAACTGGGCAACGAGAGCCTGGCCGACGGTCTGAAGCGCCTGGTTTTGGAATACCGCGCCAACACCCTCGCGGAAGCGGTGTTGACCTGTTCCAGGGATGGGATCAGCAACCTGCCGCAGACGCACGCCCTGGCGTTTTTCCACATCTGCCAGGAGGCGCTGGCCAACGCGGCCAAACACGCCCGCGCCAAGCACATCGCCATCAACCTCTGGGCGACAGCCGAGCGGGTCATCATGGAGATCGTGGACAACGGCCAGGGCTTCGACATGCAGAAGATGAACGCCTCCATCGGCCACGGCCTGTCGAACATGGTCACCCGCGCCCGCAACGTTGGCGGTGACGTGGACATCACCTCCGAGGTCGGAGGAGGGACGACAGTCCTGGTCTGGGTCCCGAGGGCCAACCCGTCCAAGACGGGGGACTGACCCCCTCTGCAGAGGGATGTATCACGTGATCGCGAGGCTCTCGCGCCGAATCCAAAATCAGTTTTGGCGACGAATTATTTAAGGTTTTGGCCCGCTATTTGGGGTTGGAGACGCATAAGCGGCTTTAATGCCCACATATGGGGGTCATGCCGGGGACCCGGCGGTGCTTATGGGGGGAGGAAAACCTGTGTGCCGGGTCCGCAAAAAGACGGTTTCGGTATTGCTCTTTAAGATTTCTTGACCTTAAAAAAGGGGAAGTTTTTAAGGTGGCGTAGGTTTTTCGTATTGGTTGTCGGCCCACTATCTGCTAGAATACATCCAGACGGTTGGCAAGACGCACCTCAGTTTTTCAACTCAATTCCCTTAGCAAGTCGGGAAAAATCCAAGAGTAAGCCTTTCCGGCCCCGCTTTTCAGGCAGGGGCTTAGCTTACCTCGTCTATTTATCGGACACCACAGTTTTTGGAGAGATGGGCATGGACGCTGAGAGAGCCTGGCAGAGTGTGCTGGGGCAATTACAAATGGAGATGCCGAAGGCATCCTACGATACCTGGGTGCGGGACACCCGCCTTGTAGACTACAACGAAGATTGCCTGACCATTGGTGTGCGGAATGCCTATGCTCGTGACTGGCTCGAAAGCCGCCTCGCCAGCACCGTCACTCGCATGTTGGTGGGCATTTTGGACCGCAGCGTGGAAGTGGAGTTCGTCGTCCAGCAATCGGGACAGGAAGTTTTCGAGCTGGTCGAGAAGCCCGCCGAGGCCGCCCAGGCCCACCGCCCGGATGTGGTCAAGTCCCACAACTCGACCCTCAATCCCCGTTATACTTTCGAGAGTTACATCGTCGGTGCCAGCAACCGGCTGGCCCATGCCGCGGCCCTGGCCGTGGCCGAGAAACCGGCCAGGGCGTATAACCCGCTTTTTCTCTACGGGGGAGTTGGATTAGGAAAAACCCATTTGCTCCATGCCATCGGTAACGCCTGCCACGAGTGTGGGCTGTCGGTCCTCTACGTTTCTTCGGAAGAATTCACCAACGACATGATCAACGCCATCCGCGAGCGCACCACCCAGGCCTTCCGCGACAAGTACCGCTCGATAGACGTGCTGATGGTGGACGATATCCAGTTCATTGCCGGGAAAGAATCGACCCAGGAAGAATTCTTCCACACGTTCAACACCCTGCACGGGCAGGATAAACAGATCATCGTCTCGTCCGACAGGCCGCCCAAGGCGCTCGTCACCCTGGAAGAAAGGCTGCGGTCCCGTTTCGAGTGGGGACTCACCGCCGACATCCAGCCCCCCGACTTCGAGACCCGCATGGCGATCCTGCGCACCAAAGCCGAGCGGCGCGGCCGCCAGGTGCCGGATGAGATCACCGAGTTGATCGCCCGGCGGGTGCAGTCCAACATCCGCGAACTGGAGGGCGCGCTCAACCGGGTGCTCGCCATTGCCGAGTTGAGCGGCGCGCCGTTATCGTCCGAGATGGCCGAGACCGCCCTGGTGGATCTATTACCCCAACCCAGCGACATCCAGCCCTCCCGCGTGGTGGATATCGTCGCCCGCGTGTTCAACATTTCTGCCGAACAATTGCTCAGCCGCGACCGTTCCCGCGAAGTGGCCCTGCCGCGCCAGATCGCCATGTACCTGTTGCGCGAGGAAGCCAACGTGTCCCTGCCGCAGATCGGCGAGGCCCTGGGCGGACGCGACCATACCACCGTCATGTATGCCATCGAGAAAGTCTCCGACCTGCTCGAACGGGATGACCGCCTGCGCCGGCAGGTGGTTTCCATCCGACAACAACTATACGGCCAGCCGGCCGCGATTTGAACCGACCGATGCTCCGGGACATCGGCGGTCAGCACTCGAACGCCGCCAATTGGCGAACGGCGCGAATATTCAACGGTTTGTTCGCGCCCACGCACATTGGCGGCTTTCGTGTTAAGAACCCCCGGTTTGGGGAAAGCCGTCGAAACCTGAAAACGGGCATTGCCATTTCAGGGAGGTGTGTGTATAATATGCCCTCGCCGGGGGCGGATAGCTCAGTTGGTTAGAGCATTGCGTTGACATCGCAAAGGTCGTAGGTTCGAGTCCTATTCCGCCCACTTCGACAGACTCCCGTTGAAATGCGGGAGTTTTATTTTGGAAGGTCGCCGGCCCCCATTGAGGGGATGGTATTCGAGTCCTATTCCGCCCACTTCGACAGACTCCCGTTGAAATACGGGAGTTTTATTTTGGAAGGTCGCCGGCCCCCATTGAGGGGATGGTATTCGAGTCCTGTTCCGCCCACTTCGACAGACTCCCGTTGAAATGCGGGAGTTTTATTTTGGAAGGTCGTCGGCCCCCATTGAGGGGATGGTATTCGAGTCCTATTCCGCCCACTTCGACAAACTCCCGCACTCAATCGGGAGTTTTATTTTGGAGGCTCTTCAGGATCAAGTGGGGTGGGAACCCGTTTTACCACAGAGCACACTGAGAGCACGGAGATTTTAAAAGGCGGCTCTCCCGTTTTTGACGGGAATAACCTTTTAAATTAAAACACGAAGGAACACCAAGTCAACGAAGGAAAATCTTTACGGCAAGGCGCTTTTTTCCCTTTGAGAGCCTTCGTGTGACTTTGTGTTTAGGCTCTTTCCCGTTTGTTACGGAAGAGCCTAAAA
>JBMOMN010000018.1:0-18645 GCA_049324115.1 Chloroflexota bacterium
AGGGCATTTTAATCCGCCAATCTTCGCTAATCTTCGCGAATAAAAGGCATCGCAATCGTAAAGAGCGCCAAAAGATTAGCGCAAATTCGCGGAGATTAGCGGATAGGAAAGGTGGCTGAATAGTTACGCGAATTTTACAGAAAAATCAGCGAAAATTCGTGAAATCCGCGGCTAAAAATCCTGTTGGTATCGGAACTCAACCCAAATGTACGGTGGAGAATTTCCAAGTTGGAGATTTTATTTTGCAAGTTGGAAATTTTATTTTCCAACTTGGAGATTAAACTTTGCAAGTTGGAAACCAACCTTTTCAACCTGGAAGAACGTCCCGACGCTTGCACCGCATATCATCCCCGTAGGGGACTGCGTTCGGGACGGTGTTTGCCAGGGCAAGGAGCAGAAATGACCGGAACCATCCTCAATGTGATCGCCGTGCTGGCCGGCGGGGCGCTGGGCCTGCTCTTCGGGGCGCGCCTGCCCGACCGCCTGAAACAGACCATCACCGCCGGGCTGGGGCTGTTCACCGCCGCCATCGGGATCAAAATGTTCCTGGGGACCGAGGAAGCCCTGGTCGTGCTGGGCAGCCTGCTCATCGGCGCGCTGCTCGGCGAGTGGTGGGGGATCGAGGACGGACTGGAAAAGCTGGGGGCCTGGCTGGAGAGACGTTTCAACCGGGGCGGGAGCGACTCGTCCAGCCGCTTCGTGCGCGGCTTCCTGACCGCTTCGCTGCTCTACTGCATCGGGCCGATGACCATCCTCGGCTCGATCCAGGACGGGCTGACCGGGGACTACGAGCTGCTGGCCGTCAAATCGGTGCTGGACGGGTTCGCATCGCTGGCCTTCGCCTCCACCCTGGGGATCGGGGTGCTGTTCTCGTCGCTGGTCGTTTTCGTCTTCCAGGGCGGGATCAGCCTGACGGCGGGTCTGCTGGAGGCGGTCCTGACCGATCCGATGATCACCGAGATGACCGCCGCCGGCGGCGTGATCCTGCTGGGGCTGGCGCTCAGCAGCCTGCTGGAGATCAAGAAGATCCGGGTCGGTAATTTCCTGCCCGCCTTGTTCATCGCCCCACTCATCGTCTGGGTGCTGGCCCGGTTGGGAATTTAGTTTAGAACCCAGACTTCGGAAATCCAGCAGCTTGTCGGAAAGGAATCATTTCAGCAAGCTCAATGCAAGGTTTCGAGGCGCAAAATACTGATTTGAACCGCGAAGGCGCGAAGTCCGCAAAGCTTTTTCAGAGGATCTCTTCGCGTTCTTCGTGTCTTCGCGGTGAAAAAATCACGCTGACCGGGTTCTCCGACAGCCTGCCAGGAGGAGATTTCCGAAGTCTTGTTACGAAAAGGACACGGCCCTATCGAGAGCCATGTCCTTTTTACATTCTTCGCAACACGCACTACGCAACATACTATCCCGAAGCGGAGCGGAGTGGACGCCCCACGCAACACACACTACGCAACATACTATCCCGAAGCGGAGCGGAGTGGACGCCCCACGCAACAATCCTACTGCCCCATCTCCGCCAGGGCGGCCTCGATCTCAGCCTGGAAGGCGCTGATCGGCTGGGCACCGACGATCAGTTTGGTGCGCACTTCGCCGTTGACCGTGTACGTCAGCAGGAAGGAGGGCGTACCCGTCACCCCGGCAGCCGCGCCGTCCACCCCGTCCTGGGCCACCTGGTCGCGGTACTTGCCGCTGTCAATGCAGGACTGGAAGGCTCCCATGTCCAGGTCGAGGGCTTCGGCGTAAGCCGCCAGTTTGCGCGGGGCGAAATCGCCCACGCCTTCGCCGGTCTGGTTGGCGAACAGGATGTCGTGATATTCCCAGAATTTGTTCTGGTCCCCGGCGCAGTAAGCGGCTTCGGCGGCATCTTCCGACTCGGTCCCCGGAGGGCCGCCGGCGCGGGCGATATTGTCGCTCAGGAAATTGCCCATCGAACGATAGCGTAAATACACCTTTCCGGTTTCGACGTAGGCGGCGATCAGTTGCCCTTCCGTATCCTCGCTAAAGCGGGCGCAATACGGGCACTGGAAATCGGAAAACTCCTCGATCAGAATGGGCGCGTTCGGGTCGCCGATGCCGTTCCCCTGCGGGTTCGGGCGGCTGACCGGGTCGGGGACCACAATGTCGCCGATCGGTTTGACCTGGGGATAGATGACTGCCGCGGCGAGGAACAAAACGCCGACAGATACCAGCCCGATCACTCCCAAGCGCTGGATGCGCTGCTGGCGCACCCGTCTTTCGCGCATTTCCTGGCGCTTACTTTTACTCATGCTGCTTTCTCCTGACGGTTCGGTTTAGAATGTCGAATTTTGCCATGTTCAGGGGGTTTTGTCCAGTAAAGTTTACAAACGCTAATCAGTGATTAAGGTGGGGAATCAAAAAGACCGGGATTTCCGGTCCCGGTCCTGGCTGGAAGTTTATTGCCCCGAAAGGGCGGCCTCGACCGCCTGCTGCACGTCCTGGATCGAGGGGACGTAGCCGGGCGTGAGCAATACGCCGTTGACGAAAACGCTGGGCGTGCCCTGGACTCCCATCTGCGCGCCGAGCTGGTAATCGGCGTTGATCTGGTCCATGTAACGGCCGGCGTCGAAGCACTCCCGGAAGGTCCCCATGTCGAGGCTGAGGCTCTCGGCAAAGGCGGCCAGCCGCGGGTCCGAGAAAGAACCGACGTTTTCCCCGTTCCAGTTGGCGAACAGGATGTCGTGATAATCCCAGAAACGGCCCTGTTCTCCGGCGCACATGGCCGCGCTGGCCGCCTGGTCGGATTCTTTGGACGCGGCCCCATCGTCAATGAAGGGGAAGTGGCGGAACACGTAATAAACCTGCCCGGTCTCGACGTAGGTCGAGACGATCAAAGGCTCCACCTGCTGCGAATAACCGGCGCAGGCCGGGCACTGGAAATCCACGAACGCGTCAATCGTCACCGGGGCGTTGGGGTCGCCCAGGGCGGTCCCGTTCGCCATCGGGCGGGGGACCGGGGTGATCTGGATGATATTTTCGACGGCCTGCCTCTGGCTGCTGATCACGGCGAAGGCGATCAGCAGCACCCCGACCGTGACCGCGGCGACCAGGACGATCTGCTGGCTGCGTTTCTGACGGCTGCGCCGGGCGCGTATTTCCTGGCGTTTACTCTTGCTCATGGTCTATATCCTTGACTTTGTGATTGGAAAGCAATGCGGGATTTTCATCCCGCATTGCGATGGTGTTTTACGGTTGCGCGTTTTATAAATGCGCGTCCATCCAGGCGACGGTGTACTCGAAGACCTGCGCCTGTTCCGGCTCGTTGTGAAGCTCGTGCGACAGCCCTTCCCAGGCTTTGAAGGTGCAATCGCCCTTGACCTTGGAGGCGAACTCCTGGCTGCCGGAGGCGAATCCCAGTTGGTCGGCTGTCCCGTGCATGACCAGCAACGGGGCCGGGAACTCGGGGGCGTGTTCGAAGGCCCAGGCGATCGCGCCCATCACCGACTTGCCCATCCCGAAGGAGAGTTTGTCATGCACCAGCGGGTCGCTGACGTAACGCTGGACGACCTCGGGAGTGCGCGAGATGGTGTTGGGATCGAGTCCGCTGGGGATGACGACGGAGGGGATGACCGAGCCGAACACCCTGGCCAGGAACACCTTCCCCTTTTGCAGCTCGATGGCGGTGCGCAGGCCCGCGGCGGAGGTGATCACGCCTTTCACGTCCGGTTTGCGGCGCAGGGCATAGTTCAGGGTCAGGATGCCGCCCAGGCTGTGGCCGTAGATGAAGCGCGGCAGCCCCGGATAACGATTCCCGGCTTCTTCGAGCAGGCGATCAATGTCTTGCATGAAGGCCTCGAAGGAGGGCGCATGCCCGCGAACGCCGCCGGATTTGCCGTGGCCGCGCAGGTCGAAACCGAGCAGGGCGTACCCGGCCCCGGCGTAGGCCTTGCCCATGTGGGCGTAGCGCCCGCTATGCTCGCCCAATCCATGAACGAGGCAGACGACGGCTTTGGGGGCTTCGGGCATCCAGCCCTGCCCGTAGAACGGGACCCCGTCCGCGCTTTGCCAGGCATACTCGAACGATTGCATGTCAACCTCCGGTCTTGATGCGGAATTCGCAGGTGGCGGCTCCCGCCGCGCGGCAGGAGGTTTCTTCCACGTCAACTTCGCGGCCGGTGGCCCAGGACAGCGCGCCCTGGATCAGGCCGAGGGTTACGTAGCAGACGGTCGCCTCCCCGTGCAAGTTTTGGGGCAGGGGGCTGGCGCGGTCCACCAGCACCAGCTCCAGGTCGAGGGTATGGACGCTGACCTGGTCCCTGCCGCCGAGCAGCCGGGCCAGCATTTCGAGGGCCGCTTTGGGGCGCAAGCCGGCGGGCAGGCCGCGCACGATCCGGGATTGGGCTTTGATGCCCACCGGGGCGTTGTCGAGGGCGTGGACCCACAGGATGCGTCCGATGCGGAGCAGGGTGAGACGCGCCCCGCGCCCAAAGTAGATGCTCATCGCCCGCTGGATGCTGACGTAAGCATCAGCCGCGGCGGTGGCATCCAAACGGGCGGCAGTCCCCGGGTCCAGCCAGGATTCGGGGAGGTCGTGCTGCTTGAACAGGGCTGCCAGGGTGGCAGGTTCGGCCACTTCGCGGGCCGTCTCGATGAATCCCCGCAAAAGGGATGGCGGAAAGGTTGCCTGGCTCATGCGCGTTGCTCGCCGACCTCGAAGCGGCAGAATTCGTCGCCGCGCGCAAAACAATGGGTCTCGATGATCTCATGTTCGTGGCCCGAAGCCCACAGGACGGCTTCGCCGACCGAGCCGATGTAGAGGTGGCAGATGGGGGTTTCGCTCTTGCGCCCGTGGCAGATGGCGCAGGTGGCGTCCACGTAGGCCAGCCGGTCGCCGCTCTCGTCCACCCAGGCTTCGACCTGCGGGTTGGATTTCTTGAGGGCGCCGACCAGGGCGTTGAGGATGAATTTGATGCGCTGCTTTTCGGGCAGCAGTTTGAGGGCGGCCCCGGCCACACCCAGCAGGGCGGCCTGTTCGCGCACCCCGTACTGGAAGGAGGCTTTGCCGATGCGGCGCAACATACCGCGCCCGCCGCGCCCGTAGAAGGCTTCGATGGCCTCGTTCAGGTGGGCGTATTCCGCGGCCTGGATGCCGGGGTTGAGGTCGTTGGGAGGCAGGTTGTTGATGAACCGCCCCAGGTTGCTGGCTCGCAGCACGGCGTGGAGGCCGTTCTCGCCCATTACTTCCTCTGCAGAGACCAGGGCCTGCCGCACCAGGACATTGACAATGACAGCGTCGTCACGTTGGGCCATCTGCGCTCCTTTCAGTTTCAGCCGATCGGGTATTGGTAAACCGGGTAATTTTCGCCGGTCGGGCGGAAGCCCATTTTTTCGTACAGCGCCAGGGAAGCCAGGTTCTGGCTCTGGGTGTTGACGGTAAGGCGGACGAGGCCGCGCCGCGTGATCTGGGTCAGCAGGTCGTTGAGCAGGGCAGACCCTATGCCTGCGCGCTGCATATCCGGCCGGACGGCGAGCCGGGCGAGGTGCGCCCCGAACGGGTTCTGGGTGCTGATCTGGTAGCCGAGCAGCCCGCGCTCGTCCTCGGCCAGGGTCGCCAGGGAAGCCTGGTCGAAAGCCCGTTCGAGGGCGGAGAGCGAGTTTTGCCAGACCGGATCAAAGGAGGTTGCGTCGAGCCGGGCGACCCGGGGCAGGTCTTCGCGGCGGACCGGGCGGATCTCGACCGGGTAGTGGGCTTTACGGTGCGGCAGGGTGCCGGCGCGCCATTCGAGCATGGTGATGCTCTGGCGGTTGCTGAAGCCGCTATCCAGGAGGACGCCCTCCATCCACTCGTGCAAGGCGATCACCGCCACCGTCGCCGGGCCGTGCTGTTCGAGTTCGGCGCGGGCGGTCTGCCAGAGCACGCTCCAGGCTTCTTCGAGCGGGACGCTGCCGGCGTGGGTGAAAAGCCGCAGCCAGGCCACCTGAGGCGGATCTTTCGGGCAGGCCAGGGCGGCCAGCACGCGCCCGGCGCTCTCGGCGACCCAATAAAAAGGCGCACCCAGCCAATCCAGCGGAGCACGCCAGTCGAGGTGGCGGTGGACGTGGGCCTCGAAGTAGAGCAGGTTGGCAATTTGCTTCTGGTCTTTCGGCAGGGCAGGGCGAACCAGTAAATCTACAGTTACCATAAACGGAACCGGAGCAGGAATTTCAGGATGCGCTGGAAGAAGGTCGGCTTTTCGAGCGAGGTCAGATGCTCCATCATATTGATCGCCGAGTCGGTCACTTTGCCGCGTTTCAGGTCGAGGGCGGCGCGGGACTTGAGCAGCATGGCCCGCAGGTCGCGTTCGCCGGCCCGCTCGAGCAGGTCGGCGGCCTGGTCGTAGTCCCGGGCGGCTTCGTCGGTGCGGCCGAGGGCCTCGAGGGCGGCGGCCCGGTTGCCGAGGGACAGTCCCTGGCGGCGCAGGTCTCCGGCCTGGGCGAAGATTTTATCGGTATCCTGCACAACGTCCAGGGCAGATTCGGGCTGCCCGGCCTGGAGCAGGGACACGCTCTGGTTGTTGCGCATTTCGGCGGCCATCAGGGCCTCACCCCGGTCCGCATACGATTGGGCCAAATGGGCGAATTCCCCGGCAGCCTGGGTAAAATTTCCCTGCTGGAAAACGCCTTTGGCCGTTTCGGCCAGTTGTTCGAGCGATTGAGAATCCATTGATCCACTTTAGTTAGAATGTAATATCGAGCAAATCTTCGGCTACCGAGCGCAGTTTTGTGGCCGAAAGGGCGCTCAACTTGCGAGCCAGTTCGAGGTAGGGCAGGTTGACCGGCTGGCAGACGAAATCCTGGAGGTCGGTGGGGAGTTTCAGGAACAGCTCGACCGACTTTTGCTGGTTCATCCATTGACCGACGGGGCCGTTCTGGTCGAAAAAGGATTCGACCCGCCCGTCCAGCACCGCCAGCAGCCCCTCCAGTTCGGGGAGGGGGATGGGCCGTTCTCCCAGTTCGTAAGCTTTGATCCGGCTCTGGGGGATTCCCGTCTGCTCCGACAGGGCCTTGACCGAGATGCTGGCTTCCATCCGCTGGCGTCGCAGCAAGGCCCCGATCATGCGCTGGCGCACGCCCTTCAGGGCCGGCAGGTTGATCGGGTCGGTCGGCGGGGCGTCGTCCGAGATGGCATCCCGGCCCCAGAAGTGGTTGATCGGCAGGCCCAGGAAGAAAGTCAGGACTTCGATTTCCGGCAGTGAAGGCGATTTGCCCCCCCGCTCGTAGGAGCTGAAAACACCCCGGGTCACACCGACCGCGCCGGCGCATTCATCCAGGCTTTTGCGCGCCGCAAGGCGCGCATCCCGCAGGAGCACTCCCAATTTTTTCGTTCGCAGGACAATCTGTGACTGGATACTCATGGCCTGTCCTTTTCTTCGGCAAAGTTGGCCTGGCAAGCGCAGGCGGGACAAATTATACCCAGGTCGGTCGAAAATTGCGCTTTTTAGCAGTAAGGAAGCGCAATTCCCTGGCACCGCCCGCCACGTAGTCCCCGAAGTGGAACGGAGTGGGAGGGCAGGTGTTCGACCGTGGGTATTATATAGCAGATTTGACCTATCGCCGCCCGCGGGTAGGACTGTTCTACTACCTGCGGCCGCGCTGCAAAATATCCGAGACCGAAGCGCCGAAGACTTCCGGTCCCAGTTTGAAACCGGCGGCTTCCAGTTGCGGGCCGAACAGCGGGCGGATGCCGGTGGGCTTCAACTCGCCCAGCACCTTGCCGCCCTCGCCGACCCCGGTCTGCTCGAAGCGGAAGATGTCGGTCAGGACGATGGTCTCGCCTTCCATGCCGGCGACTTCGGAGATGGCCGTGACTTTACGCGCCCCGTCCCGCAGGCGCGTCTGCTGGACGATCAGGTCCACGGCCGAGGCGACCTGCTGGCGGATGACCTTGACCGGCAGTTCCACCCCGGCCATCAGCACCAGGGTTTCGAGCCGGGATAGGGCGTCGCGCGGCGAATTGGCGTGGACGGTGGTCAGGGAGCCGTCGTGGCCGGTGTTCATGGCCTGGAGCATGTCGAGGGCTTCGCCGCCGCGGCACTCGCCCACCACGATCCGGTCGGGGCGCATCCGCAGCGAGTTCCTGACCAGGTCACGGACGGTCACTTCACCGGCGCCGTCCAGGCTGCGGGGTTTGGTCTCCAGGCGCACGATGTGGTCCTGCTGGAGCTGGAGTTCGGCCGCGTCCTCGATGGTCACGATCCGCTCGTCTTCGGGGATGAATCCCGAAAGCACGTTGAGCAGGGTCGTCTTGCCGGAGCCGGTGCCGCCCGAAATGACGATGTTCAGCCGCCCGACCACGCAGGCCCGCAGGAATTCGGCCATGGTCTCGGTCAGCGAGCCGAAATTGACCAGGTCATGGACCTTGAGCTTGTCCTTGCTGAATTTGCGGATGGTGATCGAAGCGCCGTCAATCGCCACCGGCGGCACCACGGCGTTGACGCGTGAACCGTCCGGCAGGCGGGCATCCACGGTCGGGCTGTCGGCATCAATGCGGCGGCCCAGCGGCAGGATGATGCGCTCGATAACCCGGACCACGTGAGCGTTGTCGTCGAACGTGACCGCCGTCTTGGTCAGGCGGCCCTTCTTCTCGACGTAGACCTTCTTCGGGCCGTTGACCATGACTTCGCTGATGTCCAGGTCGTCCAGCAGAGGCTGGATCGGCCCATAGCCGATAACGTCGTTGAGCACGTCCTTGAATATCTGCTCGCGGATCGAGTTCGGCAATTGCAGGCGGGCGCGTTCGTAGGTCTCGCCGAGTTTTTTGGAGACAAATTCCCGCTGTTTTTCCGGCGGGACGGCTTCAGCGTCCAGTTCGCGCGAGAGCAGGCCGGTCAGGTAGACCTTGAGTTTGATCAGGTCGGCCCCTGAAAGGCTGGCGGGATGGGATGGGGGCGTTTGGGTCATTCAGGATCGCTTTTCTGCGTCACGTCTCTTTCGGCGATGACCCAGATGATCTGCCTGCGCTGGACGGCGACGAAACCGGTCTGGTAAAGGACGGTCTGCCCGTCGGCGGACAGGACTTTGGCATCGGTGATCGCCAGGAACGGTTCGTCCAGGTCGAGTTCGTCCTTCAGGCGCGCGTCCTGGCGGACGTGGATGTAGCCGCGCAGCAAGTGGCTGGTGGTCTGCACCAGGGCGCCGACGGCTTCCTTGGTGATGATGTCGGTGAAAAATTTCCCTTTGGGGTCGAATTCAATGCTCATGGTCTGTCTCCCGATAGCGTCAATCAATCATCTTCGAGGGGCGGCATCATGTAGCCCAGCCCGGATTTGGTGATGATGTGACGCGGCACGTGGGGGTCGTCTTCGAGCTTTTGCCGCAGGCGGGCAATGCTGACCCACAGGATTTCCTTGTCGTTGCGGTATTCCGGCCCCCAGACGCTGCTCAGCAGTTCCTCGGAAGTCTGCACCTTGCCGATATTGTGGGCGAACTGGAGCAGGAGGCGGTATTCCGTGGCCGAGAGGGATACCGATTGCCCGCTGCGCCAGACTTCGGCCCGGGCGAAATCTATCTTCAGGTTGCCGTGGGTGAAGAATCGCACCGAGGTCGTCTCCTGCGCCACCTGGGAGCGGCGCAGCACCGCCCGGACGCGGGCCAGCAGTTCAGTGGCCGAAAACGGCTTGACCAGGTAGTCGTCCGCGCCCAGGTCGAGGCCGCGCACCCGGTCCTGTTCCTCGCCTTTGGCCGTCAGGATGATGACCGGCACATTCGAAAACTCGCGAATGCGCTGCAAGGTGGCGAAGCCGTCCAGCTTGGGCATCATCACGTCCAGCAGGACCAGGTCAATCGGGTTGGCCGAGAAGACGTCCAGGGCCATCAACCCATCACCGGAAGTCAACACGTCATAGTTTTCGGTGCGCAGGTTGGCTTCGAGTAATCGTTGGTAGCGAGGTTCGTCGTCAACAACAAGAACTTGAGTAGTCATAGTCTCTCCTCTTCAAGGTCCTACTACAAAAGGCGTCCTTCCGGGAGCTTCCGGGTGGGTCCTTTCGACGGCCAATACGGTAAAAAAAAACGAGGTCACGCCTGGGAGACGGGGATCTCGATGAAGAAGCGCGTCCCTTCTCCAAGCTCCGATTCTGCCCAAATCTTACCATGATGGGCCTGGACGATCTGTTTGCAGATGAACAGCCCCAGGCCGGTCCCGGTGCCGCTGGCCTGGCCGGGGACCCGGTAGAACCGCTCGAAGATGAACGGGAGGAAGTCCCCGTCTATACCGGGGCCGTTATCGCCGAAGGAAATGGCGGCGCAATCGTCCTTGTAGTTGAGCGTGATCTGGATCGGCGCGCCGGGGGCGTACTTGATCGTGTTGCTGAACAGGTTTTCGAAGACCTGGGCCAATCGCACGTTATCGGCATCTATGGCGGGACCCTCTTCCAGGTCCAGTTTGACCCGCAGGGACCGGTAATGGGTCTGGGCGCGGACGGCCACCTCCCGGACCAACGCGTCCAGGCGCACGGGACGGAAATCCATCCTCAGGGTCTGGCTTTGCAGGCGGGCCGATTCGAGCACGTTTTCGATCAGCTCGGCCAGGCGGTCGGTCTCCTCGTCAATGATGGTCAGGAATTCGCGCTGAGTGTCGGGGTCCCAATCGGTATCGGAACGCAGGAGAGTGGTGGTGTAGCCTTTGATGAAGCCCAGCGGGGTGCGCAGGTCGTGCGAGACGGTGGCGACGAAGTCTTCCTGCAGGCGCATCTGTTGTTCGAGGCCCTTGAGGTGCTCCATCCTGTCCAGGATGAGGTTGCGATGGATCAGCTGGGCGAACAACTGCCCCGCCAGCCGGGCAATGGAACTTTGGTCCCGCGTGAAGACCGGCCCGCCGAAGCGGATGAAAACCAGCGCCCCGTAAGGGTCGCCTTCGATGAGGAGCGGCAAGCCCAGCAAATGGGCGTTGATCAGGCGGTCGTCGGTGCTGGTGCGGTCGTGGGGTTCCTTCAAGACCATCTTCCGGGTCGAGATCGCCTGGCCGGCGATCTCCTCGCCCCAGGCGGCGTCGGCTTCGGCGGCCAGGCCGCGGCCCACCGCCCGGGCGTAGACCACTTCGATCAGGCCGGACGGGTCCCGGCGGTAAATGGCGATGTTGTCGAAGATGAATATCTTGCGCAGGACGACGATGGCCTTGTTCAGGGCCTGCTTCCAATCCCCCGCTTGCGAGATGGCCTCGTTGATCTCTATGAAGCCGTCAATGGTATGCTCGTCCACGGCTGCCTGCGCGCCTCTCACTCGTCCGCGCCGGCCGGGACGTTGGAAACCGGCAGGGCGAACTGGAATACGGTGCCTTTCCCCAGCGTGGATTTGACCATGATCCGTGAACCGTGGGCCTCGATGATCTGCTGCACCAGCGACAAGCCCAGGCCCGTGCCGCCGTAGCGCCGCGTGGTCGAACTGTCCAGTTGGTGGAAAGGCTCGAAGATTTCGGGCAGGCGCTCCTGGGGGATGCCGATCCCGGTATCGGCCACCGTCAGGCTGACCAGCCGGTGGTCTTCGATGCGGACGTTGATCCCGACCCGGCCGCTCTGGGGGGTAAATTTGATCCCGTTATCCACCAGGTGGGCCACCGCCCAGGCTATCTTCTGCATGTCGGCCTGGACGAGGGGGACTTTCTCGTCGTACAGGGTGTGCAGGCTGACCCCTTTTTCTTCCGCCCGGCTCTCCATCGAACGGACAACGTTATCCACGACCAGGGTGATATCGGTGGGGATAAGCTGGATGGACAGTTCGCCCCGGGAGGCCAGTGAGAACATGATCAGGTCGTCTATCAGCCGTTCCAGCTTGCTGGCCGATTTCTGGCTGACCTTCATGGCGTGTTTCTGTTCCGGCGAGAGCTGGCCGAGCGAATCGGTGACCAGCAGTTCGAGGTAGCCTTTGATGTGGGTCAGGGGGGTCCGCAATTCGTGGGAGATGTTGGCGACGAAGTTGGCCTTCAACTGGTTCAACTCCGACAGGCGCTGGAGGGCGTTTTGCAGTTCGGCCGTCCGCTCCTGGACGCGGCGCTCGAGGTTGCGGTTGGCATCTTGCAAGGCCGAACGCAACTGGATGATCTGTTCGGTCACGGCCGCGTCGAGTTCGTCTTTGGTCAGCAGGTTGAGGTCCACCAGGGCCTGGCCCAGCAGCACAGGCGTGCCCTCGCCGAGCATGTCTTGCTGGTAAGCCAGGGCTTTCTTCAGGTCCGCTTCGGTGATCTTGCCTTCCTGGACCAGGTATTCCCCCAGCCGGGGAACGAGGATTTCAGGCGTAAGTTTGGATGAGGTTGCCATTGTGCCTATCCGATCAGGATTGCCAGGCCCAGTCGCCGCCAACCATAACGGCGACAGGCCGCAGCTCCAATAAAGAATCCGGATGACGGGTAAACAAATCTTCTTCGAGCGCGATCAAATCTGCGTAAAAGCCCGGGGCCAGTTGCCCCAGGCGGTCTTCCATCCCGGCGGCGTAGGCGGCCCCGGTGGTGTAAGCGGCCAACGCGTCGGACAGGGAAAGGCGTTGTTCGCCGCGCCAGCCGTCCGGTCCCGGAGCGCCGTCGGCGCGGCGGCGGCTGACGGCGGCGCGCAACCCCCAAAAGGGGTTGGGCGATTCGACCGGGGCGTCCGATCCGAAGGCCAGGCGTGCGCCCGCCTCCAGTTGGGTCCGCCAGGCATACGAGAGGGCGGCGCGTCCGCCCCAGTAACGGTCAGCCATCTCCATGTCGGAGGTGGCGTGGATCGGCTGCATCGAGGCGATCAGGCCCAGTTCGGCCAGGCGGCGGGCGTCGGCGGGATGCAGGAGCTGGACGTGCTCGATGCGGTGACGCCGGGCCGGGAGGCCGCGCTCCCGCTCGAAGCGCCGCAACCGGGCGAAAGCCTCCAGGGCCTCGTGGTTGGCGCGGTCTCCGATGGCGTGGACGGCCATCCCCAGCCCGGATTCGGCTGCCAGGCGGCTGTGTTCGTAAAGTTCCTCGGAATCCATATTTAGAATACCACGATTTTCGGCTTCGCGCTCGTAAGGTTGGAACATGGCCGCCGTGCGCGGGCCGAGGGCGCCGTCCATGAAAGCCTTGACCGAGCCGATCCGCAGCCGGTCGTCGCCGAATCCGCTGCGCAGGCCGAGAGCGGCAGCCTGGGGCAGCAGGTCGAGCGGGAGGCTCTTGGTGACGCGCAATTTCAGGCTGCCCCGGCTGTGGAGCATCTGCAAGGCCGCGAAGCAATCCCGCCCGTCGAAATCGTGGACGCCGGTGAGTCCCATCTTCCATAAAATCGGTTGGGCGGCGGCGATGGCCTCCGCAATCTCGTCCACGCCGGGTTTGGGGAGGGCCTCGCTGACCAGCCGCATGGCGTTTTCGAGCAGGATGCCGGTGATCTGGCCGTGCGCGTCCCGCTGGAGTACCCCGTCTTTTGGGTCGGGCGTGGAGGCGGTGATCCCGGCGGCATCGAGGGCGGCCGAGTTGGCCCACCCGGCGTGGAGCGACTTGGCGGTCAGGTAGACCGGGTGGTGCGGGGCGATCCGGTCCAGGTCGGCGGCGGAGGGGAAGCCGTTCGGCGGCGCGTCGGGCCAGGCGTTCTGGTTCCAGCCGTGGCCGAGGATCCACTCACCGGGAGGGGTCGTTTGGGCACGTTCGGCCACGCGGCGCAGACATTCTTCGAGGGCGGGGGTCTCGCAGTCAACCTTTTGCAGGCCGAGGGCGTAATACTGCAAATGGATGTGGGCGTCGGTCAGGCCGGGCAGGAGGTATCGCCCGCCCATGTCTTGTTTTTGGGCCAGGGGGAAAGAGTCGAGCAACGCTTCACCGCCCACCGCCGCGACGCGCTCGCCGTCAATGGCCAGGGCGCTGGCAGTGGGCCGGTCAGGGTCGAGGGTGGTGAGATGGGCGTTGTGGAGGATAAGCATAAAACACCAATATTGAGCTGGAGCGAAACGCTGGCAATTTATTTCAATCCTTCGAGCCTGGTCAGCCATTCATCGAAGTGCGGGCATTTACTTCTCAAAATGGGCAGGCCAATTTTCTCCGCGATCACCGGTCCGGCAGAGGCTTTACGATGTTTATAAGCGGGGAGCTCGTTGATGATCCGCCTGGAAGGTGCAGTATCCGGGTCATCATTGATCAATTCCGGATTCTCGAATGCGGACAAAAGCACCACCAACTTTTGAATGGCGCTATCATGATCTATAAATTCCCAATCGAATTGCGGGGGGTCGGAAAAAAGCAAGGCTTCGAACTCGTGGACCTGGATATACGGGATGAAACGCGGGTGATTGATGTCTTCGGCAAAGGCTTGTTCGATATTCCGTACACGCTCATATACAGGAAGCCCTATTGAAATATCCCGGCCAGGAAAATCGGCGGGTATGGCGTACAAATCTATCATGGTGGTAAAAAAGGCATCCGGGTTCTGGTCTTCCCGCATCCAGAGGGCCATATCTTTTTTCAGTTTGGTATATCCTCGCGCCTGGTCGAGTCCGCCTCGGAAGATTTTGTTCCATTTTCGTCCCGTCTCGACTTTTCTGGCAACAGCAAAAACGCCAAATTGTCCTAAATGCGGGGAAAGGACGTTGTTCACGAAGGTTTCTTCTGTCTGACCTTCCACAAGGATATTCAACCTGCTCATCGCGCCGGTCTCCCCCCGATCACATTTTTCTGCCAGAGTTCGGTCAGCGAATATTCTGCCAGCCAATCCTTTAATGCCGCTTCATCCGGCCGTGTAAAAATGGATTGGCGGTTTGGCCTGTCTACGACAATGACTTGGTGTGGCTCGAAATAATCAATCAGCGTTGCAGATTGGGTCGCCAAAATGACCTGAGTGTGCATGGAAACGCTGTGCAACAGGCCCGAAATGATCTCGATGGCAAAAGGATGCAGTCCCAATTCAGGCTCATCCAGAATAATCACTTTCGGTAATTCGTCTTCGGGCTGCAGGAGCAAGGCTATTAGCGACATCGCCCGCAAAGTGCCGTCAGATGCCTGGTGAGAGCCGAAGACGAGGTCGCTGTTTTTTTCGCGCCATTGTAACAGTACGGCATTCCCTACTGGCTCCAGAACGAAATCGGCAAAGAACGGTGCAACCAGGCGGATAGTTTCAACAATTCTCAGATAATATTTGGACTTATAGTCTCGCAGCCGCAGCAAGAAGGGTGCAAGATTGGCGCCGTCCTCTTTCAAAAACCGGTTGTCATTGACATCCCACTTCTGCCTGATGCGGGCGGTCTCGGATGTATTGTGGAACTGATAAACAACACACTGTTTCATGAGCGATAGAATAAATTTTGCAGTTGTGTCTCCGTCCGCTTTCTTGATGATCTGCGCTTCCCGATGACCTGCTCCGAGCCGTACCCAATTCCTGTCGCCTGTTCGATCCTTCGGTGTATATCTAAATTGTTCATCGCTAAAGATCAAAGTATCCCCTGCTGCGTGAGACAAACGAAAAGAATACTCATTCGTGCCGGTATCTGTCCTGAAGACCAGGCTGGCTTTCATTTGCGGGGTCACGGACGCGCCGTCATGCAACAGGGAATTTGCGCCTCCCATTTTTTCGACATAAAACTGCAAATTTCCCAATGAAGGCGTCATCCAATTGAGCATCTTGAAAAAAGAAATGAAGTTGGATTTCCCGGAGCCATTAGCCCCTATCAATACGTTAAGTGGGCCTAATTCAAGATCATCCAAATCCCTGATGGAGCGAAATCCTTGAATGCTCAAGTGAGTTAGAAGGTCCATGAAATCCTCCGCAAGAGCAAGATTTTCCTATTCATCCAAAAGCCTTCCCAATAATGACTCCAACTCCTCATCGGAGTAATAATGCAGGGTCAGCGTGCCGCCCTTCCTGCCGTGGCGCAGGGTGGCTTTGGTGCCCAGGCTGGCCCGCAGGCGTTCCTCGAGGTCGGCGATTTCGGGATCGAGGGCGGCTTTGACGGGTTTATCCGGTTTTTCGCCGCCAAACTTGCGCACCAGTTCCTCCGTCTCGCGGACGGTAAGCTCCCGGCCCAGGACGGTTTCCAGCGCCGCGTTCTGGGCCTCGGGGGAGACCAGTCCCAGCAGGGCGCGGGCGTGACCGGCGGAAAACTGGAAAGCGTGGTCGGCGTTCTCGTCTTTGGGATGCGCCCCCTTGACCAGGGCTTGCTTGACTTTATCGGTCAGGTTGAGCAGGCGCAGGGTATTGGTCACGGTGACGCGGTTCTTGCCCACCTGGGCGGCGATCATTTCGTGGGATAGCCCGAACTCCTCGGACAACTGCCTGTAGGCTTCGGCTTCCTCGAGCGGGTTCAGGTCGGCGCGCTGGACGTTTTCGATCAGGGCCAGTTGCAGGCGTTCCATGTCGGTCGTCTCGCGCTCGATGACCGGGACTTCCTTCAACCCGGCCCGGCGGGCAGCCTGCAGGCGGCGTTCCCCGGCGACGAGGGTGAATTTACCGTCCGATGCGGGGGAGACGATCAGCGGCTGGAGGATGCCATGCTCGCGGATGGAAGCAGCCAGTTCGGCCAATTCGGCCGCGTCGAACACCACCCGCGGCTGGCGCGGGTTGGGGACGATCCGGTCCACGCCGACCTGCTTTACGCCGCCCTGGCCGGCGGGAGTCTCAGGCTGGAAATCGCCTGGGATGAGCGCATCCAGCCCGCGGCCGAGACCTTTTCTTTGTGGCATGGAGTTCTCCTGAACGACTTGAAATGACTCAAAATGAAGTGCTGGCTTTAGCCTGCGGGTTAGCGGACTGAAGTCCGCACTCCGATAAATTTTTATTTAAAGACCGCATTCCTAAAATATTGATGGCGCTAATCCTGCGCAAGCGCGGCCCCGGCTGGAACACCGTCACGCGCCAGTAACTCGCGGGCCAGGGCTTCGTAAGCCTGCGCCCCGCTCGAAGCTGGCGCATAAGCCGAGATCGGCAATCCATAAGAGGGCGCTTCCGCCAGCCGGATGCTGCGCGGGATGACCGATTTGAAAACCTGCTCCGGGAAATGGCGGTTGACTTCGGTGATCACGTCATTCGACAGGTTGGTGCGGCCGTCGAACATGGTCAAGACCACGCCGCTGATCTTCATCTCCGGGAACAGCCCGGCCCGGACGCGTTGCAGGGTCTGGGTCAGTTGGCCGAGTCCTTCGAGGGCCAGGTACTCACATTGCACGGGGATGATCACCCCGTCCCGCGCCGCCAGCAGCCCGTTGACCGTCAGCAGGCCGAGTGAGGGCGGGCAATCCACCAGGATGTAATCGAAGCGCTCGACCAGCGATTCGAGGGCGCGGCGCAGGCGCATCTCACGTCCCTCCTCGCCCACCAGTTCCACCTCCGCTCCCGCCAGCGCGGGGGACGAGGGCAGCAGCGACAGGTTCAGGCGCGGGTTGCGCAGGATGTGACCCGAGGCCTGGCTCAGGCCCAGCAGGGCCTCGTAACTCCCGCCCTTGACGGTGTGCTTGTCCACGCCCAGGCAGGAGGTGGCGTTGGCCTGCGGGTCAATATCCACGATCAGCACCCGCTGGCCGAGCTGGGCCAGGTAAGCTCCCAGGTTGATGGCGGTGGTGGTCTTGCCGACCCCGCCCTTTTGGTTGACGAGGGTATAAACGCGTCCCATGAGCTAGAGCACCTCCACCAGGCTGGCCTGCACTTCTTCGGGCGTGGGGATGCCCTGCAAGCCGGGACGGGTGACAGAAATGGCCGCAACCCGGTTGGCAAAACGGGCCGCCTCCCAGGGGTCGCGGGTGGTGTACAGGCGGATGAAAAATGCGGCGGCGAAAATGTCCCCCGAACCGGTCGGGTCAATTTCCCGGACCTTTGGGACACGGAAGCGGCGAAGGTCGCCGTTCCAATAGAGACGGCAACCCGCCGCGCCTTCGGTGACGGCCAAAACCCGGCTGGCGTGGGCCAGGACTTCGACCTGCTCTTCGTCTCCCCCGACATCCTCCACGCTGATGACGACCGCGCCGGCCTGCCTGGCGGCTTCATCCGCTCCCGGCCATTCGCACGGGCTGACGTGGCCGCCCGCGTCCCAGCGGCGCATCCAGCCCTGGGGGGTCAGGCCGAGCAAGACGGGGCTGATCCCCGCCGGGAGCACGGACGCGACCTCCTGGGCGATCGGGCCGAGGTGCAGGATGGGAGTCCGCCGCCAGGCCTCGGGGACCAGGCCCAGGTCGAGGGGCGAGGCGCTGTGGTGCAAAATCTGCCTGCGGCCGTCCGCAGTCTGGATGTTCTCGAAAGTCGTACTGCGCGCCGAGGGGACCGCCGCGACCGGGATGCCGTCCAGCGCCTCGAGCGGGGTCTCCGGCCCGAAAGCGGTCAGGACGCCGGCCCGCAGCCCCAGGGCACGCGCCGTCAGCGCCGCATAGGCAGCCGTGCCGCCCAGGCGCGGGCCGTCCGGGGTGAGGTCGTGCGCCAGGTGGCCGATGACGAGGTATTCGATGGGTTCGAGAGGAACGATGGCTGGCATGGCTGAATTATACCTGACCAATGCCCCCACATTATTTCAGACACATTGGGAACTATAAACTTCAGGAACGGACAAAAAGGCTCAAAGATCTCACCAGAGAACACCGAGATTACAGAGAAAAATGGCTTCAGGATTAGGTGGGGTGGAAACCCGTTTACCACAGAGCGCACTGAGAGCACCGAGATTTTAAAAGGTGGCCCTCCCGTTTTTGACGGGAAAACCTTTTGAAACACGAAGGAACACCAAGTCAACGAAGGAAAATCT
>JBMOMN010000019.1:0-118087 GCA_049324115.1 Chloroflexota bacterium
CATCAAATCAAGGCGTTTTCCCTTTGAGCGCCTTCGTGTCCCTTTGTGTTTAGGTTCTTTCCCGCTAATTGCGCAAGAGCCGGGTGTGTGCAAATCGAAAACCACAAATCCCGTTAGAAGCAGGAAAAATAGAATTGGGTTTCCGGCGCACGGCCGGGGGATCAGGTGCCTCAGACGCTGCCGGTGCTGCACGAGGCGGCGGAACTGCCCAGCGAGAACGACGACCCGCCCCCGGCGACCTTCGAGGCAAAAGTGGACATTTTCTTCCTGACCTGTTTGCCGCCGCATTTCGGGCAGGTCACTTCGTCAACCCGGCTGGCGCTGAAGACCAGTTCTTCGAAGGAGTTGTTGCACTCCTTACAATCGAATTCGTAGATGGGCATGGAGTTTGCTCCTGGTGTGTGGTTTGGTGATGGACATGCCTGTCCGTGAGTTGGATGACGAAGGGTGGAAAAAGTTGCAAAAAAGAGACGCCTTACGGCGTCTCGCCTTCCATCTTTTTGGCCTTGCCCTCCTGCCTGGCCTTGACCGCTTCCACGAAGACCGGGATGAGCGAGATGAAGATGATCGCCAGGATCACCAGCGAAAAGTTTTCTTTCACGAATTCGAGATTTCCGAAGAAGTAGCCGGACAGGGTGAAGAGCGGGACCCAGACGATCCCGCCGACGACGTTGTACGAGAAGAAATAGCCGTAAGACATGCGTCCCACACCGGCGACGAAGGGCGCGAAGGTGCGGATGATCGGCACGAAGCGGGCCAGGAAGATGGTCTTGCCGCCGTGCTTCTCGAAGAAGGCGTGGGTGCGGTCGAGATACTCCTTCTTGATCCAGCGGCTGTTGTAGGCTTTTTCGCCGAGGAAGTGGCCGATCCAGTAGTTGGCGGTATCCCCCAGGACGGCGGCCAGGGTCAGCAGGCCGACCAGCAGGTAGACGTTCAGGGCCGAATTCATCACCGGCGAGGCGAAGGTCCCGGCGGCGAAGAGCAGCGAATCGCCGGGCAGGAAGGGAGTCACGACGAAGCCGGTCTCCATGAAGATCACGCCGAACAGGATGGCGTAGGTCCAGGTCCCGTACTGGGAGATGATCTCGGCCAGGTGGGTATCGAGGTGGAGGAACAGGTCGAACAGGAAACGGATCAGGTCCATAGAACTCTCTTTGATTGGGTTCGAGCCGCCTTGAGGCGGCTTCGCAGGGATAGCCGGGAGGCTTTCAGTCCCCGGCGGGGTTGTGGCGCAGGGTTGCCAGGCAACAGGCGCAGATTATAAGCCATTTCGAGGAATTTCCGGCTTGCGGAATTGTTGGGGCCGGTGAGCCGGCTTACTTTTCCTCGATGGTCACGCCCAGGATGCGGTCCGGTTCCGGCAATTCGCCGCCTCCCTCGGGGAAGCGCAGGGTGAGCGCCTCGACCACGTCCATGCCTTCGAGCACCTGGCCGAAGATGGTGAAACTGCCGTCCATCTGGGGCAGTTCGGCCAGGGTGATGAAGAAGCGGCTGCCGTTGGTGTTCGGGCCGATGTTGTCCATGGCCACCATGCCCGGACGGTCGAAGCGCAGGTCGGGGGCGATCTCGGTGTTGAACAGGTATCCCGGCAGGCCCATCCCCGTCCCGCTGGGATCGCCGGTCTGGGCGGTGAAGTCCGCGATGACCCGGTAGAAGGGGTTGTCGTCGTACCAGCCTTCACGGGCCAGGAAGACGAAGTTGTTGACTGCCAGCGGAGCCTTGTCGGCGTAAAGCTGGATGACGATGTCGCCTTTGTTGGTGTGCAGGGTGGCGATGTACTCCTTGCCGGGGTCAATGACCACGTCCGGGCAGGTCTTGAACTGGCGTTCGCCCAGGGCAATCGCCCCGATCACGTTGTTGAGGGCGGTGAAATTGACCGGTCCGGTGTAGATCTGGCCGTTGATCAGGATGAAGGGCGCGCTGGCCATCCCGATCAGCAATCCCTCGTTGAAGGCCATGGGCGGGATGATCGCCACTTCGTTGCTGTGCAGGTCGGCCTGGAATTTTTCCTCGTCGAGCTGGAGTTCCGCGGCTTTATCGGCCAGCCAGGTCTCGAATTCTTCCGGGGTCAGGCCGTCCCAGGCGATCAGGTCATCGAAAAGGGCGTCGTGCATTTCCCAGAACTTGCCCTGCAAGCCGGCGGCTTCCGCTCCCTGGGCGGCCAGGGCGGCCTTGTCGTTGATGGTCAACAGGGGGAAGTAACGGTAAATGATCTTCAGCGTATCCGGGTATTCCTCCTGCAGCTTTTTCAGGATTTCGGCCACTTCGGAACAGGGCCGGCACTGGAAATCGCTGTAGACGATCAACGTCACGGCGGCGTTTTCCGGGCCGATGAAGTGGTCCTCCTGGGTCACGCGCGGGAAGCGGGAAGGCTCGTCGGGACCGGGAGTGGGTTCGCTCTGGACCGCGTTGCACGAGGCGGCGTAGTCCACCGGCGCGGGGGTGACGGCCGGCGCGGCGCCGGTGGGCGCCGGTTCTGTCGTCGCGGTATTCCGGGCGCCGCAGGCGCTGATCGTCAACGCCAGAAGCAAGACGGTAAACAAGGTTTTTCGCATAAGGGTTCCTGAAAGGTGGTTTGGGTTCCATCCGAACGGCTCGAAAGGCCGTTTTCGGATAAGTTATAGCCGGGTCAGGGAAACGATTGTATTTCTTCCTGCAAATCTTCGAACGATTTCATCCAGGCCATGCGGCGGATGAAATCGCCCAGGTCGGTGCTTTTTTCGCGCAGCACCCTCACCGCCGGGCCGACCGGGTCTTCCCCGGCCGCACCGCCGGGCGAATCGGCATAAGCGCCGTGGAAGGCAAAGTAGGCCTGGTTCAACTTGCGAAGCGTGTAACCGTGATTCCAGAAGATGATGCGCCGCGCTTCCATGTAGGCTTCGGCCTCCTCGATTTTACCTTCGGCCAGCAATTCGTCCACGCGCAGCCGGGTGGTGTGCATCTCGGCCCGGAAATCGAAAACCGGGCGGGGGATGTCGTCCGGGTCGGGTTTGACGGCCGGCAATCCAACCGTCTGGACCGGAGGCCTGGGGCGTTCGGCCAGCTCCGGGTAGAACCGCTCCACGATCATCCGGCTGACCTCGTTGCCGAAGATCGAAGCGGTAGTCTCGTTCATCGTCCGCAGTTCGGGGGTATCGCCGTACCGGATGCCCAGTGGGTGCCATTCCAGGTAGTTGTGCATCCACTCGTGGGCAAAGGTCTCGATGGCCCAGGGCATCCAGCCGGTGCGCATCACCATCGTGGGGTAAGACCCGATCCCGCCCACCGGGACGACCAGGGAGGACACGTCCAGGGTACTGTCCACCTTTGTTTCGATGGCGGCATGCTGGTCAACCGTCAGGTTGGGGTTGAGGGAGATGGAGAAATCCTGCTGGATGCGGTCGCGCGGCGAGACGACCAGGTTGTACGGCAGGGGGGTGATGTGGGCCAGCACGGGCGGGACCGGTTGGCCTGCCACCGTTAAACCGAGTTCGACCGCCACCTCAGCCACCTGCTGCTCCAGCACGGCCTCGACCAGCGGCTGGATCTGCGCCCGGCGGCGGGACAGCCTGTCCCACTGGTCACGCAGCGAAGCTGAAGCCGTTACCGGGTCCGCCACGCCCGGATCGGAGAACACGCGGGCGACCTGGTCCTCGACCTGGATCATCTGGTCGGTCAGGCGGAAGTATTCCAGCGTCATTTCCTTGCGCGCTTCGCGGTCGAAGTAATGCGGGCTGTTCAGGGTGGCCTGCCGGAGCTTTACCCAGACGGCATCCAGCGTCCAGCGGGCGAAGTCGAATTCGTCGGTGCGGGTAAAGGCGCGTGCCCGTTCGCGGTCGGTAAATTGGGACGGGTTGCTGGTGGAGATGATGAGGGCGGTGAATGCGAGCAACAATACCCGCCAGGCCCAGGTTTCTGCTTTTTCGAGCATGGGGGAGATTATAAATCAAAAGGATACCTTCGTCCTGCTTGCATTATTCGGATTTTGTGCGAAAATATGGGCCGGGTGCTTTCGCCGCCCATTCCCAAATGCCTAAGGAGAGAAATATGAAAACCAAGAACCGCCGCAGGAGCCTGGTTTGGGCTGCGTCTTTGCTGGCCCTGGCTGCCCTGGCCTGCCAGTTTGATGAATACGCCCGCAACGGGTTCGTCACTTCCACGCCCCCGCCCACCATGACCGCGACCCCGGTCCCGACCCGCACCCCGGCCCCCACCGCCACCTCGCTGCCCGGCGAGACGGTCCGCCAGTGGGCCGTCTCCGCGATTGCCAGTTCGGAACATGGCAACACGGACTGGAGCGCCAGCCAGGCCACCGGCGCGCCGAACACCCTCAGTTGCGGCGACAGGCGCTCTGCCTGGGCCTCCCTCGACAAAACCTCCGCCGACTGGCTGGAACTGCGCTACGAAAAAGCGGTTTATCCGCAGGCCGTTTACATCCACCACTCCTATGCCCCCGATGCGGTCGTGAAGGTGGAGTTGATTGATCTTGCCGGGGGGTACCACCCGGTCTACAGCGGCAAGCCTTCCGTCAAGGAGTGCCCGTACCGGATGTTCCTCATCGTCCAGGCTGATTACCTGGTCATCGGCGTGCGGATCACCCTCGACCAATCAATGCTGGAGGCCAGCCTGTGGGACGAGATAGACGCGGTCGAGCTGGTCGGTCTATACTCGGAAACCTCGATGCCGTAACCTGGTGAATCCGAATTTCAAAACACTCTCCTAACCCAGACAAGCCGAAACCCAAAAGGATTCAACCACAAAGTATCCATGAACTCCGTTCACCCCGAAGGATGGAAATCAGTACCGTAAGATTTATCTTGCGCCCCGAAGGCAACATGAATGTTGCGGTACTTTTTTTCATATCAGGGTCACGAAGGAACACAAAGGAAAACCTTCGTGACCTTCGTGGTTAAAATTCTTGTACACGTGTGCCTGCGGCTCAGTGCAGGCAAAAAGCAAGGAGTTAACTTGTAAGGTATTAAAGGCGAGACCCGTTTCCTCCCAAGGAAACGGGTCTCTATAATCCTGCCCTCACAGGGGAAATTGTCCAACGAGCCTATTTGTTCTTCAAGTATTCGTTGATGGCCCAGGCGGCTTTGCGCCCGGCCACCATGGCCGTCACGACCAGGTCCGGCCCGGTGACGCAGTCGCCGCCGGCGAAGACGCCTTCGCGGGTGGTAGCGCCCTTGTCCCGGTCCTTGAGGTTGATCTGGCCCCACTTGTCGGTTTCCAGTTCGGGGGTGGTCTTGCCGATGATCGGGTCGGGCCAGTAGCCCAGGGCCTTGATGGCCGTATCGGCCGCGACCGAGAAGTTCGAGCCTTCGACCGGGACCGGGCGGCGGCGGCCTTTGGCGTCCGGTTCGCCGAGCTTCATTTCGATGCACTCGACCGCCGCCAGGCGGCCGTCTTCGCCGTCAATGAATTTGATCGGCTGGGTCAGGAAGCGGTATCTCGCGCCCTCGTCCTTTGCCATCTTGCGGTCTTTGTAGCCGCCGGGCATTTCTTTTTCTGTGCGACGGTAGAGACAGGTGACTTCCTCGGAACCCAGGCGCAGGGCGGTGCGCAGGCAGTCGGAGGCCGTATCGCCGCCGCCGATAACCACCACCCGGCTGCCGATCTGCGGGCGTTCGCGCTTGTCGTCGGGCAGGCTGTCGAAATCCACGTTGCCGCGGATCAGGAAGTCCGTCCCCTCGTAGACGCCCGGCAGGTTTTCGCCGGGGATGTCCATCGTGGCATCAATGCCGGTGCCGACCCCGATGAAGACCGCATCGAAGCCTTCGGCGAACAGGCCGTCAATGGTTTTATCCTTGCCGATGTAGGTATTGCCGACGAACTTGACCCCGGCGCTTTCCAGGTCTTCCCACTTGTTCCAGACGGAGCCTTTGGGCAGTTTGAAGTTCGGGATGCCGTAGACCAGCAGCCCGCCGGGCGAGGGCTTGGAATCGAAGATCGTCACTTCGTGCCCGGCCTTGCGGACCTCCTCGGCGCAGCCCAGGCCGGCCGGTCCCGCGCCGATGACGGCGACCCTCTTCCCGGTCGGTTCGCCGACCCTGATCGTGTAAGGGGCGTTGCGGCGTTCCCATTCCAGGGCGAAGACTTCCAGTTGCCCGGTCAGCACTGGTTCGTGGTGTTTGTTGAGCACGCAGGACCCCTGGCAGAGCTTCTCGTGCGGGCAGACGCGTCCGCAAATCTCCGGCAGGGAGGAAGTCTTGTGATAGATTTCCGCCGCTTCCTTGAAGCGACCCTGCTCGATCAGCCACATGGCCGAGGGGATGTCGTTATGGGTGGGGCAAGCCAGCATACAGGGGGCCGGATCGGGACAATGGATGCAGCGCGAGGCCTCCACCATGGCGCGTTCGGCGCTGAACTCGATCACGACGTCTTCGAAATCGCACACGCGCTCCTCGGCGGGACGCAAAGTCAGGTCGCGGAAGGGTTTGTTCGCCCGTTCTTTGCGATCTATCGCGAGAGCATCACTGGGAATGGCTTGCATGGATTACGGCCTCCTGGAATTACTGATAACATGCCTGTGTAGAAATGATACCCAATCTTAACGGATGGTCAAAGCCTCTTATGTCATCAAAGCTGACGACAATAGTCACATTTATCTGTGGCGACTCATCACCTCGCGATCACCCCCGCGCTTTACAGTTTCATAAGGTATGTAAGATTCCTGTAAAATCAGTTCACACGGTCTGTGTTGGTGATGTGCCTTCTAGTACAATGGGAGCCGTTGGATATCCCAACAGGAGGATTTGCTGATGAACTTCTTAAGGAAAAACCGGACTTTGTTGATTGTCTTGCTGGTGCTTGCAGTTGCGGCGGCGGCTTTTTTCTATTTGCGACAATCGAACACGGCCAGCGCCGCGGCCCAATGGCAAACGGCAAAGATCGAGACGGGGAACCTGGTGGCGACGGTTGGGGCGACCGGGACCGTGCGCCCCAACCAGACAGCGGTCATCGTCTGGCAATCGAGCGGGACCGTTGAGGATGTTTCCGTTAAAGTAGGCGACCGGGTCTCGGACGGGGACGTGCTGGCCGCGCTGGAGAAGACTTCCCTCTCCCAGAACATCATCCTGGCCGAGGCCGACCTGGCCACCGCCCGGACCGCCCTGGAAGACCTGCTGGCTTCGAAGACTCCGGCCGCCCAGTCCTTCATTGCCCTGCGCGCGGCCCAGGAAAAATATGACAAGGCTTTCAATTACCGCGATTCCCTGAACGGCCCGATCACGGTCGAAAAGATCAAGATGAGCAGGATAAAAATAGCCGGGAAGACCTACGAAATCCCCGAAAAGGTGGAAGTGGAAGTCATGCCGGATGTCGAGAGCATTGACGAGGCCGACGCCGACCTGGCCCTGGCCGAAGCCCAACTCGACGACGCCCGACGCGCCTGGGAGCGGGTCAAGGACGGCCCCAGCCAGGCCGACATCATCGCCGCCGAGGCCCGCATCGCGGCCGCCCAGGCGACCCTGAACATGGCCCGCCTGACCGCGCCCTTCGCCGGCACGATCTCGGAAGCCCACCCCATGCCCGGCGACCAGGTCGGGGCGGGGGTGACGGCTTTCCGCATTGACGATCTCAGCCGCCTGCTGGTGGACGTGCAGATCTCCGAAGTGGACATCAACAGCATCCAGGTCGGGCAGGAGGTCAGCCTGAGCTTCGACGCCATCCTGGACAAGAAGTATCACGGCGTGATCGCCGAAGTCGGCAAGGTCGGCAGCAACGTGGGCGGCGTGGTCAACTTCACCGTCACGGTCGAGCTGACCGACGCCGACGAACAGGTCAAGCCGGGGATGACCGCCGCGGTCAATATCGTCGTCCGGGAGATCAACGACGTGCTGCTGGTCCCCAACCGGGCCGTGCGCCTGGTTGACGGTAAACGCGTCGTGTACCTGCTGCTCGAAGACGGGACCCTGGAACAGGTCGAGATCCGCCTCGGCTCTTCGTCCGATACGATGAGCGTGCTCGCCTCGGAAAACCTCGAAGAAGGCGATCAGGTGGTGCTCAATCCGCCCCAGAACTTCGGCAACGACGGCCCTCCGTTCATGCAAAGGTAACGCCATGGACGACTGGGTTATTACCGCCGAGAACCTGACCAAGGTGTACAAAATGGGCGAGGTCGAAGTCCACGCCTTGCGGGGGGTCTCGCTCAAGATCAAGCGCGGCGAAGTGGTCGCCATCATGGGGCCGTCGGGGTCGGGCAAATCTACAATGATGAACATCCTCGGCTGTCTCGACCGCCCGACGGACGGCGAATACGTCCTGGACGGGGAGGTGGTGCAAAGCCTGAACGACGACCAGTTGGCCGACATCCGCAACCGCAAGGTGGGCTTCGTCTTCCAGAGTTTCAACCTGCTCTCGCGCCAGACCTCGCTCGCCAACGTGGAACTGCCCCTGCGCTACGCCGGGATGACCAGCGGGCGCAAGGACCGGGCGCGGGCCTCGCTCGAAGCGGTCGGCCTGGGAGACCGGATGCTGCACCGCCCGACCGAACTCTCCGGCGGGCAGCAGCAGCGGGTGGCGATCGCCCGCGCCCTGGTCAACGACCCGGCTATCATCATGGCCGACGAACCCACCGGCAACCTCGACTCGAAAGTGGGCCAGGAAATTATGGAATTGCTGCTCGGCCTGAACCGGGACAAAGGCACGACCCTGATCCTGGTCACGCACGACCCGAAGATCGGCGCCCAGGCCCAGCGCACGATCCGCCTGATTGACGGGCTGGTGGAGGACGGCGCATGAACCTGTGGCAGTCCATCCTCGAGGCCCTCGAAAGCCTGGCCGCCAACAAGATGCGCTCCGGGTTGACCATCCTGGGAATCGTCATCGGCGTGGCGGCGGTGATCGCCATGCTGGCGGTCGGCACCGGCGCGCAGGATACGATCACCGGCTCGATCAGCGGCATCGGCACCAACCTGCTCTTCGTCTTTCGCGGCGGCGACGATTCGATCCGCAACCCCAAGCCGCTCACCCTGGGCGACGCCGACGCCATCGCCGACCCGTTCCAGGCTCCCTCGGTTGAGGCGGTCGCGCCCGTCCTGGACGGCAGCGCGACCATCTCTTACGGCGGCGAGACCGCCCGCGCCACGATTGACGGCGTGACCCCGGCTTATTTCAGCGTGCGTAATTACAGCGTGGTCGAAGGCGATTACATCACCGAAGAACACATCCTCGGGCGGGCTTCGGTCGCCCTGGTCGGCCCCGAACTGGCGGATACCCTCTTCGGGCGTCACGACGGGATCACCGGCGAGACCATCCGCATCGAGGGGCAGCCTTTCCGGGTCATCGGCGTGCTCGAATCGAAAGGCGGCGGGATGATGGGCAGCCAGGACAACGTCGTCCTGGTCCCGTTCAGCACCGCCCAGACCCGCCTGCTGCGCCGCAGCACCCAGGACCGGGTGGACGTGATCTTCGTCCAGGCTGTCTCGGCGGACCTGGTCTCGCAGGCGGCGGACGAGATCGCTGATATCCTGCGCGCCCGCCACCGCACCCCCATCGGCGCGGACGATTTCACCGTCTTTTCGCAGGAGGATTTCGTCCAGACGGCCGAGACCATCACCGGCGTGCTGACCATCTTCCTGGGCGGGATCGCCGGCATTTCCCTCCTGGTGGGCGGGATCGGGATCATGAACATCATGCTGGTCTCCGTCACCGAGCGGACCCGGGAGATCGGCCTGCGCAAGGCTCTGGGCGCTCGCAAACGTGACATCCTGATCCAGTTCCTGACCGAATCGTCCCTGCTGAGCATGATCGGCGGGCTGGTGGGAATCCTGGTCGGCTGGGGCATCGCCACCCTGGTGGAAGTCATTGCCGCCAATTCCGGCACGCCCTTCGCCACCTCCATCGGCCTGGACGCGGTCCTGCTGGCGACGCTCTTCTCGGCCGCGGTCGGGCTGTTCTTCGGCATCTACCCGGCCAACCGGGCCGCATCGCTCGAACCGGTGGAAGCGCTCCGTTACGAGTAATCAGTATCCAGTGATCAGTTTTTAGTGAGCGCGAGTGCGTCGCACCTGATCTTTGGGAAAGACCCCGTAACGAGAAACTCTTTTCGGTGGAAGAATCTCAAAAGGAAAGGTGCGACGCACTATTTTTTCCAGCAGACTTCCGAAGTCTTTTTTCAGGAAGGAATAGGTCTTGTCTCTCCAAATCGCCTCCATCCCCCCGTCCGGCTTGAGCGAGTACGCCCGCATCCCGATCCGCTTCGAGGTGGCCTCCATCCTCCAGCCTGAACCGGTAAACGGCGGATTGGGCGGCATCCTGCTGCGCGAGCTCCCGGTCGAGCCATACGTCAAGGATTACGACCTCGACGAGACTCCCGCCGACTGGCCCCAGCAATTCAACGTGGATAACTGGGGCTTCTTCCTGGCTTACTCGGACGTGGAACTGGTCGGCGCGGCGGCAGTCGCCTTCGACACGGGCGGCATCCACATGCTCGAAGGTCGCCCGGACCTGGCCGTTTTATGGGACATCCGCGTCCGCCCGGAGTGGCGCGGCCGGGGCGTGGGGAAGGCCCTTTTCGAGCACGCAGGCCAATGGTCCCGCGAGCGCGGCTGTACGCAGTTGAAGGTCGAGACCCAGAACGTCAACGTCCGCGCCTGCCGCTTCTACCAAAAGATGGGCTGCGAACTGGGCCTCATCCATCGCTACGGCTACGCCGCCATCCCGCACGTGAGGGAAGAAGTAATGTTGTGCTGGTATTTGGGGTTGGGATGAGAAAATCCCACCGGGTTTCGGCGGGATCAGGTTGGCCCGATCAGGATTCCGGTTTCTTCCTTTTCTTCTCCGGCAGGGGGAAGTCGAACGGCGGCCTGCGGTTGAGCCACAGCAATCTTGCCCCCGTCTCGGACAGGTAGAGGGCCGTCACCGAGCCGGTGTCCACCGCCAGCCGTTGGAAGTTGTCCAGCGGCAGGCCGAGGTAGTGGGTCACGGCCAGTTTGATCGGGTCGGCGTGGAAGACGACCGCGAGGATGTGTTTGGGTCTGTGAGCCGCGGCGATCCGGTCGAGGGCGGTGACGACCCGCGTTTGGCACTGGACGAAGGATTCGCCCTCCGGGAAGGTGAAACGGGACGGCGCCCCCTGGACGATCTTCCAGGCTTTGAGCCTGGCGAGCGCCTTCCAGGAGCGTCCCTGCCATCTGCCGACGTCGGTGTCAACCAGGTCGGGGATGTGTTGGACCTCCAGGTGGCAAGCCTCGGCCAGGGGAGCGGCGGTTTCGACGGCGCGCTCCAGGGGGCTGGCATAGATCGCTTTCAACGGGACCCGGCCGAGGGTCCCGGCCAGCGCCTGCGCCTGATCGAGTCCGCGTCCGTTCAGGTGGACCCCGGGCAGGCGTCCCGCCATTTTGGTCGTCTTCACGTAGTCATTTTCGCCATGACGGATGAGCAGCAACAGGGGCATGGTTCATTTCTTTTTGGTGAAGTTTTGGGCCAGGTTTTTCGAGACCGCAGGGAAGACCCCTTGTTCGGTCGAGCGGACTTCCTCGATGGACAGGAACGCTCCCGGCAGGGTTTCGTGGAAGATAGCCGTCACGACGGGCAGGTCGCGGCGTTTGATGGTGGTGTAGATGAGCTTGACTTCGCCGGTGCTGCCCTGGCCGTCCACGGTGGTGATGCCGAAATTGGCCTGGTGCAGGCGCTCGATCAGCTCCGCCGGGTCGCGGCGGATGATGGCCCGCAGCGTGACCGTGCCGAGGGCCAGCCGGTTTTCGAGGTACATGCCCACGTAGTTGCCGGCTGCGAACCCGGCCGCGTACCCCAGGTAAGCGGCCACGTTCTGGGCGTGCTTGACCAGTTGCGAGGTGGCGACGATCCAGATGAAAACTTCGATGAAGCCGAGCAGGGGAGCCAGGTGGCGCAGTCCGCGTGAGGTGAAGATGATCCGCATGGTGCCCAGGCTGACGTCTATGATGCGCGCCAGGCAGATCAGCACCGGCAGGATCACCCAGGCAAACCAGTCGAAACCGGCGGAGGCTTGGGGCAGGATGTCCATCAGACCGTCATTTTATCAGAATACGAGACACCTTCCTTGACAAAACGGGTCAGTTCGCTGACGCTGAAATCGCTCAGGCCGAGTTTTTCGAGGGTACGGCCGCGCCGCCAGTAGTCGGTGCGGTGGATGAAGTTGGCCATGCGGATCATGCTGTCCATGCCGCGCACCGAGACGCCGTAGCGGGTGCCGAGGGCCGCGATCGGCACCAGGCTCATCGGCACGTCCTCGAAGATGTAGCGGTGGTTGAGGGTGCTGGGGGCCTTGATGCCGTAATACCCCGGCTGGTTGTGGATGGCTTCGTGCAGGTCTTCGCCGGTGGCGTCGTAGGCCAGCTTGAGCCATTCCAGCGAGGTGCGGGCGCGGATACCCAGGGCCGAGGCCACCGTGACCCGTTCCCGGTCGAGCACTTCGAGCACCCGCGCCACCGAGCGGGATACCCCGTCAATGTAGAATTCGAAGTTGCCGTGGGTGGCTTCGATCCAGCCTGCGTTCAGGATCGAGATGGCCGGATGGAAGATGGCGCCCATGTTGTTCAGGCCGGTGTGCAGCACGTCTATCCCGTCAATGTATTGTGGGTAAGCCGGGTGGATGGCTTCGAGCACTTCGGGAGTGCGGTTGGCGGGCAGGGCGGCCAGCGGCACGGCTTCCTTGATGCGGAAGATGCGGGCCTGGGCCGGGCCGTCGGAGCGGCTGGCGTAGATGAACGTCTCGGCTTCGGAGACGATAATGTCGGCCCGCCCGCCGCTGTCGCGGTAGACCTTGTTGAACTCCAGCGCGCCGCAGGTCCGCCCGGGGTGCAGGATGACGATCTGCCCGTCACGGAGGTAGGGAGCGCTCCGGCGGGCGATATCGGCGTGGGCCGAGGACGGCACCACTACCATGATGACTTCCGCAAAATCAATGATCTTCTGGTAATCCGACGTGATCAATTGCAGTTCGCCGAACCCGTGCGGCCAGCCGTCGTAACTTTCCAGGTCAACCCCTTTGCGGGCTTCGATGGCTTCGATGTGTTCGAAAGTGCGGTTGAACAGCCCTACTTCGAATCCCATCAGGGCCAGGTGCGCGGCCATGGATTTGCCCCCGTGACCGGCTCCGATGACGGCATAGCGTGGTGCTTTGGACATTTTATCCTCCTTGGAAAAATTATTTCAGGAATTCAGCCAGGCGTTCGGTTTCGCCCAGCGGTTGTCCTGTGGCTGGATTGGCGGCCAGGTTGGCCCCGCGAGCGTCAATACGGGTGACGATCTTCCCCTGCGCGTAGAGATTATTGCGTAACTGCGGCGCGTCGAGGATGCCGAGGGCGACGGCTTTCGCCAGGGTGGCGGGGTCCACGAGCGGGTCCGGGACGGCCGGGCCGGCTACCGCTCGAATGGCCTCCAGCGTCACCCCGGCCTCTTCCACCAACTCCGCCTTGCGGCGCTGGACCTCCGGGTCGGCGGTCAGGTCGGGCTGGCCCATGGCATTCTCGATGGCGCGGCGGGCCATGCGGGCCGACTCGATCACGTCCTGCCCGGTGGCGGCGTGGTCCGCTTCGGTGTGCCCGACGATGTGGATGATGTGCGGCCTGAGCGCCATTTGCAGGTAGATGCTGGCGGATAAATGCGCCCGTGCGGCATTTTCCTCGACCGGGTAACTGAGCAGGCCGGTGCGGGTTTGTTTCCAGACCGTGAAACGTGGTGCGTGTTGCGTGAGAGGCTGGATTATCTCGATGACGGCCAGCATCTTCGCCAGGTCCATCTTGTCCGAAAGCTCGGACGGGCTGTTGAACATCAGTTGGGCGATGTAGTCCTTGACCCCGAAGGCGCGGGCGTTGTAGGCCGAAAGATAAGCCGAAACGACGAAGACCACGTCCGGGGCGTCGCGCATGCCCCAGTGGTGCGGCTCGTTCAACTCGACCGGGATGCCGCGTTCGCCGTACCAGGCCATCACTTTCTGGTGCTCGCGGATCGAGCCATCCATGTCCCAGGGGCCGCGCCCATCCATCTTGTTGAACCAGAAAAGCGGGATGGCGCACCAGGCGATGTTGATCGTATCCACGTACATTTCGGCCAGGCGGATGAAATCGTCGGTGCCGGAGTAGGTGCGCACGAGCGGGAAGTTTCCGGTGCGGCTGGCGGCGAAGAGCGCCCGGTAATCCTCCGGGCTGCGGACCGGGACGCCGCCGGCGCCGGTGCGGCGCGGGTCCTGGCGCTCGGGGTGGAAGAAGTTGGCCTGGGCGTCCTGGTCAATGCCGAGCGAGACCACATCCAGGACGCGGGCCTCGGCGATCTGGCGGATGCCTTCGAGGCTGGCTTGCATGGTCGGCAGGCCGAAGTGGTGGCGCAGGATGGGGTAGGGCGCTTTCCAGCGGATGCGCTCGACGGTCGTCTGGGGATAGTCGTCCGGGTTGTTCGTCACAGCCTGGCCGCGCAGGAAGGCGATCACCTCCTCGACCGGCTCGGTCCCGTCGAAGCTGCGCTCGAAGAAGTTGATCTTCCTGATCCGATCCACCACCGGGGGCGTGCCGCCGAAGACGAAGCGCACGCCTGCCTCGTGCAAGTCGGCGGCCTCCTCGGCGAACTGACCGAGCAGGCGTTCACCCGTCTCGGGGGTGAGGCGGTACGAGACGCCGATGAGCAGCTCGTCACCCGGCCCTGCCCGGGCGCGGGCCTCGCGTGCAGTTTGAAGCATTTTTTCTATGGGAACAGCCGGTCCGAGGAAACTGGTCTTCCATCCTGCGTTTTCGGCCAGGCGCAGGAAGCGCGAAACCCCGGCAACGTGAACGCACTCGCCGATAGCGCCGCCAATAAGCATTTTAGCCATGGTAAACCTCCTTTGGCTTGAATGGGGTTGATTGCCATGCCTGCATTGCCGAGTGATATCAGCGAGAGGGCGGGCAGATCAATAAATTTTTCGGTAACAAGAACCGTGTAGTTGCAGTAATCAGAGCGTAACTGCGAAGCGGCATGCCCAACGTATGGATGAGCGTTGGCAGCCAGCAATGTATGGACAAATTATACCAGCAATGGATCGCGGCCGAATCACCGGGTGCGGCGCTTGATCTCGTCAATTTTGTCTTGCGGCAAGGCGGGCACGTCTTCGTACCGCTCGATCTCCAGGGCGGCGCGCTGGGCCTCGCGCCAGAGTTGCAGGCGGGCCGTCACCTGCGCCTCGTAACCTTCCTGCGACGGCTGGTAGAAGTACGTGCCGAGCAGGCGTTTGGGCAGGTATTGCTGGGGGATGAAATGGCCTTCGGATTCGTGCGGATAGGCGTATCCCTTGCCCTGGCCGGTGGCCGCGTCCCGGTTGGAATCCTGCAAGTGGCGCGGGACCGAGACCTGTCCCTCCTTCTCGAGCCGGTCCACGGCTGAGAAGTATCCTCCGGCGCTGTTCGATTTGGGCGCGGTGGCGAGATAGAGGGTGGCCTCGACGATGGGGTAGATGCCCTCCGGCAGGCCGATGAAGTCGAAGGCAGAAGCGGCTGAAGCCGCTACTACGAGTCCCAGCGGGTCGGCCAGGCCGATGTCTTCGCCCGCCAGGATGATCAACCGCCGTAAAATGAAGCGCGGGTCTTCCCCGGCGTAGAGCATCTTGGCCAGCCAGTAGAGGGCTGCGTCGGGGTCGGAGCCGCGCACGGATTTGATGAAGGCCGAGATGGTATCGTAGTGGGCGTCGCCGTCCTTGTCGTAGAGCACCGCCCGGCGCTGGATCGATTCCTGGGCCACGTCGAGCGTGACGTGGATCACCCCGTCCGCGCCCGGCTGGGTGGATTCGACCGCCAGCTCGAGGGCGTTGAGGGCGTTACGGGCGTCGCCGCCGGCCACTTCGGTTAAATGGACGCGGGCCTCCGGGTCCAGGACGATGCGCTTGCTCCCGTAGCCGCGCGCCTCGTCCGCCAGGGCGCGGTCAATCAGGATGCCGGTCTCCTCCTGGGTCAGCCATCGCAGTTGGAAGATGCGCGAGCGCGAGATGAGGGCACCGATGACCTCGAAATAGGGATTCTCGGTAGTCGCGCCGATCAGCGTGACCGCGCCGGTCTCGACGTGGGGCAGGAGGGCGTCCTGTTGGGCCTTGTTCCAGCGATGGACTTCGTCCACGAAAAGGAGGGTGCGAGTGTTGTAAAGGCGGCGGCGTTCGATGGCCTCGTCAATGATGGCGCGCAGGTCGGCTTTGCCGGCCAGGATAGCCGAGATGGTGACGAAGTGGCTGCGGGTGGTGTTGGCGATGATCTGGGCCAGGGTGGTCTTGCCGGTGCCGGGCGGCCCCCAGAGGATGATGGACGAGAAGAGTTTGTCAGCTTCGATGGCGCGGCGCAGCAACTTGCCCTCGCCGATGATGTGGTCCTGGCCGATGTATTCGTCGAGGGTGCGCGGGCGCATCCGGGCGGCCAGCGGCGCTTCGGATTTCATGCGTTCTTGCATGGCATGGTCGAAAAGATCGGACATATTGGTGATTTTATCACGGGGCTGCCGGAAACCAAAAAGGCGACCCGGATGATCGCCTGTTTCGGTATTGACTTCGGCTGCCCACTAAAACGAGTTGATGGCTGCCTGCATGTCCGTATGGATTTCGATGAACATATCGTAGCCGGTCATTTTGAGCACTTCGAGCACGGACTCCGAAGGTCTCAGGAGTTTGAGATGCGGGGACTTATACGTGCCGTCGGCCAGCCCCTTTTTGATGTCGCCGTCGTTGCCGTTCGGCGACCTGAAGCGCAGTTCGTTGAAAAGGTTGTGGATGGTGCGCAGCCCGGCACTGCTCAGGAAGTTCAAATCCGTCAGATCCAGAAGGATGTATTGCGCGCCGCCGTCTATGATCTCCCTGGCTGTTTTTTCGAGCCGTTCGTAGGTGGATGAATTGACCTCGCCGGTCAGGCGCAAAACCGAAACCGGGACGCGTCCCTGCTGTTGCGAAATCACAATATCCATTGGCTTCTCCTGGAATTACGACTAAATTGATACTATTATTCTGTATTGTAAGCAGGCCGAAGTCAATCGAAATTCAGCGGGATTTTCAGAGGTCCTTGATAAACAGCTCGAACAGGGGGCTGAAGCAGGTGTTGGCGTGGCGTGTGAGCAGGCCCTTGGCGTGCAGGATTTTGAGCGTTGGCTGGGGCAGGTCGGTGCTTCCCCGGACGAAGGCCGACAGTCCGGCTCTTTCCTCGTCCGTCAGGCCGTCCCAGATCTTGCGGCACTCCTCGGCGACGGATTCCTGTCGGGCGAACCATTCGATCTCATCGAGGCGATTGTTCGAGGCAGGGTTTTCGATGACCGTGCTCAAAAGGGCCTGGACAAGTCCCGGGTGCCCGCCGCTGGTGGCTGCGATCCAGTTTTGTATTTCGGGTTGGATGTTTTGCCTGCGCCTCTCCGCGATCTGGCGGATGATTTCGAGGGTATCTTCGCGGGAGTAGGGGCCGATGCCGATCAGGTTCCGGGAGATGAGTTCGTAAAAACTTTCCACGTCGCTCTTTTTGCGCAAAAATACCGGCAGGTTTCGCAGGAACAAGGCATAGCAAAGATAGGGCTTGTTGGCGTCCCGGATGGCGCGCAGGATGGCAAAGATTTCGCGGCGGGCGCTGCGGTAGGTCTCGTCGAACTCGTCGAAGAAGAAGCAAATTTTAAAGTCATGGATCTGGCAGACCCTGATCACTTCCAGTTCGAGCAGCCTGACCGCCAGGAGGGGGTCACGGCTCTGGATAACCTGGGAGGCGATGCCCGTCATTTGTTCCAAGTCCTGTTTCAGCTCCGGTTTTTCATCGGTTTTTTGTTTGCTGAATTCGAGCAGGAGCGAACTGAGCATCAATTCGAAGAAGTCGAAGATTTCATCTTTCGTTGCCACGAGCCGGTTCAAATCAACCCGCACGATGGCGGTCTGCGCAGATTTATCCTTGAGATAGTAATCTTTCACGCCAGGCTTTTCCAGGAAATCGAGCAGGCGTGTCTTGCCTATGCTGGGTGCGCCGACGATGTAAAAGGATTCGGTGCTTTGGATGTAGTCGAAAAGTTTCGACACAACTTCATGGCGGTATGACATTGAGACATTTGGGGCAGTTGCAGACATGATTTCCATCCTGTTTCGGGTTACAAATCTTTCCATTGTTCGGGCGGCCAGGGTTCGTCCCAATGGTCGAGGCGGTGACATATAACGCTGGCGAGCATCAGGGCGCGGTGCTGGCTTTTGAGTTCGCTTTCACTGGCGTCTTCTTTGATGATTGTAGCACGAAAGAGGGTATTGAAGAGCAGGCCGACAAGGTACTGCCGCGCTTCGGTGATGCCGGTGCATTTGCGCGCCAGCGAGCGGAGCTTGGAGATGGTCTGGACGAGCTTCGACATGTCCGAACTGTCCCGGTCGAAGCCATCGCCGAGGTGGCCGATCTCCTTCGGCGCGGATACGGCCAGGCACAGGCGGAAATATTGCGGGAATCCCTCGTTCACAGAAAGCATCCGGTTGATCAGGTCCGATTCGAGTTCGATAAAGTCTTGCAGGGCGTGGCCCTCGCCGCTGCGCTCGAAGTCAATCACCCAGGCGTTGTGACTATCGTCAATCAGCAGGTTGGCGGCGTGCAGGTCCCCGTGGGTGACGGCGACGGACGTTTGGGAGACGAGCCCGACCTCGCCGGGATCGGCGAGGATATTACGCCGGAACCAGGCGATCGGGTCGGACGCCCCGGCCTGTTGCCAGCGCTCGACGCCCATCACCTGCCCGGGGTCCGGCGCCCGGAAATTTTCCACGCGCTTGATCCAGTCCTCCTCCCAGACCTGGCAGTACAGGTCGAGCAGCGGGATTTTTTCGACTCGCCGCGCCTTTTCATAATGGGAGGCCCAGGTGTGGTGGAAGAATCGTTCGAGGGTTTTGTTGATGACGCCTTGCGGCTGGTTTTTGTAGAAGTGTTCGAAAGTTTCTTCGATATTGCCGCTGTATGAAAATTTGATCCCGCCGATGTCCCATAGTGTTTCGAATTTTTCGAAATCCGGCGCGGACAGGCTGCCCAGCCGTTTGTGAATATGTTTGTTATAACGCTCGACCTCAGTTTCGATCTTGCGGACCCGCGCCAGTTTGAGGATCACGGGCTGCAAGTCGTCCTCGAAGACTTTCACGATCACCGAACGGGGCCGCGGCACCTGGGCAAACCCGGACGTGATCTTGGCGGGGTTCATTTTTTCGAGCCGGATGCTCCGGGCTTCGGGAAAGAGCCGGGCCAGGATGTCGAGCAACTGGTCGCGGCATGGGGCGGGGACGGCCTCCTCGAACATGGTTTCAGCCAGAGGCAGGATGATCTCAGCCGGACCGATCTGCAGGCCGCGCTCCCTGGCGCAATACTTGATGGCTACCCTTTTCAGTTTTTCATAAATATCCTCGGTCGGGCCGCCTTTGATGATGAAGTCGGCTACATTCCTGTTCTGGATGTTTTCCACAGCTATCGGCACAGAGGCGAAACCGGTGATAATTATGGTAACGGTGGGCTTGATCTGGCGGGCAAGCTCCAACCCGCTTTGGTCGTCGGTGTCGAAATCGTCTATCAGGCGCAGGTCCACCAGGGCAAGCTGGCAGCGATGGACGCGGGCTTTTTCCCTGGCATCCTGCAAAAGCGCCTGTCCGCTGCCTTCGGCTGCGACCGGCTGGAATCCCCATAGTTCGAGCAGGTCCTTGTAGATTTTGGTGGTGTCGGCATCGTTGTCCACGACCAGGATCCGGGGCGGGGTGGAGAAGATTTCCGAGAAATCAAGGGTCATGATTTTCCTTTCGATCCAAATTTAATTTGATTTCAATCCGTCTCGGAAACGCGGATCGCATCCATGACGGGCAGTGTAATGGAGAATGTCGCTCCTTCGCCGGGATTGGACGCGGCCAGTTTGATCGAGCCGTCCATGGTTTCGATCAGGTGACGGGTAATGATCAGCCCATACCCGCCGCCCTGTTCCTTGGTGCTGGCCTGGACCTGGAAGATGCGCGCCCGGACCTTATCATCCACCCCTGGACCAAAATCCCTGAAAAGGATTTCCACCTGGGAGCCTTCGACCGGCCGCGTGGTCACCAGGATTTTCTTCGTATCAGAATCTTTCATCGCTCGGGCGGCATTGCGGACGAGATGGCGGAGGACGCGCTTGAGTTCTTGCGGGTTGGCCCGGATCGAGATCCCCGGCGCGTTCAGGCTCAATTCCAGGGATATGCCCCGGTCCCCGACCAGTTCCGTCACAAAGGTCGTCAGGGCCGGGTCGAGCGGGACGGCGTGCCTGGTCCGGTCGCTCCATGGACCCACCCCCGAGAGCACCCGGGCGCTTTTGTCTATCAGCCGGGTGTATTCCTGTATTTTGGGGTTCCCTGAAGCAACAGCATTGACCAGGTAAGCCAGGTTGCGGATCTGCCCGACCTCGTTGTTGACATCGTGGGCCAGGTCAGCGGCCCAGGCGGTCATGGCCGCAATGGTTGATAAAAAGACCAGGCGCTCCTTTTCCTGGGCGCGCTCGATGGACAGGCTGAGCTGCCGGGCGACAGTTTCGACCAGGGCGATATCGTCACTTTCGAAGGCGCTCTGGCTGCGTTCGAGGGCCAGGATTCCCAACAGGTCGCCGTTGGTTTTCATCAGGCTGACGCATAACTCCGATCGGGTCCCGGGGTTGAGCGCCAGATATTCCGGGTCCTGGCCGACATCCGGCGCGTGGTGACGTTCGACGGTTTTGCTCGAGAGAGCCTTCCGGGCGACTTTACAGGCAATCGAGCCTTTTTCGATCCTGTCGAGTGAAAACGATTGGCGGTTCTTGTATTCGGGATTCCTGATCGAGTAGTATTTCAGGGTTGCCGGGGCAAATTTCAGGGCATTGTCATCCCTGTCGTAGAGCAGCACGCACAGGGTCGTGTGCGGGAAAATGTTCTGCAATTGGGACAGGACGTTCGACAGGATATTTTCCAAATCCAGGTCCGCGCCGACCGTCTCGGAGGTCTCCAGGGCGGTCATCAGCCGGGCGCGCTGGCGGTTTTCGTCCAGGCGGCGGGTGTTGGCGATGGCGATGGCCGCCAGGCTGGCAAAGGATTTTGCGTGGTGGATGGCCGTTTCATTGAACTCCCTCGGTTTGCGATAGTCGAGGTAGAGAATGCCGAGCGATTCGTTGTTGAACGGGTCGCGCACGGCCACACCGATCAGCGCCTTGACGCCCTCCTCCTTGACAAAATGGTGCTCGGACAAGCGCAGTTTCCCGATGCTTTTGTCATCCTTGTCCACATCTTGGACGACCAGCGTGCCCCGTTTAATCACTCTCATTGAAATGCCCCCAACCCGGGGCTGGGTCGCGATCAGGGTTTCGACCGGTGAATTCAATCTCCCGTCGTAGCCGAAGTTGTCCAGATCGAGTTCGAGCTGGTGGGGAGTTCTTCCCGTAATGGGATATATGATCGCCCAGTCGGCTTCGCTGGTGCGCCGGGCGGCCTGGCAGATACGGGTTATCGTGTCCCGCAGCACCTGGTAGCTCGCCCCGGCGGTGATTTTGTAAGTCGCGTCCAGCAAGTCTTCGCTCTTTTTGCCCTGCCGGATGATCTCCCAAACCAGCCCGGCGTTATCGAGAAGGGTCTGCAAGCGGCTCAGGGATTTGTCGGTCAGCGGCTGGCGGTTGTGTTTGTTGTCCACGATGACCATGCCCAGGGCCTTGTTGCCGGCACGCAGCGGCATTACGGCGCAGGCCGACAGGGAAAACGCTTCCAGGATCTGGCGCGGGATCGCCTCGGCCAATTCACCTTCGCCGACGGTTTTGACCTGCCCGTCGAAAACGGAATTGATGGCATCATTGCCGTTATCGAGCGGGATTTCCACCTCCCCGGCCTTCGTGTGGAACGGCGTCAGGCGCATCCGTTTCGTGCCGAGGGTTTTGAGGAACGCGTCGAAATCGTAGTTCCGCTTCCGGTCCCGCTTCCAATCCCGGACGGCTTCCTCCCGCTCCTCGGTGCCGATACCGGCCTGGCCTTTCAGGATGCGGTGGTTGTCCCGGATGAGGAACAACAGGGCGCGGTTGAATCCCAGCCCGAATTCGGCCGTGGCAAGGGTCAGGACGGTCAGCCAGAATTCGTTCTCGTCCTTCTGGGCGATCCGCAGCATTTCGACGCTGGCCCGGTTCAGCAACTGGACCCTCCGGGCGTCTTCGGCTTCCTCGGCTGCATACTTGCTGATCTGGATCGCGCCCGCAACCTGGTCGGCGGCCGCGGCCAGGATATTTTTGTCCCGTTCCGGGAATTTTTTCCCCACGTATCGCTTGATGACGATGCCGCCGATGGTCTTTTCGCTCACCCGCAGGGGCGCGCCCAGCCAGCAGATGGGCGCCGGCCCGCCGAGGTCCAGGCGGTGCTCCCGGATGAACCCGGAGAGGTCCCCGGGGATGTAAATTTCCCGCCCCTGGCGGAGCATGTATTCCTCCAGTCCGTTCCCGGGTTGCCGCGGCCGTACTTTTTTCGGGATGTTGTTTTCGTAATGCAGGGCAAAATTCAACTCGTTTTTTTCTTCGTTGTACAGGAAAATGGAAAAGTTGGATACATCCAGCAGGTCTCCCAGCTGCTTGCGGATCCTTTCGAGCAATTGGGACAGGTCCTGGGTCGCGGCGCTGGCGCTGACCTGCCGCCCGATCTCCCCGATGATCTCGGTTTCCTTGAGAGTGCGTTCAGCGCTCCCGTGCAGGCTGGAGTTTTCCAGGACGACCGAGACCTGGCGGGCAAAAAAGTTGAGCAGGTCAAGTTCGAAGGGCCTCGGGCCGCGCTCCAGGGTCCCGTAGTCGAGGGTGAGACAGCCAAGCAGTTCGTCCCGGCTCCAGAGCGGCAGGACCACCCAGGCGGCGATGGGTGGTGTGAGTTCGCCGAAGAGCCGGAAGATGCCGTCCGTTTCGGATGGCTGGACCAGGGATACGTCATGCGATTTCAGGTGCGCCGCAAGCGACCCCAGATCTGCCATCCTGAACATCTGCCCTGAAAATTTGGAAAGGCAGCCCTGTCCCTTGCAACCGATCCCGAGCAGGGAATCCCTCTGCGGTGAGGCGTCTTCCCGCCTCGGGACCCAGAACAGGTGCGCTCGCGCAAATCCAAGTTTTATGGAATGTTTCAGGACGATCCTGGCGACCCTGGAGAAGTCCTTTTCGTGAAGGGCGCTCTCAGTCATCTCGATGAATATTTTTTGCCAGCGTTGCTCGACCTCCTGCTGGCGTTTCTGGACGAGGGCGTTGACGACGAACAGCAGTTCCTCCCGCTGGATGGGCTTGGTCATATAACGCAATGCCCCGGCTTTGTAAGCCAGGATGCCGTCTTCGGGATCCTCGAAGCCGGTGAAGATGATGGCCTCTGCCTCCGGGTTGAGCTTCTGCAATTCGAGCATGGCCTGGATGCCGTCTTTTTCGTCCCTCAGGCGCATGTCAATCAAAAGGATTTCGAATGGTTTGCCCCGCTGACCGGCGGCCTGCGCTTTTTGGAGCGCATCTTCCAGCCGCAGGCAGACCTCGGGCGTGAACCTGCTTTCGCTTTCGAGGATGCTCTTGATCGAGTTTGCAACGTGAATGTCGTCGTCCAGGATCAGTACACGGCACATAACAACCCCTTACAAGGTATATGGGATTTCGATGACGAAGGTCGTCCCGCTCAAGATAAAGCTGTCGCTCACGTAGATTTTGCCGCCCAGCTCCTCGATCAGCTTTTTGGACAGGTAAAGCCCGATCCCGCTGCCGTCGGCCCGGGTGGTGTATCCGGCCTCGAAGATTTTCTCCCACAGGTTGGCGTGGATGCCGGGGCCGTTGTCTTCGATGGAGACTCGGAAGATGCTCTTATGGGAAGTGCCCACCAACGTTTCGGTCCGAATATGGATCCAGCCACCGGTCTTCTGGCGGAATTCTTCGATCTGCTGGATGGCATTGAGCATCACGTTGAGCAGCACCTGTTCGATGACCGCCCCCTGGTTGCGGATCACGTCCAATTTTTCAGGTTGGGTGAAAAACATTTTGACTTTGGCGCGGTCGCTCAAGTCCCGGAGCAGGCCAATCGTCTCGGAGATGATCTCATCCACCCGCAGGACTTCGTTCTTCCGCTGGGCCACGATATGGTTGAACATGCGGCTGCTGTTTGAAATCCGGTTTACATTTGTTTGAATTTCGTTCACTTCCTTCACGAGCAACCGGTTGATCATTTCCTTTGCAACCATCGGGGCAGGGTCGAGTTCTATTTTCTTGAGATTGGCAACAAGATTGCCGACATAAGCGGAAAGCGGGCCGATCAAATTGTTGATCTCATGCACCAGGGAGCGCGAGATGTGGCCGATCAGTGTGGTTCTCTGGATGTGGGAGGATTTCTCGTCGAAAAATTCCTGCTCCAGCAATGCCCCCAGCGCCAGGGCGGTCCCATCCGCATAAACTTTCTGTTCAGGCGTGATCTGTTTGTGGCGTTTGTGGACCAGGAACAGGGCGTATTCCAATTGCAAATTTGCCTGGATGGGTACGGCCAGGCAGGCGGTCAGCTCCGGGCAGAATTCGAGCAGGTACTTGAATTTATTGCGTTCCGATTCGGATATTGCGCCGGCGATCACGGCTTTTTTGCTTTCGGCCACGTCCCGGACGGGGCTGAAAACCAGGGAGGCCGTGGCGGTTTTGTCGCAGTAAATCTCCCCGGATTGATCGGCGATTGCCACCGTGCGGTGGTTGGGGTCGAGCGCAAAAAGGATCGCCCCGTCGAACTCCAGGTATTTCCGGCAGCGGGACAGAAGCTCGCGGACCGAACTCGTCGGCTTGAAGGTCGGGGCATCGGAAATGATCCTGGCAACCGGTTTGACTTCGCTGAGTTCGACCGGGGCCTCCGCCTCCTGGGAAAGGCCCCGACGCAGGACCCAGATCAGGTCGGCGGGCATGATCGGTTTGATCAGCAGTTCCGCGCCCAGGTTTTGCAGGGCGTCTATTTCCTCCATCATGGCGTCGGCCTTGGCCCAGTCGGTGGTAACGATCACCCGTACCTGCGGCCATTTTTCGAAGATCACCCGCGCCAGTTCGTTCCCCTGGATACCAGGCAGGCAGACATCAATCAGCGCCAGGTCCGGTTGCGAGCCTTCGAGGTGATCGAGGGCCTTTTCAGCGGTTTCCGCCACATCCACGCTTTGGCCGATCCTTTGCAGCCAGTTCCGCACAGCCTCCGCCTGCGACGGTTCGTCCTCGACCAGCAGGATGTGGTTCTTGGAACCGTTGGAATCGGTGAAGGCCTCCAGAATGCCGTCGCCTTCGAGCCGGGAGGTGGGGCGGATCTGGACGGTTGTATCGTGGTTGTCGGGATTGGGGGCCTGGGCCGGGGCCAGGGCGAGGCTGATCTTCCGCTCTTCATTTTCGATAGCCTTGACCCGGACCCGCACGTGGTCGCCCGGCCAGAACAGGTCGAGCGGGGAAGCCTTTACCGAACCCGGCAATTGGGATTTGTGCAGCAGCCCGGTGATCCCCTCGTCAATTTCGATGAATACCCCAAAGCTGACCACCCCGGCAACGATCCCGTCGAAAATCTCGTCTTTGCTGGCTTCTTCCGCGAAATCTTCCCAGGGATCCCTGACGGCCATCCGCAGGCTGAATTCACGGAACTGGCCTTTCCTGGCTGCGATGGGCGTCGCCTCGCCTCGCCACCCGACGGGGAAGTGGTCGCGCCAGTTCCGAACTTTTTCGGCGTCCCAGGAGGTTTCCCGGAAACGGACGATCCCGTGCCGGCCGTTCTCCAATTCCACGAAAAGCCCCAAAGGCAGGTGCTTGGTCACTTTGATTTGGACGGTCTGGCGTGGAATATTCTGGGTCATAATGCCCGTGCCTGGTCCGGCTGGTTTGGGTCCTGGCTGTCAGGACCTTTGGGATGGGCTACCTGGACCGTTTCGAACGTTACGCCGGGCAGTCCGGTATCCGGGTTGGGGTAGGGATAACGGAATACTGCCGCGGCCTCGTCCAGGTCCGCGATGTCGCTGAGGTGATGGGGCGCGTACTCGCTCTCCGGCGGGGTCAGGTCCAGGCGGATGAGACAGTCGGCCCACAATCCCGTGCGCTCCGGCGCGGGGTGGAGCGCCTTGAACCCCGGGGCAGGCTGGCCCGCTGCCTCCCTGGTGAAGGCTGTCCCGATATCCCTCAGGATGTTTTCGTCAATTTCGCTGGGGCTGGCAAAATGGATTTGAAGGTAGAAAAACCTTTTCAGGGGTGCGGTGCGTTTGTTGACGAATGCCTCGATCCAGTCCTGGTAGGTGATTGGGAATTTCCACCCGTCGTACCCCGGGCTTTCGATCGGCTTTTTGGATGTTTCGAAAATCTGCTGCTCGAAGGGAAAGATGGCGATTGGGCGCATGGTGATCGAAAACATGGCCGGATAATCCAGCCCGGCCAGGGCGCGCCAGACTTGTTCGTGAGAGCGGGCGCTGGTTTGCCACAGCCCGTGGACGTACTGCACCCCGTCGCTGGCGGCCAGGCGTTTTTCGAAGCGCTTGACCTGGGCGACGTTGGCGCCGGGCTGCAGGATGTCGTCACAGGCGTAATCCCGGTATTCTTCAGGGGATTCTGCGGGGACGGTCACGAAATCCTGGGGGAAGACCGAGCAGATTTCCCGGCAGTAATCCCGGGCTTTTTTCCGGGCTTCGGATTCGCTCCCGGCGCAGACTTTACCCATGATGGCGAGGGCAAGCCCCTCGTCCGGTTTGACCCGGCAACGGAGGGCCAGGGTGCGGTAGTCCCCGGCCCGGCGGTTCAGCTCCGGGTCGGTGGAATACTGGGATTCGACGAACAGCCGCGCCCGGTCGAGGGCCTCCTCGATCAGAAGGCTGGCGTTGAATCCCCATTTCATCTTCAGCCATTCTTCGCCCGGGCGGAGTTTGACCTTGCAGGCGAAGGAGGCGTGCCAGAGCGGCGGCAGGGGCTGGCCGTCGGGGCCGGTGGGTTCTTTCTGGAACTCGGTTCTAAGCCAGGGAGTAACCATTTTACGCGTCGGGTTTGCGCCGGAGCAGGGTGAGCAAGGTCTTGGTGAGCGGATCGGCAGCCCCGGTCACTTCGTCGGCACTTTTGCCTTTGGAATCATCTGTGAGAGGAACGCCAATCGCGCTCTGGCTGAAGCGGTTGTAGAGCAGGGTGAGTTCCTGGTTGTTTGGGTGATAGCCTGGGATCGTCAACATTTTTTCCAGAACATGGCTGATGCTCATGTCGAGTTCCTGCTGATGTTGCCATGCACGGCGTTGTTTTTCGAGCTCGTTGCGTTGGGCTTCGATCGTGGCCTCGGCCTCGGCTTTTAATTTCTGGATTTCTGCATTCGTTTGGGCTTCGATTTTCTGGATATCCGTGCCGGCTTGAGCTTTGATCTTCCTGATCTCTGCTTCTTTTTCGGCGATTTTCTGTTCGAGTCCCTGGATTTTGTGATCGAGTTCCAGCCTGGCCGTGCTCTGGCGGTCTTCGAGCCGGATGCCCATTAACTTTTGGTCCCCCCAAGGTTGGGGGTCAATGTCGGTAATGGCAAAGACCCTGTTCACGGCGTGGTGAGTGCTGTGCTGCTGGAGTATGTATTGTGTGATGTTGTCTTTTTCTGTACCGGCCGCGTTTTCGTTGCTAACAATTTGGTCATGGGTATGCTTTTTGATGTATTCCCCTGCGTCTATTTTGATGAAGGTGAACAAAGTCTCAACCGGACGGCTCAGTTTCATAGCCCTGACCGGATCCGTAGCGCCGTAGCTGATGGTCAGGGTGATCGAGGCCTTGGCTCCGTCCAGGGTGGTTGCAGTTATTACTTCCGGGAGTGTGATGGTCCGGGTGCGCTTGTCTACGTAATGACGCAAGTAAAAACCAGGTTCGAGGCGGTTGTACCCGCCTGGCACTTGGAGCAAGTTACCATCAGAAGTTGTCAAAACGATATAAACATTTGGATCAACGTTGAGATAAACTGCGCCGGTAAAATCACCAACCCTGAAGCCGCTGCCCCGAACCACGATTTCATTTTCCGGGAATGTGATTGGCTGAGACGGTCGCCGTTTACCCCAGTATTCAACCCAAGCTCTGACAAGGTAATCCCACGAATTTTCAGCCATGTTTCCTCCGTAGAAAAAGGATTGTACTTATTGTAGCGATTTCGAGACAGGAATTCAACATTCTGAAATCTCCCTTGTATCTTTCCGGGCGATTATACCCAGGGCGGTAAATGAAGGTTCGTGTAGCGCACTTTCAGTATACAGCAGCCGCTTGAGTAACGCAAGCCGGTTTTGGGAAAAAACACACCCTGAAACGGGAGCGTTTCAGGGTGTGTGGGAGCCGTATCAGATCTTAGCCGCAGCCGCCGCCGGATTTGTCCCGGCGCAGTTCGAGCTGGATCTTGGGTTCGTATTCCAGTTCTTCGTATTCCTGCGGGTCGGGGTCGCAGGAGAGGTGCTGGTCGCCCAGGGCCACGGGGAAGACATACTTGAGGGTCTCGTCCGTCCCGGAGAGCGAGGCGGGCTGGATGGCCGGGTCGTCCTTCCCGAAGAAGGCGATCCAGTTGTTGATCCCGCCTTCGAGGATGTAGACGTTCTTCACACCACCGGCGACCAGCAGTTTCCAGGCCCGGGTGGAGTCGGTCTCGCCGTTGCTCATCAGGACGACGACCCGGTTGGGGAGGTAGTGGGCGATGAGGTCCTTCGAGTAGGCGGCCAGTTCGTCGAAGGCGATGTGCTCCGCGCCGCGGATGTGGTACAGGTTGTAGTCCACCTCGCTGCGGACGTCGAGCATGACCACTTTAAGCGAATTGTCATAGATGCTGGCGTACAATTCAGCAGGCGAAATCTGGATGTAGCGGTCGGCGAGCACCTGACTGGCGCTGAGTTGGACTTTCTCCGGTTCAAGACCTTCCTCGACCGGGTCCAGGGTGCGGTTGATGACGACCCGGTTGTACATTTCGTCCGAGCCGGGTTGGCCGATAAAGATCACACCGACAGCCAGCAGCACGAGCGCGGCCGCCCCGGCGTAGCGGAGTTTGGGTTCTTTGCTGATGTCGCGCTTGCCGATGATGCGTTCCAGTTGCTCGGAACCCCAGAACATGAACAGGGCCATGAGCACGATGATGGTCACGATCACGCCGGCGGGCAGGTCGAGCCAGTCCATCAGGGTGAAGCGACCCAGGTAGCCGGAGGTCTGCCACCAGACATCATAGAATTTCTCGGTCTCGCCGAAGGCGAAGATGCCGAAGAGCACGCCCAGGACGAAGATGATGCCGTCAATTTTGCCAGTCACCGCCGAGACGAGGGAGGTGCCGGGGCAAAATCCGCCCAGGATGAAGCCGATGCCCATGATAAAACCGCCGAGGATCATCGGCCACAGGTAGGTCGTATTGACGTAGACCGCGTTGTAATCCACGAAGCCCAGGCCGATCATGAGGAAGAGCAGCACCATGGCGGTGATGATCGCCCCGAACATGACCTTGAGCACGGTCAGTTCCTTGAAGTAGAACTGGGCGGCCAGTTTTTTCGAGTTGCCGAACCCGGAGATTTCGAGCACGTAACCGAAGCCGAAGCCGATAGCCAGAAAGACCACGTAAGTCCACGGGTTGTCGGCGCTGACGGTCTGGAAAGCGGAAAGGGGAAATGGGTACATGCCAGCCTCCGGTCAGTTCCAAAGTTTGCGGACGAAATAGGCCAGGGCGTACGCGCCGCCGAAGACCGAGAACATGAAAGCCCACGCGCCGACCGAGAGCACTGCCCCGCCCGAAAGCGCCAGCCCCGAAGTGCAGCCGCGCGCCATGCGAGCGCCGTAGCCCATGACCGTTCCGCCGAGGAACGCGACCAGCCAGCGGGTCCGGTTGGAAATGTTCGGGCCTTTGTTGGTCTCGAATTTCAGGCGTCCGTTCAACCAGCCGGAGACGAATCCGCCCAGGCCGGCGCCGATCACGATCATCACCACCCAGTCGTCCAGCGGGTTCAGGTCGCCGCCGGCCATCTTGAGCAGGTAGGGAGTGGTGTCCACGTGACCGGGGGCGACCAGGTCTTCGAAGAAGACGATGAAGCGGTTCAGTCCGCCCGAGGCGCCCAGGCCGTTGCCGGTCAGGAAGAAGGCCGCGAACAAGACCAGGCCGAGCAGGAATCCGCCCAGGTAGGGGTTGATGTAATCCCTGGTCGGGCGCTTGAAAAAGTTTGGTTTGGGTTTGGATGGAGCCATTGTCGTCATTTTTTGATCTCCTGATATAAGACAGGGGAGAGAAGATTAATTTTCCTGGGTCTCTTCGCCGGATGTTTCCCCGGCGTGTTCTTCGTGTTCCTCGATTTCTTCCCAGCCGGTGACCATGGCGTTGATGCCTTCGAGCGGGGTCGCGCCGGTGGTGGTCAGGTAAACGTGGCCGACGATGAAAGCGCCGAACAACCAGGCGAACAGGCTGTGGATGGGGGCCAGCACGGGCAGGCCGCCGAACAGGTTCGAGATCTCGGGCCAGCGCTGCACGCCCCACATCAGGATGCCGGTGATGCCTTGCAGCGGTAGCAGGACGTTGAGCAGCCCGAAGTAGGTGGCCTGCTGGAGCGGGTTGAGCTTGCGGTCCCTCATCTTCTGGAACGGGTGAGGCTCGTGCTTGAAGATGCCCCGGATGTAGTACCTGGCTTGCAGGATGGCGTCGTCGAAGAAGCCGCGCGGGCGCGGGACGTATTGCTGGATCTCGCCGCTGACCGAATGCCAGAACAGGGACAGGGCCGCGTTGACCGCCAGGATGGCCGCCAGCACGTTGTGGATGGTGACCATGTAGCGGAAGCTGAACGCCCCGAAGATGTCCGGCCGGTGGATGATGAGGCCGGTGAAGAGCAGGAAGACGATCGAGAAGGTCTGGAGCCAGTGCCAGAAGCGCTCGTAGGCTTCGTACATGTAGACTTTCCTGACTTTCGCTTCCCGTTTGGGTTTGCGCAGGGACGAGATGTAACGCAGCGTGCCGTGCCCGCCGACGCCGACCAGCGTACCGAGGAAGGCCATCGCGCCGAACCAGTCAATCCAGTTGACCCGGCTGTTGCCGAAGATGTAAACGCTGTCGTTCCGGGGGACAGGCCGGTAAACCAGGCCGCCGTTTTCATCCTGGACGATCTCGCCGCTGATGGTGACGTTGGTATCTTTGACGAATTGCGGGGTGACGCCCGCCGGGGCCTGATCCGTCAGTTGGATGGATTGGGTCAGGCGGGAGTCTTTGCCGTGGCAGGTCTGGCAGTCGCTGACGGCGAAGTCGCTGTTGGTGACGTTGTGGTTGATGCTGTACGGCTGCACTTCGCCGGCGATGCGGACGTTGTTCAGCCCCAAAGCCTGGAGGCGGTCGGCGATGAGGGCCTGCTTGGCGGGTGTGTCGAGCACGAGTTCGCTGTCGCTGAGGAAGCCGTCGCTGTTGGCGTCGAAAGCGGACAAAACCTCGGGGGCGTAACCGCCGTTTTCGAGCCACGCAGCTTCCAGGTCCAGCAGGCGCACCGGGCGGGTATTATCGTTGGCGTCGTCGTAAACCCAATAGAACGAAGTGACCAGGTTGTACGGAGCGAGCAGCGTTTCCCCATCCACATTTTGGCGCTGGAGCAGGACCGGCTGGTAGCCGGTGACGAGATTTGTGACGGTGGGCGGAACGGCTCCGCCGGTGCTGGCGAGTTCGACGCCTGCGTCGTCAAGTTCGATGCCGCGGTAGGCCAGGTTGGCCTGGCTATCGAGGGTGATGACCGTCCAGTCGTTGCTCTGGATGGCGGGGGCGTAGAGCTGCGGGATGTGGCAGGTCTCGCAGGCTAAAACGGCCACGTGCCGGTCGAGGTAGGGCAGCCAACTGGCGTGCCCGCTGGCATCGTGGCAAGACTCGCAGCGGCGCATGGTGCCTTTAAGTTCGGGAGCCACCGTGTCTTCGGCGCTCTGGCCCCGGGCAAAATTGTGGCTGGGGCGCTCAAGATATGCGCCAAAATCGAGGCGGCGCGGGTCGTAGATGAGGTGGCTGGGGCTGTTCTCTGGGTCGGTGGTGTAATGCACCGGGTTGTTGAGCGAGAAGTGGCAGTCCACGCAGTTCAACTGGCGCTCGGCATGCACATCCCACGAACGGGTGGCGGCAGCCTTGTCAGCCAGGTTCATGCCGGAGGCCGAAATGCGCTGGGACGAGATGACCTGCCCGGTGGTGGCGGTCTGCCAGGTCATCTCGGTGATGACCAGCGGGTCGCTGCCGGAGTGGGCCATTTCGTGGCACTGGGCGCAGTTTTCGTTGGCCGGGTCTTGGATGGTGACGAATTCGGGTTTAAGCTCGCCGTTTTCACCGAAGGCCTCGGCGTTCCAGGCCCAGCCCTCGGCGGTCTGCTCGACCAGCCCGGAGCCGGCCAGGGTGGCGGTGCTGGCGTCGCGGAAGTCCCCGGCCTGGATGGCCGCCGTGCGGGCGGCGTTGTTCGGTTGGGGCAGGTGGCAGAGGAAGCAGTCCATCTCCATCGTGCCGGATTGGGACCAGCTCCAGGCCTCGAGGTTCCCCGTTTCGTTGACCAGGCTCGTCTCGGGGTTGGTCCGGGACGGAGCGAGACCGGAGAGGGGCCTGCCCTCCCGGTTGCTGACGGCCGGTCCGCCGCCGACGATGTCCGCGCCGTAGGTCATCAGCCATTCGGGGGTGCCCAGGTCGAGGCGCTCGTCACCCGCAAGGCTGAGATAGCGGTAGGTGAGCGGGTTCCATTTGCCGAAGAAACCGGGACCGGTGTCCCAGGCGCGGCCGCTCTGGGTCTCGCCGGCTGCGGTGATCTCGGACAGTCCCAGGTCGGAATGGAAGGAGTGGGAGGTAATGAATCCGGCGTCGTGGCATTGGCCGCAGGTCTGCATGGTCGAGACCGGCTCCCCGCTTTCGAGCACGTTGACGCCGTTTTCGTCGAGCAGGGCAAAGGTCGGGTGCAGGGGCGAAATTTCTTCGACGGGACCGGCGGCCTCGCCTGCCGAGGCGCTCTGGATGCCGAGGGCGCTCGCGGCCAACAGAGTCAAAAGGCTGCCGCTGATAAGGAGTTTTGCAATAAGGTTTTTTCGTGTGCGCATGGAAGATTCCTTGGTGGCCTTTATTTGTTGTCGAACCGCCCGCCCCATTCGATGGGATCGCCAGGGTAGCCGAGGGCTTGCCAGTCGAAACGGCCGTTATCGCTGTGACAGGCGTCGCATTGCAGGGCGTTTTCCTTGGGCTGGACCATGTGGGTGATGGGCCAGTACATCCAGGTCTCGGCAAACCCGTATTGGCCGCTGTACTGCAAACCGGTGATCGGGACAGCGAGTTGGAAGGCCTGGTCCCAGTCGAAGTTGGTCCAGTAGCCGTCTGTGCCGGAGGTGATGGGGGCCAGGAGATAATTATTGAGCACATCATAAGGTTGTTTGGCAACGTGGACTTTGAACGGGAAGATCTTGGCGTTGGCGTCTTCGATGCTCCCGGACGGCAGGTTGATCATAGTTGGCTGGGACGGATCAATCTTGTCGCCGAGGAGGTAGCGGTAATCCAGGTTGCCGTTGAACCAGGTGTAGGTTGGGATAACATCCTTTTCGTAGACGAAATCGCCTTTGATCTTCAGGTAGGTGTAATGATCGTCGCCGATGTCCTGCCCGGCGGTGGACCAGTCCCAGGTCATCTTGGTCGGGTCTTTGATGGCAAATTCGGGGATGTGGCAGGTCTGGCAGGCCACGGAAGCGGTGTGGATGTTGATCCGCTCGTCGTCGTGGGGCGTTTCGATATGGCAGTCGGTGCAGGCGACTTGTTCGGCAGGAGCGATCTGGTAATTGTCCGCGACAAGCCGGCCTTTGACGGCGTGGGCTTCGGTGGTATGGCAGTCAGTGCAGATGAAGTCGAGTCCACCCATGTGGATATCGAGCTGCTCTGTGGGGTATTTCAAGGTTTCGTCCAGGTCGCCGTGCTTGACGCCGTTGCCGCCGCCGCCGTCGAAGTGGCAGTTGCCGCAGTTTTCGCGGGTCGGGCTGGCGACGCTCCTGGCTGCGGCGAGCAGGTCCACGCCTTCACCGGGATTGCCGTAGCTGCCTTTGAAGTAGCCTGCCTGGGCGTGGCAGACAAGGCAGTCCACATTTTCGGAAGCGGTGAAATTGTAGGGTTCGGTCTCCTGCCAGCCGTAGCCGACGTGGCAACTGGTGCAGGATTTCTGGTTGCCCTGGGCGCTGATGCAGAAGTTGTTGATCTGGTTGGCCTTGCCGATGGTGACCGGCTCGTCACGCCAGGGGACGTCGAAAGGCTGGCTTTCCCAGGTCCAGTGGGTGGTGTGCATCACTTCGTCGGCAGAGTCTTCGTGACATTCCAGGCAGGCCTTCGTAACCTGCTGCGGGGTCTCGAATTGGCCTTCCTCCCCCGGCCCCTGGACGATGTTGCTGTGGTCGGTGTGGATGGGGTGCTGGGGCACGAACGCCCAGGGATCATCTGCCGCCTGGGCCGTGCGCGGCCAAAAAACTGCCAGCGGGGTGACGATTACCAGCAATATGCCAAGCAGTCCGATGATCCAGAGATTTTTTCGATTTTTCATAATGCTTCCTTGGATTTGGGATGTGGGGTTATTTGAGTTCTACGATCAAATTGGCGCGATGGGCAATTCGGTCGCGTAACACGTCGCGCAAAAGGTCCAGCGCATCAATCAAGCGATGGTCGTTCAGGCTGTATTCCACATTGACGCCGTCCCGCGTGGCGTTGACCAGGCCGCGTTCGCGCAGGATTTTGAGGTGCCGGGAGGTGACCGGCTGGCTGATTTCCAGGTATTTGGCCAGGTCGTTGACTGTGAAGGGTTTCTCGGCCAGGGCATATAAAAGCAAGATCCGTCTCGGATCGGCCAAAGCTGAACAAATATCGGCGTGGAGCTGGGTGACTTCTTGGGTGAGGTTGGTCATAAGATTGATATATACGCATAAGTGAATATATCTATTTGTGAAAATAATAACACTCTCGCCCCACCTCGGTATGTGCGAAATGTCACAAATATGTCATGCAATTTGGCATATTTACAGTGATTTGGTCTAAATTGTCTTGTAATCTACCGAACGCGAATTGCCCGGATTTTGGGAATTCGCGGAAAACAAAACACACCCCGCAAACGGCCGGGGTGTGTTTGAGGTTCGAGATTTTTGAATCTAGATGAAGACGATCTGCGCGCCTTCGGTCATGTCCATGAAATCGCCGGCAGTGACGACCTTTTCGACACAGGGCAGGAAATCCTCCGGTTTCAAGCCGAACATATCTACGGTCATTTTGCAGCCGTACATTTTAGCCCCGGCATCAGAGAGCATTTCCAGGTATTCGCGCACGGGCGGTACACCCAGTTTTTTCATTTTCCATTTCATGAACCAGGTGGCAAATGCGGTCATGCCAGGGATGATGCCCATGATGTTGGGGATGCCCAGGTTGCTGGTCGGCAGGCCCATCAGGCTCATTTTGAAGCTGGTATTGGCGACGGGGGCGACCTCCAGCTTGTCCACGCGCTTCTTGGTGACCAGGTCGAGGCCCCAGAAGGTGAAAAAGATGGTCACGTCGATGCCGTTGCCGAGGGCAGCCCAGCCCATGATCAGGGCGGGATAAGCCATGTCGAGGTCGCCTTTGGAGCAGATGAAGGCGATGTGGCGGTTCTTTTCTTCAGCCATGAGATTTTCTCCTTATATCGGGTACAGGTTAAAGGTCCGGGTTAAGGCGGGGTTAGACACAACCCTCAGGCTTGCCCAGGCCGGAAATCCTGGCAACCTTTTTGGCTGGCCCCTTGGGGAACAGGGCGAACAGTTCCTTGGTGCTGATGCCCGTCCCGTCGGTGATCTGGCGCAGGGTGGGGGCGTTGCCGGTGGATTCGCCGGTCTTGCGACAAAAATCCACGATCTTCCAGTGTGCATCGGTCAGGGTTTCGATGCCTTCGGATTTGGCGATGTCGACCGCGATTTCCGGGGTCCATTCATTGGGGTTGGTCATGAAGCCTTCGTCGTTGAACGTGACAGTTGCGATTTCAGTAGCCATATTAAAATCTCCTTGTGATTTTGTGATGTGATTTTTAGTCACCGATTGCCTTGAGCAAATTGAGCGAGCGATACAGACCGCGCCGGACTTTGGGATCGGTCATGGTCTTGAGCAGGATAAAAAACGAAATTTTTGTGGGAGGTTCTTCCTTAAGGGCCTGGATCAGGCGGTCCCCGGCCGATTCCAGATCTTCGGCTTTGAACTCCTTCACGGCTCGTTCCGCGACGCTCCAGCCGGCGCGGGCGAACCCGAAGTAGCCCTCCCGCTCGAGCCGGTCCAGTTCCATCGTCACTTGGTGAAAGATGCGTTTACCCATTTTCTGGCCTTCTTCGGCCAGCTCGGACATGGATTCGAGTTGGTCGAGCAGGCCGACCAGCATGTGGGTGTCGCGCAGGACGCGTTTGAGCAGGAAGAGCAGGTCGCCGAGTTCGAAATCGTTGCCGACTTCGGCGAGTTCATCAATCGAGAGCTTGATCATGTGGTTGACGACCGGGATGGCGTCGTGCATCAGCTCGTTCATGCCTTCCTGCTGCTGGCGCTGGGATTCGAGCTGCCCGATCAGGTAGTCCACTTTTTGGTTGAGGAGAGCAAGGTCCTGGTCCATCGCGGCTCCTATTTCCACTTGCCGGCCATCGACATTTGCGACTCGAAGGGCATTTCGCCGCCTTTGAGCAGCACGTTCCAGTAGATCCAGCGGAACATCATCTTGCCCCAGTGGTTGGCAGGGGATTCCTTGAGCAGCGAGAAGGGGCCGAAACCGGGCAGGGGGAACATGCCGGGCAGCGGCTCGACCTCGTAGTTGAAGTCGATCAGCACGCCTTTTTCGAAGCCGGACTCGATGAAGCAGTTGGCGTGACCGTCGAACTTGGGCAGCGGTTCCAGGCCTTCCATGTGGCGCAGGATATTCTCGATCACCACGTCGAGCATGAAGTGGGCCACCGATCCGGCTTTGGATGCGGGGGCGGTGCTGGCGTCGCCGATCAGCCAGACGTTATCCCATTTTTCGCTCTGCATCGTATTCTTGTTGACCGGGACGAAGTTGAGTGAGTCGCCCATTCCGGAATTCTTGATCAGGTCCGCGCCCATGTTGGTTGGGATGGTGACCAGCAGGTCGTAGACGATTTCGCGCTCGTCGTAGGAGCGGATGACCTGTTTGGCGTTGTCCACTTCCATGATCATGAACTCAGGTTCGAGCTGGATGCCTTTCTCTTCGAGCATCCCGCCCAGGATGGAGGAGGCACGCGGTTTGGTGAACGCGCCGGGCAGGGGCGTGGCGAAGGTGATGTCCACTTTGTCGCGGATGCCGCGTTCGTGGAAGAACCAGTCGGCCAGGAAGAGGAACTCGAGCGGCGCGACCGGGCATTTGATCGGCATTTCGGTTACGTTCAGGACGATCTTCCCGCCCTTCCAGAATTTCAGGTGACGGGCCAAGGCCGCCGCGCCGTCGAGGGTGTAGAAGTCGAAGATATTCTTGCGCCAGCCGCCGCTGTCCACCATGCCTTCCGTTTGCTCCGGGTGGACGTGGCTCCCGGTGGCAATGACGAGATAGTCGTAGTTCAGGGTCTTCTTATTGGTCAGTTTGACCCTGTTTTGATCGGGTTCGATCAGCTCGATGTCTGAGAATATCACTTCGACCATCGGTGGCAGGAAGTTCCGTTTGGGTTTGACCACGTCAGCCGGGGAGTAAATCCCGAACGGGATGAACAGGAAACCCGGTTGGTAATAATGGTTTTCGTCTTTGTCAACGATGATGATGCGCCATTCTTGCGGATCGAGGGCTTCAGCCATTTTGTTGGCTACCATGGTTCCGCCGGTCCCGGCGCCGAGGATGAGGAAGGTTTTCATCTGGTCTCCTTTGGGTTACTCAATAGATATTGAATTTGCGAGCATGGCCCGGTCTTTCAGGTTGTCAGCCATTACCGAGCGGAGCAGGTCGAGCGCATCCACGATCCGTTTATCGGCTAACCGGTAATGGATGAACTGTCCTTCGCGTTGGCTGGTAACAAGACCGCGCTCGCGGAGGATTTTTAGATGCCTGGACACGGTAGGCTGGGGGAGATTGATCCGCTCGGTCAGTTCGCTGACGCTGCAACCCTGCTCGCTGAGGGAGTAAAGGATCAGGATTCGGATCGGGTCCGCCAAGCCGTTGCAAATGTGGGCATGTAATTGATTGATTTCTTCGCGTAGAGTTGTTGCCATTTTTCACCTTACTTGTATCAACATATTCGCATGTGTACATACTTTACATTCAGCCGATGTTTTTAGATAGTGCAGTTTGTCACAATAAAACCTGAAAAATGTAATGTGGTAAATACGACCAAAGATGTCGTAAAATAAAATGGTTATGTCGAACAAGATTTGATACAATTGCCCATGAAATCGGATAACAATTGTGCGATTTTGTGGTACGATTAATCACAATTGCAGGAGGCGCCATGTTTGATCGAGAAGCAGTATCAGTTGATGTAGGCAAGCGCTTGCGCCAGTTGCGCGAGGAACATGGGATTTCGATGCGTCGGCTGGCCACGCTGAGCGGATTATCGGCCAATGCGCTAAGTATGATCGAGCGTGGCAAGACTTCTCCCTCGGTCAGTACGTTGTATAAGCTGGCAGACGCGCTCGAAATCCCCATCACAGCCTTTTTTAGCGGTGTGCCCGAAAAAGAGCAGGTGGTTTTCATTAAATCGGATAGCCGCGCTCACGTTCCGTTTACGCGCGGGGTCTGGGAAGGTTTGGGTGGGGAGCAGTTTGTGGGGAGGGTCGAACCGTTCGTGTTGACGCTGGAAAGCGGCGCGAGCAGCGGCCCGCACCACATGGCCCATTCCGGGCATGAGTTCGTCTTTTGCCTCAGAGGGCAACTGGAATACCAGGTTGAAAATCAGTTTTATATTCTGGACCCGGGGGACAGCCTGTTGTTTGCCGCCCAGTTGCGCCACCGCTGGCGGAACGCGGGCGGGACGGTCACGAATGCGCTGATCATGTTGTCCGATTATTCGGAGAGCGAACGTCCGACAGCGATGCACGTGGTGAAAGACAAAGAATAACCGGATCGTAAATACCAACAAAAACGGGTTTCGTCTTGAAACCCGTTTTTGTTGCTCACATATTCAACCATTGGGCGGCCAGTTTTGGCAGGTTTGCCAGCGGACCGGAGCGGGAAGTACACTGTGGCAATGACTCCAGGAAGGCGCGCCCGTAGGCTTTGGTCATGACGCGCTTGTCGAGGATGGTGACCACGCCGCGGTCGTACTGGGTGCGGATCAGGCGTCCGAACCCCTGGCGGAATTTGAGGATGGCCTCGGGCAGGTAGTACTCGCTGAAGGCGTCCTCGTAAAGTTCGGAGCGGGCGGCAATCAACGGGTCGGAGGGGACGTCGAAGGGCAGCTTGGTGATGACCAGGGCGGAGAGGGCCTGGCCGGGGATGTCCACACCCTCCCAGAAGGAACGCGTCCCCAGCAGTACGGACCGGTCGGTTTCCCGGAACGATTCGAGCAGGGTGTTGGGCGAAGCGCCTTCGCCCTGTCCGAAGACCGTGATCTCCTCGCGGGCCAGGGGTCCGGTGATCGCTTTCGAGGTGCGTTTGAGCTGGGCGTAAGATGTGAACAGCACCAGCATCCGTCCGCCGGTGGCCATCGCCAACTGGACGATCGAGCGGTCCATCACCGGCTGGTAGCCGTTGGCGTTGGGTTCGGGGATGTCGTTGGGGATGTAGAGCAGGGTCGAGCCTTCGTAGTCGAAGGGTGAGCCGAGCATCAGTTCCTCGGCTTCTTCGGCGCTCAAGGCGTTGCGGACGTACTCGAATCCGTTCTGGGTGGTCAGGGTAGCGGAGGTGAGGATGATGCTGTTCTTCTCGTGCCACAAATATTTCTGGATCAAAGCCCCCACGTGCAGCGGGGCGGCGTTGAGGGAGAGTTTGTCGTTGTTGGGCTGGATCTCGACCCAGTAGACCATGCCCTTCAACGGGTCGCTGATCAGGGCCGAAACATTACCCTCGGCCTCGGTCAGCCGGCGGTGGAAGTTCGCCAGGTCGGCGATCAGGTCTTCGAGGGTCTCCAGGCCGTTGGCGTACAGGTCGGCGGCGGTTTTGTAGAGTTCCTCGATGGCATTGAGCAACAGTTTGGCGGTTTCGTCCACGATGGCCCAGGCGGCCTCGACCTCGTCCCAGCCGGGGAGGGTGCGGGTGGAGGGCTGGATGCGTTCCTGGTAGGCGTAGTTGCTCGGCGGCTGGCCTTCGCGCAGGAGCGCGGCGAATTGCCCGGTGAGATAGAAGAACTCGTGCGCCTGGGACTGCATCCTGAAAGCCAGGTCGCTGGCGCGCTTAACTTTCTGGCTCAACAGGGCCTGTTCCGAAGGCCGGAGCGATTCGGAAGTCTCGGCCAGCAGCCGTCCCAGCACGCCGGAAGTGACGCCGCCGGCCTCGCGCATCAGGCGTTCGACGTCGCTTTCGGTCAGGCGGAAGGACAGGGCGGAGGTGGTGGCCGATTCGAGGTGGTGGGCCTCGTCCACGATCAGGTACTGGTATTCGGGCAGGACGCGGCTGCCAACGGCCACGTCTGCCAGGAGCAGGGCGTGGTTGACGACCAGGATGTGGGCCGACTGGGCGGCCTGGCGCGCTTTGTAAAAGGGACACGCCCCGCCCGTGCGTTTGACGCAGGTCTCATTGGTGCAGGCGTCGTCCTCGGCAGACATACGGTTCCAGACCTGGCGCTCGATCGGACCCGTGAGGTTGATCTCGTTTCGGTCGCCGCTCTGGTTCGTGAGCAGCCAGATCAGCACTTTGGTCAGCACCCGCATTTCGTCCTTGTTTTGCGGGCCGTGCTTGCGGACGTGCTCGAGGCGGCGGGGGCAGAGGTAGTTGCTGCGGCCCTTGAGCACCGCGGCGCGCACGTCCAGGTTGGTGGCGGCGCGCAGGTCGGGGATGTCTTTCTTGATGAGCTGGTCTTGCAGGTTAATGGTGTTGGTGGACACGACCACGCGGGTGTTGTTCCGGGAGGCGAACAGGGCGGCCGGCACGAGGTAGGCGAAGGATTTGCCGACCCCGGTCCCGGCCTCGATCATGGCGTGATAGCCGACCGAAAGGGCGTCGGTGACGGCTCGCAGCATTTCCACCTGTTCGGGGCGCTGCTCGAAGGCTTCGAAATAATGGGAGAACGCGCCGCCGTATTCCAGGATGGAGGCGGCTTCGTCCTGGTTTACGGGGATGGGACGGTCCTCCACGAGCTTGACGGGCGGGGGCTGGCGGCCGTTATCCGAAGCGGGATGCAGGCCGAGGGTCCGCGCCCCGCTGCCCGGTTCGGGGATTCCCTCCTTATATCGGCTGCGCATCACGCTCTGGAAGACCCAGTTGGCGTCCCAATCCAAAGGTTCCCCCAAACGGACAATTTCGGCGATCAAATCCAATGGCAGGTTATAGGCCAATTCGTACAGGCGCATGAAGGCCGCCTGGGTGACGCGGGCGTCGTCGAGGGCGCGGTGGGTGGCGGGCATGAGGATGCCCAACTGCTGGCCGAGAGCGCCCAGGTTGTAACGGCTGGCGGCGGGCATAAGCACCGAAGCCAGCTCGTAAGTGTCAATGATGTCGTTGAAGGGGAAGAGGTTGTAACGCTCGAAGAATCCCAGGTCGAAGCGGACGTTATGGCCGATGAGCGGGGCGTCGCCGACGAAATCCTGGAGTTCATGGAGCACGTCAGCCAGGCGGGGGGCGTTGCGGACCATTTCGCTGCTGATGCCGGTCAGGTCGCTGATGAATTCGGGGATGGCGCGCCCGGGGTTGACCAGCGTGCTGAACTCGGCTTCGACCCGGCGGTCGTTGAAGCGGACTGCGCCGATCTCGATGATGGCGTCACGTTCGGCGCTGAGGCCGGTGGTTTCGATGTCGAGGGTTATAAGAGAGGTCATGGGGGACTGGTAATTGGTAAATGGGGATTAGTAATTGATGACGGTTAGTAGAACAAGTGTACCATACGATTCAGCGAGTCAACGAATCAGCGAGTCAACTTTGGAAGCGCTGACTCGCTGATTCGCTGAATCGCTGATCCTTTTACGCCAACGCGGTATTTATTTTCTCGATCTGTGTTTTGGGCAGCGGCGTGTCTTTGGCCTGCTTGCGGAGAAAGTCTTTCAGTTTTTTGGACAGCATGGCCGGGATGGGCGAATCGCCGGGTTCGACCTCGGCCCGTTCGGAGAGGAAGACCAGGGCGGCTTTTACTTCGGGCCATTCCGCATCCAGGTCAATTTTCTTGAATTTGCGGAGGACGGATTCGACCTCGGCCCCGGCTTCGATCTCGGGGCGGCCGATGCTTTCCTGGCCGAAGATGCGCATGTACGAGTGCAGGAAGCCGGTGCTCCGTTGCCTCCAGCGGTTTTTGACGAAGGAGAACGTCCCCACCTGGTAAAAGGGCAGCAGCACCCAGACTCCGGCAGGTCCCACCAGCAGGTGGGGTACGGGAGATGTGTAATGATAAAGCGTAAAGTCCCCGCCCAGCCCCTTGAGGCTCTGGTCGAGCTGCTCGTCCAGGCGGGGTTTGCGCCCGAAGCGGTTGGTGAAGTAGATCCCGATCTGGGCGGCAGCGAATCCGACCAGCAGGGCCACCCAGAGCCAGATGCCGACTTCGGTGGTCTGGTTGCCTTGCCAGGCGTACAGGAATCCGGCGATCATGATCCCGAACCCCAACAAGTTGGCGATCCCCCCGATCCGGGCGTTGCGTTTGATGAGCTTTTCGTTCCGAATGATATTCATGAATTTCCTTTAGGCTGTGGTGCTTTCGGTAATCGTGAGAGATTCTTTCAAGCTTTCTTCGATGGCGGTTTCGATGGCCTCCAGTACCCCGGCTTCGACCGCGTCCTTCGCCACCCGGACGGCGCTCTTGATGGCAATCGCGTCCGAGCGCCCGTGACCGATGAAGACCAATCCATTGACACCGAGTAGCGGGGCCGCGCCGTGTTCGCTGGGGTCGAGCAGTTTTTTGATGCTCCCCAGCGCAGGCTTGACCAGCAGTCCGCCAATTTTGGTTGCCAGATTACCGCTCTTGATGGTTTCGCGGATCTTGTCCACCAGCATCTTGGCGACCGCTTCGGAGGCCTTGAGCATGACGTTGCCGGTGAAGCCGTCCAGCACGGCCACGTCCACCTTGCCGCCGATGACTTCCTTGCCCTCCACGTTGCCGAAGTAATTCAGCCCGGAGGCCTTGAGCAGCGGGACGGTCGCCTTGACGAGTTCGTTGCCCTTGCCTTCCTCCTCGCCGTTGGACACCAACCCGACCTTCGGAGCCTTGACCCCGCGCACTTTCTCGGCGTAGACGCTGCCCATCACGGCGAACTGGAGCAGGTTCTCGGGTTTGCAATCGGGATTGGCTCCCACGTCAATCACCACGCACGAACCGGCGGCAGTCGGGAAGACGGGAGCCAGGCCTGGCCGGTCCACCCCGGGCAGGGTCCCCAGCCGGAAGTAAGCCGTGACGCTGGCTGCCCCGGTGTTCCCGGCGGTGACGAAGGCATCCGCTTCGCCGTTCTTGACCAGGTCTATGCCGACGGCCATCGAGTTCTGCGAGTTTGGGCGGCGGGCCTTGAGCACCAGCTTCATGCCTTTGTCTTCCATCGTCAGCATTTCGGGCGCGTGGACGATCCGGACGGGTAAACTGCCCGGGTTTTGCGCGGCCAGCACGGGTCCGATCTGCGCTTCGTCGCCGACCAGGATGATTTCCACGCCATAGTCGCGGGCGGCCATCACCGCGCCGGTCACATCGGGCACGGGGAATTCGTCGCTGCCCATGGCGTCCACTACGATTCGAGTCATGTTTCCTCCCGAGGAATTGGTTTGGGTTGACAGTCCAGTGAAGCCGATTATAATACGACCTGCCCGCGCTGGTGCTGGAATTGGCAGACAGGCATGGTTGAGGGCCATGTGCCGCAAGGCGTGAGGGTTCAAGTCCCTCCCAGCGCACTGAAATTGCCCACCTGTGGTGACATGGGTGGGCAAAAAATACCGTCCATGTCCCGTTCGGTATTCATTTGAGGGATTTCGAGCTAAAAGTCGCCAGGCCGCGTGTCATCCAGGAATTTTTGGCCGGACAGGATGGATTATCGAATAAATCCCTGCTCAACCAGTACATTGCCCTCTCGTCGTTATGGACATGGGCCGTATCCCAGGATGTGGTAAGTGAACACATTATTCGCAAAGTGGTCGCACCTAAACCTGAGAAACGAGAGGTTGTCCCGTTTACAGAAGTGGAAATTAAGGCGATGTTGTCTGTATTGAATAAATCCAAAACTGCCTGGATTTGTCTTTCTTGACAGTTTTTTTAAGTGCTTAACTTGTGACTGATGGGATAAGACCGTTTGGGGTTCTCAACTATGAGACTTCCGAAGTCTCACAGACTTCGGAAGTCTTGTAATTAGCGCTTGACAAGTTCCTGCTTCTCGTAATCCTTGATAACGCTCACAAAATCCATGCCAACAGGGGCGTCCTTGGTTTCACAGTAATAGTCCCACACTGCGCCGAACGGCATGGACTTCATTTCTTCCTGCAGCGCCAGGCGGTTGGAGAAGTCGCCACCGAGTTCATGTTGCGTGAGCAGCTGTCTCGGTTCAAGCAAGGCTACCAGCAGCGCCTTGAGTGTATTGCGCGCGCCGATTGTCCATGCGGCGATGCGGTTGATACTGGCATCGAAATAATCCAAGCCGATGTGGATCCGTTCGAGGGCGTCATTGCGGACAATTTCGTTGGCAATGGCTTGTGTGTCATCGTTGAACGTGACGACGTGATCGCTGTCCCAGCGCACGCCGCGGCTAATGTGCAGAAGCAATTGGTCATGAAAAATCAGGAGCGAAGAAATCTTATCTGCGATTGATTCTGTCGGATGGAAGTGACCTGAATCCAGCGTCAGTAAGATCTTTCGGGTGAGGGCATACGCGGAGTAGAACTCCATCGAGCCGACCACATAACTTTCCGAGCCGAGACCGAACAATTTGGGTTCGACGGCGTCAAGGTTGTGGGGCAATTTTTCAGCGAGGATCAAGTCCAGGGATTCGAGAAGCAGGCGTCGGGGTGTGATGCGATCCGCAGGCGTGTCCTTGTATCCATCGGGAATCCAGATGTTGGTCACGGCGGGAGTCCCCAATTCCTTTCCGAAGTAATCCCCAATTTTGCGAGACGCAATGCAGTGCTCGATCCAAAACTCACGAACCGCTTTGTCACGATGAGCAAGCGTGAAACCATCTGCCGCGAGGGGATGTGAGAAACAGGTTGGGTTGAAGTCAATGCCGTGACCGTTCGCCTTCGCCCAATCCCTCCACGCGGAAAAATGTTTCGGCTCGATCTTGTTGCGCTCGACTTTTGAATCCGCTTCGAGGTAGATGGCGTGCAAATTCAAACGATGCGACCCGGGCAGGAGACTATAGACCACGTCAAGGTCCTGGCGGAGTTCGTCGGCGGTGCGCGCCCTGCCAGGGTAATTGCCCGTCGCCGCGATACCGCCCGTTAGTTCTCCGCCAGGGTTTTCGAAGCCGCGCACATCGTCACCCTGCCAGCAGTGCAGGCTGATGGAAACTTTTTCGAGTCGTGCCATTGCCTGTTCTGTATCCACACCGAGAGCGGCATAGCGTTCTTTGGCGAGGATGTAAGCGTTATGAATTTTTGATTGTGAGTAAGCCATGGTCATCCCGTTCTCCCTCATCCCCAGCCCTTCTCCCAATGGGAGAAGGGAGTCGTTCCCTCTCCCTTCGGGAGAGGGTTAGGGTGAGGGCTAGAAAATATCTTGCCGCACGTCGAATGTCTCGCAAATGGAACGGATTTCGGCCACGCTCAAGCCTTCGCCGACTTCTCCAGCGCACAGGTTGAGGTATTCATACTTTGCGGCGGTCTCGGCATACTCCACGCGGTCGGCGGCGCGTTTGACGGAGACATCCGAGCGCGCCATCACGCCATGCTTCGCCCAGATCACCACGCGATGCGAGCGGAGCGATGTCACATTCGCCGACATCAATTCATCCGAACTCGGAATGCGGAACGGAATAAAGCCGATGCCTTCAGGCAGATTGACGATCGTCTCGGGCTGCCAGCGTAACAGATGAGTATTCAAATATCCCTCATCCTGGTAACGCGGGATATGGCTGAGAAATGTGAGATGGATGGGTTGGGCATGGACAACCGCATGGAAGTTCGTGCCGCTGGAAAGGATCTGGTCTTGATGCACAGCCAGATGCGAATTGAATTCGCTGGTCACGCGCTCGAAGCGGCGATGCGGTGACGTATATACCCGCCCTGTCGTCCCACCTTCATTGACAACAACGCAGGCAATATTCGCTGTCGGCTCGTCAATGATTTCGCGCAAACGCCGACCCGAGCCTGTGACAAGAAACGTAGCGCCTGCTAACTCGCGCACAGGCTGCGGCAATTCGATTTCAGATTGAATGGGGAAGAGGTTGCGTACTTCAACGTTCCAGCGCAAACAAATAGAAATATTTCCCGCCGCGCCTTCACTGGCTTCGATCTCTGCCAGATGGCGCCCTGCTTCACCCATCATTTTCAGCAAATCATCCAATTCAGGATACGGTTCTTGCAACATTACTTCATCACTTTCTGCAAACGTGAGTATGCTTCATCCCAATCCGCCACCTGTTGTGGTTCATAGATTTCAGGTTTAAACGAAGCGCGCACCGCCTCACGCGCTTCTGTCAGCGAATTCAAATATTTCAACCCAATCGCCTGCATCAAGATATTGCCGACCGCGGTCGCTTCGACGGGGCCTGCAACGACGACCCGCTTCGTCGCATCCGCCGTGAACTGATTCAACAATCGGTTCTTTGTCCCGCCGCCGATGATGTGAAGCGGGTCGAGCCGTTTGCCCGTCAACTCTTCCAGACGCTCCAATACAAAACGATATTTCAATGCGAGACTCTCCAACGCCACGCGCAACACTTGTCCTTTCGTTTGCGGCACAGGCTGATTCGTCTCAGTGCAGAATGATTGGATGCGAGACGGCATATCGCCAGGATGAAGGAACCGCGCGTCATCGGGATCAATGACCGCCAGAAACGCATCCGACTCAGCCGCGGCTTGGGTCAATGCGTCGAACGACATTTCCTCACCCTGACGCATCCACTCGCGCCGACACTCCTGCACGAGCCAGAGTCCCATGATGTTTTTGGAGAGACGCCACGTGCCGAACACTCCGCCTTCGTTGGTGAAGTTGTATTCGAGCGCCTTCTCACTCAAACATGGCTCACGCACCTCCGCGCCCATGATGGACCACGTTCCTGAACTGAGCCAGGCGAAGTCTTGATTCTTGGCAGGGACAGCCACCACCGCCGAGCCTGTATCGTGACAGGCGGGGAGCACAACGGATATCTTCAACGGATGCTGGAACGGATAAACGGATGCGGCGTCAACCAAAGTACCAATCACGGTACCAGGATCCGTTGTCGGGTGGAAAAGATGCGTGGGGATGTCGAAAGCGTCGAGAATCTTCGTTGACCAGTCCCGTGTGCGCGGGTTGAAGCATTGGGTCGTTGTGGCGTTGGTGAATTCGTTGGTGAGTTGACCCGTCAGCCAGAAGTTGAACAGGTCAGGAATGGCGAGGAGCGTTTGCGCAACATCCAACAACGGCGATTTTTCCTTCACCATTGCCAGCAGTTGATACAGCGTGTTGATCTGCATGAACTGGATGCCCGTCTGTGCAAAAATTTCTTCGCGGGGGATGCGCTTGAAGGCTTCCTCCAACATGCCATCGGTGCGGGCATCGCGATAATGGAATGGATTTGCCAGAAAGGAATTGTTTCTGTCGAGCAAGGCAAAGTCTACGCCCCAAGCATCCAGCCCCAGACTCTCGAAACCGTCCTTGAATTTCGCCGACGAGATTCCGATGCCTGTTTTGATATCCGACCACAAACGCAGGACATCCCAATGCACGCCATCGCTGGTGCGAACAGGTCCATTGACAAAGCGATGCGTCTCGGACAGGACCAGTTTCCCGTCCGAGAATGAACCGACGATGGTTCGTCCGCTTTCGGCGCCGAGGTCAATGGCAAGATAGTTGGTCATAGCCTGTTTGTCGTTTGAATCGGGTATAAGAATCTATCCCTGTTTCGTGAACAAGATCAAATTTCCTTTGTCGCTTCCTGTCGGATGACAGCCAGCTTCGTATACATTTCCTCACGAACCTTGCCCTTGATCGGGTAAGCGAACAGGATCAGCGTAGCAATGAGGCTAAAAACGGCGGGGATGGCGGCAATCACCACCAGCAACCCGCGCAGGAGACCAGCGGGCAGGGTTCCGCCTGCATCAATGAAAGCCTGCGACTCATACAGAGCCGCGTCATACTGAACCCAAACCAGCACCGCGCCAGTTGCCAGCCCGGCAAGAGCCGCGGCAGCCTTTTCAAGGATCTTCGACACTGCCGTTACCATGGCTTCCATCGCCTTGCCGCCTGTCACCTTGTTGAAATCCATGGTTTCCATGTTTACGAGCGTGGCGGGGATGTAGCTCATACCGATGAAGAGCAGGGCAACAAAGTTCAGGGCGAGGAACATTGTCACATTAATCGTTGTGTTGAAAAGACCGAGAATAAACACCAGCGCCAAGGGGATCACTGCGCCGATATAAGTAAAAATGAGGCTGTTGATCGGAATGGATTTCTTGAGCACAACGGGAGCGATCGATGTGCCGATGACAAAAGAGAACAGGATTGTGGCTCCCCAGACGGCAGATAGGACGCCAAATTGTTCGGGACCATACGCCCACTTGATATAGTAGGAAGCCGCCGCCATGATGAAGCTAAAGGTCAGCCCGAAAATAACCTGGGCAAGCTGTATGATCCACATTGGCTTGTTCTGCCTGAACATCGTAATGATCTCTTTGAGTTTCACATCCCCCTGGGCTTCAGCATAGGGACCCTCCCTGACCAGCGAGGCGCCAAGCATTGCCATGATGAACATTGGAGCAACCAGTGCCAACGCCGCGGCGCCCCAACCAGCATGGTTGCTTCCCAGGCTCGCGCCCAGCGCCAGTGCGATCGTGATGAAGAACGAAAATGGAATCGCGACGAATGTTTCCACAACGCGTGGGACAACCAGGGTTTTTTCGCGCACTTTCGGGTCGGGCGACAAGGAGATCTTGATCGGTACATCAGATTGGAACGAATAGCCTATCTCATAAAGGATGTAACCGACCGCCAGATAAACGATCTTCAGAGTCTCACTGACATGCATTGGCACATTGAACAGCATGACCAGCGCGATAGCGCATACAGCGATCCCGCCCAGAAAAAAGGGTTTGAATTTCCCGATCCTGGTGCGCCTGGAATTATCCATGATCCAGCCCTGGATCGGATCATCCACCGCATCCAGAATGCGCCCCGCCAGAAGCAGGATGGTCGCCACCGCTGCGGCATTGGCGAGGCCGGAATAGTCGGTCAGGTAGAGCATAAATGCCGCAGTCATCATGGATTGCGCCGCCACAACGATCCAGCGCATGGTGGACAGACCGAAGATCGTTTTTCCATCCAGTGGGTATCGTTTCCTGCTCATAATCTTTTCTCCTTTGGTTTTTGGGTAAAAGTCATAATGCCTTTGATGAAATTACCATTCGCCAGATGCACCAATCCTTTGGCAACATGCTTCGGCATCCCGTCGGGGCTTTGCTGGCTCAAATTTTTCAATGGCGTGTTCGTCGAGCTGGACATGATCATCTTGAAAGTGGGGTTGCTGTAATCCGCGCCACCGAATCCTTTGGCGACCGTCTTCTCGATACTCTTCACAACCTGCCTGATGATGAAACTTTCCTTCATATCATTGAACGTACAGTCCAGCGTATATTCACCCTTGCGCCGCGGCTTGAGGGACTCGATCTTCCTGCCCAACAACATTTCAAAATCTTCCTGTGAGACTTCCCCTTTTGGATCGCGATACCACGCTGGGACTTCCCGCGGCTCGACCTGACCCCCGCACACCTTCACCTCCGCCTCCAACTGGACCTCGCGGCTGGGCGCGCCAACCCAGACCTTATACACACCCTCAGGGACTCTCCAATCACCCGTATCCACATCATAAATCGCAAAGGCTCTGGCATCCAAAGTGAAACTCACTTGCTTTGACTCTCCCATCTTGAGAAATACTTTCGCAAACTCCTTGAGTTCTTTCTCTGGTCGAAAAACGGGAGAGTCAATAGCGCTCACGTACACCTGCACGACCTCCGCGCCGTCCACCTTCCCTGTATTGCAGACCGTCATGGTGACATTCAACTCATAAGGCGCAGTGAGTTCCGTATGCGAAAGAGTCAAATCGGAATACTCAAACGTCGTGTAAGACAACCCATACCCAAATGGAAATAGAACATTTTTCTTCGCTTTGTCGTAATACCGATACCCAACGTAAATCCCCTCGCGATACTGCGCCTGCTTTCCACCTGCCTCATAAAATCCTGCTGATGGAACATCCTCATAGCAAAGCGGATAACTCTCCGCCAATTTTCCACTCGGATTGACCACGCCCGTCAACAGTTCCGCCGCCGCAAGTCCGCCCGCCTGTCCCGCAAGATACATATTCAACACCGCCTTGACTTTCGAAAGCCACGGCATTTCCACGGGCGAACCGCCAACCAGCACCACTACCGTGTTTGGATTCATCTCCGAAACTTTCGAAATCAATTCATTGTGGCTTTCAGGCATTGCCAATGACTCTCTATCGAAACCCTCCGATTCGTATTCTTCAGGCAAGCCTGCAAAAATCACAGCGGCATCACACCCCTTTGCGCCTTTCACCGCCTCATTCAGCAACGCTTCATCGCCACTCCCTTTGAGCGGATACCCGTCGAAATAGTCAAACTCCACACCTAACGCCTGGAAGCCATCTATCGCATTGGATAATTTCGTCGGGTTGATGTGCGAACTGCCCGCACCTTGATAGCGCGGCTCTTTTGCCAACGAACCTATCAGCGCGATCTTTTTGCCTTTTTGAATCGGAAGAATATTTTCATCGTTCTTGAGCAAGACCGCTGAATTCGCCGCAATCTTCTTCGCCAGTTGATGATGCGCGTCCATGTCATAGCGATATTCTGCCTTGCGGTTTTTCGACGCAGTAAAAATCAAATCCAGCAGACGATCCACACTTTCATTCAATCGCTCTTCGGATAATTTCTCGCTTCGAATGGCTTCGATGATTTCTTTATCAAAGTGACCCTTGCTCCCTGGCATTTCCAAATCCAGCCCTGCTTCAAACGCCTGGATGCGGTCATTCAGCGCGCCCCAATCGGTGACGACGACTCCGTCAAAACCCCATTCATCCCGCAGGATGTCTCTCAGCAGATAACGGTTGTCACTGCAATACACACCGTTCACCTTGTTGTACGCGCACATCACCGTGAATGGCCTGGCATTCTTCACCGCCCTTTCGAAGGCTGGCAAATAAATCTCCCGCAGTGTCCGTTCATCCACGATGCTGTCGGATGATATCCGCTCATTTTCCTGGCTGTTTGCGGCAAAATGCTTGAGCGACGCGCCAACGCCTTTGCTTTGCAGTCCCTGAATCCAACTCGCCGCTATTTCTCCCGCAAGATACGGATCTTCCGAAAAATATTCAAAGTTTCGCCCGCACAAGGGATTACGCTTGATGTTGACACCTGGTCCCAGCACAATGGAAATTCCCTCTTGCATGGCTTCCTCACCGATGGCTTCGCCCATTTCCCGAAGCAGGTCTCTATCCCACGAACAGGCACTCAAACTGGCAGCGGGGAAACTAGTAGATGGAACACTTTTATTGATGCCCAAATGGTCGGCAGTCTCCACCTGCTTCCTTACACCATGCGGACCATCCACCATCGTGATGCTGGGGATGCCATATTTCTCAAACGCCTTGGTGTTGAAAAAGTCCGCGCCGGAACACAAGGCGACTTTATCTTCCAGCGTCATCTTGTCAATGATGGTTTTGTATTTCATATTTCAGTGCCCTTTTTGCAATCGTCCCGAAGGTTTTCGCAGTAGGTTTGAACGAGACCTGGCAACCTTCGGGACGTTTTTGATTAATCGGTAATTCCACTCAGCGCGCGGTCGATTTCATCCAACTGCTCGCTGGTCAGTGTGAGATACGGTGTGGTTGCCATCTCGCGCAGGTTGGCTTCGCCCATCGTGGCGAGCAGGTTGTCATCCAGCATGGCAATCATCGGGACAAAGCCCGCCAGCGCGGCTTTTGCCTGCTCGTTCTGGACGATCTGCACGATGGGCGTGCGGGTGCTGAAGGTTTTGACATACGCTCGGCTGGGCCGGTATTCGATCAGATATTTGCCAGCCCCAAGATTCAAGATGAGATCGTGTCCTTGCTGGATACCATCCGAAGAGCTCTGTCCGTTGATGGTGATCTCGCCGACATTTGCATCCGGCAGAACCACCTGCGCTTCGGCGTTGAACGGGATAGTGAACTCGAAAGAGAGACTTCCCTTTTCCCCGATTCGCCAGCCGCTTTCATACAGACCTGCCGCGGAGAGATAACTTGCTTTCGCCCATCCCAGGGCTTTATCAGGTTTGGGCGCAATGCAGGCACGGCGAAAACCCACCGCAAGGTCGTCGCCTGACGACGGATTCAAGCCGCACACATCGCGGTACATCCACTCCACGATGGAGCCGTAAGCGTAATGATTGAACGAGTTCATCCCCGCCGAGCTGACCGTGCCGTCGGGGTTGAGCGAATTCCAACGCTCCCAAATGGTCGTCGCGCCCAAGTTGATTGCATACAACCAGGAGGGATAATCTTCATTCAACAACAATCTGTATGCCAGTTCGTTTGCGCCGTTGTTCGAAAGCACACGGCATATGTAAGGCGTGCCGACGAATCCCGTGCGTAAGTGCAGTTTGTCTTTGCGTAACCTGTAAACCAAATCATCAACCACTCGTTGACGAAATTCATCGGGAACCAAATCCATAAACAAGGCAAGTACAAACCCTGTTTGCGTGTTGATGGCGAGTCTTCCAGTCGGTGTAAAGTATTCCCGCTGAATGGCGGCTTTGATTTCATCGGCAAGCGTTCCGTATTGTTTGGCGGCTTTATCTTTCCCCAATACAGATGCGGCGCGCGCCGTCAGGCGGGCGGAGAAAAAGTAAGAGGCGGAGGAAATAAAATCTTCGGGAGTACCACCCATCGGTGAGTTTGAATCGTTTCCGTCCAGTGAGAGCCAGTCACCAAAGTGGAATCCCGAAGTCCATAGGCGTTTGCCGCCGGTTGAGTCATCCGTCGCTTTGATAAAGTCAACCCAGGCGCGCATACTCTCGAATTGCTGCTCGAGGATGGATTTGTCACCATAGAACTCGTACACGTTCCACGGCAGGATGGTCGCTACATCGCCCCACGCGCTGGAGCCACCGCCCTTCATGTTCGCAACCGGAATGACATACGGAACCATGCCGCCAAACTTGGCTTGTTCTTTGGCGAGGTCATAGCCGAACTTCGCGAAGAACGCTGCGGAGTCCATGTTGAAACAAGCGGTGCCTGAAAACACTTGCAAATCGCCAGTCCAGCCGAGGCGTTCGTCGCGTTGCGGGCAGTCGGTGGGGATGTCCAAAAAATTTCCCTTCTGTCCCCAAAGCGTATTCTTGAACAATTGGTTGACCTTCGCGTTGGACGTTTCGATGTGACCGATGGTGTCGAGTTGTGAATAGACCACACAACCCGTGAAATCATCAGGTTTCACTTCACCAACCCAACCGGAGACTTTGACATACCGAAAACCGAAAAATGTGAAATATGGTTGGACAATGGCTTCGCTTCCATCGGCGATGTAAATGTATTCCGCCTTTGCCGTGCGAAGATTATCGCGATAGAAATTCCCGCCCTGCAACACTTCGCCAAATTGCAGATGGATTTTCGTCCCAGACGGCGCGCTGGTCTTGAAGCGAATCCAGCCAACCATGTTTTGTCCCATGTCGAGCACGGTCTCACCCGCCGGGGTCTGGATCAGCGCTACGGGCTTGATCTCCCCGTTAATGGATACTGGAAGCGAACGCCGCGCCTCCAGCCCCTTCACATTCAATTCAATAGGTCTGACGCCAAAGGTTTGCCCATTGTTGACGAGACGCGCATCATAAGTTTCACCGTCGTAGATGTCGCTCGCAAGCACGGGAGAAGGTTTTGCCTGCCATGAGGTATCGGTGACGATAATTTGTCGCTCGCCATTTTCAAGCGTGATATGCAGTTCACAGATCAGCGCAAACTGATCACCATAAGTTTTGAGGTTGTTGGGATCGTCCTGCAAGCCATACTTCCCCTTGTACCAGCCATTCCCCAGCATGATGGAAATGTTATTTGCGTCCTGCTCTAACTGCTCTGTAATGTCATAGGTTTGATATTGAAGCCACTGGTCGTAGGCATTGCAGTTCGGCGTGAGATATTCATTTCCCACCTTTTTCCCGTTCAATTCAAAATGATATAGCCCCAGCCCACAAACATAAGCGCGTGCCGAAAGGACACGCGCGGGTAAATCAAAATTCTTGAACAGAACGGGGTGAGTCAGGTTGTCTTCAAAATCAGGCGTGACCCACTGCGCCTGCCAGGGTTCATCCATTTTGGCGGTCTCGAACCAGGCAGGTTCGCTCTCCGCCTCTTCGGTGTCTCCCCAGACTTTGACCTTCCAATAGTAGCGGGTACGCGAGGAAAGCGTAAGTTCGGGGCGATATGCAAGGCTGTCAATCCCGTTTCCTGCCACCTTGCCGGTGTCAAAGAGAACCTCCTTGAATTCGGCATCTGCCGCAACTATGACTTGCGCGGCGGTTTGTCGCGTGTCGCCTGTTTCCTCCACGATCCAGGACAGGGAGGGAACGTTCATGGCGAAACCCAGAGGGTTCTGGATACGATTGGTTTTCAAGTGGCTGATTTTCATGTCGGCAGGCATCCTCAAAATTTGGAAAAGAATGGATTAAAATAAATCTTACCCAATTGGGTTATCTCGGGTATATAAAAAACTGGAAATTACTTTAAAAATTGGGCAGAAAATCCCAAACGGGTAGGTGTCTGGTGGCAGAAAATCGGCTCGAACAACTGTGCAACATGTTTTATGAGGTTTCCACTGTGCCGCTGACCGTTTGTCAGGCAGATGGTCAGCCGCTGTATTGGGTCCCACGAGCCGATACGCCAGACGAATCCCCTGATTCCAACACGGCGCTGATCAAGAAATTCTCCCAAGTTGCCAGCAACCAAACCATTCCCTTTGTAGAAATCGCTGACCCATCGTTCTTTTTAGCGATCATCCAACTCGAAGGCAGGAAATACCTCATTCTCGGGCCCGTTGCTCCCGTCAAGCATGGCGATGCGGAGATTCGGAAATTTTCTTTTGCGCGAGGCGTGCCTGAGGAAAAACTTGCCGCCTATTGCGAGCGGATCAGGAATATCCCAGTCTTCTCATTCAGGCAATTCCTGACAACGATTTCTCTGGTCAATTACATGCTCAATGGCAGTCTGATTTCCCCGGAAGACATTCTGCTATCACGCCCCTTCGTTCCCCAAGAAGTGGAAAAACGTCTTACCCACGCCATCTTCACTGCCCGCGAAAATCAGGTAATGCACACCCCGGCAAGTTTTGAGCACTACGTTTTACAGGCGGTCACTGACGGCAACGTCCCCAAGCTGAAACAAGCCTTGCTTTCACCCGTCTCGGGCTCCATTGGCAAAATGTCCGATGACCCGATTCAGCAAGAGAAGTACACCTTCATCTGTTTTATCACTCTGGTCACGAGGGCGGCAATCGCGGGCGGACTCAACCAGGAACTTGCCTTTTCCCTGAGCGATGTTTACTGCCAGAGAGCCGACCGGTTACAAGATATTTCCGAGATTGCCAAATTGTCCTGGGAAATGTGCATGGACTTTACCGAAAAGGTTTCCACCACAAAAGGCGGGGATAAACTCTCTCCGGGAATTGCGATGTGTTGTGAGTACATCAATGGGCATTTGCACGATGAAATTCGTGTGTCCCAATTGGCGGAACTGGTGCGCCTTAGTCCCAAATCCCTGTCGAAGAAATTCAAACTGGAGATCGGGTTGTCCGTCGCAGATTATATTCACCAGGAACGGGTCAAGGAAGCGCGATCTCTCCTGGAATATTCTGGTTATTCGATTTCGGAAATTGGCTATCATCTTCAGTATGGCTCGCAAAGTTATTTCTCATCCATCTTCAAGAAGTTCTGCGGCGTAACACCGCAACAATTCAGAGGAGAATTGAAAAAGCCGACTTCCTGACATTCCGGAATGTTATTTCTTCACCCCATCATCAACTTTGGTCTATACTGTTGGGCTTCCGCCAGATGCACAGACTGGATCTCCTCTTTCTGAATTCATCTTTTCCCCGTCCCAACCCTAATGCTGATTGACATTGACAGCGCACATCCCGATCCTCTACGGCATAGTATTGGCGTGATAGCCCTGCTTTTCCATCAATTCGCTGACGGTTTTCAGTATCATCTCGCGGGCGGAAGACATGATGTTTGTCACCTTTCAGTTTGGGGGAGTGCAAGTATTATAACGAGTGGTCTATATAAAGTCAAACATGAACCAAATAAAGGTCTCTCCAATGCCTGAGTCAAAACTCAAACCAGTTACCACTCTTTCCACCCTCATCGCCATGCTCGCGGCCATCGCCTCGGCGGGCGGATTGCTCTTCGATGGCTTATATCGCGATAACGCCTTCGTCACCACCACCTGGCTCGGCAACGACGCGGTGACGCTCTTCCTTGCGGTTCCGATTCTCGTCGCGGGGATGGTCATGTCCAAGCGCAAACCCGTTGGGTCTGCTTATCTCATTTGGATGGGCGCGCTCGACTACATGCTCTACAACTACGCCTTCTACCTTTTCGGCGCGGCATTCAATTGGTTCTTCCTCATCTACGCCGCACTGCTGGCGCTCTCGATCTTCGCGCTCATCTTCGGGCTGGCAACTCTTGATTTAAACGGGATCAGCGGACAGGTCAGAAAAGGAGCGCCCGTCAAATGGATCGGCGGCTACTTCCTCTTCGTCGCCTCGGGGCTTGGACTGGTGTACCTGATCCAGTCCATCGGCTTTATCTTCACTGACAGCGTTCCCGCCATCGTGACCATGAGCGGACATCCCACCAACGTGATCTTCGCCCTCGACCTGACCCTGCTCATCCCCTGGCTTATCCTTGGCGCGGTCTGGTTGATGAAACGTAAACCGTGGGGTTACGTCATTGCGGGCATCCTCAACGTGAAGGGACCGCTCTACACGTTCGTCCTGGCGGTCAATTCGATTTTGGTCGTGAAGGCGGGGATTTCGGAAACCAGCGAATTGCCGCTTTGGGGCACGTTGACCGCGCTCGGCATGATTGCCAGCGCGCTGTTTTATTTCAATCTGAAACAAGATAAGTGAGAAAATAATGGCGAACAAAATCCTTGTGACATATACCAGCCGCACAGGCTGGACAGTCGGCGTGGCGGAAACGATTGGCAAAACGCTGACCGAAAACGGCGCGTCCGTGGATGTGATTCCCATGCGTGACGTCAAAGACCTGTCCGCATATGACGCGGTGGTGGCGGGGAGCGGGATCAATGGCGGGACGTGGCTTCCCGAAGCAATGCAGTGGGTGCGCGACCATCAATCCGAGTTGAAGCGCAAACCGTTCGCCGCGTTTTTGGTCTGCATGACGCTGACCATGAAGAACGGCGAGCAATATCGTGGTCACGTTGCAACGTGGCTCGATCCTGTCAGTGCATTGGTGAAACCGGTCAGCAAGGGATTGTTCGCGGGCGGATTGGATATCAGCAAAATCCCGTCCTTCAGTGACCGCTTGAAGTTCCGCCTGAGCGTTCTGTTCGGCTTCTGGAGGGAAGGCGATCACCGCGACTGGAGCGCTATCCGCAGGTGGGCTTTGGAATTGAAGCCGTTGCTGGCAAAATAAAAAGGATAAAAATGGAAACCAGGCATAACGAATCACAATGGAAAAGTATCTACGTCCTCGGCGGGGTTGCCGCCATCCTGTCGTTGGTCGCGGTCGTGGCGGATATTTTCATCGGCTCGTCCACAAGCGGAAATCTGAACGAGCTTCCGCAAACCGCCGTGGATCGCTTCATGGAGTTTCAGCGAAGTCCCTGGTTGGGCTTGTATCATCTCGACTTGTTAAACTCGGTCAACCAAATCATCTCCATCCCCGTCTATTTCGCGTTGTTCGCCGCGCTCCGCAAAACGAATAAGCCGTTTGCAATGCTGGCGTTGGTCACCTTCCTGGTCGGCACAACGATCTTTGTTGCCAACAACACCGCCCTGCCGATGCTGGAACTCAGCAAGAAGTATGCCATTGCAAATGAATCGCAAAAGTCCCTGCTGGCCGCGGCGGGCGAAGCCATGCTGGCGCGTGGTGAGCATGGTAGTTTGGGCGCTTTCTTCAGCTTTCTGCTGCCGACTTTTTCTGCGCTGATCTTTTCCCTTGTCATGCTTGGAGGAAACGTGTTCAGCAAGGCAAATGCCTATATCGGCATTATCGGGAACACCTTGATGCTGGTCTATGTCGTTCTGGTCACCTTCGCGCCGTCTGTCAAGGAAGCAGCGGTGATGGTTGCCATGCCTGGCGGACTCCTGCTCATGGCCTGGATGGTCATGTTCACCCTCCGTTTGTTTCGATTGTCAAAAACCACGGAAGGCGGATAGCCTTCCACGCGGAAAGAGAGAAATGAAAGTCGTGTACATCCTCCTGACCGTCCTCGCCGCGCTGATCTTCATCGGCTGGCTGGGACTGCAAGTCAAACCCAAAGCGTTCGCCGCGCCCTCGCTTCCGACATCAAGCCTGAAAACGGTCCCGCTTCCGAGCGGATTGCCTGCGCCCGTGGAGCGTTACTATCGAGCCATTTATGGCGACCAGATTCCCGTCATTGAAACGGCGGTCTTCACGGGCAGGGCGATCATTCGTCCGTTTGGATTGTGGCTTCCCGCGCGCTTCGTCTTCGTCCATGAAGCGGGCAAAAACTACCGTCACTACATCGAAGCGACGTTCTTTGGCCTGCCCTTCCTAAAAGTCAACGAAGGCTACCTGGACGGCGAAAGTTTCTTCGAGAGTCCAATGGGGACGTATTATGATGATCCGAACACCAACCAGGGCGCAAACCTCGCGCTGTGGGCGGAGGCGGGCTGGTTCCCCTCCGTTTGGCTGACCGATCCCCGGGTCCGGTGGGAAGCGGTGGACGACAACACCGCGCTGCTGTTCGTCCCGTTCGAGGATCAGGTCGAGAAATTTGTCGTGCGATTCAATCCAGAGACGGGGCTGATCGAAACGATGGAAGCCATGCGATTCCGCGAGGCGGGCCCGGGCAAATCCAAAATCCTGTGGATCACGCGCAACGAACCAGGGGCATTTCTGCCAGGCACAAAACTCAGCGCGGTCGGCTCCGCCACCTGGCAGGACATGGGCAGCCCCTGGGCGGTCTTCACCATCGAAGAGGCGCGCTACAACGTCAACATTGACGAATATCTTCGAGCAAGAGGAAACTGACCTCATCTGCTCAAAAAGGAGCGACCATGAAACGACCGTTCTCTCTCTGGCTTCTCGTTTTCTCCCTCGTCTTCCTCGCCCTTGGCGGACTCTACGGCGGCATCGCCATGCTGACCGACCCTTCTGGCGCCTCGCTTCAGATGACCGAAGTCCTGCCTCTGCTCCCGGTGCCAGACTACACCCTGCCTGGACTCTTCCTGCTCTTCGTGATGGGACTTGCGCCTCTCTTCCTGACCTTTGGCCTGCTTGCCCGTCCCGAATGGGAGTGGGCGACCTCCCTCGCGCGCTGGAGCGGTCATCACTGGTCGTGGACGGGAACGGTCGCGCTCGGTATTGTGCTCACCCTCTGGCTGGTCGTCGAAGGCGCGCTGATCGGATTCGATTGGCCGATCCAATACGTGACGGCGGTCAATGGGATTTTGATTCTGCTGTTGGCGCTGGTTCCTTCCGTGCGAAAATTTTTTGCGCAGAAGCAGTCCTCATCCCTTTCATCCACATCGGAGTCGAAGCCGTAATCGCGGGAGCTGGTTGAGATGTATTCTTACATCTCAAGTCATATCCGAATGAGTCCAGGTGGCTGAAATCGCGAAGGCGCGGAGACCAGCCTGTTCGATTTTCAAACCGCGCACGCCTTTTTCGTATCCCTAACCCTGTTCAAATTTACCCAGGAAGGCCTCCACGACTTCAGGGTCGAAGTGCTTTCCCGATTCTGCGCGGATGTAGTCGAACGCCTTTTCCTTCGACCACGCCGCGCGGTAGGGACGGTCGCTGGTGACCGCGTCCCACACGTCCACCACGGCGAAGATGCGTGCCGCCAGGGGAATCTCCTCCCCTTTCAACCCGCGCGGGTAGCCAGTGCCGTCCCATTTTTCGTGGTGACAGTAGGGGATATCCAGCGCGGGTTTCAGGTAGGCGATGGGCGAAAGCATCTCATAGGCGAGGGCGGGATGGCGGCGCATGATGGCCCATTCCTCGTCGGTGAGTTTGCCGGCTTTAAGCAGGATCGAATCGGGCACGCCCAGTTTGCCGATGTCGTGCAGGAGCGCGCCGCGGCGGATGTGAACGACCTGCCGTGCGCCGAGACCCATCCGTTCGGCCAGCTGCACGGTCAATTCGGTGACGCGCTGGGTGTGGCCTTCGGTTTCCTTGTCGCGCAAATCCATCGCGTGCGACCAGCCCGCGATGGTGGCGTCGTAGGCGGTGACAAGTTCGAGGTTCGATTGTTGCAGGCCCTCGAACATCTGGGCGTTTTCAATGGCGATGGCCGCCTGCCCGCCGAGAGTCTCAAGGTAGTGCATCCACTCCGCCTCCGGTTGCAGCGGCGAGCGTTGGAAGACTTCCAGCACTCCTTTGAGCTGGCCTTTGGCAACCAGGGGAACGCCGAAGTATTGCATGAACCCCTCATCCTTGAGCAGAACGGCGCGCTGATTTTGCTCCCCCGCCAGGGATAAATCCGGAACATGGATGACCCTGCGCTCCAATCCGACCTGCCCTGCACAGCCCTCCCCGAGGCGCATACGCGACTGGCGGATGGCCGGGGTGCGATACCCCTTCCCGGCGGCAAATTCGAGCAGGCTATCGGATGTGTTCAAGAGCAGGACCGACGCCGCGTCGACGCCCAACTGGGAGAGTACCTGGTTGAGCAGGATGTCGAGGGATACATGCAGATCCATGTTGGAGCTGATGGCGCGGTCAATTTCCTTCAATGCAGACAGGCGCTGTAGCTGAAGATTGATCTTCTCCTCCGCCTGTTTGCGTTCGGTGATGTCGCGCACCACCACCAGCAGGGTGGCCTCGCCGTTGATGGTTTCCACCCGCCCGCTGATCTCGACGGGAAATACTTCGCCGTTCGCGCGGCGATTGACGGTTTCCATGGGACCGGATATCTGGCCGATCTCCGTTGTGAGGACCGCGTAATCTTCGGGAACGAGGGCGGTCACGTTCATGGCAAGAAATTCGGCGCGAGTGTAGCCGTAGATTTTACAGGCGCTCTGGTTGGCCTCCAGGATCCTGCCGTCAGGAGATTCAACGAAGATGGCCTCCTGAACGCCATCGAAGATATCTCGATAGCGCGCCTCGCTCTCGCGTAGGGCGTTTTCTGCCTGCAAACGCTCGGTCACATCGCGCGCCAGGGCGCGCACGATCGGCCCATCGGCAGAATCTAAGCGCAGGGTATTGTCGTATTCCCAGATTCTCCTGCCTCCATTTGCCGTCTGGACGTACATGAGTCCGCTGGCCTGCCCATTTTTCTGGATGGCAGCCAGGTAATCCTCGAACTGATCGCGCACTTCAGGAATGAGCAGGTCGCGCAGGTTCATTTTCTGAATGGTCTCATGGTTCATTCCCAGAAGTTTCGAGGCGGCGGGATTGATGGAAAGGATATTGCCCTGTAGATCGTGCGTGCCGATCAGGTCGTGGATGTGCTCCACCAGGTCGCGGTAGCGGTCTTCGCTGGCGCGTATCTGTTCCTCCGCCTGCTTGCGCTCGGTAATATCGCGGGCGATGCCTTCCAGCGCGACCATTTCTCCCGCTTCATTAAGCACAGGCTTGTTCCTCTGTTCGGTCCATAGAATTGAACCATCCTTGCGCACCCAGCGCAGGACGAGCGGCTGGCCCGGCGTAGTTTCGCCGCGCGCCGCGGCTTCGAGCAGGGGACGGTCATCGGGGTGGACGAGTTTGAATCCCAGGTCGGGGTCGGCGTAATGCTCTTCGGGGGAATAACCGGTGATGGCGCTGGCCGCCGGGCTGACGTAGGTGAACCCGCGTTCCGGCGCGAATTCGTAGCGATAGATCAGGTCAGGCGCGTTTTCGGCCAGGCGGTGAAAGCGGTTTTCGCTTTCGCGCAAGGCGTCTTCCGCTTGCTTGCGTTTGGTGATATTCATCGCAATGACCAACGCTGCTTTACGTCCTTCGTATTCGAGTGTGTGCGAATGGATCTCGACATCCATTACGCTTCCATCCTTGCGCCGATGACGCCAGGTGCCCGAGTCTTGCAAGGAGGGGCGGTCCTGTTGGAGGTCTTTCAGAAGGCGTTCCACTTCCTCCTGCGGACGGATATCGGCGAGGCGCATGGCAAGAAATTCAGCGCGTGAATATCCATAGTTCTTCTGCGCCGCGTGATTTACCGCCATGAAGCGGTAAGTCTCCAGGTCGTAGACCCACATGGGCAGGGGATTGTTGTCGAAGTAGATTCCGTTTTGGACATCATCCACCGGCAAGTTTGTTTTTGGAGGGGATATCTTTTTCATGCTGTGAGCCTTGTCGAAATCGTCCCGTCGGGCTGGCTTGACCAGGCGGTTGCGGGCGTTTTGGCCAGGCCAACGATGACGGAGATCAGGGTCTTGCTTATTTCGCTCTTGTGGACAAATGCGTCCGCTCCTGCCTGCATGGCGGCGGCGCGATAGTTTTCATCCTGCATGATGGTGAGGACGATGATCTTCGTTTTTGGCATGTGCCGTTTGAACAGGGGAATTAAGTCCAGTCCCGATTCGCCCGCCAGGTTGAGGTCCAACAGAATGACATCCGGTTCCAGGCGGTTGGACTGCGAGACCGCCTCGCCCCCGTTCATGATCGCGCCGATCACGCGGAAGGATTCCTGTAATTCCAGGAAGTCGCGCGCCGCCGCGAGAAAATGAGAATTGTCGTCCACGAGCAAAATGCGGATGGGATTATTCACAGGAGCCTCCGGTTTTCGTAAAAGGTTTCATTCGCTCTTACGATACCAGAGGCGCTGTCAAGGGGCTATTCGGGAATGTACGGTATTGGGAGAGGGTATGCCCTGTATTTTTCAAAACACATAAGACACCAAGTTTGCGAAGGATAACCTCTTCCTGCTTTTTCCCCTTCCTGTTTAGGCTCTTCGACTTACTCTACAAGGCCCTTCTTCACAGCGTATTTCACCAGATCGGTCTGCGATTTCAGGCCGAGTTTCTTCATCAGGTTGGAGCGGTGCATTTCCACAGTGCGCGCGCTGAGCGAGAGACGCTCGGCGATCTGCGGGTTGCTCTGTCCCTCCGCCGCGAGTTGGAAGACCTCGCGCTCGCGCCCGGTGAGCGAGACGAACGGATCGTCGGCGCGGGCATCCTGCGACCTCTGCAGATAGGCCTGGATGGCGCGTTCGTTGAGCGAGGGGCTGAGGTAGAGATTCCCCGCCAGCGCCTGCCGGATAGCGAAGATCAATTCTTGCGAGGAACTCTTTTTCAACACGTAACCCGCCACGCCCACCTGTAACGATTCGACCACGTAACTCTCGGCGTCGTACATCGAAAGCACGATCACTTTCGTCGCTGGGGAAACGCGTTTCGTCCGCCGCGCCGCCTCCAGTCCCGAAAGACCGGGCATCATCATGTCCACGATCAACACGTCGGGTTTGAGCCGCTCGGCGAGTCCCGCCGCCTCCAGCCCGTCGCCCGTCTCGGCGATCACGTGAAAATCGGGCTGCGTTTCGAGCAACATCCGCAGGGCCTCGCGCAACACCTGGTGGTCATCGGCAAGGATGATGTTGGTCATTTCACTTCCTCCCGCGCAGGCAGGCGGACCAATTGTCGCGTGCCTGCGCCTGGTTCAGATTCGACCTGGAACGCGCCGCCGACGAGCAGGGCGCGTTCGCGCATTCCGCTCAGGCCGCGATTTTTTGCGAACGCAGATACGGGATCGAAGCCCGAGCCGTCGTCCTCGATCTGGATTTCCAGCCACCCGCCCCTCTCCTGGACCTCGATGCGGACGCGCGTTGCCCGGGCGTGACGCGCCACGTTGGTGAGCGATTCCTGCACGATGCGATAGGCGGCAGTTTCGATCTCGGGCGTGAAGCGTTCGCCTTCCACGCCGGCGTGCCTGAATTCCACCGCGACGCCGCTTTGATCCTGAAAGCGGTTGACCTGCCAGGTGAGCGCAGGGATGAGACCGAAGTCGTCGAGCATGGGCGGGCGCAGTTCGAGCGAAAGCGCGCTGACGCGGTTGAGCAGGTCGGCGGTCAGTTCCTGCGCCTGGGCGATCTTTTTGGCGGCGGCTTCGGCGGGGAGTAGCGCGGCGATATCGAGCGTGATCTTCATGGCGGTCAGCATCTGTCCGATCTGGTCGTGCAGTTCGCGCCCGATGGAGCGCGCTTCGCTCTCGCGTATTTCCGAAAGCCGCCGCGAAAGATCCGCCAGGCGGTCGCGGCTGAGGCGCAATTCATCCTCGGCGCGCTTGCGCTCGGTGATGACTTCGGAAAAAAGGATGACGCCGCCAATCCCGCCGTTTGTTTCATACCAGGGGCGGATCTCCCAGCGCACCCAATCCAGCCTGCCATCGGCTCGTGGGAACGGGTCTTCCTCCGCTTTTTCAATTTCCCCAGCCAGGCAGCGCCTGTGAATTTCCTTCCAGCGTTCGGGCATTTCGGGAAAGATTTCGTAATGTGAACGTCCTTCCAGGTTTTGCTCGCCCAATTCGTAATCGGCAAGGTAGCGGCGGCTGGCGACAATGTATTTCATCTCGCGGTCGAACATGGCAATGGCGGCGGGGGAGTGTTCCACGAAAAGGCGCAGCACGCGCTCGCCGCGTTGGAGTTCCTCCTGAGCGCGCTTGCGCACAATGGCAATCTCTGTAAGGTGGGTCGCAAGCTCGATCAGATGCAAATCGGACTGTTCCGGGGAGCGCGGCTCGCCATAATACATCGCGAACGTCCCTAACACCCTGCCATCAGACGCCAGGATGGGCGTTGACCAGCAAGCCCGCAACCCGTGTTTCAAGGCTACTTCACGATAATCCTTCCATAACGGGTCGGAGGCAATATCGGAAACAAAGACCGGCTCTCGCCTGTACGCGGCTGTTCCGCAGGAACCGGCATGGGGTCCGATGGGTTGGCCGTCAATTGCTTGAACGAATGTTTTCGGCAGGCTGGGGGCCGCGCCATGCCGCACGTGGATACCGTCCGAATCAAGCAACAGGATCGTGCAAAAGAGGCCGTGCGATTGGTCTTCGATGCTGCGCGCAATCGCATCCAGAATTCTGGACAGCGGCTCCTCCCTTGCGACCATCTCCAAAACCTGCTTTTCGCCCGCAATGAGGGTTTCCATCCGCCTGCGCTCGGTAACGTCGGTTATCGAAGCCACCATTCCATCGAAATTCCCCTCCGCATCAACCAGGGCCGAGGCGTTGATCGAGAGCGCGACGCGCCGGCCGTCAGGATACACGATGGCATGTTCCACGTTATAGACGGACCCGCCACCCGCCTTCACGCGCGCGAAGGGGAGTCCTTCATCAGGAAATGCGCCGCCGTCCAGGGCCGCGATCTTCCACTGCGGGTCGTTGTAGGAGCGTTGGGTAATGTTTGCCCGGCTCAAGCCAAGTATCCGCTCGGCGGGCGGGTTGGCAAAGACGATTGCGCCTTTCCGGTCCACGATGGTAATGCCGTCGGGGATGGTTTGGACGATGCGCGCAAGCCGCTCCCGAGATTCGCGGACGACCTGCTCGGCCTTTTTGCGCTCGGTGATCTCGGTGAAGAATATCGTCAGCCCATTTTTGGAAGGGTAGATGCGATTCTCGAACCAGCGGTCGAAGGGCGCGTAATAATCATCCAGCACGATGGTTTCCTGTGTTTCCAGTGCGCGTGCGTAGGCCTTCGCGAAAGGCGTGTCTTTGGCTTCGGGATATTCCATCCAATAATTTTTGCCGATCAGGTCTTTGGGTTTGCGCCCCAACAGTTCCCCGCCCTGTGCATTGACGTAGGTGTAGTTCATCCGTGCGTCGAAGGCCACGATGCCGTCGCTGACGCGTTCGAGCAGGTCTTCCGCTTGATTTGGAGCAACCTGGGATTCTTGATCCGTATTCTTCTTTGCGGCTCCAACGCGGATGGTTTTCCTTGCAGGGTCGCTTCGCTTCCCCTGTTTGGCTGGCGTGGATTTCGTTTTCATATCGCGCTCCATTTTCTTCCCGCCCTATTATATTATGCCATCTCTTCAATTCAATGGCCCGCCTGTTAGGGTTCTGGGGTGATTTGTTGCAGGTGAAAGCCTTTAATGGCACAACACAGGTACCCCCTGCGTTTTTTGTATCATCCGGCCCATGCCGGATACCCCAACTCCTGACTTCCTTGCGCTCCAGGGTCGTGTGATCGGGCGGCAGGTCGAACAGGGTGTAGCCTACAAACCAACGGGATGCTTCTTCTCATGTGCTTCAGGGATTCAACATCTGGGCGATGTGGTCCGCCACGCGGCGCAGGTAATCCGCCGAGTGGTAGGTCCGGCTCAAGATGATGCCTCCCTCAACGGCCGCGACGATCATCTCGGCCATCTTGCCGGCCCTGGCTGCATCCATGCCGTCTTTCGATAATACCTCCCGAAATGCGCCGATCGTCAGATCGTAGGCATCCCGGCAGGCCAGGTTGATCCGCTCCGATTGGGTGACAGACTCCATTGCCACGATGGTCAGTGTGGAGCCGGTGTAGAAGTTCGTTTCTTCCATCCGCTGGGCGACCATGTACAGAAAAGCATGGATGGCCTGCCCGGCATTTGATTGATCTTTGGTCTTTTCCAGGATCCGCCCTGCAACCATTCTCCCGGATTGTAAGACCATCTCGCTGGCTATTTGCTCCTTGCCGTCGGGAAAATAATAATACAGTGAGCCTTTGGGCGCGCCGCTGTTCTGGATGATCTCATTCAGTCCAGTGGCGTGATAGCCCTGCTTTTCCATCAATTCGCTGGCGGTTTTCAGTATCATCTCGCGGGCGGAAGACATGATGTTTGTCACCTTTTAGTTTGGGGGAGTGCAAGTATTATAACGAGTGGTCTATATAAAGTCAAACATGACCCAAATACATGCTCTACAACTATGCCTTCTACCTTTTCGGCGCGGCGTTCAATTGGTTCTTCCTCCTCTGCGCCGCACTGCTGGCGCTCTCGATCTTCGCGCTCATCTTCGGGCTGGAAGCGCTCGACTTAAACGGGATCAGCGGACAGGTCAGGAAAGGAGCGCCCGTCAAATGGATCGGCGACTACTTCCTCTTCGTCGCTTCGGGGCTGGGACTGGGACTGGTGTACCTGATCCAGTCCATCGGCTTTATCTTTACCGATAACGTCCCCGCCATCGTGACAATCACCGGGCATCCCACCAACGTGGTCTTCGCCCTCGACCTGTCCCTGCTCATCCCCTGGCTGATCCTCGGCGCGGTCGGCTCCGCCACCTGGCTGGATCAGGGAGGTCCGTGGGCAATATTCACCATCGAAGACGCGGCCTATAACACGGATGTGAGCGAGTACATTCGGGGGAGAGGGCAGTAGCGCGCCAATTTCTGGAAACACAGATTATCTGGAGTGCGGACTTCAGTCCGCTAGAAACTGGCAAGCTGAAGCTCGCACTCCTTTTTCGGATAGGTTCTAACCGAAATTTCCTGGAGTGCGGACTTCAGTCCGCCGGGAACCGGCAAGCTGAAGCTTGCACTCCTTTTTCGGATAGGTTCTATCCGAAATTTCCTGGAGTGCGGACTTCAGTCCGCTGGGAACCGGCAAACCGAAGCTTGCACTCCTTTTTCGGATAGGTTCTACAGTCCGCACCCCTGAACAAAGCCGGGACGCGAATTTCGGGCATCAATCGTCTCGAGCCGGGACGAGCGCGCTCGCCGCCTCTCTGAAGTTCCACCCGTCAATGCCGGGAGGGGTCACGCCCAGGGCGCTGAACATACTCTTGATCTGCTCGCGGTGTTCGGTGGCGTGGTTAATGGCCTGGAGCATGACCACCCACGCCTCCACGTCGTAGCCGTCCCTGGTGCGGATCGGCTGCTTCGATAGCCGGCTTTCGTCCCGAGCCAGGGCCAGCAACCCATCCCCGCTGAGGCGGGCGGACTCCTCCAACTCGGCGAAGGCGAGTGGCGTAGTGGGTCTCTCACCCACCGGCAGGGTCAGGAGGGCCAGGTAGCCGCGCTGCGACGTGACAAGGTGGGACAGGGTCTCGCGGATGCTCCCTTTCGTGGCGGAGCGGGGTTCGCCGTCGAGTTGCTCTTCGCTCAGGCCGAGACAGGCCTGGAGGATCTGCATGTTCGCCCAATTGTTGTGTTCGAATAACCTTGCCAGGACGTTCCCTTTCATTGGGATGCTCCTTCTTCAACTGAATTGAAGCCGACTTTTTTTGTTCCCCATACCGCGAAGCCGGCCATCACATCGGGCTGACCAGTTGGAAATAGTTCCCTTCGGGGTCAGCCAGCGTCGCCACCCATCCCCCGCCGATCTCGTATGGCTCCCGGATGACAACGCCGCCGAAGGCCTTGATCCGCTCGAACTCCTCCTTGACCTGGGAGGTCTCGAAATTGAACATGACGCGTCCCGGGTCTTTCGTGTTGCCCCCCATTTCGGAATGATCCAGTACCGAGATGAACGCGCTTCCCGCCTGCCACCCCCAAAAGCCGTTCTCCTGGTCAACCATATCCGCAGGCTTCCCCAAGACTTTTTCGTAGAAAGCGGCCAACATGACGGGCTGTTTCGTTCCGATCATAATCGAGTTCAGGTTCAACATTTGGGTAATCCTTTCTGTAAGCAAGCCGGTCCCGATAAAGTTACAACGACGTAAATCAGAGTGGGTTTGTCGTAATTATCCCCATTATAGAACATTCGTTCCCGCCTGGCAAGGCGGAAATTGGGAGTTGAGGTTGGCAAAATGCCCCTTGACAAATTAGAACGCATAATCTAAAATAGCTTGCATATATTCCGTTATCGGAATATAATGCGGTCATGGCACGCACACCCACCACCTACGATCCATTCAATGCCGTGGCCGAACCCAAAAGGCGGCAAGTCCTTGAAATCCTGGGCGCGAGAGAGCTTTCGGTCAGCGAGATCGTCGAATTGCTCGACTGGCCACAGCCAACCGTCTCGAAACACCTCGGTGTATTGAAACAGGTCGGGCTGGTGAGCGAGAGGCGGATTGGCCGGCAGCGGATGTACCGGGTCAACCCCGAAAGGCTCAAGCCCATCTACGATTGGATCACGCCCTTCGAGCGCTTCTGGAACGAGAGCTTCGACCGCCTCGACAAAGTCTTAGAGGTAGTTCAAGAAAAGGAGATATGAAATGTCCACGATCAAGAACAAAACCACCATCACCGCCGAGCCTGGAGTGCAGGAACTCTTCATCACCCGCGAGTTCGATGCGCCCCGGGCGCTTGTCTTCAAGGCCCACACCGACCCGGACCTTTACGTCCAGTGGCTGGGGCCGCGAGGATACGAAATGGTTCTCGAAACCTTCGAACCGGTCAGCGGCGGACGATACCGCTACATCCACAAGGATACCGCAGGGAACGAGTTCCGCTTCCACGGCGTGTTCCACGCAATGACCGAAGACCTGATGATCCAGACCTTCGAATACGAGGGCCTCCCCGAACCGGGACACGTCACGCTCGATACCATGCGGCTCGAGGAGCTGCCCGGCAACCGGACCAGGATTACGGTCCAGTCCGTCTTCCAATCGGTTGCGGACCGGGACGGCATGATCCAGGCCGGGATGGAACACGGGGTCAACGAAGGCTACGAACGCCTCGACGAGATCATCGCGAAAATGTAATGGCCAAGTATTCGGAGACTGACATGAACAAGATCATCCCATCCCTATGGTTCGACACGCAATGCGAGGAGGCGATGAACCACTACGTCGCCACGTTCAACGGCGCGCCATACAAGAAACAGGAGTCCAGGATCGTCAGCATCACCCGCTACGAAAAAGGCATGGAAGCGCCCGGTGCAGAGCAGATGGAAGGCAAGGTCCTCAGCGGCATTTTCGAACTGGCGGGCCAGCGCTTCATGGCGCTCGACGGCGGCCCGATCTTCCAATTCAACGAAGCGACTTCGTTCTACGTGGAATGTGAAGACCAGAAAGAGGTGGATTATTTCTGGAACAAACTGTCCGCCGTCCCCGAAGCCGAGCAATGCGGCTGGTGCAAGGACAAGTTCGGCCTCTCGTGGCAGATCATCCCGAAGCAATTGGGCGAATTGATCGAGGACCCTGATCCGGCCAGGTCGAAGCGGGTTATCAACGCCATGCTCAAGATGAAAAAGATCGTCGTCGCCGACCTGCAGAAGGCATACGACGGCTAATTCGGACAATTTTTGTCTTGACCGCAAAGAATAAACGTTCTAAAATACAGCACCCACCCGTCTTGGGTGGGTGCAAATTCTACTCTGGAGCTTCATATCGAAAAGTAACGAGATAGAAAACATGCTGACCATTGACGTTGAAATAGCCCGCCGCTTCATCCTGGGCAGGCAGGGCTTGTGGCCTGGGCGTCGCTGGCACGGCCTCAAGGGCGTGGATCAGGCCATGCGCGCCATCGAGTATCTGCAACTCGATCCATTGCAGATCATCGCCCGCAGTCAAGACATCGCGCTCCACAGCCGCGTGCTCGATTACGAACCCGGCATGTGGGAAACTGTGACCTATGAACAGCGCAAGTTCGGCTATTACGCGCTGCCGATTTTGTGGGGCGAGCGGCTCGTCGCGCGCTTCGACAGCAAACTGGATCGGACGACCAACACGTTCATGATCCTTGGCTTGTGGCTGGAGGACGAGGCCCTCGGCAAAAACGAGGAATTCGCGGAGGCGTTGGCTGTTGGGTTCGCGCGGTTCGTTACGTTTCTTGGCGCGGGCAGGATGAACGCGCAGGCGATTCGCGAGCCGCTGCTGCGCCGACGCGCAACGTCCCTGATTCGGTCACATAGAGAGGAAGCATGAAGACCACCATCGTTCTTTTGCGCGCCGTGACGCCCACCGGCAAGAACAAAGTGCCAATGGCGCAATTGCGCGAAGTCCTCACGCAGGCGGGATTTGCCAACGTGCGGACGTACATCCAAAGCGGCAACGCGCTGGTGGACACCGATCTATCTGCGAAGGAAGTCGAAGCGCGCGTGCATGACTTGATCAGGCAGCACATCGGCCCCGAGCTGGTCATCGTGGCGCGGACGCGAGCGCAATTGCAAAAAGTGCTGGCGGAAAACCCGTTCAAGGAAGGATACGACATTTCCCGCGTCTTCTTCGCTTCCTTTTCAGAGTCGCCCCCGAGGGAAACGGTCGAGAGCTTGCTCGCCCAGGATTTCTCGCCGGAGAAACTTGCGATCAACGGGCATACCGCCTACATGTACATTCCCGGCATCTATGGCCGGGTCAAGCTCTCCAACAATTTCCTTGAAAGAAAACTCGGTGTTTCAGCGACCACGCGCAATTTCAACACGTTGAACAAATTGATCGAGATGAGCCGATGAAAATCCACCTTGTTGATGGCACTTACGAATTGTTTCGCAACCATTTCGGCGCGCCGCCAAAAAAAGCCCCCGACGGGCGCGAAGTCGGCGCGACGCTCGGGCTGCTGCGGAGCCTGCTCCTGTTGCTGTCGGGTCCGGGCGTGACCCACGTCGCCTGCGCCTTCGACCACGTCATCGAATCCTTCCGCAACGATCTCTACCCCGGATACAAGACCGGCGAAGGCGTCGAACCGGACCTGCTGGCCCAGTTCCCGTTGGCGGAGGCGGTCACTGCCGCCCTGGGCGTGGTCGTCTGGCCGATGACGGAGTTCGAGGCCGACGATGCCCTGGCGACCGCCGTCGCGCGTTTCAGGGACGAAAAAGCGGTCGAACAGATCGTCATCTGCTCGCCCGATAAGGACCTGGCCCAGTTGGTTTCCGGCAAGAGGATCGTCTGCTGGGACCGGCGGCGGGACATCCTTCTCGACGAGGCGGGCGTGGTCGAAAAGTACGGCGTGCCCCCCGCTTCCATCCCGGACTGGCTGGCCCTGGTCGGCGATTCGGCTGACGGGTATCCCGGCCTCCCGGGCTGGGGAGCCGAGTCGGCCGCGGCGGTATTGTCGCGCTTCGGGCGCATCGAATCCATCCCCGAAGACAGCGCGACCTGGGGCCTCGGCCAGGGACGCGCGGCCCGCCTGGGCGAAAGCCTGTCCCAGCGCCGGGATGAGGCCCTGCTCTACCGGCAATTGGGCACCCTCCGCACGGACGTCCCGCTCGCAGAGACTCTGGCTGACCTGGAATGGCGGGGCGCACGCGAAGGGCTGAAAAAAGTCTGCCAGGACCTGGGAGCGGAACAGGTCCTGGACCGCATTCCCCGCTGGCGGTAAATCCATCGGCGCGGGATCGAGTCCAGGGAGGAGTTGTCGCGCCACGCCTTGGGCGAAGTCCAGGCGGCGGAACTGCGGAAGGCAGTTTGCGGGCCAGGTGGGTAACAATCCAACCGGAAAGCCTCTCGAAAGTGAAGAATATCACTTGTATAAACGACGAACACGTGCCTATAATGAAATTGTCGTATCGTGAACCGTTTTGATAGAGCCGACCCGGATAATTTGCGAGCGGGGGAGGGTCCTGCAAAATGCCGTTTGCGGGGATAGCGGGGGAAGCCAGGCAGCTTCTTCTTACACCGTCTGCGTTTGCGGGTCGGCAAAGGAGAGGGCAGAATGAATGTCGAAGAACTTTTGGCGAAGGCAAAAAAGCCTTCAGCCGACGCCATGACGCTGCACCCGTTCTATCGGGGCAAGGTGGAAACGGCGTTGAAATGCACGGTGCGTTCCTTCAATGACTTTGCCATCTGGTACACGCCCGGCGTGGCCGCGCCCTGCAAGGCGATTGCGGCCGACCCGGAACTGGTGTACGAGTACACCAACAAATGGAACACGGTCATCGTGGTCAGCGACGGGACGCGCGTGCTCGGCCTGGGTGACATCGGCCCGAAGGCGGGGCTGCCGGTCATGGAGGGCAAGGCGCTGCTCTACAAGTACCTCGGCGGTGTGGACGGTATCGCCATCATGCTCAACACCAAAGACCCGGATGCGATCATCAACACCGTGCTGATGCTCCAGCCGGGGTTCGGCGGGGTCAACCTGGAAGATATTTCCCAACCGAAGTGCTTCTACATCCTCGATACCCTGCGCGAGAAGGCGGAGATCCCGGTCTGGCACGACGACCAGCAGGGCACCGCGACCGTGACATTGGCCGGGCTGATCAACGCGCTCAAGGTAGTCGGGAAACAGAAACAGGATGTAAAGGTCGCCTTCATCGGCTGCGGCGCTTCGAATGTGGCCTGTTCCCGTTTGATTTTCGGCTGGGGCGTGGATCCGGCCAACTGCATCATGGTGGACACCAAAGGCATCCTGGGCAAACACCGCAAAGACATCGAGATGCGCAAAGCCGAGTACAAGGACAAGTGGAAACTGTGCAATACCACCAATGCCGAAGGCCGCCAGGGCGACATCCCGGAGGCGATCAGGGGCGCCGACGTGGTGATCGCGCTCTCCAAATCCGGGCCGGGGGTGATCCAGGCGGATTGGATCAGGAGCATGGCCAGGGACGCGGTCGTCTTCGCCTGCGCCAACCCGGTCCCGGAGATCTGGCCGTGGGAGGCGCTCGAAGCCGGCGCGGCCGTCGTGGCCACCGGTCGCTCGGATTTCCCGAACCAGGTCAACAACTCGCTCGGATTCCCCGGCATCTTCCGCGGCACGCTCGACGTCCGCGCCCGGACGATCACCGACGAAATGTGCTACGCCGCGGCCGAGGCGCTGGCCGGCCACGTCGGGACCGATCTCGCCCCGGACCACATCCTGCCCAACATGGACGATTGGGAGGTCTTCTCGCGCGAGGCGGCCGCGGTCGCCATGAAAGCCCAGGAACAGGGACTGGCGCGGATCGAGACCACCTACGAGCAGGAATTCGAGAACGCCAGGCGGATCATCAAACGCTCGCGGGAGCTGACCCGGATGATGATGGAGAACGGTTTCATCCCGGAAGCGCCGGATGGCGGGGAAGCACATCTGGTTGACAACGAAACCCTCGAAGCCGCCTTCTGAACAGAGAGGAGATGAATTATGTACGACCTGATCGTAATTGGCGGCGGCCCGGCGGGGCTGACGGCTACCATTTACGCCATCCGTAAACGCCTCAACGTGCTGCTTCTCACCAAAGACCTGGGCGGCAAGACGAATTTCCACCTGGCCCTGCCCTGGATCGAGGAATACCAGGTCATCCGCGGGCTGGAGATCGTCAACAAATTCCGCAACGAACTGGAATACCTGGACTTCGTGCGCTACTTCGACGCGGCGGAGAAAGTTGACAAAGTGGACGGGCGCTTCCGCGTGACCACCAAAGGCGGGACGGCTCTCGAGGCGAAGGCGGTTATCGTCGCCACCGGGGCGCGGCAGGTGCGCATGAACGTGCCCGGCGAAAAAGAATTCACGATGAAGGGGCTGTGCTACTCTGCCCTGAGCTACGCGCCGCTGTTCATTGACCGGAACGTGATCGTCATCGGCGATGAAGACCTGGCGCTGCGCTCCGCGGCCGAGCTGTCCACCGTTGCCCGGCGAGTCCACCTGGTCTGCACCCGGGACCCGGAACTGGAATCCTCGTTGTGGGAGAAGCTCCAGGCCGCGCCGAACGTCACCATCCTGGAAGGACACCAGGTGGTCGAGGTCAGAGGCGGCAAGTTCGCCCACACCCTGATCACCAAAAACCTGTCCGGCGAGATCAATGAATACGAGGCAGACGGGATGTTCGTCGAGAAGGCCCTCCAGCCACTCTCCGGGATGGTCAAAGACCTGGCAGATCTCGACGAACGCGGGCGGATCATCGTGGACTGCGCCAACTGCACCAACGTGCCCGGCCTGTTCGCCGCGGGCGACGTGACCAACAGTTACGCCGAACAGGTCTTGATCGCGGTGGGCGAAGGCGCAAAAGCCGCCCTGAGCGCCTACGAATACCTGCTGCCGATGCTGGCGCTGACCCCGGTCGCTGAATAGTCTTTACGTCCCTGCAACAGGGTGGTAAAGTCTGGGTTGGGGTGTGGAGTGGGCGCGATCCATTCCACACCCCAAAAGTTCCAGTCGGGTTTCCACAATTCTGAACCAAAGGATAACGGAGAGAACATGTCGAACACGATCTTGACCCCCGGCCAACTCGCGATCCAGAACGAAGCGCGGACCTTTGTGCGGGAAGAGGTGCCGCGCCAGTTGCTGCTCGATATGGACGCCGAAAAAGTCCATTACCCGCGCGAGTACGTCCAGAAGCTCGCGGCGCGCCGCCTGCTCGGACTGCGCTTCCCGCAGGAATGGGGCGGGCGCGGCCTGGACTGGTCGCACGAGGTCCTGGCGCTGGAAGAGATCGGGGTGCTGGGCGCCAGCCTGGCCTGCCTGTACTCCCTGCCGTCCATCGTGGGAGAGGCCGTCAACGTTTTCTGCACGCCCGAACAGAAGGAAAAATTTCTCAAGCCGATGCTCGAAGGCCGGCTGACCGTGGCCGAGGCGCTGACCGAACCTCGCGGCGGCTCGGACTTCTTCGGCGCGACTGCAACTGCCCGGCGCGAGGGGGATGTCTACGTCCTGAACGGCCAGAAACGCTTCATCGTCGGCGCGGAGGGCGCGGACCTGTTCATGGTCTACGCCCGCACCGACCCGGATGCGGCTGGGCACAGGGCCATCAGCGCCTTGCTGGTCGAACGCAGCCAGGGCGTGGAAGTCCAGCACGTTTACGGGTTGATGGGTACGCGCGGTGGCGGGACAGGACGGGTCTACTTCCGAAACGTGCGCGTGCCGGTGGAAAACCTGATCGGGCAGGAACACGGCGCGTACGAGATCTTCAACCAGATGATGATCCCGGAACGGATGACCAGCGCGGCGGGCGCCCTCGGCCTGGCCCGGGCCGCCCTGGAGATCGCCGCCCGCTACGCCGACCGGCGCAAAGCCTTCGGGCAGAAGATCCGCGAGTTCGAGGGGGTCAACTTCAAGGTCGCCGAAAGCCTGACGCGCCTCGACGCCGCCCGCGCCCTGGTCCACGAGACGGCCCGCATCATTGACCGGCTCGGCAATTCCGGCTACGTCCGGCGGATGGTCTCCGAATCGAAGAAATTCGCCACCGACACCGCCTGGGCCGTGGTCAACGACGCCATGCAGGTCATGGGCGGCATCGGCTACACCAACGTCTATCCCATCGAGCGGATGCTGCGCGACGCCCGCCTGATGACCATCTGGACCGGCACGAACGAGATCATGAACCTGGTCATCCAGCACGAGTATTTTCGGGAATTGCTCGCGACCGTCCCGACCGCCCGCGAGGTCGAAGCCGACGCGCTCAACGCCAACGCCGAAGGCGAAAAGATATACGAGTAGGGTCAGGGCTGCGAGCCGTGAAGCGCGTTGCCGTCTTTCTCGTGGATGGCCGCCTCCGTTCACGATTTCGGCTTGAGGCGCAGCGTCACGATCTGGTAGGGTTTCAGGTCGAGGGAGATCGCATCGTTTTCCACGCGGAGGGCGGATTGGTTCTCCTCGAGCAGGTTCGTGACCCAGGCCGCTTCCAGCCCGAACCCCGCGTGGACTTGGGCCTGCCCCCGTTTGCGCTGCGACTCATACGCCCGGATGATGATCCCGTCACCGTCTTCGGCTTGTTTGACGGTTTCGATGATTACATTGGGGGTTGAAACAGAGATTAGAGATTGGAGAGTAGAGAGTAGTCCCGACCTTTGACCTTCAACCTTTGACTTGTAAACAATAACGGGATCATTCAGAAGATACGCCTCCCTTTGGACATTTTCATCCCAGCCGCCGAGGTGCGGCAGCAAGCTGTAGACGAAGTGATGTTCGCCGAAATCGGCCATTGGGTCGGGCAGGGTCGGTGAGCGCAGCAGCGTCAGGCGGATCACGTTGCCGTGGATGTCGTGGCCGTACTTGCAATCGTTGAGCAGCGACACGCCGTAACCGCCCTCGCTCAGATCCACCCATTTGTGGGCGCAGGTCTCGAACCTGGCCCAGTCCCAACTGGTGTTCCGGTGGGTCGGGCGCTGGACGTTGCCCCACTGGATCTCGTAGGTCGCCTGCGGGGCGAGCGCGTCCACCGGGAAGGCGACCTTGAGCAGGGTGTGGCGCTCGTTCCAGTGGACGGTAGTATCGAAGTCGAGGCGGGGGGAGTTGTGATCGAGCGAAATGCGCTGGACGATCTCGCTGTTTTGCAGTCTGCGCCTGATCTCGACCGTTTGGCGCAGGGGGCCGGAGTCGACCATTTCGATGGCATACGCCGGTTCGGCGGGCCATAGCTTGTCGTCGAAGTAGATGTCAATATCCCAGGCGTCGAAGTCCATCGGGCGGTCCTCGAAAGCCTGGAACTGGTTGGCAACTTCGCCTTCGGGCAGGATTTCGCGGCCGGCGCGTTTGTCGTAGAGGCGGGTAATGTCGCCGGATGGGGAGAATTCGACCAGGAGGAAATCGTTTTCGAGGCCGACCGTGGACGGTTGACCGTTGACCGCAACCTGACGTCCGGTGTTTGAAGTCGCCTTCAGGGCGGTCACGCTGTACGGCTCCAGTTCGCCCGCGTCGGCCCACAGGCCCGACTCCGCCGGTTGAACGGGAACAGGTTCCCCGTCCCGCGTGAGGCGCTGGAATGGGTCGCCGGGGACGAAGACCAGGCCGCTTTGACGGAACGAGGTCGGGTTGACCAGCAGGATGTCCCCATCCACAACCTGCGAGAGCGTGGCGAGGGCCTCGTCCCGGATCTTCGTGACGTCCTCGGCGAGCTGGGCGTACTGGGCCTGCGACTCTTCGTAAACCGGGCCGATGCTGGAACCGGGGATGATGTCGTGGAACTGGTTGAGGCAGACGGTCTGCCAGGCTTTTTGGAAAGCAGTGATTGGATACTGGTAATTGGTGAATTGGGCGGCGCAGGCGGCCAGGAATTCGGCGTCGTGGAGCAGGAACTCGCTCTTGCGGTTGGCGCGTTTGTTGCGGGCCTGGGTGGTGTAGGTGCCGCGGTGGTATTCGAGGTAAAGCTCGCCGTTCCAGACCGGCATCATGGGCGACTTTTCGAGCGGAGCGAGGGTCTCGAAGAATTTGCGGACGCTGGACTGCCTGACTTGCGGCAGGCCGGGGAAGCGGCCCATGACTTCGATGTTTTCGAGCATTTCACGGGTGGGACCGCCGCCGCCGTCGCCGAAGCCGTAGGCCATCAACAGGTCGCGGTGCAGCTCCTTCTGCTGGAAATTTTCCCACGCGCCCAGGCTCTCGGACGGGTTGGCCATCGAGTTGTAGGTGCTGGCGAAGGGGCTGCCGGTCTCCTTGACTGTGCTGAAATGGGTCAGGATTTGCGTGCCGTCCAGACCCTGCCAGAGGAACGTATCGTAAGGCAGGCGGTTGAACTGGCTCCAGCCGATCTTGATCGTCATGAAGTAGTCCAGCCCGGCCTGCTTGATGAGCTGCGGCAGCGCCCAGGCGTAGCCGAACACGTCCGGCAGCCACAGGACGGGAGTCTCCGCTTCGGGGCCGAAGTGCTGGCGGAAAAAGCTGCGGCCCAGGAGGAACTGGCGGGCAAGCGACTCGGCCCCGGACAGGTTGCAGTCGGCCTCGACCCACATCCCGCCCATCGGCTCCCAGCGGCCTTCGGCGACCCGTTGCTTGATCGCCGCGAACAGGTCGGGCTGGTCCTGGCGGATGAACTCATAAAGCTGCGGCTGGGACTGGCTGAAATGGTAATCGGGGAACTGCTCCATGTAGCGGATCACGTTGTGGAAGGTGCGCTCGGACTTGCGGCGGGTCTCGCCCAGCGTCCACAGCCAGGCTACGTCAATGTGGGCGTGACCGGTGGCGTGGAGGGTGACGTCCAACGGCGCGCCCGCGGCGGCAATGCCCGATCTCAAAGTGCGGAGCGCGTCGTCCACGCTGGCGTGGAAGCCTTCGCCGAGCGGCTCACGCGTGTCGAGGGCGAGGAAGGCTTCGTCGAGGGCGTTGAGCAGTCCGTGGCGGGCGGGATTGTCATCCTTGAGATTTTTGGCGGTTTCGAGCGCCACCCGGGCCAGGGTCACGAAATCCCGCGCCGGCGGGTGGACCTGCACCACCCGGCACTGGCGCATGTACAGTTTGGTGAAAAAGTCGCCGCGGGCCGCGCCGCCCAGGCCGGTCCAGCCGTGCAGGGCCAGCAGGTGCTCGTCCCCGCCGGCCCATTCCGGGGGGAGCAGGATTTCCTGGTGGTGGCGGTCGCAGGCGGCCCAGGGCTGGCCGTCAACGTAGGCCAGGGCTTCGGGATGGCTGAAATCGCCTGCTTCGCCGAGCGGCAGGTGGAGCGCCACCGGCAGGGATTTGTCCCAATCGGCGGGCACGCTGAAGCTCGTGCGCAGCATGAAATCCGTCATCCAAAAGCCCCAGTAGTCGGTCGGGGCGATCTCCGGCCAGGACGAATCGTCCACGTCGGCGCGGACGAGGGGCGGGTCGAGCGGGCCGTTCAACTCCCGGTAGCGGAAGGACGGCAGCGGCTTCTGGCGGATGTAGACCAGCGGGGCGATCAGGTCGAGGCGTTGTTTCAGTTTTTCGAGGGTCCAGCGTTGTTTGTGATACATAGGTCTCCAATCGGACGGGTCGGGAAATTCACCACGAAGGCACGAAGAACACTTTCCTACCGGACAAAACCAAAAACCTTAACGCGAATTACGCGGATGAAGCAAATTTCGCGAATTTATTTCGAAAATATTCGCGCCATTCGCCAAGTCTGCGTAATTCGCGTTGAAAAGGGTTTTCTCGAAATTTTATCCGGTAGAGAGAAGAACACTAAGAAATCCTTTGTGTTCACAAAGAGAATCTTTGTATACTCAGTGCCTTTGTGGTGAACATTTCATTTCCAGAACTGCGGCAGGTGTTCTTTGTAAGCCGCCAGGTAATCGTCCAGGATCAGCCGGGCGGTGCGGATGTCGCCGATCATTGGATCCAGCAACAGGCCTTGCAGGGCTTTCTCACGCGAGCCTTCGACGGCCGCGTCCACGCAAAGCTGGCCGACGGTCAACTCGCGGCGGCAAAGTTCGGCCACCGGCTCGGGCAGCGCCCCGACGTGGACCGGGTGGATGCCCGCCCCGTCCACGAACACCGGCGTCTCGACGGTCGCGCCGGGGGGCAAATTGGCGATCTGCCCAACGTTGGGCAGATTGGCCGCCAGGTGGTAGTGCCGGCCGGCGCAGGCGATATTCTCGATCATCTCCAGCGCGCCTTCGCTGTCGGTTTCGAGCAGGCCGTCCACCGTCAGGTGGCCGCCGGCCATGTCGTTCAGGCGGTCGAGGCTGTAATCCCGCAGGTTGGCGTTCATCTCCCAGTCGTACAGGCGGATGTGGTACTTCTCCCAGGGCTGCGTGAGCGGGTCGCTGACCCAGGGCAGGTACTCGCACAGGTGGGTATCGCCGGGGACGGGGAACACGCCAAAGGCCTCGTAAACGTCCCTGGTCAGCGGCTCGAACCCCGGGTCCAGGGCGAAGAAGCGTTCGCGGAAGCGCGGCAGCAGGTCCTCGCCGGTCTGCCGGTCCCGCAGCGAGAGCATCCACGAGAAATGGTTGGTCCCGGCGGCCCGGAGGTCCACCCGCTCCACCGCCTGGCGCACCACCCGGTCCCGCAAGGCGTGTTGGAACGGGTCGGCGTGCATCCCCTCGAGGCCTTCGGGGAGTTCGATGCCGAGTTCGTCTGCCAGGGCCAGGCCGGCGAACGCATAGCCGATGAAGATCTGGTGGCACAGCCCGACGGCTTTGATGCGGGTGTGGCGGTTGACCGCGTCGCAGATGCGGGTCATTGGATTGGTGAAGTTGATGAACCAGGCCTGCGGGCAGACCCTTTCCATTTCGCGGGCGATCTCCAGCGCCGGGCCGACGTTGCGGAGGGCGTGGGCGAAGCCGCCGGGGCCGCCGTTCTCGGCATACGGCTGGTGGACGCCGTACTTGAGCGGGATCTCGTAATCGGATTTCCACAAGGCCTCACGCGGCCCGACCTCGATGGCTGAGACGACGAAATCGCTGCCGGGCAGGGCCTCCGGGTGACGGGTGCAGGCTTCGATGACGAAGCCCGCCTCCCACTCGACGTTGAGCCTGTCCGCGAGGCGATGGACGATATCCAGGCTGGCGGCGTTTCGGTCCACCAGGGCCAGGGTGCTGCCGCGCAGTTTTTTGCTGCGCAGGATGGCGGAGAGGGTGTTTTCCCCGAACGAGGCGCTTCCCGCGCCGATGACGGTGATCTTGGTCATGCTTTATCCTTCGACAGTGGCGGTTTCGTTGGCAGCCGGGGCGAGCCAACGCAGCGAATTATATACCCTGGATAGTGCGATTCTTGTTGACAGGACGAGGAATCGCCTCTAGACTATAAATGATTCCATTTCCGTCAGGCTCTCTACCGGACAGATGCTTGAGAAGACCATTTTTCAACGCGAATTTCGCAGATTTGGCGAATACCCTTACAGGCACAATGTTACGCGGATATTTTGAAAAAAAAAATTCGCGAAATTTGCTCCATCCGCGTAATTGGCGTTAAGGTCTTTTGTTTTGTCCCGGTAGAAAGAGCGTCAGGCAGCATAACAGTTTCGAGGAAGGAAAAGATCATGCAACCCAATCCCGTCTTGAAGAAACTTGGACTATCGAACGACGACCGCGTCGCCATCATCCACGTGGACGATGTCGGCATGTGCCAGGCCACCATCGCCGCCTTCGCCGACCTGCATGATTTCGGGCTGGTTTCGTCCGGGGCGGTGATGGTCCCCTGTCCCTGGTTCCTGGAGGCGGCCCGGTTTGCCAGGGAACACCCTGACGCGGATATTGGCGTCCACCTGACCCTCAACAGCGAATGGGAGACTTACCGCTGGGGGCCGGTCTCGACCCGCGACCCGCAAACCGGCCTGCTGGACGCCCAGGGCTTTTTCCACCGCCAGTCCGCCCAGACACAGGCGCACGCCGACCCGGAGGCGGTGGCGCGGGAACTGGAAGCGCAGGTGCAGCGGGCCATCGAATCCGGCGTCATCCCAACCCACGCCGATACCCACATGGGGACCGTGGCCCACATGAAGTTCATGCAGAGCTACATCCAACTGGCCTTGAAATACAAAGTCCCGCCGATGATGCTGCGCCTGGACGAAGCCGGCTGGCGCATGGTTGCCGGCCAGCACCGGGGAGTCGCCCTGGACGAGAGCGCGGTGGCCCTGGCGGCCCAGATCGTCCACACCCTCGAAGACATGGGCGTCCCGCTGCTCGACTCGATCAGCCACCTGTCGCTGGAGGCCGATCCCGCGACCCGGCTCGACCAGGCCAAATGCGCCTTCGACGGCCTGAAGCCCGGCATCACCCACTTCATCATCCACGCCGCCAAAGACACGCCCGAGCTGCGCGCCCTCGCCCCGGACTGGGCCTGCCGGGCGGCGGATTACGAAACCTTTATGAACGAAGAACTGCGCCAGCACATCCAGCGCACCGGATTGCACGTGATCGGCTATCGCGCCATCCAATCCGTCATGGGATCGGCTTGAGACAGGAGGCAAGGACATGGCAACCCAAACAGTCGTGCGGACGCCCGTACAACTCTCGTTGAGCTACAAGTTCGTCTGGGGCATCGCCGCCCTGGGCACGTCGTTGATCTCGGGTACTTACGGCGCTTTGCTGCCCATTTTCTACCAGGACTACCTGGGCTTGCAGGCCAGTTGGATCGCCGTCGCTTCGGCGATCTACGCCTTGTGGAACGCGGTCAACGACCCGCTGTTCGGCTACATCACCGACAGCACCCGCTTCAAGCGCGGCCGGCGCATCCCCTACATGCGTTTCACCGCCCCCTTCCTGGCCCTGACCTTCATCCTGGTCTGGCTGGCTCCCGCCGGGGCGGGCGACAACGCCCTCTTCATCTGGATGCTGGCGACCATGCTGCTCTACGATACCTGCTACACCATCATTGGCCTGGTCTATTCGGCCCTGCTGCCCGAAGTGACCGAATCGGACGCCGAGCGCAACAGCCTGCAAATCTCCTCGTCCCTGTTCGGGCTGCTGGGCACCATCCTGGGCTTCCTCATCCCGGACTTCTTCCGCCCGAAGGCGGGCGCGTCGCCGTCCTTCCTGCCGCTCCAGGTCTCGATGGTCGTGCTGGCCGTCCTGGCCGCGATCTTCATTGTCGTCACCACCCTCAAGGTCAAGGAACGGCCCGAATTCACGCGGGTGGACAAACCCATCCCGCTGGGACCGGCGCTGCGCTTCACCTTTACGAGCAAATCCTTCCTGGTGCTGGTGGCGCAGAACTTCATGTCCATCCTGATGCAGTCGCTCCTACTGGGCATGATCTTCTACCTGGCCGATTACGTGTTGCAGATGAATACGATGATCATCCTGGTCTGCGTGTTCATCCCCCTCATCATCGGCGTGCCGGTCACGTCCCTGATCCGGCGCAGGTTGGGGGTGGTCGGCGCGCAGCAACTGCTCCTGTTCATCGCCGGGACCGGGCTGCTGCTGATCGCCTTCGTCCCCAACCCGCTCATCCCGCTCTGCCTGGTGCTGGCCGGGTTCGGACTCTCCGGGCCGCAGACGCTGACCAACGTGCTCTTCGCCCAGGTCGCGGACGAGGACGAATTGCGCTCCGGCGTCCGGCGCGAAGGAGCCTTTTTCGGGATCAATGCCCTCATCACCAAGCCCGCCCAGTCCATTGCCCTGGCGCTCATTCCCTTCATCCTGGAATCCACGGCCTTCGTGACCCGCGAAGCCAACCAGGGACAGGTCTTCCTCGACCAGCCCGCCAGCGCCCTGTTTGGGATCAAGGCCCTGATCGGGCTGATCCCCGGCCTCGCCCTCATCCTGGGCGCGGTCCTGCTCTACTGGTATCCGCTGCGGGGCAGCACCCTTGACCAGATGAAGGAAAAGCTGCTGGCCCTGCACGCCGATAAACACGCCCGGCTGGAACGAGGCGATCTGGCTTGAGCCGGCGGACAACGACGTAACCCGTGTCCGTTCTGATATACTGTCCAGGAGGGTTCCCGGCTTGGAAGTGATTCTTTTTGGCGCGGTGCAAATCTACGATGGGGACCGTTTGTTGCCGCCATTCCTGACCCAGCGTTCGCGTGAACTTTTCGCCGCCCTCGCCGCCAATCCCAATCACCCCCACCCGCGCACGACCCTGGCCGGCACGCTCTGGCCCGAAAAAAGCGAGGACAAGGCCCGCGCCAGCCTCAACACCGAACTCTGGCGCGTCCGGCAGGTGCTGGGTGGGATGGGCGAGTGTCTGGAATTGACCCGCGACACGGTGGCCCTTAGTCTCCAGCCGGAACAGGTGGACATCCACAGGTTCCGGCTGCTGGTCAAGCGCGGCGACGTCCTCTCCCTGGAAGAAGCCGTCGAACTCTACCGCGGCGACTTCCTGGACGGCTGTTACGCTGACTGGTGCCTGCTGGAGCGCGAGCAACTCCGGGACCTCTGGCAGGGCGCGCTGGAGGGACTGCTCCGCCACCACGAGTCACGCGGCGAAATAGCCGAAGCCATTGCGTTCGCCAAACACCTCCACGTCCTCGACCCGCTGCGCGAAGAGGTCCACCGGGCGCTCATGCGCCTGTACGCCGGGCTGGGAGACCGCCCGGCAGCCCTGGCGCAATACCTGCACTGCAAGGCCATCCTCCAGCGGGAACTGGGCGTCCCGCCCATGCCGGAGACCGAGGCCTTGTTCACCCGCATCCGCCAGACCGCCCCGCTCGAAGATCACTGGCAGGCGCGGCGAGAAGCCGCCCGCAAAGCTACCGAACATCAACTGGCAGGGATGCGGGCCGCCAGGAATTACCTGCCCGAAATTTACGTTCCCCGCCCCGCCCTCGACCGGCAGGTGGATGAATTCCTCCGCTCGGACGCGGCCGGCCTGGTGCTCGTCGGCGCTTCGGGCTGCGGCAAGACCACCTTCCTCGCCCGGCTGGCCGAATCCCGCCTGGAACGGGATGACCTGGTGCTGCTGCTCGACGCCTCGACCCTCACCCTCAACCTCCGGCAAGACCTGACCCGCCTGTTGTGGGGGGCCGAATCCGTTTCAGCCGAGGAAGCGTTGGCCGCCCTCGGGCGGGAGGCCGCCTCGAAGGACCGCGCCGTCTGGATCATCCTCGACGAATTGAGCGCCTTCCACGACCTCGGCGCGGGACCCGGCGAACTGCTCCGCCGCCTCGACTCCCTGATCGTCTCCCTCCACCGCCAGGCGGGAGGCCTGGCCGTAAAATTCGTCCTGGCCTGCCGTGAACATCCCTGGCAATTGCTGGCCTTGGGCGGCGCGGCAAACCTGAACTGGCAATGCTATTTTGGCCGGGAGCCGCTTGTCATCGGACAGTACACCCCCGAAGAGACCCGCCTGGCCTTCGACCTGTACCGCAAACACTTCAAGATCGCCAACGACTTCGACGGCCTGTCCGAAGAGACCCGTGAGCGGTTCAGCACGCCTTTCTTCCTGCGCCTGGCCGCCGAGACCTGGCAGGGCCGGGACATCCCGGCCTCAGGCTCGGAGAGGCGGTTGTTCCACGAGTATTTCGAGCGGGTGGCGTCCAGCCCGCCGGTGCGCCGCTTCATGGCCGACCTGACGGCCCGCATCGCCCGGCAGGGGGATGCCCGGCTGCCGCTTTCCAGCCTGCGGGCCGCCCCCGCCTTCCGATCCGCCCTGGAGGGCGGCCCCCAATCCCCGTTCGAACAGTTGCTCGAAGCCGGCGTGCTCGAAGTCGTCGGCTCGGAGTTTTCGCCCAGGCTCCGTTTTACCCACGAGCGCCTGCTCGAATACCTGCTGGCCCGGTATTACCAGGCCCAGTGCGCCGAAGGCGATATCGAGAAGGAATGCCTGATCGAAATGGCGCGCGGTTCGCTGGATTTCCCTGCCCTGTGGGGCGCATCCCTGGCCTGGCTGCTGCAAGACAAAGACCCGGACGATTTCATCCGTCTCGCCGGGAGCGGTTCGGCCGAAGCCTGCGAACTCGCGACCGAGGGCCTGGCCACGCTCCACCAGGAAGACCCGTCCCTGGCGGCCTCCACCGCCAAACGCCTGCTCAACCTGCCCTTCCTCGACGCCAAGCGCATCGCGCTCTTCGCCGCCAGCGGCATGGGCGAGGCAGGGCTGGAGTTGTTCAAAACAGTTTCCGGGTCCCGCGACGCCGCCACGCGGCAAGTGGCCTTCGTCGTCGTCAACGCCATCCATCGCAGCGATCCGCACACGGTCCTGGGCATCCTGCACCACCTCCTCGACGACATCGGCCTGCAAACCGTCATCACCGCTCCTGAACGCCTCCAGTTTTCCCTGCGGGTCCTCGGCCTGTTCACCCGCTACGGCCTTTCGCAACCCCTGATGGACGAAGCCGATGGATTGGTCCACAAGGTGGCGGTCAGGAACCTGCACCTGCCCGACGAACACAACAAACTGGGACGCGCCCTGGTCCAGCGGCTGCTCTCGATCAACGCCACCTCCTGGCCCGCAGACCGGGGCGCTGTCGAAGCCGTCGTGCAGACCGGCAGCCTGACCGGTCCCGAACGGGCAGCCTACCGCCGCATCCTCGCCTGCCTGAAACGGGGAGCAGCCGGCCTGGACGAAATCTCCCTGGACGACCTGCGGCTGTTGCAAGCGTCCTCATCCGACGCGGTGCAGATCCTCGTCCATCACCAGCTCTGCCTGTGGCTCAACCTGCGCCAGGAACAGGCCCTGCCGGCCATCCAGACCCTTTTCGAGTCGGCCGACAGTCCCGCCAGCCGCCTCTGGCTGCTGATGGCTTTCGAGCCGCTGAACGCCCCGGGTATCGGGCGGTTCAGGGATGACAGCTTGCAGGCCCTCGAAAGCCTGACCGCCCAATTTGCTGAGGAGCACCGTGAGCTTTTCCTCGCCGGCGGATCACGCGGGACCCTCGGCCTGATCGGCCCCATCGGGTTCTTTCCCCTGGGGACGCGTTACGCCCGCGCCAAAAAGTTCGACTTCCCCCTGCTGGCCGCCTGCCTGGCCGGCGACCCGGAAGGGTCCACCCGCTACCTGCGCCTGCTGGCGCCGGTGGGCTGGTTCCACCCGCAGGAAGTCCTGTCCGTTTTCGAGCAGAAGGTGGACTTCGGGAAGCCGCTGCGCCCGGAGGTGGCCGAAGCCCTCGGCCTGATTTGGGTCAGCCACCCCCGGATCGTGGACCATTTCCTGCGCCGTGTGGGCGCGAGCGAACAGGCCCAGCGCCAGGTGCGCGCGGCGGTGGACATCGAACAGACCCTGCGAGCCATCAACCTGATCCACAACACCGACCTGCGGGTCAGCAGCATCCTGCTCGGCGCGCCCTATGGCCGCTGGGTGACGGACGCAGTCTTCCAGGGTTACGTGGAATCGAAAAGCCTGGGCGAGGCCGCCTCCCGTTTCGGCCAGGGGCTGGTGGATGTCTATATGCAATCGGGCTGGAGTTTGAAGAAGCTATTGGGGTTGGGAAAATAGAGTCGCCCAAACACGGGCGGCAAAAATGCCCATATCGCCAGATATGGGCATTTTCGAGCGCCCCCGGCGGGATTCGAACCCACAACCTACTGATTCGAAGTCAGGCACTCTGTCCATTGAGCTACGAGGGCGGGCAGGGAAGATTATACTACGTGTGCTGCGGAAAAACCCTACTGTAGTACTTGCCCATCCGCTGCAAAACCCTTAAAATCAGGGCATCCCGCTTCGGAAAGGACCCCTATGACAGACATTCAAGCCGTTGGAGATCGGTTGATCGCCAACCTGGAGAAGGTTGTGCTGGGTAAACGCCAGGCTATCGAGCTGATCGTGATCGGCCTGCTGTGCCAGGGCCACGTCTTGATCGAAGACGTGCCCGGCGTGGGCAAGACCGTCCTGGCCCGCAGCCTGGCCAAATCCCTCGGCTGCACCTTCAACCGCATCCAGTTCACCCCCGACATGCTCCCCAGCGACGTTACCGGCGTTTCCATCTATAACCAGGAAAAGCGCGAGTTCGAATTCCGCCCCGGGCCGATCGTGGGACAGATCATCCTCGGCGACGAGATCAACCGGGCCACGCCCAAGACCCAGGCGGCCCTGCTCGAAGCCATGGAAGAACGCCAGATCACGGTGGACGGGGCCACCCACGAACTGCCGCGGCCTTTCATGGTCCTGGCGACGCAGAACCCGATCGAGTACGAGGGGACCTTTCCGCTGCCCGAGGCCCAACTGGACCGGTTCATGCTCCGGGTCCGGTTGGGGTATCCCAGCCTGGCAGACGAGATCAGCGTCCTCGAGGGGCAGCAGATCCGGCATCCGATCGAGACGCTCGAAGTGGCCCTCAGCGCCGCGGAAGTCCTCGAAGCGGCCGGGGCGGTCCGCGAAGTCTACGTCTCGGAACCCGTCAAACGCTATATCGTCGAGCTGACCAGCCGCACCCGCTCCAGCACCGATGTCTATCTTGGAGCCAGCCCGCGCGGCAGCCTGGCCCTCTTCCGGGCCGGCCAGGCCAAGGCCGCCCTCCAGGGACGCCATTACGTGATCCCCGACGATGTCAAGGCCATGGCCCTGCCGGTGCTGTCGCACCGCCTGATCATTGACCCGGCGGCCCGGCTGCGCGAACTGAGCGCCGAACGCGTCGTCCAGGAAGTTCTGCTGACGGTCCCGGTCCCCGGCAGCGACTTCGAGCCGCCCGCGCCGGCCAGCCAGGCATGAAGCACTCGCGCATCCTGGTCGGCATCCTGCTTGTAGTTGGCCTGGCAGGGACACTCGTCTCGAACCGGGTGGTTTACCTGCGCCTGCTGTACATTTCATTGCTGGTGCTCGTCATTGCCCGGGTCTGGTCCGGGTTTTCGCTGCGCAACATCCGCGTCACGCGCCAGACCCGCACCCCGCGCGCCCAGGTGGGAGACACGTTCGAGGAATACTTCGAGATTTCCAACGACAGCCGTTTGTGGCGGCTCTGGCTGGAAGTGCGGGACGAATCGTCCCTGCCCCGCACGCCGACCCTCCCGGCCGCCTCGCACTCGCGGCTGCTGACCAACATCGGGGGACGGCAGACGCGCACCTACCAGGCGCGCACCTGGCTGATGCGGCGCGGCGGCCACCAGCTTGGCCCGACCCGGCTCGTATCGGGCGACCCTTTCGGCCTGTTCCTGAACGAGAAGCTCATCCCGGCTGATGAGTCGCTGGTCGTCTTCCCCTACATGATAGACATCGCATCCTTCCCGGCCCCGCCCGGCCTGCTCTCCGGCGGACGCGCCATCCGCGAAAAAGCCCTCGACGTGACCCCTCACGCGGCCGGGGTGCGCGAGTACGCTCCTGGCGACCCGCTCAAACGCATCCACTGGCCGACCACGGTACGGAAGGACCGGCTGATGGTCAAGGAGTTCGAGCAGGATCCCCAGACCGAGGTCTGGCTCTTCCTCGATGCCCAGGCCGAGGTCCAGGCCGAGCTTCCCGGAGGCGGGATGCAGCTCCCGGCCTCCACCGATTGGGTGCTGGGGCGGCGTCCCAAGTTCCGGCTGCCGCCATCCACCATGGAATACGGGGTTTCGATTGCGGCCTCGCTGGCGCGTTATTACTTGCAGGGACGCCAGGCGGTCGGCTTCGTCACCGCCGGGCGGACGCACACCGTCCTGCCCGCCGACCGCAGCGAGCGCCAGGAAGTGAAGATCCTGGAGACCCTGGCTTATTTGCAGCCGGGGAATTCGCTCTCGATCAGCGCCCTGGTGGCCGCCCAGGCCCGCCTCATGCCGCGCGGCAGCAGCGCGGTGTTGATCACCTCGACCACCCGGCCCGACCTGATGCTGGCGGTGCGCGAGTTGCAGCGCCGCAACCTGCATCCGGTTATCGTGCTGCTCATGGCCGAGACCTTCGGCGGCCCCTCGGGAGGCATGGCCCTGGTAGAATCGCTGCAACGCTTGAAGGTCCCGGTCTGGCAGGTCAACAACAACGTGGACCTGTCGGCCTCGTTGGCGCAGTTCGCTGCCGAAAATTCATCTCAGGAGACGAGCACATGGCAAAAACCCAGGTACAGACACTGGACTTGAACTTCAGGGGCAGGCCCGAAGCCATTGCCTCTTATTTGCTGGAACATTCCAGCGGGGTGGTGCTGGTCGAATCCGGCCCGGCGAGCACGTTGGAGACTCTCAAGGCCGCCCTGGGCGGGTTGGGCATGACGTTGAAGGACGTCACCCACGTGCTGGTCACGCACATCCACCTGGACCACTCCGGGGCGGCGGGCTGGCTGGCCCAGGCCGGGGCGCAGGTCTATGTCCACCCGGTAGGCGCGCCGCACCTGATAGACCCGGAGAAACTGCTCACCAGCGCCGGGCGCATCTACGGCGACATGATGGCCGAACTCTGGGGCGAGACCATCCCCGTCCCGGCGGAGAAGGTGACGGTCGTCCAGGATACCGAGGAGATCGTCATCGGGGACCTGCGTTTCGTGGCGCTGGATACCCCCGGCCACGCCGAACACCATTACGCTTACCTGCTCGACGACGTTTGCTTCACCGGCGACATCGGTGGGGTGCGCATCCCCGGCCCGCCGTTCATCCGCCTGCCCATGCCCCCGCCTGAACTGCACCTCGAAAAATGGCGGCGCAGCCTCCAGCGCCTGCGGATGCTCTCGTTCGACCGCATTGCCCCGACCCATTTCGGCATCTTCACGGACGTGGACTGGCACCTGGGCGCGGCGGAGAAGTTCCTCGATTCCATCGAAAGCTGGCTGGTCAACCGGATGGTCAACGCGGTCACCGCTGAAACGTTCCGCGACGAACTCCTGGCCTGGTACCGCCAGCAAGCCGCCGCTTCGGGACTCCCCGAAAGCGTGATCAACACCTTCGAAGTTGCCAACCCGAGCGGCATGTCTGCCGACGGGCTGATGCGTTACTGGCAAAAACACCGCGAGTAATGTAAGGCAAAATTAATTTTGCCTTGCTTACTTTCGCCTTGCGCTCGATTTGCTCGTGATACAATGCGCATTCGAGAAATAACCAGGAGAACTCAATGAAAAAAGATTTTTTGGCCGTATCCGACCACACTTCCCAGGAGATCCAGGAACTGCTCGACCTGGCGATCACCCTGAAAAAGGAATACTTCGCCAGCGGCAACCCGCCCTTGTTCAAGGGCAAGGTTCTGGCGATGATCTTCCAGAAACCCAGCTTGCGGACGCGGGTCTCGTTCGACATGGCGATGCGTCACATGGGCGGGGACGCGCTCTACCTGTCCCCGGCGGAGATCGGGCTGGGCAAGCGCGAATCCATCGCGGACATCGCCCGCGTCCTCGAAGGCTACGTCCACGGCTTGATGGCCCGGGTCTTCGATCACGAGCACGTCCTCGAGCTGGCGAAATGGGCGGGCATCCCGGTCGTCAACGGCCTGAGCGATTACAACCACCCCTGCCAGGCCATGGCCGACGCCCAGACCATCCAGGAGGAGTTCGGCAAAGCCAAAGGGCTTAACGTGGCCTACGTCGGCGACGGCAACAATGTGGCCGTCTCGCTGATGCACGTCTCGGCCAAACTGGGCTGGAACTTCACAATTGCCAGCCCCGAAGGGTACGACATCAAACCCAAAGCCGTCGAGATCGCCCAGAAGATCGCCGCCGAGACCGGCTCGAAGCTGGCCTTCATCCGTGACCCGCACGAGGCGGTCAGGGGCGCCCACGTGATCTACACCGACACCTGGACCAGCATGGGCCAGGAGGAAGAGACCGCCAGGCGCGAGAAGGTCTTCCCGCCCTACCAGGTCAACGCCGGGCTGGTGGGCGAGGCCGACAAAAACGTGATCGTGATGCACTGCCTCCCGGCCCATCGCAACCAGGAACTGACCGACGAGGTCGCCGACGGACCGCATTCCCGTATCTTCCCGCAGGCGCACAACCGATTGCACGCCCAAAAGGCGATATTGGCCCGCCTGTTTGGGGTCGCATAATCTGTATCCCTCCCGGCCTTCAGCCACTCTCCCCAAAAATCCCGCTGCTTCAGCCGAAATTGGGGGAGGGCTGGGGTGGGGGTCGGGTTGGGTCGGGGACGCCTCTCGACTGCGCAGCGCTCGGGGCAAAAAAATCCAACACAAGAGGACCATGATGAACACAAAGGATTTTATCCAACTCGAAGAGCAGTACGGGGCGCACAATTACCACCCGCTGGATGTGGTGATCGAGCGGGCCGAGGGCGTTTGGGTCTACGACGTGGACGGCAAACGCTACCTCGATTGCCTGAGCGCTTATTCGGCGGTCAACCAGGGGCACGTCCATCCCAGGATATTGGCCGCGCTGACCGAACAGGCCCAAAAAGTGACCCTCACCTCACGCGCCTTCCGCAACGACCAGCTCCCCCTGCTCTACAAGGAACTCTCCGAACTGACCGGCTACGAGATGTCCCTGCCGATGAACAGCGGCGCTGAAGCGGTCGAGACGGCCATCAAACTGGCCCGCAAATGGGCTTACCGGGTCAAAGGCGTGCCGCGCCACGAAGCCGAGATCATCGTCGCGGCGGGCAATTTCCACGGGCGCACGGTCTCGATCATTTCGTTCACGACCGAGCCGCTCTACCGGGACGATTTCGGCCCGTTCACGCCCGGCTTCAAGATCGTCAAGTACGGGGATGCAAAAGCCATCGAGGAAGCCATCACGCCCAACACCGCCGCCGTGATGCTGGAACCGATCCAGGGCGAGGCGGGGGTGGTCGTCCCGCCGGAGGGATATTTGAAGCGTGTAGCCAGGATTTGTAGGGAGAATAATGCGCTCTTCATCGCCGACGAGATCCAGACGGGGCTGGGCCGGACCGGGAAGTTGTTCGCCAGCCACCACGAGGGAGTCCGCCCGGACGCGGTGATCGTCGGGAAGGCGCTCTCGGGCGGCTTTTATCCCGTTTCGGCGGTGCTGGCCGACCGGTCCACGCTGGGATTGTTCACGCCCGGCGAGCACGGGTCCACCTTCGGCGGGAATCCGCTGGCGGCTGCGGTGGCGCGGGCGGCGCTGAAAGTCCTGGTGGACGAAGACCTGGCCGGGAATGCCGAACAGCTCGGCGCGTACTTCATGGAGCAATTATCCGAAATCCCCAGCCCGCACGTGAAGGACGTGCGCGGCAAGGGTCTGCTGATCGGGGTGGAACTCAAGCCCGAGGCCAGGGGCGCACGGCGTTTTTGCGAGGCGTTGCAGGCCAGCGGAATCCTGGCCAAAGAGACGCACGAGCACGTCATCCGCTTTGCGCCGCCGCTGGTGATTGACAGGGAAACCATAGACTGGGCCTTGCCTCGCATCCGTGAAGTGCTGTTTATGGCCTGAAAGAGTTTTCCACTCTTGGCGACTGTATTGAAATGGAGATTCTATGAACATTGGCGTACCGAAAGAGAGACGTCCTTTCGAATACCGGGTGGGATTGACCCCGGCGGGTGTGGAGATCCTGGTCGAACAGGGCCATACCGTTTTTGTCGAGCATGAGGCGGGGCTGGGGGCGGGGTTCAGCGACCAGGATTACGAGCGGGCCGGGGCGCGGGTTGCCTATTCGCCCCACGAAGTCATCGGGCGGGCCGACCTGACCTGCAAGATCGCCCGCCCCCTGCAAGACGAACTTGAATGGATGCAGCCCGGCAGCGCGGTGGCCGGATTCCTGCACCTGGCTTCGACCCGCCAGGACCGGATAGACACCCTGCTCGAAAAGAAGATCACCGCCATCGCCTACGAACAGATCCAGCTGCCCGACGGGTCGCTGCCCGTCCTGCGGCCCTTGAGCCAGATCGGCGGCCTGATGACGGCCCAGATCGCGGCCCGCTTCCTGCAGAACAACTGGGGCGGCAAAGGCATCCTGCTCGGCGGCGTGGCGGGGGTGCCTCCGGCGGAGGTGGTCATCCTCGGGGCCGGGTCTGCCGGGACCTGCGCGGCGCGGGCCTTCCTGGGGCTGGGGGCGCACGTGACCCTGCTCGACAAGGAAATGGAACCTTTGCAGCAGATTGCCGACCGCTTCCCGACTGCCGTGACCATGATCGCCTCGAAGCGCAACATCGAGCGCGCCTGCGCCTTTGCGGATGTGGTTGTCGGGGCGATCCTCGTCCCGGGCGAGCGCACCCCGGTCATCGTCTCGCGTGAGATGGTGCGGGCCATGAAGCCGCGCGCCCTTATCATTGACCTGAGCATTGACCAGGGCGGCTGCTTCGAGACCTCCCGCCCGACGATGCACGACCGGCCCACCTACGTCGAAGAAGGCATCATGCACTATTGCGTGCCGAACATCTCCGGCGTCATCGGGCGGACCTCCTCCCACGCGTTCATCAACTCGGCCATGTGGTACATCATCGAACTCGCCAACGGGGTCGAAAAGGCCATTACCAGCAACCAGGCCCTGTCGCTGGCGGTCAACACCCACGACGGCGAGATGCGCAACCTGACCCGTCTGATTGGTGGAGGTTCCGATGGCGTGGATTGACGTTTACAAATCCCGCGTGGTCAGCGCCGGGCAGGCTGCCAGCGCGATCCAGTCCAACATGCGCCTGTTCCTGACCGGGAACGTCTCGGTGCCCCAGAAGGTGCTGGCGGCCCTGGTCAAGCGCGCTCCCGAGTTGCAGAACGTGGAAATCTGCCAGGCCCTTACCGTCGGCCCGGCGGACTACGTTTCGCCGGAGATGCAGGGCCACCTGCGGGTCAACTCGATGTTCATCAGCGCCAACATCCGCAAGGCCGTCCACGAAGGACGGGCGGACTTCACGCCGGTGCTGCTCTCCGAGTTCCCGCTGCTCTTCAAGAACGGACACCTGCCCCTGGACGCGGCCCTGATCCACGTCTCCCCGCCGGACGAGCACGGCTTCTGTTCCCTGGGCGTGGAGGTCGGCCTGACCAAGTCCCCGGCGGAGTCGGCCAGGATCATCATCGCCGAAGTCAACGAGCAGATGCCGCGCACCCTGGGCGATTCGTTCATCCACGTCAGCCGCTTGAACTACATCGTGCCGGTCAACTACCCGATCTCGGAGCTGCCCATGTCCGACGAAGGCCCCTCGGAGGTGATCGAGCAGATCGCCGGGGCGATTGCCGAGCTGATCCCCGACGGCGCGACCATGCAGATGGGCATCGGGGCCATCCCGGACGCGGTGCTCAAGTACCTGCACCACAAAAAGGACCTGGGCGTCCACAGCGAACTCTTCTCGGACGGTGTGATCGAACTGGTCGAGGCCGGGGTGCTGACCAACGCCCGCAAGACCCTGCATCCGGGCAAGATCGTGGCCGGGTTCATGCTGGGGACCCGCAAGCTGTACGCCTGGGCCGACGACAATCCCCTGATCGAGCTGCACCGCTCCGAGTACGTCAACGACCCCTTCGTGGTGGCCCAGAACGAGCGCATGGTCGCCATCAACTCGGCCATCGAGGTGGACCTGACCGGCCAGGTCTGCGCCGACAGCATCGGCCCCAAGCTGTATTCCGGCGTTGGCGGCCAACTGGACTTCATCTACGGCGCCTCCCGCTCGAAAGGCGGCGTCCCGATCATTGCCCTGCCCAGCACCACCACCCTCCGGGACGGGACCCGCATCTCCCGCATCGCCTCGCTGCTCAAGCACGGCGCGGGCGTGGTCACGTCCCGCAACCACGTCCGCTACGTCGTCACCGAGTACGGCGTGGCCGACCTGTACGGCAAGACCATCCGCCAGCGGGCGCAGCAGTTGATCAACGTGGCCCATCCCGATTTCCGGCCCGACCTCGAAAGGGAAGCCAGGGAACTGAATTACATCTGAAATTCTATCCGGTAATTCCTGGAATGCGGGCTTCAGTCCGCAAAAATCGGCAGGCTGAAGCCTGCACTCCTTTTTTGGATAGTGACTGCGTGAGGCGGGGGTGCCGAATCGTACCCGAAGGGTATCCCGCACCACGGAAAAGCAACTCGCCGCAGGGACCGGTGTTCCACCCTGCGGTGAGTTTTTAACGTTCGTGAGGGTATAATTTTATCGGCAGGTGCTTATGCAGCAAAGAAAAGCCAAAATTATCGCAACCATCGGCCCGGCCAGCGATTCCGGGAAATGCCTCGAAGACCTGTTCCGGGCCGGGGTCAACGTGTGCCGCCTGAACTTTTCGCACGGCACGCACGAGCAGCACGCGGCGCGCATCGCAGCCATCCGGGAAGTTGCGGAGCGGCTGGGAAAATCGGTCGGGATTTTGCAGGATCTACAAGGCCCAAAGATCCGCATCGGCAAGCTGCCCGCCCCGATGCAGTTGAACGTGGACGACAAAGTGACCCTCTACGCCGTCGGGGACGAACCGCCTTCCGGGACAGGCCAGCCCATCCCGGTGGATTTTCGGGAGCTGTTCGCCTCGGTCCAGACGGGGGACCTGCTCCTGCTCGATGACGGGCGTCTGTCCCTGAGAGTGGATTCCGTCAACGGCGGCAGCCTGAAAGCGGCCGTGGTCGTCGGCGGGCTGCTCACCTCCCACAAGGGGATCAACCTGCCCGGAGTCCGGTTGCGCATTTCGGGCTATACCCCAAAAGACGAAGTGGACCTGGCTTTCGGCGTCGCCCAGGGCGTGGACGCGGTCGCCGTCTCCTTCGTCCGCGCCTCCGAAGATGTGACCCACGTCCGCGAAGAGATGGAACGCTTCTCGCGGGGCAAGCCCGCCCCGATGCTGATCGCCAAGCTCGAACGCCCCGAAGCCATCGAAAACCTGGAGGCCATCCTGGGCGTGGTGGACGGGGTGATGGTGGCCCGCGGCGACCTGGGGGTCGAGATGCCGCCCGAGCGTGTGCCGGTGCTGCAAAAGCACATCATCCGCCGGGCCAGCGCCCGGGCCAAGCTGGTCATCACCGCCACCCAGATGCTCGAAACGATGATCGCCAACCCCCTGCCCACCCGCGCCGAAGCCTCGGACATCGCCAATGCCATCTTCGACGGCACCGATGCGGTCATGCTTTCGGCGGAAACGGCCTCCGGGCAGTACCCGGTCGAGTCGGTCAAGATGATGGCGCGCATCATCGCCGAAGCCGAATCCCACTTTACCGAATGGGGAGCCGAACTGGAACCCGGCGGCCTGGGGGAAAGCGACGCGGTGTCCATGTCGTGGGCGGCCCACGAGCTGGCCGACGACCGGGACGTGGCCGCCGTGGCCGTCTTCACCTCCCAGGGCAGCACGGCCTGGCTGATGTCGAAGGTCCGCCCGGCCAAGCCCATCCTGGCTTTCACCCCCGACCTCGTCACTTTTCGCAAGCTGGCCTTCCTGTGGGGTGTGAACCCGAGGCTGGTCCCGTTCGCCAACACCCTGGAAGACATGATCGGCCACGTGGACGCGGCCCTGATGAACAGCGGCATCAAACAAGGCGAGCAAGTGGTGGTGGTCTGCGGGTTCCCGGTGGGGGCGATGCGCCCGCCGAACATGGCCTTGCTGCGCACGGTGGGGGAGTAAGGCTGGAAATCAGCCGAGCACCAGGAAATCCAAAGGTTGCAGAATCAAATCTCCCCCGGCTGGCAATTGGCTCTGCCCGAACAGGCGCCGTTTGCCGTGTAAATGGTATTGTTCCAGGATTTTGGCGGGAACGGCCTGCCCGCCTTCGCTGAAATTGGCGAAGATGGCGGCGCGCTGTTCGCCGGTGTGACGGATATAGCCCAGCACGTGGTCATTTCCCGTGGCGGCCACCTCCAACGGCCCCTGCGAAAAAACGGGGTTTTGTTTCCTCAGCCTGATCAGGGAGGTGATGTTCTGGTAAACGCGGCCTTCGAGGCTGGCGGGATCGTCCCGGTGGGCGCAGGCTTCCCAGTCGGCTTGGGGACGATGCACCCAGCGGCTGTCGTGGGCGTGGAGGGGATGGTCCCGGTAACGGTAGTCGTTCAACGTCCCGATTTCGTCGCCGAGGTAGATCAGCGGGATTCCGCCCACCGTCATAATAATCCCGTGGATCAGGGCGATCCGGCGGATGGCGAGTTCCAGTTCAGCCGGGCCTTCTTCGGCGAGAGCTTTTTCCAGCCCGGCCAGGGAGGCGCAGGTGCCGGAGATGCGGCAATCGCCGGTTTTCGGGTTTTCCTGGAAGGGCAGGCCTCGGGCGAAACTGCCGGGGAAGCGGCCGCGATAGAACTCGTTCAGGAAGCGGCGGTGGTCGCCGCCGTTGATGCCCAGGATGACCGCATCCTCGTCCGAGAAGGTCCAGCCGATGTCGTCGTGGCAACGCACATAGTTTACCCACGCAGTCCCCGGGTCCAGATCGAAGCGGGTGGCGAGGGAGCGGGAGAGCAGGCGGACTTTACGCGTCGCCAGAGAGTTCCAGAGCAGCGCCATCAGGAGCGGGTTGTATGAAAGCTGGCATTCATCCGGGGAGATGTATTTGACCACTTCGTCCGGGTGGACGATGGCTTCGGATTTGAAGAGCAAGGCCGGGGAGGCGATGCGGGCCGCGGCGTTGAAGGCCTGGATGATCGTGTGCGCTTCGGGCAGGTTTTCGCAGCCGGTCCCGATTTGTTTCCAGATGAAGGCCACCGCGTCGAGCCGGATCACCTCGACGCCCTGGTTGGCGAGGAAGAGCATTTCCCCGGCCATGCGGTTGAAAACGGCCGGGTTGGCGTAGTTCAAATCCCACTGGTAGGTGTGGAAAGTGGTCCAGACCCAGCCCCCACCCCCGACCCCTCCCCCAATTCCAAAGGAATTGAGGGAGGGGGGAGATGAAAATGAACCGGAAATTGCCTCGGAATTGGAGGATGGGAGAGGGGAGAATGCGCCGGGGTGCTCGTCGGGGAAGATTTCGCGCAGGGTGCGTTCGTAGGCGTCCGGCATCTGGCGGTCGGGGAAGATGTAGTACATTTCCTGGAATTCCGGCTCGCCCGCTTTGGCCTGTTGCGCCCAGGTGTGTTCATCGGAGGTGTGGTTGAAGACCAGGTCAACCACCAGGCTGATGCCCGCCCGGCGGAGTTCGCCCGCCAGCCGGGACAACTGCTCCATGCTGCCGAGCGGGGGGTGGACTTCCCGGTAACTGCTGACGGCATAGCCGCCGTCGTTTTCGCCTTCGGGCATTTCGAAGAACGGCATCAGGTGCAGGTAGGTCAGGCCGAGTTCTTCGAAGTAGGGGATTTTCGAGCGGACGCCTTCGAGGTCCCCGGCGAAGAGGTCCACATAGATGACGCCGCCCAGCATGTGATGAGACTGGAACCAGAGCGGGTCGGCTTCCCGGGCGTGATCCAGTTCCCGCAGGTCAGCGGGGCGCTGGGACCAGGCGGCGGCGAGGGTTTCGAGCAGCGCTTCCAGATGGAAGAAGAAGTCGTAGCGGCTGCTGTATAGGCTGTAGTACAGGCGGAACAGGGCCGGGAAATGGCGGTTCAGCCGGGCCGTGAATTCCTGCCAGCCCGGCGGGTCTGAGGCGACCGTCCCGGCCAGGTCCTTTTCCAGCCGGGGCAGCAGGCGGTCGAGGCTGCGTGCGGCTTCGCGTTCGACGGAAAAAGAAGACTGCATGGCCGGCCTGCGCTAGTCGTTCGGCTTCAACCACAAAAACTGGTAGGGTTGGAGGGTCAGGTTGCCGGACGGCACGGGTTGACCGGTCAGCAGGTCGGTGTAACCCGCAGGATTGCCGGGGATCGAGACGGCCTGGTCTTTATCGCGCAGGTTTTGGACGATCAACAGGCTTTCGGCTTCGCAGGAGCGGGTGTAAGCGGCCACCGCTTTTGTTTCGGTTTCGAGCCAGTTGAAATCTCCCCAGCCAAATGCCTTGTGCTGTTTGCGGACTTCGATCATGTGACGGATAGTGTGCCACAGGGACTGCGGGTCTTCCCGCAGCAGCCGGGTGTTCACCCGGCTGGGGCCGAAGGTCTCATCGTCAATCACTGGCGCATACAACGATTGGAGCGGCGCTTCCGAGAAACCGGCGTTGGGGTTGTCGTCCCATTGCATTGGGGTGCGGACGCCGTTGCGGTCGGGGAGCCAGATGTTGTCGCCCATGCCGATCTCGTCGCCGTAGTAGATGATGGGCGAGCCGGGGAAGGTGAAGAGCATCGAGTTGAGCAGGGCGATCTTGCGCGGGTCGTTGTCGAGCAGCGGGGCCAGACGGCGGCGGATGCCCAGGTTGAGACGCATACGCGGCTCCGGGGCGTATTCCTGCCACATCCACTCCCGCTCTTCTTCCGTGACCATTTCGAGGGTCAGCTCGTCGTGGTTGCGCAGGAAGATACACCACTGGCAGTTTTCGGTGATGGGCGGGGTGCGTCCCAGGATCCATTCCAGTTGGGTGCGGTCGGCTTTGCGCAAGGCCATGTACAGGCGCGGCATGAGCGGGAAGTGGAAGCCCATGTGGAATTCATCGTCACCCTCCCCGAAATAAGGCAGCACGTCCTCAGGCCACTGGTTGGCCTCGGCCAGCAGGATGCGACCGGGGTAATTCTCGTTGATGTACTGGCGGATGCGCTTGAGGAAGGTGTGGGTCTCGGGCAGGTTCTCGCAGTTGGTCCCCTCCCGCTCGAAGAGATAAGGGACCGCGTCCGCCCGGAACCCGTCCACGCCCAGGTCGAGCCAGAAGCTCATCACCTTGAGCATTTCCTGCTGGACTTCGGGGTTGTCGAAATTCAGGTCGGGCTGGGAGGAATAAAAGCGATGCCAGTAATACTGTTCGGTCAGCTGGTCCCAGGCCCAGTTGGACTCCTCGGTATCCACGAAGATGACCCGTGCGTCCTGGAAATCCAGGCTGCTGTTGCTCCACACGTAGTACTTCCTGAAAGCCGAGTTGCGGCTCAGGCGGGCAGCCCTGAACCAGGGATGCTGGTCGGAGGTATGGTTCAGCACCAGGTCAATGATGACGCGGATGCCGCGGGTGTGGGCCTCGGCCAGCAGGGCCTGGAAATCGTCCAGGCTGCCGTAATCGGGATGGATGTCGTAATAGTTGGCGATGTCGTACCCGTCATCCCTGAGCGGGGAGGGGTAGACGGGGAGCAGCCACAGGCAGGTCACGCCCAGGTCTTGCAGGTAGTCCAGTTTTTCGATCAGGCCGCGCAAGTCGCCGTGCCCGTCGTTGTTGCTGTCCTTGAATGCGCGGACGTAGACTTCGTAGAAAATTGCGTCTTTGTACCACATGGCGATATCTATATTCATTCTCTATTCATTCTCTCAACTTTCTGGATTGGGATTACGGGGAGCGTACTGCTTGAGGAACCGGTACGGATACGGCTCATCGGGACGACTGGCCTGATCCAGGCGGTCGAGGTCATCCTGGCCCAGGGCGACCTGGCAGGCCGCCAGGTTGTCTTCCAGTTGCTCCATGGTGCGCACGCCGATGATGACGGAACTGACCGCAGGCTGTTTCGATAACCAGGCCAGGGCAATTTGGGAATAAGTGGCCCGGTGCGCCTTTGCGATTTCGTCCACGACCTGCAAAATATTCCAGTTGGATTCCCTGGCCCTTCGAGACCAGGCTTCTTCCGTCTCATCCGGCATCATGGACAGGCGGCCTTGTTCCGGTTTGTTCCCCGGCCGGTATTTGCCGCTCAGGAATCCCCCGCCAAGAGGTCCCCAGGGGGTGAGTCCCAGGCCCTCGCCCAGGCATAATTCGCTGATTTCGTGTTCGATGTTGCGCTCGACCAGGCTGTACTGGTATTGGGCCGCGACGAATCGTGACCAGCCATGCGCATCGCTGGTGGACAAGGCCTTCATCAACTGCCAGGCCTTGAAATTCGAGACGCCGATGTAGCGCACTTTGCCGGAGGCGACCAGGTCGTCGAAGGCCCGCAGCGTTTCGTCCAGCGGGGTGATCGGGTCCCAGCAATGGGCGTAGAGCAGGTCAATGACATCGGTTCGGAGGCGGCGCAGGCTGGCTTCGACGCTCTGGACCACGTGATAGCGGGAAAGCCCCCGATCGTTCGGCCCGGAACCGGTCGAGAAACGCACTTTGGTAGCCAGGATCACCCGGTCCCGGCGGTCACGGATGGCTGCCCCGACGATCTCCTCCGAACGGCCATCCGCGTACACATTGGCCGTATCGAGATGGTTCCCGCCCAGATCGAGATATTTGTGGATGATCCTCTCGGCCGTGGGCTGGTCTGCCCCGCGTGAGGTGTTTTCCCCGAAAACCATTGTGCCCAGGCAGAGTTCCGAGACGAGCAGTCCGCTCCTGCCCAACGGGTTGTATTTCATGTCTGACCTCCAATCATTGTCGCAGCCTGGGAGCAGAGAACCGGAACAAGATGGTCAAAGCCAGCCCGGTCAATGCGCCGGGTAATGCCCCAGACGAGAGCAGGCCGGGGACCAGGATCAGGCCGGTGGTCCAGGCAAGAACGCTGACGATGATCCACCAGCCAGCCCAATCCACTTCATTTTTCAGGATGAACCATTGGGACGAACCGACCGATCCGCCCAGGGCCAGGCCGATCAGGATGGACAGGTTCATGGGGATAAGAAGGATGATAAGGATGTATCCGGTAATCCATCCCACCGCGCTCAAGATGACCCAGCGCCAGGCTTTTGGGATGCGTTTGTATAAAACAGCCCATTGAAGGGCTGCGATGGCAACTCCCGAGGCGACCATCGGGATGCCACTGAAAAACAGGTTCCCGATCAGCCAGCCCAGGGTCGTCGCCATGATCCAGTAGAACCAGAGCGCCCAGTCCATTGGTGCGGGAGACCTATCCTTTTACCGAACCCGCCAGCATTCCGCGCACGAAATAGCGCTGCATCGAGAAGAAGACGATCAGCGGCAGGACCATTGACACAAAGGCCCCAGCCGTCAGCAAGTGCCAATCCTGTCCGCGTGCGCCGACGATGGCGGCCATCCGTTGGGTGACAAGCTCGAACTCCGGGTTGCCGCCCAGGAAGATCAACGCTACCAGGTAATCGTTCCAGACCCATAGGAACTGGAAGATGGCGAAGGAGGCGAGGGCCGGGACCGAGAGGGGCAGGATCAATTGGGTGAACACCGTGAAGTGGGAAGCGCCGTCAATGAAGGCCGATTCGAGGATGTCCCGCGGCAGGGTGCTGATGTAGTTGTAGAGCAGGTAGGTTGCCAGCGCCAGCCCAAAGCCGGTATGGGCCAGCCAGATTGCCAGGAAAGTGCCGTTGAGTTCAAGGGCCTTGTAGTCCCGCAATATCGGCGTCAAGGCGATCTGGAGTGGCACAACCAATAATGCTACGACCATGATGAAAAACGCTCGCCGCCCGGGGAAATTCATCCAGGCAAAAGCGTAGGCTGCAAACGCTGCGATGAGAATGGGTATCACCGTAGATGGTACGGCCACAGCCAGGCTGTTCATAAAGGCGCCGGTCATGTTGTCACCCGGCACTATGACAACTGTCCCATCCGGCCTTCTGAACTCGAAATTCTGGCCGGATAAGACTTGTTTGTAATTGTCCAGGGTGAAGTTCCAGTTTACCGTCCAAACCTCTTCTTGAATTTCCAATCTGCCGATGCGTTTATTCCCCACCCAGGTTACTCGTTTGCCGTCCGGGGTTCCTATCCCGGCCCGAAATTCTTCGAATGTCCCGCTGACGCCTTCGACTTCCATGATCCCGTCAGGATCAAGCCCCAGGTCTCTTGGGTTGATCTCTTCGACCGCCTGCCATTCACGGTGAGGAAGGATGCTCCACCAGCCGGACGAAGCAATATCATCCCTCTGGCGAAACGAGGAAAGGAAGATCCCTAATGTTGGGATGGTCCATAAAATGACGAGCAGTGTAAGCGTTCCATTGACGAATAAACTGTTCAGATATTTTTGTCTTTTGCTGCTCTCCATGTTAAAAAACCTCCTGCTTCCTGAATTGGTTTAGGTTGTAAAACATGACCGGAATAACGGCGATGAGCAACACGATGGCAATGGCCGAACCAAAACCGGAATTTTGGTTGGTAAACGATTGCCTGTAAAACTGGGTAGCAATGACGTGGGTTCCGAATTGGCCTCCGGTCATCACCCAGACTACATCGAAAATCTTCAAGGTAAAGATCACGATCGTCGTCCAGACAGAAATGAGCGTACCTTGAATATATGGGACCATGATGCGGAAGAAAATCTGGATTTCGGTCGCGCCGTCAATCCTGCCGGCTTCCAAAAGTTCAGCGGGAATGCCTTTCAGGGCGGCAGAAAACAGCACCATGGCAAAGCCGGCCTGGAGCCAGACAACGATCACGATCAGGAACAGGTTGTTCCATGGGGCAACCGCTACCCATTGCGGCCAAGCCTGAGGCGTCCCCCCAAAACTTGTCACAATGGCATTCAGCAAGCCAACTTGAGGTTGGTTGACCGGCCGGTACTCGTAAATAAAATTCCAGATAATGCTGGCGCCTACAAACGAAATCGCCATTGGCAGGAAGATGAACGACTTGGCTACTTTCTCCATGCGGCTGCGATCGGCCAAAACGGCAATGAGCAGGCCAAAAATGACAGAGAATGTGCTGCCAAAAACGATCCACATCAGGTTATTGCGGAAGGCCTGTAACATTAACCCGTCAGGCCTGAAAACCTCTGAGTAGTTCCCTAATCCAACAAAAGAGTCGCTGAATAATTGTTGGATTGGATTCAGACCTTGAGGCGGGCCGCCTCGATTGAACAGGCTGATCCAAAACGTGCGGAGGGTTGGAATGGCCAAATACCAGCCCAGGATTGCAATCGCGGGTCCTACAAAGACGAAGGGGATGAGTCGGTGCATCCAGGCAACCGGCAGTTTTTCTACCAGGTTGTTGAAAACCCAATACAGGAGCGCCACCCCTCCCACGCCCCAGACGATCGCCACCAGGGTGATGACCGCCCGGGGCGCCTGGCTGTCTCGCAGAAATATGAACCCGAGATAGAGCACATAGAAAGCAATAAGCGGGATACTTACGGCCAGCAGAATCCGGCCGATAAAAGCGAAGACCCTGTCCAGGGGGGTCAGGACTGGTTCTCTCGTGGCGTTCAGGGATTTCATGAGACAGCTCCTTTGATTATAAACGTGGTGGGCGACTGCAAGCCGCCCACCACATTGTTTGCAGCTAACCTACTTGGGCCAGGTGCCGTCAATCGCCTTCATGGCGGTATCCAGATCCTCAGATCCGGCAACGTAGCTGGAGATGTGCTCCCAGAAGGAGCCAGCCCCAACTTCACCGGGCATCAGGTCAGAACCGTCGAAGCGGAAGCTGGTTGCGTTGGCTACGAGTTCGGCGATACCGCGCTCCAATTCTACACCATACATGTCAGGCGTAGCGGTCTGGTGGGCAGCCAAAGCGCCGCCGCCTTCGAGCCAGCCACTGGCCGACTGAGGTACGGTGAAGTATTCCATCAAGGCGCGTACTTCCGGCCGGTCGTTGAACATCACCATGACATCGCCAGCCACGAGGAAGGGCTTGCCGTAGGCGGGATCCACGGGCGGGAAGTAGAAGAAGCCATAGTCCACCCCTGCGACCTTGCCTTCGGGGAAGAAGCCGGTGATGAAGTTACCCTGCTTGTGCATCCAGCACTGGGGCGGATCTTCGAACATCGGGGCGGGGGAGTCGCCAAAGTAAGTGGAGACGATCGAGGAACGACCGCCAAAGACGAAAGCGTCATTGAACCAGAGTTCGCTCCAGGTTTCGATGGCTTTCTTTACTTCGGGGGAATCGAAGGGCAGTGTGCCGGCTACCCAGGCATCGTAGTTCTCCAATGAGGTGGTGCGCAGCATCATCTCTTCGGTCCAGTCAGTAGCCGCCCAGCCGGTGGCAGCGCCGGACTCGATACCGATGCACCAGGGAGTGTCACCGTCATCTGCGATCTGCTGGTTAAGAGCCATCAAGTCGTCCCAGGTTTCGGGGATTTGATAGCCCGCTGCGTCCCAGGCTTGCTTGGGATACCAGACCAGGCTCTTGCCGTTGAAGCGATGGAACACACCGGCCTCGACGCCGTTGATGGTTGCCATGTCGCGCCAGCTCTGGTTGTACTGCTTGGCCAGCCACTCTTCCGAGATGAAGGTTGTGACATCAACCACCTTGCCGTCTGCAACATATTGGGCGGCTTTACCCGGCTGTGGGAAGTCGGCAATATCGGGGGCATCGCCGGCAGCAACGCGGACTGAGATGGTGGCCTCGAATTCCTTGTTGCCGATGTAGTTGACATCAATGCCGGTCAACTCTTCGAATCTGGCTACCGATTGGTCCATCTTGACCCCGTCAGGGTCGTTGCCTTCGAAAGCGCCATCCACTGTGACCGTAGTCCCACTGTATGTGCCTTTGAGGGCCTCTTCAAGAGCGCCGCCGGGCATAACTTCAAAGCCGACATCGGGCATTTCCTCGGTTGGCGCAGCGGTCGGCGTCGCGGCAGGGCCGCAGGCCGCCAGCACCACTGAAGCGATGGTGATCATGGTCAGGATTGACCAGAAAGAACGGTTTGTTTTCATGTTTCTCCTCTCGAATTATTTGATTAGGGGTTGGGGGAAAAGGGTTTGGGGCTACCTTTCAGAAAATCACCTCCTTGTTCAGGTTATCGAACTTGACGGCAAGACTTGCGCACGACAAGCTCTGTATCCAGGACAACGTGCTGTTGCTCTGGACTGATCCCACGCATCAGTTTTAGCAATAACAGACAGGCTTCGGAAGATAATTTTTGAGCCGGTAATCGGATGGTCGTAAGTGGAGGATCGGAATATTGTGCCCAGGGAATGTCATCGAATCCGATGATGGATATATCGTCCGGGATCCTTTTATCTGCGGCCCGCAACGCGGCTTTGGCGCCCATGGCAACATTGTCGCTGGCGACGAAGATGGCAGTAAACGCTTTCCCGGAATCCAGCAGTGCCTGGGTACACTCGAATCCGCTTTGTGGATCGAAATCGGCGTAACAGATCAGGTCTTCGTCAACCTCGATATTGGCGTCGCGCAGCGCATCTTTATAGCCTTGGACCCGTTCCGGCGACGCGCTGTAAGTGGGAGGCGCATTCGCGATACAGGCGATCCGGCAGTGGCCTAACTGGATCAAATAATTGACTGCCATCTTCGCTGCCACCCGATTGTCAACGTCCACCGAAAACAGGGATGAGTCATCCAGCTTGCCCATCAAGACCGTCGGAACGTCTGATTCTTCCAGTTTCGTCAGGGCCGCATCGTCTATGCGCGGGGTAAGCAGGATCATTCCGTCAATGTGTTTGGCGCGTACCAGTTCGAGATAGGCCCGGTCCTGGTGGTTTGCATCAACCGTTTCGATGAGCAGGCGTAACTTGTGCTCTCGAATGACATCCAGGAGTCCCCCGATGATTTGCGGCAAGAAAGTATCCGATGCAATGTGATGCGGGCTGCGGGTCATGACCAGACCAATGGCTCTTGCCCGGCGCGTGGCCAAAGCCTGGGCGGTCGCATTGGGGATATATCCCAGCTTTTCAGCAGCCTCCCGAACCTTCAGTCGTGTTTCAGGCGAAATATGGATCCCCTCCACGTTATTCAATACGAGCGACACTGTGGTACGCGAAACGCCTGCCAAATTTGCCACATCCATGCTCGTAATCCGTTTGCTTGCCACGATAAACCATGTCCTTCGAATTGTCTGGTAACACGCTTTAGTAACACGCGTTATTAGTGTAGCAAATACGATTGCTAAAGTCAATATGTTGAATATTAAAAAACCGGATTTTGGGGTTATTGCCGGATGCGCCGGGATCGTGACGGTTCTATTCTGGACCTCAAGGGCGAATTTTTCCCCGAAATGATGATCCCGGCCCCGATCAGGATGCCGCCAATGATGAACAACCGGGTGATCTCTTCCCCCAGGAAAAGGCTGCCCAGGACGGTTCCCACGACCGGCTGGGCGAAAAATGTCAACGAAGCCACGCCCGCATCCAGGACCGCGAAGGCGGTATTCCACAAGACCATCGCCAGGGCGGTGGAGATGATGCCGATGAACAGCACCCCGGCGATGACCCCCGGCGTGATGGCCCCAACTCCCTGGCCGTTCAGCTCCAAGGCTCCCAGCGGGAGGCTGACCGGCAGCCCGCCCACGAAGGCGATCAGGCTGACGGGGATCACGTCCAGCTCACGCGTGACTTTGCGGACGAGGACGGAGTACAAGGCCCAGGTCAGCGCCGCGCCGACCAGGAACAGGTTGCCGACGAACAGGTCCGACGACAGGTCGGCTTTGCGCGGGTCAATCACCGCGACCACGCCCAGGGAGGCCACCAGCAAGGCGATGACGCGCCGCCAGGTGATCTTTTCGCCCAGCAACAGCGCGGCGAAAATGAGCACGAAGGCCGGCGTGGCCGAAGTGACCAGCGACCCGTTCGAGGCGGTTGACAGGTCGGTGCCGACGAACTGGAACCCGACCGAGATGCCGTAGCCCACGAACCCGACGCCGAGGATCTGCCAGAACTGGCGGCGGCTGACTTTGACGCCGCCCCGGGCCAGGGTGACGAGGTAAAGCGTCAGGATACCGAGCAGCAGGCGCGAGGTCAGGAGCAGATACGGGGGGATGACCGTCATCACGGATTTGCTGACCACGTACATCCCGCCCCAGATCGAGGCGGCAGCCAGTCCGGCAAAAAGCCCAAAAGCGGTTGATTTCATGGCGAGTCCTTCAACGAGTTTGCCCGATTATATGATGCCCGCCAGGGATATACAAGGAACCCGGCCTTTGAAGGGTCGGGTTCCGGCGTTGCAAAGAGACTTCGGAAGTCTCGCCCCCTCTGCTTGTTACGGGGATGCTTCGCAAAGACTTCCGAAGTCTGTGTTGTGGAGGCTAGAACATCAGATCGTTGATCTTCTTGATGCTCTCAGGTTTCGGGCGGATGTCCTTCTCGGCCAGGCGGTTGAGCGGCGTGTCCACCAGGTTGTAGCGCTCGGTCATGCTGGGCTTGCTGGTGTCCACGTAGATCAGGCCGGTGATCAGGCAGTTGCACTCGTTGGCTTCTTCGAGCACGCGCAGGGCGTCGGCCCGGCTGGTGGGATCGTAGTCCCGGTCCAGCTTCTTCAGGACGATCTGCGACCCGTCGTGCAGGGTGACTTCCTTGTCTTCGCCGGGTTCGTAGTCTTCGATGACGATCTCTTCCGCCGGGGGCACGTAGGCCAGCTCGTGCAGGGCCACTTCGTGTTCCTTGCCCCAGGAGTAGGAGTGGTAGGCGTCGTCCTGGTTGTTGAAGGTCACGCACGGGCTGATGATGTCGAGCACGGCGATGCCGTTGTGGGCCAGGGCAGCCTTGATCAGTTCCTTGACCTGCTTGGGGTCTCCGGCGAAGGAGCGGGCTACGAAAGTCGCCCCGCCGACCAGGGCTTCCCAGGCGATGTCAATTGGCATGTAGGGGTTGGTACCCTGGTGCTTGAGCGTCAGCCCGACCTCGGAGGTGGCCGAGAACTGGCCTTTGGTCAGGCCGTAGACGCCGTTGTTCTCGATGATGTAGGCCATGTTGACGTTGCGGCGGACGATGTGCTTGAACTGGCCCATGCCGATGCTGGCCGTGTCGCCGTCGCCGGAGACGCCGATGCCGTGCAGGCTGGTATCGCCGAACATGGCCCCGGTCGCCACCGAGGGCATGCGTCCGTGCAGGCCGTTGAAGCCGAAGGAGCGGTTCAGGAAGTAGGTTGGGCTTTTGCTCGAACAGCCGATGCCGCTGAATTTGACCACATTTTCAGGCACGATGTTCATTTCGTAGCAGGCGGCCACGATCTGGCTGGCGATGGAGTTATGGCCGCAGCCCTGGCAAAGCGTGGACGGGTTGCCGCGGTAATCCGCTTTGGACAGCCCGGCCAGGTTGACATTCATGGAAGGGGCGATGGGGGTAGCCATTATTTCACCTCCGTAGACAGGATATTTTCTTTGACCCATTTGGCCGTGGCGGGCAGGCCGTCGTTGAAGGCCACCGAGGTCAGTTTGCCGGTCAGTTCTGGGTATTCGACCAGCAGGAGCTGGTACATTTGCCCGTCACGGTTCATTTCGACGACGAAATTCTGCTCGTGGGATTGGATGAATTCGCGCACTGCTTCGACGAAGGGCACGCCGCGGATGCGCATCGAATCGGACTTCAGGCCTGCTTCCGTTTCGAGCAGGTGACGCGCCTCTTCGATGGCGGGCGCGGTCGAGCCGAAGGCGATGATCCCGATTTCGGCCCCGTCCACCTTTTCGATGACGGGTTCGGGCATGAACCTGGCCGCGCTGTGGTATTTCTTCTTGAGCCGGTCCATCATCCCAGCCCAGACGACGGGGTCCTCGCTGTAACGGGCGTTCTCGTCGTGGCCGGTGCCGCGCGTGAAATAAGCCGCCGTCTGATAGCGGTTGCCGGGGACGGTCCGCCAGGGGATGCCGTCGCCGTCCACGTCGCGGTAGCGGCCCCAGTTCCCGTTCGCTTTCTCCAGGTCGTCCTCCCAGAGCAATTTGCCGCGGTCCATCGGGGTATCCGGGTAGCGGAAAGGTTCGGTCATCCACTGGTTCATGCCCAGTTCGAGGTCGCTCAGCACGAAGACGGGCGTCTGCATGTGTTCGGCCACGTCGAAAGCCCGCCAGCCGAACTCGAAACACTCGTTGACCGTGCCGGGCAGCAGGATGATCTGTTCGGTGTCGCCGTGACCCATGTAGCGGATGAAGGTCAGGTCGCCCTGGCTGGTGCGGGTGGGCAGGCCGGTGCTGGGGCCGACGCGCTGCACGTCCCAGACCACGATCGGCACTTCGGCGTAGTAAGCCAGGCCGGTGAACTCGGTCATCAGGCTCAGGCCGGGGCCGGAGGTGGAGGTCATCGAGCGCAGCCCGGACCATCCCGCGCCGATGGCCATGCCGATGGCGGCCAGCTCGTCTTCGGCCTGCACGACCGCGTAGGTGGCCTTGCCGTCTTCGGTCTTGCGGAGTTGGGGCAGGTATTCGACGATGGATTCAGCCAGGCTGGAGGCCGGGGTGATCGGGTACCAGCCGACGAACTGCACGCCGCCGTAGATCGAGCCGAGGGCCGCGGCGGTGTTGCCGTCGGCCATGATCAGGCCGTCGGTCTTGTCCATCGGTTCGACGGAGTAGGGGTCTTTCTTTTCCAGGTTGGCGGCAGCCCAATCGGCCGCGGCCTTGATCACGTTGAAGTTCAGGTCAATCGGTTTCTGTTTGCCCTTGAAATGGAACTCCAGCGCCATTTTGATCTTTTCGATCTCGATCCCGATCACCTGGGCCAGCACACCGACGTAAACCATGTTCGAGACCATCGTGCGCAGGTTCGAGGGGACATCCTGGGTGCGGATGATCTCTTTGACCGGCATCGGGTAGACGACGATATCGTCACGGGTAATGTCGAATTTGATGCTGTCGTCGTAGAAGAACGCGCCGCCGGGGATTACATCCGCCAGGTCGCGGGCGAACGAATCCGGGTTCATGGCGACCACGATCTCGTGCTCTTCGCGGCGGGCGGTGAACCCGTCCTTGTTGACCCGGATGGTGTACCAGGTCGGCAGTCCCTGGATATTCGAAGGGAACAGGTTCTTGCCGGAAACCGGGATGCCCATCTTGAACAGGGCGCGCAGGATCGTCGTGTTAGACGTCTGGCTGCCCGACCCGTTGGACGTGCCAACGGTGATGGAAAAGTCGTTTACGATTCTTTCAGTCATAGACTCCTCGATGGAATTGAGTAGTAAAGGGTAAGTGTTGTTTTCTTGCCACTTATCACTTTTTACTTGTCACTAACCTGGCCGGTGGTAGATCAGGTCGGTGTGCTCGCGCAGGGCGGTGAACCCGGCCTCGAAATCTCCGGCCACGATGGCGTCCACCATTTGCTGGTGGAACTGCCAGACTTCTTTGAGATAGTTGTAATCGGTGTACACGTCCAGGCCTACGGCTTTGTAAGCGTCCCAGTAGGCTTCGAGCAGGCCGGTCACGAAGGGGTTGTCGAGGCGGCGGAAAATGGCGAGGTGGAGTTTGCGGTGTTCGTCGTGGGGGATCTGGACGGGGGAGCCGTTCAATTTGTCCCAGGCTTGTTGCATCAGCGCCTGGAGTTCCGTCGTGTCTTCCTCGGTGAGCAGGGCGACGGCTTCGTGCCAGTAGGCCAGTTCGATGTGCTTGCGCATGTCGGCGAAACGAATGAAATGGCTGCGGTCGAGGGCGATGGCATACGCCAGGCTCTGGCGGACGGCCGGGGCGAACGAATAGGTCAGGCGGCGGGTTCCGGTGCGGGGCCGGACTTCGACCAATCCCAGGGCCCGGGCCACTTCCAACTGTTCGCGTAACCCGGCCACGCTGATGCCGAGTTCGTGACTCAAATCCGTCAGCGACGGCAACCCGTTCGTGTCGCCATTCTCGCAGGCAGCCAGGTAACTCATGAATTCGGATAGCCCGTTGTAGGAAGGATTGACCATCTATTTCACCGATTAATCAGATTATTCCGATTTATTCGATGTAAGTATACCCGCTGGGACAAGGGGTGTCAAGAGACAGGCGCGCAGGATCCCCCGAGGCCGGGGGATCCTCATCCACAATTCAAGGAACTTACGGGACAAAATATTCCACGACCAGCTTGGGGCGGTTGAAGAATGACGAATTCCCGCTGTAGAATTTGAGGATGTCGGCCTGGAAGTTGTTGTTGTCATCGAACCTGAAGCGCAGGCGCATCTGGGTGACGCCTGTCAGGTTGATGTACGGGAGACCCCGGTCGAGCAGCGTCGTGGAGTACCAGCCCTTAGAGGGCGTGTTGCGGATTTTCCCCGCCCAGTTCTGGCTCGCTGCCGCCTGGAAATCCGAGGCCTGCAAGGCGGGATTGCCGGAAAAACTCAAGGTCTTGATGTCCATCAAAATGTAACGAAAGCCAATGAACGGGCTGGTCCCGGCGATCCCTTGCCGCTTGAGGCTGAGCCTGGCTGAGGTGATCACGGCGTTGTCGGGCAACGCGCCGGTGTAAAAGTGCAGGATGCCGCGGTATTGTTTGTTGGCCGCGTTATCCCCCAGGAAAATCGCCTGCCCGGTGGCGTTGACGTATCCGCCCTTGTTGGTCGTTTCGCCCGATTCGAGCACGTAGCCGTCGTATTTCCCGCTCGAGCGGAAGGTTTTGGTCAGGAGGGTCACTTCGGAAATCCTGACCACCCGGCCCCCGGCCAAATCCGTCAGATACAGCTCACCGGCCTGGTCCTCGCCGAAGGACGAGATCAGGTAACTCGTGTCGGCGACCAGGCCGGAGGTCCAGTTGCTCCCGTCCCTGGCCAGGCCCCAGATCGTCCCTTTGCAGAAATCCGCATAGAAATAGACACCCGCCAGCGAAGGCGACTGGCTGCCGCGGTAGACGTAGCCGCCGGTTACCGAGCAGCCGTTCGTGTCGTTGGCTCCGTGATCGTAAACCGCCACCGGCGGGACGTAGCCTGCCGGCGGCGTGCAGCCCGACGAGGGCTTGAAACACAAGTTGCCTTCCAGGATGCTCCAGCCGTAATTCTCGCCACCGTTGCTGGCTGCGGGTTGGAAGTCGATTTCCTCCTGGGCGTTCTGGCCGACGTCTCCGGTGAACAGGTCCCCGGTCGAGCGGTCGAACGAGAAGCGCCAGGGATTGCGCAGCCCGTAGGCCCAAATCTCCTCCCGGACGTTGGGGTTGGGGTCGCCGGCGAAGGGATTATCCGCCGGGATGGCGTAAGGCGCGGCGCCGTCCACGTCCAGGCGCAGGAGCTTGCCGGGCAGGGTGGTCAGGTCCTGGCCGTTGTCGTCCGGGTCGCCGCCTCCGCCGCCATCCCCGACGGCCTGGTACAGGTAGCCGTCCGGCCCGAAGGCGATCATCCCGCCGTTGTGGTTGGCATGGGCGCTATGCTCGATAGTCAGCAAAACCGTCGGGGCGGGATCGGCAACGTCAGGATTGCCCGAAACCCCAAACTCGGCCAGGACGACATCCCCGTCGGATTTACGGGTGTAAACGGTGAAGAACCGTCCGTTGGCGGCATAATTGGGATGGAAGGCCAGGCCCAACAGTCCCTGTTCGTTCCCGGTGGTGGTGATCCGCCCGCTGACGTCGAGGAACGGCGTCGGCAGGACCGATCCGTTTTTCAGGATCAGGACCTGTCCCCCTTGCTGGACGATGAACAGCCGCCCCGAGCCGTCCCCGGCGTGGGTGACGAAGACCGGGCGGGTCAACCCGCTGGCGACGGTGGTGAATTTCAAACCGGGAGGCAAGCTGGGAGCCGCCGCCCCGGCCTGCGGGACCGCAACCGCCAAAAGCAGGCCGGAAACCAGTAAAAACGCGAATACTTTTTTCATCTCTCATTTCCATTCTCAACGACCGGCAGGAGCGCCGAAATGCTCGCCGGGATGGCCAGCGGATGGCCTTGCGCGGCGTCCACCAGCACCCAATCGGTGGCCCCCTCCACCAGTTTCCGCCCGTCCGATTTGCGGACGAAGCGGTAACGCCGCAGCGACCGCACCCGGCGGACGTTCGCCACCCAGGTGTGGACTTCGATCACGTCCCCGGCGAAGGCCGGCAGGAAGTATTCCACCGTGTGGGTCCGCACGACCCAGGTGGCGCCCATGGCCTGGGTGACGGCTGCGCCCCCGACGGCGGTAAAATGCCGGACGGCCGCATCCTGCATCCACTGGACGAAGTTCACGTTGTTGACATGCCCGTTCCCGTCAACGGCTTCGGCGGGGACGGCGAATTCATACCGGAAAACAGGATCGAGCGGGTGGGTGGTCATGCGGGCCTCCGGCGGTTCCGGCTATTATAGCCGGGTTCGTCCCGAATTCGGACACTTAAGGTGGGTATTGGATTTCCGCAATGGGCCTCGTGGAGCGGATGGAATCCCGCTGTATAATGAATGTGTGACCATTTGATTTCGGGAGGGCATCCATGCCATTTGCTGAAGGCGAAAATGTTGGCCCGTATCGCATCTTGGAAAAACTGGGGCAGGGGGGCATGGCGACGGTTTACAAAGCCTACCACGCCGGCCTGGACCGTTACGTGGCGCTCAAGGTGCTCCATCCCGACCTGACCGGGGACCCGTCCTTCACGGTCCGTTTCCAGCGGGAGGCGCGGCTGGTGGCCCGGCTGGAACATCCCAACATCGTCCCGGTCCACGATTTCTCGGAACACGAGAGACATCCGTACCTGGTGATGAAATTCATCGAGGGGGAGACCTTGAAAGCGCGCCTTGGGCGCGGCCCGTTGGCATCCGGCGAGATCAACGACATCATCGAAACGGTTGGGTCGGCCCTGACCCACGCCCACCGGGAAGGGATCCTGCACCGGGATGTCAAACCTTCGAACGTGCTGCTTGCCCGGGACGGGAAGGTCTACCTGGCGGATTTCGGCCTGGCGCGCATGACCCAGGCCAGCGAATCCACCATCTCGACCGACTCGGTCATGGGGACGCCGCAATACATTTCGCCGGAACAGGCCATCGGCAAAGGGGAACTGGACGAAGGTACCGACATTTATTCCTTCGGCGTCATGATCTACGAGATGGTCGTGGGCCGCGTCCCGTTCAGCGCCGACACCCCCTTCGCGATCATCCTCGACCACATCTCATCCCCGCTGCCGCTGCCACGCGCCGTCAACCCCGAAGTCCCCGAGAGCGTGGAGCGCGTGCTTCTCAAGGCCCTCGCCAAAGAACGCGCCGACCGCTACGCGACCGTTGCCGAAATGATCGCGGCCTTCAAATCCGCCTGGGATGAAGCCGGGGTGCCGATGCAGGGGACGATCATCCAGTTGCCGGTCCAACCTCCGGGCGGCAAAACCCCGGCCAAGGACAGGCCGCCCGCCTCCACGCCCAGAAAAACGCCTGCCAAACGGAGGTTTCCGTCCCGCCTCTGGATTTTTGCCGGGATCGGCGGACTGCTGGTCTGCTGCCTGGCCGTTGCCGTCCCGTCCCTTCCCGGACTGCTGGCCTGGTTCCGTACCGGGGGCTTTTTCCCATCCCCGACCGTGACCCCGGCCCCGTCGCCGCTTCCGACCGCCGAAGGGATCACTTACTGCACCGGGGAACAAACCTGGCTGCGGCGCGGGTATTTCCCCACGCAGGAGATCCGCCACTGCTGGGCGCAGGAGCATTTCGTCACCGACCTGGCCTACGACAATGGGGAGTGGCTCCTGGTCATGACGAAGGATACCGGTTACACCGATCAAATTTACCTGCGAGGCGCAGACTTCCCGGCGGACCAGATCAGCGAAAACCGGGAGGGCGGGTTCGACATTACCAGCATCGCTTACGCCAATGACGAGTGGGTCGTCGTGATGAGCGCAGGCGCCGGGCTTGGCGGGCAAAATTATTTAAGCAGCCCCGATTTCCCCGAAACCGAGATCCGCAACTATTGGGACCAGGGGTATTGGATCACCTCCGCAGGGTACGGGGACGGATTATGGCTGATCGTGATGTCCGACGGCCCCGTGTACGAGAACCAGGCCTACGTGTCTGGGAGCGCTTTCCCGGAGGATGACCTCCGCCAATATTGGGACGAAGACTATGACATCACTTCGGTGGTTTATGGAGGGACAAGCTGGCTGGTCGTCTTGACGAAGGGCGAGCTGTTCTCGAACCAGTATTACTACCACCAGGACGAATTCCCCGCTGACGGCATCCAGGAAGATTGGGACGAGGGCTATTCCATCACGAACCTGGCCCGGGGCGGTTCGCTCTGGATCGTGGTCATGTCGAAGCCCTAGCCCTGGATCGTCCGGCCCAGGAAGGTTTCCGTGATCTGCGGGTCGAAGAATACCCCCGCCTGCTCCCGGATGTATTGCTGCGCTTCGGCGCGTGGCAGAGCTTTGCGATACGGGCGGTCCGAAGTCAGGGCATCCCAAACGTCCACGATGGAAAATATCCTGGCGTTCAAGGGGATCCCGTCCCCACTCAGGCCGCGCGGGTAGCCCGTCCCGTCCCATTTTTCGTGGTGGCAATACGGGATGTCTATCGCCGGGCGGAGGAACTGGATCGGCTCCAGCATCTCGTAAGCGAGGACGGTGTGCCGCTTCATGAATTCGCGTTCCTCGGCGGTCAGGCCGCCGGGCTTGAGCAGGATGCTGTCCGGGATGGCCATCTTGCCGATGTCGTGCAACAAGGCGCCCCGGGAGATGTGGACCAGGTCGGCGCCTCCCATCCCGAAATCGGCAGCCAGTTGCCGGGTCAGGGTCGTGACCCGCTGGGTGTGGCCCTCCGTCTCCTTGTCGCGCAAGTCCAAGGCCCGCACCCATCCCGCCAGGGTGGCCTCGTAAGCCGTTTCCAGTTCCTCGTTGGCCGCTTCGAGTTCCTGGTTGCTTTTTTGCAGGTCTTCGAACAGCCGGGCGTTGTCAATCGCTACGGCGGCCTGGTCGGCAAAAGCCGAGATGACCTCCACGTCGTTTTCCTGGAAAAGCCCCGACTGGATCCGGTTGTCCACGAAGATCACGCCGATGATCTCGTCTTTCAGGCGCAGCGGCGCGCACAGGATCGAGCGCAGGTGGAAGGAGATCACGCTCATTTCCATCCCAAATCGGGGATCGGTCTGGGCGTTGGTTGTGAGCACGGTTTCCCCGGTCGAGGCGGCCCGGTTGACGATGGTTTTGCTGAACGCAAAGTCGTCCCCTTCCAAACCCTTCTGGTCAATCCCGCGTGCGACGGCGACTGAAAACTCGCCGGACCCGTCCCGGAGCATGAGGAAGCCGCGTTCGGCCTGCATGAGCGAAATCAGGGCGTCAATCACGGCTTCCAGGACCTGGTCCAGGCCCAGCGACGAGTTGATGGCGTGCCCGATTTCCATCAGCGCCGCCAACTGGTGCTTGCCCTCCCGCATGTGCCCGGAGACGCCGTTTTGCAAATGCTCGATTGAACTGGCGGCCTTCTTGAGTTCCTGGATGGCAAGGATGGCCCTGGGATCGGCGCTCCTGGCGAGGTCTCCCATGGCTTTCAAAAGGGTGTATTCCAGGCTTTGGAATTGCCGGTTGATGGAAATCGTATCGGAAGATCTTTTCAACACCTGGGACGCCATTGCAAACCTCCGTTGCCGAATCTGCCACAATTCCATTCATGCCTGAGGAAGCGTTGATTCGTTACCAACGAACTATCGCTTCGTTACCAACGAACCCGCGATACGTTACTAAGGAAGTGCGGACTCGTTAGTAATGAATCAACGATTACTAAGAGAGTGTCTGAAAACCTTACCACCAAGTCGCGAAGTCACAAAGATTTTTGCTGATTCTGCTGGATTTTGTGGTTCTTTCGTTTTCATTGGGAAAACCCTAAAACACGAAGGAGCACAAAGTCTACAAAGGAGGAACCCATCAAATCAAGGCGTTTTCCCTTTGAGCGCCTTCGTGTC
>JBMOMN010000020.1:0-354010 GCA_049324115.1 Chloroflexota bacterium
TGTTTGCAGGCCGGTCCCTCACCGTGAAAAAGCAATGGGCTGTGCAACTCCCGTTGCCATTTTCACAAAATGCACATTTTTGACGTTTTAAGCACTTTGTGCTCTGATTGCACAAAACTTACGTTAGAAAAGATGAAAGTTACATCCTCTCGATATGTTGTAAAATCCAAGAAAAACTGATATATCGAAACCGATATATCATTCGATCCAACATATCCCAACCACGCACCTGTCTACCTGCCTGCTCACCGAGGAACCATGCTCCAAACCGACGTCCTCATCATCGGCTCCGGGATTGCCGGGGCGGCCACCGCCATCAAACTGGCCCAGGACCCCCGGCGGCGGATCATCCTGGTCACGCGCGCCCACGACCTGCACGACTCGAACACCTACCACGCCCAGGGCGGGATCATCCACCGCGGGCCGGGCGACCCCGACCTGTTCGTGCGGGACATCCTCGCCGCCGGGGCGGGCGCGTCCCTGCCCGAGGCGGCCCGCATTTTAGCGGACGAAGGCCCAAAGCGCCTCGAAGAACTGCTCATGGCGGAAGCAGGCATCCCGTTCGATAAAGAACCGGACGGCGAACTGGCTTACGGTCAGGAGGCGGCCCATTCCGTCCGGCGCATCCTGCACGTCGGGGACGGCACCGGCGCGGCCATCAGCCGCGGGCTGGTCGCTGCCCTGGGCCGCTACCCCAACATCGAGATCATCCCCAATGCCACCGCAGTTGACCTGATCACCTATCCCCACCATTCGCGTGACCCGCTCGACACCTACAAACCCATCGCCTGCCATGGCGCTTACGTTTTCGACCGCAAGCGCAAGGCTGTCCACCGCACGCTGGCGGCGGTCACCGTCCTGGCGACCGGCGGGCTGGGGCGTATCTACCTGAACACCACCAACCCGCCCGGCTCGCGCGGCGACGGGCTGGCGATGGCCAGCCGGGCCGGGGCGCGCATCATCAACGCCGAGTACGTCCAGTTCCACCCGACGGCGCTGGCTGCACCCGGGGCACGCGGCTTCCTGGTCAGCGAGGCGGTGCGCGGCGAAGGCGGCGTGCTGCTCACCCCCGAAGGCGAGCCGTTCATGCGCAAGTACGACCCGCAGTGGAAAGACCTGGCCCCGCGTGACGTGGTCTCACGCGCCATCCACGCCGAGATGGAAGCCCGCGGGTATTCGCACGTTTTATTGGACATCGCGACCCATCTGCCCCCCGAGCGGATCCGGTCCCGATTCCCGAACATCTACGCCGAATGTCTGCGCGCCGGGATTGATATGACCCGTGAGCCTGTTCCCGTTGTCCCGGCCGCTCACTACTTCTGCGGCGGCATCGCCGTGGACGAGTGGGGACAATCGAGCATCGCCAACCTGTACGCGGTGGGGGAAGTGTCTTGCACCGGCCTGCACGGGGCCAACCGCCTGGCCTCCACCTCCCTGCTGGAAGGACTGGTCTGGGGTTCCCGCGCCGCCGAACGCATCGCAGGACAAATTGCCAGTTTGTCCCACCTGCCCGCCCCCGACGACATTCCCGCCTGGGACGAATCCGGCCTGACGCAAGACTCCGACCCGGCCCTGATCCAGGGCGACATGCAGACCATCCAGAATATCATGTGGCACTACGTCGGCCTGATCCGCTCCGGGGACCGGTTGTCACGCGCCATCCGTGAGCTGCGCCACCTGCAAAACGAGATCGAGACCTTCTACCGCAAAACGAAACTGAGCGACGGGCTGATCGGCCTGAGGAACGCGGTCGAGTCGGCACTGATCATCGCCCAGGCAGCCCGGCACAACCGCCAGAGCCGGGGATGTCATTACCGAGTAGATTCGGTGGATGGAGGGGACAGGTTGTTGTAAGCAGAATCAAAGGGGTGAAAGATCCGCAAAAACAATAGCTGCCGTTGGATGGATGACAGATATTGTTTATAATCAGGAAAGAGACGTAAGGAGTAGCCCGATGGCAGTTATCTCAATGTTCTACGGCATTATTGTTTCGATGTATTTCTTCGACAACCGCAGACATAAATTGCCGCACATTCACGTCAAATATCAGGATGATGAGGTCGTAGTATCTATTCCCAACGGCGAAGTGTTGGAAGGGGAGATAAAATCCAATAAGCTTCGTCTCGTGCAAGCCTGGATTGAAATCCACCAGGACGAATTGATGGCCGATTGGAAACTTGCCAGCCAGGGCGAAACCATTTTCAAGATTGATCCGCTCAAGTAGGTGTATGATGAATCCACGAGTTATCAAGGTTCACCCAAACAAAGATTTTACAATCACGCTGACCTTTGCCAACGGCGAGGTCCGCCGCTTTGACGTAAAGCCGTATCTTGATAAAGGCATCTTCCAAGCATTGAGAGACGCGCGCATGTTCAATACTGTCAGACCTGTGCTCGGAAGTATCCAGTGGCAGGGCGGGCAGGATTTTTGTCCCGATACGCTTTACATGGATAGCGAACCGCTCGAAGAAATGGCACAACCCTGACCGGCCGCTTCGTCATCTGCTAGTTGCGCAACCAATCTAGGCGACGGGCTGATTATGAAAGCATCTGAGTTTGAAAAGAAATTTGACGATGGGGAAAGCGTAATCGAAGATTTGGACTTGTCACGCGCCCGCCGTCTCGGGGAAGAACAGAAACGCATCAATGTGGACTTTCCTGTCTGGATGATCCAGGCTCTCGACCGTGAAGCGCGTCGGATGGGGGTCACCCGCCAATCCGTCATCAAAATGTGGCTGGCAGAACGGCTGCAACAACAGGGGTAATTGCCACAACCGTGAAGCCGGAGGTGTCACCACTAGGTCGATTCGGTATAGGTACGGATAGGTTGAAATGATTACGGAAATAATGGATGAGAAATGAAACGAGAACAAAAAAGAGCCTGGAAAGATGTTGTTGTAGTGTTGAGCGCAATGACATTTGTATTGGTTCCTTGTATTTATGCTATGGTCTTCGTATATTTTCGCAAGAAGAAAATCGAGAGGGAAGGGTAGTCTATTTTTCAGGATCACCCCTTACGCCGCTGGTGAAGCCCCTGCTCAGTACAATGACAAACAAACTCCCCCCTATTCACCCCGGAGAAATCCTGCTCGAAGAATTTCTGGAGCCGATGGGTATCAGCCAGTACAGGCTCGCCAGGGATATCAACGTGCCTCCGCGCCGGATCAATGAGATCGTGTTGGGCAAGCGTTCGATCACGCCCGATACGGCTCTGCGACTATCCTTGTTCTTCGGACTTTCGGAGCGTTTCTGGATGAACCTCCAAACGCGTTATGACATCGAAGTGGAAAAGGACAAACTGGAAAACAGGCTCGAACAAGAAGTTCACGTTTACTCGGCGGCGTAACAGCCGCCTTTTTATTCGTTCATTCCGGACCCTGGTATCAGGCCGGCGCCCCTTTCTACGGCTTATGAAATTGCAAATCAGGAATGAACTGGAAATCTTTGATAAAACTCAATCAGAATATTGGTATCGCAGAGGATCATGCGCGATAAGGCCAGGCTTTTTCACGAATGGATTGCAGGGTAATATCCCGCCCGGCCCACAAGCCAGCCAAATGGAAGAAATCCTGTTCCAGCCGCGTGTTCACTTCTTCTTCAAGGGAAGATTCCTTCTCGGAAATGCTTTCGACAAAGTCCAGCGACTTGAGGAAGTCCAAGAGTTTTTGGGCTTTTTTTCTATCTTTGATCCGAATCGTGATCTGTTCCATGGTTTATCCTTAGCCAAAGTCATTATACAATAGAGTTCATAGAAATCGCTACTTGAAAGCAAGGCAATGGAGGGTATATAATTCAGACAACATTTATCGCCTTTACAAAGATAACTGCCATGACATAATTGCTCATCTTCTCGATGATACGTTGGCGTGAACACACCAAAATCTCCCATTCGTATTTATTTGCTTGGGCGTTTTGAAATCGTCCGGGAGGGAAAACCATTACGCGCGGATGAATGGCCGAGGCGCAAAGCCGCCGCCCTCCTGAAATATCTGGCCCTTCAAAAACGGCTGGTCAAGGATCAGGCTATTGACCTTTTCTGGCCGGACAATGATCTTGACTCGGGGGCCAACAATCTCTACCGCACCTTACATGAACTGCGTCAGACGTTGAACAAATCCCTGGGGAGTGATGCGGCAGGCCGAACCTTCCGCTTCGAGGACGGCGTCCTTTCACTCGATGGATCGGCCTGGGTGGACGTGAATGAGTTCGAGCGCTTATGTTCGGTATCATCCAAAAACCAGAGCGAACGGATCGCATCCCTGGAAGAAGCGACCGCACTCTATCAGGGCGATCTCCTGCCAGACGATCTTTACGCTGAATGGACGCTCACCCCGCGCGAATCACTGCGCCGCCAATACCGCGAAGCCAGCTTGGGGCTTGCCGCTCTTTATCGGGATATTGGACAATACGACCGCATTTTCCCGCTCCTCACCCCGTTGCTCACACAGGACCCGGCAGATGAACCCGCACATCGGGGATTGATGCGCGCCTACGCCTTGGCCGGCCGGCGGCACGACGCGCTCCGGCAATACCAGGTTTGTGTCCAGGCGCTCGCTTCGGAGCTGGACCTCGCGCCTGATCCCGAGACCGCAGCATTGTACACCCGGATCCTGAACGGGCAGATCCGCCCTTCGGCCGGCGCCCAGCCAACGGTCCGGGTACGCAGCGGATTGGTGATCCCCCTTGAACCAAGCCCTTTCATGATGGGCCGTGAGGCTGAATTCAAGACCCTGCGTCTGTGGCAGGAATCCGCTCAAAAGGGGCGCGGGCAGACGATCCTGATCGCCGGGGAAACAGGCGTAGGGAAAACTTTGCTTGCAGGCGAGATGGTATGCGCAGCGGTCGGCGTGGGCATGAAAGCGCTGCTCGGCGCGGCGCATGAACAGGAGGGACAGTTACCCTACCAGCCGTTCGTCGAGGCGTTCGACCGCTTCCTGGCCGAGCAGGGACGCCCTGCCAGTGAAAACCCGATCCTTCACTTCAAAGATAGTTCGGGAGATATGCAGCGGGATCAACGGGCGCTTTTCAGTTCGGCTGCCGGGTTCCTCACCGGCCTGGCTGCGGAATCGCCGGTCATCCTGTTCATTGACGATCTTCACGCCGCGGACGAGGCCAGCCTGCACCTGTTTCATTACCTGGTGCGACAAACGCGCGGGTCCCCAATCCTTTTGTTTGCCACCTATCGCACGGATTTAGCGCTCCCGGTAACTACTCCCTTCGGCTCGCTGTTGAACACCCTTTATCGTGAACGCCTGAGCGAAACTCTAACCTTAAGCCCTCTCTCGAAAGACGCTGCGGCCAGGATCATGGAGCATACGCTGGGCGGCGCGGCAGCGCCCTCGCTCATTGATGCGATCCAGGAAATTGCGGAAGGCAACCCCTTTTTCATCCAGGAGATCACTCGTTCGCTGCTCAAGTCCGATCAAATGGATGAGAGGGGAGGCCAGTGGTTTCTCAAACCCGAAACGGAGTTGCGCGCTCCGACGAACCTGGAGGGGCTGCTTCGGGAAAGGGTCGCCCGCCTCGGGACCCAGGTCGAGGCGACCTTGTTCTCGGCGGCAGTCCTGGGCCGCGAATTCGACTTCGAACTCCTGCGCGCCATGACCGGCTTGCCGGATGGCGACCTGCTGGATGTGCTGGATGCTTCGCTTGCGGCCCATCTGCTGGAGGAAACGACGACGGGTTATCGTTTCCGTCATGCGCTCATTCGCCGCGCCGTCTACGATTCGTTGAGCCGGGCGCGGCGGGCGAGGCTTCATGGCCGCGCAGGCGAAACCATCGAGGCGACCTTTGCCTTGCGCCCCCAGGGACTATCGCCGTACATCGAGGATCTGGCGTTTCACTTCAATTTGAGCGACCGCCGCGACCGCGCCCTCGACTATCTTATCCAGGCCGGGCGAAAAGCCGCCGGCCTCTATGCTCTGGAGGTGGCGGCGGGACACTTCGAGCAGGCGCTTGCCTTGATGGATGCTCTCGCCGCTTCGTCGGATCCGGCGCGGCGCTGGATGATCCTTGAATCGCTTGGCTGGTGGCATACGATCCTGGCGAACACGCCGCGGGCTGTGGAATTCTTCGAGCGCGCCATCGCGCTGCCCGCGACCGAAGGCTGGGCCTCCGCGCCCCACGACCGTGTCCGCCTGCATTTGGGCGCGTTCAAAGGGCTGATCACCGTCGGGGATACGGAGGCAGCCGAACGGCATTTACGGCAGGCGCTCTCCGAAGTCAACGAGCAGGCCGACGCGCCCGAAATGGCCGACCTGATGTATGGCGTGTCTCAACTCCACTGGCATCAAGGCGAATATCAGGAGGCTTTCGATGCGGCGCAAAAGAGCCTGGGCATCGCGGAACGGGTCAACAGCCCGGAAGCCATCGCCCGCGCTTTCGAAATGCTGGCGCTCGCCTGTCACTCCCTGGGCGAATGGCAACAGGGGCTGGTCTTCGAGGAGAAACGGGCGCTGCTGGCCGGCTCCGGTTTGGACGTGACGGATGCGTTCGACGTCCACCTCTGACTATGGGAGTATCACCTGTATGGTGACAAGGGCTACGACGAAGTCAAGCAAACGGTGTCCACTACGCTGGCCCAGGCGCAGCGGATGGGCGCACCGCGGGCCATCGCGCTCTGCCAGTGCTTCAACGGAGCCTTGGAATATCAAGCCGGCCACTGGATCGAGGCAGAGTCGGTGCTCCGGGAATCGGTCAAGCTGTATCACGAGATTGGGACAGCCTCCGGCGAGGCTTTGGCCTTGCAGCGTCTGGGAACGCTGTTGACCGCCCGCGGCCAACTCGATGAAGCCATGAGCTTCTTCGAGGAAGGGGTCATTACTGCCGGACGAGCCACACTGCGCGCCCACTGTCTGACGCGCCTGTACGCTTCGATGACGCGCAACCGTCTGATGGCAGTTGACCTGAATGCTGCCGAACACTACCTCGCGCTGGGTCTGGCGATGAGCGAGCGCCACGGTCATTGCGCGACCTGCCACGCCCTGCTCTACCCGGCAGCGGTAAGCCTTTACATTGCCCAGGGTTCCATATCTTTGGCGGAGGACTTCTACCGGCGGCTGGAAGAGGCAGCCAGGCAATACCAGAGCCGGGCCTGGATTGGGATGGCGCGCCAGGCGCGTGGCGAACTGGCAGTTGCGCAGGATGATCTTGGAACTGCCTTGAACTGCTACATGGAAGCCAGGGAATCCTTCAAGGTTGTTGGCAATGAATACGAAGCTGCCCGTTGCCTGACAGCACTGGCTGATATTCGACGAAAGCGCAAATCGCCCGGGGATGCGCAGACCGCAAAAAGCGAGGCGTCCGAAGCCGCGACGATATTGGAGCGGTTGCGGAATACTGCGTCAATATCAAAGCCATAATTTGGGGCACGGAATTCACCCATAACGCGGCCAGGATTGATTTCCTGGCTGTTTTTATTTCAGGTAAGGTTCAGGTAAGGGAGGAGCAAGATTTTTGGGAGGTGAAGTGGTTATGCTATGGACAACTTACCCACTGAAAAGGAGAAAATTTTATGGTTACTCGAATCCAAAACAGTCTCAACGGGGTCAATGTTGACCAGTTGGTCGGGACGATCAACGTGATCAAGGACAATCCCGACATTGCCCGCTTCAAGTTCCGGGCGAAGAACGAATGGGTCAATGGCGGACACTCGCGCACCAGCATCCAGTCGTTCTACGGCGCGGGCCAGGAGGATACATCCCGCGACCGGCCGTTCGTCCTCGAAGGCGATGAACCGCCGGTGCTGCTGGGCGCCAATGCCGGCCCGAACGCGGTGGAAGCCGTGCTCCACGCCCTGGCCTCCTGCCTGGCAGTAGGCTTCGTCTACAACGCCGCCGCCCAGGGGATCAGGATCGAAAGCCTCGAGTTCGACCTCGAAGGCGATCTGGACCTGCACGGATTCCTGGGGCTGTCGGACCAGGTGCGGCCCGGCTACGAGAACATCCGCCTGACCTATCGGGTCAAGAGCGACGCGCCTCGGGAGAAGATCGTAGCCCTGTGCGATTACGTCCAGAAAACGTCGCCCGTGCTCGACATCATCTCCAACCCGGTCCCGGTGACGGTCAGCCTGGCTGGATAACGCATCCGATGGGAGGGATCGCCTCCCTCCCATCATGCCTTAATCAACAGTAAATCACGATTCTCTTCAGGAGTGCGGACTTTAGTCCGCTTTGCCTTAGTCCGTTTTGCCTTAGTCCGTTTTGCTTTAGTCCGTTTTGCTTTAGTCCGTTTTGCTTTAGTCCGTTTTGCTTTAGTCCGTTTTGCTTTAGTCCGCTTTGGCCGATGGAATTGCAGACTAAAGTCTGCACTCCAGATAACCTGTGATTTACTGAATTCGTTTATCAAGGAGAAAGACATGAGCAGCACAATAATCCAGGGATTGAACGTCAACATCGAAGAATTGCGGGCATCCATCCGGGAAGAGTATTCGGTCGTGGCAAACGACCCCGAGCGCGGCTTTCACTTCCACACGGGCCGCAAACTTGCCGGTATCCTGGGTTACCGGGATGAATGGCTGGATCGGCTTCCGGCGAGCGCCATCGAGTCGATGGCAGGGACGGGCAATCCCTTCAGCCTGGGCGAACTCAAGCCAGGCGAACGGGTCATAGATTGCGGGAGCGGCTCCGGCGCTGACAGCCTGATCGCCGCCCAAATGGTCGCTCCGGGCGGCTACGTCATCGGCGTGGATATGACTCCGGAGATGCTCTCGAAAGCCAGGCGGAATGCGATGGAAGCCGGGATCACCAACGTTGAATTCCGCGAGGGCTATCTGGAGTCTCTCCCTGTCCCTGATGCCTGGGCGGATGTGATTATCTCCAACGGCGTGCTGAACCTCGTGCCGGACAAAGAGGCGGCGTTGCTGGAAATGTACCGCGTCCTCAAACCGGGCGGCCGCATCCAGATTGCCGATATTGCCCTTCAGAAGCCGGTCCCCGATGGGGCCAAGAGTGATGTCACCTTGTGGACAGGCTGTATTGCCGGCGGGCTGCTCAAGGCACAGTTCGAGCGCAAAGTCGAGGCGGCTGGTTTCAAGCGGGTCGAAGTGGTCTGGGGCAAGGATGTGTTCAGCGGCGCCCCGCAGCATTCCGATGCCGCAAAGTTTGGCACACTTGGCGTCACCGTCCGGGCATCGAAATAGGATACGATCAGGCTGGCCATTCCTGCTTCCCCAGGCTAATCCGCGGCTGCCGGATGCAAGACCCGCTCCTTTTCGGGACGCCAGAAGAACCACCAGTACAGGAACACGGCCACGGCGTACAGGCTGATCGTCCCGATGAAGGACGGGCCGAACCCGTACTTGACCTGCATCCAACCGCTGACGGTCGGGCTGAAGGCCCAGCCGAAATTCCACGACATGCTCACCAGGCTGGCGACCGTCGCCCGCGCCGAGGGTTCGACCTTCTCCATCACGTAGGCATTGTAGACCGGCCCGCCCATGTTCATCAGCGCCACCCGGATGTAATAAGCCGCCGCGCTGACCCAGAACCACGGCGCGAACCCGAGCAGGATCAGGAACGGGATCGAGAGCGCCTGGGTCACCACTACCAGTTGGATCTTGCCCATTTTATCCGCCATCGGCGGGGCGACCAGGATGCCGATGCCCATCGCCAGCGATCCCCAGGCGAACAGCGCCCCGATCACCGGGTCCGGCTGGAAGTGGACGGTGCGGAAGAAAACGTTCATGAACGGCATGATCAGTCCCGCGCCGAGTGAAGTGATCAGCATCGGCAGGACCAGTTTGGTCAGCAGGGCCGGCTGTTCGACCGCGTATTTCAACGGGGCAAAGACCGTGCGCTGGGCCGCGCCGGTTTTGGGGGTATTCAGCCAGAACATGGGCAGCAGGGCGATCCCGGCGGACAGGGCCACGATCCCCAGCGCCCAGGCGTAGGCCGTGCTGCTCGTCTCGGAGACGCCCCGCAGGCCGCCGACCCAGGTCGGGATGTAGCCGCCGATCCAGTTCCCGGCGAAACCGGACATCATCTGCAAGCCCTGGCTCAGGCTGAACAGGTAGGTGCGTTCCTCCTCGCCGCTGTTTTCCACCAGGAAGGGCGACATGGTCACCGCCGACAGGCTTTGCCCCAACCCGCTGACGATGTTCATCGCCACGAACATGGCCCGCGACGGCCACAAGACCATCGCCACGATGGAGAAAACCACCAGCCCGCCGCCTAGCAGCAGCGAGCGTTTGCGGCCCAGGAAATCGGCCAGGTAGCCCATCGGCAGGGCCGCGATCAGCGAGGTCATGCTGGCGGTGGTGATGAGCTGGCCGATGATGCTCTCGTCCATGCCCAGGCTGAGGGCGTAGAAATTGAACAGCAGGCGGTAGACGCCGAAGGCCGCCCCGGTCAACACCGCGCTGACCAGGTACAGCCGGGCATTGCGGCTGAACGCGCCCACCCGTGCGGCGTAAGTGACCAGGACTTGTTTCAATGCAGGACTCATTGCAAAAACTTTCCTTACAGGGGATAGTAGACAATTATCTAATTTGTTAGATAATAATCTAACACGCCTTGCGCGTCAATGCCGGGAGCCTGTCACTAATGTTAACCGCCTTTTAACCTGCGACATTTGGATTCTGTATAAAATTGACCCATGTCCCCTAAAAAAGTGCTCTTTCTCTGCACCGGGAATTCCTGCCGCTCGCAAATGGCCGAGGCCATCGTCAACGCCCGCCTGGGCGACCAATGGATCGCCGTCAGCGCCGGGACGAAGCCGGCCGGCTACGCCCACCCGCTCGCCCTGCGCGTCCTCGATGAGATCGGCATCCGGCACGAGGGCCGCTCGAAGCACGCCGACGAGTTCAAGGGTCTCGATTTCGACCTGGTCGTCACCGTCTGCGATTCGGCTGCCGAGGAGTGTCCCGTCTGGCTCGGCAGGGGACGCAAGACCCATCACAGCTTCCCCGATCCGGCCAAAGCCCAGGGCAGCCAGGCCGAAATCTTGCAGGCCTTCCGGGACGTGCGGGACGCCATCGCCGCCGAAATCCCGGCCTTGTTGGAAACAGTCAGAGTCTAAAGGTTTTGTTCAGGGAAAACCTTTAGGGTCCCGGTAGCCGGTTGGTACCCCCCTGCAACCCACCTTTCTCCTTGACGTTATAATAACCACAAGGAGAAAACCCCATGTCTGAAGAAAAACCCAAGAGAAGTATCCGCAACCTCAACCCGCCCCAGACCGGCGTCATCCAGGATGTCGTCCAGCGCGTCAAACTCATCCTGCGCCTGATGAGCGATTCACGCGTCAGCTTTTGGCTCAAGCTCATCCCCATTGCTTCGATAATCTACCTGTTCTCGCCGGTGGACCTGGCCCCGGGGGTGGTCCTGCCGGTGGTCGGGGCGCTCGACGATGCCGCCATCCTCTGGGCCGGTTTCTACCTGTTCGTCGAACTCTGCCCGCCGGATGTCGTCCAGGAACATTCCAAAGCCCTCAACACCGTTATCCCAGGCAAAGCCAGGGACGTGGACGAGGAGATCATAGACGGCGAATCCAGGGATGTGGATTGAGTGGATTAAGATGACTCGCAAACTGATTTTATTGGTAACGTTGACCCTGGCCCTGATCCTGTCCGCCTGCGCCCCCGCCTCCACCCCGGACCCCGGCCCGCCTCCCGCTTCGACGCCGGGTCAGGCCCCCAGCCCGGCTCCGTCAATCCCCCCGCCGACAGAACCCCCCGCGCCCAGCGCGACCCCCTCCCCCGAACCCTCCCCAACCCTTACACCCCAACCCGCCACCGCCTTCCCCGACCCCGGCCTCTTCGCCTGGGTGGAGGTCCTTTCCGGCCTCCAGCGCCCGGTGGATTTGCAAAACGCCGGAGACGGCTCGGGGCGGCTGTTCATCATCGAGAAAGCCGGGCGCATCCGCGTCTTCGCCGGCGGACAGTTGCTCACGACCCCCTTCCTCGACCTCACCGACCGGGTCGGCAGCAGCGCCAACGAACAGGGACTGCTCGGCCTGGCCTTCCACCCGCGTTACACCGAAAACGGCCGGTTCTTCGTCAACTACACCGACCTGGACGGCAACACCGTGATTGCGCGATTCAACGTCACCGCCGCCGACCCCAACCAGGCCAACCCGGACAGCGAGACGGTCCTGCTCCAGGTCCAGCAGCCTTACCGCAACCACAACGGCGGCGGCATGGCCTTCGGCCCGGACGGCTACCTGTACCTCGGCCTCGGCGACGGCGGCTCGGCCGGCGATCCGCTCGGCTACGCCCAGGTCACGGATACCCACCTTGGCAAGATCCTGCGCCTCGACGTGGACAACGGCGACCCCTACGCCATCCCGCCCGACAATCCCTTCGCCGCTGGCGGCGGATTCCCCGAAATCTGGGCCTATGGCCTGCGAAATCCCTGGCGTTTCTCGTTCGACCCGCTGACCGGCGACCTGTACATCGCCGACGTGGGCCAGAATAAGTACGAGGAGGTCAATTTCCTTCCGGCAGGCTCGACCGGCCGCCTGAACTTCGGCTGGAACATCTACGAGGGCATCCACCACTACCAGGGCGAGCCGCAAATGAACTTCCCGTACATTGACCCGGTGGCCGAATACAGCCACCAGGCCGGCTGCTCGGTGACGGGCGGGTACGTCTATCGCGGGGACATGCCCGAATGGCAGGGCATCTACTTCTACGCGGATTATTGCAGCGGCCAGGTCTGGGGCTTGCTGAACGTCGAGGGTCAGTGGCAGGCCCGGGTCCTGTTCGAGACGGGGGTGCCGATCACCTCGTTCGGGGTGGACGAATCCGGCGAGATCTACCTCGTAGGCGATACCGGCCAAATCTTCCGCCTGGTAAAGCGGTAAAGGTCGAATGTCATAGCCAAAAACGGCAGGTTTCCAGAAACCTGCCGTTTTTTAAGCGGATAATTACGGGCGAGTATAGGCGCTTCGTCATGCCAGGAAGTGATGCCTGTCACTATCGCAAAAAACCCGAATCGCGTAAACTGGAAGCGTAGTTTGGAGGTGCGTTTTGGCCGAGCTAATTTGGGAAGTCAGCAAGATCAGCTATTGCGAACATGCGGGCAGGGAAGTAGCCCTCGAAACCCGGCTCGTTTACCCCTGCGAATACCTGCCCGACCAGCCGCCGCGCGTGACCGGTCATCGTTGCTCGCAAGGTATGGCCTGCAACCAGTACGAAAAACCGGCCTGCGTCTGGGCCGGCACGAACCCCGATTACGATCCGTTCACAGGTTAGCCATTTTTCCTCCCCCGAGTTGGTTTGGCAACCCCGCGCAATTGCGCGGGGTTTGCCATTAAAAATAATGGTTCAGGAATTCGGCCACATCCCTGTCCCCCGATGCGGATGCGAGTTCCCCAGGCCGCCCCACCCGCCGCAGCCGGTTGCCGATGATGACGGCCATGCGCCCGGCCACCTGCCCCGCTTCGGCCAGGTCGTGGGTGACGAAGATTGTCGTGGTGCGGGTTTCGCTCAACAGGGATTTCAAGTCTGCCAGCAGGCGGGCGCGGGTGGGCGGATCGAGGGCCGAGAACGGTTCGTCGAGCAGGAGCAATTCCGGCTCCAGGACGAGCGCCCGCGCCAGGCTGACGCGCTGCGCCTCGCCCCCGGACAACTGGCCTGCCCGCCGTTTCGACAGGTGCGCCACGCCCAGGCGTTCCAGCCAGGCGGGAACGTGGCGGGCGATCTCGTCCCTGCCAACGCCCCGGAATTTCAACCCCGAAGCCGCATTCTCGAACACGGACGTATCGAACAGCAGCGGGTCCTGCATCACCAGCGCGATCCGGCGGCGGTAAGCCGTGTCGGACTCCCTGGCGGCCGGCTGGCCGTCGAACAGGATCCGCCCGCGCTCCGGCCTGAGCAGGCGCGCCAGGGTCAGCAGCAGGGTGCTCTTCCCGGCCCCGTTCGGGCCGACCACCGCCAGCACCTCCCCCTTTTCGATGGAGAGATGGTCCACTTCCAGGGCGGGGTGGTCGCCGCGTTTGACCAGCAAGTCACGGATTTCGATCAAGTTACTCATCGCCGCGCGCCTCGCTGCTGGATCCAGGTCAGCGCCCAGTTGACCAGGAAGGTGATCGCCAGCAGCAAAACGCCGAGGGCGATGGCGATGTCGAAGTGGCCCTTGCCGGTTTCGAGCACGATGGCCGTGGTCAGCACCCGGGTCTGGTAGCGGATGTTGCCGCCCACCATCATCGAAGCGCCAACTTCCGAGATGACCGAGCCGAAACCGGCCATCAGCGCCGCCAACAGCGGCAGGCGCGCTTCCCGCCACAGCATCCAGACCATCTGCGTCAGCGAAGCCCCCAGCCCGTAAAGTTGCAGGCGCAGGCGCGGGTCGAGGGCCTGGAGCGCGGCGGCCGTCAACCCGGTCACGACCGGGAAGGAGATCACCACCTGGGCAATGATGATCGCCGTCGGCGTGTAGATCAGCTTCAAATCCCCCAGCGGACCCGAGCGCCACAGCATCATCGCCACGAACAGGCCGACGACTACGGGCGGAAGTCCCATGCCGGTGTTGACCATGCTCAACAGGAACGAGCGCCCCGGGAATTTCCCCAGCGCCAGCAACGTCCCGAACGGCAGGCCAATGAGCAGGCTCAGCCCGGTTGCCAGGGCTGAGATTTGCAACGAGAGCAGGGTGATCTGGAAGACTTCGGCGTCGAAGATCATGGTTTTTTCGTTGGGACGGATCTTGTAGGGGCGGGTCTGAGACCCGCCCTTACTTCATTCCAAACCCAGATCCGCGTCCGTCTTGTCCGCATCGGGGAAGAACAGCGACTGGCCGAACTGGTCCACGCCAAACTCGCCGATGAGTTCCTGGGCCTCGGCCCCGGTCACGAAGTTGGCAAAGGCCAGCGCGCCCTCGTAATTGGACTTGGGCCATTTATCGGGGTTGACGGTGATGACGTGGTACACGTTCAGCAGGGCCGCGTCGCCCTCGACCAGGATTTCCAGCTCGAGGTTTTCCTTGTTCGCCAGGTAGGTGGCGCGGTCGGTCAGGGTGTAGCCCTGCTTCTCGGAGGCAATCGTCAGCGTGGCGCCCATGCCCTGGCCCGAGTCGACGTACCAGGCCTGCCCGTTCGGGTCGGCGGCGGTCTTGCCCCACAGGCTGAGTTCCATCTTGTGCGTGCCCGAGTCATCGCCGCGGGTGATGAAGTTGGCCCCGGCATCGGCGATCTTCTGCAACGCCTCGACCGAGGTACCCGCGCCCTTGATCCCTGCCGGGTCGCTTGCCGGCCCGACAATCACGAAATCATTGTGCATCACCAGGAAACGGTCCTTGCCGAAACCGGCTTCCATCAAGGCTTTTTCGGCCGCGGGCGCATGGACCAGCAGCACGTCGGCGTTGCCCTCCTCGCCCATCTTGAGCGCCGCGCCCGTCCCCACGGCTACGGTCTGGACGACGTAACCGGTCTGCCCCTCGAACAACGGGACCAACACGTCGAGCAGGCCGGAGTCCTGCGTGGAAGTGGTGGTCGCCAGGATCAAGGCCGGGTTGGCCGGCGCGGGAGCCGGTTCCGGGGCGGCCGGGGCGCAGGCAGCCAGGAGCAGGGCAAAAACCGTTACGAGCAAAAATGTAAATCGGGCGTATTTCATTCTCTAATCTCCTTGAAGTGAAATTGGGTAGATCACGATTATTGTTCAGGAGTGCGGACTTCAGTCCGCACCGGCTTCAGTCCGCACCGGCTTCAGTCCGCATTGGTTTCGGTCCGCGCTGGCTTCAGTCCGCATTGGTTTCGGTCCGCACCGGCTTCAGTCCGCACCGGCTTCAGTCCGCATTGGCTTCAGTCCGCATTGGCTTCGTCCGCACCGGCTTCAGTCCGCACCGGCTTCAGTCCGCGCTGGCTTCAGCCCGCACAGTCCACACTGGCCGGTAAACTGTAGACTAAACTCTGCTTTGGCCGGTGGAATTGCAGGCTGAAGTCTGCGTTCCTGAAGCTCTGTGGTTTACTGAAATTGGGTTCTTTGGGAATTCCGTGACGGACCGGCATGCCTGGCGGCGGGATGTAGGGCAAACTGGCAGCAACAAGGAAAATCCCAAAGCCCCTGAAATGGGAAGATCGAAGGTCAAGCGCACGAAATTTGCTCCCCGCTGTGGGAGGTGTTATAGCCGGTGAGCGCGCTCGTCTCCTGGCGGAAAGCGGCGGTCTGGATATGGTCGAGCAGGGGCAGGAGGTTCCCTTCCTGCTCGCGCGGCAGGACCAGGTCGTAGCGTTCGTCGAAGAGCGGGAGGAAGTCCAGGTTGTGCTGGCGGGCCGCGGCTTGCAGGCCGATGGCCGCATCCACCGCGCCTCGCGCCACCAGGGCAGCCGCCTCGCTGTGGGTCTTGACTTCCAACCCATAGCCGTTGACCTGTTCGGGCGGGATTCCCAGCCGCTTGAGTTCCCGGTCGAACCACAGCCGCGTCCCCGAACCGGGATTGCGGTTGACGAAGCGGACGTCCTCCCGCGCCAGGTCGGGAATGCCCCGGATGGCTTTGGGGTTGCCGTAATCCAGGATCAAGCCCTGGGTGCGGTGAGCCAGGGTGACGATTTCCATCTCGTGGTCGGGGAACAGGTGGCGGACGAAGGGAATGTTGTACTCACCGCTTTCGTCGAGCAGGTGCGCGCCGGAGACCTGGCATAATCCCTGGCGCAGGTTGACCAACCCGTCCAGCGAGCCGACCGGGAGGTTCAGCAGCGTCACGTGCCGGGACAACTGGCCTGCTGCCGTTTCGAGGGCCAGGTCGTGGCTGCCGGAAAAGACCATCACGGGCCTGTCGGTTTTGGGCAGGATCACCTCTTGCAGCAGGAGGGCGCTGGCCCTGGCCCGGTAATACTTCTCGGTCACTTTGCCGACCAGGCGGGTTTCGGCCAGCTCGATCAGGTTGGCGGATTCGAGCGCCAGGACGTGGTGGCGCACCCATGCCGGTGACTGGCCGAGGGTCCGGGCCAGTTGCGTGAGCGTGGCGGGCGCGGCCATCAGCAGGCGCAGGATCTCCATCCGGCGGGGATCCGCCAGCAGCTTGATCTGGTCGAAGGCGTGGACAGGTTGGACTTTTTTCATAATCAATTAAGGAAAAACTTAATCGCAAGTCTACTCGAAAAAAACGATTTGGTCAACGCCCGCCCGAAGCACCGGCTGTGTTAGAATCCGCAACTGTTCAGCCTGCCCCGGAGGAGACCTTGAAAACCCGCACAATCCTGATCGCGATCATCGCTTTTGCTTCGATTTTGACAGCCTGCCAGCCCGCCAATGGAGGCGGAATTTCCTTCATGGTCTTCGGCGATCCGGCCGAACTGGCCGCCTACCAGACCCTGGTGGCCGCCTTCGAGCAGGCCCATCCCGACCTCCCGGTGGAACTGATTCACGTCCCCGGCCAGGCGGATTACCGCAACCGCCTCGCGGCCGACATGGTGGCGGGTACGCCCGCCGACGTGGTGCTGATCAATTACCGACGCTACGCGGCCTTCGCCCAGTCCGGGGCGCTCGAACCGCTGGGGCCTTACCTGGCGAAATCCAGCCTGATCCAGGAATCCGATTTTTACATTGAAGCGGTCGAGCCGTTCAAGTGGCTGGACGAGTTGATCTGCATCCCGCAGAACATCTCCAGCCTGGTGGTCTACTACAACAAAGACCTGTTCGACCAGGCGGGCTTGCCCTACCCCGCCGACGACTGGACCTGGGACGACTTCCTGGCTGCGGCCCGGTCCCTGACCCAGGACCTGGACCACGACGGCCGGACCGACCAGTTCGGGGTCGGGATCGAGGCCTCGCTCATCCGCCTGGCCCCGTTCGTCTGGCAGGCGGGCGGCGAAGTGGTGGATTACGACGCCAACCCCTCCACCCTGACCATCGACTCGACCAAGGCCATCCAGGCTGCCGAGTTCTTCTTCAGCCTGCAAACTGTCCACCACGTTGCGCCCGGCCTCGACGAGGAAACCGCCGAGGACAGCGAGAGCCGCTTCATCAACGGGCGCACGGCCATGTTCTTCAACAGCCGCCGCGGGGTGCCGACCTACCGCGAATCCGCCGCCTTCGATTGGGACGTGGCCCCCCTGCCGCGCGGCGAGACCCGGGCCGGCATCCTGCACGCCGACGCTTATTGCCTGCCAGGCGCCTCGAAACACAAAGACGCCGCCTGGACTTTCATCGAATTTGCCAACTCGGTCGAGGGCCAGACCATCGTGGCGGCTTCCGGGCGCACCGTGCCTTCGCTCATCTCGGTCGCCAACTCGCCCGCCTTCCTCGACCCCTCGGCCAAACCGGCCAACAGCCGGGTCTTCCTCGATACCATTCCTTACATCCACGCCCTGCCGGTCCACTTCAACTGGATCGAGATCGAAGACATCGCCTCCGAGGAACTGTGGCGCGGCTTCTACGGCCAGACCGATCCCCTCGACGCCCTGCAAAGGGCCATCCAGCGCACGCGAGTTTACTTCACCGAAAATGAATAGCCTGGCCCGCTCGCGCCGTCTCCAGCCCTACCTTTTCCTGACCCCCTACCTGCTGGGCGCGTTGCTGCTCGTGGCGCTCCCGGCGGGCGTTTCGTTCTTGATCGCCTTCACCCGTTACAGCGGCATGGGCCGCCCGGTTTTCGTCGGCTGGCAAAACTTCCAGTGGGTCAAAACCGACCTGCTTTTCTGGGTGGCCCTGATCAACTCCCTGCTTTACATCCTGATGGCCGTGCCGCTGCGGCTCCTCGGCGCGCTCGGCCTGGCCCTGCTCTACAGCCGCCCAACCAGGGCGACGGGACTGTACCGCGCCGCCGTTTATTTACCGACGGTCATCCCGGATACCGCCTACGCGCTGGTCTGGACCTGGATCCTGAACCCGTTTTACGGGCCGCTCAACCCGGCGCTCCGGACCCTGGGCCTGCCCGCCCCCTCCTGGCTTGCGGAATCGGCCTGGGCCTTACCGGCCATCGTCCTGGCCTCGCTCTTCCAGATCGGCGAGGGATTCGTCGTCCTGCTGGCGGGACTGCGCCACATCCCGCGTGAGACTTACGACGCGGCCCGCGTCGACGGGGCCAACCGCTGGCAGACCTTTACCGCCATCACCCTGCCGCTGCTATCCCCCTGGCTGATCCTGCTCAGCGTGCGGGACGTGGTGCTCTCGTTCCAGAGCACGTTCACGCCCGCATACATCATGACCCGGGGCGGGCCGTACTACGCCACCTACTTCACCCCGCTGCACATCTATGAAACCGCCCTGGACGGGATGCACTTCGGCGAGGCCGCGGCGGTGATGCTGCTGGTTTTCATCGTCACGATCCTGCTGGTGGTCCTGCTCTACAACCTGGCGGAAGGCTGGGGGTTCGATGAAGATTAGCCGCCTGCCCAAGACCCTGGCCTCGCTGGCCCTGACCGGCCTGTTCGTCCTGCCGTTGTTCTGGATGGTCTCGGCTTCCCTGCGCCAGCCCGGCCTGCCCCCGCCGCGCGGCATCGAATGGGTCCCCTCGCCGCTGGTCTTCTCCAACTACACCCGCATCTTCGATATTCTGCCCTTCGGGCGCTACGTGGTCAATTCGGCCATCACCAGCGGCATTGGCGTAGCCCTGACCCTCGTCACCGCCTCGCTGGCCGGGTTCGGGATGTCGCTGCTGGGCAAGCGCGCCCGCCTGCGCCTGTTGCTGCTTTCGGCAGCCCTGCAAATGATCCCGGTCACGGCCCTGTGGCTGACGCGCTTCCTGCTCCTGGCCTGGATCGGGCAGACCAACTCCCGCCTGGCCTTGGTCGCGCCCGCCATAATGGGATCCAGCCCCCTCTTCATCCTGCTCTTTTACTGGACCTTCCGCCGGGTGGACCCGGCTATCGTCGAATCCGCAAAACTCGACGGGGCCTCCCTCCTCCAAATCTGGTGGAAGATCGCCCTGCCCCTGGCCCGTCCGGCCCTGATGGCGGTCGGGATGCTGTCCTTCCTGTTCTACTGGAACGACTTCATCTCGCCGCTGCTTTACCTGCGTTCGCAGACGCTCTACACCCTGCCGGTCGGCCTGCTGCAACTGCAAGAAATGGACAGGACCAACTGGCCGCTGCTGATGGCTGCCTCGGTGGTGATGACCCTCCCGGCGGTGGGTGTTTTCGCCGCCTTGCAGCGGTCCCTGCTGTGGTGGGACGAGTAATTTTTGGTTTGACACGCCCCCACGCCTGTGATAAACTGCCGGGACAATCGAAACTGTACTCATCCAGAGAGGCAGAGGGACCGGCCCTGTGAAGCCTCGGCAACCTGGCTAGCAATGAGCTGTCAGCAATCAGCCCCAAGCTGAATGCTGATCGCTGAAAGCTAAAAAAGGTGCCAATTCCGGCAGTAGGGATACCCAAGCAGGTGTCCAGCACTGGAAGATGAGAGAGGATATCCTGTTCCCATCGCCTCTCGTTTTCCGGGAGGAGTTTTGTTTTATGGCCGAAAACCCATTCTTGTTCCCGGTGAGCAACGCATACCATATCATAATGGTGCCGCAACCTGATGGCACTTTTATGGCTTATTTTGCTGAAGCGCCAACGTCTTTTGCTTACGGCGAGACGAAGGGTAAAGCATTTGCAGAATTACTGCGCCTGGGTCAGTTCTCTGGCTCGGATGATAGTGAAAGCGAGGCCCGATGAAAGAATGGATCAAGACTTATGTCGAATACCATCTCGCCACGACCCGCCGCGTCTGGGAGTCGATAGACCAGATCACCGAAGGGCAATTTTTACAGGATAACGCCTACTCCCGCGGCTCGATCCGCAACCTGATGGTGCATCTGGCCTCGACCGACCGCCGCTGGCTCACAGGCTTGAAAAACCAGCCCGATGTCGGTCACTTGAAATTCGAAGATTATCCGACACGTGATGCCGCGCGTGACTTATTCGAGGCAACCGCCAAGGATTTTTCAGATTACATGGAGACGGTGACGGAAGACGAGCTAAACCGGAAACCCCCTGAATTCACTCACCCGCGCTGGGCGGTGCTTTTGCATCTTGTGAACCATGCGACCGACCACCGCGCCACCGTGTTACAGAAACTTACCGAGCTCGGCGCGCCCACTTTCGACCAGGATTTCATCATCTGGCTGTGGAGCCGGAAAGGAAACTGAGCCATGAGACCGAACGAGATCCGCACCTTGTACGAATATAGCTACTGGGCCTTCGAAAAAGTCTGGGATTGCGTGATGCAGTTGAGCGACGAACAGTTCGTCCAGGAACTCGGCTATTCCAAAGGTTCCATCCGCCACCAGGTGGTCCACATGATGAGCGCCACCCAGCGCTGGATCATCCGACTGAAAGGCGAGCCGCTGCCGCCGCACCTGGAATTCGAGGAGTTCGACACCCAGGCCGCGGCCAAATCCAAATGGGACGCGCTGCGCGCCGAGGCCCTGGCCTACGTCCACACCTTGAGCGAATCCGACCTGGACGGCGTTATCCGCTGGGAATTGCCCGCCCGTGAGCTGGCTGCCGGGAACGCCCGCTGGGAGATCCTGCTCCACGCCGCCAACCACGCCACCGACCACCGCGCCCAGGTCCTGGCGATGCTCAACCAGCACTTCGGCATCGAGACCCCCGAACAGGATCTGCTTTTCTACCTGCTGGAAGCGAAATAATGTGACCCCCTGTCCCGAATGCGACGCAATGATCTTCGATCGGTACCTTTTCACCTGCTGTCGGCCCGGTTTTGGACAACTTCACTTGATGATAAAATGAACCCGAGGTGACCTATGGAACGGATTATTGTCAACCCGCAGATCCATTTCGGCAAGCCTGTCATCAATGGTACGCGTATTACTGTCCAAAACGTGCTGGAACTGCTCAATGACGGCTTGACCTTCGACCAGATTATCCAAGATTATTATCCTGATCTGAAAAAGGATGATATCCGCGCCTGCCTGCAATATGCCATTGCCCTGGTCGCATCGGAAGACATTCATATCTCTTCAGTAGCTGCATGAAGCTCCTACTCGATCAGGACGTGTACGCAGTGACCGAAAGATTCCTGCGAGAGCAGGGACACGACGTGGCCACAGCCTCGCAACTGGGTCTGTCACGCGCCAAAGATGCGGAACTCCTGAAAATTGCCAATGAACAAGGTCGGATTTTCGTCACCCGTGACAGGGATTATGGAAATCTGGTTTTCATTCAAGGCGTTGGCAGTGGCGTACTGTACTTGCGCCTGTTGCCGTCAACAATGAAAGAGATCCATGCTGAGTTGGTGAAAGTATTGGAAACTTATAGCGAAACGGAACTGGCAAAATCGTTTGTGGTGATCGAGAAAAATCGCCACCGCATCCGAAAGATAGAGTAAAAGCCAAACCCGTTTTCGAATGAAGACGGGTTCGTTTTTTAGAGTGAAGATCGTGACACAGAATAATTGTCCCGAATGCGGCGCAGCGGACTCCGCCTGCGAGACCCGTTTCCACGAGTGCCTCGCGCTCGAATTCAGCGACGCGGCTTACGGCGCCGTCCATCATCTAACGGTTGCGGCCTACATGCTCCAGCATTCCAGCCAACTGACCCGCGACGGCTGGCTGTATGAGCGTAATTTATTGCGAGAGTTCCTCGTCGAAAACAAGCCGCCCGCCCTCGTCCGCCAGCAAAACCGGGACGCGGTGGACAGCGGCAAACGGTCCTTCAAGATCAAGTCGAAAGACGGCAAACCGATTGTCAGCAAAACGACCTGGGCGAAAACGATCCTGGACATTCGGATGGAGAATGCCGAGGACTACTGCGAAGATGTGACCGCCTGGGCGAGGTCCGTGCTGGAAGATGCGGAGACGATTGTAATACTCTGAGTGAGCGGGGCTGACCCACAGGGCGCTACGCAGAGCCGCCTGCTCAGTCCATGAAAGCCCTGCGGGCTGGCAAGCGAGTCCGTTTGAGCGGACTTCCACGCCCTGAGGCAGGGCTTTAGCCCGACGAATCACATGGTGAAGATAAGTTTCTGGAGAAAAACCTCATGACCTACTGGAGACTCCACTATCACATCATCTGGTCTACCGAAAACCGTGAAGCCAGTATCACGCCCGAACGTGAAAAAATGCTCTACGGCGTCATATACAACAAGGCTAAAGAATTGGGTGTAAAAGTCCACGCGGCGGGGAACGCAGAAGATCACGTTCACATCGTCGCCTCCATTCCACCTAAACTTGCTGTGGCAGAATGTGTCCGTCACTTCAAAGGAGCAAGCGCCTATGCCATCAACCACATGGACGGCAGTGATGGTCAATTCAAGTGGCAAGGCGGTTATGGTGTTTTATCCATCGGCGAGAGATCATTGGAAACAGTTATGGAGTATGCCGCGAGGCAAAAAGAACACCATCGCGAAAACAAACTGGTTGCGGTTTATGAGAAAATTGATGAAGACTGAGAGAACTAAAGCCACCTGCTCAATCCATGGAAGCCCTGCGGGCTGACAAGCGAGTCCGCTTGAGCGGACTTCCACGCACTGAGGCGGGGATTTATCCCGCCGAACCTCGCTCGGGCGAGGCCCGCGTTTGAAGATGCGGAGGCGATTGCGATACTCTGAGTGAGCGGGGCTAAAGCCGCCTGCTCAATCCATGGAAGCCCTGCGGGCTGGCAAGCGAGTCCGCTTGAGCGGACTTCCACGCCCTGAGGCAGGGCTTCAGCCCGCCAAATCCCGCATGGGCGAAGCCCATACTGAAAGAGTGCAAACAATTACGATATAAAGACTTCATTATTACCGCGAATTAGGAGAAAAAATGAAGACTCAATATTTTGCGACCAGCAAACAAAAACTGTTTTACACAATTTTGGGTACATTCTTTTTGGCATTTTCCGTATTATTTGGGTATGTTGTCGTTGAAAGTTGGTTTACTAATGCGTTTGAAGCATTCTATCGAATTACATCCCCGCTTATCTTTTTGATTAGCGTCTCTTGGACGCTTCGTTGTTTTTATCGAGGATATTACGAAAAAATCACCCTTTCAGAAAGAGGGGTTGAATACAACACTTTAGGTTATGTTGTTGATATCAAATGGAACACTGCAAAACGACTTGGTACCAATTGGGATGGTTTTTACAAAAGCACGGGACTCTTTGCATCCGATTACTCCATGAAAAAGAAATCCTGGCTTCCCAATATGTTTAAGGAAACTTTTATCCCACTTTCGATATTTTCAAGTAACTGGAGCGACTCCGACCTCGGCCAACAAATCAAACTTTATGCCCCGCATCTATTCGCGTGAATTCGTTAAATTCGCGGCAAAAAACAGGAGCACCCAATGACTCGCACCTACACCAACCGTACCTACCTCGACGCCCTCGAACACAAAGTCCTCGTCTTCGACGGCGCGATGGGCACCAGCCTGCAACTCCAAAATCTCACCGCCGAACACTTCGGCGGCGAACAATACAATGGCTGTAACGACTACCTCGTCATCTCGTACCCCGCAGCCGTCGAAAAAGTCCACCGCTCCTTCCTCGAAGTCGGCGTGGACGTGCTCGAGACCGACACCTTCCGCTCCAACCGCATCACCATGAAGGAATACGGCCTGCAAGACCGGGTGATCGAGATCAACGAAACTGCGGCGAGATTGGCGCGACGATTGGCGGATGAATACTCCGATGTAAAGGCGACCCGCCAGGATCAACCAAAACCTGAAACGACCGAGACGGGTCGCCCCTACCCGCATCCTCGCTTCGTCGCCGGCTCGATCGGCCCAACCGGCAAACTCCCCTCCGCCGACGACCCCGAACTGTCGGACGTGACCTTCGACGAGCTGGCGGACGTCTTCCGCGAACAGGCCGTCGGCCTGATCCGCGGCGGGGTGGACCTGCTGCTGATCGAAACCTCGCAAGACATCCTCGAAGTCAAGGCCGCCATCACCGGCTGCCACCAGGCCTTCGCCGAGACCGGCGTCCACTTGCCGATCCAGGCCCAGGTCACGCTCGACACGACCGGGCGGATGCTGCTCGGCACCGACGTCAACGCCGCCCTGGCCATCCTCGAAGGCCTCGGCATAGACGTGATCGGCCTCAACTGCTCCACCGGTCCCGAACACATGCGCGAACCCATCCGCATCCTCGGCGAAAACGCCGCGCTGCCCGTCTCCTGCATCCCCAACGCCGGCCTGCCGCTCAACGTGGATGGACAGGCCGTCTACCCCCTCGAACCCGAACCCTTCGCGGACGACCTGTACGAATTCGTCACCAAACACAACATCTCGGTCGTGGGCGGATGCTGCGGGACGACCCCTGCCCATTTAAAAGCCCTGGTGGACAAATTACAAATTACCAATTACCACCCCACCCGTCCGCTTCGTTCTACACCCCAGCTTGCTTCCGCCATGTCGGCCATCTCCATGCGACAGGACCCCCCGCCCCTGCTCATCGGCGAGCGTTGCAACGCCCAGGGGTCGCGCAAGTTCAAACGCCTGCTGCTGGAGGAAGACTACGACTCCATCTTGGAGATCGGACGCGAACAGGTCGAATACGGCGCCCACGCCCTCGACATTTCCACCGCCGTCACCGAGCGCCCCGACGAAGTGGACCTGATGCGCCGCACGGTCAAGAAACTGGCTATGGGCGTCGAGGTCCCGCTGGTGATAGACACCACCGAACTGGACGTGCTCGAAGCCGCCCTCCAGACCGCCCCCGGCCGCTGCCTGATCAACTCGACCCACCTCGAAGCCGGCCGCGCCAAAGCCGACAAGGTCTTCGACCTCGCCAAAAAATACAACGCCGCCGTGATCGTCCTGACCATTGACGAAAACGGCATGGCCAAAACCCGCCAGCGCAAACTGGACGTGGCCCGCCGCATCTACGACATCGCCGTGGGCGAGCACGGACTCAAGCCCGAAGACCTGGTCTACGACGCCCTGACCTTCACCCTCGCCACCGGCGACCCGGAATTTGCCGAATCCGCCATCGAGACCATCGAGGGCATCCGCCTCATCAAACAGGAGTTGCCCGGCGTGCTGGCCTCGTTGGGCGTGAGCAACCTGTCTTTCGGCCTCGCCCCGCAGGCCCGTCCGGTCCTGAATTCGGTCATGCTCTACCACTGCATCCAGGCCGGACTCGACATGGCGATCATCAACCCGGCCCACGTCACCCCCTACGCCGACATCCCTGCCGATGAAAAAGAACTGGCCGAGGACCTGATCTTCAACCGCCGCCCGGATGCCTTGCAGCGCTACATCGAACACTACGATAGTAAGGGCGAGTCTGAGACCCGCCCCGACAAAGCGGATCCCACCGAAGGCATGACCCCCGAACAGCGCCTGCACTGGAAGATCGTCCACCGCCACAAGGAAGGCGTCGAAGCCGACATTGACGAAATTATCAATCGCCCCCTCACCCCTAGCCCCTCTCCCAAAGGGATAGGGGAACTCCCTTCCCCCGAGGGAGGAAGGGTCGGGGATAAGGGCGAGAAACCCCGCAAGTACAACCCTCGCCTCCCCGAAGAACTCAAGACTCGCATTCGTGAACTGCGCCAAAATGCCACCGACCCCGAAAAGTTGATGTGGAGCATCCTGCGCAATCGTGCCATTCACGATGCCAAATTCCGCCGCCAACACCTGATTGCCAGCTACATTCTGGATTTCTATTGCCACAAAGCTAAACTTGCGATCGAGTTGGATGGCAGCCAGCATCTTGAAGAAGAACAGGCGAATTATGATGAAGAAAGAACTAAATTGCTTGAAGAACAGGGAATCAAGGTAATTCGCTTCTGGAATAGTGATGTTACGAACAAAACCGAAGAAGTGTTGAATGTGATTTGGGATGAGTTAGAGGAACGTCTCGCTCCCTCACCCCTAACCCCTCTCCCTGTGGGAGAGGGGGACTCCCTTCCCCCCTCGGGGGAAGGGTCAGGGATGAGGGTGAACTCTCGCCATGAAGTAGCTGTAAAAATTCTCAACACCGTCCTCCTCCCCGCCATGAAAGAAGTCGGCGACAAGTTCGGCGCGGGCGAGTTGATCCTGCCCTTCGTGCTGCAATCCGCCGAGGTGATGAAGCGGACCGTCGCCCACCTCGAAAACTATCTCGAAAAGGTCGAAGGCGTCAGCAAGGGACTGGTCGTGATCGCCACCGTCTACGGCGATGTGCATGACATCGGCAAGAACCTGGTCAAGACGATCCTGGCCAACAACGGCTACGACGTGATTGACCTCGGCAAGCAGGTCCCGGCTGAGACGATCATCAGCAAAGCCGCCGAAGTGAACGCCACCGCCATCGGCCTGTCGGCGCTGCTGGTCTCCACCTCGAAGCAGATGCCGCTCATCGTCAACGAGTTGCAGCGGCGCGGACTGAAGGTCCCGGTGCTGGTCGGGGGGGCGGCCATCAACCGCCGCTTCGGACGCCGCATCCTGCAAACCGAGGACGGCGGCTACTACGAGCCGGGCGTCTTCTACTGCAAGGACGCCTTCGAGGGCCTGGAAACGATGGACCAGTTGATCGACTCCAATCGCAAACCCGCCCTGCTCGAAAAACTGTACAAAGAAGCCGACTTCGAACTGGGCCGCGCCTCTCAACACGGACCACGCGCTGCGCAGGAGGGAGCGCGTTCATCCGTCCAGCCCGACCCCATCCCTCACCCTGCCAAATGGGGCTTCCGCGTCGTCAAGGACATGCCGCTCGAACTGGTTTTCCAGCACTTGAGCCTCAACGAACTCTACCGCCTGTCGTGGGGAGCCAAGAACGCTCATGGCGAGGAATGGGAGCGGCTGCAAAAAGAGTTCGACGCCCGGCTGACCAAAATGAAAAAAGAAGCCCTGCAAACCGGCTGGCTCGAACCCCGGGCCGTCTACGGCTACTTCCCCTGCCAGGCCGACGGCGACGACCTCATCCTCTACGCCCCCCAATTACCAATTACCAATTACCAGCCTCTAACCCGTTTCACCTTCCCCCGCCAGAACTTCGACGACCACCTCTGCCTTTCCGACTACTTCGCCAGCGTCGACTCAGGCCAGTTCGACACGGTCGCCTTCCAGGTCGTGACCGTCGGGCAGGAAGCCACCGAGCGTTTCGACGCCCTGCAAGCGGCAGGCGACTACTCCGAAGCCTACTTCACCCACGGCCTCGCCGTTCAGACTGCCGAAGCGACCGCCGAGTACCTGCACCGCCACATCCGCCGCGAACTGGGACTGGCCGAGGGCCAGGGCAAACGCTACTCCTGGGGCTACCCCGCCATCCCCGATCTCGAAGACCATCGCAAAGTCTTCGACCTGCTGCCGGTGGAGAAGGAACTGGGCATGAGCCTCAGCTCCGCCTACCAGTTGATCCCCGAACAGTCCACCGCCGCGATCATCATCCACCACAAAGGGGCCAGGTATTACAGCATCGGCGAGAGCCGCGTGGAACAGTTGATGAAGTAGGGCAAATAGTTTGTTTGCGCCGTAGCGCAAATTGGCAATTTGCGATGTAGGACAAATTGCCAATTTGCGTTGTAGAACAAATTGCCAATTTGTTTTACGGGAGTGCATAATGAGCCAATTTTCTTACAAGAGTACCTACCGCCGAAATCTCCCGCACATCCAGCCTGAAGGTGCAACGTTATTCATTACTTTCAGGCTGGCAAATTCGCTCCCCAAAGAGGTGGTCGAACGACTGCTGGCAGAAAAAGAGCAAGCGGAAAAGAAAATCAGCCAGATTACCGATAAAGTGGGTGGTAAGATTACAACCGGTCAAAATGTCACTGCGAGGAACGCCTGCCCCGAGCGGAGCGCGGGAGAAGCAACCCCCAGATATGCGGAGATTGCTTCGCTTCGCTCGCAATGACAACCGAAAAATTCCCATCTGGAGCCTGCATGAAACGACTGATCTTTATCCTGGGTCTCTTTTCCATCCTGCTGACCGCCTGCGGGGGCAACGACTCCCCGGCGGCGACGGCGGTGGAGAGTTACCTGCAAGCCCTGTCCGCCAGGGACGAGGCGCGGATGCTCTCCTACGTCTGCCCGGATTACGAGGTGGACGCCCTGCTCGAATACGACGCCTTCGCCCTGGTACAAACCACCCTCGAAGGCCTGGCCTGCGAAGAGATCGGCGTGATCGGGGAGGACGTGGTGGTGGTCTGCGCCGGCAGCATCGAGGCGACCTATGGCAGCGAACTGCGCAGTTTCGACTTGTCGGAGCGGGGATACCGGGTCGTGAACGACGGAGGCAACTGGCTGGTATGCGGCTACGAATACGTCAAATGAGACTCAAGCCAGGACTTTGGGCCGCGCTCGCGTTATCGGTCATTCTCAGCGCCTGCGGCCCGACTCCGCCAACCCCCGCGCCGAGGGCCGTCCCGGCGACCGAGGCCAGGCCCACAGCCACGGAAATCCCGTCCACGCCGACGCAGGCCCCGGGTCCCGCGCCGCTTTCGACGGGAGCCGCTCCCAGCCCCGTCCCCAGCCCGACGGCGGAGTCCCTGCCCCTGACGATCGGCCTCGATCCCGCCGCCTGGATGGGCTGGCCGGTCATCCCGGTCGTGACCCAAAACGTGCGCGAAATCTACGCCCGGGGCCTGTCGCTGGGCAACGACCCGACCGCCTTTTCGATCCTGGGCGACTGCCAGAGCACGCCGGATACCTTCCTGGGCCTGTACGTGGTGGACGCCGAGGAGTACGCCGCCCTGCCTCCCGACCTGCAAGAGACGGTTGATTTTTTCGGCAGTTCGTTCAACCGCGAAAGCCCGACCGCCAAGAGCGGGACGACCTCCGGGGCGCTGCTGTGGGCCGAGTGGCACGAGGGCAAGTTTGGCTGCGGGGCAGGCGAGACCCCATTGGATTGCGAACTGCGCCTGCGCCAGCCGTCGTTCGCGCTCATTACGGTCGGCACGCATTGGGAAGCCCGCAACGAGATGTACATGCGCAAGATCATCGAGCGGCTGCTGGACCAGGGCGTGGTGCCGATCCTTTCGACCAAGGCCGACAACCGGGAAGGCGACCACCGTCTCAACCTCGAAACCGCCATGCTGGCCGACGAGTACAACCTGCCGCTGTGGAACTTCTGGCCCGTGACCGACGACCTGCCCAACCGCGGCCTGTACACCAAAAAAGGCGACGAACACCTGGGCGACATCTACCTGACCGAGGAAGCCCTGGCCCGCCACCGTCTCTCGGCCCTCGAAGCACTGAATGCGGTCTGGCGGGCGGCGACGGGGAGGTAAAGTTTCGAACCACGAAGGGCACGAAGGAAAAACCAAAAACTTTACCAGCCTGACGATCGTCACGCCCGCGCATACCAAAATGTTCGTTCACGAAGAAGTCCCCACCTGAGCCAGGTGGGGACTTTGGTTCACAATAGTTAATAATCGCTTTGTACTTACATTAGATCGAAATGTCAATCAAATCTTGGAATATCTGTTGGCAATCCTACTCTCATAAAAAATCTGGCAAATGCTTGAGATAAGTGTTCTCTATAAGGTGGAAGCAAACGAACTCTTCTTTCCCTTTCTTTGGAAATCTCTACAAGCATGTCATACGGTATGCCATACACATTTCTAAAATCTACAACTCTAAATTCCTGCTCAAATCCTTCCAAATCACACTCGTTGATGAGATGATACCCTGGCTGGTTTCCTTTACGCAAGGATTCTTTTCCATTCTTGCTTCTATAAAAATCATTCGTGTCTTGGAATTCGCTAAGAGGCCAGATTGGACAAACCAATACTATTTCCAAGTTTTGATTTTCGAGGTCACAAGACTGACTCATCACTACAACATCATATTTTATTACTTCAGCTACCACTTGGCTTCCTTCACCACCAATTTCAGCCCGAGGAACTACTACTGGGCACAAATCAAAAAAATCCCCTTGAGATAAGGGCGACCCTGATTCAACAATTTCATACCAAGGATATTCGATACTAGCCATATAATCTTTCCACAAAGAAATTTTTCATTCCTGAGTTGGATCTACAACGTGTGGTTTTGCTTTCCGGACGCTTATTACATTAAGAATGATAGTATACCTTTCTCTAGGGGCCAATTTAACAATATTCTCATACTCTAGAATCTCATGACTAACATCGAATTCACTTTCAACGCTTTGTACTGTTTCACTAGCAACGTCTTGGGATGGTAGAAGAATATCTGAAGAGATGATACGTTGGCGAGAAATATTGCTTAGTATTGATTTTAATTTTTCGGCATGAGGAATTTGAATTGCGGCCTCTTGATCAGTAGACTGATAATTTGAGTCAAAAAGAAAACCTGGGGATGCACTCCACGTCGTAGCTGTTTGAAACATTATTTAAAACTCCTCAATAATTCACCTTCTATCAGTTTAATGAACCATTCTTCCAAAACATTGTGCGAATCTTCTAACCATGTTTCAACACCTTCAGGAAAACTAGGCATATTTGTCTTAGTTGTTGTAAGAAAAGATTCCCATATTAATGCATCATTATTTTGGCTTCTTCCTCGAGCTAATCTCAAATTAATCATAGCTCCAGGTTTAGTACACTTGAATGCAAATCGGCAATCAAAGCCCACAGGCAGTTTTTGAACGTCTGTCTCAAATAACGAGGCTGGCAATGCAATTTCAGTTTGCAGTTGTTGACTTAAAAAGTCAAATATGTTTTCCTTATCAAAATTAAATTCAATCGAGTTAATATACCGAAGTACCAAGCTGTTTATTGATAATGGAGCAGGATACACCTCAAAAAGGAAATTTAATATCTCTGTAACCCTTTCCTTAAAGTCGTGCCACTTATAATTTTTATTGTCATTTACAGTTAATATTCCTGGGCCAAGTTGGAAAAGAGGCCATTTCTCCTTATCAATTCTGAAGCGATGCTGAACAACACCCGTGATCATTTCGGTTGGTATTGAAGCGGTTGGCAATGGCTGATGGAAAGGGTATTTTTTTTCTAGTCGATCGTACATCCTGCCAAGAAGCAAGTTGTAATGAGGATCATTTACTATGCCTGGGGCAATATCCTGAAGATCCCACTTAATTTCAAATATAGCCTCTACCAAAGGTGGTTTTTTCAGTGTTTCACCTGTCACATTGTCTCCGTAATTATAGATAATTATCAACTAAAAATAAGTCGAAAAGCATACTTGCCGTATATTCTCTCGGGGTACTTTTCTTGGTATATTGTAGCATTTTTTTGTTCGCTTGTCCCTCCCCATCCATCCACACCAAAACACTTTATTCCACTCCTAGGTGGCTTGCCATTGTACTTTATCAGCCTGAAAAACCAAGACCGGGTAATAATGATTGATCTCATCCAAACTACCCCGCCAGCTTGGCCACCGTCACACCCGCGCCGCCTTCCTTTTCGCCGCCTTCCTCGAAGGAGGCCACGTGCGGGTGGCCGCGCAGCATCTCGCGCACGGCCTGGCGCAGTTTGCCCGTCCCCTTGCCGTGGATGATGCGCACGAAGGGCATCCCGGTCAGGAAGGCCTGTTCGAGATAACGGTCGAGTTTGTCGAGGGCGTCTTCCGACATCTGGCCGCGCAGGTCCAGTTCCATGCCGGGGCCGGACTGGATGACCGGGCCGGATGGCCGCGAACCGGTCGAAACCGGGCTTGTCCTGGTCCCGCTCTCCGGCTGGTCGCTGACCGCTGGCGGCTCCTCGACCTTCCGCTGCAAATCGCCCAGTTTGGCCCGCACCCGCAGCGCCCCCACCTGCACCTCGGCGTCTTCCTCGCTGAGGGCCGTCACCACCCCGTCCCGCCCCAGCGAGCGGACGGTCACTTTCTCGCCCAGGCGCAGCGGCCCACGGACGGTAGCAAGCGGGGATTTCTTCCTCGGCGCTTTCTTCTGGACTTTCTCCTCGATCACCTCCGCCTGCTCGATGACCGGTTTCAAGGCTTCGAGCGGCTGGCGCGCCTTTTGCAGTTCCCGTCTCAGCTCCTGGATTTCGGCCTGGAGGGCCGCGGCCTGGGCCTCGGCCTCCTCCCTGGCCTTGTCCAGGATCGCCAGGCGTTCGTCCTCGATCTTTTCCATTTTTTCGGCGAGTTCGCGGCGCAGTTTATGGGCTTCACCCCGGGCCTTTTCGGCTTTGTTGCGCTCCTTGAAAGCCAGTTTGCGCTGGCGGTGGATGTCGTCCAGCAGTTTGTCGGCCCGCAAATCGTCCGGGCTGACCTCGCTGCGGGCCGCGGCCAGGATGCCTTCGTCCAGGCCGAGGCGCTGGGCGATGGCCAGGGCGTTCGACCGTCCCGGCAGGCCGATGGTCAACTGGAAGGTCGGGCGCAGGGTGCGGATGTCGAACTCCACGCTGGCGTTGACCACCCCGTCGGTCACGTGGGCGAAGGTCTTCAACTCCGGGTGGTGGGTGGTGACCAGGGTCGTGATGCCGCGTCCGAGCAGGTGGGACAGGATGGCCCGCGCCAGGGCCGCGCCCTCCTGCGGGTCGGTGCCTGCGCCCAGTTCGTCGAGGATGACCAGCGACTTCTCGTCCGCCTGTTCGAGGATGCGGATGATGTTGGTCACGTGGCCCGAAAAGGTGCTGAGCGACTGCTCGATGGACTGTTCGTCGCCGATGTCGGCGTAGAGGGCCTCGAACACCGAAAGTTCCGAGCCGGATTGGGCTGGGAGGTGCAGTCCGCTCTGGGCCATCAGGATCAGCAGGCCGACGGTCTTGAGGGCCACGGTCTTGCCGCCGGTGTTCGGCCCGGTGATGACCACCGCCCGCGTGTCGTTGGGCAGGTCGAAATCAATCGCAACCACGGTTTTGGGATCGAGCAGCGGGTGGCGGGCCTGGTACAAGCGGATCAGCTTTCGGCTCTCAGCTTTCAGCTTCCCTGGATTAGAAGGCTGACCGCTGACGGCTGACCGCTCCTGAATAACCGGCTCATTGGCCCGGGTCGCCTCGGCGTATTTCGCTTTGGCAAAGGCCAGGTCCAGCAGCGCCAGGGCTTCCACGCCCCAGGTGATCTCGTCGGCGTGGGCCGCGACCTGCCAGCACAACTCGGCCAGGACGCGGCGCTCCTCGTCGCGCTCGGCCAGTTGCAGCTCGCGCCACTCGTTGTTGAGTTCCACCACCGCCAGCGGCTCGACGAACAGGGTCGCCCCCGACGAAGACTGGTCGTGGACGATGGACTTGATCTGCCCCTTGAACTCCGAGCGCAGCGGGATGACGTAGCGTCCGTCGCGTTGCGTAATGAGCGCGTCTTGCAGCATGGGCGTGGTCTTGCTGTCGGTCAGGTATTTTTGCAGTTTCGCCATCAGCCGCTCGTGGGCCACCCGCACCTGGGCGCGGATGCCGGCCAGTTTGGGCGAGGCCGAGTCGAGCACCTCGCCTTTGTCGGAAAGCACGCGCGAGATGGCCTCCACCAGTCCCAGCGCGGCGGGCAGTGAGACGGCGATCTCGGCCAGGCGCGGGAACTGCTCGGTCTTCTTTTCGAGCAGCTTCTTGAGTTCGCGGGCCGAGATCAGGGTGGATTTGATATCGAGGATGTCGCCGGGGTCGAGCACGCCGCCGCGCCGGGCCAGCTCCACCTGCGGGCGGACGTCGTGGGCGCCGCCGATGGTGGCGTCGCTGGTGTCGAGCAGCAGGCGCGCCTCACGGGTCTCCTGCTGGAGACGGCACACCTCGTCCATAACGGTGGCAGGCCGCAGGTCCCGGGCGAGGGCCGCCGAAGCCGAAAAGGCGCAGTATCCGGCCAAGCGGTCCAAAATCTTGGGATATTCGAGCACGGTGAGGGTCTTGGTGTCCATAGCAGGGGAATTAAACCACAGATTCCGTAGCGCGGTAAAATACCTCTTTGAAAGTGTCACTGCGAGGAACGCCCGCCCCGAGCTTGCCGAGGGGAAGCAGTCTCCCAATACAACGTGAGATTGCTTCGGGAAAACCACCCTCGCAATGACATTCAACCAGGTGACATCATGACCCTTGACCTCGACCGTATCCAGGCTTTGCTTTTCGATGTGGATGGGACGCTCAGCGACACCGACGACGTTTACGTGCGGAAGTTCGAGCCGTTCTTCCGCCCGTTCCGTTCCCTGCTCCCGGGGCGGGACTCCTTTCGGGCTGCCCGCCGTTTCGTGATGTGGGTCGAGGCCCCCGGCAATACCCTGATCGGCCTGCCCGACGTCCTCGGCCTGGACGACGAATTGCTCGGCCTGTGGGAGTGGCTCAACCGCCGCCGCCCGCGTCCGATGAAGCATTTCCAGCTCGTCCCCGGCGTGGACGGGATGCTGGCCCGCCTGGCCGGGAAATTCCCGATGTGCGTGGTCAGCGCCCGCGACGACCGCTCCACCCGCCTGTTCCTCGACCAGTTCGGCCTGACGGGTTATTTCGAGGAGATCGTGACTGCCGTCACTGCCGAGCACACCAAGCCCTACCCCGACCCGTTGTTCTATGCCGCGAAGAAGCTGGGCATTTCGCCGGAGAACTGCCTGATGGTCGGCGACACGACGGTGGACATCCGGGCCGGCAAGGCCGCCGGCGCGCAGACGGTGGGCGTGCTGTGCGGCTTCGGCGAGCGCCCCGAGCTGGAACGCAAAGGCGCGGACCTGATCCTGCGGTCCACGCCTGAGTTAGCGGAGGTGTTGTTGGGGGAATAGCTCTGTCACTGCGAGGAACGTTTGCCCTGAGCCTGTCGAAGGGAAGCAGTCTCCAATTTACCGGAAAACCCCCGACCGGTGCAGATTGCTTCGGGAGAGAGCGCCCTCGCAATGACCCTGCTCAATCTTCCGGTTTGGCGAAGATCATCCGCCCGGCGGCGGTTTGGAGCACCTTGGTGACCATCACGTCAATTTGCTTGTTGAGATAATCCTTGCCGTTTTCGATCACGACCATGGTGCCGTCGTCCATGTAACCCACGCCCTGGTTCTGTTCCTTGCCCTCCTGGATGACCAGGATCGAGAGCGCCTCGCCCGGCAGCACCACCGACTTGACCGCGTTGGCCAGTTCGTTGATGTTGAGGATCGTCACGCCCTGGAGTTCGGCGATGCGGTTCAGGTTGTAGTCGTTGGTCAGGATCGGGCAGCGCATCTGGCGGGCCAGGATGACCAGCTTGTCGTCCACTTCGCGCACGCCGTCCACGTCAATGTCGCTGATGCGGACCATCACGTTGGGCTGTTTCTGCAAGTCGGCCAGCACTTCCATGCCGCGGCGGCCGCGCTGGCGGCGCAATCCGTCCGGCGAATCGGCGATGTATTGCAGTTCGTTGAGCACGAAGCGCGGGATGAGCAGGGTCCCGGGCAGGAAGCCGGTGCGGGCGATGTCGGCCACCCGCCCGTCAATGATGACGCTGGTATCGAGCAGGATGGTGCGGGAACTCTGTCCCCAACTGCCGCCGCCGTTGCTCCCGCCTTCGCTGTTCCGGTGAGTCATGGCGGATAACATCCCCATGATGTCGCCCTGGCGCATGATGAAGAGCGACACGCCGAAATAGGTGAAGAGCAGCACGCCCACAAAAGGCAGGATTCTGCCGAACGGTTCGGGCAGCAGCGAGAGCGGGAAAGCCAGCAGGGCCGCGACCAGCAGCCCGGTCACCAGGCCGAGCAATCCCGCGAAGAGCGTTTCGGCAGCCACCCGCCCCAGGATGGCGCGTAAAGCCCGCAGCGGGCGCGTGGTCAGCAGCGGGGTCAGGATCAATCCCGCCAGCGCGCCGATCAGGCCGAAAATTATGGAATATACAACTTGTAATGATTTGGTCAGGCTGCCGAGTGCGTAACCCCAGTAAGCTCCCAATGCTGCAATAACAACCATGCCGATCAACCGGACAATAAAATCTGTGCTCATTTGTTAAATTACTCCTTATAACGAAGCCAAAAATGGAATAAATTCCTTTGGATGATAGCATGTCTGGCAGATAGCGTCAATCGCCCATTTCCAGGTCTGACAAAAGTCAAACACCGGAGGCGGCCATAATCGTTGTTATAATGGAAAAACCTTTCCACCCGGAGAAATGAGAACGGAACCATGATCCATCACGCCAGCCGCCATTTCAAAACTTTAGAAGTAAGGAGGTACCATGGCTATTGACCGCTTTGGGCGGAATATCCATTACCTCCGCATCAGTTTGACCGACCATTGCAACATGCGTTGCATTTACTGTATGCCGGAGGATATGACATTTCGGCCCAATTCCGAATTGATGCAGGACGATGAAATCCTGCTGTTCACGCGTCTGTTCGCCAGCCTGGGGTTCGACAAGATCCGTTTAACGGGAGGCGAGCCGACCGTCCGCGCCCACGTGGTGGACATCGTGCGGGGCATCGCCTCCACCCCGGGCATCCGCTCGGTCTCGATGACGACGAACGGCATGCTCCTGTCCCGATTGGCCGGACCCCTGGCCGAGGCCGGGTTGCAGCGGGTCAACGTCAGCATAGACACCCTCGACCCGGATAAATTCAAGCGCCTCACCCGCTGGGGCAAATTCGAGGACGTTTGGAAAGGCATCCAGGCTGCCGAGGAATCCGGCCTGGCCCCGATCAAGCTCAACGCGGTGGTCGTCAAAGGCTACAACGAAGAAGACGTGGTGGACCTGGCGCGCCTGACCCTCGGCCATCCCTGGCAGATGCGCTTCATCGAGATGATGCCCTTCGCCGGGGCCACCGACATCCAGACCCAGCAGGCCGTGACCGCAGCCCAGATCAAGGAACGCATCGAGGCTGCCGTCGGGCCGCTGGAGGTCGCCAACAACGGCAAACTGGACGGCGAAGCGCGGCTCTTCCGCATCCCCGGCGCGCAGGGTGACGTTGGATTCATCTCGTCCGTCACCATGCCTTTCTGCGCCTCCTGCACCCGCGCCCGCCTCACCGCCGACGGGGTGCTGCGCATGTGCCTGCTGCGCGAAAAAGAAATGGACCTGCTCACCCCGCTGCGCGCCGGAGCCAGCCTGGACGACCTGCGCCAGTTGATCCTCGAAGCCGTCTGGCTCAAGCCCTGGGGACACGGCTTGGCCGACGGCACGATCCCGCTCAACCGGGTGATGAACCAAATTGGAGGTTAGATGCCCCTGAACGGAATCAAGGCCATCCTCTTCGACATGGACGGCACCCTGCGCGAGAGCCAGCCGACCGGCGGCGAAGTCTTCACCGATTACGCCCTCTCGCTCGGACTGCCCATCAGCGAACACGACCGCATCCTGGCCGCCCGCTGGGAGCATTATTATTTTGCCGGTTCGACCGAGATCCGCGAGGATTTCCAAAAATTCGGGGACGACGACAAGGGTTTCTGGCAGAATTTTGGGCGAAGGCGGCTGGTCGCGCTGGGATGTTCCACCCAGCAGGCCGAAGAGCTGGCCCCGGCCTTCGCGGCCCACATGGAAGAAAACTACAAACCGAAAGACATCATCCCCGAAGGCGTTATCGAAACGCTTGAGTACCTGCATCGAAAGGGCTACGTGCTGGGGGTCGTCTCGAACCGCGACCTGCCTTACCACGAGCGGCTCAAGGAACTTGGCCTGGCCTCCTATTTTTCGTTCTCCCTGGCGGCGGGCGAAGTCAATTCGTGGAAACCCAGCCCCGGCATCTTCGAGGTGGCCCTCAAGCGCGCCGAAACCCAGGCCCACGAAACCGTCTACGTGGGCGACAATTATTTCGCCGACGTGATCGGGGCGCGCAGCGCCGGGTTGCAGCCCATTCTCTACGACCGGCTCAAGATCTTCGAGGATCCGGGCTGCCCGGTCATCACTTCGTTTTCGCAGCTTCCGGCGCTGTTGAACGGGAGGGCCTGATGGCCTGGGAACGCAAGCTCATGCGCACCGTGCGCGTCCGCAACGACCAGTCGCTGGGGGTCCTGGCCCGGCTGCTCTCGGCCATCTCAGGCGCGGGCGGCAGCGTGGGCGGCATCGAACTGCTGACGGAAACCTCCCACCACGTCACGCGGGACATCACCGTCTACGCCGACGACGAATCCATCATGGAACAGGTGCTGGAAGCCATGCGCGCCAACCCCGGCACGCGGGTCGTCGCCATCCGGGACGAGGTGCTGGAGTTGCACCAAAAGGGCAAGATCGCCATCCGCAGCCGCTTCCCGATCGATTCACTGGCGACCCTGCGCCGGGTCTACACCCCCGGCGTGGCCGAAGTCTGCCGCCGGATCGCCAAAGACCCGTCGCTGGCGAAACTCTACACCAGCACCAGCCACATGGTCGCCATCGTCACCGACGGCACCGCCGTGCTGGGACTGGGCGACATCGGCCCGCTGGCGGGAATGCCCGTCATGGAGGGCAAGGCCATGCTGATGGAGACCCTGGTCGGCCTGTCCGGGATCCCGATCCTGCTCGACACCCAGGACCCGGACGCCATCGTCGAAACGGTCGCCAACATCGCCCCGACCTTTGCCGCCATCCAACTCGAAGATATCTCGGCCCCGCGCTGCTTCGAGATCGAAGAGAAACTCCAGGCCCGGCTCGACATCCCCGTGCTGCACGACGACCAGCACGGCACGGCCGTCGTCTCGACCGCTGCCCTGCTGACCGCCACCCGCGAGACCGGCACCGACCTGTCCAAAGCCGTCATCGGGCAGGTCGGGCTGGGGGCGGCGGGCAACGCCATCGCCAGGATGCTCATGCGCCTGACGGGTAATCCCGTGCTGGGCGCCGACCTGAGCGAAGATGCCCTCGCACGCCTCGAAAAGAACGGCGGCCAGCGCGCCACCCTGGACGGGATCATGGCCCGGGCCGACATCGTCATCGCCACCACCGGCGCGCCGGGGCTGATCAAACCCTCGATGGTGAGGCCCGGCCAGATCATCCTGGCGCTTTCCAATCCCAACCCCGAAATCGAGCCGGATGCAGCCATGCAGGCCGGGGCCGCCTTCGCCGCCGACGGCAAGTCCGTCAACAACGTGCTCGGCTTCCCCGGCATCTTCCGCGGCGCGGTGGACGCCGACGCGCCGCGCATCACCCACGAGATGCTGGTGGCCGCGGCCGAGACCATCGCCAATATGACCCCGCCCGGCGACCTGGTCCCCAATGCGCTCGACAAGAAGGTACACCTGGCCGTGGCCCGGGCCGTGGCCGAAAAAGCCTACGAGCAGGGCATCGCCCGCGCCGAATACGTGCCCTACGTGGAAGATTGATCTTCCAGCTTGCAAAATAAAATCTCCCGGTTGCAGCTTTTAGTATGCAACCGGGAGGTTTTCCTTCTGGCCCTTCTCTGCCAGACAAAGGGTTCTGCAAAGACATTTTTAACGCGAATTGCGCAGACTTGACAAATTACGCGAATGATTTGCACTCGTCAGAAGCACGTCGAACACCCTTTGAACCACGGAGACACCGAGACACTGAGAAAACAAAGGGAAAACTCCGTGACTCCGTGTCTCAATGGTAAAAGTTCTTGTCCAACATACGCCTGACCAGCACGAATTACGCGAATGTTTTCGGAATAAATCCGCGCAATTCGCCCAACTCGCGCCATTTGCGTTAGGTTTTGGATTTTACCCGATGAGTGCGGTCCACCGGATCGGCTTACTTCCCGTTGCGGGCCAGCATCTCTTTCAGCGTCAGGCTCAGGCGGGTGACGCCCTCGCGGATGGTCTCCGGCGAGGAAAACGAGAAGTTGATCCGCATGGTGTTGTCGCCGCCGCCGTTGGCGTGGAAGGGCGCGCCCGGCACGAAAGCGACCTTCTTCTGCACAGCCACCTTGAAGACCTCGGCCGCGTCCATGCCTTCGGGCATGATGCCCCACAGGAACATGCCTCCCTGCGGGCGGGTGTAGCGCACTTCCGGCGGGAAGAGTTCGTCCATCATTTCGAGCATCACGTCCCGGCGTTCCTTGTAGGTGGCCCGGATGATCCTGGCATGCTCGTCCAGGAAACCGCCTTTGGCGACCTCGTAAGCCACGATCTGGTTGAACGTGGCAGTGTGCAGGTCGGCTCCCTGCTTGGTCATCACCATCTTGCGGATGACTTCCGGCGGGGCCACCACCCAGGCCAGGCGGATGCCCGGGGCCAGCAGCTTCGAGAACGTGCTCAGGTAGATGACATTGCCGCTGTAATGGCCGCCGTTCGGGCCGCGGAACTCGCTGTCCAGGGACACCACCGACGGCAGGTGCTCGCCTTCGTAGCGCAACTGCCCGTAGGGATCATCCTCCACGATCGGGACCCCGTACTTGTCCGCGATCTCGACCAGCTTTTTCCGCCGCTCGAGGCTGAGCGTCGTCCCCGACGGGTTCTGGAAATTGGGCAGCACGTAAATGAATTTGGGGCCGACCCGCAGGGCGGCTTCGAGTTCGTCCACGATCATGCCGTTCTCGTCCGACGGCACGGAGATGTACTGCGCCCCGTAAGCGTTCCAGGCTTGCAGCGCCCCCATGTAAGTCGGCGATTCGACCACGACGTAATCGCCGCGGTTGATGAACAGCCGCCCGATGAAATCCAGGGCCTGCTGCGACCCGGAGGTGATCTGGACATTCTGGGCCGAGATCTCGATCCCGAAGCGGGCGGCGTGGCGGGCGATCATGTCACGCAAGGGGGTGTAGCCCTCGGTCGTGCCGTATTGCAGGGCCTGCCCGCCGTGTTCTTTCAAGACAATATTGCAGGCTTCCTGGAATTTCTCCAATGGGAAAACTTCCGGTGCGGGCAGTCCGCCCGCAAAGGAAATAATATCCGGCTGCTCGGTCAGCTTGAGCAGCTCCCGGATGACCGAACTGCGCATGTGCTTGGTGCGATGGGCAAATCGGTATTCCCAGGGTGTTTGCATTCTTTCTCCTTTGGTGAGTTTTTTTCCATCCTTGCGAAGGCTTTTTTGGCTTTCGCAGGGATGGGCGGGACAAACACCCCCCGCCAGATGGACGGGGGGTGTGGCATCCCTATCGAATTTAGACCCAGCCGCGAAGCTCCATGGCCTTGACCACCCGGCCAATGGCGACCATGTAGGCCGCGTCGCGCATGTAAACGCCTTCCTTCTCGCTCATTTCGAGCACGCTGTTGAAGGCGGAGGTCATCTTCTGGTCGAGCTTTTGCAGCACCTCGTCCTTCGGCCAGTAGAAGTTCATGTCGTTTTGCACCTGCTCAAAGTAGGAGGTCGTTACGCCGCCCGCATTGCACAGGAAATCGGGGATGTTGAAGATCTTGTTGGCCTTGAAGAATTCGTCCGCTTCGGGGGTGGTGGGACCGTTGGCGCCTTCGGCCACGATCTTGACCCGGCTGCTGATCTTCTTGACCGAGTCAGCATTGACCTGTCCCTCGAGCGCGCCGGGCATGAGCACGTCGGCCTCCTTGCTGATCCAGGCGTCGCCGTCTTCGATCACGTAACCGGCGGCCTTGGCCTGGGCCTTGTCAATCGTACCGTACTGGTCGGTGATGGATTGCAGGAAACGCGGGTCCACGCCGCCATCCTTGCTGACGGTGTAAGCCGTGCGGTCTTCGCGGTCCCAGTAAGAGACGCAGGCCACTTTGCCGCCCAGCAGTTCGACGAAACCGATGGCCGCGTACTGGGTCACGTTACCGAAGCCCTGCATGGCCGCCACTGATTTGGTCGAGTCGATCCCCAGGTGCTTCATGGCTTCGCGCACGGTGTAGATCACGCCGTAACCGGTCGCTTCGGTGCGGCCCTCCGAGCCGCCGCCGCCCAGGGGTTTGCCGGTGAACACGCCCGGGGTGTACTCGCCCACCAGCCTGGAATACTCGTCCATCATCCAGCCCATCATCTGCGGCGTGGTTCCCACGTCCGGGGCCGGGACGTCCTGGCGCGGGCCGATGTTCTTCCACATATTCTGCACCCAGCCGCGGCACAGGCGTTCCTTTTCGGGCGTGGTCAGCGTGGCGGGGTCCACGATGATGCCGCCCTTGCCGCCGCCCAGCGGGATGTCGGCCACGGCGCACTTCCAGGTCATCCAGGTCGCCAGGGCGCGCACAGTATCGAAGGTCTCGTTCGGGTGGAAACGGATGCCGCCCTTGTTGGGGCCGCGGGCGTCGTTGTGCTGCACGCGGAAACCCTGGAAGACGCGCAGCGAGCCGTCGTCCATGCGCACCGGGATGCGGAAAGAGTATTCGCGCATCGGCCAGCGCAGCACCTCGGCGATCTGCGGGTCGAGGTTGAGAAGTTTGGCGACACCGTCGAACTGGCGCTGCGCCATTTCAAAAGCATTGATTGTTCCTGACATGTTTTCTCCTGCTAGGATGATGTTACATCTTTGTAAAAATATATAAGCGGGCACCCGGACGGCGCCCGCTTATGTTCAGAGTATGTTGCGCAACAAGATCATAAGTCTATTTTTGCCTTCATTTGCTGTGCAGCTTAACCTTACATGATTTTATGTAACGCGTCAATATGAGAGTCATCACTTCTTCCCTATGATTACCTTACAATCGCTTACCACTCTCCAGCATAGATGATGGCCCGGCCTTCCAGTTCTTTTGCGCTATAGGCATACTTGATCTCGTTCAACTGGCGGATGTGGAGCAGGTCGTGGACGGCCCAGGCCGCCAGGAAATCCCCGGCGGATATGCCCGCCAGCGGCTCGTGGGCGTACTTCACCTCCCAATCGGGCCGGGACAGTGACCTGATCCAGGCCAGATTCCTTTCCCGCTCCGACAGGAATCCCGCCAACGACTCCCCCGGGTCGCGCCCGTTATAGCCGCGTTCCGTCACCCACTCCGCCGGGCGGATCGGCGAAAACCTGTCAGGGCTGCCCGAGAACAGGTGACGGATGCGGGCCGGAAAGTCCTCCCGCTCTTCGTCCCAAAGGTGGTTGACCACCTCCAGCATGGACCAATCCTTATCAGACGGCTTCCAGCGCATCTGCGCCGCGTCGATCCCGGCCACGAACGTTTCGATGATCCGGGCATTGGCTCCCAGTTCACGGATACAGTGATCGAGGTTCATTCTGCCTCCAAAAGAACAAAGAGTAGGGGCGACCCGCTGAGGAGTAAAAATTAGTGTTTTGGTCAGGGTCTCGGACTTAAGTGACAAAAGTGATGACCTTGAAGGGTCGCCTTTACCACAACATTTATTCGCAGTATAACACGCCGGATTGTTTGGTAAAATCGCCGCCATGACCCACGCCGAACAAATTGCCAACTTGATCAACGCCAAACCCTCCCAGGTGGACGCCGCCGTCCGCCTGCTGGACGAGGGCAACACCGTCCCCTTCATCGCCCGCTACCGCAAGGAAATGACCGGCTCGCTCGACGACGAGCAGGTGCGCATCGTGGCGGATGAGATCGTCCGCCTGCGGGCGATTGACGAACGCCGCGCCGCCGTCCTGGCCTCCATCGAGGAGCAGGGCAAACTGACCGACGAACTGCGCGCCGCCATCCAGACCGCCGGGACGATGACCGCCCTCGAAGACCTGTACGCTCCCTACCGGCCCAAACGCCGCACCCGGGCTATGATCGCCCGCGAGCGCGGCCTCGAACCGCTGGCCGAACTGATCTTGCAGCAACCGCTCGACGGTTCCCCCGAAGAGGCCGCGGCCCAATTCATCACCGAGGACGTCCCCAGCGTGGAAGACGCCCTGCAAGGCGCGCGGGACATCGTGGCCGAAACCATCAGCGACAACGCCAACGTCCGCCAGGCCACCCGCGAAAAGGCCCTCAAATTTGCCAGGATCGAATCGTCGAAAATCGAAGATGCGGTGGACGAAAAACGAGTGTACGAAACCTATTACGAATACTCGAATACCGTCAGCCGCCTCCAGCCGCACCAGGTGCTGGCCCTCAACCGCGGTGAAAAGGAAGGCGTGCTGCGGGTGCGCGTCCAGGTCGCCGAGCGCGACTGGCTCGACCCGATCCAGGCCGAGTTCGAGGAAGACATCCTCAGCCCCTTCGCCGGGCAACTCGAAGAAGCCGTCCAGGATTGCGCCGAACGGCTGCTGCTGCCTGCCATCGAGCGGGACGTGCGCCGCGAGTTGAGCGAAAAAGCCGACAGCCACGCCATCAACGTCTTCGCCGCCAACCTGCGCGCCCTGCTCGGCCAGCCGCCGCTCGCCGGCCAGACCGTGCTCGGCCTCGACCCCGGCTACCGTACCGGCTGCAAGGTCGCGGTGGTGGACCCCACCGGCAAGCTGCTCGACACCGGCACGATCTACCCCCACGAACCCAAAAACGACTGGGTTGGCGCGCTCAAAACCCTCGAAGCCATGATCGAACGCCACGGTGTCACCCTCATCACCATCGGCAACGGCACGGCCTCGCGTGAAACAGAAAAGCTGGCATCAGAATTAACACGCAACACGCAACATACCAGGTACCTCATCGTCAACGAAGCCGGGGCGTCGGTTTACTCCGCCTCGCCCCTGGCCCGCGCCGAATTCCCCGACCTCGACGTTTCCATCCGCGGGGCGGTCTCCATTGCCCGCCGCGCCCAGGACCCGCTGGCCGAACTGGTCAAGATTGACCCCAAATCCATCGGGGTGGGCCTCTACCAGCACGACGTGGACCAGGCCGCCCTCAGCCATGCCCTCGACGGGGTGGTCGAGTCGGTCGTCAACCACGTCGGCGTGGACCTCAACACCGCCAGCCCGGCCCTGCTGACCCACGTGGCGGGCGTCGGCCCCAAACTGGCAGGCAGTATCGTCGCTTATCGGGATGCCAACGGCGCGTTCAAATCCCGCGCCGACCTGCGCCAGGTCTCCGGCCTCGGCCCCAAAGCCTTCGAGCAGAGCGCCGGGTTCATGCGCATCCGGGACGGGGTGAATCCGTTGGACGCCTCCGCCATCCACCCCGAATCCTACCCCATTGCCGAGGCCGTCCTCGAGCGCGCGGGACTGTCAGCCGGGTCGCCGCCAAATGAACGGAAGCCGGCCCTGGAGTCCCTCACCGCCAAAATCCCGGCTGACAGGTTGGCCGCCGAACTCGGCTGCGGCCTCCCCACCCTGAACGACATCCTCGAGCAGCTCGTCCGCCCCGGACGCGACCCCCGCGCCGACACCCCCGCCCCCATCCTGCGCTCGGACGTGCTCAAGATGGAGGATTTGATGGTCGGCATGACCCTGAAAGGCACGGTGCGCAACGTGGTGGATTTCGGCGCGTTCGTGGACATCGGCGTCAAGCAGGACGGCCTGCTGCACAAGAGCCAGATCCCGTTCGGCACGGTGCTCAAGGTCGGCGACATCATTGACGTGGAAATCCTGAAGATCGAACCGGAGCGCGGGCGTATCAGCCTGGGGTGGGTGAAGAAATAAATCATCACATATCAAAAATCAAAAGACCCCGCTCCTGTGTGAACGGGGTCTTGAGTTATTCGAGAGGGTTTACAACTCGCAATACCGGTCAATCTTCCTGCCGATGACTGCCAGGCTGTCCTCCCAGAACTTGCGCGAGCGGATGTCTATCCCGAAGCGGGCGGCCAGGTCGGCCGCGGGGGCTTCGCCGGTGGAGGCCAGCAGGTTCTTGTAATCGTCCACGAAGGCCGGGCCGCGCTGCTGGTAGATGGCGTACAGTCCCAGCCCGAAGAGCAGACCGAAAGCGTAGGGGAAGTTGTAGAAGGCCAGGCCGGGGTAGTAATAATGCGGCTTCCAGGTCCACATGTATTTGTGGCGGAAGTTTTCATCCAGACCGTCGCCGTAGGTGGCCGCCTGGGCTCGTTCCATGATGTCGCACAGGTCATCCGCCGAGAGGTCCGATTTTTCGCGGCGCTCGTGGACTTCCTTCTCGAACAGGAAGCGCGAATAGATGTCCACGATGACCTGGGCATCGCCAATCAGCCGGGTCTCCAGGATGGCGAGTTCCTCCTGCGGGTCGGTGGCCTGGGCCAGTACCGCCTCCATGACGATGGTCTCGCACATGATCGAAGCCGTCTCGGCCAGGGTCATGGGCGTATCCTGCTGGAGCTCGGTCTTCCCGGCCTGGTAGGCGCACTCGTTATGGAAGGCGTGCCCCAGTTCGTGAGCAATGGTGCTGACCTGGTCGAGGGTCCCGTCGAAGTTGCACAGGACGCGGCTCTCCTTGACGCCCGGCACGCCCATGCAGAACGCGCCGCCGCGCTTGCCATCCCGCTGTTCGCCGTCAATCCAGAGGTTGTCGAAGGCTCGTTTGGCGAAGGCTTCCAATTCGGGCGAGAATTTGCCGAAGTTCTCCAGGATGAAAGCCCGGGCTTCCTCCCAGGAATATTCCTTGTTGACATTGCCGGACGGGGCAAAGACATCCCACCAGGCCAGTTTCTCCTTGCCGAAGCGTTTGGCCTTGGCCTTGAAATACTTGCGGAACATCGGGAAGGAGGCTTCCATCGCGCCCATCATCGCTTCGAGGGTCGGGCGGTCAATGCGGGCCATGTCGATCGGGGCGTGCAGGGCGTCCTCGCGGCCGCGGCGTTTGTTGAGCGAGTTGGCCGTGCCCTTGATGCCGTTCATGGCGGCGGTCAGCGGCTCCTCGACCGACTTCCAGGCGGCCATCTCGGCCTCGTAGGCCCGGCGGCGCACCGATTCGTCCGGGTGGGAGTGCAGGTTGATCAGGGCCGGCATGGGCAGTTTCTTGACCTCGCCGTCCAGTTCGAAGTCCACGGTCAATTGCGAGGTGACCGTCCCCTGGAGTTTGTTCCAGGCGCTCGCGCCGCTCAGGCCGAGTTCGGCAGCCAGGGCTTCCTCGTTTTCCGCCATCATGTATTTGGACTGTTCAGCGGCGTCTTTCAGGGCGAAAGCGTGGGCTGTGGCGTTCTCGTTCGCGGCGATGATCGCCTCTAAAACGGGGGCCAGCTTGCCGATCCAGGCCTGGAACTGCACCGCCAGGTTCTGCATCCGCACGCCGACCATCTGGAACTCGGACATTTTCTTCATCGCCAGGGTGTCCCGTGAATCCGTAGCGACGAAAGAGTGGATGAAGGCGCGCACCGTGCCGGACAGTTCGTACATCTCGTTGAAGCGGTTCAGGCTCTCGCCGACCAGCCCCGCCAGTTCCGGGACCGGGGTGCCGGCGTCCGTTTTGGAGACTTTTTCGGCGAACAGGCTCTCCAGCTCGCCGACCTGGGTTTTCACCTGCTCGACGGCGTTTTCGAACTCTTTGGACTCGAGGCTGGGGTAGACATTGGTCAGATCCCAATGGGGAATGGTGGAAGCAGACATCTTTTCTCCTGAATAAAGTTGTGGGTGGGAAAACGAACCGACCGGGCAAGTATACTCCACTCTGGCGCTTGCCTTTTCCTATGAAACCCTATACAATTTCATTACCATGAACGCTGATACGGTACGCCTCATCTTGCTCGGTTTCCTGGTTGCCATGTTCGCCTTGTCGGTGATGTTCCTGCGGGAACGACGTTTATCCGCATGGGCCTACGCGCTGTGGGGGCTGCTCGCCCTGCTCGTCCCGGCAGTTGGGCCTTTCCTGGTCATCATTTCCCGGCCCGGCAAACCCCGTCACCCGCGGCGCAAAAAGCGTTCCCTGCGCCCTTGATCCCCCAAAGGTGAAAATATGAAACAAGACCGTTTTCTCATCGGCATCCTGGCGGCCATTGGGGTACTGGTCGCCGCGTCGGTGGTGATGTTCCTGGTTCGCGGCAACGACCAAACCTACCTGCCGGACGATACGCCCGAAAACGTCGTCCACAATTTCGTGCTGGCCATCCAGCAGCGCGACGCGGCGCGCGCCTACAGCTACCTGGCCGATAAAGATTACAAACCAACCTACGAAGAAGTCCGCCGGGCCATCCTGGTCGAAAAGATCGGGGACACCAACAATGGGGTCCAGATCGTCGGTTCGGAGGTCAACGGGGACGAGGCCACAGTTGACGTGAGCATCATCTACGCCGGGGGCGGGCCTTTCCAGGAAACTTACAGCAACAGCGGAGCAGCCATCCTCGTCCGGCAAAACGGGGCCTGGAAGATCGAATCCATGTCCTACCCGTTCTGGTCCTGGACCTGGTATTCGGAGCCGCCCAAGCCATAATCCGTCGAACGATTTACCAAATCGTTCCCAGCATAAGGAGTTCAGCATGAGTACCGTGCGTCGCCTGTACGTGTATGCCGTCACCGTGGTCAGCATGGAAGTGGTACTGTGGGGGCTGATCGGCCTGGCGCGTGAGACGTTTTCTTCCGATGTGATCGGCAGCGGCGCCGAACGCCTGGCGCAGGCGCTTTCGCTGATCCTGGTGGGAGTGCCGGTCTTTGTGGGACACTGGTGGGGAGCGCAGCGCAGCGCCCAAAAAGACATGGACGAGCGCGCCTCCGGTGTGCGCGCCCTGGCGCTTTACGGCATTTTGATCGGCACGCTCGTTCCGGTGGTCCAGAACGGCCTGGCGCTGCTCAACCGCCTGTTCCTCTCCCTCTTCAGCCTGCCGGTAAGGGCTGCAATTATCGGCGGCGGCCAGACCGTGACCGACAACCTGATCGGGATGGTGATGAACGCCGTTCTGGCTGCGTACTTCATCCACGTCCTGCGCGAAGACTGGAAAGTGGTCCAGCCCATCGAAACCTACGCGGACGTGCGGCGGCTGTACCGTTACCTGTGGGTGATCTACGGCCTGATCATGGTCGTGGGCGGCATCCACCAGGTGATCACCTTCATCCTGACGACAACCCGATTGACCTCGATCGCCCTGCGGGAAAGCCTGCCCAACGGCATGGCCCTGCTCATCATCGGTACGCCGCTATGGTACCTGGTCTGGAAGACCGCCCAGGACGCCCTGTCCGAACCGGGCGAGCGCTTCTCCATGCTGCGGCTGGGGATCCTGTATGCGTTGTCGCTGGCGGGGGTCATCACCGTGCTGTCCTCCGCCGGGGTGACGGTTGGCGTGCTCCTGCGCTGGATTTTGGGCGAAAGTTTTACTTTTTCACAATTCATCAACAATGTGCGCAGCGCCCTGGCCATCGGCATCCCGCTGGCGGGGGTATGGGCTTATTACGGACACTGGCTGGCGAAGGATATGTCCCAGGTGACGGAAGCCCCGCGCCAGGCCGGGATGCGGCGGCTGTATTTTTACATCCTGTCCCTGGTGGGATTGGTCGCCACGTTCATCGGGATCGGGTCGCTGCTGGCCTTCGTCATCCATTCCCTGCTCGGCACTTACTCGTGGACCGGCATACTGCGCGACAACCTGTCCGGTTCGCTGGCGACACTGCTGGTCAGCCTGCCGCTGTGGCTGATGACCTGGCGCCCGATGCAGGCCGAGGCCCTGGGCATGGACGACGCCGGGGACCACGCCCGCCGCTCGATCGTGCGCCGGGTCTACCTGTACCTGGTGCTGTTCGCCACCGTCATCGGCGGGATGGCCAGCGCGGGAGGGATGCTGTTCATCCTGCTGTCGGCGCTGCTGGGCAGCCGCCCGGTCAATTTCGTGCGCGACCTGCTGGACGTGCTGCAACTGTTCGTCTTGTTCGTGCTGTTCCTGGCCTACCACTTCCAGGTGCTGCGCCGGGACGGGTCGCAGGCGGAACGGGCCCTGGCGGCCAAACACGCCGTCTTCCCGGTGCTGGTGTTCGACTCTGGCGTGAACGGGTTATCGCAAGCCATCCTGGAAGCGATCCAAAAAGAGACGCCGAAGCTGCCGGTGGCGCGCCAGAGCATCGAGAACGGGCTGACCGCCGAAGCGCTCAAGACGACCAGGGCCGTCGTCCTGCCGGGAGACCTGGCGGTTGCGCCGCCGGAAGCGCTGCGGGTCTGGTTGAGTCAATTCAACGGGAGCAGACTGGTGGTCCCGCGCGAGACGCCGGGCTGGGTCTGGCCCGGCTGGCCGCGCCGTTCGGAAGGGGATACCGCCCGGCAGGCCGCGAACGCCGTCCGTCTCCTGGCCGAGGGGCAGGAGATCCGTTCCGGGGGCGCTTCATCCGGCTGGATGGTGGTGGTTTACATCATGGCGGCCCTGTTTGGGATACAGATGGCCTTTGCCTTGCTGGCCCTGGCCCTTTCGACGATTTTCGGGTAAATTTTTGACTTTTTGACTTTCTCAGGATATACTTTTTCGCACCCCACACAGTAGAAAAGAGGACGAGGCGATGAAGGTCACCATTTTGCAAGAGAACCTGGCTCACGGTTTGAGCATCGTATCCCGGGCGGTTTCGCCGCGCAGTACCCTGCCAGTGCTGGCAAACGTGCTGGTCGCCACCGACGAAGGCCGGCTGCGCCTGTCGGCCACCAACCTGGAACTGGGGATCACCTGCTGGCTTGGGGCGCGGATTGACGAGGAAGGCTCGACCACCGTCCCGGCGCGCACGATCACCGACCTGGTGAACACCCTGCCCGGCGACCAGGTGAACCTGTCGCTGGACGCCAACACCCAGACGTTGAACGTGCGCAGCGGCACCTCGAACACCGACATCAAGTGCATTGATGCCCAGGAGTTCCCGCCCCTGCCGGCGCCCAACCTGGACGATGCCCTGCACATCAACGTGGCCGATTTCAAGGAGATGATCCAGCAGGTGGCCTTCGCGGCCTCGACGGACGAAGCCCGCCCGGTGTTGATGGGCGTGCTGGTGACGGTGGACAAGGACAAGATCACCATGGCCGCCGCGGACGGCTTCCGCCTGTCGGTGCGCAAGGCAATGCTTTCTTCGTCCGCGCTGCAGCCGGTGAGCGCCATCGTCCCGGCCCGCGCCCTGAGCGAGCTGGCCCGCGTCGCCGCCGACGGGAACGAGACGATCGCCATGGTCATCCCTCAGGGGCGCGGACAGGTCATCTTCCGGGTCAAGGACGTGGAGGTGGTCTCGCAGTTGATTGACGGGACTTTCCCGGACTACCAGCAGATCATCCCGCGTTCGTATAAATCCCGCACCCTGGTCTCGACCGCCTCCCTGCTCAAGGCTTGCAAACAGGCCGAAATCTTCGCCCGCGAAGGCTCGAACGTGGCCCGCCTGGACATCAAGGCCAGCGGCGACCTGGAGCCGAGCGAGATCGAAATCTCGGCCACCTCCGAAGAAACCGGCTCGAACGAGACCATCGTCGAGGCCACCGTGGACGGCGTGGGGCTGCTGATCGCCTTCAACGTCAAGTTCCTGCGCGAAGTGCTGGAAGTGGTCAAGTCGCCGAACGTGGCCATCGAGACCAGCGCCCCGAACGCGCCGGGCGTGATCAAGACCGTCGGCGATGACGATTTCATCCACGTCATCATGCCGATGCACCTGGGGTAGAGCCGGTATTCAGTGTCATTGCGAGACGGTGCTTTTCCGTTGAAGCAATCTCCAACTTGACCAGACGGGAGACTGCTTCACCACAAACCGGCTCGCAGTGACAATAACGAAGATAAGCGGCAGGTTCCAATTCTGCCGCTTTTTGATTTAGAATATCCCCATGACCCTGCCCACTCCCTCATCCGATTCGGTCCTCAACATCTACCTGACGCTGACCCAGTACCCGATCCTGAGCGGGCGCATCCGCTCGCACATGCGGCACGAACTGTTTTCGCGCGGCATCATCAGCCAGGATGACTTCGAAGCCGAAGCGCGCCAGAAGGCCATCGACTCGCAGGGGCGCGAGGGCCTGTACAACCCTTACGCCGAGGAAAGCTCGGAGGTCTGGGAACTGCGCCTGGGTCGCATCCGCGACGCGCTGACGGATTTCTATTTTGCCTACAACCTGCCCTACCAGGATTTCCAGGCCATCGTGCAGAAGATCCTGACCGAGCGCGGCAGCCAGGAATCCGATTTCGTCTGGTTCAACCCGGAGCTGGCCCCGCAGGACATGCTCTTCGAGCAGGCCCGTATGATCGCCCGGATGCCGGAAGAGGAACGCGCCAAATACCGGGCGCGCTTGCAGGAGATCAAGGTGGTGCTCATCCGCACCATGGTCAGCGACCAGTTGCAATACATCAAGCTGGCCCGCAAATGGTTCAAAGTGGCCGACCTGGACGAGATCCGCCGGCGCAAGATCGGGATGGGCAAGGTCGGCGGGAAGGCGGCCGGGATGCTGCTCGCCATGCGTATCCTGAGGGAGACCGCCCCGCCCGAAATCCGGGACAACTTCCGCACGCCGGAGTCGTTCTACATCGGCTCGGACGTTTTCTACAACTTCATGTCCCAGAACGGGCTGATGCACTGGAACGACCAGAAGTTCAAACCCGAAGACGAGATCCGCGCCGATTATCCCCTCATCCGGGCCGAGTTCTCGAAAGGACAGTTCTCGCCGGACATCCTCAAGCGGCTGGAGGAAGTGATCGGCGAGGCAGGCAACCGCCCGTTGATCGTGCGCTCGTCGAGCCTGCTGGAAGACAGTTTCGGCACCTCCTTCGCGGGTAAATACGAAAGCATCTTCTGTCCCAACCAGGGCACGCCCGAAGAGAACCTGTTCGCCCTGACCAACGCCATCACCCGCATCTACAGCAGCGGGCTGCACCCCGACGTGCTGCTCTACCGTCACCACAAGGGCCTGGCCGAATACGACGAGCGGATCGCCATCCTGATCCAGTTCGTGGAGGGCGAACGCTTTGGCCGCTACTACCTGCCGCACGGCGCGGGCGTGGCCTTCAGCCGCAACCTGTACCGCTGGTCGCCGCAGATCCTGAAAGAAGACGGGTTCGTGCGCCTGGTCTGGGGCCTGGGGACGCGGGCCGTTGACCAGACCGGGAACGACTACCCCCGTCTGGTGGCGCTCTCGCACCCGCTGCTCCACCCCGCCGCAGACGCCAAGTCCATCAAACGCTACTCCCAGCAATACGTGGACGTGATTGACCTCGAAGCGAACATTTTCAGGACCCTGCCGGTCAAGGAGGTGCTCTCCGCCCGTTACCCGGCGATGCGCTACGTGGCCCAGATAGACCAGGACGGCTACCTGACCGCCCCGCGCACCAACCTGGTGGACGTGAACAAGCTGGTCGTCACCTTCGACGAATTGCTGCGACGCACCCCCTTCGCCGGGCGGATGCGCGAAGCCCTGAACCTGCTCGAAGAACATTACAACTCCCCGGTGGATACCGAGTTCACGGTCGAAGTCGCCGACCCCGGCGAGGTCAGGCCCGAGGTCCGGGTGACGCTGCTGCAATGCCGCCCCCAAAGTCACATTGACAACGGTGGGGATGCCCAGTTGCCGCCGAACCTGGCGGAGGCCGACATCATCTTCTCCACCCACCGCATGGTCCCGCGCGGGGTGGTCGAAGAGATCCGCTACGTGCTCTTCGTCCCGCCCGAAGAGTATTTCAGCCTGGCGACCAGGGCCGAGCGCAACAAACTGGAACGTACCATCGGCGAACTCAACGCCGCCCTGGCCGACGAACACTTCATCGCCGTCGGCCCGGGGCGCTGGGGCACCGCCAGCCCCGACCTCGGCGTCCACATCGGCTACGCCGACGTTTACAACACCCTGGCGCTGGTCGAACTGTCCGGCGAGGGCATCGCCAACGCGCCCGAACCCTCCTTCGGCACGCACTTTTTCCAGGATTTGATGGAAGCCCGCATCTACCCGTTGGGGATTTACCTGGACGACCCCGACGTGGCCTTCAACCGGGCCTTTTTCTACGAGACCCCCAACCGCCTGAACCGGTGGCTGGATGCCGATAAAGCGGCCAACACCTGCCTGCGGTTGATCGCCGTCGAAGACTACCGCCCCGGCCACCACCTGTCGCTGGTGATGGACGACGACCTGGGGAAAGCGGTCGCATTCTTGAAGAAGGATGAAGGGTGATCGCCTTCTACATCCCCCGCCACTGTTTCGCAAAACGCATGATCCGCCCCCGGATGTAGAACGCCTCCGGGTTGGCGACCCTGCGCCGGCGGCTGATCAGTTCGATCGCGGCCCCGGGGTCGTGGCCCTGGGCGATCAGCACTGCCGCGCCCATGGCCGGGCCGCGGTGACGCCCGTAGGCGCAATGGGCCAGCACCTTGCCCCCCGACCGGATCGTCTCCAGCGCGGCCTGCGCCCCCTCGGTCAGCTTGCGGATCGGGATCGGGAAGAACGGGCTGTCAATCGTCCGCAGCCAGAGGAACTCCAGCGGCAGGTCGAACGGGTTGGGCGCCGGCCCCCTGTCGAAACGCATGTTGATGATCAGCCGCACGCCCAGGTCGAACAGCGGTTGGTAATCCTCCACCCCGGGCGTGGTGCCGACGAATAAATCTTCGGTGATCTTGGAGAAGTTCATGGGGGCTATCTTATCACAATGGCCGATACAGGTGACAGTCACCTGTTACAATAGCCCATCACCCCCAACCGGAGCCTTCTATGAATTCTTATGGTGGACTTCTCGCCCGTTACGGACACCTGCTCGACCTGCCCGCTCACACCCAACGCGTCACCCTGCTCGAGGGGAACACGCCTCTCATCCCGACCCCCGGCCTGGCGCGGGTGATGGGCGGCGGGTTCGACCTCTGGGTCAAATACGAAGGCCTCAACCCGACCGGCTCCTTCAAGGACCGGGGCATGACCGCCGCCGTCAGCGAGGCGGCCGGGCGCGGCGCCAAAACCGTCATCTGCGCCTCGACGGGAAACACGGCCGCTTCGGCCGCGGCCTACGCCGCCCGGGCCGGGATGAAGTCCATCGTGCTCATCCCGCAGGGCAAGGTCGCGGCCGGGAAGCTGGCCGGGGCGGCCGCCTACGGGGCGCAGGTGATCCAGGTTGACGGCTCCTTCGACGACGCCCTGGCGATGGTCGTCGCCATCACGGACAGGCATCCGATCGCCCTGGTCAACTCGATCAACCCGCACCGGATCGAGGGCCAGAAGACCGCCGCCTTCGAGATCTGCGACGGCCTCGGCTCCGCCCCCGACTGGCTCTGCCTGCCGGTCGGCAACGCCGGGAACATCACCGCTTACTGGGCCGGGTTCAGGCAATACGACGAGTTGATGTCCACCGGGCGGCCGCGGGTGCTGGGCGTGCAGGCGACCGGGGCCGCGCCGCTGGTGCTGGGACATCCGGTCGAGGCCCCCGAAACGGTCGCCACGGCCATCCGCATCGGCAAACCGGCGCGCGGCGAACAGGCCCTGCAAGCCGCCGAAGAGTCCGATGGGCGGATCATCGCCGCCACCGACGCCCAGATCCTTGACATGCAGAAGCTGCTCGCCAGCCAAGAGGGAATCTGGGTCGAACCGGCTTCCGCGGCCGGGCTGGCCGGGCTGGCCATCGAAATCGCCGCCGGTCGCCTGGACCCGCGCGGCAAGCGCGTCGTCGCGGTCTGCACCGGCCACGGCATGAAAGACCCCGGCATCGTCACCCAATCCATGCCCCAGCCGCAAATCGTCGCCCCCGAATTGGAAGATTTGGAAGAAATCATTCTGGGTTAATTTTTTCACCACGAAGACACAAAGGACACAGAGATGGCCTTTGTGTTCACAAAGAAAAACTTTGTGCTCTCTGTGCCTTTGTGGTGCGAGGTTTCGATTATGAAAGTTCTTGTAAAAGTCCCCGCCACCACCGCCAACCTCGGCCCCGGATTCGACGCCCTGGGGCTGGCGCTGAACCTGTGGAACGAAGCCGGGTTCACCTGCACCGGCGACAACCGGATCGTGGTCGAAGTCAACGGCGAAGGGGTGGGGAAACTCCCCACCAACGCCGACAATGCCATCGCTGAGGCCGCCCTGCAAATCTTCGACCTGGCGGGCCAGCCCTGTCCCGGCCTGCGGATTGACTGCCTCAACCGGGTTCCGCTCGGCTCCGGGATGGGGTCCAGTTCCGCTGCCATGCTGACCGGGATGCTGGGCGCGAATGCCCTGCTGGGCAATCCCTTTACCGACGAGGAAATCCTGAAACTGGCGATCGAGACCGAGGGCCATCCCGATAACGTCGCCCCGGCCATGCTGGGAGGATTGGTAGCTTCCATCGTACACGAAAACCGGGTCTTCTCGATGAAACTGCCCGCCAGGGCCAACCACGGCTCGATCCACGCCACGATCGTGCTGCCCGATTTCGACTTCCCCACCAAACAGGCGCGGGCCATCCTGCCCAGGCAGGTCGAGCGCAAGGACGCCATCTTCAACATCAGCCGGGCTGTGCTGGTGACGGAGGCCCTGCGCACCGGGGACCTGGAATTGCTCGGCATCGCCATGAAAGACAGCCTGCACCAGCCCTACCGCCTGCCGCTCATCCCCGGCGCGATCGCGGCCCTCGAAGCCGGGAAAAAGGCCGGCGCGGCCGCGGTGGCGCTCTCGGGAGCCGGTCCCAGCCTGATCGCTTTCTCCTCGCAGCAGGACACAGGCATCGGGTCCAGCATGAAGCGGGCGTTCGAATCCGCCGGGATGACGGCGCGCATTTTCGAGCTGGGCACGAGCTACGAGGGGGCGGAGGTTACAATCGTCTAGGTTTTCCAATCGTTGCGTTTTTTATGGAAAAACGATAAGATAAAAGACGAAGGTCTCAAAGGTTGGAACCATGCAAAACAAAAAATTTACCCTGCCGCGTAAAAAAATTGCAGATTTCTGCAAGCGCTGGAGCATCACCGAGTTCTCGGTGTTTGGGTCGGTCCTGCGCGAGGACTTCCGCCCTGACAGTGATATTGACGTGCTGGTGAGCATCGATCCTGGGGCCAACATCGGGCTGTTCGAGCTGGCGGACATGAAAATCGAGCTTCAGGAGATGTTCAAGCGCCCTGTGGACCTGGTGGAGAAGGAGGGATTACGCAACCCCTACCGAAGGCGCGAAATCCTTCGGACAGCGAAGGTCATTTATGCCGCAGGATGAGCAGGCTCAATCCTATTTGTGGGATATGCGTGAGGCTGCAAAGGAAATTGTCGGATTTATGAGCGGCATTAAATTCCACGAATTCGAGAAGAACAAGATGCTGCGCGCTGCGGTTGAAAGACACCTGCTTGTCATTGGTGAAGCGGCAGTCCATATCTCTCCTCAGTTCCGCAAACAACATCCTGAAATCGGTTGGACAAGGCTGGTTGAGTTGCGAAACATCCTTGCACACGAATATGGGGAGACACTGTTGAACCGCGTCTGGATTGCGGCCACCCAGGGAATACCGGAATTGCTTGCGGCTCTGAAAAATTTGCTCCCCGAGTAGTTGTCCAGGCAAGATTTTCCATTTTCCAACGCAAATAGCGCGAATGGGCAAATGGAGCGAATTCTTTTAGGAGAATTCGCTCCATTTGTTTTTCGCCCAACAGGCGTTAAATAAAAGTGGACTCCGCTTTAAGCGAAGCCCACTTTTACTGATCTCTACTCTCCAGTCTCTATTCTTTCGGGCTGAAATACACATCCGTCGGTTTGAGCTTCGAGTTACGGATGAAATGCGGCTCGACCTGCATCCCGATCCAGTCGAGCGAGGGGACGGCGGGGTCTACGCCCATCAGGCGGGTCAGCAGCAGGGTGTCGACGCCCTCGAACTCGATCAGCGCCAGCACGAAGGGCGTTTCGGGCAGGAACTCCTCCGAGCCAAAGTAGCACACGGTAAAGGCATGCACGTGGGCGGGGACGTCCGTGATGTCAATCCAGCGGGTTTCCTCGCCGGTGTACATGTCGTGGCCGCGCGGGTTGGCATAAGTGTAGCCGCCGTCCGGGCGCTGGCTGGCGAGCAGGTGCCGGTTGGCAAGCCCGGCGAACCAGGGGCTGTCCTGGGCGTAAGAGTGCAGGTAGGTGATCTTGTACTCCTGCTCGATCAGGATCGGGGCCATCTTCTTCAGGAAGGCCAGCGAGTCGGGGTCGGTATCCACCGGGAAGGGGATGCCGTGGACGATGTAACCGCCCAGGGTTTCTTCGCGTTTGGAAGGTAATGTAGACATGCCGGCCTCCTAACCTTCGCGTTCCATCACGGAGACGGTGACGTAAGTGCCGGTCCCGGCGTGGGAGTGGATCGCCCCCCGCTTCGCATCCCGGACCTGTAACCGGTCATCGTTAAAGTGCTTTTTGACCGTCCCCTGCAACTGCCAGATGGCGAAGACCGCCTGCATCAGCCCGGTCGCGCCGACGGGATGCCCGCAGGCGATCAGCCCGCCGGACGGGTTGACGGCGCAGGCGGATTTTTCGGGCAGGTCCAGGCCGTAATCAATGCCCGGCATGAACGCCTTGCCCGAAGCGGCAAATTCCCCGCCCTCGCCGTAGCGGCACAGCCCCAGGTCTTCGTAAGTCTGGATCTCGGACGAGGTATAGGCGTCGTGCAATTCGACGAAATCCAGCTCGTTGAGCGGGTCGCTGATCCCGGCGTGTTTCCAGGCCATATTGCCGGCCGTGCGCCCGGCCCGGAACGAGTGAACGCCCGGATAGCGCGTGCCGTGGTCCCAGAGCCTTTTGTAGTAAGCCCGGGTCTCGTCGGAGGATTTCTCCTGCTCGGTGGCGTAATCGCCCATGAACGTGTCGTAGTCGAAGTGCGGGCGGTCGGCCATACGCATGGCGTCGGTGCCGCGCCCGATGCCGGTCACACGCACCAGCGGACGGGTGACTTTGGCCCCGGCGGCTTCCAGCTTCTTCAAGCCCTCTTCAGAAACCAGGATGGTCGCGGCCGCGCCGTCGGACATGACGCAGATGTCGAGGCGGGTCAGCGGCCAGGCCACCATCGGCGCGTTGCGCACATCCTGGACGGTGTAGCGGTTGCGCTTTTGGGAGTAGGGGTTGTAGTAGGCGTTGATGTGGTTCTTCACGCTGACGTGGGCCATCTGCTCGACCGTCGTACCGAACTCCTTCATGTGACGGGTGACCATCATGGCGTAATAGCCCGAATAAAAACCTCCGACAGGGTAATCGAACGAAATGTCGGAGGCTAAGGCAATGAACTCGTTGCCCTTCCAGGTTTCCACGTGGGACATGGTCTCGAAGCCGTAGGCGACGCAGATGTCCATGTGGCCGCTGGCCACGGACTTCCAGGCTTCCTGGAAGCACAGGCCGCCGGTCGCGCCGCCGCCCTCGACCCGGTGTCCGGGTTTGGGGCACAGGCCGAGGTAGTCCTGGGCCATGATGCCGGCCATCAACTGGCGGGAGAAGTGGTCCGAAAAGTACGAGGCCACCGACCCATCCACGAGACGGGTGAACGTCTCGAAGTCCAGGCCGAGATCGTTGATGGCGTAGTCATACGCCTCCTTGATCACGGCCTGGAACGTCTTGTCGGGCCGCGTCTTGGCGAACTTCGACACGCCGCCCGAAATGGCATACACAGGTCTCATAACGTCGTTCTCCTTTGGTGATTGGATAGAGTCTGCTTGACAGGGATATTATCCCAAAAAGCAGGTGACAAGACAACTGTCATTCGTCACCAACAATTGGGAAGTTTGTGTTAAAGTGGTAATATCATATCACACTGGAGAATTATGCACTCACGACGCGCCCTGCTCTACGTCCCTGGCGATGACCGGAACAAAATCGAAAAAGCCCTCACCTTCGGGGTGGACAGCATCTGCCTCGACATGGAAGACGGCGTGGCCCTCAACCGCAAGGAAGCGGCCCGGATCAACATCCCCAAGGCCCTGCGGGAACTGGACTTCGGCGCGGCCGAAAGGCTGGCGCGGATCAATGCGGTCGGTTCGGGGCTGGAAGAGGCCGATTTAACGGCGGCCCTGCCCGCCCGTCCGGATGGGATCGTGATTCCCAAGGTCGAGGCTGCGGAACAGGTCCAATGGGCGGCGGAGATCATCGAGGCGGCGGAACTGTCCAACGGCTGGCCGGTCAACTCGATCCGCATCCTGGTCGGGGTCGAGACCGCCAGGGGCATCCTGAACCTGAAGGGGATCGCCTCGCACCCGCGCCTGGACGCGGTCATCTTCGGGGCCGAGGATTACGCCGCCAGCATCGGCGCGGTCCGTTCGCGCAACGGCTGGGAGGTGCTCTACGCCCGCAGCGCCATCGTGACGGCCTGCGCCGCCTTCGATTTGCAGGCCATTGACATGGTTTCGATTGATTTCAAGGACGTGATCAACCTGAAGGTGGAGGCGGCCCAGGGCGCGGCGATGGGCTTCAGCGGCAAGCAGGTCATCCACCCGGCGCAGGTCGGGCCGGTGCAGGAGGCCTTCACCCCGTCGGACGAGGCAATCGCCCACGCCCAACGGGTGGTCGAGACTTTCGAGGCCAGCCAGCGCGAGGGCAAAGGCGCCTATGCGCTCGACGGCAAGATGATCGACCGCCCGCTGCTCAAACAGGCCGAAAAGGTACTGGCTCGGGCGCGGGCGGCAGGGAAGGTGTGACATGAAATCCAAACTGCAAGCCATCATGAACCTGGACGAAGGCGAGGAGATCGTCGGCGGCTGGGCCACGCCGCACATCCCCGGCACGGGCATCTACAAATTGCTGGCGAAACAACGCAAGGACGGGGTGATCGAATGGGCGCACTTCGTCCAGCGGGATAACGGGCTCAAGGATCGGGTCATGCGCGGCGAGGTGGAAAGCCGCACCCGGCTCGACGAGGTGCTCGAAATCTCGAACCGCAACCTGAAAAAGATCTTCGGCGTGACCTTGCAGTTAACGGGTTACGAGGTTTACACGCTGGATGGAAAGAAAGCCTCTTCGACGAAGCATTAACAAAAACGGAGTGCGGACTTCAGTCCGCCAACTTTTGTAGCAGGCAGTTTGCAGGCTGAAGCCTGCGCTCCAGGTCGAATTGGAGTGCGGACTTCAGTCCGCCAATTTTGCAGCAGGTGATTTGCAGGCTAAGGCCTGCGCTCCAGGTCGAATTGGAGTGCGGACTTCAGTCCGCCAACTTTTGTAGCAGGTGATTTGCAGGCTAAGGCCTGCGCTCCAGGTCGAATTGGAGTGCGGACTTCAGTCCGCCAATTTTGCAGCAGGTGATTTGCAGGCTAAAGCCTGCGCTCCAGGTCGAATTGGAGTGCGGACTTCAGTCCGCCAACTTTTGTAGCAGGTGATTTGCAGGCTGAAGCCTGCACTCCAAACAACATTATGGAATTCAGCTCATCGCCTCACCGCCCCCTGCACATCTATGCAGATGATACGTGGTATTTTATCTCTGCATCTACGCTTAATCATGTCCGATATTTTCATCCGGACGAACGCTTGACCCTATGGCAAGATGTTTTTCTCAAAGCCGTTCAGGAGTTGGGAGTACTGTTATGTGCCTGGGTATTGCTCCCGGACCACTACCACATTTTGGTGAAGTTTCTACAGTCACGGGATGTAAGTCGGTTTATGCAATTGCTTCATGGGCGCACTTCCAGATTGCTCAATCAACTTGACGATACGCAGGGGCGAAAAATTTGGTATAGCTACTGGGATATTTGCATCAGGAATGAAACTGATTTCTGGACGCGTTTCAATTATATCCACTACAATCCTGTAAAGCATGGTTACGTTGATGACCCTGAAAAATGGGAGTTCTCAAGTTATCGGTTCCATTTGCAAAAAGAAGGAGCAGAATGGTTGTCCACATGCTGGCTGGGGTATCCCGCCGACACACTGCTACCCGATGACAAATTTTAATGGAGTGCGGACTTCAGTCCGCTAATTTTTGTAACAAGGAACTCGCAGGCTAAAGCCTGCGCTCCTGAAGAGGAATCAAAGTTGTCATCCATCTTCTATGGTCTCATCGCCGCCCTCGGCTGGGGCGCGGCGGATTTCATCGGCGGGCTGGCAAGCAAAAGGTCCAGCCCGTATCGCGTCCTGGCCCTGGCCGAGGTTGCGGGATTCATCCCCATTTTCCTTGTGACCCTGTTCTCGGACGAAGCCCTCCCGCCCATATCCATCTGGCTGTGGAGCGGGGCGGCGAGCGTGGCCGGGATGATCGGCCTGGTCCTGCTTTACCGGGCCTTATCCAGCGGACGGATGACCGTCGCCGCGCCGGTCTCGGCCCTGCTGGCCGCGCTGATCCCCATCCCGGTCGGCGCGCTGACCGAGGGCCTGCCGGGCGCCTGGACTTACGCCGGGTTCGCCCTGGCGCTGGCCGCCATCTGGCTGGTCTCGCAGGAGAGCGGCTCGCTGCGCTGGCAGGTCAACCTCCGGGACCTGGGCCTGCCGCTGCTCGCCGGCTTTTTCTTCGGCCTGTACTTCCTCCTGATCCACGAAGCCAGCCGGGAGACGACGCTCTGGCCGTTGGTCAACGCCCGCCTGACGGCCGCGCTGCTGATGGCCGCCTTCGGCCTGCTGAGACGCCAACCCATTTTCCCGGAGCGCCCGCTCTGGCCGCTGGTCAGCCTGGGCGGGATGATGGACGTGGTCGGCAACATCTTTTACGTGCTGGCCGGTCAAACCGGGCGGCTGGACGTGACCGTGGTGCTCAGTTCGCTCTATCCGGGCACAACCGTTTTGCTGGCCTGGGTGTTTCTTAAAGAGCGCATCAACCGCGTCCAGGCTGTCGGCATCCTGCTCGCCCTGGCCGCCATTGTCTTTCTAACTCTCTAACGCTCACTGCTCTCATCTCTCTATTCCCCATGATCCAGATCCGCCCCGTCACCACCCGTCGCGACCGGCGCGCCTTCCTCACCTTTCCCTGGCGCATCTACAAAGACGACCCGCTCTGGGTCCCACCGCTGCTGCCGGAGCGGGCCAAAGCGATTGACCCGCAGCGTGGCAACTTCTTCAAGGACGGCGCGGCCGAGCTTTTCATCGCCTGGAAGGACGGCCAGCCTGCCGGGACATTTTGCCTGGCCGAAGACTTCAACCGCACCCGGGCTTACGGCTTCAGGGAGTGCATGGTCGGCTTCGTCGAGTGCGTGCAGGATTACGCCGTCTTCGAGGCCATGTTCCGCTTCGCCGAGGACTGGGCGCGGGCGCACGAGATGACCTCCCTCTACGGTCCGTTCAACCTCGACCGGGAAGACAGCCGCGGCATCCTGATCGAGGGCCGCGACCGCCCGGCGGCCATCCTGTGCGGGCACCATCCCTCGTATTACCGGGATTTTTTCGAACGTTACGGCTTCCAAAAGGACGGCGAAGACGGCCTGGCCTACGCCATCGAAATTGACCTGGAACACCCCAAAGTCAAACGCCTCCTGCGCCTGGCGGAGCAGGTACGCGCCCGTCACCCCGAATACCGCGTGCGCGGCGCGGTCCTGGCCGACATGGAGGACGAAATAGACCGCATCGTTGACCTGCAAAACCGCGGCCTGGCGCATTTCCCCGGGGCCGTGCCCTACACCCGCAACGACATCGAGACCATGATCCGCCCGCTGATCCCCCTCGTAGATATGGAGCTGGTCCTGTTCGCCGAAGTGGACGGGCAACCGGCGGGCTTCTTCCCCGGCGTGCCCAACTTCAACGAGGTGCTCATCCACCTCAACGGCCTGCGCCATCCCTGGGATTACGCCCGCGCCCTGCGCTACCGGAAGCTCCAGCCGAAGTGCCTCGCCATCAAGAGCGTGGTCGTCCCGCCCGAATACTGGGACACCGGCGTCGCCATCCTGCTGTTCGAGGAGATGGCCCGCCGCGCCGCCGCCCGCGGCTACACCTGGGCCGACCTCTCGCTCACCGGCGAATTCAACACCGATACCTGGCCGCTGGCTCATCACATGGGGGCACAGATCTACAAGCGCTACCGGTTTTTCAAGTTGGCGGTTCGACGGTAGGCAGTACAGTCTCCAACAGAGGGGCCATTCATTACTCCATTGCAGTTGTCACAAATTTATTGACTTTCATTCCCAATTCAGTACAATGAAATTGGTTGCCAAGAGGTGACGAGCGGGTGAGCGCAAGACTTTATCAGATTGGGCGAAATTAGCTTCCACTCTTTGCGACCAGGCAGCCATGAGTCAAGAACCGCTAGGCAAAACCCGGAAAAAACGACCAGCAAAAACCGACCCCGGCGTACAGGCTGAGTCTGGAATTTGCTCGCGGGAGGATTTCCTGGCCTCATTGAACGAGATGGCCCGGGAGGTGCTCCTGTCGAGGGATTTTGATTCGACCCTGCGCACTCTGGCTATCCACATGGCGAGATTGATCAATGCGGATGATTGCTGCATCACGCGCTGGGACACAGAAAGGGAACGGGCGGTCCCGGTCGCAACTTCGAAAAAACCCGGCGTCCCTGACTTGCCGGACCAGGATTCCTTTGCGGATGAATTGGCTGTCACGACCGGGGTCCTGGAAGCCGGACAGGTCCTCACGGTGGATGGCTTGCTCGATTTGCCTGATACAAACGAAGAGGCCGTGAAACAGGTCCCGACACGCGCCATGTTAGGCGTCCCATTGATCGTTGGTGAGCATAAACTGGGCGCGGCCGTTATCAGCTTCAATGCGCCGCGCCGATTCAGCCCTGAAGAGATTGAACGATCGGAACAAGCCGGCGCTTATGTTGCCCTGGCTCTCTGGAATTTCCAACAAAGCCTGGAAATACAACAACGTCTCAGGGAGAGCAACGCCCTTGCCAAAATAGGACGCGCGTTGAGTGAGACGGAACGCGTTGGCATTGGAAAAGTCTTGCAACTCATCGTCGATTCAGCGCGCGAGATCATCCCTCATGCGGAGGAGAGCGTTATTCACCTCCTGGACAGGGAAGAGCAGGCGCTCGTGCCGGAAGCGATCTCAGGCTTCAGCATTGGCGATAAAAAAAAATGAGCGAAGCAAGATGATGGTTGGGGAAGGCATTGCAGGACAGGTCATCCGGGAAGGCATCACAATCAACGTGGGAGATATCGATTCCAGCCCTCATTTCCTTCCCAGGGTTTTGCCACCCACTTACCGTTCCCTGCTCGTTGGCCCCGTCCAGGTTGGCGGACGGCAAATCGGCACGATCAGCGTCCAAAGCAGCCGGATCAACGCCTTCTCAAGAACGGACGCAGAATTGCTCAATGCCCTGGGCATCCAGGCTGCGATCGCTATCGAGAACACCCGCCTCTTCGAAACTACCCAGCAACGCCTCAAAGAGGTGGATGCCTTATATAGGACCAGCCAGGGGCTGGTCGCGTCCCTGGACGCCGATCAACTCATCGAAGATGTGGTCACGTTCCTCCAGCAAAACTTCGACTATTACCACGTACAAATTTGTTTGCTGGATTCCATTAACGGCGATATTGTTTTCAAAATAGGGAGGGGCAAAGCCGGCAATCAAATCTTGAAAGAGGGATCACGCTTATCCAGGGGGGCCGGGATCATCGGCCACGTCATCGAAACAGCCGCTCCGTTCGTCACCAACAACGTGAATGACGTGGTGTTTTTCTTTCGGAATCCGCTGCTTCCAGACACACAATCCGAATTGACGGTCCCCATCATTCTCGAGGGAGAGGTGGTGGGAGTTCTGGATATCCAGCAGACACCGCCGCAGCGATTGACCGAGGGAGATTTACACTTGATGAGCGCAGTTGCCGACCAACTGGCCGTCGCTCTACAAAAAGCCAGCCTTTATAAAAATTTGCAGACCGCCTTGCAGCAAGAGCAGGCTACACGCTCTCAGCTTTTGCAAAACGAACGACTGGCTCTCGTGGGCCGTTTGCTCGCTTCAGTCTCGCACGAACTGAATAACCCTTTGCAGGCGATCCAAAACGCGCTGTTTTTATTGAAAGAAGATGCGGACCTCTCCAATCAGGGAAACCAGGACCTGGATATCATCCTTTCTGAAACCGAGCGCATGGCTGCCCTCATCGAACGCCTGCGAAGCGCATACCGCCCGGTGCGGATAAACGACTTTCAACCCGTGCAACTCAATAATTTGATCGAGGATGTCTACGCCCTGATTGCCACTCACATGCGCCACAAGCAGATTGCCTTCAATTTCTTCCCGGACCCCCAACTGCCCGTCGTGTCGGGACTATCCGACCAAATACGCCAGGTCGTGCTCAACCTTTTCCTCAACGCCATCGAAGTGATGAAGCCGGGAGGCTGCCTCAGTGTCCAGACCCATAGCCTGCTTCGGCAAAACGAAGTCCTTCTCGAGGTGAGGGATACCGGTCCGGGAATTGATGCCGAAATCCTGCCTCACATCTTCGATGCGTTTACCACCAACAAACTCACCGGCACAGGCCTTGGCCTCACCATCACCCATGACATCATCCAACAACATCATGGCCGCATCGAAGCCGGGAATGATCCACGAGGAGGAGCCATTTTCAAGGTCTGGCTGCCAACGGACGGGAAAGGTTGAGCATGGACTCCTGTGGACATATCCTGATCATTGACGATGAAGCCAGCCTGCGCCAAACCCTGGCCCGAATCCTTCAACGCGCCGGGTTCGAGGTCACGACTGCGGCCAACGGGCACGAAGGTCTCTCGCTGGCCTCACAACATTCCTTCGATTTGGTTTACCTGGATATCCGCATGCCCGATATGAGCGGTTTGGAGCTTCTCAAAGTCATTCACGAAAAGCAGCCTGAACTGCCGGTTATCCTGTTTACGGCTCAACCCGATCTGAACTCGGCTGTCGAGGCTTTGCGACGCGGGGCAACGGACTACCTGCTGAAACCGCTCAAGCCGCAGGCGGTGATCGCCCTTTCCAAATCAGTCCTTGCCAATCAACAAAAAGAACGGCGGAAACGGGAACTCCAAAGACAAATTGATGCGCTCCAGGCCGAATTGAATGCCATCGAAAGCCAGGATGACAACCCGGCGGAGGCAACCCCGCAACGGGCGATCAGTGCGGATGACCGCTTTCTCAGATGTGGAACCCTCCTCCTGGACCTGCATGCCCGCCGCGTGACCATGAACGATCGCACCATCAATGTGTCTCCCACGGCTTTCGATTACCTGGTAGTCCTGGCGCGCCACGCGCCCAACGTGGTGGACTATCAAACGCTGGTTTCGGAGGCGCAGGGATATGAGACGGATAACCATGAGGCAAAGGAATTGACCAAATGGCACATCCATCATATCCGCCAGCTCATCGAACCGGATACCCGTAACCCTACCTACGTCATAACCGTTCGCGGAACCGGCTATCGGCTGGTTATCAATTAAGCTTTCCGTTCAGGGCCGGCTTTTTGGGGGCCATTCGAAGCAGGGGGCGATTGTGATTTCACAGCCGGATTTCTTCTAACTTTTACCAACTTTATCCAATTTACCCTATCGTTCGGCCCAACGAATTCGAGCAAAATAGGAGCATGGATCAACTCAGACCTGCCCCTGCACCGCCTCACGTCAAAATCCTTATCGTGGATGATCATCCGCACACCGCAACTACCCTGGCGCGCGCCATCTCCCAATTAGGCCCAAAAGTTGAGGTGGTTTCAGCTACCAGCGGCCAACAAGCCCTGGAGTGCGTGAAAGATGAAGCCGCAGATATTCTGATCACAGACATGATCATGCCAGAGATGACCGGCCTGGAATTGATCGAGGAATTGCACAAGCACCCCGTCGGGCGCCCGACATTTTCCTTCCTGATCACGGCTTACGATGCGCCGGGGCTGCGAGTCACTGCGCGCCGGCTCAAAGTTAAAGAAGTCATTTTCAAACCAATCCGTCCTGAGAGGATCTGCCAGGTTGTCTCCCAGGCCGTGGAGGAGCTGGATCAGATCCGGCCGCTCCACCAGGAGGCTGGCCCACAAAAATCGTTCAACATTCTCATTGCCGATGACCAACCGGACAACCTGAAGTTGCTGACCCGCTACCTCGAATCCGGAAATTACGGTTGTATCCAGGCCAGGGATGGGCTGGAAACCCTCGAAAAGATACGCAGTGAATTGCCCGATTTGGTCCTTCTCGACATCAACATGCCTCAGATGGATGGATTTGCCGTCCTGGAAGAAATTCGCGCCGACCCTGTTACGCAGCATATTCCTGTGATCATCCTTACGGCGGCGCGGCTCGACTCCGCCGAAATTCAATTCGGTTTGAACCTCGGCGCAGATGATTACGTCACGAAACCCTTCGACCGCCGGGAGCTGTTCGCACGCATCCGCACAAAACTGCGCGTGAAAGAAGCTGAAGACATCATCCGACGACGCAACCGTGAACTCAATCTTTTACCGCAAATCGGCAAAGAATTAAGCGCGCGTCTCAACCTCGACGAACTGGCAACAGTCCTGCTCAAACGGACCGTTGAGACCCTGGGCGCCATGCTTGGGCACATCGTCATTTTTACGAAATCGAACCAGGCTTTCCAGAAAACTTATCGCCTGGCGTCTCCCTTTTCCCCTTCAGGCCCCGAAAAACAATTTGCCCTTTCCAACGAGTTGATCGAGGCGGTCAACGAGTGCGCGGAAGGCTTCATCGTCAAGGATACAGATGGGGACCCCCGCTGGCAATCCGCAAAGGAGGATTCGATCCGCTCGGCTGTGATCGTCCCGATGTCCGGCAGGCACAACCCGCTTGGAGTGTTGCTGCTGGCAAACGAACAGCCGAATTACTTCAATCTGGAGCATTTGCTCCTGTTGCAAGCCATTGCCAGCCAGGCAAGCATCGCCGTGGAAAATGCCCAACTTTACAACATCATGTCACAAGAGCAGCAACGCCTGACCGCAGTTTTGCAGAGCGCCGCGGATGCCATTCTTGTGTTCGACGAGGAGGGCCGACTGATCCTGGTAAATCCTGCGGGACGGGAGTTGTTCACGGATTATGAAAGCAGGGCCGGACAGCGGCTCGCGCCAGGCCCGGGTTATGACTCTTTCCTGCAATTGCTCGATCAGGCCCAGGGTTCCAGTACCGCCTTTTCCGAGGAAGTTGTATGGCCCGACAATCGCGTTTTCTCGGTTTCAATGACTCCTGTCCGGGAGGGCGGGTGTATCGTCGTCATGCAGGATGTGACCCATTTCAAGGAACTCAAAAAAGTAAAGAACCAGTTCATCGCTACGGTTTCACATGACCTGAGGAATCCGATCACGACGATCAAAGGCTTCAGCCAGCTTATCAAACAGGCAGGGGACCTGAACGAGAAACAAGACGAGTTCGTCCAACACATTCAGCACGCAGCCGCCCAAATGGGCGAACTTGTAGAGAACATGCTAAAACCATAACTCAATGATCGCAGCCCTGCTGCAAGGAGTATCCAATGAAAATCAATCTATCGTCTCGACTGACTCTTTTGATGGTCCTTTCGGCCATGTTCCTGGGCGCTTGCGGCACAGCCAAGGAATCCCTGGCCCCGACCCCGACAAACACAATGCCCTCTCCCGCACAAACAGGGGAAACTGTGCGGGTGGGAATCCTGGTGGCCGTGCAAAGCATGACAGCCGTCAACGAACAATATGGCGACCTGATGGCTTACCTGTCAAAAGCCACCGGCCGCCCCTTTACAATCGTACCGCTCACCAACAAGAATCAATTGCCCTCCGTCGAACAGCAAGGGATGGAATTCCTCTTCACCAATCCCCTGGCCGCCGTCCAGGCCCGCCGGCTGTACGGCGTTGACTTCCTGGCTACCCTCTCACGCCCGGATTCAGGCACCAAATTCTCTGCGCTCATCATCGCCAGGAAGGACGGCAACATCCAATCGGTGGAGGATATGCGTGGCAAACGCGCCGCCGGCGTCTCCTTCACCACCGCAGCCGCAGGCGGCGTCTTCCAAATCTATGAACTGCTCCAAAAGGGATTCGATCCTTTCAAGGACTTTGAAAGTTTCGTCGAAATAACATCCCAAGAGAACATCGTCCTCGGCGTGCTGAACGGAACCCTGGACGTCGGCTTCGTCCGAACCGGCATGTTGGAAAGTATGCAAAAGGCGGGAACCATCACCCAGGCGGACGTTGACGCCCTGGAGATCGTGAATGCGGTGGAGGATGGCTTCTTCTACCAACACAGCACGGCGCTCTACCCTGAGTGGCCCTTCGCCGCGCTGGCCGAAACCGACCCGGAACTGTCCGAAGCGGTCAGGGCCGCCCTCCTGGCCATCCCGCCGGGTGACCCGGCCCTGGCATCGGCCAAGATCACAGGCTTCGTCCCGGCAGAAGATTACTCATCCCTGGACAAGCTCATCGAAACCCTCAAGCTGCCCGGTTGGGATGCTGTCCCAAATCCATGAGCATCCACGCCGATAGCCGAAACCCAGGCATCCGACACTCGACTCTGAAACACAGGAGACCTTATGAAAACCGATAAGGTGAATAACTCGCAAGTCAAACTGAGCAAGAGCATCCGCTTTCGTTACCCATTGATCACAGGCGTATTTTTACTGGTTGCCCAGCTCCTGTTTGGCGCTTACCAGGCTTACATCAATTACCAGCAGTCCCTGGAAGACCTGCAAAATAAATTTGATAGCCGTGCGAATTTCCTCGGCGCAGTCAGCCCTGAGATCATCCTCCGGTCGGATTTCCTCACCCTGGAAAACCTGATGCGGCAGACGGGCCAGGATCCCGATTCCGTCTATGCCCTGGTCATTAGCCACGACGGTCGTCCATTGACACGTTTTGTGGACCAGGAAAACCCGATCATGGCGCGGTCCCTCGAAAATTCGGCTGACGGCGATATCCTGACCCTGATCCAGGCCTCGAAGCAGGATCCGTCCGTGATCGAAATCCGCGCCCCGATCATCTTGCAAGATGCGCCTCTTGGAGAAATCCGGCTGGGCTACACAATCAGCAATACCCGTCAAAGAGCCTTGAATTCGGCGCTGATAACTTTGCTCACCTCGATCGTTGTGGCTGGCATTCTCGTCGGTTCGACCATCGTCCTGCTCAACCGGCAGGTCATCCACCCGTTGCGCACACTGGCAGACCTGGCTCGCTCACTGGCTGTCCGTGATTTTCGCCAGCGCGCAGACGTAAGCCGCGAGGATGAGATCAGCGCCCTCGGCGTCTCCTTCAACAGCATGGCCGACCAACTCAACGAAGTCTTGAACGGACTGGAACAGCTCGTGTCCGACCGGACCAAAGCCCTGGCGACCTCCGCCGAGGTCAGCCGCCGGTTGTCTACAATTCTGGATCAGGAACAACTGGTCGCGGAAGTCGTCGAGCAGGTGCAGTCTGCCTTCAACTACTACCATGCGCACATTTACCTGCTCGACGAAGGGAGCGAGGACCTGGTCATGGCTGGCGGCACCGGTGAAGCCGGCCGGGCCATGCTTGCCCGCGGGCACAGGATTCCCAAAGGCAAGGGGCTGGTGGGGCGCGCAGCGGACACCAATGCCTTCGTGCTGGTCTCGGATACGTCCACCGACCCGGACTGGCTGCCCAATCCGTTGCTGCCGGAAACAAGGTCAGAAGTCGCAGTCCCTATTTCGGTTGGCGATAAGGTCCTGGGGGTTTTGGATGTGCAGCATAACGTTGCCGATGGGCTGAGACAGGAAGATGCCGACCTACTGCAATCCATTGCGAACCAGGTCGCCAACGCAGTCAGGAATGCCCGTTCGTATGCCGCAGTCCAGGCCCAGGCCGAGCGTGAAGCGCTGATCAGCGCCATCGGGCAGAAAATCCAGAACACGTCCACAGTGGAAAGCGCCTTGCAAGTTGCGGTTCGGGAGTTAGGCAAAGCCATCGGCGCCAAAGATACGCGCGTCGTGTTGCAGGTGAGCCACAATAACAGACTCGATCTCCAGGCGAACTGACGTGCAGAATCCGGAATCAATGCCTGGATGAAAGAGGAACCGACACGAGGAACTGATACCATGAAGTCATCCCAAGCATCCATAGACTATCTCGAAGATCCCAAACCGGGCGGTCCAGCAACAGGAAGCGGACCGGCCAAAAACCTTGCGCCCCCTCCCTCGCCCCTGAGACTCCTGGCGGGCATTGCAGCCGCGGTTTTTGGCGCTGAACTCTTGATCATGGCCGCGTTCTCGTTCCTGCCGCCGCTTTCGACAGCGGTCGAAGCGGTGCTGGACGCAGTGGCATTGGTGACCCTGGTCTCCCCCGCGCTGTACAGGTTCGTATTCCGCCCTTTGGTCAGGCTCGTCGCGCATTACGAACAGGCCAACGAGGAACTCACCCAATTCCAGAGCGACCTGGAACAACGCGTGGCAGATCGAACCCATGACCTGGAACTGGCTTCCGAGATCGGACGCGCAGTCGCTGAAAAGGTGGAGAACCTGGGCGAAATGCTCACCTCTGCTGCGGAAATGATCCGTTCCCGGTTCGACCTGTACTATACCCAGGTTTATCTGACCGATGCTTCGGGACGCAGTCTGGTGCTCCAGGCCGGCACCGGGGATGTGGGGAAACAACTCCTGCTGCAAGGCCACCGGCTGGCGGTTGCGGCCAATTCCCTGAACAGCCGCGCGGCCTCCAGCCAACAGCCGGTGCTGGTCGGCGACACGCAGGAGAGCGCCAACTTTCTGGCGAACCCGCTCCTGCCGCTCACGCGTTCGGAACTGGCCGTCCCATTGATCGCAAGCGACAAAGTGGTGGGGGTGCTGGATATGCAGAGTGAAAGGCCGGGCGCATTCAGCGAAGCCAATCTCCCGGCCTTCCAGGTGCTTGCCGGTCAGCTTGCAATTGCCATTCAGAACTCGGCCTTATTCGAACAAGCCAAAGAAGCCCGTTCGGAAGTCGAGCAACAGGCGCGGCGGCTTACCGTCTCAGGCTGGCAGGAATTCCTGAACGCGGTCGAAAGAAGCGAAAGCATTGGATACGTATTCGAGCAGGGTGAGGTCCTGCCTCTTGTGGAGGCGGGGGACCCCGCCTCCCCCAACGCGTTGGTTATCCCGGTCCAAATCGCGGGAGCGACTTTCGGTGAATTTCGACTGACCGACGGAGAGATCAGGAAATGGACCGCCACCGAAAAGGAAATCGTCCAGGCCGCCATGTCTCGGATGGCAGGCCATATCGAAAACCTGCGCCTGCTCGCTCAAGCGGAACGGTATCGGGCAGAAGCCGAACAGGTATCCCGCCGCCTGACCAGCGAAGGCTGGAACGAATATCTCCGCACCCGAAAAGAACTCTCCGGCGGGTTCTGTTACGACCAGGAAAAAGTCCGGCCGCTGAACGGGAATGGGCAGAATGCGCCCATGCCTGCCCAGTCTTTCCCGCTGGTGGTGCGAGACGAACCCATCGGGGTGGTGATGGTGGATGCGGACAATAACCATGGGAGCCATACATCGGAAGTGGTCGCCGCGGTCGTTGAGCAATTGAGCGAACACATCGAAAACCTGCGCCTGCTCGAACAGGCGGAACAACGCCGTTCGGAATTGGAAACCGTGGCTGCGGTTTCGAGCACCGCATCCACCGTGCTCGATCCCGACAGGTTGCTGCAAGCTGTGGTTGATCTCGCAAAGGAACGCTTTGCGCTCTACCACGCCCACATTTACCTGGTAAATGACCCCGAAGAAATCTTGATATTAGCTTCAGGCGCGGGAGAAGTCGGGCGAGAGATGGTTGCGCAGGGACATACCATACCGATGAATTCAGAGAAATCCCTGGTGGCCCGCGCCGCACGCGGACCGGAAACCGTCATCGCCAACGATGTGGCTGGCAGCCCGGATTTCCTCCCCAACCCGTTGCTGCCCGAAACGCGCTCGGAAATGGCCATCCCCATGATCGTCGGTGAGACCGTCCTGGGCGTGTTCGACGTACAGTCCAGACTCCCCGGCGGCTTCTCGGACGAAGATGCGGATATTTACTCGACCCTGGCTTCGCAGGTGGCAATCGCCCTGCAAAATGCCCGCCTCTACGAAGAACAGGCTGCGACCGTCACCCAGTTGCGCGATCTCGACCGTCTCAAATCATCCTTCCTCGCCAATATGTCGCACGAATTGCGCACCCCGTTGAACTCCATCCTGGGTTTTACGGATGTCATGCTCGAAGGTCTGGACGGCGATCTCACCGATTACATGGACAACGACCTGCGCCTGATCCAGAAAAACGGACAACACCTGTTGCACCTCATCAACGACGTCCTGGATATGGCCAAGATCGAATCCGGGCGCATGAACCTGCACCCCGAAAAATTCAAAATCCACCAGATTTTGGATGAAGTCACCAGCATCACCTCCACCCTGGCGAGCGAAAAGAACCTCTCGCTCTCCATTGACGAAGCCTCGGACCGGGAAATCGAAATATATGCCGACAGCACACGGCTGCGCCAGGTGATGATCAACCTGGTCAACAACGCCATCAAGTTCACAGAAAAAGGCCATATCCTTCTTTCTGCCGGGCCGATGGACGGCAGCCGCGTCATGATCACCGTGAAAGACAGCGGCATCGGCATCCCGCCCGATAAACTCGATGCGGTTTTCCAGGAATTTACCCAGGTGGATACCTCGACCACGCGCAAAGTCGGCGGCACGGGGCTGGGCCTGCCCATCAGCCGCCGCCTGGTCGAAATGCACGGCGGCCGCCTGTGGGCCGAGAGCGCCGGGATCGAAGGGAAAGGCTCAACCTTTTACGTGGAACTGCCGGTCGAAGCTCGCATTACCGAAGTCGTCGAAAAACAGGAAAAATGACATGGCCCCGCCCAAGCATCTCGAATGCCATACCTGCGGAAACCAACAGCCTTACGAACCCCTCGTCCCCGCAGTCTGCGAAAAATGCGGGTCGCATTGGCTGGAAGCGCGTTACGACTACGACGCCTTCAAACGCGAGGTCCTGCGCGGGCTTCCCAACCGTCCCTCGAATATGTGGCGTTACCAGGATGTCTTGCCGCTGAGCGGACCTTCCTCACTGGACCTTTACCCCGCTGGCGGGACACCGCTCTGGCTTTCGCAGCGCTTCGCGCCCGGACTTGGGCATGATTCCGTTTTCATAAAGGATGAGCGCTACGGGCCGACCAGTTCTTTCAAAGACCGCCAGGCTGCCGGCGCGGTCGCGGCCATGCTCGAAAATAATGTTCGCGAAGCGGTCATCGCATCCACCGGCAATGCGGCTGTCGCCTACGCCGCCGCCTGCGCCCGGGCGGGGATCAAGCTCTGGGTCTTTATGACCAGCCTCGTCCCCCAGGAAAAGCTGCGGGAGGCCGCGCTCTTCGGAGCAGAAGTCATCCGGGTCAGCGGCAACTACGATCAGACCAAACAGATCGCGGCCCGGTTCGCCCAACGCCGCCAACTCCTGCTGGACCGCGGGGCCACCTCCATACCTGCCCGCGAAGCGATGAAGACCATCGCCTACGAAATCGTCGAACAGCTCGGCTGGCACGCGCCCGATTGGTACGTCCAGGCCGTGAGCGGAGGCCTGGGACCGCTGGGGGTCTACCAGGGTTTCAAGGAACTTCTCAGGATGGGCTTGATCAACCGGATCCCCAAACTCGCCATCATCCAGGTCGAGGGCTGCGCGCCGATGGTCAAAGCCTTCAAGGCCGGCAAGGATGTCGCCGAAGCCGTCATCCCGGAAACGAGCATCATCATCCTTTCCACGGGCGATCCGGGCAAGGCATACACCTACCTGTGGAATCTTATCCAGCAGTTCGGCGGCGTGATGGAATCTGTCACCGATGCCGAGGCCTTTGCGGCGATGCGCGCCCTTGCCAAAAGCGAAGGAATGGCTGTCGAACCGGCGACCTCCGTGGCCTTCGCGGGGCTTGAGAAGTTGATCCGCAATGGGACCATCAAACCCGACGAGAAAGTTGTCGTCAACTGCACCGGGCATACCTTCCCGGTCGAAAAGCACGTGCTTGGCGATCAATGGGCGGTGGACGTGCATCTCAGCCAGGATCAGTCACCTGCGCCGCGTGAAGGGCTGCAGGCCGCCCTCGAAAACCTGGACGAAAGGACTACGAGCGTTTTGCTGGTGGATGACAACCCGGACGATGCCCTGCTCATCCGCCGCCTGCTGGAGGGGCACAAGGCTTATCGCGTCTATCACGCCAAAGACGGCTGGGAGGGCCTGGCAATGGCGCGGCAGAAATTACCCGACCTGATCGTCTCGGACCTGACCATGCCGGGCATTGACGGTTTCGGATTCGTTGAAGAACTCAAGCTCGACCCGCGCACGAAGGATATTCCTGTGGTCGTCGTAAGCGCCAAAGACATCACGCCTGACGAGCGAAAGCGGTTGAACGGCCACATCGAAGCTGTCTATCAAAAAGGATCCTTGCCGCCTCGCAGGTTCGTGGATCAGGTCGTACAAGTGATCGAAGATAAAAGTATCGAACAAGGAGATTCCTATGACAAATAACATCCTATATATCGAGGACAACCCGGATAACATGATGCTGGTCCAGCGCGCCCTGGAAGCCCGCGGCTACCGCCTGCTCAAAGCCATGAAAGGACTGGAAGGCGTTGCGACTGCCGAATGCGAACAGGTGGACCTCATCCTGCTGGATATCAACCTTCCTGACATTGACGGGTACGAGGTGGCGCGGCGGCTGCGTTCAAGCTCCAAGCGCGGGCTGGCCGTAGTGCCGATCATCGCCATCACGGCCAACGCCCTCAAAGGTGATGCCGAGAAGGCGCTGGATGCCGGCTGTGACGTTTACATGTCCAAGCCGATAAATATCCGCGAGCTGTGGGCGCGAGTCGAAGCCTTCGTTCCAACGCCCTGAGAAACCATGATAAACTCCAGGAGCAACGGCTTGCAGAAGGCGGCGACCATCCCTGATGCGGTATCTTATGCCAAACCTATGACACTTTCCTATCTTTCCCATTTACGTTGTTCGGGCTGCGGCAAGGAATATTCTTACAAAGAGATCCACACCTTTTGCCCGGAATGCCAGTCTACCCTCCTGCCCGTGTACGACCTGGAGCGCGTCCGCCATCACGTAGACCGGGATGAATTTTTCCGACGCGCAAAAGGCATGTGGCGCTGGCGCGAATTGCTCCCGGTGATCGAGCAGGAAAACCAGATCTTCCTGGGCGAGGGGGATACCCCCCTGCTTTCCCTGCCTCGCCTCGGCCGCGAATTGGGGCTGGCCAGACTCTACGTCAAGGATGAGAGCAGCAATCCAACCGGTTCGTTCAAGGCGCGCGGGTTGGCCGCCGCAGTGTCCAAAGCCAGGGAACTCGGTATAGAAAAAGTCATCATCCCCACCGCCGGGAATGCGGGCGGCGCCATGGCCGCTTACGCGGCGCGGGCGGGACTGCGGGCCTCCATCTTCATGCCCAAGGACACGCCGTTTGCCAACATCGAAGAGAGCCGCATGGCAGGCGCGGAGGTCGTCCTGGTCAACGGCATCATCAGCGATGCTGCCGGCCTGGCAGGCGAAAAAGCGCGTGAAGAAGGCTGGTTCGACCTTTCCACGTTCAAAGAGCCTTACCGCGTGGAAGGGAAAAAGATCATGGGTTACGAACTGGCTGAATCATTCGGCTGGGAGTTGCCGGACGTGATCATTTATCCCACCGGCGGCGGGACAGGACTGGTCGGGATGTGGAAGGCATTCGATGAACTTGCAAGATTGGGCTGGCTCGAAAGCGCCAAACGACCGCGCATGGTCTCTGTGCAGGCGGAGGGATGCGCGCCGGTCGTCCGGGCGTTCGAAAAGGGGGCATCGTTTTGCGATTTCTGGCTCAACGCCCGCACCATCGCCTCGGGCCTGCGCGTCCCCAAAAGTTTTGCCGACCACCTCATCCTCCACGATATTTATGAGAGCGAAGGCACCGCAGTCGCAGTCAGCGACGAGGCGATCCTCGAAGCCCAACACCAACTCGGGGTCATGGAAGGAATTTTCGCCGCGCCCGAAGGCGCTTCGACCCTGGCCGCGCTCAAAGAACTGGCCAGGCAAGGCTGGGTGCATCCCGAAGAACGGATCGTCATATTCAATACGGGCTCGGGGTTGAAATACCTGAACGCCCCGGATTGAGCGCATCGTTTTACGGTCATCGCAAGAGAGACTTATGACTTCAAGACTCCAGGACCGCGTCGCCATTATCACCGGGGCCACCTCCGGCATTGGCGAAGCCACGGCCCGGTTGTTTGCGTCCGAGGGCGCGAAGGTGGTCATTACCGGACGCAGGCAGGATCGCGGCGAAAAGGTCGAATCCGCTATCCGGGCTTTGGGAGGCGTCTGCCGGTTCGTCCAGGCGGATCACACCGACCCGGCGGCCTGCTCCCGCGTCATCGAGCGGACCCTGGCCGAGTTCGGGCGCGTGGACATCCTGTTCAACAACGCGGGCATCGTGACCGGCGGCACGGCGGAAACCGTCAGCGAGGGGGATTGGCAGCAGACCCTGGCCATCAACGTGACCGCCGTTTGGCGCATGTCGCGGCTGGTCATCCCGGTCATGCGCGCCCAGGGCAAGGGAGTCATCGTCAACAACGCCTCGGATTGGGCGGTGGTCGGCGCCAGGGACGCCCTCCCTTACGCCGTCAGCAAGGGCGCGGTGGCGCAGATGACCCGTTCGATGGCCCTCGACCACGCCCACGAGGGGATACGGGTCAACGCGGTTTGTCCGGGAGATACTTTCGTCGAGCGGTGGGTGGAATCAGGCTATTTCGCAGGGTCAGACCCGGTGACGCGGGAGCAGGCCCTGGCTGAGTCCGCTGCGACCATCCCCATGAAACGGTTCGCCCGTCCCGAAGAGATCGCCCGGGCGGTATTGTTCCTCGCCTCGGACGAGTCATCCTTCGTGACGGGCCATTTATTGCTGGTTGACGGGGGCAATACGGCGCAGTAAAAGAAGGCGACCCAAACGGGTCGCCTCTTTTCAATCTGACGTTGCCGGGACGGTCCCGGTTTCGAGCGCGTCCGGCCCGGCGGTCTTGTCCGCTTTGGGCAGGCGGAACTTGACCCAGATGACCGGCAGCATCAGCATCATCGCCACCAGCGGCACGTAGAAGGGCACCTTCGGCCCGAAGGTTTCCCATAAGAGCGTGCCGATGTAGGGCGAGGGCAACGAGATCAATCCCAGGCTGCTGGAGAAGAAGCCGAAGGCCGTGCCGCGCACCTTCTCCGGGACGGCTTTGGAGATCAGCGAGTTGTAGGCCGGCCCGACCAGCGCCTGGCCGATGCCGAGCAGGACCCAGGCGGCGATGAAGACCGTGAATATGCCGGCATTGAGCATGATGAAGATGGCCGCGCCGATCAACAGGTTGCCCAGCACGATCCCGACCCGTTCGCCGTATTTGTCCGAGAGCGCGCCGCCCAGGGCGATGAAGACCATGGTCGCCACCGAGGCGATCGCGCTCAACGTGCCGAGCTGGGTCATGCTGATCCCGGCGATGTTGTTCAGGTAGAGCGGGAAGAGGTTCCCGACCATGCTGAAGGTCACGTCGCCCACGCCGTCGGACAGGAAGATCCATGTGACCACGCCTCCGGCGGTCAGCAGGGTGATGATGGCTTTCAGGCTGACTTTCAGCCCGGCCAGGGTGGGTTTCTCGGTCGGGGTGGCCTGCTGGAGGCGGATCTTGCGGGCCATCCCAACCCGGATAGCCGTGGCAATCCCGTAAAGGAATGCGCCCACGCCGAACATCAACCGGAACCCGTAATTATCAGCCAGGAAACCGCCCAGCGGTCCCCCGATCACGCCCACCACCAGGAAGATGCCCTGGACGATGCCAAAGACCTTGCCGCGCGATTCTTCGGCGGATTCCTCGGCTACGAAGGCATTGAAACTTGGCCCGACGAAGGACATCGCCATCGAAAGCCCAACCATGGCGAGCAACAGCCAGCCCCAGTTGGGCGCGATGGTGAAGATGATGTATCCCGCCAGCCCGGACAGGCTGCCGATCGCCATCGCCTGGACGCGGCCGATCGAGTCCGAGATCCAGCCGCCCATGATCTGGAAGAACAACGGAGCAATCATCGAGATTGTGAAGAAGATGCCGATCTGGGTCACGTTGGCGCCCAGGTCCTGGACGTAGAGCGGCAGCAGAGGCCCGTACATCTGCCCGCCGATGTTGGCCATGATCATGCTGAACAACAGGATGATAAGGGTCTTGGTCAGCAGGGGAGCTTTCTTGATTGTTTCCACAGGGCAATCCTTTCAATGGATATTTGGAAATGCCAAACTCTCTTTGTGATTATAAAACCATTATAGATAATATTTAAAAATTGTCAATAACAAAATCAAAATTATTTACAAACCCATAAACAATTACAAAGCCAAAATACAAAGCAGGAATCAAAAAGGGCGGACGCAAGGTCCGCCCCGACTGTTCTCTACTCCCTGCTCTCTACTTCCTTAGCATCGGCATCTTGATCCCGTGGTGTTTGGCGGCGGCGATGGCCTCGTCGTAACCCGCGTCGGCGTGACGGACGACGCCCATGCCGGGATCCGTGGTCAGCACCCGCTCGAGACGGGCCGCGGCCTCGGGCGTGCCGTCAGCCACGATCACCTGCCCGGCGTGCTGGCTGTACCCGATCCCGACCCCGCCGCCGTGATGGAACGAGACCCAGGTCGCCCCGCCCACGGCGTTGATCAGGGCGTTCAGGATGGCCCAGTCCGAGATGGCATCCGAGCCGTCTTTCATGCCTTCGGTCTCACGGTTGGGCGAGGCGACCGAGCCGCTGTCGAGGTGGTCCCGCCCGATGACGATGGGCGCTTTCAGGGTCCCGTCCGCCACCAACTCGTTGAATTTCAGCCCGGCTTTGGCCCGTTCGCCGTAGCCCAGCCAGCAGATGCGGCTCGGCAGTCCCTGGAACGGGACCTTTTCGCGGGCCATCGTCAGCCAGCGGCGCAGGTGGTCGTCTTCGGGGAAGAGGTCCAGGATGGCCTGGTCGGTTTTGTAGATATCTTCCGGGTCGCCGGAGAGCGCCACCCAGCGGAAGGGTCCCTTGCCCTCGCAGAACAGCGGGCGGATGTAGGCCGGGACGAAGCCGGGGAACTCGAAGGCATCCGTCACGCCGTAATCGAAAGCCTGCTGGCGCAGATTGTTGCCGTAGTCGAATACCTCCGCCCCAGCCCGCTGGAAAGCCAGCATGGCCCGGACGTGCTTCGCCATCGAAGCCATGGCCATTTCCTTGTAGCGCTTCGGGTCGGACCGGCGCAGTTCGTCGGCGGCAGCCACGGATAAACCGGAGGGGACGTACATCAGCGCTTCGTGGGCCGAGGTCTGGTCGGTGACCACGTCCGGGATGACGCCGCGCGCCGCCAGCTCGGAATATACGTCGGCGGCGTTGCCGATCAGCCCCACCGAAAGCGGACGACCCGCGGCCTGAGCCTCCTCGACCAGCGTCATCCCCTCCTCGAGGTTATCCACCACCTGGTCCACATAGCCGATCACCCGGCGGCGTTCGGCCCGCTCCGGGTCCACTTCCACGACCAGGCCGACGCCTTCGTTCATGGTGATCGCTAATGGCTGGGCGCCGCCCATCCCGCCCAGGCCGGCAGTGAGGACGAATTTTCCTTTGAGCGAGGCCCAGCCGCGTTTCTTCGCCAGCGCCCCGAAGGTCTCGTAAGTGCCCTGCAAGATGCCCTGCGTGCCGATGTAGATCCACGACCCGGCGGTCATCTGCCCGTACATGATCAGCCCTTTGGCGGCGAGTTCGTCGAAGTGTTCCCAGGTGGCCCAGTGCGGGACCAGGTTGGAGTTGGCGATCAGCACCCTGGGCGCGTCCTTGTGCGATTTGAAGACGACCACCGGCTTGCCGGACTGGACCAGCAGGGTTTCGTCTTCATCCAGATTCTTGAGCGACTCCAGGATGGCGTCGAACGACTCCCAGTCCCGGGCCGCTTGGCCGCGCCCGCCGTAGACGACCAGCTTTTCGGGGATTTCGGCCACTTCGGGGTCGAGGTTGTTCTGGATCATGCGGTAGGGGGCTTCGATCAGCCAGTTCTTGCAGGTCAATTCCGCGCCGCGCGGGGCGCGCACGATACGAGGGTTGGACATGGATGCTCCTTATGGAAATTACGGATAAAGTAATTATACGACCGGTCATTGTTGAGTCCACTGCAAAAAAGATAAGGGTGTGTTTCATTTCAGTTGAAACCATCCCGGAGGTTTTATTGATAGCAACCTGCGGGACGTTCTTCTGTATAATGTAAGCGTGGGAAAGGATACCGCATGTCAACTGCTTTTCGAAACACCCTTCTTGTGCTGTCTGTCGTTTTGTTTTCGAGCGCCTGCGGCCCGGTGGCCACCCTTCCAGTGACGGTCACGCCGCAAGTCACTTTAACCCCCTCGCAAACCCCGACCCTCATGCCCTCACCGACGATTACGTCAACCCCGACCATTACACCCACCTCCACCCCGGATTTGTCGTGGCTGACGGATGATCAGAGAAACGCCATCCCCAAAGATGCGGCGGTGACGGAAAACGACCAGGGGCAGATTGTGGTCAATGGCCAGCCCTGGTACGAGCCGGACGGCAACGGCGGCTGGAAAATGGCGGCGGAAAAATTGATCGCCGACGCTGATCATAAATTTTGGGGGATGACTAAGATTGACAGTGTAGGAAATGAATCACAATTTATTTATCCAGTGGTTGAAAGTGTGACCCCTCAGGAATTTCCTATGACATTATTAGGTCAGGAATGGAAAGTGGTAGGATTGCCAGTATTAATTCCTGATCAGAACGATTCCAAGATAATTAAGCATTTTTTTGTGTCACTAGGACTATTTGATCAAAATGGCAATCAATTTAAAGGGAGTGCTTCTTATAATTTGCCACTGCTTTATATTAGTGATGGTGATGGTGGGAATAAATTGGCATCAATTCAGGAGTTTTTAGGATTACTTGAGGAGGGACAACAATTTGAGATGTTGTTAGGTGTAGGCATTAAAGAATCAACTGTTCATGGACAAGGGTTGGTTGAAGCGCAGGGAATTGATGTACGAAATAATGTTTTACCTGATGGAACTATATTGCCAACATGGATAATTTATTTGAATTCCTTTAAATATTAAATATTGAGTTTTGAGTCAGATTTAGTTAAGATTATTTAATGGGAAAAAATAGATGGTTGGGTTTATTGGTGGGGTTGATGGTGGTTTTGGGGTTGGTGATTGGGTATTTGGGCTGGCAGATAAGAACCGTAAAGCAGGGGCAGGTGTTAAAGCCGGTGTTTTCCCGGCAGTTTGCGACTGTGGCCGGGCGAATCAGGTGGGAGTTTAGGAATTTTCAGCCAATAATTAAAAGTTTTAAACAGGAAGACGGCAGGAATTTAGTTAAAGTGGAATGGCCGGATTTAGCTGGAGATAAAAGAACTGCCACTTTGGTGCTAGGGAAAACAGTTAATTTAACTGGTTTTAAAAAAGGTGAGCAGGTTAGGGCGGAGTATATTAATGCTGTGCCCGGGAATTTAAACCTGAATGATTGTAACAGTGTGGCTGAGAATTTCCTAGAATTGTGCCAGCTGACCAGGATTTTGGCTGACCAGCCGTTTAAAGCGACCGTGCAGGAACAACTGCAAAAGCAGGACTATGCGGAAATCATTGTGCCGGTGGTTAGTTTATCTAAAGAGCTGTATGAAAATTAGACTGGTTTTGCTGGCGTTTTTATTTGGTTTGCTGTGGCCGGGCAAGGTGTGGTCGGCGGCGGCCTGTTTGCCGGAGGATTGCGACAGCGGCCGGCCGGTCAATGTGCCGTGGGTTTGTGAGCCGAATAATCCAGAGAATAAAATGTATTGCGTGCAAAGATGGGGGACGTTGTATCCTCCTTGTAACAGTGAGTGCCGCTATGATAGGCAAACGGTGATCATAGATGGCTATACCGGAAAAGAGTGCGATGCTGATGCGACGATTGCCAATAATTGCAAGTCGTCAACCGCTTATATCGGGCCGGGGACGTGCTGTGTGGATCAAGGCGGCGGGGGCGGGGGCGGGACGTGCCCGGACACGGCGCCGGGGAATGTGCGCAACACGTTTTTAACCAACCGGCGGGTCAAAATTGACTTTATTCGTGGACGGTTTGGGCACATTGTATGCAGCGCGGCCAACTTTGCGCTGTAATATGGGTTATGAAAAAGCCCGCTCCACAATCCGGGAGCAGGCTCTCAGCAAGGCTATGTGGGCAAAAATTATGACGCTACAGCATGGCCGTTCTGCGCCAGCAGGGTAGCGAAATTGGTGCCTTTCAGCCGCGTGACCAGTTCCTCCTGGGCCTCGCACCAGACCGGCTTGAGCGGGCAATCAGCATCGAAGAGGCACATGCCGGTTTCGCCGACGCACTCGTTCAACTGGATCGGGCCGTCTATCGCCTCGATGACTTCGAGCAGCGTGATGTCGCCCGGCTCACGCGCCAGCATCACGCCGCCGCGCGCCCCGCGCGAAGTATGCAGCAGTCCGGCAATGGACAACTGCGAAATGATCTTGGCCAGGAACGAGGGTGGGATGTGCTGTTCCTGGGCAATCTGGCTGGTGGCGGCGCGTTCCCCCATCCCCTGGCGGGAAAGATGTAAAACGGCTCTCACGGCGTAATCGGCTTGTCGGGTGATTTGCATGGCGACCTCTCTGCTAATGTGGGTAAATTTTACCTGCTTATGATATTTTATTGTGAGATAAATTGCAAGACAAGTGATGGAGGTCATGGATAAAATATGACCTTTTACTCCGATTTGGGTGATAAAAGGCCGGGGCAGGAGCATAACTCCCGCCCCGGCAGACAGGCCAAAGGCCTGGGCGAAGCGAAGCCGAAATGTTCCGGGCCTTATTCCAGGATCAGGTTCCCGGCGCCGATCTCGATCACGAAAGTCAGCAGCGGCCCCTCGCCGGCGTGGGTGTAGGTGTTCCCGTCCTTATCCCAGCCGCTGCCGCTGGTGACGTTCGACAGGCTGCCTTCGATGGTCAGCCGGGCGTTCACGCCGTCCGGGACGATCAGGGTCAGGTTGCTGACGCCGGTCTCGACCGAAATGGTCGCTTCGCGCTGCACCTCACCGGAGAAATCCAGGGAATAGTTGCCCGCCCCGCCCTGGAAGATCATGGTGGAGAAATTGGCGTTCGACAGGCCGCTCAACTTGACCGTGGAAGCGCCGGTCTCGTAACGCAGCACCGCCATTTCGGCCTGGTTGGGCGAGGAAAAGCCAAGCTCCACGTCCGAAGCGCCGTCCTGGACGGTCAGGTTGGTCAGCGCCAGGCCGCCGAAATCGTAATCGGCCTCGTAAGCCCCGGCGGCGATGGTCAGGTCCATCGGGGCCGCGCCAAGCCGCAGGTCCCAGACGTTCTTGAGATTATTGAAACGGGGAAAGTTCTGCGCCTGGTACTTGCCGACGCTCATCGTCACGCGGCTGCCGCTGGTCTGGATGTCGGGCTTCAGGTCGGGGATGTTGTAAGTGGCCGTCCCCTCCACCAGGGCGGTCGCCGCGCCGGGAGCCAGGGTCAGCTTGCCCGCCCCGAATTCCAGTCTCAGGCTCACGCCCTCACCCTCCGGCACGGGAACGTTGATGGTTTCGGTGACATCCGGCCCGGGCGTGGCGGGCGGGTTGATCTGGACGCCGCAGGCCAGGGTGGCCAGGGCGAGCACTGTGACGAACGCGAAAATTTTGGGTAACATGGGGATTCTCCTTGGGAAAAGTCTACCAGGACATACGGGGGACTTTTCCGGGCGTTGCGCGCGGGACCCGGGGCCTGCTCCCGTTATGGAAACCCTGTCCCACCCCCAAAATTCCCGGACCCTATCCCCGCCGGTAGAACTCGAACCCGTCGCCGGTATCCCGGATGAGCACGTCATCCGGCTCGAAGAGCGACTTCAACACCAGCCAGAGGTCCCCGACCGCCCCGGTCGCATTGAAAACGGCAATCCCCAGTAAAAACAACACCACCGGCGCGGGGCTGACCAGGATCAAGGCGACTCCCACCGTGGAGATCAACACCAGCGGGGCCAGGGCGATGACGATATAGCGCAATTTGTCGAAATACCAGTCCGGCGCGCCGGCGTAAGCGTAGAACCAGTGCCAGCCATAGACCGGCCTGTGGCGGGTGAAGACCCAGATGAACAACCCGTGAGCCAGTTCGTGGACGACGAGGACGATCAAATTGACCGCCACCAATCCGATCAGCAAAGCCACGTTATTGAAGCGGCCGATTCCGAGGAACGCGTCGAAACGAAATTCGAGCACCAGCCAGGCGAAGAACCAGGCAGACAGGATGAAGACCGGGATCGTGGCGACCTGCATCCAAAACAGCGCAGATTTGTCCGCTTTCAGGTGCAGGGAATAAGTGAGGCTGTATCCTTCGGGGAGTTGCCGGGTCGGTGTGGCGGTTTTCATATCAAGCAGTTTCGCGCCCCTTCGGCTTTTGGCGCTCCAGCGCCATCGCCAGTTCGAGCGCCTGCTGGATCGAACGGGCCTCGATGATCTCGATCGTCTGCGGCCAGGGTTCGCCCTGGCGCAGCCGTTTGGGGACGATGGCAGACTTGAAGCCCAGTTTCCCGGCTTCGCGCAGGCGCAGCATCATCTGTCCGGGCATGCGCAGCTCGCCCGCCAGGCCAAGCTCGCCGATCATCACCGTGTCGGCCCGCACCGACACGTCCCGCATGGATGAGGCGACCGCGGCCGCAACAGCCAGGTCCGCGGCCGGTTCGTCTATTTTCAGCCCGCCGACCACGTTGACGAAGATGTCCTGCTCGGCCAGTCGCAACCCCATGCGGCGGGTCAGCACGGCCGCGATCATCAGCAGGCGGTTGTAGTCCACGCCGTTGGGGGTGCGGCGGGCGTTGCCGAACTGGGTCGGGGAGGTCAGGCCCTGCACCTCCACCAGCAGCGGACGGGTGCCTTCCATCGTCACCGCGATGGCCGAACCGGGGGCATTGACCATCCGCTCGGCCAGGAAGGCCTCGGACGGGTTGGTGACTTCGACCAGGCCGCGCTCGCGCATCTCGAACACGCCCACCTCGGCGGTGGCCCCGAAACGGTTCTTGACCGAGCGCAGCAGCCGGTAAGCCTGGAAGCGATCGCCTTCGAGGTAAAGCACCGTGTCCACGATGTGTTCGAGCACGCGCGGCCCGGCGATCTGGCCCTCCTTGGTGACGTGGCCGATGACGAAGACCGAGATGCCGCTGGATTTGGCCAGCTCTCGCAACTGCGACGAACATTCGCGCACCTGCGAGACCGACCCCGCCGACGAATCCAGCTCCGAGAGATACACGGTCTGGATCGAGTCGACGATCAGCAGGTCCGGCTGGGTTTCGCGGACGTGGTTGAGGATGGTTTCGAGATTGGTTTCCGTGACCAGGAGCAGGTTGGGCGGCAGGGGTGAGCGGCCGTCCGTCCCGGCGATCAGCCGCATGGCGCGCATCTTGATCTGCCGCTCGGATTCCTCACCCGAGACGTACAGCACCCGCTGGCTGGCGGCCATGTCCATTGCCAGTTGCAGCATCAGCGTGGATTTGCCAATGCCGGGGTCGCCGCCGACCAGCACGATCGAGCCGGGCACGATCCCGCCGCCCAGGACGCGCGAGAACTCGCCGATCGGCACCGGGACGCGGTCTTCCTCCTCGCCGCTGACCTCGCCGATCGGGCGCGGCTGCGACCTCCCGGTCAGGCCGCGCACCGCCGACTTGCCTTTCGTCACCGGCTCGGCATGGACGATCTCCTCGGTCATCGTGTTGTATTCGCCGCACTGCGGGCAGCGTCCCATGTAACTGGCCGAGACGCGTCCGCACTGCTGGCAGACGTAGCGGGTTTGGGTTTTTGCCATAATCGTCACCTTGATAAAAACACAGGGAGAGAGAGTATAGAACAAGAGTATTATATAATACCCCCAGTCGAAAATTGCGCTCCCTTGCTTCTAAAAAAGCGCAATTTTCGACCGCCCTGGGTATAATTGGAGAAACGGTTTTGGCATCCAGTTATCGGAGCAGGAATGAGCGAACTTTCTTTGGACGATGTGAAGATTTTCTTCGACAAAGACGGCAAGGCAAAAGAAGTCTTAATGAGTTATGAGACTTTTTTGCGGCTTGAGGTCTTTTTGAGGGAACTGGCGCACAACAAGCAGTCCTATTTCGTAACTCGTGAATGGCAGAACCGCATTCGCGAGGCCGAAGCAGATATCGAAGCCGGGCGCGTCTATCGCGTGAGACCGGAAAACATAGACAAAGCCCTGGATTGGCTGGATGAGTGAGATCATTCTCACCGAGCGGCTGCGGAATGATTACAAGGCTTTACCGCTCGCGGTCCAGAAAAAACTCAAGAAACAAATTCGGTTTCTCGCTGAAAACCCAAAGCATCCGTCCCTCCAAATTCACCGCATTCAAGGCACATCATACTGGGAATTCTACATTGACCGGTCTTACCGTTGCATTTTCCGGCAAGGCGGGGATTCTTATTACCTTCTGGCCGCCGGACCACACAAAATTATTGACGAGTTTGCCCGAAAATAGACGCTCCTTATAACCCACCCTCCCGGAGACCTCCCATGCCCGACCCCACCCCCAAAACCCTCGACTGCCCAACCTGCGGCGCGCCGCTGGATTATGACGGTTCCCGCGCGGTCGTGCGCTGTAAGTTCTGCCAGAACGTGGTCGTGATTGACGCCCTCAAACCCGAAAAACCGGGCGAAACCGGTCTGCCGAAACCCGCCGGGGTGCCGGACGAGATCGTGCAGTTGATCCGGGCGGGGAACAAACTGGAAGCCATCAAACGCTACCGCGAACTCTACGACGTCAGCCTGGCGCGGGCCAAATACGCGGTCGAGCAGATCGAGGCGGGCAACCTGCTGGAGCCGGAAGCCGGCTTCCAGGTGCAGGAGGCGGCCAAGGTTGCGGTGAAGGTCAGCGGCGCGGCTGCGGCGGCCACCGCCACCGGGGCCTGGATTGGCTGCGCCATCACAAGTATCGTCCTGCTCCTGGTGGGCGGGATCATCGGCTTCGTCATGCTCCAACCCGGCGGGCCTTTCGTCCCGCGCATGGTGGCCGTCAACCCTGCCCTCACCCTGCCCGCCGCCCAGGGCGCACCCCCGGACGTGGTTGCCATGTTCTACAACGTCAGCGACGAGACCCGGGTGATCGGCCGGGTCAACCGGGCAGACGGCAGCCTGGCCTGGACGACCGGCGACCTGCCCGGCGAGGGGTACGTGGACGAAATGGCCAGCGACGGCGAGCGCGTCTACGCGGCGGTCGAGGCAAACCTGCTGGCCTTCGACGCCGGGGACGGCAGCCCGGCCTGGACGGCCATCCTGCCCGACAAACTGGATTCGGGCGAGGACAACCTGATCCTCGCCGGCGGGCTGGTGATCGTGATGACCATGGACCGCTCGGTCCAGGCTTACGCGGCCGACACCGGCCAACTGGCCTGGAGCCGCCCGCTGCTGAGCTACGCCCGCGGCCTGCGCGTGATGGACGGCCGGCTGGTGCTCCTCGATTACGTCCCGGATGGATACGACCTGAACGTGTTCCTGCTCGACTCGGCGAGCGGCCGCGAAGAGCGGGTCATCTTCCCGGTCTGCAAATCGTCGGATCTGTGGGAGGAAAACCTGGACAACGACTCGGGTCTCGTCTACGATGAAGCCGCCAACGCCCTCTACCTGGCCTTCGGGTCATCCTTCGGCTGCATCCAGCGTTACGACCTGGGCAGCGGACAACTGGCCTGGGAGTCCCGCTCGGACGAGGCGTTCAACATCTCCTTTTACGGGTTCAACCACGTCCAGACCCCATCCACGCTCTATTTCGGCGACCAGGGCCGTTTGTTCGCCCTCGACAAGCAGACCGGGAAGCTGGATCTGCTGACCGAGGACGATTCCTATGACCTGGCCCCGCTGGCCCTGGACGGCGAGACCCTGGTCCTTCGCGCCCGCCGCACGAAAGGCTCGGAGCGGTTCGAACTCTGGGGCCTGGATCCCGGCTCCGGTGAGCGGACCTGGCAACTGGTCCCGGAGGATGCCGGCCCGGTGGACCCGCCCAACGAGATGTCCGGCCTGATCGATTCGGACGAATCGGGCTGGACCTGGAAGCTGACTCCCGCGGGCTTGCTCCTGATCGAGTTCCAGGCCGAACCCAACCAACTGGTCTTGAAGACTTTCGATCCTGCCAGCGGTTCCAGCCTGGGCGAGACGGCCATTCCCATGAAGGAAGTGTCCGGCGATTTCTACTCGATCCCCACGGTCATTGGCTGGCATGGGACGGAAATCTATTTCATCCTCGATACGCGCATCTATGCCCTGGACGTGGCCACGGGCCAACTGGTGATGAAGTACCAGTAGGGCCGTCCCCGCCTTGCGCGTGAAAATTGTGGCCGGTGAACTTGTGGGATAATATGGCACATCGTCACCTTTTCCGTTGTGTGGAGAACCCATGTCCGAAGCTGCACCCAAGACCCTTGACTGCCCAACCTGCGGCGCGCCGCTCGAACCGGAGAGCGATCCCCCGCTGGTCCGTTGCGGTTCTTGCGGGGGCATCACCCTGCTCGACGCGGCAGGCGGGCCAACCGGCCTCCCGGACGGGATAACGGAACTGGTCCGGGCGGGGAACAAGGTCGAGGCGATCAAGGAGTACCGCGAACGCTACGAGGTCAGCCTGGAGCGGGCGAAGCAGGCGGTTGACCTGATCGAGGCCGGTCAACGCCAGGAAACGGAGAGCAGGCCCCGGGTCCGGGATGAGACGGTGGAAGCCCAACCCGTTCAGGAAGTCAAAGCTGCGGCGAGTCCCGCCCGCTGGCTCGGCCTCGCCATCCCGCTGACCATCCTGGCCGTCGTCCTGGGAATCCTGGCTTTTGCGCTTTTGCAGCCAGACAGTCCCCTGATGCCGCGCCTGGAGGCCCACAGCCCGGCCATCCTGCTGGATTCGGAAGCCGGCGCCCTGCCCGATGTCGTTTTGCCCCTCACCGATACCCGGAGTGAGAACAAACTGATCGGCAGGTTCGACGGCGCGACCGGCCGGCTGGAATGGACGACGAAGCCCCTGCCTGAAGGCAGCCCCGTGGATACCGTGCTGTCGGACGGCGGCCTGGTCTTCGTCGCCAGCCGGGAAGCCCTGTTCGCTTACGACAGCGATAACGGCAAGCTGGCCTGGCAGGTGGAAATGCCCGGCAAACTGGACCTCGGCGAGAATACCATCCTCGCCCGTGACGGCTACGTGCTCGCCCTGACGGTTGACCGGTCGCTCCAGGCTTACGACACCCAGAGCGGGGAACTCGCCTGGCGCAAGCAGTTGCGGGGCTTCTTCCGCGGTCTCTGGCTTTTTGGCGATGCGCTGGCTTACGTGGACTACACCAACGAGAGCAATGATTACAGCCTTATTTTCTTCGATCCGGTTGACGGCGGCCAGGAGCGCGTCATCACGCCCCTCTGCCAGACAGGCCAGCCCCGGGTCGAGAAGCTGGAGTCCGATTCGGGCATAGCCTACGACGAAGCGGAAAATTCACTCTACCTGGTCTTCGGGTTGTTGCAGGGGTGTGTCCAGCGATACGATCTGGATAACGGGGAAATGATTTGGCAGGCCGTCGCGGAGGACGAAGGGTTCCTCCTGAGCAATTACGGCTTCAATGCGGTCATGGGCGAGACCACGTTCTATTTCAGTTACGAGAACCGGTTGTTCGCGGTCGAGAAGCAGACCGGGAGCCTGCGCGTGGTGCTGGCCAGTTACAACTACGCCCTCGCGCCGCTGTCCGCCTCCGGCGACACCCTGGTCGCCATGGTCCGCCGGATCCACGGGCCGGAGGGCTTCGAGATCTGGGGGCTGGATGCCGCCACCGGGAGGAGCCGGTGGCAGGTCTCGCCGGCGAACGCCAGGCCCATCGACGCGCCGTTCAGGGTCGTGAGCACGATCGGGGCAGGCGAAGCTGCCTGGACCTCGCGCATCACCCCGGACGCCCTGGTCTTGCTGAAATTCCAGGCGGCCCCCAACGGCATTACCATCGAAACCATTGACACCCTGGACGGCAGCGGTTCGGGGCAGAAAACGGTCGCTCTCACCGAGATCACCGCCGATTCCTACGCCGCCCCCGAGGTGATCGGCTGGCAGGGGGACGTGGTCTATTTCATCCTGGAGACCCGGCTCTACGGCCTGGATGTTGCTACAGGGGAGTTGGTATTGCAGTATTGACCTCGGTTATCCAATAGCCCCCACCGAAACCTGGTCCAACAATTCCAGGAACTCCTCGGCCCTTGTGCGGGTCAGGAGTTCCTTTCTTTTATCGCGCGGCAGTCCAAAGCTTTCCAGGTAGCCCACCGCGTGCTTGCGGAACAGTTCCAGGCCCAGCCTCGGGCCGTAAAAGGACAGGCTGCGCGCCAGGTGCTGTTCGATCATGTGCCGCACCCGCTCCGGCGGGACCTGCTCCCGGTCGAGGCCGGAAAAGATCCACGGGTTGCCGATGGCCCCGCGCCCGATCATGACCGCCTGGCAGCCGGTGTACTCTTTCAGCCGCCGGATGTCGGCCACACTCCGCACGTCCCCGTTGCCGATGACCGGGATCTTGACCAGTTGCCTGACCTCGGCGATGGCGTCCCAATCCGCCCGCCCGCCGTAGCCCTGTTCCTTCGTCCGCCCGTGGATGGCGACCAGCGAGCCGCCCTCCTCCTCGACGATGCGGGCCACCAGCCGGTACGAGCGGCAGTCGTCCCAGCCCAGGCGGATCTTGCCCGTGACCGGGATGTCGAGGGCGGCGGTCAGCTTGCGGAAAGTGCGGGCGATCTTGAGCGGAGAACGCATCATCCCCACACCCGCGCCGCGGTTGGCGACGGATTTGGCCGGGCAGCCCATGTTGACGTCAATCACGTCCGGGCTTTTCGCGCGGACCCGCAGGGCCGCCTCGACGATTTCGTCCGGGTCGTCGCCGTAAAGTTGGAAGGCCACCGGGCGCTCGGAGTCGTCGAAGGCCAGTTTTTCTTCCACGTAACGCGGCCGGGTCAGCACGTCCCGCGCCTGGACGAACTCGGTGTACGACATGGCCGAACCCAGCTCGCGGCACAACGAGCGGAACGGCCAGTCCGAGAAACCGTCCATCGGCGAAAGGATCGCCTCGCCGTAGATCGGGAGGCCGCGCACGAAAAAGGTGGGGGTGTTTTCCATCAGGGGAAATTGTAACCGCGAAGAAGGTAAAACCCTACTTCTTCAACCGGTCCACAAACTGCTTGCGAAACTTTGAGACCTTGGGCGCGATCACCACCTGGCAGTAAGGCTGGAAGGGATTGTTGGCGAAATACTCCTGGTGGTACGTCTCGGCCGTGTAGAACCTGTCGAAGGACGTCACTTCGGTCACAATGGGACCGTCCCAGATGCCCGCCGCCTCGATCTCCCGGATGACCTCCTCGGCGGCCCGTTTCTGCTGGTCGTCGTGGAAGAAAATGGCCGAACGGTACTGCGTGCCCACGTCCGCGCCCTGGCGGTTGAGGGTGGTCGGGTCGTGGATGGCGAAGAAGACCCGCAGCAGGTCGGCGAACGAGACCTCGTCCGGGTCGAAAGTGATCTGGATCGCCTCGGCGTGGCCGGTCCTCCCGTCACAGACTTCGTGGTAGCTGGGATCCGGGACGTGCCCGCCGGAATAACCGGATTCGACCGATTGGACGCCCCTGAGTTGATCGAAGACGGCCTCCAGGCACCAGAAGCATCCGCCGGCCAGGGTTGCGATTTGTGTACCCATAAGATATTCCTTTCAAGAATGCTTGGATTTTCTACCCTGTAGACGCTGTGTCCCGGCAATTAATTATTACGAAAGGATTAACAAAAGTAGGGGCAGGTCAGGAACCTGCCCCGAAAGCCGTTCTTTTGCTCTTATGCACCCGTTGGTATTCGCTCGCTAATCACCAAGTTGACAATTGGCATGGCGGTCAATTCGAGACGGGACAGGTCGATGAATTTGCTGGCATCTTCTATCTCGATCCCGATGGCGCGGTTATTTTCATCATAGTCAACCACTACACCAGGGGAAATTTCCTCAGATTCAATGCTTATGCCAGTGGTTAACTTGATATATAGCATATCGGTTTCTGGATGATACTCGAAATTCACAACTGCCTCCTACGGCTTAAAGCCGCGGTCTGGAAAGGCATTATGGATGGTTTTGCCATCCGGCTCAGTAACCACACGCAAGTATTTGCTTAATTCCTCGATATAAGCCCAATACCGAATCCGACCGTTGTCTTGCGTTTCTGTGCGGATTGGATTTTCGAGCACATACCCAATCCATTCTTCTTTGAGATAGGGGCGACGGGAAAGTACGCTGGTCTTGAAATATTTCGTTGATTTCACCGTCTGCCCCTACCAGGATGACATTCGGATTTACGCCGCAGGCTCGGGTTCGGGAGCCGGGGCGCGGGCCAGGGTGATCTCGCCCTCAGCGTCCAGGTCCACCAGCACGTGGTCGCCGTCCACGAAAGCGCCGGAGAGCACCGCATCGGACAGTTTGTCCTCCACCCGCTGCTGGATGACCCGCTTGAGCGGGCGGGCGCCCATCTCGGGGTCGAAGCCCAGGTCGGCCAGCAGGGACAGGGCCTCGGGCGTAGCCGTCAGGTGGATGTTGTTGTCCGCCAGGCGGCCGGCCACTTTGTCCAGTTCGAGCGAGACGATCTGCTGGATGTCTTCCTTGTTGAGCGAGCGGAAGACCACGATGCTGTCCACCCGGTTGATGAACTCGGGGCGGAAAACCTTCTTGAGCGATTCGGTCAGCTTCTTGCGCATATCGTCGTAAGACAGGCGCTCTTCCTCGACCTCGTCGCGCTTGAGTTGGAAGCCGAGCGAGGTCTGCTTCTTGATCATCTCCGCCCCGACGTTGGAGGTCATCACGATGATGGCGTTGCGGAAATCCACCTTGCGCCCGCGGGCGTCGGAGAGGTGGCCCTCTTCCATGATTTGCAGCAGCATGTTGTGGACTTCGGGATGGGCCTTCTCGATCTCGTCGAAGACCACGATCGAATACGGGCGGCGGCGCAGGGCCTCGGTCAACTGACCGGCGTCCTCGTAGCCGATGTATCCGGGAGGCGCGCCCACCAGCCTGGAAGCGGTGTGGCGTTCCATGAACTCCGACATATCCAGCATGATGGCGGCGTCTTCGCTGCCGAACATGAACCTGGCCAGGGCCTTGGTCAACTCGGTCTTGCCGACGCCGGTCGGGCCGAGGAAAATGAACGAGCCGATCGGGCGGCGCGGGTCCTTCAACCCGGCGCGTGCCCGGCGCACGGCCCGGGCGATGCTCAGGATGGCATCCTCCTGCCCGACGATGGCCTGGCGCAGTTCTTCTTCCATCTTGAGCAGGCGTTCGCTCTCCTCTTCGGCCAACTGCATCAGCGGCACGCCGGTCCACATCGAGATGACCTCGGCAATGTCATCCGCCGAGACCACCGGGCTGGTGGCCCGGTCCCAGCCGGTGCGCAGGCGTTCGATCCGGCTTTCCAGGTCTATCGCCTGCTCTTCGAGCTGGAGCACTTCTTCGTTGCTGCCTTCTTCGCGGGCCAGGGCCAGGTTCTGGCGGGCCGTGCGGAGCTGGCTGAACAGGTTCTTGGCCTCCTTGGCCGCCGGGGATTTATACATCCGCACCCGGGAGGAGGACTCGTCTATCAGGTCTATCGCCTTGTCGGGCAGGAATCTCTCCGTCACATACCGGGACGAGAGGTGGGCCGCGGCTTCGATGGCCTCATCCGAGATGACGAGGTGGTGGTGCTCCTCGTAAGCGCCGCGGATGCCCTTCAGGATTTCGATGGTCTCTTCTTCCGAAGGCTCCTCGACCAGGATGGACTGGAACCGCCGTTCCAGGGCCGCATCCGATTCGATGTGTTTGCGGTACTCGTCCAGGGTGGTCGCGCCGACGACTTGCAGCTCGCCGCGCGAGAGCGCCGGTTTGAGGATGTTGGCCGCATCAACGGACGACCCGGCCGAACCGGCCCCCACCAGCATGTGGACTTCGTCAATGAACAGGATCGCGCCGCTCTGCTTGAGTTCGTCAATCACCCGCTTGAGGCGCTCCTCGAACTGGCCCCGGTACATCGTCCCGGCCACCAGCGAACCCACGTCCAGTTGCAGGACGCGCTTGTTCATCAGGGGAGCCGGCACGTCGCCCTCGACGATCCGCTGGGCGAGGCCCTCGACGATGGCGGTCTTGCCGACGCCGGGTTCGCCGATCAGGGCCGGGTTGTTCTTCGTCCGCCGGGCCAAGACCTGGATGACGCGTTCGATCTCGGTCTGGCGGCCGATCACCGGGTCCAGTTTGTGGTCTTCGGCCAGGGTGGTCAGGTCGGTGGCAAGCTGGTCCACCAGGGGGGTCTTGCCTTGCGGGGGTTTGGCCGGTTCGGGCCGGCCGGGGGTCGCCGGGGCGGAGGCGGATTCGTTGAGCACCCGCCGCGTCTGGCGGCGGATCTGTTCGGGGGTCACGCCGAGACGGCGCAGCACTTCGATGCCCGCGCCCGCGCCGCGCACCAGGCCGAGCAGGATATGTTCGGTACCGATGTAGTGATGTCCCAAGCGGCGGGCCTCGTCGAAGGCGTATTCCAACACCTGCTGGGTGTCAGCGCTGAGTTCCACTTTAGGCCCTGCGTAATTCCCGCTGCCGCTGACGCGTTCGACCATCTCGCGCAGGCGGTCGGGTTCCAATCCAAGTTCTCGCAGCACGCGGCTGGCAACGCCGCCATCCTCGTCAATCAATCCGACGAGCAGGTGGTCGGTGCCGATGCTGCTCTGACGGGCGCGCTCGGCCTCCTGGTGGGCCAGGCTGAGCACCCGTCGGGCACGCTGTGTAAAGCGTTCCATGCCAGCCATAATATTTACTCCTACTTTCAATCAGACAAGAAAAGTCTGGTTTGATTTTACCAAAAACGTCAAGACTCGACGTAGGAAAATGATTAGAGTTTGATTACGGACTCGTAAGGCGGGAAGTCGGTAAATTGGCCGTCAGCTTGCCGGGCGGCGCAGGACATCGAGTTGCAGGGACGGGAAGGTCTGCTCTTTGCCGGTATCCAGGTTGCGGGCCTGGACGCTCAGGCGGCCGTCGGAGGCAATGTCGAAGGTAAATTGGATGCGCGGGACGGCGCGCGGCGCTGGCGGGATACTGTCGAAAGTGAAGCGGCCCACGCTTCGGTCGCGGACCAGGGCGTCGTCATCCCCCTGGAGGATGTGGACGCTGACCGCAGCCTGGTTATCCGCGCCGGTCGAGAAGGTTTCGCTGAGGCTGGCCGGGATGGCAGTCCATCTGGGGATGAGCACCGAGGCCATGTCGTTGACGGTTTCGATGCGCAGGGCTTGGGCCAGCACCGCCGCCGCGACCTGGGTCCTGCGTCCGCAATATGGGCACTGGACTACACCCCCGGCGGCTTCGAGAGCCGCCCCGCAGCCGGGACAAGATGTTTTCATGGAAGTCACCTTTTATCCGCTTCACTCCGAGTATAACAGAGTTACCGGTCGTCCCCGTCGCCGCGCAGGGTGCCGCGCTCGAGGCGGGAGTAGAGCTTTTCGAGGTTGTACCCGGCCACCTCGTCCAGGGACAGGCCGAGTTCGGTGCAGACCTGGGCCACGTACCAGAGCACGTCGCCGAGTTCGGCTTTGAGGGCGGACCGGGTCTCGTCGCTGATCTCACCCCCTTTGTCGCGGAAGACCTTTTTTATCTTACCGGCCACCTCCCCGGCCTCGTTGACCAGCCCCAGAGCGGGATAAATGACCGGGTGCCCGATGGCCGGATACCCGGCGGTCTTGCGGGATTTGGTCTGGTATTCGTCGAAGGTCATAAAAATCCTTTCTCGAACCGCCAAGGCGCGAAGTTTCAGGCCAAACTTCGGAAGTCTTTTTTAGAGTCTTTACAGCCGGGATGCCTTCGAGAAGACTTCCGAAGTTTATTCTGCTTATGGCCTGGATCACGGGTATTGCATAAAGGTTTCAGGCACTACCTATATTACTGTCCAGACTTTCATTCAGCAAAGATGTAATCTTTCTTGCTCTTTCTTCCGCATCATCCCAATCATCGTATCTCCCGCAAATGCAAATCTCTCGTTTCTCAACATTATCAACAACTACAAACGTATTGTTATCGAATTGGTTCACAGAATACCTTTGCATTAAGACACACCTTTCTTACGACAATGCTCGTTCCGCGAGAACACTGGCCGAAATCCTTGTATGAAGTTCCGAGACCAGATCATAATTCCAAAACCTTACGAGCGGTTTTATTGGCGTAAAAGCAGTCAGGGATAGCTTACTTTCGAATTCGGCTCGCCTGTGGTTATCCGCGACAATATGGAACTCTACTCTGAAATCCTGGAACTCCATGAACTTTATCAAAGACCTGTTTATATCTGTTGAGTGTTCGATTTCAAAAAATGATGCGGGATAACGACGCTCGTTGAACCAGGTGACATCTATGGTGAGAGCTTGCCTCAGTACGTTCGGGTAAGTGAAACTGTAAAACTCTGACAGACTGGCAACTTCGCCCAGCTTCCTTTGCGAAAAAGGTTTATTCTTATCTTGAGCCGGGATAAAAGTCTGGAAGCCTTTTAAATTTCCAATCTCGACCACTAACCCTTGAAAGAACGAGTGAGTATATTCCTTTTCTTTCCCAGGTGCCTGTTCTTCTGAAAACAAACGCAATACTTTTTCTTTTTCCGAAGTGAGCGCCCAAAGCCCCGGACGAATCTTGAAAAACTCATCGCGGGTTTGCACAATTCGCCGGATACTGGCAAAAGGGGTCTTGGTTTTCCATGCACAATCAGGGATATTTGGAACGAGTTGATACAGTTGGCCTAATGTAGCATAGCCGCCATTTTGTTGCATTGCCTCGATAACCGCCTCATGTTGTTTCATAACGCTACCTCAATCATCGTTTTCCTATTATTGACCAGATTCTCTTACGTCAACCCAACAATCATCGCAAATCTCTGGCAGATCCGTCGAACCTTCTTCCCAGCATACCCTCTTCCCACAGCGTTCGCAAGTCCACAGTTCACCGTAGCAATGAGAGTAGTTCTTACTCTGGCAGCCGAGAATTCTTCCTGTTTTCATGTAATAGATTTTTTCGATGAAGTCGTACCAATAGCGTAAGAGGTCATCGTTAAATTCGAGAACGATTATTTCGCATCTTATCACGATTTCCATTTTCAAAATCGCTATAATCCTGGGAGTTGACATGCTTACCTAAATAACCGAACATCACTCAAATGACCACCTGATTTAAGTGACATTCGCAAAGATCATTCCCTGCGCCCTTCCCCGCCGACGTTCCAGCCTTGAATCCTCGCGTTTCAGCCTTGAATCCCCCGCGTTCCAGCCTTGCAAACGCCGCGACCGGCCTTGAAAACCTGATTATCTTGCCGAGATATTTCAATTTCCTGCCGAGCTTTTGGATTTTCTCGGCAAGATATTTATTTTTCTCGGCAAGATATTGATATAATCAAGGCGCAAAACAAAGTTTCCGCCTTGCAAACCGCAAGATTCAAGGCTGGAAACCATCATTTCATGGGCTCATTTGGAGGCGTTCATGGCTTCAAGGATCACTGCAATTCGCAAGTTCCGCCCCGAGTTGCGCCGCGGCCGCACTTTGAATATGGGGGACGTGGTCGAGTTGATTGCGCGCAGCACCGGCTTGAACGAAGGCGAGATCCGTTTCGTAGTGTACGAGCTGCGGGATTTGATCCTGATGGCGGCCCACCGGGGGCAGGCGGTCAAGATCGAAGGGATGGGCATCTTTACCCCCACCATCCGCTCGGACGGGGAGATGAACATGCTCTTCCGCGCCGACAAGAGTATGCGGTCCAAGCTGCACGTCAACTACCTGTCAACCAACATTATCAACAAGGACAGCATCGGCAAATCGGCAGATGAGCTGGTGGCGATGTGGAACGCGGCCCATCCCGAGGATCCGGTGGAGGGTTAGGGCAGGATGAAGGACTGTTCCGGGCTGCAAATGGTTTTCAAGAGGTTCGTAAACGCGTTTGAACATGGATTCACTAACAGCAACTCCTTGAATTTTGACAAATTCAAGGAGTGGTAGGATCTCACTTAAACGTGGTCGGGGTTTTATCCGCTAATCTTCGCCAATCCACGCTAATTCTTGGGCGCTTTTCGGGCTTATTGTCTTTGATTAGCGGAGATTAGCGTAAATTCGTGGATGGTATATTCGATTACGCAAAGCTCCACGCTTAAGTGCAGCGATACCCAAGGAGTTGCATTCCTGGTTTTTGGGAAAATCCCGGCTAAAACGCCTCGACCAGCCGCTTCACACAAACACCGCCGCCGAGACGTTGAACCGTTCGGCCAGCGCCCGTATCTGGCGGATGTTCAACTCCCGCTTGCCGTTCAGGACCTCGGAGACGACGCCCTGCGATCCGATTTCGGGCAGGTCGGTTTGTTTCAAGTTGTGTTCATCCATGAGAAAGCGTAACACATCGGTCCCCTTCGCTTCCGGCAGGGGATGGTGTTCTTCTTCGTAAGCCTGGATCAAAGTTCCGAGCGTATCCAGCAGGCTGTAAAGCGGGTGGGTTTCGTCCGTTCCGATCTCGTCGAGCAATTCATTCAACCGTTTCACCGCCGCATTGTAGTCACGTTCGTTGCGGATGGTGAGCAAGGGGCTGATGCTCTTCCAATGGGCCAGAATTTCATCAATAAAGTAAGACATCTTCTAAAACGCCTCCACCAGCCGCTTCCAGAAGCCGTCCCGTTCGCCGGGGGTGAAGGGGGTGTAAAGGGTCAGGCGGTCGGCGAGACCCTGGTAGCGGGCTTTCAGGGCGGCGGGCAGCCCGGCTTCGTCACTGACCACGCAGAAAGTCCGCAGGATGTCGTCGGTGATCAGGCCGAACATCTCGCCCCATTCGCCTTTGGCGGCGTGGAGCGAGAGCTGCTCAGCCACGCCCTCCCAGCCGTGCAGGGCGAAGACCGGGCGGTAGGTGGGCGTGGAGGCATAGAACGAGATCTGGGCGCGGGCGAAATTCTCTTCTTCGGGCGTGGCGGCGGCGAAGGCGGTCACGGATACGGCCACATCCTCCCGCTTGCGGCCGGCTTTCTGCGCTCCCTGCTCGATGGCCGGCAGGATCACCTCGCCCAGGTATTTGGGGCTGTTGAGCGGGTGGACGTGGAAGCCCTGGCAGGTCTCGCCCGCCAGCTTCGCCAGCCCCGTATTGACCCCGGCGATGTAGATCGGGATTAATGACTCCCCTCCGAACCTCACCCCCGGCCCCTCTCCTATAGGAGAGGGGAGATTGAGCGGCCCGGGGTTGAAGAACGGGGTCATCAGCCTGATCTTGTAATACTCCCCGTTATAGGAAAGTTTCGCGCCGTTCTGCCAGCAATCCCAAAAGGCGCGGATGACCTGGATCTGCTCGCGCAGTTTGCCCACCGGCGACTCGGGCCAGGGCAGCCCGAAGCGCTTCTCGATGTGACCTTTGACCTGGGTGCCGAGTCCGAGGATGAACCTGCCCCCGGACTGCGCCGCCAGGTCCCAGGCGGTGTAGGCCAGGTCCGCCGGGGAGCGGGCAAACGAGACGGCGATGGCTGTGCCGATCTCCATTTTTTGCGAGTGTTCGGCGATCAGGGCGCAGGGCAGGAAGGGGTTATGCTGGGTCTCGGAGGTCCACAGGGCGTCGAAGCCCAGCGCATCGGCGGCCTCGGCCACCCCCGGGACGCCGGTCAGGTGCATGGGGGCTAACGCTGCATCGAATTTCATCTCTCCTCCTGTTCCAAGTTGTCATTGCGAGCGCAGCGAAGCAATCTCCAGTTACGGGGGGAATGCCCATCGGGCAATTTGACCGTTTAAACGGGGATTGCTTCGTCGGTCTTCGACTGCCACTTCGGCAACCCTTCGACAAGCTCAGGGCAGTGGCTCAGTGTCCGCTCAGACCTCCTCGCAATGACATTAATCGAGCAAATACGCCAAAATCCATTGGGTGGTGGCGACCAGGGCCTCGGTGTGGGTGCGCTCGTAGTTGTGGGAGGCGTCCACGCCGGGGCCGATGAGCGCCACAGCCACGTCGCCGCCGGCGCGCCAGAAGGCTTCGCCGTCCGAGCCGTAGTTGGGGTAGATATCCACTTTGTAGGGGATGCCGTGCTCGCCGGCCAGCCGCCGCAGCTTGTTCGACAGGCCGTGATGGTAGGGGCCGCCGCTGTCCTTGACGCACAGGGTGGCGTGGAATTCGTCGGAAGCCTGCCCGTCGCCGACGGCGGCCATGTCCACGGTGACGAGTTCGTGGACGTCGGACGGGATGCCCGCCGCCGCGCCGTGCCCGACCTCTTCGTAGTTGCTGATGTGGAAGTAGGTCGTCTGGGCCGGGGTTTTGCCGGAATCCGCCAGGGACTTGATGGCGCTGACCATAGCGGCGACACAGGCCTTATCGTCCAGGAAGCGCGAGCGGACGAAGCCGTTCGTCACCTCGACGCGCGGGTCGAAGGCGACGAAATCGCCGACGTTGATCCCCAATCCCCGGGTCTCATCGGCTGAGGTGGTGCGGGCGTCCAGGCGGACTTCCATGCTCTCGTCGTCGCGCTTGTCTTCGTAGGCGGCCTTGCCGTAGGTGTGCCCGGAGGCCTTGCTGTGCATGTACGAACCGCGCACCCGTTCGCCGCTGGCGGTGAAGACGGTGACGCCTTCGGTCTCCACGCCGCCGGGGACGAGGCCGCCGATGCGGGCCAGCTTGAGCCGCCCGTTGGATTTGATCTCCTTGACCATCCCGCCCAGGGTGTCCACGTGGGCGGTCAGGGCGCGGGGAGAGTCGTTCGAAAGGCCGTCCCATTTCGCGACCAGCGCGCCTTTGCGGGTGCGGGAGAAGCTGAGCTGGGGACAGGCCGAGAGTTCCTGCTCGACGAAGGCGATGGCCTGATCGGTGAAGCCGGTAGGCGAAGGGGTGTTGAGCAGGTTGACGAGGAAAGTCGTCAGGTAGTCGGTATCGAGGCTGGGCATATTTTCCATTCGAGGCTCGCTTGTGGTGCAGGTATCGAGAGACAGTGTACCAAATTAAATCGAAAACCGGGCCTCTCCTTTGCCCGGTTTTTGTTGGAGCGAGTCAGGCCTCGTAGTCTGCGGCTTCTTCCTCGATGGTGGGCATGGGTTCCTCGACGGTCTTGCGGTCGAGGAATTGCAGGGCGAGCGCAACAACCTTGGTATAGTAACGGGTTTCGCCCTTGTCTTCCACCCGGTCGGTTTTCAGGCGGCCTTCGAGGTAGACGAGACTGCCCTTCTTGAGGTATTCCTGGCAGACTTCACCCAACCGTCCCCAGGCTTCCACGTTGACCCATTCGGTGTATTCTTTCAATTCTCCCCCGGCTTTCCAGCGCTGGGTGACGCCCATGCTGAAATGGGCCACTTTCTTGCCCGTTGGGGTGTAATGGCTTTCGGGGTCTTTTCCGAGATATCCGATCAGTTGAACACGGTTCAGTGCTGGCATGTTATCCTCCGTATGGTGTTTTGCCAGGAATAAGGTGGGTCATTTCTTCTTGAGAACGGGCATGCCCGTTTTCATTTCGGCGACGTTGTAGCCTGCGGGGATGGCGTCGAGGGCCTCAGCGGCGCGGACATCGCGGGCGAAGAAGAACAGGGTGGTCTCCTTGCCGGTCGAGCGGGTCACTTTCTTGGCGTGCAGGTAATAGGTTTGACCCTTTGAGTTCTTGTACGCATAAGCCATGATTATTTGCTCCTCTCTAATCTAACCGGAAACGTTATACTTAGTGTAGCAAATATTTTCTGGTTGTCAACACGGAAATCAGCCCATGGAATCCCCTGAAAAACCGATGATGATCGTCTCCACCCTGGACGAATTGCGCTCCGCCCGGCCCATCCTGGACGGGAAGGTCGGCCTCGTGCCCACGATGGGTTTTCTCCACGAGGGGCATCTCTCGCTCGTCCGCCGCGCCCGGCAGGAATGCGACAGCGTGGCCGTCAGCATCTTCGTCAATCCGACCCAGTTCGCGCCCACCGAGGACCTGTCCAGTTACCCGCGAGACCTGGAGCGCGACCTGCGCCTGCTGTCCGATGAGGGCGCCGACCTGGTGTGGACGCCCTCAGCCGAGGTGATGTATCCAAACGGCTACCAGACCTGGGTCCAGGTGGAAGCGCTGACGGAGCCGCTCGAAGGGGCGATGCGTCCCGGCCATTTCCGCGGCGTGACGACCGTCGTCGCCAAACTGTTCAACGCCGTCCAGCCGGACCGGGCCTATTTCGGCCAGAAGGACGCCCAGCAGGCGGCGGTCATCCGGCGCATGGTCCAGGATTTGAACTTCCCGCTGGAAGTCGTCATCTGCCCGACCGTGCGCGAACCGGACGGGCTGGCGATGTCGAGCCGCAATACCTATCTCGACCCGGAACAGCGCAAGGCCGCCACGGTGCTGTTCCGCGCCCTGAGCGCGGCCCGCGCCGCCTACGAAAGCGGCGAACGGAGCGGCGAGGCCCTGCGCCGGATCGTGGCCGGGACGGTCAATGCCGAGCCGCTGGCCCGCCTGCAATACGTCTCCTGCGCGGATTTCGATACGCTCAGGGAGGTGGACGAGATCGAGGGCAAGACGCTGCTCTCGATGGCGGTCTATGTGGGGAAAACGAGGCTGATTGATAATTTTATTTTGGGTTCGCTACCGTACATCTAAATCCTTTGCCGCGAATTTCGCTAATTCAGGCGAATTTTACGGAAAAATCCGCGAAAATTCGTGAAACACTTGCACCGCACTCCACTCCGCTTCGCTTTGGGGACTTCGTGCTTTCGGAGGAGTGCAGGTGTTCGCGGCTAAAAAACTGGCTCTTCAGGATCAAGTGGGGTGGAAACCCGTTTTGCCACAGAGCGCACTGAGAGCACCGAGATTTTAAGGCTCTTTGGGAATCTCCGTGACAGACCAGCACATCTGGCGGCAAGCCGTAGAGCAAATTGGCAATTTGCTCCACGTTTGGCTAAGCGCCACGGAAAATCCCAGAGAACCGATTTTAAAAGGCGGCTCTCCCGTTTTTGACGGGAAAAACCTTTTGAAACACGAAGGAACACAACACCTGCCCTCCCGCTCCGCTCCGCTACAGGGACTATCGTGGCGGGCGGTGCCAGGGAGTCAACGAAGGAAAATCTTTACGGCAAGGCGCTTTTTTCCCTTTGAGAGCCTTCGTGTGACTTTGTGTTTAGGCTCTTTCCCGTTTGTTACGGAAGAGCCTAAAAGGTTTTCTTTGTAGACTCTGTGATCTCACTGGTGAATAAATAGGCGACCCCACCAAATACCAGAGAGTCAAAAAACTCTACGGGTATCGAAACTGAACCCAAATGTACAGCAGAGAATTTTGGGGTAAAAAGACATCCGTCACGTTACAAACGTGACCTACTTCTTATCCAGCCCAATCCCATTAAATTTGCACGAACTTCTTGACCGGGGTGACGAAAATGGTGGCGCGGGTATCCTGCGGGTTTTCCGCCTCGGGCGCGGCAACGCGGACGATCTCGATCACGTCGTCCACCTGGTTATCTTCGATGCCGAGGAAGAGCGTGACCACGCCCCGGCGCAGGAAGCCGCTGGTGGAGGCGACCCGGGTGACGCGGAAGTTGGCTGCGGTCAAGGCCTGCGAGACCGGTTCGGCGTGGTTGTCTTTGAGGATGGCGATCAGCATTTTCATGGCGGCGTTTTACCTACACTTGCACGAAACGGTCAACCTTGAGCACGAAAACGGTCGCCCGCTTCAGGCCGGGGTCAACCGGCGGGGCGCTGTTCTCGCGGATGATCTTCATCGCCCCGGGCACCCTTTCGGCGTCCACGCCGATCAGCATGGTGGTGTTGCCCCGGCGCAGCAGCCCGCCGGTCGAGGCGATGCGGGTCACGCTGTATTTTTCGGCCAGCAGGCCATGCAGGATGGTTTCGCTGTCACTGTCGTGGACGACGGCGACGATCAGGCGCATATCCTCAGAATTCTTCATAAGCCTCGACCTCGAAGGTGAAGATCGTCGCGCCGCCAATCGTGACCGGGATGGGCGCGGCCAGCGGCAGGTGGGATTCGCGGAACGGCTCCGACAGGTATTCCACCCGTTTGCGGCAACTGCGCTGCAACGCCTGGACCGCAGCCTGTTCGCGCCCTTCGGGCAGGCCGATCAGCAGGGTGACGTTACGCCGGGACAGGAAACCTCCCGAACTGGGCAGGTGGATCACCGTCAGCCCGATCTTGTTCAGGGCGCTCAGGGCATTCTCCAGGTCCGGTTCCTGGATGACGGCGGCCATCATCTGGTCCACCGGCAGGCGGGTGCTGTTCCCGGCTTGCAGGAGTTCCGGCCAGGTCAGGCCCTGCTCGGTCAGGGCGGCGTCCACTTCGCCGACCAGTTGCGAGTACGTTTCTTCGGAGATCACCCCGTCCCGCAGCAGGCCGGTCAGGGCGGTGCGCTGGGCGCGCAGGGCTTCGCGGCGGGCCGTATCGAGTTCCTCGGCTTCCACGGCCGGGTCGGAGGTGATCACGTCCCGCACGGCATCCACCAGGATTGCGTTCTGTCTCTCCAGGATTTTCGACAGGCGCTGCCAGGTATGCTCGGAGATCAGCCCCTGGCGGCTCAGGCGCTGCAAATACTCGTAGCCCGACCGGGCAGCCACGAAACGGGCGTGGCGGCGTTCGTATTCCTCTTGCATGTGGGTGCGCTCCACCAGTTTCAACTTGCGCGAAAGCCAGTCCATCGAAAAGCCCTGGACCAGCAGGGTGAACAGCACCACCCCGAAAGCCATGGCCTTGAGGCCTTCGGCCCCGGCGATGGCCGCGGGGATGGTCAGCGTCAGGGCCAGGGAGATGGCCCCGCGCAGGCCGCCCCAGTACACGACGTGACGCCACTTCCAGTTGATGTTCTTCCCAAAGAAGGAAAAACCGTAGACACTGATGGCCCGCGCCCCCAGCACGGCCAGGATCGCCACCCCGATCGCTTCCCAGTTCTCGAACAGTAATTGAGTGTCTATCACCAGCCCGATGACGAGGAAGATCAGCGAGTTGGCTAAAAAGGCGAAATATTCCCAGAAATTGAAGACCACCAACCGGGTGGTGGCCGACATGCCGCGCGGCCCCACGTTCCCGTTCAGGATGCCGGCCGCAACGACGGCCAGCACGCCGCTGAAATGCAGCAATTCTGCGCTGATGTAGGCCCCGAAGGCCAGCACGGTGGTCAGGGTGGTTTCGACCAGGGGGTCGTCTATCCGCCCGATCAACTGGGAGATCAACATGCCCAGGACAAGGCCGACCAAGGCCCCGCCGCCGGCCACGCGCAGGAATTCGGTGAGGCTTTGGGCCAGCGAAAAATGGCCGGTTTCGGCTATCGCCACCATCAGCCCGAACATGACGATGGCCGTCCCATCGTTGAAAAGACTCTCGCCTTCGAGCAGCACCTGCAGGCGCTTGGGCGCGCCCAGGCGGCGGAAGAGGGCCACCACGGCCACCGGGTCGGTTGCGGCGATCAGCGCCCCGAACACCAGCGCCGAGGGCAGGGCGATCCCCGCGCCCCAGGCCACCACCCCGCCGACCAGCAGGGTGGTGAGGATCACTCCCGGCACGGCCAGCAGCAGGATGAACCCCAGGTCGCGGCGCAGGTCGTCCATCCGCAGGTGGAAGGCGGCCTCGAACACCAGCGGCGGTACCAGCAGGGCCATGATGATCGTGGAAATATCCTGGCTGTCAATTTCCTGGCGCGGCACGATCGTCAACGCCAGGCCGATCAGCACCAGTCCCACCGTGTAGGGAATCCGCAAGCGGCTGGCTGCAATCGCAACCAGCGAGGCGATCAACAACAACCCGATAATGATCTCTTCGACCTGCAAGATGGGACTTAAAGTCTCGGGGTCAATTTGCACGGTTTACTCCAGCATGACCAGGCAGGGAGCCGGGTCGGTTATGGTGACTGTCTGCCCGTTATGGAACCTGATCTCGGTTTGCTCGAAATGGCGCTTGACCGTCAGGCCCCTGTATTTTACCGTAACCGGCCACGGGAACGGGTTCTCCCCCTCCAGGCGCACCTTGCGCTCGGAGACCACCTCCACCCCCAGGGTTTTCAGGAACAACCCCACCGGGGCCAGGCCGTTGAGGGCGTTGCGTTCGCCGATCCCCAGGCCGCTCTCGGCGTGATAATACTGGTAGAAGGCACGGTTGTCTTTCAGGTTTTGGATGACCGCGCTCATGATCCGCGCCACCAGACGGGCAGCCTGTTCCCGGTATCCGTAGGACAGCAGGCCCTCCCCGATCAACTGGTTCCAGGGCAGGTGGACGTTCAGGCAGACCTGGTCTGCGCCCGCTTCGGCCACGGACGGGCAGGCCGGTATCCCGTATGGACGGTTGAACCGCCCCGCGTCCATCACCGCCCGGTGGACGATGGCCTGGGCCTGGTGCTCGTCCGGCAGGCCGGCCCAGAGCGGCGCGAGCAGGGTCTGGTCTTCGACCGTCAGGTCCACCGTCTGGACCAGGATGCGGTCCTTGCGCCCAAGCCCCTCGACCAGGAACTCGCTCACTTCCGTGAACACTTTCTGGCTGGTGGCAACCGCCCCGTCCGGGTTCCAGCGGAAATCGCCGCGTTCGAGGGTCTCGTTCTGGAACTTGCCCTTCAACCGGCCTTTGATGGTGATCCGCGGCCGGGTCGTGGTCTGGGAATCCATCTGGATGCGGAACAGTAGCCGGACCGGGTCCTTGAAGGCCTTTTTCGCCGGGATCTGGGCCGCGACCTGTCTTTGCGTGATCACCCGCGAACGCAGGCTCAAGTGGGTATCCCGGTCCACGTAAACGTAGGAGGCGCGCCCATCGTCCCAGCAGTCCTGCACCCCTTTGACCAGCGTCCCGGCCTGTTCGCGGATGACGAGCGCGTCGTTCCTGCGGTTCAGGGTTTGGGCCATTTTTTCCAGGCAGGCGGCTTCGCGGTAGAGCATGGCCGCCAGGGTGGGCGTCTGGACGCTGTTGATGGTCACGCCCTGCGCCCATTCGTACCAGCCATTGAAGAGCGGGTTGTCTTCGTAGCCGGTCTGGATGGCGTGCTCCCATTCGGGCAGGCCGTTGCGGTCGCGATCGTTTTCGGGTGAGAACCAGGCCCAGAAGAACTTGAGCAATCCAGGGAAGACGGCCTCCAGGAATGCGCGGTCGTCCGTCTGTTCGTAGACCTGCCAGGCCAGGCTGGCCAGCAGCGGCGCGGCCAGGAACTTGCCGCGCTGCCTGCCCAGGCCGGGCTTGCAGTCAATTTCGCCGTCATCAGATTGGACAGCCAGGTAATTCTTCAGCACGCCTTTCATCACCTGGGCGGCCCCCGGCAATAACGTGGACAGGTAACAGGCTTCGAGCGGCGGCTGCCCGTTCCACAGGTACTGGTAGTCGCTGCCGTCGCCTTTACGGGAATAGCCGTGGTCGGGCTGGCGGGCCAGCACGAAGGAGGGATGGGGCAGGGCCTCGCTGCGGTGCAGCAGACCCAGGGCCACTTTCTGGCTCAGGGCCAGGGCCGCGTCCCAGTCCGGGTCGCCGGTCTGGATGTCCACCACGTCGCGCTCGTGGAGCATCTCGATCCGGGTCCGCTCGGCTGCCCAGGGACGGGCCGCGGTCCGCCGCGCCAGGTCGAAGGATTGGGGCGGCTCGGACAGGGAGGCCAGCGCCCAGGTGAAGCGGCGCGTCGCCCCGTCGAGCAGGTCTATCTCCAGCATCAGCGAAGGGTACGGACCGGGTCCGGGTTCCGGGCCGCCGGTCAGGAAGAGCACCGGGGCCAGGTCCCCGGCCTGCCCGGCCAGTGCGTTCACCAGCTGGAGTTTGACCGGGGCCAGATTCTGCCCCTCTAGCGGGACAAGCAGCCCGCACATTTCCAATCTCATGCGGACCGGCTTGGCGTTGTGGTTGGTCAGCGCCAGCCGCCCGGCCAGGGCGTGAGATTCGGCGGCCCAGTAATCGGCCCGGACTTCGATGCCGGTGAAAGGCGAGTAATTGAGTTGCAAAAAATTGGGATGGAAGCGGCGCAGGCGCGGCGGGGCGGCAAACTCCGCCGGCGCGGTGACAGTTTTCCCGTCCAGGGTGAAGCGGGGGAAGACCCGCAGCGAGCGGGCGCGCAGGCCCAGGGTGGTGCGCGCCGCCAGGGCGGGAGGGTCGCCGCCGTCCAGGAGCAATTCCCAGATATGGTCGTTGAGATAGTCCGTTTCCGCCAGGCGGGTGTCGGCTGCAATCGTCAATGAGAGCGGGTCGCCCTGACCCAGGTACCAGTCGCGCATCATTTCTATTGTACGGGCACTTGGGGCAGCGGTCAAAGGTTTTGTGGCGATTGAGAGGCTTCCGCGCTTCCCACGTGTTCTTTGTGCTAGAATAAATCCCAGACACACGAATGGAGCTACAATGACCAACCTGCCTGCCACCCGCGGAATGTATTTCGAAGAGTTCGAAGTCGGCCAGAAGATCATCTCGGTCGGGCGTACCGTGACCGAGAACGACATCGTCACCTTCGCCGGGCTTTCCGGCGATTACAACCAGATCCATACCGACGCCGACTTCAGCAAAGGCACGCCCTACGGCCAGCGGATTGCCCACGGCCTGCTGGGGCTGTCCATTGCCTCCGGGCTGGTCATGCGCACCGGCGTGCTGGAAGGCACGGTGCTGGCCTTCCGCGAGATCAACGAATGGAAATTCTCCAGGCCCACCTTTATCGGCGATACCCTCCACGTCGAAGTCGAAGTCGTCGAGACCAAAGCCATGTCTCGCCTGGGAGGCGGAACCATCGTGATAGTATTGAGCGTCATTAACCAGCGCAACGAAACCGTGATGAAAGGCCAGTGGACGGCGCTGGTCATGAGCAAACCGTCCACTTAAAATCTTATGACCCACCCACATCCTCCAGAAAACGAAGACCCGCAGGAAGACCCGCGTGAGCGATTCAAGCGGCTGCTCGCCTCGGAAGATGAGACCCTGCCCGACCTGCCGGTGGACCCGGAAACGGACATAGACGCCGACCCGGACGACTGGTGGCGCACCCGCGCCGGAGCGCCCCCGGACCCTGGGCCTGCCGCGCCCGTGGACGAAGCTCCCGCCACCCGGACCCCTCCCGCTCCCCCGCCCCTGCAACCCGGCCCGCTCCCGCGTCATTCCGTCCCCGCCGTGGACCAGAACGGCATGCCCCTGCCGCGCCGCGTCAACGAGACCGACCTGGACGGGACCCGGGTCTCCCCGGCGGCCTACAGCCCATCGTCCAACACCCCGCCGCGCCCGCTGCCAGCCTCCCCCCGCCAGCCGCTCCAGCACAAACAACCGCCCAGCCGCGCCGGCGACCTCCGCCGGGGGCTGGGCTGCCTGTTGCGGCTCGCCATCCTGGTCGTCTTCGGGATGGTGCTGGCCGGGCTGCTGCTCGGCACCTGGGGCCTGTACCAGTATTACCGCATCGCCTCCGCCCTGCCAGACGTGGGAGAGTTACGCCAGCGCGCCTCCCAGTTCGAGACCACCCGCATCCTCGACCGCAACGGCAACCTGCTCTACGAGATCCTCGATCCCACCGCCGGGCGGCGCACCTACGTGCCGCTCGAAAGAATATCCCCCTACCTGGTCGCCGCGACCATCGCCACCGAAGACAAGGAGTTCTACAACCATCCCGGCTTCGACCCGATCGCCCTGGTCCGCGCCCTGTGGCAGAACTACACCAGCGGCGAGATCGTCTCCGGCGCTTCGACCATCACCCAGCAACTGGCGCGGATGCTCCTGCTGTCCGACGAACGCTTCGAGCAGACCTACGAACGCAAGGCGCGTGAGATCATTCTGGCGGCGGAGATCACCCGCCGTTACAGCAAGGACGACATCCTCGAACTGTATCTCAACGAATCCTATTACGGCAACCTGGCCTACGGCGTGGAGGCCGCAGCCGAGACCTATTTCAACACCACGGCAGATAAATTGACCCTGTCGCAGGCTTCACTTCTGGCGGGCCTGCCGCAATCCCCCTCGATCTACGACGTTTACACCAACCGCGAAATCACCCTCAAGCGCCAGGAGACCGTGCTGATCCTGATGTTCCAGGATTCGCAGCAGAAGGGCTGCATAGACGTCAGCAACTCCCCCCAGCCGGTCTGCATAGACGCGGCCAACGCTGCCGTAGCCGCGGCCGAAATGCGCGACTACGTCTTCAATCCGCCGGAAGTCAAGATCAAATACCCGCACTGGGTCCAGTTCGTCCGCAGCCAGCTCGAAGAACAGTTCGACGCCCAGAGGATCTACCGCTCCGGGTTTACGGTTTACACGACGATTGATCCCGTACTGCAGGAGGCCGCCCAGCAGATCGTCTCGCAGCAGGTGGCTTCCCTGGCCGCCCAAAACGTGACCAACGGCGCGCTGGTGGCGATCAAGCCCTCCACCGGGGAGATCCTGGCAATGGTCGGCTCGGCGGATTTCGACAATGAAGCCATAGACGGGCAGGTCAACATGGCCGACAGCCCGACCCGCCAGCCGGGTTCATCCATCAAGCCGATCACCTACGTGGCCGCCTTCGAGAAAGGCTGGACGCCCGCCACCCTGATCTGGGACGTGCCGACCGAGTTCCCGCCCTCCGGCGACCCGAACGACCCGCGCCCGCCCTACATCCCGGTCAACTACGACGGCAAGTTCCACGGCCCGGTCACTGTCCGCACGGCGCTGGCCAACTCGTTCAACATCCCGGCGGTCAAGACCCTGGATTTTGTCGGCATCTACGACGATCCCGAAACGCCCCAAAAAGACGGCATGATCGGCATGGCCGAAAGGCTGGGCATCACCAGTTTCACCCGCAACGACTACGGCCTGGCCCTGACCCTCGGCGGCGGCGACGTCAGCCTGTTCGAGATGACCGGCGCGTTCGCCGTGTTTGCCAACGGCGGCCAGCGGCTCCCGCCCGTGGCGATCTCGAAGATCATTGATCACAACGGCGAACTCGTCTTCGAGCACCAGCTTACAACGGGCGAGCAGGTCATCCGGCCCGAACACGCTTACCTGATCTCGTCCATCCTGTCGGACAACGAGGCCCGCGCCTGGATGTTCGGCCGCAATTCGGCGCTGGCCCTGCCCTTCCCCGCGGCGGCCAAGACCGGCACAACCAACGACTTCCGCGACAACTGGACCCTGGGCTACACCCCCGACCTGGCCGTGGGCGTGTGGGTCGGCAACGCCGATTACACCCCGATGCAGAACACCACCGGCCTGAGCGGCGCGGCCCCGATCTGGTCCCAGTTCATGCAGTTCGCCGTCCCTCAATTGACCGGTGGCAACCCCTCGCCGTTCATCCGCCCGGCGGGCATCACCGAAAAGATCATCTGCGCCGTTTCAGGCACCGAACCTTCGCAATGGTGCAACAGCCAACGCCTCGAAATCTTCGCCCTCGACCAGCCGCCGCTCGGCCCCGGCGACGACCTGTGGCGCAAGGTCAAGTTCGACACCTGGACCGGGCTGGAGGCCTCCGCAGCCTGCGCCGATTTCATCGAGGAAGACATGGTCCTGCGCGTCACGGACGAGTGGGCCAGGAAATGGCTCCAGACCGGGGACGGCAAGAACTGGCTGGAAGGCAACGGCTACTCCCGCAACGTGCATTTTGCCCCCAACCGCGAATGCCGCGAGAATGACCCGCGCCCGAAGATCGAGTTCAGCAACTTGAAAGACGGCCAGATGATCGAAGAAGGCCAACTCGAAATCTTCGGCATCGCAGCCGGCGACCCTTTCAAATCCTGGAAGCTGGAGATCGGGAAGGGGCGGGAGCCGGTCCAGTGGGAGGCGCTGGTGGACGACAACCGCACGCCGATCGCTTCGGTGGCGAAACTGGCCGAACTGGAACTGACCGATGAAAATAACGGCTTCATCACCCTGCGCCTGACCGTCTATAGCACGGAAAACGGAGGTTACGCTGAACGCAAGATCACCCTCGAGATCCGGGTGCCGACCCCGACCCCCACACCGACCCTGACACCGACCCCGACCCCCTCGCCGACATTGACGCCTCCGCCTACATTCACGCCGCCCCCGTCCAATACGCCGGAGCCGCCCACCCCGACCGAAACGCCCTCGCCGACCCCGACTCCGAGCATCACCCCCTTCCCGCCCTCGCCGACACCCTGATCCTCTACCTGACAAACTCAAAATTTTAACGCGAGTTATGCGGATGGAGCGAATTTTGGATAGTCTCCCCGGTAAGTGTTGATAGCGATTTTGGAGTTATTTACCAACCGCCAAGACGCCACGAACGCCAAGGAATCTCGTGTAACGCCAAGAAATCCCTTGGCGATTTTGGAAACATCTTGGCGCTCTTCGCGTGCTTGGCGGTTCAGAAAAACAACACTCAAGAGGGAGACCATCGAATTTTGCGAATTATTTAAAAGCATTCGCGCCATTCGCTAATCCGCGCAATTCGCGTTAAGGTTTCGCTCCTGTACCGAAGAGAATTTCTAGAACATCGCCATCTGCTGTTCCAATCCGTCTATCGGGTCGCTGTTGAGCTGCTCGGTCCAGGTATCCCGGTTGATCACCGGCAGTTCGGCCATGCGCCGCAGGTGACGGTATTTCACGAAGCGCCAGCCACGCCCGGCAAATCCTTTCAGGGAGGGGTCGCGGCGCAGCTTGTAGTCCACCAGGCCGGCGCGGCCACCGGGGAGCACCAGCCAGATTTTTTCAGGCGGGAGGAGTGTCTGGCGGAGGGTACGGCCAATGACCGCCGAAGCCAGCAGCGCATAACCGAAGACAACTTTCCCGGTCTTCAGCCACAACACCAGCGGGCGCGGCGTTTCCCGGACTTCGACCTGGTAGCCCAGCGAAGCGCCGACCCGCTCTAGGATGGCGCGGATCTCGTCCAGGTCGCTGCGGCGGGCGGCGGCGAGGTCTTCGGGGCGCAATTTCCAGCGGCCCTCCGCCTCGGTCCCGTAGGAATCCAGCACGGCGCGCACCAGCCCCTCGGACGGGGTGATCAGTCCCGGCAGTTGGCGGTGGAGTTCCGCCAGCATCTCGTCGAGGGCGCAGGCCGGGTTGCGCTGCAAATAACGGACGGCGGCCATCTCGACCCGGTCGGAGAGCGGGTCGGACTCGACCGGCGGATCAGCCAGCGCCCACAGGCCGGTCTCGACGTTTTCGGAGCCTTCGTAACGCTGGAATTGGCCCCCGTCTTCCAATGCGTGACGAATGGCCGCCTGCACCGGCGGGAGCGAATCGGCCGGCTGGGGATGGGGAGAAAGCCCTTTAACGGCGGCCAGGCCCACCAGTCCCGCGGCGTGGACGTGGAGGTACGTGACCGGTTCGTCGCGCAAAACCAAATAGTCCCGGATCAACTCCCGGACCGCGCCTGCGTCCAAATCCCCAGCCTTCGCCTCGTCTCCGCGCTGCCAGGCGATCTGGGCCGGGTCGTGCTGGGTACGCAGGGCCAGGCCGGTCAGGTCGAGACCGGCGAACTCGCCCGCGATCAAGGCTGCCGAAAGGAACCCCGGCTCCGGTTCGGCCAGGGCGGCGAAGAAGGGCGTGGCGGGCGGCAGGGCGCTCAGGTGGCGCAGGGCCGCGCCCAGGGCGTTGGCGTGCCACTGCCAGTCGTAGCGTTTGCGGCGCAGCGCGCTCTTGAACGGCGCGGCCGCCTCGTGCCCCCAGAGCCAGCCCGCCCAGAGGGCCGAGAGCGTCCAGAAGGCCTGGTTGGGACGCGGCAGGGCGCAGGCGACGGCTTTGACCGGGATTTCATCGAGATGGGATGCCAGCTCCCGCAGCGGACCCTCGAACAGACAGATACCTCCGCTTTCGGGCGGGAGTTCGGGCCAGAGCGTCACCGGGACCGGGGGCCTGGATTCGGTCCAGAGGCCGATCCCCTGCTCGAGGGCGATCCACAGGTTGTGCTCGCGGAACAGGGGCGGCGTGGTCAATTGTTTGGGGCGCGGCCGCTCGGTGGGATGCGGCCAGAGCACGTTGCCCAGGTCGAGGGCGTGGAGCAGCAGGGCGGTCAGGGCGCGGCGGCGTTCGGGAACGGTGTACAGCCCGTCGAGACGGTTGACCAGGGTGGAGAGGGCGTAGACGGCGCGCGGCTGGTAGTGGTCGAGGGCCTGCTCGGCGTACTCCCGGTCGGGGTCGTCGAGCGGGGCGACCCGTTCGAGGGCGCGGGAACGGTGCAGGGAGGCGGTGGCGGTCAGGCGGGCTAGGCGGGCGTGGTCCTGCTCCGTAGTCAGGAATTCGCCGCCCTGCCCGCAATGCAGGCATTGGTACACGCGGGCGTAGGGTTGCTTCTCGTCCCGTTTCCAGAGGAAAGCCTGGGCCGGGATTTCCTTGTTGCATTGTGAGCAGTTGGTCAGGTAGAGCGATTGGACGTGGGCTTCGAGCCGTTCGTCCCCCTTGCGTGAGGCGGCCAGGTCGGCCAGGGCAGCAGTGAAGACCTCCTCGCCCGGCGGGGAGGCGGTCATCTCCAGCAGGAAGCGGCTGACCGGATTGTTGGCCGCCACCAGCACCCGCTGGCCGGCCCGGGCGGCCTCGACCGTCCATTGCGGCGCGGCCCCGAACGGGTCCAGCAGCCAGCCGCCGGGCGCAGCGGACGCCTCCAGCCAGGCCGTCAGCACCCCTTCGGCCACCGGCGGCAGGAAACGGGCCAGCGGCTTGGGGGCGGGCGGCCTGCCGATCAAAAAAGGCACGGACTTGAAGAGGTCCATGCCTTTAGTATAGCGCAAGAAGGTGCGTCAGGAATCCTTTTGCAGGTTTTCCATCCGCATGGCGGAAATCTGGTTGGCGAGCAGCCCGAGGATGAAAAAGATCAACCCGGTCACGATGGCCAGCATGGCTCCGACGCTCACGCCCCTTCCGACCACGAACAGGATGATGGTTCCCCATATCAGCCCTATCGAAATGCAGAATATGGCGAACGGCATGAAGATGCGCAGCGGGTCGAACATGAGCACGATGTTCAGGATTTCCAGGATGGTTTCGAAGGCAGTATAGGCGCTGATCGTGCTTTTACCCACCTTGCGAGGCACGACAGTAATGGGATGCTCCAAAACCAGGTTGCGCTGGTTGGCAAAAATGAGCGTGATTACGTCGCTGAAAGCCATCGAATTGGGGCAGACGGCGATATACCTTTGAGCCAGTTCGGTGCGGTAGAGTTTGAAACCCGAATTCAGATCCCGGACCGGCAGGGGCATCAACATGCGGGTGAAGAGACGGATGATCCGTTTCCCGATTGCCCGGTACGGGTTTATGTCGCCGCTTTGGCCGCGGTTTCCCACGACCATGTCCGCGTCCTGTTCGAGCGCGAAATTCAACAAAACGGCGACATCTTCGAGATTGTGCTGCCCATCTGCGTCAATCGTCACCAGAAAGGGGGTCGTCACAGCCCGGATGCCGGATTTGATCGCGCCGCCATAGCCTTTATTGACTTTATGATGGATGATCTGAACGTTGGCGAAACCGGCGAACCCGGCGAGTATCTCCCTGGACCGGTCCCTTGAGCCGTCGTTGACGAAGATGACCTGCCACTGTTTTTTTTCACAAAGGTCAACGATCTCAGGGGCGACCTCGGGCAATATTTGGGCTTCGTTATAAACCGGTACGATGATCGTTAGAATTCCTTCAAAATTCTTCAAGGTATTTCCCTGCGGGTTGGAATATGGCTATAATCACCGGCACTATGACCGAAAACCTGCCAAGCATCTCAATTGTAACCCCATCCCTGAACCAGGGAAGGTTTATCGAGGCGACCATCCAATCGGTATTGGCGCAAGGTTATCCTTCCCTGGAGTACATTGTTGCGGACGGCGGCTCCACGGATGGCACCCTCGAAATCCTGGAAAAATACGATGTATCCATCAGGTGGTTCAGCGAGAAAGACAACGGCCAAACCAATGCGATCAACAAGGGGTTGAAACTGGCGGGCGGAGCGATCCTCGCCTATCTGAATGCCGATGACATCTTGTTACCGGGTGCTCTGAGGCTTGTTGCGGAAGGATTTCTGTCCCATCCCGAAGCCGGCTGGATCACCGGGAGGAGCAGGATCATTGACGAACGAGGGAATGCGATCCGCAGTTTTATTTCACTCTACAAAAACGCCCTGTTATTGACGCGGAGCCACCGCCTGCTTCTGGTCACCAACTACATTTCCCAGCCGGCCACGTTCTGGCGGCGGGCCCTGTTGGACCAGTGCGGCTTATTAGACGAGAGTTTCAATTTTGTGATGGATTACGAGTACTGGCTGAGATTATGGAAGTTGACGCCGCCGCTCATCATCCACCGTGAACTGGCCGGGTTCAGGATCCAGAAAATGTCCAAAACGACGACCACCGGCCATTTGGAGGATTACATCGAGGAAGAAAAACGCATCTTGAGACAATATGCCCCCTCCAGTCTCTGGAAAAGTCTCCATGCTCTGCACCGTTTAGGGATGACCAGGATCTATTCCTGGATCAACCGCTCATAAGCCAGGGCGAGGCTCGTCCTGCATCCGATTTTTCCCGCCGGGTAAACGAATGGCAAACCGCTCTTTGGCGCCACTTGCCCGCGGTAGCCAATCTTCAATTTACACCACCCCCATCACCGAAGAAGCCTTCTTCGGGAACAGGGCGTTGAGCAGGGCGTGGGTCCGGTTATCCTCCCACCAGCAGTCGGGGAATTCGTCGTGCAGTTCGTCGAAACTCTTGCGCCCGAAGACCAGTGACAGGAAGGTCAGGTCGGGGAAGCCCGCGTCGGTAGGCAGGCCGGGGCCGGGCTGCCAGGGTTCCGAGACGGTCAGTTTGCCGTCCTCGAAGGCCAGGCGCAGGCCGCTGCGGTAGAAGCTGATCCTGGCTTCGCCGCTGAAACCGGGCAGGTACGACTCTGCCAGCCGCTTTTCCAGGGCCGGGGCGATGTGGCGGATGAATCCCGGCAGGTCGGCCACGCGCACGTACCAGGCATACGGCTGGCGGAGGCGCGGCAGCAACTCACCGAAAAGCTCGTAGACCGGGTGAGCCGACCCGTGCCAGAAGCCGAAGGCGTGCAACTGGCATTTCTCACGTTCGGCGTATTCGCCGCCGGTCTGCCACAGGTAGCGGATGACGCTGGGGGTCGCGTCCAGCCAGGAAACGCCGGGCAGCAGTTCGTAGTTCGTGGCGGCCAGCATGTCGTGATTGCCCCACAGGAACCAGGGATGGGTCAGCGCACCGACCGCCCGCCCGTCACTGACGCGCTCGATCAGGCGCACCAGGTAGCGGTTGACGTTGCGCTCGCTCTTGCCGCCGATCTCGTAGCGCCAGAGGGCCTCGTCCCAGACGGCGGAAATGTGATGCCGCTTGCCGGCTTCCCTGAACAGATCGGTCAGGAACGGCGCGTCGGCGTCGGTTGCCGGGCGCAGGCGATAAAGCTCGGCTTCCCCTTCTTTGAGTTTGGGGACGTGCGATCCGAACCCGGCCCGCCCTCCGCCCAGTTCGAGGCCCATTTCGTAACCGAACTGGCGGTAGTAGTACGGGATGCCGGTGACGCCCTGGACGAGTTCGCCGCGCTGGCGGCTCCACTCATGCACCGTCTCGAACTGGACCCGGACCAGGCCGCGCTTGCGATAGGCCGGGTCCGTGCCGACGAGTTCCGGCCGCCCCATCCCGAAGGGAATCCCCTCGTAGGCCCAGGTCTGCGAGATCAGGTTGATGGACGAGACAATCTTCCCCGTAGCCGTATCCTCGACGACGGTGAAGTCGCCGGGGCTGAAGGTCGGATGGGGTAACGTGAGCAGGTCACGGGTCCAGGCCCCGAGACGATCATCCGGGTGGTCGGGGCCGTCGTCGCTGTGGATCATGGCATTGAAGTCGCCGAGCGCTTCCGCATCTTCTGGTGTGGCCCGGCGCAGGATGAGACCGTCCCCCAGGTGGCGGAGGACGGCCGATTTTTGTGTCGTAGTCATGTTCATCTTTATCGGTCAGGTTTGTGTTTCGAGCAGGGCTTTGAGCTGGCGGATGCCCTTTTCGGGGTCCATGAAGTGGATGGTTTTCATGCCGACATCCCTGGCGGCTTTGACGTTATCGCTGAAATCGTCCAGGAAGACCGATTCTTCGGCGGCCACGCCCAGCTTGTCGAGGGCGTAGTGGTAGATGTCGGGCACCGGTTTGGCCATGCCGACCTCGGCGGAGATGACCATGTGGTCGAAGGCGTCGTCGAAGCCCTCGCGCTCGATGTAGGCGCGCAGGCCGTCCCAGGCGTTGCTGATCAGGCCGGTCTTGTAGCGCGGCCGCAGCGAGCGGATGAGTCCGATCAATTCGCGGTCCACCTGGTCGCCGCCGAAGAATTGGCTTCGGACGCGCGGCATTTCGCTTTCCGGCAGGTCCAGGGCCTGCAAGACGTTGCGCCAGTGGTCTTCTTCGCTGATCTGGCCGATGGTCGCCCGCGCCGACGACCCGTCCGGGCCGCCGTGGAAGACGAATTGGTCCAGTTCGGCGTAGGTCATGCCCAGGCTTTGGGCCAGGCGGGTGCGCGGCTCCGCGTCCTCGGTGCGGACGATGACGCCGCCCAGGTCGAAATAGACGGCCCTGATGCTCATTCGCCCTTTCCGGCTTCCTCGGTCATGGTTTTGACGGTTTCCTGCCAGTTGGGGTTGGCGAGTTCGAGTTTCTTGCGTTCGATGCGGTTGGCGCGGCGGCACTTGGGGCAATGGGCGTCGTAGTGGGTCAGGGCTTCGCGTTCCATGGTTTGCAGGGCGATCAACATTTCGTCGCGGCTGACGGCGAACATGGTCTGGCAGTACATACAACGGAGGTTCATGGCATCATCCTTTCGCTAAGTTCACCCTTGCGGAGGCTTGCGCCTCCGCAAGGGTTTGCCGGGTTAACTCTCCAGCGATTGTACACTGATTTCACGGCCGGGGCGGATTTCCTTCTCGTACAGGTCGAACTGGTTGTGGATGCGCATCCCGGCTTTTTCGTACAGGCGCAGCGCGCCGGTCAGGTTTTCCGCGTCCACGCCCAGGCCGGCCGAACGGAGGCCGCGCCGGTGGAACTCGCCGAAGGCGTGGCGCAGCAGCGCCAGGCCGAGGCCGCGTTTCCTCCACGGGCGGCGCACGCCGAGGACGCTGACCCAACCCTGGTTCGGGTCGTCGAAGGATTGGGCGCGGCACAGGCAGATCCCGGCGATCTCGTCACCGTTCACAGCCAGGAACTGAATGGAGGGGTCGAAACCGGGGCCGCCCAGCAGGAAGTGCCTGAAGCGCTCGAAACCTGCCTCGAATGGCTCCTCGACGAAGCCGAAATGGTCACGGAACGAGTCGACGTCGGCGCGGTAGACCGCCTCGGCGTCGGTTTCGGGGTCGTAGGGCCGCAGGCTGATCCCTTCGGGCCAGACCGGCGCAGGAGGCGCGCCATCCAGGTCAATCCGCATCCGGTAATTGCTGCGGATGTGGGCATAGCCCATCGCTGTGAAGAGATTTTTGAAGGCGGTCGCCTTGCTGTAAACGCCGACCCGGGGCGCAAAACGCAGGTCAGCCGGCAGGTCTGGCAAGACTTGCATGGCGCGCTGTTCGCCCCATTCCAGCAGGAAGCGGTCTAGGTCTCGTCCTTCGTAGTCCGGGTGGAGGCGCATCCAGATCCAGGGGTGGGCCGGGGGGTTGCCGTTGGTCCAGGTTTCGACGTAGCCGGCCAGCGCGCCGTCGGGGGCGAGGACCAGGCGGATGTCGGTCTGCGGGTCGAAGCCGGGGGAGACCCATTCGTTGCGGATGGCTTCGGCGTCGGCGATTTCGTCCCCCCCGATGACGGCGTTCGACCAACGGTTGAACATCGCCACGGCGGTTTCGACTTCGTCCATGCGCGGCGGCCGGACGGTGAAACCTTCGGGCAGATGGACCAGTTCCAGGTCAAGGTTGGTTGCGGTTTTCATAATATTCCCTTTCGTTGCTTTCCGGTCGAGAAACAGTTTTGGTGTGTCCCGACACGGTCATTCCATTGGTTTTCGGTAAGTGACGCTTTTCTTCACCTGCCGGTAGCCGAGGCTCTCGTACAGGCGCAGCGCGCCGCTGGTGTTCTCGGCGTCCACGCCCAGGGCGGTCTCGGTCATGCCCATCTCTTTGAACATTTTCATGCTCTCCACGATCAGGGCGTGGGCCAGGCCGCGTTTGCGCCACGGGCGGCGGACGCAGATGCCCTCGGTGTAGCCGCGCTTGCGCCGGTATTCCTCGTTCTCATCCGCCAGGACGTAGTTCTGCACCATCCCGGCCACCTGGTCGCCGTCCCAGGCGATCTTGAAGATGGACGGGTTGAAGTCCGGTTCACCGAGCCACTCCCGGTAATTTTCCTCGGTGGGCGGCACGTAGCCCCAGTGGTCGCGGAAGGCTTCCGACATCGCCTCCCAAATCGGGCGCAGGTGGGCTTCTTCCACCGGGCGGATTTCCAGCCCGGCAGGCAGGGGCGCTTCGGGGAACGGCTCCGACAGGTCGCGTGTCATTTCGTATCCATAACGGACCGGGAGGTAGCCTTCCTTTTCGAGCAGGGCGACCGTGCCCCGGGCGGTGTCAGCCGTCCAGGCGGCGAAGAAGCGCGGCCCATCCTGCGGGTGGTCGGCAGCGATCCGGCGCAGGCGTTCCTCACCCCAGCGCAGCATGGCCGCGCCGAGGCCCTTGCGCCGCCAGGCGGGCAGCATGAAGTTCAGGACGAAGTAGATGCGGGTTCCCGACAGTTCCTGCTCCCACAAAACGCGCTGGTAAGAGATCATCTCACCCTCCACTTCGGCAAAAAGCATATCCTGGTAAGGGTCGCAGTTGGTCAGGTGCTCGTAGGTGTTGGCAATGTCTTCCACCGTGGTGGAGCGCTCGACTTCATCTTCCACTTTGCTGCCGTCAATCACGGCGGCCATGCCGGGATAATCTTCCTGGCCGCGGAAGCCGCGGAAGGCCAGGCCGGGGATATCCGGGGCATTCTTGACGTAAACTCTTTCGCTGATTTGAGTGCTCATCAGGTTTTCCTTTTAGGTTATTCGGTGGCGGGCGCGGGGGCTAAGTCCTCCGCATCGCCGGTGACTTTGAATTTGAACCAGACCGGGATGATCACCAGGAGTGATACAAACGCGGTCAACAGGAATGGGAATCGCGGGCTGACGTTTTCCCACAGCCAGCCGCCGATCATCGGGGCCGGGAGGGAGACCAGCCCGAGGCTGGTGCTGAACAGGCCGAAGGCTACGCCCCGTAAGCGCTGCGGGACGGCTTTGCTGATCAGCGATTGATAGGCCGGGGTCGCCAGCCCGACGCCGATCCCGGCAATCGTCCAGCCCAGGCCGTAGACCCAGGCCGGGCTGGCCGGTGGGACGATGGCGATCATCCCGATGGCGGTCGCCATGAACAGGAACGAGATGGCAATGTTGACCCGCTCCCCGACCTTGTCGGCCAGCCATCCGGCGGGGATCATGACAGCCATCATCGCGATACCGAAGACGCCGCTCATCATACCGATCTGGCTAATGCTCAGGCTGGCGATATCCTGCATGTAGACCGACATGAAACTGAACGACATGTTGAAGAAGATATCGCGCACGCCGTCGGTGATCATGATCCAGGTGAACAGGCCGCCCGCCAGGATCAGCCCGATCATCGCGCCCAGGTTGGTTTTCAAATTGCTGAAGGTCAACTTCGCGGTTTTGGTGTCAGGATTCCTGGCCGCTTCGCGGGCCATCCCCACACGGATGACGGTGGCGAAGATGTAAAGCACGGCCGCCACCATCAACATTCGCTTGAAGTCCCAGGCGTCCACCAGGTAGCCGCCCAGCGGCGGCCCGACCACCGAAACGATCCCGAACAGGGTCTGGGTGATGCCGAACAGCCGGGCGCGGTTCTCCGGGGCGGAGTGGTCGGCGATGAAAGCGTCGAAGCTGGGACCGACCAGGGAGCGCGTCACCGCGCCCATGGCGGAGGCGACCAGCACCCACTCCCAGCGTGTGGCCAGGATCAGCGGCACAAAGACGAAGACACCCATCACACTGCCGATGGCAATCGCCCGCAGCCGGCCTAACGAGTCGGAGACCCACCCGCCCAGGATTTGCAGCAGGAGCGGGATGATCTGCGACAGGGTGTAGAAGAGGCCGATCTGCCCGATGCTGGCGCCCAGGTCTTTCAGGTAGAGGGCCTCGAGCGGCCCGTACATGTTGCCGCCCAGGTTGGCCAGGATCATCGCCAGCATGAAGAGCAGCAACAGCGGTGTGAGCAGCGGGGCTTTTTTGGCAATCGTTTCAACGTCCATTGTTGTGTTCCATCCATTCGTCGTACAGGATTCCCATGTAGATCAGGTTATAACGTTTGCCTTCGCGGTTGATGAAACCGCGCTGGCGGCCTTCGACCTTGAAACCGGCTTTTTCGTATGAGCGGATGGCGCGCGGGTTGTATTCGAAGACGTTGAGGGTGACGCGCGCCAGGTTGAGTTCGGTGAAGGCGTAACGCAGGACCAGCCGCATGGCGTCGGTGCCGTAGCCCCGGCCCTGGTAGCCGTTGACGATCCCGATCCCGACGAAGACGTCCCGGTGGGTCCATTCGGTGACGTGCAGGTCTATTTCGCCGATCAACTGGTCGCCCTGGATGGTGCGGATCATGAAGGGAAACAGGTTCGGCTTATCGGCGGCCAGTTCCTCCTCGATGAATTTCCTGTGAGCCTTGCTCGAATACAAACGGGCAGGACCGGTATCCAGCAGGCGGCTGAACTCCGAATCGCGGAAGGCCTGGCTGAACAGGCCGGTCATCTGGTCGCTGTCAATCGCCACCAGGCGGACTTTTTCGCCACAGAAGAGGTCGTGGTTCATGCGGACCTCCCGGCGCGCCATTCTTCGTTCAGCAGCCCGAAGTAGACCAGGTCCCAGCGGCGGCCGTCGCGCGTCAGGGCCTGGCGGCGGCGCACTTCTTCCACGAAGCCGAACTTTTTCAACAGGCTCAAGGCAGCAGTGTTGTATTCCGGGACCATGGCCGTCAGGCGGAACAGGTTGAGTTCGCTGAAGGCGTAGCGCAGCAGCAGGTTGAGGGCATCGGAACCGCGTCCCTTGCGGCGGCTATCGGGTTCGCCGATCCCCAGTTTCAGGAAGCCGTTGCCGTTGGTCCACTCGACCCATTCGATGGCTGCCAGGCCGACCAGCCGGTCATCTTCGCGGTCGCGGATGGCGAAGTAGAACAGGTTCTTGTCTTCTTCGATTTGTTTCTCGAGTTTTTCGTAGCGTTTCTTGACCTGCTCCGGCGATAAGGGCCGGGCGGGGCCAGTTCCAACATGCGCATGAACGCCGAATCATGCGTCCAGCGGGATTCGATTTCAGGGTCTCTGTCGTAGTCAATCTGGCCGAGGCGGATAAATTGACCGTCGAAGAGCTGGGTTTGGATGTCTAACATTCTCTCTCCAATTTCTCCGGCAGGCTGCCAGCGTGTTCGGGTTTCGGTGAGGCTGATAATGGGCGTTGACACGGTCAGGCTCCAACAAAAAAGGCAGTCATGGGGTTTAGCTCAACCCATGGCCGCCTTGGATGGACAAAAAAAACGGCCACGGGCGGGGTGCTCCGTGGCCGTTACTTACTATGCGTGTAAGCTAACGAGCAACAGGCGCACTCCGAGGATGCACGGCATCGCCTCCGCCGAGAACGGCGGCGCTGATGTAGTTGATGGTGCGGACTTTGTTCATCATGAAGTGCGGCTCCTTTCCTTAGAATTAGCTGAGAGAGTTTATCACTGCTTTCGAGAATCCGTCAAGGGAAATTCCTGACTGGAATTATCTACCGGACAAAACCAAAAACCTTAACGCGAATTACGCGAATGAAGCATATTTCGCGAATTTATTTTCAAAAACATTCGCGCCATTCGCCAAATCCGCGTCATTCGCGTTGAAAAAGGGTTTTCTCAAAACTTTGTCCGGTAGAGAGGACTGGAAATGAAAAACCGCCTTTGGCAAGACGGTCTCTGCCAGTCGAGGCGAGAAGATTCGCATCGTCCCCTTAATGGGGGAACCTCCGCCTGGAAATGAAAAACCGCCCAATTCAGGACGGTTTTCTATCTCTTGGTCGGGGCGAGAGGATTCGAACCTCCGACCTCTTGCACCCCATGCAAGCGCGCTAGCCGGGCTGCGCCACGCCCCGAGTTGAGCGGGCGTATTATAGCCCTCTTTAAGATTTTTTGCAATGTCGTGTGTTAGAATTGACTTGCACCCCCTACCCTGGAGTTTGGTATGTCAGATTTTGTGGAAGTTGTAATTGACAGTGTACGCGTCAGCCTGATGTCTCCGCAGCGGATGGTCATCCTGAAACAGGTCAATGCCGAGCGCTATCTGCCGGTCTGGGTCGGGCCATACGAAGCCGAAGCGATCACGGTGGGTCTGCAGGAGGTCGAGATGATCCGCCCTCTGACCCACGACCTGTTGAAAAATGTCTTCGGGTTGTTCAATGCGCGGATCAAGCGGATCGAGATCGTCTCCCTGCGCGATGATATTTACTACGGCAACATCGTTGCAGAAGTGAACGAGCACATCATCAACGTGGATGCGCGCCCGTCCGATTCGATTGCGCTGGCCGTCCGTGCCCACGCCACCATCTGGGTGCATGAAAGCGTCATGGAGCAGGCCGCCATCGTGCCTGAGCAGGACATCCAGGAAACTCCGCCAATCGCCCGGGAGAAGGGCAAAGCCTCCGCACAGGACATGTCGGATGAACGCCTCTCCATTTTCGAAGATTTCCTCAACCAATTGGACATAGACGATAAGGATAAGCCCGACAAGCCTGACAAGCCCGAAGACGACAAGGACGAGCCTGATAAAACATAATCGCTGCAAACATGGATACTTATCCGCCTTTTGAAGAAAGTTCCGCCCCCGTAACCCCCACCATCCCCCACAGCCGGGAAGCCGAAGAAGCCGTTGTGGGGGCGGTGCTCATTAATCCCGAAGTTTATTACGATGTCGCCCAGTTCCTGACAGCGGACGACTTTTACATCCACCGCCACCGCTGGATCTGGGAAGCCTTCCAGCGCCTGCACGAGCAGCGCACCCCCACGGACCTGTTGACGGTTTCCGAGGAACTCGACCGGATGGGCCAACTGGCCGAGATCGGCGGCCCGGCCTACCTGACCGCCCTGGTCAACCAGGTGCCGACCTCGCTCAACGCCGAATCCTACGGGCGGATTGTGGAGGCCCACTCCATCCGGCGCAAGATGCTGGCCGCCGCCAACCAGATCGCCACCCTGGCCTACAACGAAGAGACCGGCATCGACTCGGTGATGACCGAGGCCGAGAAAGCCGTGTTCAACGTCAGCGAGAAGCGGCTGCGGCACGATTTACAGCCCATCCGCGAGGTGCTCTCCAATTACTATGACCGGATTGATGAACTGGCCAAACGCCCCGAGGACATCCACGGCGTCCCGACCGGTTTCATTGACCTGGACAAAATGCTGACCGGCCTCCAGCCCTCCGACCTGTTGATCATCGCCGGGCGTCCCGGCCAGGGCAAAACCGGCTTCCTGCTCTCGATCGCCAAGAATGCCGGGTTGACCCACAAAAAGCACGTGGCGATCTTCTCGCTGGAAATGTCCAACGAGCAGGTGGTTCAGCGCCTGATCGCCCAGGAGACCGGGATCGATTCCCAGCGCCTGCGCACCGGCAAATTGCAGGAAGATGAATGGCCGCTGTTCACCCACGCCATCGAAGTTTTCGGTGATACCCAAATCTTCCTCGACGACACCCCGGCCATCACCCCGCTGCAACTGCGTACCAAATGCCGCCGCCTGCACATGGAACACCGGATTGACCTGGTCATCATTGACTATTTGCAGTTGATGGGCGGCGACACGCGCACAGATAACCGCGTCCAGGAGGTCTCGTACATCTCGCGCAACCTGAAGATCCTGGCCCGCGAACTCAACGTCCCGGTGTTGGCCGCGGCCCAGCTGAGCCGCGCCGTCGAGCAGCGCTCGGACAAGCGCCCGGTGTTGTCGGATTTACGCGAGTCCGGTTGCCTGTCGGGCGATACCCTGGTGACGCTGGAAAATGGGCAAAATGTACCTATCCGTGACCTGGAAGGGAAGTCTGATTTCAATATTTGGGCGTTGAATCCATCGTCGCTCAAACTCGAAACCATGCCTGTCAGCCGCGCATTTTGCACAGGGACAAAACCTGTTTTCAAAATGAAAACGCGACTTGGCAGGGAGATTCGGGCGACGGGGAATCATCAATTTCTGACGGTTACGGGCTGGAAGCGGTTGGATGAATTGGCAGTTAATGAACCTCTTGCTATTCCGAAAGCGGACTCGAAAGTCTCCAGACTTTCGGTCCAACGTCTGGAGACGTTGGACTCCGGTAATATTCGCGGCGATACACTTGCTGGAAGTGATATTGACTGGAACCCCATTCTTTCCATCGAACCGGATGGCGAAGAACCGGTATATGATTTAACCGTGCCGGGACATCATAATTTTGTCGCCAACAATATCATTGTCCACAACAGTCTCGAACAGGACGCCGACATCGTCATGTTCATCTACCGCCCCGACCAGTACGAGAAGGACACCGTCAAGCAGAACGTGGCCGAGATCATCATCGCCAAGCATCGCAACGGGCCGGTCGGGTCGGTGGAGTTGATCTTCCGCAACGCGCTGGCCAAGTTCGAGAATGCGGCCACGCGGCGGGTAGATTTGAACGAATTTTAGCCCTCATTAACCCCTCACCCTGGCCCTCTCCCAAAGGGAGAGGGGAGAATAATGACCGATTTCAAAGGTTTTACCGACTCTGAAACATTTACCCGCCTGCCGGATTCGTTCATCCGCCTGCTGGGCGAGATCGAGAGCCTGGCCGAGCTAAAAGTCACGCTCTACGCCATCTGGCGGATCGAGCACCTCGACGGTCCGTTCCGGGCGCTGTGCCAGACCGATTTTACGGAAGCAGGCCCACTGTCCGGGATGGAGGCGGGGGCGATCGCCTCGGGGCTGGATAAGGCCGTTTCACGCGGGACCCTGGTCCGGGCCGCGCACGGCTCCGACGTTTTCTACTTCCTGAACTCTCCCCGCGGCCGCGCCGCCGCCGAGTCGTTTTCCAAAGGCGACTGGCGCGCTTCGGCCCGGATCATGCAGGGCGAGCCGCCCGAACGCCCGAACGTGTTCAGGCTCTACGAGGAAAACATCGGCCCGCTGACGCCGCTTATCGCCGATACGCTCAAGGATGCCGAGAGCGAATATTCCGCCGAATGGATCGAAGAAGCCCTGGCGATTGCCGTGAAGAACAACAAGCGCAACTGGCGCTACGTGGAAGCGATTTTGAAGCGCTGGAAGGAAGAAAACCGTGCCCAAAAGCAAGATCGAAGAGACGCTCAAGAAGGTGGCCGCCGCTACACCGAAGGCGAGTTCGCCGAGTACCTCAGGCGCGACCCGGACGACGCTGGGTGACCCGGACTGCCCGCACTGCTCCGGCGCGGGCTACGTGCGCTACGACGTGCCGGTAGGCGACCCGCGCTTCGGGCGGCTGGAACCGTGCGTCTGCCGGGCGGCGGATATTGCCGCCGGGGCGCGGGAGCGGCTGTTCGAGTTGAGCCGCCTCGACCAGTTGAGCCATTTGACTTTCGAGAATTTCGAGGGGCGGGGCAACAAAAACGCCAAATTCATGACGCCGCAAGACGTTCACAGTTTGCAGGCCGCCAAAGACGCCGCCGATAATTTCGCCCATGCCCCGCAGGGCTGGCTGCTGCTGGAGGGCGGCTACGGCTGCGGCAAGACCCACCTGGCGGCGGCGATCGCCAACTTCGCGGTCTCGACGGGCACGCCGACCCTGTTCATCACCGTCCCCGACCTGCTGGACAGCCTGCGCTTCGCCTTCAGCGATCCCGAAACGACCTTCGAGGCCCGCTTCGAGGAGGTCCGCAACGCCGACCTGCTGGTGCTGGACGACTTCGGCACGCAGAACGCCACCGGCTGGGCGCAGGAAAAACTGTTCCAGATCATGAACTACCGCTACATCAACAACCTGCCCACGGTCGTCACCACGAATCTCATGCTGGACGAGATCGAGAGCCGCATCCGCTCGCGCCTGCAAGACGAGTCGTTCGTGACCCACGTCCGCATCAGCGCGCCGGACTACCGCCGCCCGACCGAGACGAGCAACCCCGGCATTTCGATGCTTTCGCTGCCCGAGATCAAGGGCATGACTTTCAAGAATTTCGAGACCCGCGAGGACGAGGTCGGCAAGGAAGCCGTGACGACCGTCATCACCGAGCGGCAGGACAGGTTCGGCAACAAGGTCAAAGACAAGGAGATCCAGCGGGTGACGGTCTCGCAGGCTGATCTGAAGACCCTGCGGACGGCCGTCAACGCGGCGGTGACCTTCGCCGAGGAACCCGAGGGCTGGATGGTGCTGCTCGGCGGCTCGTTCTGCGGGAAAACGCACCTCGCCGCGGCCATCGGCAATTACCGGATCGGGCTGGGCGGACAGGCGATCCTGGTCGAGGTGGCCGACCTGCTCGATTACCTGCGCCAGACCTTCGGCCCCAAATCGGACGTGTCATTCGATCGCCGTTTCAACGAGATCAAATCCACCCCGATGCTGATCCTGGACAACCTGAAAGAGAGCGGGACGAGTTCCGTCTGGGCCGAGGACAAACTCTACCAGATCCTGAACCACCGCTACTACGCCCACCTGCCGACGGTCATCACCTCCACCCTCAAGCCGGATGCTTTCGCGGTCAATTATCCGGGCCTGTGGAATAAGATTCTGGACGCGACCAAGAGCCAGGTCCACGTGATTGACATGCCGCCGTACCGGAGGATGGGGAAGGGGAAGGCCGCGGCGGGGCATAGGAAGGGGAAGTAGAAAGGCGGCTGTCATGCCGCCTTTTTGATTCTGGGAGAGACCATCCACGAATTTTGTTCGCGAATAAACGAATGAGGGTGCGCCGATTCGCGTATTCGTGTCCCATTCGTGGACGGTAACGCTGGTAAACCAAATAAAGCACCGTGGGCAGTCCGCAGCGCATCTTTTTGATTCTGTGATGGCCGTTTATTTTTTCTTGGGATCGCTCAATTCGGGTGGAAGCATTGAGCAGGTGAATTCGTAAAATTTACTGGCGGCTTTGAAGACTTGCTCGAATTCATCATCGGCAGGCTCCAATATCTCGCCAGGATAACGATACGCAGTGGCATAGGGAGAAACTTGCACGGCAATATCAATCCAGTCTGTAAATTTTGGATCAACTTCGGAAGCCCGGGTGACCAAAAGCCGCAGGTCGTGCGTCTTCTCGAAGGACTGGTCGTGATAGACCAGCCAGCCTTTGATCGCTTTTTCGACAGATTGTTGGCAGTGGTAGATGGCTATGTCGAAATAAGGCTCTGCGCCGCGCGCCAATCGTTCTGCCGAGAGCAGGTCGCGGCGCGATTTCGTCAGCCAGCTATGGACCAGCGAGTACTTTGCGTCCATAGAGGAGTTTTCCCTCCCTGGAAATTTGCGCTTCCAACGAGGCTTTGACAGTGGCGTAACGTTGGAATTCTTTCTTCGTTTTGACGATCACATCCACTGCGGCTTTGACTCCCAGCAAACTACGCTGGGCACGCACAGCACGCTGGATGGGATTCTCGCGGCTTTCAGGAACGATAACCAGCAAATCCAGGTCGCTGTCCGCGTTAGGCTCGCCCCAGGCATAAGACCCAAACAGATAGATCATCTCAGGCTGGAACTCATCCACGAGACGGCGGATCACTTCCTTGCGGATTACAGGCGAGATGGTTTTCATGGCCGAGGCGATTATACCAGCGTTCGAAAACCGAATGACGCACTGGGGTAAGACGCGGTGCGCCATTCGCATAAAAAGGCGGCTATTATGCCGCCTTTAGTATTTCATTTCGCTTGGGAGAGATAACGCTCACGTTGCGGAGACGGATTGGGTCAAGTTTACCCCATACTTTGGTATTGATAGACAGGCACTTGCAAAACGCGGCTTGGGCGTTTGGCGGATTCCAACGCGGCGTCAATCATCTTTGCAACTTCAGGGCGCAGAAATTTTTCACCACATTGGGTACAGACACCCATCGGTACATTTTCGAAAACCAGCAATTTGCCTTTCCAGCGAATCTCGCGCGGCAGAAGGCGTTCTTCCACAACGCCGCCGCAGAAATAGCAATCGTCATATTGATGTTTCATCTTATTTTCAAACCGTCTGCCAGGCGTTCGTCGTCCGCGTGGATGGAGATTTGGTATGTCTGATTCTCCATTTCATGGCAGATAAACTCTGGCGTCAAGGACATGCTGTGATTATGCAACGAAACAGATATGCTCCGTCCTCTGTGTAAACAATAAGGCGGCTGTCACGCTGCCTTTTTGATTCTGGGACAGACCGTCCACGAATTTTGTCCACGAATAAGCGAATAAGGGTGCGCCGATTCGCGTATTCGTGTCCCATTCGTGGACGGTTAACTCCCAAGACTTGCCGAAGTGAGTCTCACCCGTGCCGTGGTGACCCGAGTCGGCGCGGGGACAGTTTGCACAACAGAAAGATAGTAAAATAAAGGCATGGAACAAAAGCAATTACATCGAATCTTGCGCGCTCTACAAAAAGAATTGAAAGATACGCTTGGCGAACGCGTGGAGAAGATCATTCTCTATGGTTCCCAGGCGCGCGGTGATGCGCGGGACGATTCGGATATTGATGTATTGATCGTCCTGAAAGATGACTTCAAATACGGGACAATGTTGAAGAAGACGTCGAAGGCGGTGGCAAAACTGTCATTGGATAATGACGTGGTCATTTCAAGGGCGTTCGTGACGCGCCAGCAATACGAACAGAGCAAAATCCCCTTCCTGATGAACGTCCGCCGCGAGGGGATTGCGATATGACGCCTGAGATCAAGGAGTTATTGGAACGCGCAAAACTGAGTGAAAAAGCCGCCGCCAATTTACTGCGCGACGGCTTTGCCAACTTTGCCGCTTCACGGGCTTACTATTCCGTGTTCTACATTGCCCAGGCATTGTTGCTTTCCAAGGGATTGAGCTTTTCCAGTCACTCTGCAGTCATTGCCGCGTACGGGAAAGAGTTTGCAAAGACAAAACTGCTTGATCCAGAGTTCCATCGGTTGTTGATGGAAGCGCAAGACACAAGAAACGTCGGGGATTATGGGATGATCGGCGAAGTGGAAAAAAGTGAAGCCGAGGATATCATCAACTGGTCGAAGAAGTTCTTGAAGGCGGCTGAGAAATACCTCGCGCAAGCGTTTTAGCGAGGCGCACAAACTTCACACAAAAAGGCGGCTGTCAGGCCGCCTTCGCGATTTCTTGTCCTTCTCGAATTCCGCAAACTTGACGCCGCGCATTATTTCGCCAAGTTCCTTAGCGGCGTTTTGCATGTCCCACCGAGTGGACTAAAATGTTTCCACGTACAGCGCCGCAGCCAGGTCGTGCCCCAGGACGTGTTCCTCGCGGCCCGTGAGGATCCGGATTGGGCCGTTGAACGGTGATCGGGCGCGGTATTCGAATTCGACGCCCGGGACCAGGCCCAGGTCGGCGAAATAGCGCAGTTTCTCCGGGTCGTGGGTGCGCACCCGGCTGATGCGGCAACGCGTCACCGGCTGTACCCCGGTCAGGCTGGCATCCGCCACCGCGGGCATGATCCCCTCTTTCGACGGGATCGGTTCCCCGTGCGGGCAGCGCGTCGGGTGGCCGAGGATCTCGTCAATGCGGTCTTCGATGAAATCGTTGATCCCCTGCTCGAACTTGTCGGAGAGGTCGTGGGCCTCGTCCCAGCCGAATTTCATCACCTTGACCAGGAATACCTCCACCAGCCGATGACGCCGCAAGGCCGGCATGGCAACGATCTCGCCCGCCGGGGTCAGACGCACGCCGCGGTACGGCTCATGCTCCAGATAGCGCATCTCCTTCATCCGCCCGACCATGCGGGAGGTGGCTTGCAGGGATGCGCCCACGCTCTCCGATAATTCGGAGAGGCCGACGTAGGCATAATCCTGCTGGAGCCGGTAGATCTCGGCTGCGTAGCGTTTCATCGCTGGGGTTGCCATTTACACACTTCCATTTGCTTCTATAATTGACCAAGAATATCACAATTTTCACCCAGGGTGAGGCGCAGTTCCACCTGAGTTTATATGAATTTATACATAAGAATCTAGATTATCCAGGGTATGACGATTATAACATCTCTAAACCTAACCCAATTCACAGCGAGGAGTGAACCAATGATTGCAAGTTTTCTGCTGTCCCTGCGCGAAGGTCTCGAAGCCGCCTTGATCATCGGCATCGTCCTGGGAGCGTTACGCAAGATGGACCGGTCCGAGATGGCGCCGGCGGTGTGGTACGGCGCGCTCAGCGCCTCCCTGGTCAGCCTGGCAGCCGGCGTCGGATTGACCGCCTTCGGCCTGAGCCTGGAGGGCGCCGCCGAGCAGATCTTCGAGGGGATTGCCATGTTGTTGGCCGCCGGGGTGTTGACCTGGATGATCTTCTGGATGAACCGCCAGGCGCGTTTCATGAAAAGCGAACTCGAAGCCGGGGTCAAGCGCGCCGCAGCGGCCGACGGGAGGCGCGCCCTGTTCGGCCTGGCTTTCCTGGCTGTGGTGCGCGAGGGGATCGAGCTGGTCCTGTTCCTGGCCGCCGCCACCTTTGCCTCCGACGCGCAAAGCACCCTCCTGGGGGCGGCCCTCGGCCTGGGCGCTTCTGCCCTGTTGGGATGGTCGCTGTTCGCCGCGACGATCAAGCTCGACCTGCGCCGCTTCTTCCAGGTGACCGGCATCCTGCTGATCCTGTTCGCGGCCGGACTGGTCGCTCACGGCGTCCACGAATTCAACGAGGTCAGTTGGATCCCGGCAGTGGTCGAGCACATTTGGGACATCAACCCGTTCGTGGACGAGGCCTCCTCCTTTGGCGCGATATTGAAGGCGCTGTTCGGTTACAACGGCAACCCGTCGCTGACGGAGGTGCTGGCCTACGCGGGGTATTTCGTCGCCATTTTCTTTGGTTTGCGGTTCGCCAACCGGAAAAGCGTGATGGTCGAACAGCAGGCCTGACCTCCATCTGTCTCTCCGCGCGACCCAAAAGGGATGCCCGTTGGGGCATCCCTTTTTATTTTGGGAAGTGCGTCGCGCCTGACCTGCGGGCAGATCCCGATAAACGGAAACGATTTTCGCTCGGACGACGCCCGTTTCAGGTAGGCGCGACGCACCCGCGGCATCGTCACAGCTTTTTCGCAAAATGGATCAGGCGTTCGGCTTCCTCGTAGCCCAGGGCGGTGTGCGCCCGGAGGCTGGTCTCGTTGTCCAGCCAGGTATCGGAGGCCATCTCGCTCAAGCCGAGGGAACGCGCCCAGTCTTCGGCGGCGCGGACGAGCTGCCCGCCCACGCCCTGGCGGCGCAGGTCGGGGGCAACGTACCAGCCTTCGATGTAGCCGACCGGGGACGAGTCGCAGCCATCGGCGTAGGGACGCGTCCCGGCTTCGAGGAACCCGCCCAGGGTCCCGTTCGCCCGGACGGCGACAAAGACCGGGGTCGCGGGGTCCGCCATCATCCGATCCATGTCGTCGGACCATTCCTCCGGGCTGCCCTCCGGCCAGAGGGCCAGGCGCATCCGCAGCCATTCGGGTTTGTCTGCGGGAGTGACGCGGCGGATGGTGATCATCTTTTATTCGTCCGAAGCGCGGGTGAAGAAAAATGCAAACGTCCCCACCCCGGCCAGGAAGATGGCCGCCCCGACCCATTTCAGCAGCGGCGGCTGGCCGAACGGGGAGGGCAGCCAGCCGATCCCGGCCAGGACCAGGCAGCCACCCAGGAGCATATCGAACAGGCTGCTGAGAATCATGATCGTTTTTACCTGGGGTTTATTGTTCATTCGCATTTTCCTGGTCAGGATTGGAAGGGAGAGATTTGGAACCAAGCGCCTGCATCGGTTTGACGAGGGCCACCCACAGGGTCGCTGCGCCAACCAACAAACCGCAACCGCCAAAGAGAATGCGCCCCACCAGTTCGTTCCCGGACCCGCCAAAGGATACCGGTCCGACGGATGTGCTTCCGCTGAATTCGCGTTCGCCGGGGCCAAACCCGACCCAAATGAAAATGAATGCGAAGGTTCCCAGGAACAGGACGAAGAAAATGTAACTGGCCCATTGCCCAATGGCGGTTTCTGCTTCGCTGCCTTTGGCGAATCCCAGGAACAGGACCCACAGACCGGCCAGGAAGAACAGGAAGCCGGCCATCCCCACCACCCAACGCGGGGCATGAAAGCTGGACGGGTCGGCGTGGATCACGTCCGCGGCGGCCAGCATGATCAGCGCGCCGGCCCCGACAAAGGGCAGGGCGACCAGGAAGGCCTTGATCGGCGAGTCGGGCGGGGAGGATTTGCTCATCGGCGTAAATGCTATTTGCGGTTCTTCAGCCAGTCCAACAGTTTCTCCGTCGGCCAGGTGTTGATCACGTCGTCGGCGGTGAGCCAGGCCCGGCGGGCGGTGGCGACGCCGAAGTGGAGCATGTCCAGGTCGGCTTCGGAGTGGGCGTCGGTGTTGATGCTGATCGGGATGCCCAGTTCCTTCGCCCGTTTGGCGTAGATGTCTTCCAGGTCGAGCCGGGCGGGATGGGCGTTGATCTCCAGGGCCACGCCGCTTTCGGCGGCCGCGGCCAGCACCGCCTCCATGTCCAGGTCGGCGGCTTCCCGCTCCGGGATCAGGCGTCCTGTCGGATGGCCGATGATGTCCACGTGCGGGTTGCGGATGGCGTTCAGCAGACGGGCAGTGACTTTCTCACGCGGCTGGCGCAGGCTGGTGTGCAGTGAAGCGACCACCAGATCGAGCGTCGCCAGGAACTCGTCGGGGTAATCGAGCGAGCCGTCGGCTTTGATCTCCACCTCAGAGGCGTGCAGGATGCGGATCGTGTCGCCGAGTTCCTTTTGGGCGGCCTCGATCTCTTTCTGCTGTTCGGCGTGGCGTTCGATGCTCAGGCCGCCGGTCACGCCCAGGCTGACGGAGTGGTCGGTGAAGGCGATGACCCGGATGCCGCGCCGGGCGGCGGCCCGCGACATCTCCAGCATTGAGAGTTTTCCATCCGACCAGGTGGAGTGGACTTGCAGGTCGGCCCGGATGTCGCCGATCTCGATCAGTTTCGGCAGCTTGCCGGACCTGGCGGCCTGGACCTCGCCCCGGTCTTCGCGCAGCTCGGGCGGGATCCAGGGCAGGCCGAGGGCGGCGTAGACTTCTTCTTCAGTGGCGCAGGTGATCTCGCCGGAACCGTCGGTTTTGGTCAGGGCGTGTTCGGAGAGGGACAATCCCTTGTCGAGGGCCAGTTCGCGCAGGCGGACGTTGTGGTCTTTGGAGCCGGTGGCGTATTGCAGGGCGGTGCCGAAGCGCTCCGGCGGGTGGACCCAGAGTTGGGCGCGCACCCCGTCGGTGAACTCGATCGAGGCTTTGGTCTCGCCCTTGCCGAGGACGCGGGTCACGCCGGGCAGGGAGGTGAAGGCGTCCATCACGGGAGCCGACTCGGAGGCGGCCACGAGGATGTCCAGGTCGCCGACGGTGGGACGCATCCGGCGCAGCGACCCGGCCGGTTCGGCCGCGCTCACGCCCGGGGACTGGAGCAGTTGGGCGATGATCCCCTGGGCGAGCGGGTAAGCGCGTCCAAGCGGGAGCCTCCCCGAACGCCGCGACAGGGAGTCGATCCCGGCGATGATCTGGACTTCGGACTTTTCGCCCATCCCCGGCAATCCCCGCAGTTTGCCGGCTTTGGCGGCCTGGTCCAGTTCGGGCAGGGTGGTGATGCCCAGTTCCTTCCAGATGAGGGCGATCTTTTTGGGGCCGAGGCCGGGCACGGCCAGCCAATCGGCCAACCCTGGCGGGACTTCGGCTTTGAGTTTTTCGAGGAATTCGAGTTGGCCGGTTTCGAGCAGTTCGGCGATCTTGTCGGCGATTGCCTGCCCCACGCCGGGGATGTCTTTGAGTTTGCCCTCCTTCCAGTATTCCCCGGCGTCCCGGCCCAGCGAGGTCAGGCTTTCGGCGGCCTTGCGGTAGGCCAGGGTCTTGTAAATGATCTCGCCTTTGATCTCGAGCAGGTTGGCGATCAGGGTGAAAGTGTCGGCCAGTTCACGGTTGTTCATGGGTACCTCTAAAGTCCATTATACTAACGCGCAGCTCCCCGGTACATTCTACTGCGCCGGGGAATTTTTGTCTGTATCCAGTTTGATGCGCGCGAGAGTTGTACGATAATCAGAACAAAGGTTCGATCATGACTCTACAGCAAAAACCTTTGTCACCGCGCAGGCCGCAAAGAGCGCGAAGAATTTCTTGAGTTCTCGAAGAATCAGAGGGGAATCCTGAGGGTCCCTTCGCGGCCTTCCAGGGTGACGGCCGTCACGCTGTTCATTCTCCTCCATATCCGGTTTTGGAAATGGGGAGGTTGGGAGGGGATGCCTGAGTGGATAAACTTATACGCCGGGGAGTTGTACTAATGATGGTGGAGGTGGAGAGGAGACATCGTACCACTCGGAGCTGGCGAATAATGCGAGCGGGTTCAAGTGCGTGGGGACGTGCAGCGGGGGCAACGCAATCTCGGGAAAAGATGCGAGAATTAAACCAGTTCGAAAATTCGGGCAAACAGGGCGCGAATTGGCTTCAGGCCGGAAGAGGGTATCTCCCCCAGTTTGCGGCGCACCAAGGTTGTTTCCAACGAGGCCAGAATGGGTTTGACTGCGCTGGCTTTGAGCAATCCTGCTTTTTGCCAGTCGTTCAGGAAGACTTCATCAGCAGAATAACCGACCTGGCTCGTGATTGGCGCAATGATAATGTCGGGATGCGTCTGATTATATACAGCCCCGCTCAATACGAGAGCGGGACGTTGTTTTGTCCCGCTTTGGTCGGTAAAGGGAAAAGGAACCAGCAGCACGTCCCCCTGTTTATAAGTTGTCATAGACTGCATCCTCATCGTTATCCCAGACGCGGGCGAAGGAGGGTTCGGAAACCTTCATGGCCTCGCGCAGCGTTTGCCTGTAGGGGGTTTCTTCGGGCAGGATGGTGATCAGCAGGCGGGTGTTGGGTTTGAGTTGGACATCCGCGTCCATTTTTATTTGTTTTCCGTCGAAATAAGCCGGGATGGTTGTCAGTAATTGGTTCATAAGGTATACCTCAACTGGTCGTGAGTTTGTCCACCAGGATTCTATCATATCCATGATTGGCAACAGCAGAAGCCAAAGGAGCTTTTCGGGCGCGACGTTGGTTTAGTCACTCGCCGGGCACTGGAGCAGAGCCAAAACAACTTGTTGCGCTCCGAGGCGCCAACCTCGGGGTTTTCTTTTATCCGCATCCCGTCCCAATCTCTAATTCTCTAATCTCTTCTCCCCCCCAATTTTCTAACACTCCTCCAACCTGCCTCTGTTATAATTTTCCCTCCGAAAGGGAAAAAATCCTCCATGCTTCAAAAATTCGTCAACATTTTCGGGGGCGACCCCAACAAGAAAGAAATCGAGAAGATCAGCGCCGTCGTGGAGCAGATCAACGCCCTCGAATCGCAGTTCGAGGCCTTGAGCGACGACGCGTTGCGCGCCAAAACCGGTGAGTTCCGCCAGCGGTTGGCCTCCTCATTGTCTGCGAAAACAGGGGGGGAAACACTGGATGACCTCCTGCCCGAAGCCTACGCCGTCGTCCGCGAAGTCTCGAAACGGACCCTGGGCATGCGTCCCTTCGACGTGCAGATGATCGGCGGGATCGTGCTCCACCGCGGCCAGATCGCCGAGATGCGCACCGGCGAAGGCAAGACCCTGGTCGCCACCCTGCCGATCTACCTCAACGCCCTCACCGGGCGCGGCGTGCATCTGGTCACGGTCAACGATTACCTGGCCCGGCGCGACGCCCGCTGGATGGCCCCCATCTACCACTTCCTCGGGCTGTCGGTCGGCGTGCTGCAAAGCGCCGCCGCCACCGAGAACGGCAAGAAAGCCTTCCTGTTCGATCCCTCAAAGGAATCCCCCCACGAAGACCAACACAACCTGCGCCTGGTGGACCGCCGCCTGGCCTACGCCGCCGACATCACCTACGGCACCAACGCCGAGTTCGGCTTCGACTACCTGCGCGACAACATGACCATGAGCCTGGACGCCCGCGTCCAACGCGGCCACTACTTCGCCATCGTGGACGAGGTGGACAACGTGTTGATAGACGAAGCCCGCACCCCGCTCATCATCTCCGGCCCGGCCTCGGGCGACCTGGAATGGTATGGGCGGATGGCCCAGATCGTCAAGCAGCTCAAGCCCGAAGATTACGAACTGAGCGAAAAGGACCGCAGCATCACGCTGACCGAGATCGGCGTGGCCCACGTCGAACAACTGCTTGGCCAGCCGCTGATGGACCCCGACCGGCCCGAAGACCTGAACCCGGAGCAGGCCCGGCTGATGGGCTACCTCGAACAGGCCCTGCGTGCCCAGTATCTCTTCCACCGCAACAAGGATTACCTCGTCCAGGGCGGCAAGGTGGTCATCGTGGACACCTTCACTGGCCGCTTGATGCCCGGACGCCGCTGGAGCGACGGCCTGCACCAGGCCGTGGAAGCCAAGGAAGGCGTGCGGGTCGAGCCGGAGAACATCACCTACGCCACCATCACCCTGCAAAACTATTACCGCATGTACGAGAAGCTCTCCGGCATGACCGGCACCGCCCTGACCGAAGCCGAAGAGTTCAGCAAGATCTACAACCTCGAAGTCCTGCCCATCCCGACCAACCTGGAATACAACGCCATCCGTCCCGGCTCGCCGCTGGTGGAGCGCAAGGGCAAGGACGATGACGGTTACGAGTATTCGTTCTTCATGCCAAGAGATGCCGCATCCGATAACGGGCCGGTGCTCTGGCGGCGCAAGGATTACCCCGACGTGATCTTCCGCTCGCAGGAGGCCAAACTGCGCAACATCGTGCGGGATGTGGTCTTCAATCACGCGCTCGGACGCCCGCTGCTGATCGGCACCACCTCGGTCGAAAGCTCCGAGCGCCTGTCGGAGCGGCTGCGGGCCGAGCCGGTGCGCCGCCTGATGCAAATACTCCTCATCCGGGATGCCTGGATGCAGGCCAACGGCCGCGAAGAAGACGGGCGGCTCATTCCCGAACTCGTGCCGTTGAACGCGCCCCTCGAGCGGCTCCAGGCCCCGGACCTGCGCCAGTTCGCCCGTCCGCTGGAGTTATCCCTCAATCCCGAGGACCAGGCCAACCTGTCCCGATTGATCGAATTGCTGGAGCTTTCGGCGGAGAATCAAGACCGACTGAAGTCGGTATTACAGGGGGGTGTCCCCCATCAAGTCCTCAACGCCCGCAAGCATACAGAGGAAAGCCAGATCATCGCCGGGGCGGGGGCTTTCGGCGCGGTGACCATCGCCACCAACATGGCCGGGCGCGGCGTGGACATCAAGCTCGGCGGCGAGATGGCCGAGGAGATCATCGCCATCGTCAACCGGGTGCTCAAACGCACCGAGGCCGAAGACCCTTACGAGATGAGCATGGAGGAGCGCCGCCAGGCCCTGCTCAGGCTCGCCCCCTCGGACTACGGGATTTACGAAGCCGAGATCAGGCACTTTTTACAATATTTCGACGACATGGCCCGGGTCAAGGCCCTGGGCGGATTGCACGTGATCGGCTCGGAACGCCACGAAGCCCGGCGGATTGACAACCAGTTGCGCGGCCGCGCCGCCCGCCAGGGCGACCCCGGCTCGTCGCGCTTCTATCTCTCGCTCGAAGACGAACTGATGCGGCTGTTCGGCGGGCAGCAGGTCAGCGGCCTGATGGAGCGCCTGAAAGTGGACGAGTCGCTGCCACTGGAGGCCAAACTGGTCAGCAACATCGTCGAAGGCTCGCAGCACCGGGTGGAGGGAGCCAACTTCGACGTCCGCAAGCACCTGCTCGAATACGACGACGTGCTCAACAAGCAGCGCGCCCAAATCTATTCGCAGCGCGACCGGGTCTTCGTCAAGGAAGACCTGACCGACGACGTGACCGACATGCTGCGCTCCGAGGTCGAGACCCGCGTCCAGGCCGCCCTGGCCGATGATGAAGGCCCGTGGAAGCTGCTGGCCTGGCTCGAACAGACCCAGCCGGCCTTCAACACCGCCGACGGCCTGTTCCCCTCCTACACTTACCGCCTGCTGCTGGACGAGATCCAGGACGGCAGCCGCGAGCAGATCATGTCCCTGGTGCGCCGGGCGGTCGAAGCCGAGAACGAACACCTGTGGCGCGCCATAACTTCCACCATAGACCGTACCGCCGAAAGCCTGGACAGCCAGGTGGAAGAGCGCCGGGAGGCCCTCGAAACCTTCTTCGAAAGCCTGGGCGACCGCGACGAGACCGACACCCGCCGCCCGCAGGAACTCCTCGAAGAATTACAGAGCCTTGCCCGCGTGCCCCTGCGCCTGAACAACGAGCAGATGCGTCGCCTGGCGGACGATCCTGAAGAAATCGAAGACGACATCCAGGATCAGGTCGAGCAGGCCCTCACCGGCGTCGCCGTCTCCCGCCTGCTGTCCATTCTCGAATACCGCCTGGGCGAATCGCTCAGCCTCGACAAGAACACCCTGGCCCGCCTCGAATGGGACGAACTGGTCGAGGAAGTCACCGGCGCGGCCCGCCGTTCGCTCGATGGCCGGCTCGAAAAGCTGGTGAGCCAGGCCGAACGCGACCTCGACAGCCTGCTCCAGCGCGGCCGTCCGCAGACCGACGACGAACGCATCCGCCTGCTGGCAGGCCTGGCCCAGGCGTCCCGCACCGCCTTCGATACCCGCACCCACCGCCAGGTGCGGCAGGTCTTCGTCCGCTTCAGCTACTCTCACCTGGCAGCCCAACTGCTGGAAAATAGCAGCCGCGAGGACGTGGCCGCCGACGTGCTGGACCATCTCGAAGCGGCCCGGGAGGCCCTGAAACGCGCCTGGGGGACCAGCGAGTACGCCCGCCTGTCCCAGAACGCCGCCTCTCTCGCGGACTTTGGGCCGGCTGCCGCTATCTTCGGCGAATCGCGTCGGGAGACCTCCCCCGCCTCCCTGTCCGACGAGGAACGCCGGGAACTGACCGAGGCCCTCGCCCGCCACCGCCAGACCGACATCTACCGCCAGGTGCTGCTCAACGCCATCACCGAACTCTGGGTGGACTACCTGACCAAGGTCGAGGCCCTGCGGGTCGCCATCGGCCTGGAGGCTTACGCCCAACGCGACCCGCTGGTACAATACAAAACCCAGGCTTCCGAAATGTTCAAGACCCTGCTGGGCGAGATCCGCTCGGCGGTCGTCAGCCGCATCTTCCTGTACCAGCCTCGGGCCTACGCCGCCGCAGTCCGGGTCGTCGAAAGCGAAGAACCCGCCCCATCCCAGCCCCAGCCGGTGGCGGTCGCGGCCCAGGACGGCGGCAAGAAGAAAAAGAAGCGCAAACGGCATTGATATTTGGTATCGAGTTGAACGAAAACAAGACGACGGCCTCCTTAAATATTTACCAGGTATTGCCCAAGGTCGAACTGCACCGCCACCTGGAGGGATCGCTGCGCCTTGCCACCATGCTCGAAATCGCCAACCAGCACAGCGTGACCGTCCCGCCCCGCATCGTGGACCTGAGCAGCCTGGTCCAGGTGCAAGACGAAGAACCGTTCACTTTCACCAATTTCCTCGAAAAATTCAAGACCCTGCGCCTGTTCTACCGCTCGCCGGAGGTGATAGACCGCATCACCCGCGAGGCCATCGAAGACGCCGCCCGCGACAACGTGCGCTACATGGAACTGCGCTTCACCCCGGTAGCCCTCAGCCGGGCCGAAGGCTTTCCGCTCCACGACGTGATGGCCTGGGTCTGCGACTCCACCCGCAAGGCCGCCGACGAGTTCGGCATAACCGTGCGCCTGATCGCCTCGGTCAACCGCCACGAGAGCGTCGAGCTGGCCGAACAGGTCGCCTGGCTGGCCGCCAGCCACCTCGAAGACGGCATCCTGGGCCTCGACCTGGCCGGGAACGAGGCCGAGTTCCCCGCCGGACCCTTCGAAGGCATCTTCAAGGAGGCCCGGCAGTCCGGCCTGAAGACGACCGTCCATGCCGGGGAGTGGGGCGGCGCGCAGAACGTGGGCGAGGCCATCCAAAGGTTCGACGCCGACCGCATCGGGCATGGTGTGCGCGTCCTCGAGGACCCCTCGGTCACGGCGCTGGCGCGGGAGCGCGGCACCGTCTTCGAAGTCTGCATCACCAGTAACTACCAGTCCGGCGTCGTCCCGGCCCTGAGCGCCCACCCGCTGACGCGGATGCTCCAATCCGGGCTGGACGCCACCCTCAACACCGACGACCCCAGCGTCTCGCGCATCACCCTGACCCACGAGTTCAAGCTGGCTGCGGAAGACCTCGGCCTGCCGTTCGAGGTGCTCAAACAGCGGGTGCTGGCCGCCGCCAGCGCCGCCTTCCTGCCCGACGATGAGCGCCGCGCCCTGGTCGCGGACCTCGAGAGCAAATTGACCCTGTTATAACGCCACCACGCAGGCGCAAAGGCCGTCAAAGGCGCTCCTTTGCGGGTTTTGCGATTGTGTGGTGACCTCACCCCTCACCCCACCCCTCTCTCCCTAAGGGAGAGGGGCAAGGGGTGAGGGCCATAGACCAAAGGAGACACCCATGCAAGATTTTTTCAACGCCCGTGACGTGCTGCAAGTGGGGGACAGGCAGTACACCATTTACCGCTTGGATGCGCTCGAAAAGGCCGGCCTGACCACTCTGAAAAAGCTGCCTTTCTCCATCCGCATCCTGCTCGAATCGGCCCTGCGCCAGTGCAACGACCGCGAGATCACCCAGGAGGACGTGAGAAACATCGCCGCCTGGACGCCGAACCCCCTCCCGGCCTCCCCCATTTCCGGGGGAAATGGGGGAGGGGCAGGGGGGGGCCGCCCCGGCATCCCCTTCCTGCCGGCCCGGGTCGTGATGCAGGACTTTACCGGCGTCCCGGCCGTGGTGGACCTGGCCGCCATGCGCGCCGCTGTCGCCCGGCTGGGCGGCGACCCGAAGAGGATCAACCCCCTCGTCCCGGTGGACCTGGTGATAGACCACTCGATCCAGGTGGATTTCTTCGCCAGCGCCGACGCCCTCAACCGCAACACCGAAGTCGAGTTCCAGCGCAACAAGGAACGCTACGAGTTCCTCAAATGGGGCCAGAAGGCCTTCGACAACTTCCGCGTCGTCCCGCCCATGACCGGCATCGTCCACCAGGTCAACCTCGAATACCTGGCGGAGGTGGTGATGGTAAAAGAAGAGACCCTAAAGGTCTTTGCGGAGCATCCCCAAAGCAAAGCGGAGAAGGCAGAGACCTTTAGGGTCTTGTTCCCCGATACCCTGGTCGGCACCGACTCGCACACGACGATGATCAACGGCCTGGGCGTGCTTGGCTGGGGCGTGGGCGGCATCGAAGCCGAAGCCGCCATGCTCGGCCAGCCCTCCGACATGCTCCTGCCCGACGTGATCGGTTTCAAACTCTACGGCAAGCTCAATGACGGCGTGACCGCCACCGACCTGGTGTTGACCGTGACCCAGATGCTGCGCGCCAAGGGCGTGGTCGGCAAGTTCGTCGAGTTCTTCGGCCCCGGCCTGTCGAGCATGGCCCTCACCGACCGGGCCACCATCGCCAACATGGCCCCCGAATACGGCGCGACCATGGGCTTCTTCCCGGTGGATCGCGAAACCCTGCGTTACATGCGCCTGACCGGCCGTTCGGAGGAGATCATCCAGCGGACTGAAACTTACCTGCGCGCCCAGGGCTTGTTCCGTGACGCGGACACCCCCGACCCCGAGTTCACCGACACGCTCGAACTGGACCTGGGATCTGTTGTGCCCTCCCTGGCCGGACCCAAACGCCCGCAGGACCGCGTGCCAATGTCTGCCCTGAAAGAGACCTTCCGCAAGGCCCTGACCGCCCCGGTCAAGGAGCGCGGCTTCGAACTCAAGCCCGAAGACGTGGAACGCGAAATTACTTTTGGGACCAACGGCGGCTCGATGCAGATGAAGCACGGCGCAGTCGTCATCGCCGCCATCACCTCCTGCACCAACACCAGCAACCCGTCGGTGATGGTCGGCGCGGGACTGCTGGCCCGCAAGGCGATCGAGAAGGGCCTGACGGTCAAACCCTACGTCAAGACCAGTCTGGCCCCCGGCTCGCGGGTCGTGACCGAGTACCTCAAGCAGGCCGACCTGCTCGACCCGCTCGCCCAATTGGGTTTCAACGTGGTCGGCTACGGCTGTACCACCTGCATCGGCAACAGCGGCCCGCTGCCGGGCGAGGTCGCCAAAGCCGTCACCGGCGGCGACCTGGTCGCGGCCGCGGTCCTGTCGGGCAACCGCAACTTCGAGGGCCGGGTCCACTCGCTGGTCAAGGCCAACTTCCTGGCCTCCCCGCCCCTGGTCGTGGCCTACGCCCTGGCCGGGACGGTGGACATAGACCTCGACCGCGAACCGCTCGGCTCCGGCGCCGACGGCCAGCCCGTCTACCTGAAAGACATCTGGCCGACCCAAAAGGAAATCCTGGATACCATCGCCTCCAGCGTCAGTTCCGAAATGTTCGCCAGCAAATACGCCGACGTGTTCTCCGGCTCGGAGATGTGGCAGGACATCCGCGTCAGCGAAGGCGACCTGTACGCCTGGGACGAGGCCTCGACTTACATCCAGCACCCGCCCTTCTTCCAGGATCTGACCCTCGACGCGCAGCCGGTCGGCGGGATCAGGGGAGCGCGCGTGCTCGGGCTGTTCGGCGATTCGATCACCACCGACCACATCTCCCCGGCCGGGTCCATCGCCGCCGACAGCCCGGCAGGCAAGTACCTGCAAGAGCGCGGCGTCCAACCAAGGGATTTCAACTCCTACGGTTCGCGGCGCGGCAACGACCGGGTGATGGCCCGCGGCACCTTCGCCAACATCCGCCTGAAGAACCTGCTGGTCGCCCCCAAAGAAGGCAACTGGACCAAGTATTTCAGCGATCAGCCCTCAGCCGTCAGTGGCCAGGAGATGCCCATCTTCGACGCCGCCATGAAATACAAAGAGGCGGGCATCCCCACCATCGTCATCGCCGGCAAGGAATACGGCACCGGCTCCAGCCGCGACTGGGCCGCCAAGGGTCCCATGCTGCAAGGCGTGAAGGCCGCCATTGCCGAATCGTTCGAGCGCATCCACCGCTCCAACCTGGTCGGGATGGGCATCCTGCCCCTGCAATTCGTGGACGGGCAGAACGCCGAGTCCCTCGGCCTGAAAGGTGACGAGACCTACGACATCCTCGGCCTGGGCGACGACATCCAGCCGCTCAGCTTGGTAACAGTCAAAGCCGCCAGGCCAGATGGCTCCACGGTCGAGTTCAAGGCCCGCGCCCTGCTCAATACCGGCGTGGAGGTCAACTACTACCGCAACGGCGGGATCCTGCACACGGTGTTGAGGAATTTGGTGAAGTAGGGAGTGGTGCGTGTTGCGTAAGAAGAGACCGGCGGTGAGCCGGTCTCTTTTTATTTGCCCACTTCACTCACCTGGACGCCGACAGAACCATCACTGCCGCCAGCAGGAGCACGGTAACGATCAAAGCCAGGCCGGCCAAGGCCCAACTGCCGAGATAGCCGAAGAAAATGCCAATCCCAATCGCCAGGGAGATGGCCTGCATGGCCCGCAGCGTTTCGAGGCGGCGGCCGAACAGCGGTTTGATCCCGGCCGGCCACAGGAAGAGTCCGCCGACCAGCCCCAACAGGCTGACCACCGATCCGATCAGGAAGACCTGCATCCCCCCGATGCCGCTGAACGGCAGGAGCAGTGTGCCGCAGGTGCCCTCCCGCGATTCGAACTGGTACTCCGGCAGGATGAAGACCTTCGCCAGGATGAAGAAACGCAGGTCCACATCCGCCTCCGAAACGGCCCAGGCCATCCTCCGGGTCTCCCCCGGCGGGATCGCCAGGCGGACCTCCTCGAAACGGAAAAGACCCCGGTTGCTGATGGTGATCCGCACCAGGGGTTCGATCTCCTTGTCGGAGTCATTCGCCACCGCAATGCTGACCGTGCCGGTCTCGTCCTGGGCCAGGAATACCGGGCAGGTCACATCCAGAGGCAGTTCGCCTATTTTCTGGAAATTGTAAAACGTGGCTTCGAGGTCCGGCCACATCAGGCCGACGATCAACAGAAGGCCGAATACGACTCCGACGGCAAAAAGGGCCAGTCCTGACTTTTTGGGGTTTTGGGGTGCGTTATCCATATTGGCAGGTCAACTTCTTTCTTGAGGAGAGTTTCACAAATCGTCCGTATTTTACACGCATTTGCAGGCCGGGTAGAAGATGCGCCCCGACTATCCGGGAGTAGTTCTTTGGTAGGGATGCCTGCTCACAAAACTGTAAACGTTTTCCAACACCATTCAGCCGACCGGCGTGTTATAACCTGCGATTGTCGTCACACGCCTCGATCAAGAAAGGGATCCCATGACGCAAAACGTTTTCTATGCCACGGCCCGCGGCCTGATCCGGTTGTACGCCCGCCTGACCATGAAGCTCGACATCCAGTGGGAAAGCCTCCTGCCGCCGGGTCCGAAGCTCTTCGTGGCCAACCACCCCAGCGGCACGGACCCGTTCCTGATCCACCTGGCCTCGCCGCACCCCGTCAGCGTACTGGTCTCGGCCAAAGCCTTCGCCGTGCCATTGTTCGGCTACTACATCCGCAAGGCGCGCCAGATCCCGGTCAACCCGGGGCAGGGCAGCGAAGTGCTGGAGCAGGCCCGCCAAATGCTCGAAAGCGGCTATTCGGTTGCCATCTTCCCCGAAGGCGACTTCAGCCCGCAAGCGGGCGGGTTCCAGAGACCCCGTTCGGGTGCGGCGCGGCTGGCCCTGGCCACCGGCGTCCCGGTCATCCCGGTCGGCATCGCCTTGCAGAACGGCTGGCGCTACTCCATTACCTCGAAGATCGCCGGGAAACCCACCATCGGATACTGGTACCTGCACGGCCCATACAGCATGACTGTGGGCAAGCCGATGCTTTTCAATGGGGACGTCAACGACCGCGAACAGGTGGGCGCGGCGACTGAACGGATCATGGCCCAAATCGTCAGCCTGGCCGCCGAAAGCGAACGACGCCTGGAGAGGAAACCGTTGACCGGGCTGGATACGGCCCTCCAGATGGCCCTGAAGACGGTCTACACCTTCGTCATCGGGCTGCTCAGTTCGGGGGTCACGAATATGTAAGCACCAACCTCCTGACCGAGTCAGGAGGTTTTTTTATTTTGTCTCTTTGGGGTAATGAAGAGCTTCTCCTTCGTGCCCCTTCGTGACCTTCGTGTTTAATGGGTTTTTGCAGTTAACCCACTGATAGTATAATCACGAGGACAAACCCATTCGAAAGTGGAGAACATTATGACCGAACGCAAAATCCGTGTCCTGGTAGCCAAACCCGGCCTGGACGGGCACGACCGCGGGGCCAAGGTCGTGGCCCGCGCCCTGCGGGATGCCGGCATGGAAGTCATCTACACCGGCCTGCGCCAGACCCCCGAAATGATCGCCGAAGCCGCCTTGCAGGAAGACGTGGACGTGGTTGGCCTGTCCATCCTTTCAGGGGCGCACATGGCGCTCGTGCCGCGCGTCCTCGAACTGCTCAAGGCCAACGGGCAGGAAGGGGTCAAGGTCTTCCTCGGCGGCATTGTCCCGGACGACGACCTGCCGCGCCTGATGGAAATGGGCGTCAGCGGCATCTACGGCCCCGGCGCCTCCACCGACGATATCGTCCGTGACGTGCTCGCAGCGGTCCCCAATTGATCGAGAGCTTACGAAACACGCCCCACGCCCCACGCACCACGCAACACGCCCCACGCAACACGGTTCACGCAACAATAATCGCCCATCGCGTTCCGTTCTGTAAATCGCCATTATGACTCTAACCGACCCCATCCTCTCCGGCAACCGGCTGGCCCTCTCCCGCCTGCTGACCCAGGTGGAAAACGACACCCCCGAGGGCCGGGCCGCGCTGGCAGAACTCTTCCCCCACACCGGCCAGGCCCACCTGATCGGCGTGACCGGCGCGCCCGGCACGGGTAAATCTTCGCTGGTCAACCAGATCGCATTGCACTACCGCAGGCAGGGTGAGCGCGTCGCCATCGTCGCTGTGGACCCGTCCAGCCCGTTCACCGGCGGGGCCGTGCTCGGCGACCGGGTGCGGATGCGCGACCTTTCGGGCGACCCGGGCGTGTTCATCCGCTCGATGGCCTCGCGCGGCTCGCTCGGTGGGCTGGCCCAGGCGACGGCCTCGGTCGTCCAGGCCTTCGACGCGGCCGGGTTCGAGGTGGTCTTGATCGAAACCGTCGGCGCGGGGCAGGCCGAAGTGGACATCGCCCGCCTGGCCCACACCACGCTGGTGGTCGAGGCCCCCGGCCTGGGCGACGACGTGCAAGCCATCAAAGCCGGCATCCTGGAAATCGCCGACATCCTGGTGGTCAACAAAGCCGACCGCCCCGGCGTGGAGAACACCGAGCGCGCCCTGCGCGGCATGTTGGAACTGGCCCACCCGGTCAAGCGGGTCTTTATGCACCACGGGCAGCGGATGGAAGTCCCCGGCAGGGAGGCAGACGCCCAAACGCCGCTGTGGATCGCCCCGATCCAGCGCACGGTGGCGACCGAAGGCACGGGCATCCCCGAACTGGTGGAGGCGATTGCCCGCCACGCGGCCCACCTGCGCGCCAGCGGCGACTGGCAGGCGCGTGAGCGCGCCCGGATCGAATCGGAACTGGAACTGCACATCCGCGAAACGCTGATGAGTCGCTTTCGCCGGGATATGCCCGATGAACGGTATCAGGCCATTCTGTCCCGCTTGATCGAGCGGCAGATCTCGCCCTGGGAGGCGGTATCCGCCCTGCTGAACGGGAGGTCCAAATGATCTACGGCAAGCGCATCCGGCTGCGAGCCATCGAGCGCGAGGATTTGCCCACTTTTGTCGAATGGCTGAACGATCCCGAAGTGATCGCCGGGCTGGTGATCTACGTCCCCATGTCGCTGGAAGATGAAACCAAGTGGTATGAGGGTCTGTCGAACCGGCCTGCGGAAGAACGGCCGCTCTGCATCGAGGTCAAGACCGAGGAAGGCTGGCGCAAGATCGGCAACCTGGGCCTGCACAACATCGAGTGGACGCACCGGGCCGCGGAAATGGGGATCGTGATCGGCGAGAAAGCCTATTGGAACCAGGGCTACGGCACCGAAGCGATGACCCTGTTGCTCGAATACGGTTTCGAAACCTTGAACCTCAACCGCATGTTCCTGCGCGTTTATGAAAACAACCCGCGCGCGATCCGCGCTTATGAAAAAGCCGGTTTTGTGCATGAAGGCCGGATGCGGCAGGACCATTATGCCGATGGCCGGTATTACGACGTTTTGCTGATGAGTGTTTTGCGTTCCGAGTGGGACGCGAGAAAAACAAAATAATCCTTTTGGAGTGTAGATGTCTCCCCATTCCCGACATGAAATGAAAATCTACGGTGGAATCAAGTTGTTTGCCGGTACTGCATCACCGGAGTTATCCGAGAAAATTGCCAAATATCTGAATGTGGAACTATGCGGGCGGGACATGGTCGAGTTCCCCAACGAGAACCTGTTCGTCAAGCTCCACGCCAGCGTGCGCGGCCAGGACGTGTACGTGATCCAGACCACCAATTCGCCGGTGCATCGCAACCTGATGGAGCTGCTCATCACCATCCAGACCCTGCGGCTGGATTCGGCGGCGCGCATCACCGCTGTCGTGCCGTACCTGTGCTACGGCCGTTCGGACAAAAAGGACCAGCCGCGTGTGCCCATCACCGCCCGCCTGGTGGCGGATATGATCGAGATCGCCGGAGCCGACCGTTACATGACCCTCGACCCGCACGCCGGGCAGATCCAGGGCTTTTTCTCGATCCCCGGCGACGTGCTGACTGCTTCGCACCTGCTGATGGATTACGTCAACCAGAACCTGCGCAGCCGGCTCCTCGACCCGGTGGTGGTCGCGGTGGACCTGGGCTACGCCAAGAAAGGCCGCAACTATGCCGCCGACCTGGACACGCCGATCGCCTTCATCGAAAAACGCCGGATCGCCAACGACGCCAACGCCGAAGCCCTGACCCTGATCGGCGCTGTGGAAGGCCGGGACGTGATCATCGTGGACGATGAGGTGGATACCGGCGGCTCGATCGCCCAGGCCGTCAACCTGGTCATGCAGAAGGGGGCGCGGGACGTGTACCTGCTCTTCATCCACCCGATCCTGTCGCAGAACGCGGCCCAACGCCTGGCCGCCCTGCCGATCAAACACATCGTCACCACCGATTCGGTGCCCATCCCGCCGGAGAAGATGATCCACCTCGAGGGCAGGATCACCATCCTGTCGGTGGCGCAACTGCTCGGCGAGGTCATCCTGCGGGCGCACCAGGGCCGCTCGGTGGGAGAGATGTTCAATGAATAGCTTTCAGCGGTCAACAATTGGCTTTTGGCTGACCGCTGACCGCTGATAGCTGACCGCTGATTGCTGATTGCTCTTATGCCCGAACTTCCCGAAGTCGAAACCATCGTCCGGGGCCTGCGCCCGCAGGTGGTCGGACAGACCATCCAGAACGCGGAGCTGCTGTGGCCGCGCACCCTGGTCACGCCGGAGACCGACCAGTTCGCCCGCACGATCATCGGGCAGAAGATCAAGGCAGTCTCGCGGCGCGCCAAATTCGTCATCCTGGAACTCTCGCTCTCCAGCCTTTTGATCCACCTGCGCATGAGCGGGGATATCCTCGTCAAGGATAAACCTGTCCAAATTGAAAGGCACGACCGATTGATTTTGTCCCTTTCAAATGATAAAGTAATGGTGTTCAACGATACGCGCAAGTTTGGGCGCGCCTGGTTGACCAAAAATCCCGAGGAGGTCCTCGGCGGGCTGGGGCCGGAACCGTTGTCGGAGGCGTTCACGGCCGAATGGCTGGAGCAGGCCCTCAGGTCCCGCAAGAGACGGCTCAAGCCGCTGCTGCTCGACCAGGCCTTCATCGCCGGGCTGGGCAACATCTACGCCGACGAGGCCCTCCATCTCGCCCGGCTGCACCCGCTCAAAACGTCGGATTCGGTCACGCCGGAGCAGGCCGGGCGGTTGTGGCGGGCCATCCGGCAGGTGCTCGAAGAGGGCATCCGCCGCAACGGGGCCAGCATAGATTGGGTCTACCGCGGCGGCGATTTCCAGAATTACTTCCGGGCTTACGGGCGCACCGGCCAGCCCTGCCCCGAATGCGGGACACCCATCGAACGGCTGGTGGTCGGCCAGCGCAGCACGCACGTTTGCCCGGTGTGCCAGAACGAGGAACTATGATTACGTTTCACATCAATTGGGCTGTTTTGACTCCCATCCTGGTTGGCGTGGCGGCATTCATGATCGGATACCTGTTCGCCCTGATGGACCGTCGAAACCCCAGGACGCCCCCCAAAGGCCAGGACGGCGAAGCGCAGGTGGTGGAAAAGGTCGTGCCTGAACCTTCGGCCTTGAGCATTTTCCTGGATGCGGGCAAGCCGCTGAGAGTGCGGGTGGATGGGGTGGAAGTGAACAGCGCGACCATTACCCCCGAGCAGCGCCAGCGGATGATCGGCCTGCTGACCCTTATCCGGCCTTTGCTGGAAGGGAAGCCTGGTCCCGTTTCCCAGACCGCCGCTCCCGCCCCGGTCTCCCCCGCCCGGCCTGCCGGCGCCCCCGCGGCCAAGCCCGAAGGGTTTGCCGGTTTGAGCATGGTCGAACAGATAGACGCCATCCTGCAGGACAAAATCGCCGGGACGCCGCTTGCCGAAAAGGTGATCTACCTGACCGAATCCAGGGGGGGCGGGGTGCTGGTCAACGTGGGCAACCTGCGCTACGAAGGCGTCAACGAAGTGCCGGACCCGGAGATCCAGGCTGCCTTGCGCGCCGCGATCGCCGAATGGGAGAAGAAATTTACGCCGGGTCTGTAGGGCCGGTGAAGCGGGCCGTCAAAATGGGGACTTTGGCGTGCTCGGCCACTTCGGCGGTTACGTTGGGGGCGTAAAGATAACGCAAGCCGTGCGCGCTGTACGGGGAACCCAGGCAGACCAGGTCGTAATCCTGGCTTTTGATCTCTTTGAGGATCTCCTCCACGATGTGCCCGTGGAGGACTTTTAATTCCACCTTCAGGCCCAGGTCGGTTGCCAGGCTCACGGCCTGGCGCAGGGTCTTGCCCGGCAGGGTGTTGGTCTCGGCCAGGTGGTTCCAGTTGTCCTTGATCTCGCGCGCAATCGGATAATCCAGGTCAATCGGCGGGACGACGTGCAGCAGGGTCAGGGCGGCTTTGGCGGCGTTGGCGATGATCAGGCCGCGGTTCTCCACCGTCAGGGCGTAGCTCAGGCCGCCGATGCAGACCAGGGCGCGGCGGATCGGCCAGCGCACCGCCGGGACGTACAGGATGGGCAGGCTGATCTCGGCCAGGATGTGGCGGAACGAACGCCCCGTCACCAGGCGGCGCAGCGGCGGGCGGCCCAATTGCCCCAGCACGAGCATGTCGTGTTCCTGCTGTTGGATGGGTTCCTGGAGCACGTTCTCCACCTTCCCTTTGACGATCCTGGCCGTGAAATTCACCCCGGCTTCCATCAGGCGGGTGGCGGTTTCGTCCACCTGGCGTTCGACCGAACCCAGCCGGTCCGGGCTTTCCGCAATGCCGAGCAGGTCCACGTTGGCCTGGAGCAACTGGGCCAGCCAGACCCCATACTGCAAAGCCGGACGATTTTCTTCGTAACCGTTGGTGATCATCAGGAAGCGGGAAATGGATGTGTTCATCGGAAAAGGATTACTCCTAATACTCCGGCTCCCAGGAGCACGATGGGAGAGGGGACGTTGGCGAACAGGGCTATGGCGCTCAAGGCCGCGATCAGCACGGCGCGTTTCTTGACCGGGGTGCCCTTGTCGCTGCGGAAGATCTGCCAGGCGACGACCACCATCAGCATCGCCACGGCCGGGGCCAGCCCGTTGACGAAGCCGTCCATCCAGGCCGCGCCCTGGAAGCGGCTGAGCAGCGCGGCAGCCGCCAGCATGATGACCGTCGGCGGGATGATCGAGCCGAGCAGGGCCGCCATCACGCCGGGCACGCCACCCGCCGCAAAACCGACGAACATCGCCAGCTTGAGCGCCTCGCTCCCCGGCAGCACGTTGGAAAAGCCGACCGCTTCGATGAACTCGGACTCGGTCATGATCGAACCGACGGCCTCTTTGTAGAGCAATCCGATCGAAGCCGGGCCGGAGGTGCTCAGGATGTTGATCTTCAGGAACATCCAGAAGAGCTTGCCCCAGATGACGATCTTGGATTTGCGGGTCATAGGATGATAATTCCCAGCAAGCCGGCAGCCAAAAGCACCAGGGGCGCGGGAGCCTTCAGCAGCAGGGCCACCAGGCTGGCGGCGGCCAACAGGATGGTCTGCCAGCTCAAGATCAGGTTCCCGCCCGACCCGCCGATGAGCACTTTCCAGGCCACGAAGACCATCAGCACGGTCACGGCGGGAGTCAACCCCTCCACGAAACTGCTGACCCAGGCCTCCCGGCGCAGGCGGTGCAGCACCAGGACCACGGCGAACATCAACAGCGTCGGCGGCAGCACGGAGCCGACCAGCGCCACCAGCGCGCCGGGGATTCCCGCTGCCGCATAGCCCACGAACATCGCCAGTTGCAGCGCGTCGGAGCCGGGCAGCACCGACGACAGCCCCACCGCCTGCACGAATTCGGCCTCGCTCATGATCCTGCCGACCGCCTCGGAATGGAGCAATCCCACCGAGGCCGGGCCGGAGGTGCTCAGCAGGTTTATCTTAATGAATGTCCACAGAAGCTGGAGAAGAGTGTCCATGGATCATCTTAACAGATCAATCCCTGCGAGCAGGATCAGCAGCGCCAGGATGCCGCGCACGATCCGCAGGTCAATCCGGTTGATGAGGCGCGCCCCCAGCCACGCGCCCGGAATCGAACCGGTGAGGAGCAGGCCGACCAGCAGCCAGTCGGTTTGCCCCGCGACGGCGTAGTTGAACGAGGTGACGACAGCCAGCAAGGCTCCGTGCAGCACGTCCAGCCCGACCATGAAATTGAGCGGGATCGAGAAAAAGACCAGCAGCAGGGCCATGATGACCGTGCCTCCGCCGATGGAAGTCATCCCGACCAAAGCCCCGCCGACCGCGCCGATCGAAACCAGCGCCCAGGGAGCCGGCCAGCGGGCTTCGACGGCCTCGTCCTTCGGCCCCAGCCAACGGAAACTCCTTGCCAGCAGGATCAGACTCACCGCGATGAGCACCACCCCCAAAATAGTGGGGAGGGTCCGTTCGACGAGGAGCCGGTCCCCGGCCTGGCGCAGGATGAACTGCGCCCCCAGGATCGAGGCCGGGATGCTCCCCACGGCCATCCACAGGACGCGGCGGAGCGAAATGTGGTTTTCGCGGTGGTGCTGGATCCCGCCCATGATCTTCGTCACGGCTGCAAAGACCAGGTCGGTCCCGACCGCCAGCACAGGGTCCACGCCCATGACCAGGATCAGGAAAGGCGTCATCAAGGCCCCGCCTCCCATGCCGGTCAGTCCGATCAAAAACCCGACGGCTGCGCCGGCCAAAACCGGCAGGATAATGGCTGTCATGTCGCTTTCGACTTTCGAGATTGCAAGAATGAGTCTGCTGAAAAAAGGTCAATCTCACCGCGAAGAAACGCAGGCCGCGAGGTTTTCTTGAATAATACGAAGGGAATCTTGAAAATCGTTCGCTCCAGCCTTCGCGGTGAAAACTGTCTACCGGACAAAACCAAAAACCTTAACGCGAATTCCGCGAATAGAGCGAATTTCGCGAATTTATTTTCAAAAACATTCGCGTTATTCGCCAAATCTGCGGAATTCGCGTTTAAAAAAGGGGTTCTCATAACTTTGTCCGGTAGAGAGGGTGAAAAAGGTTTTTGCAGTGGAGTCAAGAATGTGTTCAAGGCTGCCCTAAAGTGACTTCACCAGGTAGCGTTCGCCGCGCTCGAAACCCCGTTCGAGATAATACTGCCGCGTCCCGATGGCCGAGATGACCGCCAGCCTCCCGAACCCGGCCTCCCGCGCCACCTTTTCGGCCTCTTCGAGCAGCCGCGTCCCCAGGCCGCTGTGCTGCGCCGCCCCTTCCTTCTCCTCGCCCACCGAAAGCGACTGGCCGTAGACATGCACCTCCCGGATCAGCGCCGCTCCCTCCAGGTCGGACAGGCCGGTCTGCGGGGAACCCGCTGCGGGGAGCGACAGGCGGACGAACCCGGCGATCCGGTCATCGGGCGTGACGAAGGAGATGAAATGCTCCTCGGCGAAGTCCGCGGCGTAGGCCAGGTCGTCCAGCCGGAGCGCAGCGGGACTGACCGGCCGGCCGCGCACCTCCCGGCATCTCACACACTGACAGCGGGTCCCGCGCCGCCGCAGCTCCTCGTGGACGTCCTGCCGGAGCGAGGTGCGCCGGTTGCCCTCGACCACGTTCGTGGACGGGATGTCGCGGATCACCCGGTTGACCCGGCAATAGCGCGGGATGGTCGGTTTGATGTCGGCGATCAGTTCGATCAGTTCCTGGGTGGTGTAAGGTGTGAACTCGCCGCGCTGCCAGTATTCGTACAACTCGGCGTTGGCGAGTAATTGATTCGGGTAGATTTTGATCTCGTCCGGGCAGAAGCCCTCCCACAAGCGGGCGAAGTCCTCCCGGTCGGAGGCGGGGGTCGCGCCGTGCAGGTTCGGCATCCAGTGGAGCACGATCTTGAAGCCGGCCGCCCGCAGCAGGGCGGTGGCCTTCCGCGTGGTTGCGACATCGTGGCCGCGCTGGTTCAATTCCAGGATGCGGTCGTCCAGGCTTTGGGCGCCCATCTGGACCTTGGTCACGCCGAGGTAACGGAGCCAGGCCAACTCGTCCGGGGTGATCTCATCGGGACGGGTCTCGATCACCAAGCCCACGTTCCGGTGCGGGGCGGTCTCGTTTAGAGCCTGAACATCTCCCAAGCCCTCACCCCTGCGCCCCTCTCCCTGCAAGGGAGAGGCGATGGGGGTGAGGGTGTTATTCAACGCCTCCAGGCAGCGTTCGACGAACCACTCCTGGTAATCGCGCCGGTACGACGACCACGTGCCGCCCAGGATGAGCAGCTCGATCTTGTCGGTCGGGTGGCCGACGGCTTCGAGGGCCTCGATCCGCGAGCGCACCTGTAAATATGGGTCGAAGTTGTGCTCCAGGCCGCGCATCGCGCCGGGTTCGTCCGGCAGGTACGACTTGGGCATGCGCACGTCGGTGGGGCAGAAGATACACTTGCCGGGGCAGGGATAGGGCTTGGTCAGCACCGTGACGGTGGTCACGCCCGAAAGCGTCCGCACCGGCTTCATGCGGATGCGGGCCAGCAGGCGGTCGTCCGCGCCCAGTTCGCCGCTGGCGACCATTTCGTTGTAAGCCGCCACCAGGGCGTACTTGCCCAGGTAGCCGCCGCGCGGCAGGGGATGGCGGCGCAAGGCGTCCATCACCGGCTTGCCGCGCCGCACCTCGGCCAGTACGTGCCGGGCCAGCGACAATTTTTCGGGAGTGAGGGTATGGTCCTGTTCCCAGGTTTGTTTTCGGGACACTTCTATTCCTGATACAAGAAAATTTCACACGAAGAGCAAAAAGATGGCCTCACACAGCAAATTGCCAATTTGCTCTACATTTGTGGTGAAGCTCATCCGGCCTGTTCAGGTCGGGTAAGATCGTGGCGAAATTATAACCTGTCCCGCACCTGCACTATAATACTCCCATGCACCCCGACATCGCCCACCGCCTGACCGCCCTCAACCACCAGTTCTACACCGACTTCGGGGACCAATTCTCGGCCACCCGCGGCCGCCTCCAGCCGGGGGTGCGGCGGGTGCTGGAGTCTCTGAACGGCGACGAAGCGATCCTGGACCTGGGCTGCGGCAACGGCGGACTGGCGCGGGCGCTGGCCCAAGCCGGTCACCGCGCCCCGTATCTCGGCCTGGACTTCAGCCTGCCCCTGCTTGCGGAGGTCGAATCCATGCCCGGAGGTTTCCCGGCGCGCTTCCTGGAAGCCGACTTGACCCAGTTGGGAGCTATCAGCGGCCAGCTTTCAGCTATCGGCCGCTGGTCATTGGTGACTGCCTTCGCCGTTTTACATCATTTACCCGGCAACGCGTTGCGGCTGGATTTGCTCAAAACGGTCCACGGATTGCTGGCTCCCGGCGGGCGCTTCGTCCACTCCAATTGGCAGTTCCTCAACAGCGAGCGCCTGCGGAGGCGCATCCAGCCCTGGAGCGAGGTCGGCCTGGGCGAGGCGGACGTTGACCCCGGCGACACCCTGCTCGACTGGCGCAGCGGCGGGCGCGGCCTGCGCTACGTCCATCACTTCAGCGAGGCGGAATTGAGCGAACTGGCCGCAGCCTCCGGCTTCCGCGTCCTCGACACCTTTTACTCGGACGGACGCGAAGGGGACCTGGCGCTCTACCAGACCTGGCAGCCCGGCTAACACAATCTCTGGAATTTCTTCACAATTTTTTTACACGACCGCAGTATCATTAGGTTCAGGTTGAGAGACCTGACAGGTTTCCGAAGACGTTTCAGCGACGGCAAGGCGACTGGTGAAACCTGTCAGGTCTGGCAATATGGCAAATCGAAAGGAGCTTGTTATGAGCAAAACATGGAAATGGATCCTCGGCATCGCCGTTTTGCTGGTCGTCCTGTTCGTCGCCGGGTTCGTGCTGTTCAACGCCTGGGGGTTCGGGGTCCGCACGGCGGAGATACCGTTCTACAGCCGCGGCGCGCCGATGATGCGGGATTTCGACAATTTTCGCCATCCGATGGTCGGCCCCGGCTTCGATGACTTCCGCCGGCCGGTAATGACCGGCCGCGCTTTCGTCCCGTTCGGCGGCTTCTTCCTCCTGGGCGGGCTGCTGCGCCTGCTCTTCCCGCTCGGCATCCTGGCCCTGGTCGCCTTCGTCTCGTACCGGATGGGCAAAAAGGCTGGCATGGCCTCAGCCATACCTGCGCCGTCAGCGGCTGCCGCCCCCGAAGTCGAACCGCCTCAAGAAAACTGATCTTCTTCTCCTCCGTCCAAGGTCCCCGGCGCGGTTGTTGCCGGGGACTTTTCTTTATCCTCTTGTGAGGCCACCGCAAAAAGGTTGATCTCACCGCGAAGACGCGAAGCCCGCGAAGAAATTTTAAAATCGCGAAGGGAATCTTCTGGATTTTTTCCCCTGATTCTTCGAGAACCTTCCAGGGATTCTTCGCGTTCTTCGTGGCCTTCGCGGTAAAAAGGATTTTGCAGAGAGTCTCCTGTATAATTGCCCACATGAACCTAGACGATCTCTCCCTCCTCCAGAAAATAGACACCCAAAACATGCTCGGCGAGATTGACCGCCTGCCGGACCAGTTGCAATCCGCCTGGGAATTGGGCGGACGGCTGCCCCTGCCCCTTGCATCGAAATTCTCGAGCGTGGTCATCGCCGGGATGGGCGGCTCGGCCATCGGCGCGGACCTGTTGTCGGCTTACGCGGCCCCGGCTTGTCCCGTCCCCGTGATCGTCCACCGCGACTACGGGCTGCCCGCCTTCGCCCGCGGCCCCGAGACGCTGGTGGTCTGCTCGTCGCATTCGGGCAACACTGAAGAGACGCTCAGTTCGTTCGAGGCGGCGGTGGCGAACGGCTGCACCCTCCTGGCCGTCACCACCGGCGGGCAACTGGCCGAAAGGGCCGCCGCGGCAAACATCCCGGTCTGGCAATTCGTCCACGCCGGGCAGCCGCGGGCTGCGGTCGGATTCTCGTTCGGGTTGCTGCTGGCGCTGCTGGCGCGTCTCGGCCTGGTCCCCGACCCGGCGCGGGAACTCGTCGAAACGGTGGCAGGCATGAAGTCCCAGCAAGAGGCGCTGCGCCCGGAGGTGCCGGTCGTCCAAAACCCGGCCAAGCGCGCCGCCGGTCAATACATGGGACGCTGGGTCACGGTCATCGCCTCGGGGATGCTGGCCCCGGTCGCCCGCCGCTGGAAAGGCCAGTTCAACGAGGTGGCCAAGGCGGGGGCCAACTTCGAGTCCCTGCCCGAAGCCGACCACAACACCCTGGCCGGGCTGCTCAACCCCGAAGAGACGCTGACCAACAACACCATGACGGTTTTCCTGCGCTCCCCGTCCGACCACCCGCGCAACCGCCTGCGCTCGGACACCACCCGCCAGACGTACATGCTCGAGGGCCTGAACACGGATTTCTACACCGCCAAAGGCGACTCGCCCCTGGCGCAGATCTGGACCGCGCTGCATTACGGCGATTACACGGCCTATTACCTGGCGATTGCCTACGGGGTTGACCCGACGCCCGTGGCGGCGTTGGAGAATTTCAAAATACAGTTGAAAGCCATGAAATAAGAAAAACTTCGGAAGTCTCTCGGGCTTCCGAAGTTTGCTGTCAGGGATACGTGAACCCGACGAACGCTCCGTTGGCGAAGAAGACCGGCGTCGGGTCGGACAGCGGGAGCCGGGCCAGGATGGCCGTATCGCCCCAGCCGAGCTGCACCAGCAGGGTCTGTTCGTCGAGCCAGGCGACCGGGCGGACATGGGTCCAGCTGCTGTGCAGGCCGCTGAAAGCCGAATCCTGGAGGTCGAGCACGAGGTTGCCCTCCAGGTCGGCGGCGCGGATGCGGGAATGGAAATCGGGCGTCTCGGCCATCTGCCAGCCGCTGGCCTCCCGCCAGGCAACGTAACGGTTATCCGGGGAGAAGACCGCGTCGCCCGCGCCGCGCAGTTCGGAGGCGGCCGGGGCCAACGGGATTCTGACGGTTTGTCCGCTGGCCAGGTTGCGCAGGTTTACCCCGTTATTGCTGCCGCCTAATGCCCCGGCGGAGGTATAGGCCATCCATTCCAGGTCTTCGGACAACGCCATCGGGCTGGCGGAGCGGTCCAGCCATTCTGTGGTGGTGCCGTTGCCCAAATCGTAGTAGAACAACCCTTTGCGCGGCTCGTAGACGATATCCCCGCCGATCCCCCAGGCTCCCAGCGTGTACCACACGCCGACCGGGGCATCGCCATCCATGTCCAGCGCCAGGACACGCAGGGTCCAGGAGTCGGGGTCCCTGAGGATGGTGACCGGCGTACTGGGCGGGGCAGCCAGTGAACCGACGTACAACTCGCTGGGAACCTGCTCCGTGTTCCCCGAAAAATCCAGGCGGGAGTAGGCAAAGACGTCCTTTCCGGGCGCTCCAACGATTGCGTTCATGTTATCCAAATTTATGAGGGGATAGAGGCTGGCCGGGGCTTTGACCATCAACTGCCCATGATTTTCGAATGAGTAGTAAATGATGGGCGGGATGCCGTCCGAAAAACCGCCTGCGAGGATCATCGTGCCTTCGGTGACATATTCCGAATTCGGCAGGCTGAGGCTGTTTTGCAGGACGCCCTCCAGGTTGTAGAAGGCCAGCCCGTCGCCGGTGCGGACAGCCACCCCCATTGGCCCGCTCTCGCGGCTGGATGGGACTTCCGACGGAACCGGGGAGGTCTCAGCCGGGAATTCGGGGGGCTGCAAGCCGGGTTCCTCCGTCACAGGTTCTTTGGGAGCAACGCCGGGCAGGCCCGACACCGGACAGGTGCAGGCGATGACCAATACGACCAACACAGCAAACGCAAGACGAACTTTCGATCTGTTCATGGCGATCCTTTCAGGGTGCCAAACAAGCCGGGACCGAGTCGCTTTGCCCGGACGGGTTTTGGGTGTTGCCGTTCTCGTCGTAAATCTTCACAAATTGGATCTCGGGGAATTGCTTCAAGTTGGCGTTCAGCGGCCCGGCGATGGTGTAGCCCACGCCGGGGTCGCAGGTCCCGGTCAGGTAGACGCGGGCCACGCCGTCTTCGAGGCGCAGTTCGCGGTAGCCGGTGAATCCGCTGTAGATGGCGATCCAGCCATAGGTCCAGCGCTCGACGCTCCCCGGCCCCAGGAAGTACGTGTCCAGCACGAATTCCGGCAGGCTGCCGGCCGTCGAGGCCCAGCGCACCCCGGCCACTTCGTAAGGTTCCCAGCCGTAAGCCAGGCGGGTGGTGCTGACCCAATACACGTTTTGCTTGACGTAGGCGGGCGTCGGGCCGATGGCGGTGGGCGTCCGGGTGGCGGTAGGTGTGGATGTGGAGGTACGCGTGGGAGTGGGCGTGAGCGTGGTCCCCGGCTCGGGTGTGACGGTTGGGCCGGCTCCCGTCAAACAGGCCGGGATCGAGTCCGACGCGCCGGACGGGTCTTGCGTGCTGCCGTCCTGGCCGTAGACTTTGACGTATTGGATATGGCCGAATTGTTTCAGGTTGGCTTTGAGCAGATCCGCGATGGTGAAATCGGCCCGGGCCGGGTTGCAGGTCCCGCTCAGGTGGACCCGGGCCACCCCGTCCCGCACGGTCAACTCACTGAAGCCGGTGAAGCCGTCGTAGATCGTGACGTAGCCCCAGGTATATTCGGTATAGCCGGGGCCTTTGAAATAGGCTTTGAGCACTTCCGCGGGCAGGTCGAGCGAGGACTTGAAATAACGATAGCCGGCCGCCTCGTAAGGCGGCGTGTTGCTGCCCAGCCTGAAGCGGTTGGCGAAATAGATATTGGCTTTGGTGTAAGGCGGCGTGGCGGTCGGCCAGCGCGTGTCGGTGGGGCGAACGGTCGGCGTCCGGCTGGGGGTGCGCGTAATGGTCGGGGTGCGAGTGACGGTCGGGGTGAGGGTCTTCGTCGGCGTGCGGGTTGGGCTGGGAGACAGGGTCCGGGTTGGCGTGCGGGTGATCGTGGGGGTAAACGTCCTCGTCGGGGTGCGGGTAATGGTCGGCGTGCGGGTGATCGTCGGCGAGGGCGTGCGGGTGGGGGTGCGCGTGACCGTAGGCGTCACCGTCGGCGGGACCTGGCCCAGGTTGACGAAGCGCACCGCGTCCGCTCCGAGCACCAGACCGGAAGAGTCGTCGAGGGTGCGGTTGCCCAATTGGACGTATTCGCCCCCCTCGGCGCTGAATTCGAACTTGCCGATGTAAACCCAGCCGTCCCGGACGTAATAGGCGTTCGGGAAGACGGCCTGGTTGACGATGGCCGCGTGCGTCTGCCCGTTATGGATGACTTTGTATTGCGCGCCCTGGCTGGTGGCGTAAACGGCCGGGACACGCGCGTAAACGGCGTACAGGCCCGGGTTGAGTCCGGGGAAGTCCCAGCGGGCGGTGCAGGTATCCTCGCCGGAGGTGCGCGGCGAGGTGTAGCGCATGTTATTGTTCTGGGCCTGTCCCGCGCCGGTGTTGGCGCGGGTCCAGCAGCCGTTGGGCGTCTCGTCGAAACGGATGTCGGTGTCGTCCACGATCGTCCCGCCCGTGACCGGCGGCGGGTAATCCAGCGCCTGGCCGGAGGGCAGCACCGGCTCCCCGGAATAAACGATCACGCTCGGATTCTGCGCCCACAGGGACTCGCGCTGGTTGTGCGGGAGCGGGTCCTGGCCGGGAGCGCCGGCCCAGCCGTAGGGGTCCACCGGACGGTTGAGCGGGTCCGACACCTTGAAGTGCAGGTGCGGCCCGGTCGAGTTGCCGGTGTTGCCGCTGATGCCGATCATCTCGCCCCGGTCAACGCTCTGGCAACCGCTGAACCCGCAGGTCTGGACCGCGACCGCGCTCATGTGCCCGTAAGTGGTGTAATAGCCGTTGGCGTGCTGCAACTTGACGTACAGCCCCAGGCCGTAACTGTGGTTCTGCGGGTCGTTCCAACCGGCGTAGACCACCTCGTCACTGTCGGCGGCGGCGTAGAGCGGACGGTAACTCAACCCGTAGTCGGTGCCGTCGTGGCCGTTGTAGGCCAGCCAGTCCCCCAGGCTGTAGGACCAGTAGATGCCCCAGCCCGCGTCGCAGACGTTCCTCTGCGGCGGCGGAGTCCCCGGCGGGCGCGGCACGGGACAGTTCTTGTTCGCCTCGTCGCCGGTGAAGACGACCATCTTCTTATCGGAATCGGTGTAATAGGGGGAGGTGTGGTCGAACAGGGATTCTTCCGAGGCCGTGCCGGGATAGGGCGGGTAAAGGAAGGGCTGGACTGCCGCAAAGGGCCGGTCGAGGGCGCGGGCGAAGGCCGTCCCGGCCCGCTCCAGCCAGCCGGAGGCTCCCGCAGCCAATCCCAGCACGAACAGGGCCGGCAGCCATATCTTTGTCTTGACAAACCGCATAACACACTCCCCGGCGATGATGAACCACTTACGGTATCTGCGTCGCTTCGGCCTCCGGGACGGAGGTCAGCGTGCCCATCACGGCCTCTGCGTCGGCCAGGCAGGTTTCGGCATCCTGGTCGAAGCGGACCTCGAAACCGGTGAAAACCTGCCCGTCGCCGCCCAGGTAAGTGGCGAAACGCAACCGGTCGTTCTCGTAAGCCAGCCCGACGTCGAAAACGAGCGGCCCAAGCTGGCGCATCTCGTGGTCCACGCGCCAATCGAGGGGCAGGCCACGCCCGCTGACGGGCGCGATCACGCAATAAGGAATACCGCGATGCCCGAGAACGGACTGGCCGAACTGGTCCTGCGTCAGCGCCCAGACAGCCGGGTCGAAGCTCAGGCGGAAGTACAGCCCCGGAACGGATTCAGCCGGGTAGGTCGGCAAGCCGTCCCAGACCTGGGAGGCGGGCGCGTCCGGCTGCGGCGATGGCAGCGCCAGCGGCGGCAGGGGCGTCTCGGTCAGGATGGGCGTGGGCGAAGGGATGGGGCTGGGCGCGGGCGGTTCCGTGGGCGGCTCCGCCGTCGCGGTCGGGAGGGCGGCGCGCCGGGTGTCGGTGGCGGCGGCCGGCTCCACGTCCGGGGCGGGGGCCGACGGGCCGCAGGCCGCCAGGGTCAGCGCCAGCAGCGCCAGCCAGGTCGCTACTTTCTTCATCAAGTCATCTCACTTTCCGACCCAGGCCGGGCAACAGGACGGATAATCGGTCAGACGCACCGCCTCGCCCCGGCCCAGGTCGTGAACCCACAAATGGATTGTACCATCCGAGGAGACGGCCCGAAAAACCAGCCGGTTCCCTTCAAGTGACCAGCGCGGCGCTTCGACCCGCGCCGCCTCGAAACGGGTGATCGGCTCGACGCTCCCATCCAGCCCGGCGAGGTAGATATTACTGCGCAGCGCCGAGGCGGATTGGGAGACCTGCGGGTCGTCGGGGTTATCCCGCCCGACGAAGGCGATCCGCTCCCCGTCCGGCGACCAGGCGAAAGCGTACCCATGACCGGCATCCGCCGCGGCCACGAAACGCGTTGCCCCATCCCCGGCATTTACCAGCCAGAGTTCCCCGTTTGGGAAGGGGACCTGCGAATCGGGCATCAGGATGTAGGCCAGGCGCTGCCCGTCCGGCGACCAGCTCGCAAAGGTGATGATCCCCGCCGCTTCGGACAGCAGCCGGCGCGGGTCCTGCCCGTCGGCGTCCGCCAGCCAGAGCTGGCTGCCGTAGCCAATGCCTTCGGTGAAAGCGTAGGCGATCGTTTTGCCATCCGGCGAGACCGACAGTTGGTAAGTCAAGCCGGGTATCGGCAATTCCCTGAGGCTGCCGTTCACGCCGGCGCGCACGATGCGCGGCGTTCCCAGGCTGTCGAGGCGCAGGTACAGGGAGTCGCCCTCGGCGGCCCAGGCCAGGAAGCGGCTGTCTTCAGTCTCCACCAGCGGACGCGTTTCGCCGTTGGCCAGGTCGAGCAGCAGCACGAGCGGCCCGCCGGGGCAGGCCAGTTCGAGGGCCGCGTAGGGTCCGCCGGGGGCCGGGTCGAGGCTCCAGGGGACGCAGCCGGCCGAAGGGTCCAGGGCGCTTTCGGCCAAGACCGCGCCCGAGCCGGGATCCAGCCGCACCAGCGCGGGAACGTCGAGGCGCAGGGCGTAAAGTCCCGCTTGGGCAGGAGGAAGGGGTTGGGATGAACAGGATGCGGTAAATGTAAGAAGGAATAAGCACAAAGGTCGAATGGCGCGGCGCATGGATTGATTATATGCAAAACGCTCAAGATGATTGCGGTATAATCGCCCTGCCATGCCCAAGCGCAAAGCCCCTGAAGACCTGTCGGTGGAGGAATTGCGGCGGCTGCTGCTCGACAAGCGCCGCGTGACCCGCAAGGAACGGCTGGACCACTTCCGCCGCACCGGGCGGACGGTGATGCTCGCCCCGGACGTGACCGAGACCTCGCTGCAGGATTTACAGTCCAGCCCGGTGGTCGAGACGCCCGAACCCGAACCCGGCGAAGTCGAAGTCCCCGTCTCGCCCCGCCGCCGCTGGTTCGACCGGACCCTGCTGGCCGTGGAAGTGCTGGCCGTGATCGGGCTGGTGAGCCTGGGCGTGATCTTCTTCGGTGTGCTGCGCGACCTGAACCGCGAATCGGCCGCAGCCCTGGCCCAGCCGACCATGACGGCCACGCCGCTGGTGATGGCGGTGGTGCTGCCTTCGGGCCACGTTCCGCCGGATGCGCAGGGCAACACCCGCCCCAACGAGGCCGAGATCCCGGAACACCTGCGCCCGATGGTGCAGTCGCTGGCGAACCTGGCGGCGCCCACCCCGGGTCCCGAACAGGCGCTCCGCATCCAGATCCCCGCCATCAACGTGGACGCGCCCATCGTCCAGGGTGACGGCTGGGAACAGCTCAAGAAGGGCGTCGGGCAATACGCCGGCTCGGCCAACCCCGGGCAGAACGGCAACCTGGTGCTTTCGGCGCACAACGACGTGTACGGCCAGATCTTCCGCGACCTCGACCGGCTCAAGCCCGGCGACCAGGTCATCGTCTACACCCAGCAGCGCCAGTACGTTTACGTAGTCTCGCGCACCCTGATTGTCGAACCCACGCAGGTCGAGGTGATGGCCCCCACCACGGACGCCACCGTAACCCTGATCTCGTGTTATCCCTACCTGATTGACAAGCAGCGCATCGTGGTCGCTGCGAAATTGCAAAACCCCTAGGAGAGAATTATGGCAAGAAATTCCAAACGACAAAGCCGGGCCTCCGTCAGCGCCACCCGCGGCGGGACCGAGTTCAACCCCGATTACAGCGACGTGAAGAAGGACCTCAAGCGCATCGGCACCCTGGCCGGGACATTCTTCGTGATCCTGGTCATCCTGGCCTTCGTCATCCCGATGGTCATGAAGTAATCCCATGAGCCGCATGTTCGTACCCGGCCCGGTGGACGTGGACGACGAGGTCCTGCAAGCGCAGGCCCGTCCGATGATGCCGCACCGCAGCAAAGAGTTCGAAGCCATCTTCCGGCAGGCTGCCGAGAAGGCCAAACAGGTTTTCCTGACCCAAAACCGGGTCTTGATCGCCACGTCATCCGGGACAGGGTTGCAGGAGGCCGCCATCCGCAACTTCGTCCAGCGGGACGTGCTCTCGTGCGTCAACGGGGCATTTGCCGACCGCTGGTACGAGGTGGCCCTGTCAAACGGCAAACAGGCCGACAAACTCGAAGCGGCCTGGGACACCCCAATCACCCCGGACCTGGTGGCGGCTGCCTTTGAAAAGAAATCCTACGAGGCGATCACCATCGTCCACAACGAAACCTCGACCGGACTCCAGAACCCGGTCGGGGAGGTGGCCGAGGCCGTGCGCCGCGTCTCGCCGGATACGCTCATCCTGGTGGACGCGGTCTCCTCGCTCTCCGGGGCGAAGATCGAAACCGACGCCTGGGGCCTGGACATGGTGCTGACCTCCTCGCAGAAATGCCTGGCCCTGCCGCCGGGCCTGGCGCTGTGCGCCGTCTCGGAGCGGGCGATGGACAAGGCCAGATCCGTAGAGAATCGCGGCTGGTACTTCGACCTGCTGCGGATGGACAAGCACCGCCAGAAAGACTCCACGCCCGCCACCCCGGCCATGTCGCTCGTCTACGCCCTCGATATACAGCTCGACCGCGTCCTGGCCGAGGGGATCGAGGCCCGTTTCGCCCGCCATAGCGCCATGGCCGAACGCGTCCAGGGTTGGGCTGAGGCCCACGATTTGGGCATCTACGCCCCGGCCGGCTACCGCTCGCAGACCGTGACCACCGTCCGCAACGGGCGCGGCTGGGAGGTCCCGGCCTTGAACGCTTTCCTCAAGCAAAAAGACATGCGTCTCGCCAACGGGTACGGCGCGCTCAAGAACGTCACCTTCCGCATCGCCCACATGGGCGAAACCCGGTTGAGCGACGTGGAGGAACTGCTCGCCGCGCTCGAAGAATTCATGGCGCAATGATCCTGCGGGGCGGTGATGAACCGCCCTTCTTTTTGAAATGGACAAAAACACCTTCGACATCCTCATCCTGACCGGGCGGCCAGCCTCCGGCAAAAGCGAGATCATCCACTTCCTGGCCCATCTCGCACCGGCGGATCGCTCCCGCTTCCACGTCGGCCAGCTCGACGTGCTGGACGACTTCCCCATGCTGTGGATCTGGTTCGAGGAAGATGACCTGCTCAGCAGGAAATTCAACCTCCCGCGCCTGCACTCGGACGAAAAGGGTTACTTCCTCCACGAAGACCTGTGGCATGTCCTGGTCGAACGCCTCAGCCTGGATTACGCCAAACTGGTCCGCGACAACCCGGACTACCACGCCGGCCGCACCGCCCTGATCGAATTTTCGCGCGGCAGCGAGCACGGCGGTTACGCCGGCGCCTTCCCGCACCTGTCCGAACAGGTCCTGCAACGGGCCGCCATCGTCTACGTCAACGTCTCGTTCGAGGAATCCCTGCGCAAGAACCGCCGCCGCTTCAATCCCGACCGTCCCGACAGCGTCCTCGAACACGGCCTGCCGGATGAAAAAATGAAACGACACTACGGCGAGGACGATTTCGCCCGGATCGCCCCCGGACCGGACGGCGTGATCGAGATCAACGGCGCGCGCGCGTCCCGTATGCCGTCTTCGAGAACGAGGACGACGTCACCACCGGCAAACCGGAGCAGTTGTCCGCCCGGCTGGAAGAAACGCTGGGGAGGTTGTTCCGCATTTATCGGGGAGGGTAGGCTGGACATACGCCGCTGCATTGTGTATAATCCCTACACACCCAGGAGGCGCACGTATGGAACTCTACCGCACCCAGATCCTTCTCGAAAAATCCCAGCACGAAATCCTCACCCGGATCGCGCAGGAAGAGAGTCGCAGCCTCTCTGAGCTGGTCCGTGACATGATCGAGCGCGAGCTGCGCTACCGTCAGCGCCGCCAGATGCTCCTGGCCGCCCGCGAACTCCAGGCCGATTACGTCACCGACCCGGAGTTGACCGCTTTCTCCGCCCTGGACAGCGACGATTTCCTCTATGGGGATGATGACCAATGACCATGCTGCGGGGTGAAATCTGGCTGGTCAACCTCGACCCGACTATTGGGTCGGAAATCCAAAAGACACGCCCTGCCGTTATCGTCAGCAGCGACGTGATCGGCATCCTGCCGTTAAAAATCATCGTCCCGTTCACTGACTGGAAAGACCGCTACGCCCAGGCCCCGTGGATGGTGCGGGTTGACCCGGATGGCCAAAACGGCCTGAGCAAACCTTCGGCAGCCGACAGCCTGCAAATCCGCTCGGTCTCGCAGCAGCGATTGGTCAAAAAGCTGGGCAGCCTGTCAGCCTTGCAAGTGGCGAAGATCGTCCAGGCCGTGACGATTGTGCTCCAACGATGAAAACGTCCTCCCCCCTCATCGAAATCCGCCTCGACAAATTCACCTACGGCGGCGAGGCCATGGGCCGCCTCGCCGATGGCCGGGCCGTCTTCGTCCCGTTTGCCCTGCCCGGCGAAACCGTCCGCGTCCGGCTGGCGGAGGACAAGCGCAATTTCGCCCGCGCCGAACTGGTCGAGGTGATTGCCCCCTCCCCACAACGGATTACACCGAAATGCAAACACTTCTTCTCCCCTCTCCCTTGGGGAGAGGGGACGGGGGTGAGGGCTTGCGGCGGCTGCCACTACCAGAATTTATCCTACGAAAACCAGCTCGCCGCCAAGACCGGCATCCTGCGCGACCAGCTCACCCGCATCGGCAAGATCGAAAACCCGCCCGTGCGGCCCATCGTCCCCTCGCCGCGAGAATGGAACTACCGCAACCAGGTCCAGTTCCACCTGACCCAAGAAGGGAAATTGGGATTCGTCTCCCATCTCCCTGCGGGAGAGGGGCCGGAGGTGAGGGTAATCCCCATCACCGAATGCCACCTGCCCGAAGCCCCCATCAACGCCTTCTGGCCGCAGCTTGGATTCGACCCCGGCGCGCCCGACGACCGCATCTCCATCCGCTCCGGCGCGGGTGACGACCTGATGCTGGTCATCGAATCGGACGAACCGGCCCCGCCCGAGGTGGACTTCGAGGCCGGGATTTCCGCCGTCCACGTTTTCGCCGACAACCCCATCGTCATGGCCGGGGACGACCACCTCGTCATCGAAGTCCTGGGCCGCCCGTTCAAGGTCTCCGCCGCCTCGTTCTTCCAGGTCAACACCCCCATGGCGGCCAGAATGGTCGAACACGCGCTCGGCCTCCTGCCCGAAAAAATGGACGCCCTGCTCGACATCTACTGCGGCGTCGGGCTGTTCAGCGCCTTCGCCGCCCCTCGCTGCCAGCGGCTGATCGGCATCGAAACCTCGCCCTCGGCCTGCGAGGATTTCACCGCCAACCTGGACGAGTTCGACCACGTCGAACTCTACCAAGCCCCGGCGGAGGATGTTCTCCCTGCCCTGGTAACGCAAATTGCCAGTTTGCGCCACGCCCACGCCATCGTTGACCCGCCCCGCGCCGGCCTCGACAGGAAAGTCCTCGACGCCCTGGCCGCTGCCCGGCCCGAATCCGTCATCTATGTTTCGTGCGACCCGTCCACCCTGGCCCGCGACGCCCGCCGCCTGATCGAGCACGGCTACCGCCTCGAACAAACCACCCCCTTCGACCTCTTCCCCCAGACCTACCACATCGAAAGCCTCAGCCTGTTCACCCGCTAATCCGCTTTATCCGCTTCCCCATCCGTGACAAAGTCCGTTTACACCACGCGCCACGCACCACGCTACACTCGCCATCCGCTCTCCGACTCAACCTGCCTCGTCCAACTCGGCGACCGGATAGACCCCACCGTCAACCGCCGCGTCCACGCATTGGCGGCGCTGATCGAGGCGTCGCCCCTCCCCGGCGTGGTCGAAACCGTCCCGGCTTACGCGACATTGCTCGTCCACTTCGACCCGCTGGCAACGGACTACGCCTCGGTTGCGGATTGGGTTTCGGGATTGGCGGATCGGGCGGCGATGGACGCCACTCGGGCCCCGCGCCGGATCCAGGTCCCGGTGCGCTACGGCGGCGAAAGCGGCCCGGACCTGGGGGCTGTCGCGGCCTCGACGGGCCTTTCTCCCGCCGAAGTCGTCCGCATCCACACCGGGACGGAGTACACCGTCTACATGATGGGCTTCACCCCCGGCTTCCCCTACCTGGGACGGCTCGACCCGCGCCTGGCCGTGCCCCGCCTGGAGACGCCCCGCACCCTGGTCAAGGCCGGGACGGTGGCCATCGCCGGTGAGCAGACCGGCATCTACCCGCTCGATTCCCCCGGCGGCTGGCGGCTGATCGGGCGCACCGCCCTGCGCCTCTTCGACCCGGCCTCGGAAACGCCCTTCCTGTTCGCGCCCGGCGACCTGGTGACTTTTGTGGCGGAGGCTGTTGATGCTTGAAGTGCTCGCCGCCGACGGGCTGGTGACGGTGCAGGATTTGGGCCGCCGCGGCTGGGCGCGCTTCGGTGTGCCGCGCTCCGGGCCGATGGACGCCTTCGCCCTGCGGGCCGCCAACGCCCTGGCGGGCAACCCGCCCGAGGCCGCCGCCCTCGAGATCGGCCTGGGCGACGCGGTTTTCCGCCCGACGCAGGATTGCCTCATCGCCGTGACCGGGGCCGGGTACGCGCTCTCGTCCTACGTGTGGGGCTTCCCGCTCTGGGTCTCGCTGCTGGTGCGCGGCGGCTGGACGGTGCGCTTGAGCAAATCCGATGGTGGGATGTGGGCTTACCTGGCTGTGGCGGGAGGCATTGAAACGGAGCCGGTCCTGGGGTCGCGCTCGACCCATCTGCGCGGCGGGCTGGGTGAACGGATCGAAACCGGCGATATGATCCCGGTTGGGCGGGCGACCCTTGACGCCCAATCCCTGGCGGCGCGGACTGTACCGGAAACGATACGACCCGCTTACACCCAATCCCCGCTTATCGAGGTCATCCCCGGCCCGCAAACGGAGCGCTTCACCGCCGACGGGATGAAAACCTTCCTCTCCGGCTGCTACGGCCTCAGCCCAGCCTCCGACCGGATGGGCTACCGGCTCGACGGCCCCCAAATCGAACATTCGGGCAGCGCCGACCTGCTCTCGGAGGGCATGGCGATGGGCAGCCTCCAGGTCCCCGCCAGCGGGCAGCCGATCGTGATGATGGCGGATAGTCCCACCACCGGCGGTTATCCCAAGATCGCGGGCGTGGCCAGCGCCGACCTGCCCGTCCTGGCACAGTGCGTCCCGGGCCGGGCGCAGATCCGCTTCCGGGAAACCACCGTCGAAGCCGCGCAGGCCCGCTGGCGGGCGATGGTGAACGGGTTGTATACTGGAATTGTGAAATTGTAAGGGCAACCCGCCAGGACAAATCACCTCGACTACAAACGATGTTTCTCTGCAAATTACAAAGAAGTTTTACCCCAACGGGTTGCCCCTACGCTGACAGGATGTAACATGAAAATTGACCTGAACTGTGACCTGGGCGAATCCTTTGGCCGCTACACCCTCGGCGACGATGCGGCCATCATGCCCCACGTCACCTCCGCCAACATCGCCTGCGGCTTCCACGCCGGGGACGCGGAAGTGATGCAGGCCACCGTCCGCTTGGCGAAGCGGCACGGCGTGGCCGTCGGGGCCCACCCCGGCTGGCCAGACTTGCAGGGCTTTGGCCGCCGCGAGATGTCCGTTACGCCGGATGAAGCCGAGGCGCTAGTGCTGTACCAGATCGGGGCGCTGGCGGCGTTCGCTAAAGCCGAGGGCGTGGACCTGCGCCACGTCAAGCCGCACGGGGCGCTCTACAACCAGGCCGCCAGGGACCGGCTCCTGGCAGACGCCGTCGCCGGCGCCGTCCGCCGCTTCAGCCGGGGGCTGATCCTGGTCGGGCTGGCGGGGTCGGCCCTGGTCGAAGCGGGACTCAGCCTGGGCCTGCTCGTCGCCAACGAGGGATTCCCCGACCGGGCCTACAACCCGGACGGCACGCTCATGTCCCGGACCAGGCCGGGGGCGCTGATCGAATCCCCGGAGCAGGTGGCCGGCCACGCCGTCCGGCTCGCAACGGAGGGGATCCGCTTCGGGGAGAAGCAGGTGCGGGTCGAGACGTTGTGCCTGCACGGGGACAACCCCTCCGCATCCGACAATGCGAAATTGCTGCGGGAAGCGCTCAAGCAAAACGGGATCGAAGTTTCAGCGTTATAAAAACTTCGGAAGTCTTGCAGACTTCCGAAGTTTGTTTGTGCGGCGTGCCCGTTCACGCTTCGGCAGGCACGACCTCGACCGGCTGTTCGGGCAGCGACTTCAATTCACGATAGGTCAGCGTCCAGACTGAGGAGGTGAAGACCTGCGCCCAGCCGCCGATCACCAGCCAGGGCGAAAAGGCGACGATCAGGAAGAAGGGCAGCCCCACCAGGCCGGCCACGACCCAGGGCAGCCAGCCGCCCAGCGCCAGGCTCGACAGTCCGTAGGCAATCAGCACCGGCAGGGCGGCTACGGCGGCCCCCGCCACCCCGGTGACGATCAGCAGCGGCAGGGTGAGGATGAAGCCGATCGCTGAGACCAGCGCCCAGGCGATCCCCAGCCCGATCATCACCAGCCACATCAGGCCCACGTTCTTCCAGTTTTCCTTGACCATCGCCCAGCCGCGCCGGAAGGAGTCGCCCACGCCCAGGTCTTCGAGGGCGCAGGCCCGCCAGAAGAAGTGGCGCAGCAGGCTGAGCGCGATGCTGAGGATGACGACCACGAAGATCAGCAGGAAGGCCAGCCCGATGCCGCCGACCACGCTGGCGATTGCAAAACCGTCGCCGCCACGCGTCACGCTGAGGAAGACCAGCACGCCGGTGGCGATCAACGCCAGCACCAACAGGATGGCGGGCAGGCTGACGATCAGGTTGATCAGAAACAGCCGCCAGGAGGTGCGCGACCAGCCGATGCGGAAGCCTTCACGCAGGCTCAGCTTCTGGCCGGTCTCTTCGTAGCCGTCCACCATTTTGATCACGGCCGTCTCCGAGACGTAGCGGGCAAAAGCCATGCCGATGCTGAGCACCAGGCCGAGCGCCAACAGGATCGCGAGTATCCAGACGAAAGCCGTGATCTCCTGGGCCGAAATCCCGGCGGAGGGCAGGCCGTGTTCCCAGATGCCCTGGATTTCCTGCCAGGCCTGCTCGAACGACTGGCGCATGTCCTCCGGGATGGTCCGGTTTTGCCATTCCTGCTGGTTGGTCTGGTAGCTGGAGTTCGAGCCGGGGTTGGACGGAGGAGTCCCGGCGGTCAGGGCCAGGATCAGGCCGAAGACCCACAGGGCGCGGTAGTTCCACAGGATGTGCCAGGCACGTTTCAAGATTTTGATGGGGTCCATTTTGATTCTCCTTTGCAAATTTACAGGACGTGAGTCGCACCGTGTTCGACGGGGAGGTTTCGAGCGAAAGCAGCTCCCGTTTAAGCGATTTATCCTAACAGGCAGGTGCGGCGCACTCGCGGATACACGTTTCGTTACTTGACCTGGGGCCTGCTCCCGGCTGCGAGGGGTTGACCGTATCCCCGGCGGCCCAGGCGCGCCCACCAGCTCGCGATCCAGGCCAGGTAGAGCAGCCCGATCGAGACCTGCCAGATGACCTGGGCCAGGGCGCTGCCGAAGAAGGCCGAGACCGAGCGGAGCCACTGGACGCCGCTACCGCCCAGCAACCCGGTCTGCAAAAGCAGGGCCGAGAGCAGCGTCTCACGCGGGACGGCGGGAACCAGCCAGGCCGAGGCGCTCTTGTCGAGCAGGCCCAGCCTGCCCGCCGCGCCGATCCAGTCGCTGAGCAGCAGGGTGGTCTGGACGAAGACCCAGGCAGCGGTCAGGGCTACCGGGGCCAGCCACCAGGCGATCTCGAGAGCTTTCCGGGCGGGCGAGGTCTCCGGCTTGCGCGGCAGGCCCAGGACGACGTTGGCAGCGAACCGTTCGGCAGGCGGGAAATCCGGCAGGGGAGCTTCGCGCAGCATGGTCGAGAGGGCTTGCAGCGAGGCCAGTTCGGCCCGGCATTCGGCGCACTCGTCCAGGTGGGATTCGACCTGGGCGAGACGCCTGCCATGCAGTTCGCCGTCGAGGTAGGCGTTGATCCAGTTGATGACGTGCTCAGTCATTTTCGACCTCCGCATAGATGGATAATTGCGGTTGCAGGATTTCCTTCAGACGCTTGCGGGCGTAGTTCAGGCGGGACATGACCGTGCCGAGGGGGATGTCGAGCAGGCCGGCGATCTCTTGATACGACAGTCCTTCGTATTCCTTGAGCACGAGCGCCGCCCGGCTGGCCTCCGGCAGCGAGAGCACGGCCCGGGTCACGAGAGCAGACCCTTCGTCCCGCGCGACCCGGGATTCAGGGCCGGGGCGCGGGTCGGTCAAATCCATCTCATCCACGTCCTGCGGGGCGAGTCGCCTGTCCTTCCTCAGCATGTCGGTGACGGCGTTGACCGCGATGCGGTAGAGCCAGTTTCTCAGCGAGGTCTGCGGGTGGAAGCCGGAGAGGTTCAGCCAGGCCCGCAGGAAGGTCTCCTGGGCGGCGTCTTCGGCCAGTTGGCTCTCGCCGCACAGGCGGTAGGCGACCCCCAGCACGCCCCGCGAATGGCGCTGCACCAGTTCGCCGAAGGCGTTCCGGTCGCCGCGCTGGGCCAGGATGACCAGCTCTGTTTCGTGCAGGGTCGAGGGGCTTGCCAACGAGAGTCCTTTCTGCCGTGCGTTCGCTGTTTCCAATATCTTAACGGATAACGGGGCGTTTTTATTCGGATTTCAAAACCTTAACGCGAATCCTCTGACGAGCACACATTGCGCGGATGTTTTGGAAATTCGCTCCCGTACATCATGAATTCTTTGCCGCGAATTTCGCTAATTCTGTATTGGTCAAGCGCATGTTGGACAAAAGCTTTCACCACGAAGACACGAAGGCATGAAGTTTTTCCTTTGTTTTCTCTGTGTCTCCGTGACTCATTGGTTCAGAAGGTTGTCCAATGTGCTTTTGACTAGCACACGAATTTCGCTAATTCACGCGAATTTTGCCGTAGAGCAACTACAGCCAATTTGCTCTACATTTGGCAAAGTATCACGGAAAATCCCAAAGATCCCTAAAGACAAAGTGACACGAAGGTTCTCAAAGGGAGAAAAGGCGCACTGGCGGACGCGTTTTTCCTTCGTTGACGTTGTGTTCCTTCGTGTTTCAAAGGTTTTCCCGGAAAAACGGGAGAGCCGGTTTTTGATACTGTCCTGTAGAGAGCTTTCAAGGCAGGGTTTGACGGGATACCTGTCGGTGTTAGAATATCTTTCCACGTTTACCGGTTATCGGGGGATCTGCCAGAGATTGGAGTTTTGTTTATGGAACCGCTTATCGTGATCGTTTCGAACCGCGGCCCTTTTGCTTTCGAATTGATGGACGACGGTACTTTCAGCGTCCAGCGCGGCAGCGGGGGATTGGTGACGGCCCTGGGCGCGCTGGCCGAAAAACACGACGTGCTCTGGGTGGCGGCGGCGATGAGCCGGGGTGATTTCCAGTGGGCAAAGGCCCAGGCGGGCAAACCCGAAACGGTCGAAGGGGTGCGCCTGCTGCTGACCCGCCCGAACAAAAAAGCCTACGACGGCTATTACAACACCGTCGCCAACCCCCTGCTGTGGTTCATCCAGCACCAGATGTGGGATACGCCGCGCAGCCCCAGCATCACCCGCGAGACCTGGGCCGCCTGGGAGAAGGGCTACCTGGCGGTCAACCGGATGTTTGCCGAGGCGGTTGCGGCCACGATCAAAGCCGAGACCCGCCCGGTCGTCATCCTGCCGCAGGACTACCACCTGTACCTGCTGCCCCATTACCTGCGCGGGCTGATCGGGGACCGGGCGCACATCCAGCCTTTCGTCCACATCCCCTGGCCCGGACCCGACGCCTGGCGCGTGCTGCCGGGGCAGATCCGCACCGCGATCCTGTCCAGCCTGCTCCAGTCCGACCGGGTCGGGTTCCAGACCGAGAAGGACGCCTTCAACTTCGTCCAGACCTGCCGCTTTTACCTGAGGGATGCCCATTCGCGCGGCACGCGGGATACGATCTACTTCGGCAAGCGGGTCATCAAATCCATCGCCTACCCGATCTCGATTGACACCCAAAAGCTGGCCGCCCTTTCCGAAGAACCGCAGACCCACCTGCTCAAGTCGCAGTTGTACAATTTCATCAGCGACCGCAAGCTGATCCTGAGGGTGGACCGGATCGAGCCGAGCAAGAACATCCTGCGCGGGCTGGAAGCCTACCGCGCCCTGCTGGAGGAGCACCCGGAGCATCGCGGCAAGGTGCAGATGATGGCCCTGCTGGTGCCCTCCCGCATGGAAGTGGACGAATACCAGGATTACCTGCGCGACATCATGTCGGAGGCGGGGATGATCAACGCCCACTTCAGCACCCCCTACTGGGAGCCGGTGCGGATCGTGGTCGGCGACAACTACGAGCGCGCCCTGGCCGCCATGCAGCTTTACGACGTGCTGCTGGTCAACCCGCTGGCAGACGGGATGAACCTGGTCGCCAAGGAGGGCGCGGTGGTCAACCAGAGGGATGGGGTGCTGGTGCTCTCGGAATATGCCGGGGCGTTCTTCGAGCTGGGCGAACACGCCCTGGCCGTTTCCCCCTTCGATATCTACGGGACGGCGGCTGCCCTCCACACGGCGCTGACCATGCCGCCGGGAGAGAAGCGGCAGCGGGCCGAGGCCTTGCGCCGCACCGTCGAGAAGGCCGATATCCGCCGCTGGTTCTACGATCAGGTGGACGACGCCGTACAGGCCCTCAACAGCCAGTCCAAAAAGGATTCGACGCCCTCCACGCCTTGAACGCTGAAATCCGCCGCATCCAGGACGGCCCCGGGCGTGCCCGCCGAAACGACGGCGAACCCGTAGCCCCGGCATTCCCCCGACCGGCGCAGCGAGCGGGCGGCCTGCAAGGCAGCGATGTCGGTCGTGTCGTCGCCGAGATAGAGGGCCGCCTCCAGCCGGTATTCCCGGACCAGCGAGCTGAACGCCATGCCTTTGTCCACGTCCACCGGGGGGCGGAACTCGAAGACCATCCGCCCCTGGGTGAGACGCAGGCCGTGGCCGTCGGCGATCTTTTGCAAAATGGGGGTCATCTGGGTGCGGACCTGCCCTGGCCGCTCCGTCTGGCGGTAATGCACCGAGAAGGTCACGCCCTTGTCTTCGAGCAGCATCCCTTGTAGCAGCTTTTTCCCCGCATCAACGATCGCCCGTTCCAGGGCCGGACGGTACTTTGCCGCCGCCGGGAGCGCCTGGGCGCGGCCGTCCTGCCAGCGCTCCAGGCCGTGGTTGCCGATCGTCACCAGCCCATCAATACCGATGCGGTGGTACACGTCCTCCGCCGAGCGCCCGGAGAGGACCGCCGTCAGCGGCAGGGCGGCCCGGAGCGCGGCGAGCAGGCTCCGGTTCCGGGGCGTGACGGCGGCCTGGTCGGGGTGGCCCACGATCGGGCTGAGGGTGCCGTCCACGTCGCAGACCAGGCCCAGGCGTCCGCCATCCGCCAATCCTGCTAAAACGTCTTTTGCGTCCTGCCAGTCCATGTCCCCATCATACCAAACCCAAGAGACGAGACCTGGCAGGTTTCCGCAGTCGCTTTTACCGTCGAGGTCTGCGGTCTTGCTGACCGCGCTCGTGATAATGCGCCCGGTGAAACCTGCCAGGTCTTTTGTCAATCTTCCGAAATGACGATGATCCGGTCGTCGGGGTGGAACGTGACCATCGCGGATTTCTTCGGGTTGGTGACGACGCCGTAAGCCTTTTCGGGGTCGTTGGCGTTGGCCTCCACCCGGTAGCCGATGGCCGTCTGGCCGCGCTGCCGGGCGGCTTCGACCACGGTGTAGAAGTTGACCGGCTGGCCGGCCGCCACGTAGTCTTCCACCGGCTTGAGGTAGGCCTCCGAGCCTTCGGGGTCGAAGATGTTGTTGAACACGGCGAACAGGCCGTCGTTTTCCGAAAGCTGGGCCAGCATCAGGCTGATCAGGTGGTCGCTGACGATGAAATCGTCCACCTGGGCCACCTCGGCCAGTTGGCGGTTGCGCAGGTCGAGCATCTCGCTGACGATGGAGAAAGGCGTGTCGTCGTGGACGGCGATGTCGCGCAGGTGGAGCAGCGTCACCAGGGTTTTGGCGTCCGCATCCTGCATGTCGAGGTGGGCGTAGGCCAGCACGATCACGTGGTCGTACTCGTGGGCCTCCAGCCCGTCCAAAAGCTGGCGGCTGGTGGTGTCTCCCTGCTGGAACGTGAGGCGCTGGTTGGCCAGCCCGCCGGCGCAGGCTTCGATCTCGTCCCGGATGTCCGTTTCGGCGATGACCAGGACGCTCGAGCCTTGCGGGACGTAATGGTCCAGTTCCCGGATGATGGTCCCGGTGCAGCGGTTCCAGCCGAGGACGAGAGCCTTCTCGGGCGATTGCACCTCCGCCCTCTCCCCGGACCGGATAACTGCCGCGTCGACCGCGGGCTTATCCAGCCCCGACAGGATGAGGGTGTCGTCGTCCGCAGTGATGGCGAACACCTGGTCGCCGCTTCCGAGGACCAGGTCCATCGGCGGGTTGAGCAGGGCGGTCCCGTCGGCCCGGCGCACGCCCATCACCGCCGAGGTCTCGAAGGCCAGCAGGGCCTCGCCGTAAGTCTTGCCCGCCAGTTCGGGGAACGCCTTGAAATAGATCTCGTCGCCGCCGAAATCGAGCAATTCGGTGTAGACCACCGACAGCCCCGACTGGCGCGAGGTCTGCGCCACCACGCGGGCGATCAGGTCGCCGGTCAGCACCGGCTGGACGTGGTCGCTCCCGCCGATCATCTTCAGCACCGACAGGTTCTTCTCGTCCCGTATCTGGGTGACGATGTGGTAAGGCTCCGGGCGGCGGTTGGGATTGTTGGTGAGCGCCAGCACGGTCTTGATCACGTAAGTATCCGGGTCGTCGCCGTCCGGCGGCAGGACGATGATCGAACGGGCCGTGTGCGGGCTGGCAATCTCCAGGTCGTTCAGGTCAATCGGGTTGCCGTGGCGGCAGATGATGCGGGTCGTCTTCGGGTCCTCGATCCGCTCCCGGATAGCTTCCTCCATCTCGACCTTATCCTGCCCGGCCAGGATCACGATATGGGCCTTCTTCCGGTTTTCATTGGCCTTGACCAGCTCGGACAGGATGGTGAAGATTTGCGGCGACCAGCCCAGGATGATGGTATGGTCGCTCTCCAGCACCTGCGAGCGGCCCTTGCGCAGTCGTTCCAGTTGCACTTCGAGGCCGCTGTTCAGCACGCCGATCAAGGCGCTGACCACGAAAATGCCGCCGATGGTCACGAGCAGCATCACCACCCTGAACCCGGTCCCGGTATCCGCGCCCATCGTCCCGGCATCGAAGGTGCGCATCAGGCTTTCCCAAACCGCCTCCCCGAACCCCAGGCGGCCTTCGGCGCCTTCCTGGTTGATCCCGCCGAAGGAGATGATCGCCCCGGCCAGGAGCACCACCACCAGCGAGACGAAGGCCAGCATCCCGACCATGGCGGGTGTGCCGGAGGCCATCAGGTTGTCGAACCAGTATCGAAACTTCTTTTTGAATGTGGGTTTGTTGGTCATAACGCCTCCAAAAATAATCTGGTTCTCCGGGAACTCCTGCGGAGGGTCCCAAAGAACCGATAACTGCCTGAATTATAGAGGCATCCGGCGAGTTTGCCAACTGGGATTTTCCAGCAGTTCTCACTTTGAAAGTGTCACTGCGAGGGACGAAGCAGTCTCCCGGCCAAAACAGGGGATTGCTTCGGGAAAACCACCCTCGCAATGACATACCCTGAATTGCCAGGGATTTTCCACTTTGCCCCAAGTTTGCTATACTTATAGCAGACTTCTGATGTCTTTTTTCGATACGCGTAAGGAGGAATGTCGGATGAATACTTTTACCTGGTACGGTCACGCCGCGCTGGGGCTGGAAACCGGCGGTTACAAACTGGTGATTGACCCGTTCTTCAGCGGCAACCCGGCCGCCTCCACCACCGCCGACAAGGTCCACCCGGACTTCATCCTGGTCAGCCACGGGCACGGCGACCACGTGGGGGACGCGGTCTCGCTCGCCAAATGGACCGGCGCGCTGGTGATCAGCAACCACGAAATCGCAAGCTGGATGGGCAGGCAGGGGGTGCAAAACGTCCACGGGCAGCACCTGGGCGGCGGGTTCAGGCATCCCTTCGGCTATCTCAAACTGACCCTGGCCCTGCACGGCTCCCAACTGCCGGACGGCTCGGACGGCGGTAATCCCTGCGGCTTCCTGTTGACGACCAGCGACGGCAAGAAGCTCTACATGGCCCAGGACACCGGCCTGTTCGGCGACATGAAATTGATCGGCGAGGAGGGCCTCGACCTGGCCGCCATCCCGATCGGCGACAACTACACCATGGGTCCCGACGATGCCCTGCGGGCGGTGAAGCTGCTCCAGCCGAAGACGGTCATCCCGATCCACTACAACACCTTCGACCTGATCAGCCAGGACGCCGGAGCCTGGGCCAAACGGGTCGAGGCCGAGACCGGCGCCAAAGCCGTGGTGCTCAAGCCCGGGGAGAGCTTCGAGTTTTAGAGAACTTTACAGAGTGCGTTTATGAGTCCACTGCAAAAAGGTTAACTCTTACCGCGAAGAAACGAAGGCCGCGAAGGAATTTTGGAAAACGTAAAGGAACCCCAATATCCCCTATGTTTCTTCGGGAACTTTAAGAAATTCTTTGCGCTCTTCGCGGCCTTCGCGGTGAAAAGGTTTTTGCAGTAGAGTCATTTATGGAATGCGGACTTAAGTCCGCACTCCATTGCCCTACACTCCATGACCTGCCTGTCAGAGAGGCTTAAGGTTCTTGTAAGATTCCTGCGGTAAGATTCAAAACACATTGGGCAACAGAACCACAAATTGACCACCTTCACCTGTTCAGGAGTAGTTGACCATGTTCACTTTCGAAAGCCTCAACCGCCGGGATGAGGAGCAGCGCGTCCGGGATGAGGGACGCCTCCCGCCCGGCCAGTCCCTGACACTCAAATTTCCCGTCCTGCACTACGGGCCGGTCCCGTCGTTCAATCCCGCCACCTGGGATTTCCGCGTCTGGGGCGGCGTGGAGGCAGAGCGGCGCTGGACCTGGGAAGAGTTCAACCAACTGCCGCGCACCCGGATCAGAATGGACATCCATTGCGTCACCCGCTGGAGCAAGTTCGATACGGTTTGGGAAGGCGTCTCGGTCAAGACCCTGCTGGACGAGGGCCTCATCAAAATCAACCCGGATGTGACCCACGTGATGCAGCACGCCGAATACGGCTTCACCACCAACCTGCCGCTCGAGGTCGTGCTCCAGAGCAATTTCCTGCTGGCCACCCACTTCGACGGCCAGCCGCTGACGCCCGACCACGGGTATCCGCTGCGAGGGGTGGTCGGCGCCATCCCCGGCGAGGAGGGCCAGGAGACGCCTTATTTCTGGAAAGGCGCCAAATGGCTGCGCGGGCTGGAGTTCATGACCAGCGACCGGCGCGGCTTCTGGGAGCAGGCCGGCTACCACAACCGGGCGGATATCTGGACCGAAGAACGCTTCGGATGAGATGAATGAGTCTACTGCAAAAAGGTCATTTCACCGCGAAGCACGCAAAGAACGCCAAGAATTTTAGAAGCCGAAATCGCAAAGGCTTGAGATTCTCAAGCAGACCTTTAAGAATTCCTTTGTGTACTTCGTGTCCTGATATGAAAATAAGAGTACCGCAACATTCATGTTGCCTTCGTGGAGCAAGATAAATCTTGCCGTACTGATTTTCATCCTTCGGGGTGAACGGAGTTCATGGATACTTTGTGGTGAAAAAGGTTTTTGCAGTGCAGTCATGAATGGAATCAAAAAGACGCACGCGGTAAAACGTGCGTCTTTTTCGATCCGGGGACTGCTCAAGGGCGGCTGCCCAGGGTCAGGGGCAGGTCCACCTGCTCGCTGTCGCGGATCACGGTCAGGGTGACGGTATCGCCCGGCGACGTGTAATAGATCAGGTATTGCAAAAGGTCGTCGAAGCCGCGCACCGTCTGGCCGTTGATGGCGACGATCAGGTCGCCACCGCCAAACAGCCCGGCCACGCTGGTAGGTTCATCCCCGGCCCGCAGTCCGGCTTCTTCGGCCGGCGACCCCGGGACGACGCTGGTCACGTATGCGCCGGTATATTGGGACAGCCCAAGCGCCTCTATGACCGGCAGGCTCAAATCCGACATGGACGACATGCCGAGGTAGGGATAATCATACTTGCCCTCGGCGATGATGACCGGCGCCACCCGTTTGACGATATTGATCGCCACCGCGAACCCGATCCCGGAGTTGAGCGGGTCGCCGGTCGAGGACGAGAACGAGGTGCGGATGGCGCGGTTGACGCCGATCACTTCCCCGTTCAGGTTGAACAACGGCCCGCCGGAATTGCCGGGGTTGATGGCCGCGTCGGTCTGGATGATGTCCCCGGCGCTGAAGAAACCGGCGGTGGGCGACTCGCGCTGCGACTCCATCGTGCGCCCCAGGGCCGAGACGATCCCGACCGTCATCGTACCGTTCAGCCCAAAGGGATTGCCGATGGCGATCACCGTCTGCCCGACCTTCAATTGCGTAGAATCGCCCAGGGCCAGGGGCTTGAGTTCCCCGGCGGGAGCGTCCACTTTGATGACGGCCAGGTCCGAGTCGGGATCAACGCCGACGATCGTGCCGTAAGCCTTGTACCCGGAGGTGAAATCCACTTCGACCGTGTCGGCCCCGTCCACCACGTGGAAATTGGTAATGACGTGGCCTTCGGTATCGTAAACGAAACCGGACCCGGAGCCTAAGTCCGTTTGGATGGCGACCACCCCCGGGACGACCCGGTCGTACAGGCTGACCAGCGCCTCCTGTTGGCTGACTGTATCAATGGAAGGCAGCACGGCGTCCGGGTCTTGAGCCACGACCGCGGTCGGCGTCGGCCCGGTGTCGGCCGCCGGCAAGGCCACCTGGCAGGCCAGGGTTGCCAGCGTCAGGATGAGAACGGTTGCCAGAATTTTGGGTTTGTTATTCATCGGGTTTCTCCATACAAATAAAGGGAAGGAATTATGACCGCGCTTTTTGGATCAGCTGCCTTTGCTCGTCGGTCAACTGGCGCGGGACCTGGACCTTGACGTGCGCCATCAGGTCGCCTTTAACCTGCGGGCTGCGCAGGCGGGGCATCCCGCGCCCGGCGATGCGGAAGACCTGCTCCGGCTGCGTGCCGGGCGGAATGGTCAGGACCAGGGTCCCGGTCATGGTCGGCACCTGGGCTTCGCCGCCCAACATGGCCGTGAACACGTCCACGCTGACCTGGGTGTGCAGGTCGTCGCCTTCCCGCGTGAAGCGCGGGTCGTCGGAAACATTTATCAGCAGGAGCAAATCCCCGGTCTGGCCGGGCAGGCCGCCGGGTCCCGCGCCCGCCACGCGCACTTTCGAGCCGGTCTTGACCCCGGGCGGGATCGTGACCTCTTTTTGGCGGTCGCCGATCTTGAGCCGCCGCGTCGTCCCCTGGTAAGCCTCGTCCAGGCTGATCGTGACCGGGAGTTCGGAGTTCTGCGCCCGGGGCTGGCGGGCTGCCCGCTGGGGAGCGCCCATGCCGCCGAAAATGGCCTGGAAGAAATCCGAAAAGACGCCCCCGCCCATCCCGCTCCCGCCGAAGAGGCTTTCGAGGGTGCCGGGGTCAACCCGGGTGCCTTGCCGTCCGGTGAAGAAATCATCCCAGTTGAAACTGCCCGGCGCGCCGCTGCGCTGCCATTGCGAATAGGAACTGCCCAGGCGGTCGTAATGGGCGCGCTTCTGGGGATCGCTGAGCACCTGGTAAGCTTCGTTGACTTCCTTGAAGCGTTCTTCGGCCTGCTTGTCTCCCGGATTGCGGTCGGGGTGATATTTCAAGGCCAACTTGCGGTAAGCGCTTTTGATTTCATCTGCGCTGGCGTTGCGCTCAAGCCCGAGGGATTTGTAGTAATCTTTGTATTCCATGTCAAGGTTTATTCTATGCCCGTCAAGAGTTGCGCGTCAAGAATCGAGGGGAGGGTCTAATGCAACTCTAACTTGCGGCTCTGGGGTATACTTGCGCCATTCTACCGGAGATTGGTGAATTTTTGATGAAAAGAATATGTGTGTATTGCGGATCATCCGACAACGTCCACCCGGACTATCTGGCTGCGGCGCGTCGAATGGGCGCGGCCCTGGCCCGGCGCGGACTGGCCCTGGTCTACGGCGGCGGTAAGACCGGACTGATGGGCGCAGTCGCCGACGGCGCGCTGGCGTCGGGCGGCGAGGCGATCGGCGTGATCGTGGAGAGCATGAACACCCCCGCCCTGGCCCACCCCGGCCTGACCCGCCTGGAAGTGACCGCCCGCATCCACGAGCGCAAGGCCCGCATGTACGAACTGGCCGACGGGTTCGTTGCCCTGCCCGGCGGCTTCGGCACCTTCGACGAACTCTTCGAGACCCTCACCTGGGCGCAGATCGGTGAGCACGACAAACCGGTCGGGCTGCTCAACGTGCGCAATTATTACGACCGCCTGCTGGCCGCCCTCGACCTGGCCGTGGACGAGGGCTTCGTGTTCGCCGAGCACCGCCGCATCATCGCCTGCGACTCCGATCCCGAAAGCCTGTTGGACAGGCTGGGCAACCACCGCCATCCCGCCGAGGCCGTCCGCCGCTGGATGCGGCAAGACCGGTAAGCCATGCTGCCCAACTTCCTCATCATCGGCTCCCAAAAAGCCGGGACCACTTCGCTCTACAACGTGCTGCGCCAGCACCCGCAAATCTATATGTCCGAGACGAAGGAGATCAACTTTTTCTTCCGCAGCGAGGTCTGGCAGCGCGGGCTGGAGCATTACCAGAGCTTCTTCGAGAACGTCCCCGAAACGGCCAAAGCCTGGGGCGAGGCCTCGCCGGGTTACATTTGCCATCCCGCCGCCCCGGAGCGGATCCACGGATTGATGCCGGAGGTCAAGCTGGTCCTGGTGGCGCGCAACCCCATCGAGCGGGCTTACTCGCAATACTGGGACAACCGCCGTCACCTCTCGGAGCCGCGTCATTTTGCCGAAGTGGTGGACCTTTACCTGAGCGACTATTACCTGCCCGGCGCGCCGGGATATTTCAGCCGCGGGGCCTACATGCGTTACATCCGCAAGTTCCTGGGAGTCTTCCCGCCGGAGCAGTTGCTGGTGCTGGCCTTCGAGGATCTGGTCCGTGACCCGGTCGGGTTCTACCGCCGGATCTTCGAGTTCCTGGGCGTGGATGCGGACTTCGACGCGGGAGATTTTGCCCGGGCCTACAACCCGGCCAGGGTCTGGACGAACCCATTCTACGATTTCGTGGTCAACAACCCGCATTACAACCGCAACATCCCCATGCGGATGCGGCGCTTCTTCTTCTGGGGCAAACAATCGGCTTTCAAGTACCCGCCCATGCCGGAGCGAATCCGCGAGCGCCTGCGCGCCTTTTACCAGCCCTGGAACGAACAGTTGGGGGAGTTTTTGGGGCGGGATTTATCCGAGTGGCAATAAACTACCCGAACTGGGATACCACCCCCGCCGCCAGCAGAATCTGGCCCAGGTGGTAAACGCCGATATTCAGCATCCGCCCGTTCCTGATCGGCGAGACGAATTTATTGAAAGCCAGGATCACGTCCGAGACCATGAAGGCGCCCGCCCCGGCCGCCGCCAGCAGGGCCGCGCCCGGCCTCCAGTCGGTGCGGAAGAGGGTCAGCATGGCCGAAAGCAGCATCATCGAAATGACCACCGTGTAAGCCATCACCGGCCTGCGCAGGCGCAGCATCTTCTTCTCCACCAGCCCGGCTTGGATCTTGCGGAAGACCTGTCCACCCAGGATGGCAATAAAGACCGCCAGCAGCAGCCCGAAGAAGTCGAACTCTGGCAGGGGGATGTTGAACCCGACAACGTAGGCCACATGCCCCAGCAAGAAGGCAGCCAACCCGAAGACGAAGAAACGGTCTTCGAAAATGAGCAGGATGTCGCCCGCCAGGCACAGGAGCATCCCGGCCCCGAACCACAAGGCCGCCCCGCCCGGTCCGGTGGCAGTGACGAGCCAGGCGAACAGGAAAACCATCACCGCCGGTTTGGTGAGGTATTGCCATTGCTTGAGTCCGGCCCTGAAAACGACCGCCTGCAAAACCGCCGCGAGGACCGCCAAAATCAGCCAGATGGACATGCGACTCTCCCAATAGAAGTAAGAGACTTCAGGAGTCTTTCTCCCGCTATTTCATTTTCGATCCTCCCGTTGTTACCGGGAAAACCTTTGAAACACGAAGGAACACAAAGGCGACGAAGGAAAACGCGTCCGACAGTGCGCCTTTTCTCCCTTTGAGAACCTTCGTGTCACTTTGTGTTTAGGCTCGTTCCCGTTAAGTAAGGAGGAGCCTCACTTCTTCAAATGATACCCAAAACGCCTGAGCAAATGCTCCTGGTTGCGCCAGTCCTTGAGCACCTTCACCCGCAACTGCAAAAAGACCTTGCGCCCGCTCATCTTCTCGATCTCGGTGCGGGCTGCCGAACCGATCTTCTTTAGCATCACCCCGCCCTGGCCGATGACGATCCCCTTCTGCGACTCGCGCTCGACGAAGATCGTGGCGGCGATGTACGCACCCTCCTCCTTGCGTTCGGTGAACTCGTCAATGCGGATGGCGATGCTGTGCGGGACTTCGTGCGACAAATGCAGCAGGCAGGATTCGCGGATCAGGTCGGCGGCCAGGTCTTTCTCGTACAGGTCGGTGACCGATTCGGCGTCGTATTCGGGCGGGCGGACGGGCAGCCGCGCCAGCAGCGCCTCGAACAGGGGCAGCAGCCCCGTGCCGGTCGCCGCGGAAAACGGCGTGGCGAAAGCCTCCGGGACCAAAGCCCGATACGCGGCCCGACGCGCCTCCAACGCCTCAGCCGGGACCAGGTCCATTTTGTTGAGACCCAGCACCAGGTCCGGTTTGAAACGCAGGTGGGCCAGCAGTTCGGCGATGTCGCGCTCCTCGTCGGTCGGCTCGGAGGTCAGGTCCACGATCCACAGGACGATATCCACACCCTCCAGCGATTCCTCCGCAGCCAGGTTGAGCGCCTGTCCCAGCTTGTGGTGCGGGCGGTGGATGCCGGGCGTGTCCACGAAAACGACCTGGGACGTGTCGCCGGTCAGGATGCCGAGCTGCTGGCGGCGGGTGGTCTGCGGCTTGGGCGAAACCGCAGCGATCTTTTGCCCCAGCAGGGCGTTGATGAGGGTGGATTTTCCCACATTTGGGCGGCCAATGACGGCCACGAAGCCGGATTTGAAGTCTGTCTCAGTCAATTTTTATCTCCGGTGCGAGTTTACCACGATAAACGGCCCAGCTAACACAATTGTTAACTGCCAAAATTACACTTGCATGACTACAAGCAAGGGGGTATGATTACAAAACCGTTACAAACCCTGTAAGGGGAACCATGCCTTTGACATCCTACTTCAACTTCGACCTGGTTATAGAAGAAGCCGGAGAACTGTACCGGGCGCGGGTGATCGATTCCCCGGTCGGCACGGCATCGGCTTTATTCGAGCAACCTCTATCGGAACTGGAACTGGAGAATTTCATCCTGCGCCTGGGGGTCACCCGGCAGGGATCGCGCCAGCCCTACGAAACCCTGGAAATGCAAACGGTGAAACACTGCGGGGAGAGTCTCTTCAATGGCGTGTTCACAGACGACGTTTACACCTGTTTCGCGTTGAGCTGGGAGCATGCCCGGCAGCAGGGGCAGGGGCTGCGCATCCGCCTGCAGATCAACGTCCCCGAGTTCCACGACTACCCCTGGGAATACCTGTACAACTCCAAAGCCAAGCAGTTCCTGTCCCTCTCGAACGATACCCCTGTGGTGCGTTACCGGGTGTTGCCCTTCCCCGAACAGCCGTTGTCGGTCAAACCGCCGCTGAACATCCTGGTCATGATCTCCAGCCCGGAGGGCTTCCCCCCGCTCAACGTCGAAGAAGAATGGGACAAACTCAAGAACGCCCTCGAACCGCTCATCAAACAAAAGCTGGTCGTCCTCGAACGGCTCAAGAAACCCACCCTGACCGAATTGCAACACGCCCTGCGGCGGAACGAGTTCCACATCTTCCACTTCATCGGGCACGGCAAATTCCTCACCCGCAAGCAAGACGGCGTCATCCTGCTCGAGGAAGAAGAGGACGGCCGCGGCCGGCCCGTCAGCGGGCAATACCTGGGCGTGCTCCTGCACGACCACCAGTCCCTGCGTCTGGTGGTGCTCAACGCCTGCGAGGGCGCCCGCACCTCGCGAGATGATCCCTACGCGGGCGTGGCGCAGGTGCTCGTCCAGCAGGGCATCCCGGCGGTCATCGCCATGCAGTTCGCCATCTGGGAAAAATCGGCCATCACCTTCGCCCAGGAGTTCTACCGTTCGATCGCAGACGGCTACCCGGTGGATGCGGCCGTCTCGGAGGCCCGCAAGGCCATCTTCACCGACGGGAACGAAGTGGAATGGGGGACCCCGGTCCTGTTCATGAACGCGCCCGACGGGATGATCTTCGACCTCGACCAGACCGGCAAGCTGCGTCCCGGACCTGATCCTGCCACCGTTTCGACAGAAGAACCTGCCCCCGGCGGTCCCCAAACCCGCCTGGACAGCGTAAAGGCCGGGGTTTCGCGTCTCCGGTTATTTTGGGCGGTATCCACCTTGCTGGTATTCCTGCTGATCGGCGCCTGGATTACGGACAGGCTCGTTCCGTTCTTCCCCCAACCGACGCGCACGCCAACGCCCGCCACCGCCCCTGCATCCAGCCTGCCACCGCCGACGCCAATCCCCACGCTTTCGCCCACCGCCAGCCTCACGCCGGCGCCTTCGCTGACACCCACCCCGTCCCACACCCCGACGCCGAGCGCAACACCCTACCCGCCCAGTGTCACGGATTTCCGCGCCATCGAAATGGTGCTCGTCCCGGCCGGCGAATTCATGATGGGCTTCGACGGCAGCGGCAGCCCGGACGACGAGCGGCCCGTCCACCCGGTTTTCCTGGACGCATATTATGTAGACAAATATGAAATCAGCAACGCCCAATACGCCGAATGCGTCAGTTGGCGGATCTGCGCGCCGCCGGTTTCATACGAGTCCTACAACTTGGACGAGCGCTATTACGGGAACTCGAAGTACGAGGCCTATCCGGTCACTTTCGTCACCTGGGAGATGGCGAACAATTACTGCACCCAATGGCGCAAGGGACGCCTGCCGACCGAAGCCGAATGGGAAAAGGCCGCCCGCGGCCCAGACTCGCGCATCTTTCCCTGGGGCGAAGGCATCAAATGTGACCTGGCCAACTATCGCGACCAGAACTGCGGGCGGCTGGCGCGGCCGTATCCCGTTTCGGCTTTCGCAGCCGGGCAGAGCGTTTACGGCGCGTTCAACATGGCCGGCAACGTCTGGGAATGGACCTTGGACTGGTATTCGTTTTCGTATTACAGTGAATCGCCCGTGGAAAACCCCCAGGGTCCGCTGACGGGGATCATGCACGTCAAGCGCGGCGGTGGGTTCCTGCACATTTTTCCCTTTGCGCGCTCGTCCAACCGGGAACAGGGCGAACCCACCGGCTACGGCGTGGACATCGGCTTCCGCTGCGTGCGCCCGGTCTCGCCGGCTTTCCCGTAAAAATCAATATTGCCATGATCTCTGGTTGCCGGCTTATACGCTTTATCATCACTTTGTCTCCACTGTGAATTTACTATCCAGAATAACCAGATCTCTTGACAATTGCACGGGGGGGGGAGTATAAACAAAGCAAGATTTGAAAAGTTGCATAACAAAAATTGTATCAGGCAGAAGCGGGTATTTATTTCATAATCTTACCATCTCAATTCAGATCATCAATGAAAGGGGTTCTTCCCATGTACCGCAGCAATATAAAACTCAACAATGTTGTTCGAAATGCTGGAATGTTCGTCCTGGTTCTGTCATTGGCTTTTGCTTCAATTGCAGCAATCTCACCAATCGCAGCCAAATCACCGTCAGTTAGTGAAATTGCAATGGCAAATTACCGAGACGCACAATCAAGTAATCTGAGCGAAGAAGATAAGATTAAATCCGCGATCTCTGCATATTTCACTACTCGATATGAGAGTCAAAGGTTACTGGAATCGCAAGATTTTTCCCCTGTTCTTGAAAATGCAACTCTTGAATGGGTGAGAAAAGAGATGGATAAACGTGAAATCGAATTGTATATTGCCACTTTATTTGGATTGAGGTATTTAAGCTACAACTATACACTAGATTATGACTCGATAAAAATCACGAGCTATAAGGCAGTTGTCCATTTACGAGAAAGCCACAACGTTGTCTTTGAAACTTCCGCTCCAGTGGTATCCAAACTGGGAAATCTTCCACACATAATTACTTTACGCAAAAAACATGCAATGTGGACTATCGTAATAGATCAATACCAGGATGAAGGCACTATTGCGCTAGACAATCAAACAAAACAGGAACTTTTGGCGCAAGTAGATGAAAATTACAAGTTAAATCAACAATTAACGAGTACTCATAGAGAAGAGGCAGTTAGCAGTGCATTTTATCCATCGCCTAGTCTTAAGAGCTACTCTTATAATCGCACAGAAGCCGTAGATTATGCTGATGATTTTTGGAATACGAAGAATCCACCCTACTATAAAGGGCTAGATAGTGATTGTGCAAACTTTGTATCACAAGCTCTTTATGCAGGAGAAGGGAAAAAACCCCCAGACAAAAGTGGAATGACCACATCTCCAACCAGAAAGATCAATACCGATTGGTATTATGTTTGGAAAAATTCTGGTTCGAAGCCTTGGATTAATGTTCCAGCACAATATACTTTCATTACGAAGAACATCAATAAGATTGGTCCTTATGGGCAAGGTACTACCAGTTTCTGTAACACACAAATAGGAGATATTGTTCAACTTTATAGCTATTCCCGAGGATGGTTCCATGAAGGGATAATCACATTGATTGTAAATCCCTGCGGAGGGCTGCAATTTTATTACGCTAACGCCCACACAACCAATCGTCAGCACTATCTATTAGCATATTGGGCGCAATACAAAATGCGATTTATAAAAATCAACGGGTGGCGAGGAAAATAGCCGAATAGTGCCCAATTTGTTTCACCATAGCGAAAGTAGAGGACAAGTTCTATGAAAAACGAAATCATTGCTCTTTTAGTACTCACTGGATGCTTGATAGTTTTGATATTAGTGGCTTGCGCTGCCCCAGTGCAAGAACCTCAACCAACATCAGTGCCAACCGCCCCATCTCTGATTACCCGCACTACACCGACTATTGCACCCAGCCCTGTCACTGGCATCATGACCAGCATTGCGCAAAAGGATGTTGAAGGTTATACCAACGAGGATATTGTCAAATTGCTATTAACCAAATGGTTGGAAAGTTACAAAGGAAGAACCAACGAGGATGCCATAGAAGATTACAAAGTTGTAAGAATAATACTTGAGAATGATCCATCCAATCACGAGTATAAAATTATTGCAACAGCAATTTTTGATGTAAAACCTAACAAGTATTCACAATTATGGGCCAGTCTTGCTGGTTTTTCTTCCGGGACTGATAGCGCGTGGGAGTACTGTGGTGCAACTTTTGGGGTTTACACTGATGGCGATTACTTTGTACTAAAACTTTTGCCAGGATGGGGAACATAGTACTGAAAAGTGATGTGCAATGAACAGGAGAGAGTCGCTTAGAAAACGACTCTCTCCCGTCTTTATGCCAGCACCGCCCCTTCCATTTTCAGCAGCCATTCCTTGGTGGGCAGTCCCTCCCCGCCGCCGTAGCCGTGGAGCTTGCCGTCGGCGCCGATGACCCGGTGGCAGGGGATGACCAGCGCCATCGGATTGGTGGCTTCAGCCCGGCCCACGGCCCGCGCCGAGTGGGGATTGCCGACCTCGAGGGCCAGGTCGCGATAGGTGCGCGTCTCGCCGTAAGGGATGGCGAAAGTAAGCTGCAAGACTCTCTGCTGGAAAGGGCGCATGACCGACCAGTCTATCGGGATGCTGAACTCGCGCCGCCGGCCGTCGAGGTATTCGCGCAGTTCGCGGGCGGCCTGGACGACCCGTTCCGGGGCGGGTTCGACTGTCCGCTTGAAGCGCCGGGCGAGGCGGGACGAAAAGTCAGCGGCGGAAGCGGCCCATTCCACGGCGACCAGGCCCAGGTCCGAGACCGCCAGCCAGATGTCGCCCAGGGGGGTGCCGGTCAATTGTCCGATGTATAGCGGGGAGGGCATGTCCGTCTCCTTTCGACATCCCTATGATACAACAAAATGGGATTAAACGCTCGACGCGGGTCAGCCCCGCGTCGAGAAATGGAGTTGAACGCCTCCCGGCGTTGGCGTCAAAAGTCAGGAGACTTTTGAGTCCGGGGATGGCTAATAGTTCGAGACCATGTCAATCGTGCCGCGCTCGCGGGCGTGATAATCGCAGTAGCGGAAGACGAAGACCGCCAGCGTGCCGAAGGCCAGCGACAGGCCGACCAGGATGCCGAGCAGTTGCAGGTTGCTGAACCCGGCCAGGGTCGGGAAGGCCTGTGCAATGTTCCCGACCAGCGAGCGGCGCAGGAGTTCCAGCCAGTAGGTGATCGGCATGGCGTACCCGACCGGACGCAGCCAGGCCGGCAGCACCTCCAGCGGGAAGATGGCGCCACTGAACAGGTAGAGCGCCCCGGCTACGGCTTCGGCGATGCCCCAGGAGTGATGCACCAGCAGCAGGGTGATGCTGCCCAGCAGCAGCCCCATCATGGCGAGCATAACCACGCCGATGAAGAGCGACAGGAAGAACAGCCCCCAGTTGACGTGCATCAGGTTGAGCGGTACTTGCAGGAACAGCACCCCGGCCGTGATGGTGATGATCACCGACAGCGAACCGGTCAGGAAGCGGGCCACGCCGCGCCCGAGCAGGTAGGCCGGGATGCGGATCGGCGCGACGTACATGTACTTGAGCGTTTTGTAGTGCTCGCGGTCGTCAATCACCGCCCACGAGACGCCCGACATGACCGCCCCAACGTAGATGTAAAAGGCGTTGCCCAGGTAAATGTAGGGGAAGAGCGGGTCACTGAAATTGGCGTTGGTGATGATCCCGTACATCACCACCAGGATCGCGGCAGCCGCCAGCGGCTTGACCACCGAGTAGATGAAAAACAGGAACGGGTCGGCCCAGTTCGACTCGATCTGCCAGCCCAGCCAGGCGGCCATCCTGAACGAACGCCAGCCTTCGGTCCAGCGGGTGTTTGCGGGAATTTTTTGTGCGAGTGCCATACTGATCTCTACTCTCTAATCTCTGCTCTCTATCTTCGGCTTTCCGTCAAGCGGCCCTCGCGGATGGCGAGTTTTTCCATGTGGCCCAGGAGCAGCTTGGCCGCCAGCAGGAAGACCACGCACAGGCCGGTCAGCACGGCAATCTCCACGCCGACGGAAATGAATCCGAGGGTCGCGCCGGTGGGGAAGACCAACTGGCGCATGGCGTCCAGGCCGAGGGTCAGGGGGATGATCGAGGCAGCCGCGGCGATCCAGAACGGGAAGGATTTGATCGGGAAGTAGAAGCCGGAGGCCAGGTAGATCGGTTCCTGGGCCAGGTTCGAGATGTGCCAGGCTTCGCGGCTGAGGAGCAGGAACAGCGAGGCCATCATCATCCCCATCCCGTAGAGCGCGGTCATCGCCAGCAGGAAAACCGCCAGCAATTGCAGGAAGCTGACCACCACGAAGCTCACCTTGAAGAACAGCGTGCCGAGCAGGATGATCGCAATCGCCCGCAGCGCGGTCGCCACCAGCCCGCCCAGGGCCATGCCGAGCAGGATCGCCATCATTTCATTGGGAGCCATGATGTACAGGGCCAGGTTGCCCTGCTCCTTCTCCCAGTAAAGCTGGCTCGACATGCTCCACAGCACGTTCATCCAGAAGGCGGTCATCGCCCCGCCCATCACCACGAAACCGACGTAATCCTCCGGCGCGCCGATGGCCCGGTAGACGAACACGTAGGCCGACACGCCCAGCATGGGCAGGAAGATGTCCCAGAACATCCAGGACTTCTCGCGCTGCTGGCCGATGATGCGCGGGTACGAGCGCGCCAGCACGGTTTTGACGAACAGCCGCCAGCCGGTGACTTTGGGAAGTTTCTCATTCATTCTTCTCGACCTCTGCCATGCTCTTGCCCACCAGGTCCACGAACACGTCTTCCAGGGTCGGTTCGCGCTTGGTCAGGTTGACGATGCGGACGTCCTTCCGGGTCAGCACGTTGATAACGGGAGCCAGCGCGGCCTCCTCGACCAGCGCCAGTTTCAGGCGCGCCCCGCCCTCCACGTCTTCCACCGTCGCTTTGCGGACCTCGGCCAGGGCCTCGATTTCGGGCGCTTTCAACCCGTTGAGCGGACTGGTCTGGATGTCGAAGAGGGCATCCCGCTGCAGGTGGTGTTTCAGGTTGGAGGGCGTGTCGCAGGCCAGGACCTTCCCCTGGTTGATGATCGCCACCCGGTCGCACAGTTCCTCGGCCTCGACCATGTAGTGGGTGGTCAGCAGCAGCGTGCGGGATTTGTCCTCGTCCAGCCACTCGCGGATGAAGCCGCGCACGTCGCGTGAAGCGCCCACGTCCAGCCCGAGGGTCGGCTCGTCGAGGAAGAGCACCTCCGGGTCGGTCATGAAGCCGCGCACGATGTTCATCTTCTGCCGCAGGCCGGTGGACAGGTCCGACGACTTGGTGTGGATGCGGTCGCCCAGTCCCACTTTTTTGAGCAGGGCTTCGATGCGCTGGTTGGCTTCCTTGGACGGCAGGCCGTAGAACTGCGAGAACATCCACAGGTTTTCGCGCACTGTCAGCAGCCCGTAACCGGACGATTCGCCGCCCGAGACCATGTTGATGCGCGGCCTTACGAGATGCGGCTCGGCGGTCACGTCATGCCCGGCCACGCGCGCCAGGCCCGTCGTCGGGGCGAGCAGCGTGACCAGGATCTTGATCAGGGTCGTCTTTCCGGCCCCGTTGGGTCCGAGCAGGCCGAACAGTTCGCCGCGCCGGACGTCCAGGTTGACATCCTGCAATGCGACCAGTTCCTTGCGAACCTTCTTCTCTTTCTTGTTGCCGCGGATCTTGTAAGTGCGGCCAAGACTTTCCGTGTGTATTGCTAGTTCAGACATTCTTCTCCGTCAAGGTTTGAGGTTGACCAGCACGAGGCCAACCAGAGATAGGATCAGGCCGATCACGTTGACCGGCGTCAATTTCTCGCCGAAGAAAGCCAAGCCAATGGGGATGAGCACCAGTGTAGCCGCCACGTTGACCACCACTGCCAGCAGGCTGATCCGCCAGCCGGCCCGGTACGCCAGCAGGAAGCTGATCTCGATGCCGAGGATCGCCAGGCCGAGGGCGAAACTGGCCCAGTTCAGTTTACCCAGGGCGGCGGGCAGGTTTTCTTTGAGCGGGTAAAAGAAGAGCAGCCCCAGGGTCAGGACGATAGCGGTCACGTAAGTGGTTAGCAGAGTCACCGCCGGGTTGACATCCTGCGGGGTCAACTTCTGGACAACGTGGTACAAGACTGAAGCCAGCACACCCAGGCTGGCCGAAAAAACGAGCATCGAGGGCGTCATTTTTACCATTTTTGACTTACAACTCTGTTAATTGTCGGACATCCGTAGGGTAATCGTAGGTTTAGCGTCAAGTTGTTTTGGAGTGCCCATGCTATATTAGGGGCGTAAGGTGATTTCTCTTCTCCTCCTTTCAAGAGAGCCGGGGTCGGCGTCCCCGGCTCTCGAGATTCTAGCGCCGGAGCGGGGACAAGGAGTAGAAAAAGTGTTCTAAGTATAGCACAAAAACCGGTATAATCTGGAAAATTTTTGACTGTGAAACTGGATGCCATGCCATTCTTCTGCTACATCCTCGAATGTGCCGACGGGACATTTTATACCGGTTGGACGACCGACCCGCAGCGGCGCGAGCGCCAGCACAATGCCGGGCGCGGCGCCCGCTACACCCGGACCCGGCGGCCTGTCCGCCTGGTCTACGTGGAGGAGCAACCCGACCGGTCTGCCGCAATGAAACGGGAGATGACCATCAAGGCCCTCTCCCGTGAACGAAAGATGAAATTGATCGAACCGCAGGGCGGGATGGCATCCCACCCCCACAAAATCAATCGGTGAACAGCGGCAAATGTCCCAGCGAGAGGATGTGCTCCCATTGAGCGCGCTCGCCCTCGGTCAGGATGGCCGCTTCGGCCACGACCGAGGCCCCGGCTTTGTCCATCAGCAGGCGCATCCCCTGGAGGGTGGAACCGGTACTGATCACGTCATCCAGGATGACCGCCTGCTTGCCTTTGAGCAGATCGCGGTCTTTTTCGTCCAGGATCAGGATCTGCGGCTGCCCGGTAGTGATGGACAGGGTCTCAGCCTTGAGAGCCTCGCCCATGTAAGGCTTGTAAGTCTTGCGCAGCACCACGAACGGTTTTTTCGTTTCGACCGAGAGGGCATAAGCGATCGGGATGGATTTGGCCTCAGCCGTGACCAGGATGTCGAAGTCAAGGCCGCCCAGTTTTTTCGCCAGAGCCTTGGCGCAAGCCTGGACCAGTTCGGTATCGCCCAGGATGTTCAGGATGGCAATTTTCAATCCAGGCTTGATCTCGAACAAACGCAGGTGACGGGTCAGCCCGGCAATTTCGATTTCATACGTAGTACGAGGGGACATTTCTTTCTCCGAGGGTGGAATGGCGGAGGAAGTTTATCATAAATTTAGAGTGACTATCAGTTCGCCCCATCTGCCACGGTAAAAGTTCTGGTAAACTTCGGGAATACTGTCATCCTCTCCACTATCCGGCCTGGGAGTTGGTCTTGTGAGACGCATTTATTATTTTCTCGGTACTATTTCCTTGCTTGTCGCCGTCCTGTTATTCACTCGCATTCTTGAGCCTGCGTTATTCGCATGGGTCCAAGAACGGATCGGACGTATGCCAACGGAACGAACCGGGATCATCCTTAGGCAGATTGGGTTTGCAGCCTTGGGATTGGCGGTACTGTTTTTTCTCTATGCAAGGTGGATTTTTCCTAAACGGATGGTCATCGTTGAACATATCTGGCTACTGGCAGGAAAGGGGGATGTTTGGTTGGAGCAACGCCTTAATCCTTACATTGACTTTTCGACAGGTTCGCCCCTGGATAATGCCCGAAAAAGACTCAATGTCTGGGATGTGGTTTTTATTGTTGCAGCACTCATCTTTTCTTGTTTTTATTTTTTGGAGCGGATACAGGGAACTTATCCGCTCGTCGTGTTGGGCAGCGATGCCGGAAACATTGCCTCGATGGCGGCGGCATTTGACCATCCGGCCTGGTTTACTCGCGATGCGTATTTAGGGAACTTTGCCAATCTCCGCCCATATATGCAATTACACGTCCCACTTGTCCGTTGGCTTGAGAACCTGTTTGGGGATTATAGTATTGCCATTACCTCGCTGCTTGTCCCTACGGTATTCCTGTATCTGGTTTCCCTGTTCGTGATGGGGCGGACTATATTTCACACTCGCTTTTGGGCGTTCATTTTTGTTCTATACAATATTGTTCCACTGTATTTGTTATTCGAAACGTGGGGAATTGTCCGCGACCCGGTGCCTCGCACATTCATACAAGCCCTGGTTCCGCTTCTCCTAAGTCTGTTATGGATTTGGCGGAATCAACCCAAACGGTGGCCTATTATCGCCATCTTAACAGGAGCACTTACCTACATTCATGCGGTGGGGACACCAACCGTTATGGCGATGATTATCTTGAGTTTTTTTGTGCTGATGCCTCGGGATTGGCCCTTTTTAAAGCGATTGGCTGCCATTGTAGGATTAAGTCTGCTTATGATCCTTGTGGCATCAGGCTTTATCCTGAACTATCTCAGCGCACGCGATCAGGCTGAAGTGGTAGATTATCGTCGCGTCATAAGCCTGTATCGCTCTTTTTATCCCCCGGATATCTTGAACGTTCAGGTCTCCATCCGAAAGCTGCTCAGACAATTTTCGAACCTGTGGATAATTCAATTCGCTATTATTGGTATGGTCTTGGTGTGGATATTGAACAGGAAAGAACGGCGCAACCTTCTAATGGTAATTTCCTGGCTTGCAGGTATTACCATCGTTGCCATATTCATTCCATTTACAGAGAGATTGGTCGAAAGCTACCTAAGGATTTTACCCATCGAGACTGAATTGATCCGCGGCATCCGCTATTTTGTTCCCACATTGGGCCTGCTTGCCGTCTGGGGGATGAGCCAACTGGCGCAACGGGTAAAAATAAGGCTGGTTGCGGCGGGCATTGGCATCCTCGGACTGTTCTTTGTTTATCACGTCTTCACACTACGTCTGGGTGGAGAATTATCTTTCGAAAAAACAGTCGCTTGCTTATCCCAAGAACAACTTTTTTGCGCAGAAGCATCAGATCTGCATGACCTGCTTCTTGCGCTGCGCAATGAAACACCAATCGGAGCCACAATATTCTTTTCAGACACCCCCAGGGCGACCTTGCCTTTGGCTGTGCGTTATTATTCCCAGCGTTCTCTGGTCTATTCGTGGAAAGATCGCGGGTTGGGCTTCGCCAATTTGGCAAAAATGATTGCCTGGAGTGAATTGTATTACGAGATGGATGCGCATGGAACTGCTAACAAGTGGTATGAACAAGACCCGACTGGCTTCCTGAATTTTGTAAACAGTCTCGGAGCAGACTACCTGGTTTTGAACAAGCCGCTCAACCCTTTAGAAGTAAAAAATAACCATCTCGACCTTTTCTATGAGAACGAAAGCTACTTTGTCTTAAAGCTTGAGACACCTTGACCCATCACAGGACAGTTGAAGCCTATAAAAATACTGGCAACCTCAGCGTTCAGGAAGCAGGAGAAGTCCTTCCTTTCAAATAAACTTCCACCCGCCACCCAGCCTTAAAAACCTCGAAACCCCGCCTTAAACACGTTATACTGTGGTCGGCAATTCTCGTTTTGGAAAGATTTCCAGTCACCCGGCGCAAATCATTTCAAACAAGGAGAAATAACATGGGAGAAAAAGGCAGTAAAGACAAAAGTCAAAAAGAAGACAGGAAGAAACCCAAACATACCATCAAAGAAAAGCGCAAGATAAAAGAAGAAAAGAAGAAGAACAAATAACCCTCTGCACCAGGTCGGGATCAGTGCCCAGGCCCATACCAGGCAGGGTTGTAATCGGTAACTGGCTATAAACGAACAATCGCTGGAATATCTTCCCCGGCAGGCATCCCTGCGCGTTGAGCAAATCCGCGCCCATTACCCGGACTTTTCCACAAAAGAAATCCGAGACCCATGGAAATCAGGGCATTCAAGGCATACTCATGGACAGGTTGAAATTTTTGCAGGTCTATGATCGAAGGAAGGTCATGCTCGCTGGAAGCACCATCGCCATGGCCATCGCCGGGCTATTCCACCTGTGGATCGTCCCGGAGCGCTGGGACCATGCGCCGGCTCACGGCATCTTCTTCCTGTTTGCCGGCAGCGCCCAACTCGTATGGGCTGTCGCCTTTTGGCGGAAACCGATCGTCAGGCTTTATTTTATCGGCTTCGCCCTGGCAGGCTGGCTGATCGTCCTTTGGGCGCTCACCCGCGTGCTGCCTGCGCCATTTACAAATGTCCCTGAAGAGATCCGCCTGGTTGACCTCACCGTCAAGCTCTTCGAGAGCGTGAGTCTGTCTTGCCTGGCTTACCTTATCTACCAGGGATTCATGGCGGATGCGGGAGGAAGCATCGCCTGGCGGACGCTCCTTTTGGTTGTAGTGACGGCCCTCCTGGCTGCGTTCCTGACCTATAACTTGGCGCGCGCGCTCGAGCCTGTCCTGCCGCTGTTACATGGTTCCGCCAACATCCAATGGCACGGTCTGTGATCCCACAGGTCCCGGTTCACCTTCGAGCCGGGACCTGTTTTGTTATTTGGGCTTCCAGGCCATTTTCATGTAAACATCCCCTTTTTCGAGTTCATCCAGCATCTGGTTGAGGCGCTTCTCCCGGGTCTCGGGTCGCCTGGCGCGGCGGATCCAGCCGAGGTAGTCGTTTTGCTGGTAAGCAGGCCGGGCGCGGTAAGCGTCCATTAAACGGCGGGCCAGCAGGGCGTCCCGGACGAATTCGGGCATGGGTTGGATTTGACGGGTAAGGTTGGAAAAATCAGTCACCTGTCACCTCAACGCACACAGCGCCTGGCGGATCTCGCCCAGATGATAAGCCGTATGGACAACGATCGAAAGCGAGCCGCCGATGGTATCTTCATTCCACATTTTGTTTTCATGGAAGAGCTTGTCAATGCGTTGGTAGGTCTGCTTCAGTTTAGACTTGAGCGCTTCCCACTCTTCCGGCGTCACTTTTTCGACTGTCCGCCAGATCTCGCCCCAATCCACAGGACTGTTGTCGTTGTAGAGGGCGAAACGCTCCCACGCCTCGATGAAAAAAATGACGTGGGCCACCTGCGCCGCCAGCGAGGCGCATTTCCCGCCGACCGGGATGGAAGCCTGCCCGGCAGTAACGGTTTCGAGGGTCTGGAACAGCGAGGTGTTGGCGTCCAGGTAAATTCCTTCGGGATCTTCGAAGGTTTCCTTCATAAGCCGGTGCAAATTGGGGACAAAACCGGGGTTATCGGGCATTTCAGCCTGCGCTTTCGTATGCAAATTTGATCCAGGCGACCAGGGCGGCATCCACTTCCGCCGCGCCGGTCAGGTTGACGATGTAATTGCACATGCTCCCTTTGGGCTGTTCGAGCAGGCGTTCGTCGGCCGGCAGGTCTCTGACGTTCAGCCCGACCTCGAGCCGGGTATTCGTCTTTGGGCCGATCATGGCGAACTGTTTCTTGCGCCGCAGGCTGACGTAACCCTTTTTGGGCAGGGTCTCGAACTCGCCGAACTTGACGATCTGTTCCATCAGCGCCTCGTGGATGGGGCGCAGGTCGGCCTTCTTGCCGGAGTAGATTTCGTCCAGGACTTCGGTTTCGCTCTTGCCTTCGGCGGAGCGCTGGCCGTCGGACTGCAAAACCACGTGGACGAGGGTGTTGGCGTCGCCGTGACCCAGGCCCAGGTCGCGCTTGAGCATGCCACGGATCTCGCCGTGTTTGGTCAGGCCGCTGGCCCGGACGAGCGCGGCCAGCTCGTCGAGAGATTTGCCGGTTTTCTTCCGGATGTTGTTGATCTGGGTCTGGACGGCCTGGTCAAGACTGCTCATGGGAACTTCTCCTCTGGCTAAATCGGATAAAGGTTGTCAACATTATAGAACATATTTTCTTGTTTTGCAACCTTCATTTGGGCCAGTTCAGGCTTCATTCACCGGAAAAAACCTTTTGCAGTTGTCTTTCTTTATGCTCACGCAGGCGGACGGCCACCGGCGCGGCCAGGATGCGGCGGATGGCGGCCTCGGTCAGCTCGGGTTCGTAATGGTCGCGGTAGACGTGGAGCAGGCTGACCGTTTCGCCGGGATACTTCTCCACCCGCACCGGGTCCCCAACCCGGAGGCGGCCTTCCCTGATCACGCGGCCGTACAGGCCGGGGCGCTCGGCGGCGCGGAATTCCTTGACGAACTGCGGATCGCCCATCCGGGCGGCGAAGGTCGCGCAGGGGATGCGCGGCGCGGTGACTTGCAGCGTGACTTCATCCCCAACGTGGAGCAGGTCGCCGATGTCGAAAGCCGCGCTCTCGAGACCGCTAACGGTCAGGTTCTCGCCAAAGGTACCGGGAGCCAGCTCACGTCCCAGCTCGCCCGCCCACCAGTCGTAATCCGCCTGGCCGTAGAGGTAAACCGCCTGGTCGGGTCCGCCGTGATGTTTGGCGCTGACGATCACGTCCCCGGCCAATCCCAGCCGGTTAACTTCCACTGCGCCAGAGACGGGCAGCTTGTAGATCCCGGTCGTTCTGTCGGGCCTGCCGGCCGGGTCGGGACGCAACTGTCCCAGGTTGAGGCTGAGTAATTCCATGTTCAATTTTTCTCCTTTTTGGCTCTCCAATTACGGTGAGCGATGTAGGCGGGAACGGCTTCGGCAGTGGATTCGCGTTCGGCCATGCGCTCGGCCAGCCACTGGAACCATTCGAAGGCGGTATCGCGCTTGACGCGGGCGCGGAACTCGCGGATGTAGGTCTCCAGTTTTTGCCAGGTCTGGAGGATCGGCCCGCTGTAGGCGTCGTCCACCATCTCGAAATCAATTTCCCGGCGGTAGACGAGGATGCCCAGCCGCTCCCAGGTTCCGAGCACCATGTAAATGGACAGGTATTGCTCGTGCGGCAACCGGTTGATGGCTTCGGTGTCCACGCCGTCGGGCAGGTCGAAGATCAGCAACCGGCCCTTGACGAAGTCATTGGTCTGGAACGAGTTGAGCATCAGGATGGCGCTCTCGCGCTTGCGGCTGGCCTGGAAATTGCGCAGGTTGATCAGGCTGAAAACCACCCCGCTGACCATGACGACCGTGCCGATGGTTTGGAAGAGAACGTTCAAGTCCATAGAGTCACGTGTAAAGTCATCTTGAAAAATTGCGGACCGGGCCTATCGCGAGTTAGGTTAGAGTCGAGTTCCCGGAAGATAGGCACTGGGGTATTATACATTCCACCTCCCCAAACCGACAGTTGCGGAAAAGAAGGGGATAAGGTATACAGGTAAACGCCCAAGGTTACGCACCTGTTTACCTGCCCACCTTTACCTACCCAACCAGGAGATACCCCATGTTCCACGGCGGCGGATGGTTCAGCTTCATGCGTTCGGACGAAAAGCCCAAGAAGGTCACCAAAGAACTGCTTTTGCGCGTCCTGGCTTATGCGCGCCCCTATTGGGGCCTGATCGGCGGGATGCTCCTGACGATCCTGTTCACCACGGGACTCTCGCTGGTCTCTCCATTGATTTTCAGGCATCTGATAGATGTCGTGCTCCCTTCCAAATCCGTTGACCAATTGACCCGCTACGCCCTGGCCCTCCTGCTCGTGCCCCTCGTCAGCGGCGGGATCAGCGTGGTCCAGCGGCGGCTGAACGCCACCGTCGGCGAGGGCGTGATCTACGACCTGCGCGTCTCGCTCTTCGCCCGCCTCCAGCGCATGTCGCTGCGCTTCTTCACCAACACCAAGGTCGGCGAATTGATGTCGCGCATGAACAACGACGTGGTTGGGGCGCAGAACGCCATCAGCAACACCATCGTCGGCATCGTCACCAACTTCGTCCAGACCGTCGCCATCCTGTCCGTCATGCTGACCCTCGAGTGGCGGCTGACGGTCGTCAGCGTATTGATCCTGCCCCTGTTCTTCATCGCGGCCCGGGTCCTGGGCAACAAACTGCGCGACATCGCCCGCGAAGCGATGGACCTGAACGCGGCCATGAACGCCCACATGAACGAGACCCTCAACATTGGCGGGGCGCTGCTGGTCAAACTGTTTGGGCGCACCCGCGAGGAGGAAGGCCGCTTCACCCAGCGCGCCCGGGGCGTGCGTGACATCGGCGTGCGCCGCGCCACTGTCGGCACCACCTTCTTCGTCATCATCGGATTGGTCAGCGCGGTCGGCACGGCCCTGGTCTATGGGCTGGGCGGCTGGTTCGTCATCCAGGAGACCTTCACCATCGGCACCATCGTCGCCTTCGGCTCGTACCTCGGCCAGCTCTACGGCTCGCTGCAAGGCCTGGCCAGCGCGCCGGTCGAATTCAGCACCAGCATGGTCTCGTTCGAGCGCGTCTTCGAGATCATTGACCTGCCGCAGGACATCGCCGAAAAAGACGACGCCCTCGCGCTCCGTGACGTGCGCGGCGACCTGGAGTTCGACCGGATCACTTTCGACTATCGGATTGACGAATCCATCCTGCTCAGCGAAGTCAAGCGTTATGGGCGGATGGATGACGTGCGGGCGGTGCTCAGCGGGGACGGGGGGAACGGGAAAACGGGTGGGCGTGGCGAAAAGCCGGTCGTCCGCCTCGCCTCTTCCGGGACGTCCGAGCCGGGTCCCACCTCCCAGGCCCGGGACCTGGCCCTCGAATCGGTCTCGTTCAAAGCCTCCGCCGGACAGTTGGTCGCGTTGGTCGGCCCCTCCGGGGCGGGCAAGACCACCCTGACCTATCTCATCCCGCGCCTGTACGACCCGGTCGAGGGCGTCATCCGACTCGACGGCCACGACCTGCGGGAGGTGACCCTCGACTCGCTTTCGGCCCAGATCGGCATGGTGACGCAGGAGACCTACCTGTTCCACGATACGATCCGCACCAACCTGACTTACGCCAAGCCGGACGCCTCGCAAGCCGAGATCGAAGCCGCGGCCCGGGCGGCCAACATCCACCAGTTCATCATGGATTTGCCCGACGGCTACGAGACGGTGGTGGGCGAGCGCGGCTACCGCTTGAGCGGCGGCGAAAAGCAGCGCATCGCCCTGGCGCGGGTGATCCTGAAAGACCCGCGCATCCTGGTGCTGGACGAGGCCACCAGCCACCTGGACAGTGAATCCGAGAGCCTGATCCAGGAGGCGCTGAAACGGGTCATGGCCGGGCGGACCAGCATCGTCATCGCCCACCGCCTGAGCACGATCCTGGCCGCGGACCTGATCCTGGTGATGGACCGGGGGAGGATCGTCGAGCGCGGCACGCACGAGGAATTGCTGGCGCTGAACGGGTTGTACGCGCAGTTGTATGAGACCCAGTTCAAGGGGGAACGCGTATAATTCCCTGTATAATTAAAGTGCGTAGCCAGTTGGCAAGCAGATGAAGGAAAATGTTATGTTCACATCCAAAATTTTAGAGGCGCGTCCGTTGGACGGTTACAAAATCTGGCTTAAATTCGAAGATAGCGCAGCCGGCGAAGTGGACCTGTCCCATCTTGCCGGGCAGGGTGTCTTCAAGCTCTGGAACAATTATGAGAGTTTCAAGAAACTCTCAATCAGAAATGGCCGCAGCCTGGCCTGGTCAGATGAAATTGATCTGGATGCCGATTCGCTTTACCTGAAACTGACCGGCAAAAAACCCGAAGACATCTTCCCCGCTCTCAAAGAAGAATCCACCTATGCCTGAGATTTGCCGCTTCTATGGCATTGTCATCCGTATGTATTACGATGACCACAACCCGCCGCATTTCCATGCGGTCTATGGCGATGACGAAGCATGGGTCAACATCAACACTTTGGCTGTGTTCCATGGTGGTCTTCCGGCAAGGGCTTTAGGATTAGTTGTGGAATGGGCATCCATACATCGAGATGAACTTCAGCGCGATTGGGAACTTGCCAGGAAACAAGCGAAACTCGAAAAGATTGCGCCGCTGAAATAATTGGGGGCAAATTGGGGGTGCGAGAGCGAAGAAATTATTATGAGCAAAAGACGCACAAGAAAGGATCACAAAAACCGTCACGGCCTGGGGAGACGTGAAAGCCTGCCTTGACAACTTACTAATCAGTAAGTAAAATAATCCTCGATGACCACCAATACCAAACGCGCCATCCTCGACCTGGCCGAATCCCTGCTGCTGGACAAGGGCTTCAACGGATTCAGCTACGCCCACATCGCCAGCGAACTGGGTGTCAAGAACGCCGCCATCCACTACCACTTCCCCAGCAAGGAAGATTTGGGCTGCGCAGTCGTCCAGCGCTACCGGGACCGCTTCCAGTTGTGGGTCAACAATGCCCGCGTCAAAGATCTGTCCCCGCAAGAAAAGCTGGACTGGTTCTTCAGCATTTACGCCAGCCTGCGCGCCGACCAGGGCAAAGTCTGCCTGGGAGGATCGCTGGAAACCGAGTTCAATTCCATCCCGGTCTCGTTGCGCCAGCAAACCGAGTCTTTGACAAATGAACTGCTTTCCTGGCTGGCCTCCACACTTGAGGAGGGGCGGGAAGCGGGCATCTTCCAATTCAATGGTGAGTCGGGCAATAAAGCCGCGTTGATCCTGTCCAGTTTGCAGGGCGCGCTCCAGATGGCGCGGGCGCTTGGCACGGAGACATTCCATGCGGTGGTCGCTCAGCACAAGCAAGACTTGCTCGTGTAATTTTTTTATCGGCGAAACTTACTTATCAGTAGGTAAAAGGAGATGCAATGACAACTTTAGATGTTACAACCCTCAAGACCCAGGCCATTGTCAAAAGGGCCTACCAGGCTTTTTTCAGCCCGTCGCAGTATGAGGTAAAGCCTCGGGACCGTGCGATCATCGGGCAAGGGAACAATTACCGCCTCCCGTTCGAGGGCGGCGAGCTGGCCGTCACGACCTGGGGTGAAGGTCCCGCCGTTTTGCTGATGCACGGCTGGGGCGGCGCCCGCGCCCAGATGACCGGTTTCGTGGCCCCGCTGCTGGAGGCCGGATACCGCGTCATGGCCTACGACCAGCCCGCCCACGGCGAATCGGACGGAACCACGACCAACATCCTCGAAATCGCCCCGACGATGGATTTGATCACGGCCCAGGAGGGGACCTTCGAAACAGTCATCGCCCACTCTTTTGGGACTCTGGTCACTTCTTATGCCCTGGCCAACCGGGGCTTCCCGCCCCCTTCCCGACTGGTCTATCTGGGCGCGTTCAACCGGCTTTTGGACTCCCTGCCGCGTTTCCAGCTAATCGCCGGGCTGCCCGATCCCGTTGTGGACGGTCTGCGCGGCATGATTTATGCCAATTTCGGGAAGGATGTGTTGGATGCCATTTGGAACGAGAAGATGACCCAACGGATCGACATCCCCGCCCTGATGTTCCACGATACAACCGACAACGTTACGCCCATCGAAGACAGCCGCGCCATCGCCCGAGTCTGGAAGAGCGCCCGCCTGATCGAGACCCAGGGATTGGGCCACCGGGGCGCGTTGCAGTCGGCGGATGTACACAGACAGGTTGTAGAGTTTATCAGGGGGTTATCGCCAAAATTCTGAAACCAAGCCCACTTTTTTGAAAATTGCCTGTACCTGCTCCAATGACCGGCCGTGGTACTCGACATCCATACGGTTGTGATACCAGAGCTGCGATAGCTGCCAGAGTTGGGATATGGTCAGTGTCGCGCCGCGGGCCGCGTTTTTGGATTGCAGCCAGGCTTTCAAGTCCGCTTCCGACCGGAAGAAGAGCATGGTGGCTCAGGTGAAGACCAGGTCGTCGTACCAGTGCTCAAAGGGGACCAGGAAATGCACCAACGCACCCGAGGTTGAAACATGGCCGGCGCGTACCTGTAAATTGATCGGCTGCCTGCTCTGGGAGCAGACAGCCTCCACGTCGGCATCCGCGTGCAGGGCAGCGGGAATGCCGAGCGAGTCCCAGGCGCAGTTGGCGTAGTAGGTCTTTCCATCCGCGTGGACGCGGAAGGGCGTCTCGATGCCCGAAAACGGGTTCGCCATCAGGATCTCATGGGCGCCGGGGGCGAGGAAAAAGGCGTGGCGGTGGTGCAAGTCTTCGAAAGCAGAAGCAGCCTGCTCTTGAGTCAGGGCGAAGGCGGCCGCGGTTTCGTCCAAACCAGGGGCATGGGTCGTATCCGCAAAATGACGGTAGACGAAGGCACGGATGTCCCAGAGCCTGTTTTCGGGAAGCGGTTTCACCGGCATTTCTGCTTGACTTTCAACGCCTCATTCAAATGCACCAGGCAGTGCCGGGTGGGCGGCATCAGCAGCAGGCCGGCGAGGGTCAAACCGCCCCAGTACTCGATCAATCCCATCGCTTCGGGAGATACCGAACCATCGTCCAGTAATTGTTGCAGGCGGGCAGGTTTCACTTTTTGCCGGACTTCTTCAGGCTTCAAAAGCATGACTGCTTCCCGCGTGGCGCGCCCAACCATGAGGCGGTAGGATTTGAGGACGTGGATGTCAATGGCGCTGCTGAATGCGATAACAGCCGCCCTGTCCATGACCACATTGCCCGAATGCCGCTCAGTGATATTCAATTTTGCGAGCCAGTCGTCCCGGTGAAAGATCTGCGGCTTGCCCGCCAACAGCCCATTCATGGTCATGTCCTCGATCCGGGCGATGTGCCAGAACAGCCAGACGATGGAATGTTCGAACTTCGGCGGCACACAGCGGAGGGTCGCCTCGTCCGCGTCCTGCCAGACTTCATCGGCGAAAGCAGGCAGGCCCCTATTCCACAACTCCGCATCGTGAACCATGGCGTGTTGGTGGAGGAACAGGTCAATGGCGGTGGCATGGGCGCCTGGATCGTTCAACGCCTGGCGCAAAAGTTTGTGCTGGTCGTTCCAGTACTTGCGATTGGGATCCATGTCGAAATTATACAATGCCCGCGGTCGAAAATTGCGCGTTCCTTCTCGTGAAAAAGCGCAATTTTCAACCGACCTGGGTATAGCATTGTGCTGCTCCAACCCCACGCCTCCGCCTTTCGACTAAAAAGGCTGATGCAATAAAACGGTAGTCACCTTCTTGAGTGCAGTTCGTTATTTCACCGCGAAGAAGCGAAGGCCGCCAAGGTTTTCTTCGTTTGTTCAAAGCCTTCTTGGCGCTCTTCGTATCTTCGCGGTTCTATTTCATCGCTGTCTGTCAGCAGCTGCACCCAACGGGGAGACTACCCAATAAAAAAGCGAGTGGAAAATTTCCACTCGCCGTTTGGAACCTGCCAACGGTTTTACCGCTTCGTCGAATACAGGCCAGCCTCTTCCTGCACCTGTTTCAACTTGATTACCAGCTTCAACGCCTCATTGACGGCTTTTTCGTTTGGAAATGCCCTCGCGACCTCTGGTTCTAACAGCACAAGATTGGTCCCTTCGCGATAGCGTTCAGCATATTTCCCGCGCTTCCCACCCTTGAGCAGGGCTTTCATGTCATATTCGGGTCGGAGTTCGTCGTTCACTTCATTTGATCTCTTCTTCATAAGCTTTTCGCTCTCTTGGCGTTAATTCACGAGCACTGATGATTCGGATTTTATCGCCACGGTCAGTGTGGGATACCATCAACAACCTGCGGCGGTATGACCATCCGACTGTAATGTACCGGGATTCGTCATTAGAATGGTCAGGGTCAGCTGCAGTAACTGCAAGGTCATCTCCAAAGACTGTTCCTGCTTCTGCAAATGAGACGCCATGTTTGCGCAGGTTGATCTCAGCTTTGGCGGGATCCCATTCAAATTCCATGACGATAATCCTTGCGACAAATATACATCAGATTACCCCCACGAGCAACTATAAAACTGAAACAAACGCGAATAGCGCTGGAAAACCGCGCACAAGCAACCAAAAAGCGAGCGGGTGATTCCCCGCTCGCTTTTGCCGGGATCGGCTACAAGACTAGAACCCGGTCGCTGCGAACCAGGCTCCGGTCGGGCTGGTGACGAAAATGATCGGGGCGATGCAGGGCTGGGGCAGGTCGAGCTTCGCCTTGATCCGGGAGTTCCCGGCCGCGTCGGCGGGGAAAAGGCCGGTCGAAACGTTGACCGTGACCGGGTTCCCGTCCGCATCCTTGCTCAGGCAGCTCACGATCGCCATGAAGTTCGGGACCGTGTTCGTGCCGCCGATGCCGCGGGCGATCACGTCCGGGTCGGCGGGATCGAAGACCAGGCCCGAAACCTTGATGTCGAGCTTGCCGTTGGACTTCAACGAGCCTTCGGCGAAAGAGATCACCCAGGGCAGCCCGCCGCCGGGCACGCCGCGGATCGCGTTGGTCGCGCCGGTGTACGGCCGGGGCAGGCCGATCATGGACTTGATCTCCATGACCTTGGTATCCCGGGCGCTGGCTGTGGACACGGGCCCGGACGCGAAGAAGGTGCTCAGCACCAGGACTGCGGCCAGGGTAACGAGGAACAGCTTTTTCATGTCAAACTCCTTTGGGTAAATATGGAACGGATAAGATGGTGGTGCATTTTCTAATACGCCGGGGTTCCAGTTTTTGGATTGCAATTAGCGTGACCAAACCCGCAGTTTTCGGTACAATCAACCCGTGACCGACCCCGACGACAGCCAACTGATCGAACGCGTCAAACTTGGAGACGAGCGCGCCTTCCTGGCCCTGTACGACCGCTACGCCGGCCGCGTCCACGGCCTGACCCTGCGCATCCTGGGCGACCCGATGCTAGCCGAAGAAGCCACCCAGGACACCTTCCTCAAACTCTGGAGCCGCGCCCGCCAATACCTGGCCGAACGCGGCACCCTGGCCGTCTGGCTCCTGACCATCGCCCGCCGCACCGCCCTCGACCGCCTCCGGCTCGAATCCCGCCGTCCGGCCGCCTCGCAGGCCGAGGATCCCGAAGACGCCCTCCTCGCCCTGCCCGACCGCAGCAGCCTCCACGAAGAATCCCGCTGGCGCGCCATGCGCTTCGCGGTCCAATCCCTCCAGCCCGACCAGCGCGCCGTCCTCGAACTGGCCTATTACCAGGGCCTGAGCCAGAGCGAAATTGCCGAAGTCCTGGGCTGGCCGCTCGGCACGGTCAAGACCCGCCTGCGCGCCGCCCTGGAGAGCCTGCGCCGGGAATGGCAAAAACCCTAAATCCGAATCAATTAAAGGCAGCGTATACCTGTTTGGAGCAAAAGCACATGGCCCACGACGAACACACCCCGTTTCTCGACGATATCCCCGCCTACGCCCTCGGCGCGTTGGACGCGGAGGAGGCCGCCGCGCTCGAATCCCATTTACGAACCTGCGCCTCGTGCCGGGACGAGTTGGCCGGCTACCGCCTCGTCAGCGACTCCCTGCTGACGGCGGTCCCGCCAAAGCCCCCCTCCGCCGCCCTCAGGAAACGCCTGCAAAACCGGCTGCCCGGCGGACAAAAACAACCCCGCCCGCGCCTCGCATGGACCTTCAGCCAATGGCCGGTGGGATTGGCTTTTGCGGTGCTCCTCATCCTGAATATCTTCACCCTGGTCCAGTTGCAGGGGATTCGGACGCAACAGGCCGGGCTGCTGCACCAGGTCGGGAACGCCCAGGTTGCCCTGGCAATGCTGTCCTACCCCGGCGTCCAGACCCTGCCCGTCAGCGGCGAAAACGTCTCCGGCACCCTCCTGCTCGACGCAGACCGCAACACTGCCGTCCTGGTCGCCTGGAACCTGCCCGAACTCCCCGCCGGGCAGACCTACCAGGTCTGGCTGGTCGAACCCGACGGCGGGCGGGTCAGCGCCGGGATCTTCCGCCCCGAAAGCGGGCAGCCTTACACCACCGAGACCATCGCCTCGGCCCAAATACTTTCCAGCTTTGTGGGAATCGGCGTCACCATCGAACCGGCTGGTGGCAGCGACCAACCAACGGGGGAACGCGTGCTCAAGGTTGATTTCTGACTTCGCAAAGATTAGCGTAGATACGCGGATAAGAATCGGTTATACTCCCGCACGCAATGACACAGAACATCCGCAATTTTTGCATCATCGCCCACGTGGACCACGGCAAATCCACCCTGGCCGACCGCCTGCTCCAGGTCACCGGGACCATCTCGGACCGCGACATGACCGAGCAGGTGCTCGATTCGATGGACCTGGAACGCGAGAAGGGCGTCACCATCAAGGCCTCCGCCGTGCGCATGAACTACGCCGCCCCCGACGGCCAGACCTACGAACTCAACCTGATTGACACCCCCGGCCACGTGGACTTCGGCTACGAAGTCTCGCGTGCCCTCAACGCCTGCGAAGGCGCGCTGCTGGTCGTGGACGCCACCCAGGGCATCGAAGCCCAAACGCTGGCAAACCTGTACTCGGCCCTCGAATCCGACCTCGAGATCATCCCCGTCATCAACAAAATTGACCTGCCCTCCGCCCGCCCCGACGAAGTGGCCGAAGACATTGTCTCCTTGCTCGGCGGCCAGCCGGAGGAGATCATCCGCATCTCGGCCAAGGCCGGGTTGAACGTCGAAGCGGTGTTGCAGGCCATCGTCCAGAAAGTGCCGCCGCCCAAAGGCGTGGACGACGTCCCGCTGCGGGCGCTCGTCTTCGATTCGCATTACGATTCCTACAAGGGCGTCATCGCCTACGTGCGCGTCGTCGAGGGCCAGGTCAACGCCGGTGAAACCCTGCGGATGATGGCGACCGGTTCCAGCATCAAACCGGTCGAGATCGGCATCTTCGCCCCGACCATGAAACCGGTCAAAGCCCTCAGCGCCGGGGAGGTGGGCTACGTGGCGACCGGACTCAAGACCGTGCAGGAATGCCGGGTGGGGGATACCCTCACCCAGGCGGCGAAAGCGGCCCCGGACCCGTTACCGGGATACCGCCAACCCAAGCCGATGGTCTTCGCCGGCATCTATCCCGTGGACGCCGACGACTACAGCGACCTGCGGGACGCGCTCGAAAAGCTGCAACTCAACGACGCCTCCCTGATCTACCAGCCCGAAACTTCGCAAGCCATCGGTTTCGGCTTCCGGGCCGGTTTTTTGGGATTGTTCCACATGGAGATCATCCAGGAGCGGATCGAACGCGAATACGACCTGGACGTGCTCTTCACCGCCCCGTCGGTGGAGTACGAGGTGGTCCTGCACGACGGGACGACCGTGCTGGTCGATTCGCCCGCCGAACTGCCCGACGAGGGCCTGATCGCCGAGATCCGCGAGCCGTGGATGACCATCGAAATCTTCACCCCCACCGATTACTACGGCCCGATCATGGACCTGACCACCAAGCGCCGGGCCGAGTTCAAGGGCCAGGAATACCCCGCCCCGCACCGGGTCCAGTTGAATTACACCATTCCGCTCTCCGAGTTGATCGTGGACTTCTTCGACGAGTTGAAATCCCGCACCAAAGGCTACGCCTCGCTCGACTACCAGTTCGCCGAGTACCGCCCCGACGCGCTGGTCAAACTCGAAATCCTGGTCAACAACGAGCCGGTGGACGCCCTGGCGAGCATCGTCCACAAGAAGGATGCCTACCACAAGGGCCAGTCGCTCATCACCAAGCTGAGGGGCATCATCCCGCGCCAGTTGTTCGACGTGGCCATCCAGGCTTACGCCGACGGGCGGGTCATCAGCCGGGCCAACGTCAAGGCCCTGCGCAAGGACGTGCTGGCCAAATGCTACGGCGGCGACATCACCCGCAAGAAGAAACTGCTCGAAAAGCAGAAGCGCGGCAAACGGCGGCTCAAGATGGTCGGCAACGTCGAAATCCCGCAAGAAGCCTTCATGGCCGTGCTGAAACTGGAAGACGAGTAAAAACCCAATCTCACCAAAAAGTATTCATGAAAGGGTTTCACCCCGAAGGATGAAAAAGGAGTCCAAAGTCTCCAGACTTTGGCGCCAACGTCGGGAGACGTTGGAGTCCGCGCCCTATTTTCATATCAGGCACAGAGTTCACCAAGATATTTCCTTTGTGAACACAAAGAAGGCCTTTGTGGGCTTCGTGCCTTTGTGGTGAAACATCCCCATGTCCCAGCAAAAATCTCCCCTCCGCCGCATGATCCCTGGGCTGGTCGTCAGCCTGGGGTTGATCGCGGCCATCCTCTACTTCGTGGACCTCCCGACCATGCTGGCGGCGATCAAATCTGCGGATTACGGCCTGCTGGCGCTGGCGCTGGCGCTCAGTTTCGGCTGGCTGGGCCTGCGCGGCTTCGTCTGGCGCACCCTGCTGCGGGACGCACCCTCCTACAAAGACACCTTCCTGACCCTGGGCGAGGGCTACCTGCTCAACTACGTCCTGCCCTTCCGCCTGGGTGAACTGGGCCGGGCCTTCCTGCTCAGCCGCAAGACCTCCCTGACCTTCGTCGAAATCCTGCCGACCATCGTCATCGAGCGGGCGGTGGACATCGCCTACTCGGCCGGCATCCTGGTCGTCGCCGTGCCGTTCGTGGTCGGGGCGGAGGGGGCCGAGCAGATCGGCCTCGTCATGGGTGTCATCATCGCTCTCGGATTGGCCGCCCTGTATCTTTTAGCCCGCAACCGGGATTGGGCGGTACGCACCTTCGAGAACCTGTCCAGGCGATGGCCGGTCTTGCAGCGCTTCGGCGGCAGCTTCCTCGCCTCGTTCTTCGACGGGTTGGGCGTGCTGACCGATACCGGACTTTTCCTGCGCTTCCTGGGCTGGATGACGCTAAACTGGGGCCTGGGCATTTTCCAATATTTCATCATCATCCGCGCCTTTTACCCCGCCGCCACCCTGACCTGGAGCCTGTTCACCATGGGCGTGACCGCCTTCGGCAACGCCATCCCGGCCCTGCCCGGCTCAGTCGGGACGCTGGAGGGCGCTATCGGCGGCGCGCTGACCCTGCTCTCCGGCGACCAGTCCACGGCGCTGGCGGTGGCCCTGACCGTGCGCCTGTATTTCTACCTGACCGGCGGCCTGGTCGGGGTGATCGCCCTCTCTCGCGAGGGGCAGACGCTTTCGGGGATTTACCGCCAACTGATGCAACTGCGCGCCAGGGGAGCCCCCGAACCAAAAGGCTAGGGCGCAGGCGGGGTGGATGGGGTAGAATAGCCAGATGCTGCCGTTATACGACACGATTTCCTCCCGCAGAACCCCTGTCATGACCTGGCTGCTGATCGGGCTGAACGCCGCGGCCTTCTACTACGAGCTTCGATTGGGGCCGCAGGGCGTCGGAAGGCTTTTCAGTACCTGGGGACTCATCCCCGCACGTTTACTGGCCGACCCGGCCTCGAGCTGGATGACGGTCTTCACCAGCATGTTCCTGCACGGCGGCTGGCTGCACATCCTGAGCAATATGTGGGTCCTCTTCATCTTCGGCGATAACGTCGAAGACCGCCTCGGGCACGGACGCTATCTCGTCTTCTACCTGGTGAGCGGCGTTGCGGCTGCGCTCTTGCAATCCCTGTTCACGGCTGGCAGCAGCGGACCGGTGATCGGCGCCAGCGGCGCGATTGCCGGGGTGCTGGGCGCTTACCTGCTCTTTTTCCCGCGGGCGCGGATCGTTACCCTGGTGTTCATTTTTGTTTTCATCACCACCATCGAAATTCCCGCAGTCCTTTTCCTGGGAGTGTGGTTCATTCTCCAACTTTTTTCCGGCGCAGTGGCATTGGGCGAAGGCGTATCCAGCGGGGTCGCCTGGTGGGCCCACATCGGCGGTTTTGCCTTTGGCATGGCGGCAACGCTGATTTTCGGAGTCCGCCGCGCCCGGCGCGAACGCTGGCAATAGCTTTTCCACTGTTGAATTGACATAGGAGAAAGATGCCGAAAAATTATTTCATCACCGGCGGGGCCGGGTTCATCGGGTCGAACTACGTCCACCGCCTGCTCGAACGCGGCGAAAAAGTGACCATCTACGACAATCTCAGCCGGGCCGGCGCGCCGCGCAACCTGGCCTGGCTGGAGGAAACCTTCGGGAAAACGGGATTCCGGCTCGTCGTCGGGGACGTGCGCGACGCGGCCCTTTTGACGGCCTCCAGCCGCGAGGCGGAGGTCATCGTCCATTTGGCGGGGCAGGTCGCGGTCACGACCTCCGTCACCAAACCGCGTGAAGATTTCGAGATCAACGCCCTGGGCACGTTCAACGTGCTGGAGGCTGCCCGGCTCAACGAGCGCAGGCCGTTCGTGATCTACGCTTCGACCAACAAGGTCTACGGCGGCATGGAAGACGTGGAAGTGGTCGAGCACGCCACCCGCTGGGCCTACCGGGATTTACCGCACGGCTGCCCCGAATCGCAGCCGCTGGATTTCCACTCGCCCTACGGCTGCTCGAAAGGGACGGGCGACCAGTACACGCGGGATTACCACCGGATTTACGGGCTTAATTCGGTGGTTTTTCGACAGAGTTGCATCGCTGCCGACCAGCCGATCATCACGCCCTTTGGGAAAAAGCCGATTTCCGCTCTCCGCGAGGGCGACCTGGTTCATTCTGGCTGGAACTGGACCCGAGTCCGCAAAGTATGGCCGACAGGGACAAAGCCGGTCCGGCGCTTGAAAACCATGAACGGAGCCAGCCTGACCCTGACATCCAACCATCGCGTCGTCCGCCCGCACGGGTTGTTCAGCAACCGGGATTTTGCGTATGGCGATTTCGTCCCGGTCTTGCCAGAATCTTTGTATATGCCGGATTGGACGGAAATCCCCGACCAGGTTTTACCGGCTGAAACGTACCTGGAATTTGTTCGCACCCGGAGCGATGATGCCCGCTGCCTCAACGAGGCCGGGAAGATCGCCGCATCCCTGTTGCCCCTGCAAGGCGACCAGCTGTTGGCGCTGACCGAAGTGGTGGGCTGGTTGTTTGGGGATGGGCATTTAAGTATTCACCAACGCCAGACGCGCCAGAATCCATCCTATTATGTGCAATATTTCGGCTCCGAAGCCGAACTCACCCAATTGGGCCAGCGCCTGGCCTGGCTTGGGTTGCCGCCCAGCGGGATCATCCGCTCACAATCGGCATCAGAGTTGCCAAATGGGCACTTGATTGACGGCGAATCCTGCCGAATCCAGCAGCAGACGTTGGCGGTCTTTGCGCTGTTCGAGTTGCTGGGTGTCCCGGTTGGCGACAAGGTGCGGGTGGCCTATCGCCTGCCGGACTGGATCAAGAATGGCCATCCGCTGGTCAAACGCGCCTTCCTGCGCGGATTTTTCGGAGCCGAACTGGGCAAAGTTCAGGCTGATTCGTATCTCGCCCCGTCTTTTGCCCAATCTAAAGACTTGGGATTCCTGGAAAATGGCCGGGCATGGATGCAGGACCTGCGCGATCTGCTGGCCGATTTTGAGATCGAGACCTCGCTCTTCGAGGGGAAGCCTGAAACCTATAAGCGTGGAACAACCGTGCAGATCATTGTCCGCCTGCTGGGGGGCAAGGAGATGTTCCCCCGCCTGGCCGGGATCGGTTATGCCTTCAGCCCGGAACGCTCGCGCCAGTCGAATGCCCTGCTGCGCTGGTTGTGGACGCATACCACCCCGGAGCATTTCGACCAGGTGACTCCGCTCTACCGGGCGGATGGCGACCTCTATTGGGACAGCCTGGCTGGTGTGGAAGAACTGGACAACCAACTGGTGTACGATTTGGAAGTCGAAGATGATTCGCACCTGTTGGTCGCTGGCGGAATGCAGGTCTCCAATTGCATCTACGGCCCGCGCCAGTTCGGTGTAGAGGATCAGGGCTGGGTGGCGTGGTTCGTCATCGCCGCCGTGACGGGCCGTCCGCTCTCGATCTACGGCGACGGCAAGCAGGTGCGCGACCTGCTCCACGTCTATGATTTACTGGACGCCTACGACCTGGCCCTGGCGAATCCCGATAAAGTGGCCGGGCAGGTCTTCAACCTGGGCGGCGGCCCATCGAACGTGATCTCGATCTGGACCGAGTTTGGGCCGATGCTCGAAAAACTGGTCGGACACCCGCTCCCGGTGACGCGCGGTGACTGGCGTCCCGGCGACCAGAAGGTCTTCGTGGCCGACATCCGCAAAGCCGAAAAAGCGTTGGGCTGGAAGCCAAAGTTTGACGTGGAAAGCGGCGTGAGGCAGTTGTTCGAGTGGGTGAGCGAGAATGAGAGGTTGTTTTAGCAAGAAGAAAAATCCGAAGTCAGTTTGCTTCGGATTCTGGTTTGCCAACTAAATTGCCACCGATTGTTCTTGTAAAACGTGTTCCCAAAACAGAGGGATTTGGTTGTTTGCGATTTCTTGAGGTGTAAATCCCTGCGCCTGAACCGGTTCCAGAATACGCGCCGCAGCAATCCCCAGCATTTCAAGGCGTTCGCGTTGGTTGAAGCCATCCCAATCTGATGAGATGATAAACAAATCAATGTCACTATCATCATTCGCGGTTCCGGCAGCATACGAGCCGTACAACATGACGCGTTCCGCCCGAATCCCGATACGCGCTAATTCGTTAGTGTAGCGCTTGATTATTCGTCGAATCTCGGATGGTCTTTTAGCCATTGAAGAACCTTTTCTGTTTGTTCCAGGTAATCGTGCGCCACAGGTTTTGGATAATCTTTCAAGGCCCGCTGCAAATCGTCTGGATAGCGTGTGGGAATGCTGGCTGTATTGATCTTGCCAATAAATTCGAGCAAATCTTGCGGCAATTCCAATTCTGCTTTCTTGACCAGCGAGATCAAATCGTGGCTTTTAGCCGGGACCGATTGAGTTGCTTCCGTTACATGAGCCTTGAGCAGCTTTTCGAGTGCAAGGTGACAAATAAAACACCACGTACAGATACCGGCCTGTTTCGAGCATGTGCCGGGCAGATTCCAAATCATAATCGGCAAGGGCGATCCAGTTTCGAGTATCTGATCTCATGGTGAATTTATTATAACCTGCCTGGTACGTTATAATCCACCCGTCCTATGAAAATCCTCACTGTCCTCACCTACTACCGTCCTCACACCTCCGGGCTGACGATCTACGCCGAGCGCCTGGCGGAAGCCTTCGCCCGCCGCGGCCACGAGGTGACCGTCTTCACCTCGCACTTCGACCCGTCCACGCCCCGCGAGGAGATCCGCAACGGGGTGCGTATCCTGCGCTCGCCGGTCGCTTTCCGCCTGAGCAAGGGCGTCATCATGCCGTTATTCGGCCTGCAAGTGACCCAACTGGTCGCCGCACATGACGTGGTCCAGTTGCACCTGCCGCAGTTCGACGCCCCCGGTGTGGCTTTCCGCGCCCGGCTGTTAGGCAAACCGGCCGTGCTGACCTATCACTGCGACCTGCAACTGCCCTCCGGCCTGTTCAACCGGGTCGTCAACAGCGTGGTGCATTTCCAGAACAACATGGCCGGGCGGCTGGCGAACCGGATCGTGACCTACACCCGGGATTACGCCGACCATTCGCCCTATCTCTCCCGTTACAAGCACAAACTGACGACTTTCCTGCCGCCGGTCGTGCTGTCCGATCCCCAACCCGGATCGCCGGAGGCTTTCGCACAGAAATACAAGACCAGAGAGAACCGCCCTGTCATCGGCATGGCTGCCCGCTTCGCCGCCGAAAAAGGCGTCGAAGTGCTGCTGGATGCCCTGCCGTGGATCATCGAGAAATATCCCGAGGCGCAGGTGCTTTTCGCCGGGCAGTACCGGGACGTGATGGGCGAACAGGCCTACCACGACCGGCTCATGCCCCGCATCCGGGAATACGAAGCCGCGGGCCACTGGACCTTCCTGGGCGTGCTCGATCCGCTCCAGATGGCGGCTTTCTATCCAAACCTTGACGCGCTGGTCGTGCCATCGCTTAACTCTACGGAGGCCTTCGGGCTGGTGCAGATCGAAGCCATGCTGCACAACGTCCCGTGCGTGGCCTCGGCCCTGCCGGGAGTCCGCCAGCCGGTGCGGATGCATGGGATGGGCAACGTGGCCGCCATCGGCTCAGCGGATGAGCTGGCCGCCGGCCTGCTGGACATTTTCGATAACAAGGATAAATTCCGCTGCAACACGGCTGAACTGGCCCGCCTGTATGACCCCGAAAGCGTAGCGGAGAATTACGAGAAGTTGTTTGCCGAATTGATGAAATAGGGAAACAAAAGGTGAAAGTCAGATGGATAATCTCGGTTTGAACGCAGGTTACTTTCTGGTTCAATTGTTGAACCTTGGTGTCTTGTGCGGTTGGCCGTTGTTAAGCCTGGGTACGCTTTTTGCCCTGCGCCAGCAAAAATTGACCGGTTTGCAGCAAGCCATCTGGGTTTTGATCGTGCTGGTTGTACCTTTCATCGGCGCGCTGGCTTATTGGATCGTGAAACCGGCTGCGGAAAATCAAACCACGTAATTTCAGCAAATCACGATTTTTGTTCAGGAGTGCGGACTTCAGTCCGCATTGGCCGGTAAAATTGTAGACTAAAGCCTGCTCTGGCTAGCGGAATTGCAGACTGAAGTCTGCGTTACGGGATCACCCTGAACCCCTGCTCCCGGAAATGCGCGTCGAAAGTGAAGACGGTCTCGATCCCCTCCCGGCGCATGGTGGCGAAGGCCGAGCAATCCACCAGGGATAGGTTGCGGCGATTGGCCGACAGGACATCCTGAACAATGGCAGAATGTTGATCTTCATCCACCCAAATCACCTGAATAAATGGCAGGACATTATCGAGTAACTTCCGCATAACCGAAAGACCAAGCCGCCCTTGGATCAAGGAAATGCTTTCGACGATAACGTAGTTGTTTGAAATTAAGTCAACGTCATTGTCGCCAAAACCATTCCAGATATCCCAGGCAGCCAGGTTATTGGCTTCAGCGGTGTTAACAAGCGCAAACATTGCAGAAGTATCTACGAAGATTTTTTCCATGTGCCGTAAATCTCCGTCAGGTACTCATCGTGGTTGATTGACACGTCCGTTTTGCCTTCGATGTCTCGGAATTCGCCAGGATGTTCCTTGATGTATTGAATGAAATTTCGTAACCGCTGTCGCTTCTCCTCACGGGAAACCGCCTCGGCCTCCGCCGCCACGTACTGCGCCACGCTCTCGCGCACCAGTTTCGCCACCGACGTCTTGCGGGCCTTTGCCAGCTCTTTCAGCGCCTTCATTTGTTCTTCCGTCAATTGGACCATCGTGCGGATCATAAACGCCTCGATTCTGCTATCACTTTCCAGAAAACTGCTATCATTTTACCATGACCGATAAAGACTTCCTCTTCATCCAAATCCGCGAGATGCCCTACTTCCGCGGCCTGCTCCGGGCGGTCGAATCCCGCTTCTACCAGGACCTCGACCTGCCCGCCCCGACCCTCGACGTGGGCTGCGGCGACGGGCATTTTGCCGCCCGCACCTTCCCCCGCAAACTCGACGTGGGCCTCGACCCCTGGCACGGCCCGATCCACGAGGCCAAGACCTTCGCCAGCTACAAGGGCCTCGTCGAAGCGGACGCCGGCCAGAGTCCCTTCCCGGACGCGACTTTCGCCTCCGCCGTCAGCAATTCGGTGCTGGAACACATCCCCCATGTCGATGCCGTCTTAAAAGAAACTGCCCGCGTGCTCCAACCTGGTGCGCCCTTCGTCTTTTGCGTGCCGAACCACAACTTCCTGCCCAACCTGTCGGCGGCGCGCTTCCTGGACAAGCTCGGACTCAAGCCGCTGGCCCGCGCCTACCGGGCCTTCTTCAACCGGATTTCGCGCCACCACCACTGTGACGACCCCGAAACCTGGGAACGCCGCCTCGAGGCCGCCGGGTTCAGCCTCGAACGCTACTGGCATTATTTCTCGCCCGCCGCCCTGGCCGCCCTCGAATGGGGACATTACTTCGGCCTGCCCTCCCTGATCGCTAAAAAACTGACCGGGCGCTGGATCCTCGTCCCATCCCGCTGGAACCTGGCCCCGGTCCTGGCCCCGCTGCGCCGCTTTTACGACGAGCCTGTCCCGCAGGCGCAAGGGTCCTACACGTTCTACATCGCCCGGCGCAAATAATCCTCATCTGATAAAATCGCACCCATGCAAGAACCCAGCGTACTCGACTACGTCAAATCAAAAATCTATTTCTGGCGCGGGGAAAAGGTGGACCTGCCCGAAGCGCCCGAACCGGTCCCGCTCCCCCCGGGCGAGCCGGACGAAGAGCCTGCCGCGCCGGTGGACGCGGAACGCCGTCCCCTGGCCTGGCGGACCTTGCTGGCCCTGGCCCTGGCCCTGATCGCCCAGCGCATCCTCGAACCGCCTCACGAAAACCCAACGCCGATCATCCTCACCGCCGGCATTTTCTTCGTCTCGGCCATCGGATTCGTGGTCCTGGCTTACCTGCGCGGCGAATGGCGGTTGCCCGACCTCAGCCCCGACCAGCCTGCTTCCGACCCGCTCACCTTCCGGCCCTGGTTGATCCTGGCTTCGTCGGTTTTCACCGTTGCCGCCTTCTTCCTGTTCACCCACAACCTGTTCACCTGGTTGAACGTCAGCCTGTGGCTGGCGGGGATTTTCCTTTTTGCCTGGGGGTTCTGGCTGGGCAGGTTGACCTTCAAACGCCCCAACTTCCGCAGCCTGCTCACCCCCTGGAACGGCGCGGTACTTTTGGCGGCCCTGGTCGTCGTTTTTTTCCGCGCCCACGATTTGACGGGGGTGCTGCCGGAGCCGTTCAGCGACCACATCGAGAAGCTCTTCGACGTGCGCGACGTGCTGGACGGCAAGACCTACATTTTCTTCCCGCGTAATACTGGGCGGGAATTCATTCAGATGTACGTCACGGCCGCGGTCGCCAAACTATTCGGGACCGGCCTGTCATTCATGAGCCTGAAGATCGGCACCGTGCTGATCGGGTTGGGCGCGCTGCCGTTCATCTACCTGCTCGGCAAGGAGATCGGCGGCAAACGGGTGGGACTCTTCGCCCTGCTCCTGGCCGGGATCGCCTACTGGCCGAACGTCATCAGCCGGGTGGGACTGCGTTTCCCGCTCTACCCGCTTTTTGCTGCGCCTGCGCTTTATTACCTGATCCGCGGCCTGCGCCGCTCGAACCGCAACGATTTCATCCTGTCGGGCATATTTCTTGGATTGGGACTGCACGGCTATAGTTCCTTCCGGTTCGTGCCTTTCGTGGTGGTGATCGCCATACTGGTTTACGCCCTGCACCAGAAGGAGAAAGCCGCCCGCCAGCAGGCCCTGATCTGGCTGGCCATCTCGGCCCTGGCCGCCTTCATCATTTTCCTGCCCTTGCTGCGTTATACGCTGGAAAACCCGCACGCCGTCTTCTACCGGGCCATGACCCGCTTGACGGATGCCGAAGCCCCGCTGCCGGGGCCGGTCTGGCTGGTCTTCCTCAAAAACCTGTGGAACGCGCTGACCATGTTCCAGTGGTCGAACGGGGACATCTGGGTCCACAGCATCTCCAACCGCCCGGCAGTGGATATCGTCTCCGGGGCGTTGCTGGTGATCGGTGTGACGCTGGTCGTCATCCGTTACGCCCGCCAGCGCAACTGGCTGGACCTGTTCCTGTTGCTCAGCATCCCGCTGCTGCTGATGCCCTCGATTTTGTCGCTGGCCTTCCCGAATGAGAACCCGTCGCTGAACCGCACCGGCGGGGCGATCGTCCCGGTATTCATCATCGTGGCGATGGCGCTGGATGGCCTGGTGACAGGCCTCGGGTCCAGCCTGGACCGGCGGCGGGGGCAACTCCTGGCCTGGAGCGTGGCCGGCCTGCTGCTGGTCCTGTCGGCGTTCCAGAACTACCGTCTCGTTTTCGACGTGTTCAAGACCCAATTTACCAATAACGCCTGGAACTCGTCCGAGATGGCGGCGCAGATCAACCTGTTCGCCGAGACCGACGGCAGCATCGGCAATGCCTGGATCGTGCCTTATCCGCATTGGGTGGATACGCGCCTGCTCAGCGCCCAGACCGGCCACTTCGAGCAGAATTTTACGATGTGGCCCGAAAACATCCCCGACACGGTCCCCATCCCCGGCCCGAAGCTGTTCCTGCTCAAACCGGAAGACACCGAGACCCTGGCCCTGCTGCAATCGCTCTACCCGCAGGGCGCGATCAACCGTTACCCGTCCCGCTCGCCGGGCCGCGACTTCCTGATGTTCCGCGTACCATAATCCGTTGCCCATCCGTTTATCCGCCTTATCGTCCGTTTACGATCCATGACCCAAAAAGACAAGCATCCCTGGCTCTATGACCTGCTGCTGATCGTCGTCCTGCTGGCCGGCGCGTATTTCCGCACCATCGGCCTGAACTGGGACGAGAACCAGCACCTGCATCCCGACGAACGCTTCCTGACCATGGTCGAGACGGCCATCGCCCCGGTCGGCACACCTCAAGAAGAACTGGGGCCGCCCCCGACGCTCCAGACCCAGGAGTGGCGCCAGCGCTACGCGGACGTCATGCCGGATTGCGACGCATGGGGCGGGTATTTCGACACCTATTGCTCCCCGCTCAACCCCGACAACCGGGGCCATACTTTTTACGTTTACGGCGACCTGCCGATCATCGCCGTCCGCTACACCGCCGAAGCGATGACGACCGTCAGCCAGTGGGCAGCCCAAAAGCTGGAAGACGGCGCGCCGTCCGGGCTGTGGAGCCGGGCGCTGACCGAACTGGCCCGCACCCCCACCTGGACCGGTTACGACGAAGTGCCGCTGGTGGGCCGCCAGCTTTCGACGCTTTCGGATTTGGGTTCGATCATCCTTTTGTATTTCATCGTAGCCCGCATCTACAACCGCAAAGTGGGACTGCTGGCGGCGGCCTTTTCGTCGCTGGCGGTGCTGCAAATCCAGCAATCGCACTTCTTCACGGTGGACACCTTCGCCAACTTCTTCATCTTCCTGGCGATCTACTTCGCGGTCAAGATCGCGACCCAGCGATTGATAGTTGCCAGTGCGGAAGAAACCGAAACGGAACACGCTCCATATCATCCCGAAGCGGAGCGGAGTGGACGCAACGCTCTTTCCATAACATCCATCTTCCGTAACCCCCTCTTCCTCAACAGCCTCGGCTTCGGCCTGGCCCTGGGCATGTCGGTGGCCTGCAAGCTCAACGCCGCCCCGCTGGCGGTCCTGTTGCCGGGCGCGTTCGCCGTCAGCCTGTTCCGGGACGGGAACCCGTTCAAGGGCAAATCCCCGGCGGAGACCGAGCGGCTGATGGGTTTCGTCGCCGTCTTCCTGGTGACCGGCGCGCTGGCCTCGCTGCTGGCTTTCCGGGTCTTCCAGCCGTATGCTTTCAGAGGGCCGAGCTTCTTCAACATCCTGCCCAACCCGCACTGGATTGACACCATCGCCGAACAGCGCGCCCAGGCCAGCGGCGACATTGACGTGCCCTTCGCCCTGCAATGGGCGCGGCGCTCGCGCCTGTTCTCCTTCGAAAACCTGACCGAATGGGGCCTGGGACTGCCGCTTGGCATCCTGGCCTGGGTTGGCGTGCTGGTCATGGGCTGGCGCATTTTCCGGGGCGAGTGGCGCCAACACAGCCTGCTCTGGGGCTGGACGGTGCTTTACTTCCTCTGGCAGTCCACCCAGTCCAATCCGACCATGCGTTACCAGTTGCCGATCTATCCATTGCTGGCAATGATGGCGGCCTGGGTGGTGTTGGAGGGGATACGAACACGCAGCACGCTACATTCAATACGTGTAGCATATTCCGTGTTCCGCAAGATCGCCCTGGCAATCGGAGCGCTGGTGTTGATAGCGACTCTCGCCTACGCCTTCGCCTTCACCCGGATCTACACCCGCCCGCACACCCGCGTGGCCGCGGCCCGCTGGATCTACCAGAACGTGCCGGGACCGGTGGGCCTGCCCATCCAAACCGAAAACGGACTCTACACCCAGCCCGTCTATTACCCCAACCAGGTGATCGTGCCCGGCGCGCCGGTCGTCGCCGGGGTGAGCGCCAACGCCAGCGGCACGCTGACCGAGATCCTCCTGCACCGCGTCACGGACATGCAGCCGGCAGGGATGCAGACCCTGAGCGTTTCCGTCCTGGTTGAGGGCGAGACGGTGGCGTGGGCCAGCCTCAACGCGGATTTCAGCGCCTCCAGCGGGCCTTTCCGGCTGGCGCTCGACCATCCGCTGGAGATCGCCAAAGACGTTTACTACGAGTTGCAGTTCGAGACCACCAGCGGGACGCTCTCGCTGAGCGGGGCGGTGGTCGCCAACGAATCCAGTTGGGACGACGGCCAGCCGCTGCGGATAGACGGTTACGACGGCTTCGGCGGCATCTACACCGGCCTGAACCTGGAACTGTACTGGGACGACAACCCCGACAAGCTCCAGCGCTTCTACGACATCCTCGGCCAGGCGGATTACCTCTTCATCACCTCCAACCGCCAGTGGGCCACGATCCCCCGCGTCCCGGAGCGCTACCCGCTGACCACAGCCTACTACCGGGCACTGATCGGCTGCCCGCCGGAGCAGGATGTCATTTATTGCTATAACGTGGCCCGTCCCGGCGATTATGACGGGCAGTTGGGCTTCGAGCTGGTCAAAGTCTTCGAGTCGTTCCCCAGCCTCGACCTGCCCGGCGGCTTTCACTGGGAGGCCAACACCCAGTTCGCCGAGGAAGCCTTCACCGTTTACGACGCCACCAAGGTGCTGATCTTCAAGAAATCCGGCGATTACAGCCGGGCGCAGGTCGAGGCCATCCTCGGCAAGGTGGACCTGAGCAACGTCGTCCACCTGACGCCGCGCCGGGCCGCCGATTACAAGGACCTCATGCTGCCCGCCGGGAAACTGGCCCGGCAGCAAGCGGGCGGGACCTGGTCGGAGTTGTTCGACGCCTCGGCGCTGATCAACCGCTATCCCGCCCTGGGGCTGCTGTGGTGGTATGTGTTCGTATTCCTTCTGGGCATCATCACTTATCCGTTGCTGCGGCTGATCTTCCCCGGCCTGAAGGACCGCGGCTACCCGCTGGCCCGCGCCGCCGGGCTGGTCATCCTGGCCTATTTCTCGTGGCTGGCCGGGTCGGTCGGGCTGGCGTACTCGCGGACCACCATCGGCGTGGTGCTGGCCCTTTTGACGGCAGCCGGCCTCGGGTCCGGGTGGATGCAGCGGGAGGAACTGCTCGCCGAGTGGAAGTCGAAGAAACGGTACTTCCTGCTCGCCGAGGGCATCTTCCTGTCATTCTTCCTTTTCGATTTGCTCGTCCGCCTGGGCAACCCCGACCTGTGGCACCCGGCCAAGGGCGGCGAGCGCCCGATGGATTTTTCGTATTTCAACGCGGTGCTCAAGAGCACCTCGTTCCCGCCGTATGACCCCTGGTTTGCGGGCGGGTACATCAATTACTACTATTACGGGTTCGTGCTGGTCGGCACGCCGGTGAAGCTGCTCGGCATCGTGCCGACGATTGCCTATAACTTCCTCCTGCCGACGATCTTCGCCATGGTGGCGGCGGGAGCCTTTTCGATCGGGTTCAACCTGGTGGAGAGAACAGAGAGCGGCGACAATTCTCTAGCCTCCAATCTCCATTCCCTTTTTACCGGCCTGGCCTCATCCGCGGCGGTCGTGCTGCTCGGCAACCTGGGGACGATGCAGTTGATCTTCCAGGCGCTTCAAAGGGCGGGAGCGCCCGACGGCATCATCGAAGTTGCCAGCATCCCGCAGCGCTGGGCCTGGGCTTTCAACGGACTGGTCAAGGTGTTGACCGGTACGCTGCTGCCGGTCAACGTGGGCGAATGGTACTGGAACCCCAGCCGGGTCTTGCCCCACGGCCCCGGCAACGAGATCACCGAGTTCCCCTACTTCACTTTCCTGTACAGCGACCTGCACGCCCACATGCTCGTGCTGCTGCTGACCACCCTGACGATTGCCTGGGCGGTCTCGGCTATCAAGGCCCGGGGAAAATGGGGCAGCGGATTATCCCTCGTCCTGTCTTTCGGCTTCGCCGGGCTGGTCGTCGGGGCGATCAAACCGACCAACACCTGGGATTATTACACTTACCTGCCGCTGGCCGCGATTGCGGCCGGGTACGCCGTCTGGCGCGGCGGGCAGGGACGCAGCGGCCTCAACCGGTTCCTGCTGGCAGCCGGCAGCATGGCCTTGCTGGCCGGGCTGTCGAAAGTTTTCTACCAACCCTACGACTACTGGTACGGCCTGGGCTACAACCAGGTCAGCCGCTGGCTGGGACCGTACACCCCGGTCTGGTCCTATTTCACCCACTGGGGATTGTTCCTGTTCGTCATCGCGGCCTGGATGAGTTGGGAGACCCGCGAGTGGATGGCGGACACGCCCGTCTCGTCGCTGCAAAAGCTGCGCCCGTACCGCTTCCTGATCGAGGTCTCGGCCAGCGCCGTGATCGTCATGCTGATCGCCCTGGCCGCCTTTGGGGTCAAGATCGGCTGGATCGCCCTGCCGCTGGCCGTCTGGGCCTTGGTCCTGATCCTGCGCCCCGGCCAGCCGGACGCCAAGCGCCTGGTGCTGTTCATGGTCGGGACCGGGATGCTGCTGACCATCGTGGTCGAACTGGTCGTGCTGGTCGGCGACATCGGGCGGATGAACACCATCTTCAAAATTTACCTGCAAGCCTGGATGCTGCTGGCCGTCAGCGCCGCGGCCGGCTTCGGCTGGCTGCTGCCCGACCTGCGGCGCTGGACGACGGCCTGGCGCTCGTTCTTCGAGGGGACCGGCCTCCTGCTGCTCGCCATCGCCGCCATGTTCACCCTCACCGCCACCTACGACAAGATCCATGACCGCATGGCTCCCGCCGCCCCTCACACCCTCGACAGCCTGGCTTACATGAAATACGCCCAATACTGGGATAAAGGAGACATGGACCTGAGCCAGGACTACGACGCCATCCACTGGATGCAGGAAAACGTGCAGGGTTCGCCGGTGATCGTCGAGGCCCAAACCATCGAGTACCAGTGGGGCAAACGCTACACCATCTACACCGGCCTGCCCGGCGTGGTCGGCTGGAACTGGCACCAGCGCCAGCAGCGCGGCGGCGTCGTCCCAGCGGAGTGGGTCGAGAAGCGGGTCCAGGAGATTGACACTTTTTACGAGAGCATCAACCCGTTCGAGACCCGGACCTTCCTCGAAAAATACAACGTGCGCTACATCATCGTCGGCCAACTGGAACGGAACTACTACTGCCCCGAAGGTCTCGCCAAATTCGAGCAGTACAATGACCTTTACTGGAAGGAAGTCTACCGTGACCGGGCCACGGTCATCTACGAAGTAATTCGATAAATCACGGAACACGCACCACGCAACACGGTACACGCTACACGTATTCCATAGGAAACCAATGAAAAGTATCACCCACCTCACCTCCCGCGACGCCTGGCTTGCATCCCGCCAAACCGGCGTTTACACCGCCCCCAGCCTGGACTCGGAGGGCTTCATCCACTGCTCGCGCCCCGACCAGGTGGTGAAGGTCGCCAACGCCTTCTACACCGGCCAGCGCGGACTGGTGCTGCTGGTCATTGACCCGTCCCGGCTGACCAGTGAGCTTAAGTGGGAGCCGCCCGCTCATCCCGCGCCGGGACAGGCCCCGGTGACGGACGACCTGTTCCCGCACCTCTACGGCCCGCTCAACGCGGATGCGGTCACCTCCGTCCTCGACTTCGACCCCGACGAAACCGGCCTCTTCCACCTCCCGCTGGAACTAACGACCAATTACCAATAACCAATTACCGATTTACCAATTACCATCATGCTCAACTTCCTCGCCTGGTACTTTCTCTCCACCCTCCTCGGCCTGCTCGCCTACCCGCTGACCTGCCGCCTCTTCCCGGCCCTGGCCGACCGCGGCTACAGCCTGGCCCGCACCGTCGGCCTGCTCATTTGGGCCTACGCCTTCTGGATGCTGGCCTCGCTCGGCGTCGCCCAAAACGATGTCGGCGGGATACTGATGGGCCTTCTGCCGCTGGGCGGGTTGAGTTTCTGGGCGCTCCGAAGCAACAAACAAAAAGCCGAAAACAACCAAGAAATCCCCAATTCCCAATCCCCAATTATCAATTCCCAATTACCAATTACCACCTGGCTCAAATCCAACTGGCGCACCGTCGCCGTGGTCGAAATCCTGTTCCTGACCGCCTTCGGATTGATGGCTTTCGTCCGGGCCAACAACCCGGAGATCGTCGGCACCGAAAAGCCGATGGAACTGGCCTTCATCAACGCCATCCTGCGCTCGCCGTCCTTCCCGCCCAACGACCCCTGGCTCTCCGGCTATTCGATCTCGTACTACCACTTCGGCTACATCATGGCCGCCATGCTCGCCAAACTGACCGCCACCCCCGGCAGCGTAGCCTTCAACCTGATGCTCTCGCTCGTCTTCGCCCTGGCCGCCGCTGGCGCGTATGGCATCGTCTACAACCTCCTCGCCGCCCACGCAAAGCACGATCACCAATCACCAATTACCAATTACCAATTACCCGCCTCACCACGCGCACCCCTCGCCCTTCCCCTCCTCGCCCCCCTCTTCCTGCTCCTCGTCTCCAACCTCGAAGGCTTCCTCCAGGTGCTCCACACCCGCGGCCTGTTCTGGCCCAAAAACCCCGGCGCCTTCAACTTCTGGACCTGGCTCAACATCAAGGACCTCAACACCGCACCCGCCGGGACCGGCTGGGTCCCCACCGGGCACTGGTGGTGGTGGCGCGCCTCCCGCGTCATCATGGACACCGACCTGAGGGGCGTCGTCAGCGACCTCTCCCCGATTGACGAATTCCCCTTCTTCTCCTTCCTGCTCGGCGACCTGCATCCGCACGTGCTCGCCATCCCCTTCGGCCTCCTGGCCGTCGGCGTAGCCCTCAACCTGTTCTTCCAGCGCGAAAAGCCGTCCCTCCACATTTTCGGCATGCCGCTCCACCTGCGAAAAATGGACTTCGCCTTTGCCGCCCTCGTCCTGGGCGGGCTGGCCTTCCTCAACACCTGGGACATCCTGCCCTACGCCGCCCTGATCGTCCTGGCCTACACCCTGGCCCGCGTCTCCGGGCAGGGCTGGGGCCGGGAGCGCCTCGAAGACCTGTTCGGCTTCGGCCTCCCGCTCGGCCTGCTCTCGATCCTGCTCTACCTGCCCTTCTACCTCGGATTTTCCTCCCAGGCGGGCGGCCCCCTGCCCAACCTGGTCTACGCCACCCGGGGCGCCCACCTGTGGGTCATGTTCGGGACGCTGTTCGTCCCGCTCCTTGCCTGGTTGACGGTTCAACTGCGCCGCCAAAAACCCAAACTGGCCCTCGCCCTCTCCTTGACGTTGGGCCTGGTCCTGCTCCTCTGGGCTTTATCCTGGCTGATGGCCTGGATCGCCACCTACGTCCGCCCCGACGTGGCCCAGGCTGAGATGCTCGCCCAGGGCGCTTCGAGCTTCGGCGTCTTCTTCAAGGACGCGACCATCCGCCGCCTCGCCCACCTCGGCAGCCTGCTGACCCTCATCGCCCTCCTCGTCCCCAGCCTGGCCCTGATCTTTGCCAACAACCATCCAGCACAAGATGATGACGAAGCATCCGAAACCGCCCCCCGTCCGCCGTCTACCGTCTTTGTGCTGCTGCTCATCAGCCTCGCCGCCCTGCTCATCCTCGCCCCCGAATTCGTCTACCTGCGCGACCAGTTCGGGACGCGCATGAACACCGTCTTCAAGTTCTACTACCAGGCCTGGATCCTGCTCTCGCTGGCGGCGGCTTTCGGCGCGGCGGCCCTGCTCCGCTCCCTGCGCGGCCCGGCGGACTGGGCCTGGCGCGTCGGCCTCTCGCTGGTGTTCATCCTCGGGCTGGCCTATCCCGTCCTCAGCCTGCCCAATAAAACCGAAAACTTCGAGCCATTCTTGGGCCGCACCCTCGACGGCGCGGCCCACCTCGACCAGGAAAACCCCGACGACGCGGCCGCCATCCGCTTTCTACAGGATATTCCCCTCGGCGTGATCGCCGAAGCCAGCATCGCCGGAGGCAGTTACACCCATTACGGGCGGATCAGCACCCACACCGGCCTGCCCACCGTCCTCGGCTGGCCCGGCCACGAGGGACAGTGGCGCGGCAGTTACGAACCGCAGGGAACCCGCCTGACCGACATCGAAACCCTCTACACCACCTCCAACTGGCTCGAAGCCAGCGGCATCATCCAGCGTTACGGCATCCGTTACGTCGTCGTCGGCAGCCTGGAAAAGAACACCTACCATGTCAGGGAAGAGAAATTCCAGCAATTCCTCAAACTCATCTTCCAGGAGGGGGAAACGGCGGTTTACCAGGTCCCGTGACGTGGAGCAAATTCCCATTGGGCGACCAATGCGCCTGACTTCACAAAATTGTGTACAATACGCGTGAGCATGGGATGTCATCCTGTTCGAACAGGTAGTTGGCTTTCTTGCCATTCTACCCAGGTGATGTCCCATGTTCAACGCATCCATTTTTCGCCAGTGTCCAGTTAGGAAAATGCCCCAAAAACTCCAGATAAAACTCCTGGGCGAAGTCTCCATTCAGCAAGGCGGGAAACCCGTCACGGGCCTGCCCTCACGCGCCGCCGAAGCGCTTTTCATTTACCTGGCCTGCAACCCCAAACCCATTGCCCGCGAAAAACTGGCCGAACTTCTCTGGGCCGACCGCGCCGCCGCGCAATCTCTTACCAACCTCCGCACCGTCCTCGCCTCGCTCCGCCGCGAACTGGGCGACTACCTCCTGATCGAACGCGACGCGCTGGCCTTCAACCGCCAAAGCGACTTCTCCCTCGACTCCCTCGACTTTGAACGCCAATTGAAAGACCTGGGGCTCCCCGACCAGCGCGACATCCCCTCCGATCCCCAGCGCATCGAAAAACTTCGCCTCGCCCTCGACCTCTATCGGGGCGACTTCCTCGAGGGCTTTTTCCTGCGGGACGGCCTCGGCTTCGAAGAGTGGAGCATCCTCCAACGCGAGCATACCAAACGCCTCGCGCAGGATGGATTCCGGCTCCTGACCCTGGCCTGTCTCGAAAGCGGACTCTACGCCGAGGGCCTCTCCGCCGCCTCGCGCTGGACTCGCCTCGATCCCTACGACGAAGAGGCGTGTCGCGCTCAAATGTGGCTTTACCTGCGCTCCGGCCAGCGCGCCGCGGCCTTGCAGTGCTACCAGACCCTCAAGCAAAAACTCGCCAACGACCTCGACGTTTCCCCCGTCGCCGCGACGACCGAACTCTACAAACGCTTCCGCGAGATCGAACTCCAGGCCGAGATGCGCCTCCCAAGCTTTTCCACCAGCCTCATCGGCCGCGCGGACGAATTGACCGAACTCGAAGCGCGCCTGCTCGCGCCCGAAGCGCGCCTCGTCACGGTCATCGGCGCGGGCGGCATGGGCAAGACGCGCATCGCCATCGAAGCCGCGCGTCAACTGGCCGAGAAACGCCCGGGGCGGTTTTTGCAGGGCATTCACTTCGTCCCGCTCGAAACGCTGGAAGCGCCCGAAGAGATTCCCCTGCGCGTGGCGGAAAGCATCGGCTTCTCGTTTCGCGGCGATGAACCTGTCGCGAGTCAGTTGCTCGAAAAATTGCGCTCGCAGGAAGCGCTGCTGATCCTCGATAACTACGAACACCTGCTCGACGACGCGGGCAAGGGAATTTCCCTGCTGGTGGAAATTTTGCGGGGGGCGCCAAACGTCAAGCTGCTGGTCACATCGCGCGAACGGCTGAACCTGTACGAGGAGATCGTCTTCGACCTGCGCGGGTTGGATTCGCCCGGGGACGACGCGCCCGCCGGAGGGTCCGATGCGACGCGGTTGTTCGTCGAGCGCGCCAGGCGCGTGCGACGCGATTTCGCTCCCAGCGGCGCGGACGCGCGTCACGTCGCGTCCATCTGCAGGTTGGTGGAAGGCGCGCCGCTCGCCATCGAGCTGGCCTCCGCGTGGACGCGTCATCACTCGTGCGAACAGATCGCGGCCTTCATCGCCAACGACTTGGATTTTTTGAAAAGCCCCTACGCCGACGCGCCCGACAAGCACCGCAGTTTGCGCGCGGTCTTCGAGCGCTCGTGGACTCTGCTTTCGCCTGATGAGCAGATCGCCTTCGCGCAATTGTCGGTGTTCCATGGCGGGTTCACGCTCGAGGCCGCCGAAGCCGTGACCGGCAACGCCGGGATGGCCGCCGACCTGGTGGACAAATCGCTGGCGCAGAGGGAGGGCGAGACGCGCTTTCACGTCCACCCGTTGCTGCAACAATACGCCGCCGAAAAATTATCGGCGCTTGCGGAGGAGCGCGCCCAGGCCGAGAGCCGCCACGCCGCGCACTATCTCGATTTTCTGACACAACTCGGCGAGGGCGAATCGCCGCAGGCACGCGCGGCCATCCGACCCGAGCGCGACAACCTGCGCGCCTGCTGGGAGCGCGCCGCGCGGCTGGGCCTGACCGACGCGCTGGAACGCACCGCCGCGATCCTGCACAGTTTTTTTAGCGTGGAAAGCTGGTTCCAGGAGGGCGTGGATCTGTTTCAAAGCGTTCTCGATCAGTTGCGCGGATCCGAATCGGACGGCTTGCGCTGTGAACTGCTGGCGCGCAAGGCGCGCATGCACACGCAGATCGGCCAGATGGAAAAGGCGCGCATTGATCTCGAACGCGCTCTATCCTTTGCCGAACGCCTCGACGACGCGGCGCGCCGTTCGCGCGTACTCGATTCGCTGGCGATCACCAATTATTACGCGGGCAATTATCCGCAGGCCGCGGCGCTGGCGCGCGAGAGCTTGGGTCTTTCGAAGAAATCGAACAACGCCGATGGGGTAGCGTTCTCGCTCAATTTTTTGGGAAGTTGCGCCAAGGCGCAGGGCGATTTTGCCCTCTGCCGCGAATATTTCGAGAAAGCGGTGGCAGCCTATCGCGCCATGAAAGACGAGATCGGCGCGGGGATGGTGTTGAACAATCTCGGCAATCTTTTGCAAGCGCAGGGAGATTATGCAGGCGCGCAGAAATTTTACGTGGAGGCCAGCGAAATCTTAAAGGCGCAGAACCACGCCCACGGCGCGGCGACGACGCTCGTCAACGCGGGCAAGTTGGCGCTGCGCCGCGGCGACCATGACGCGGCGCGCGGCCTGCTCGAAGAAGGGCTGGCGATGAAACGCAAGATCAACGACCAGCGCGGGGAGGCCATCGCGCTGGCGGCGCTGGGCGATATTGCCGTGGCGCGCCGCGATGAGGACGATGCCCGCGAACGTCTGCGCGCCGCGCTGGAGTTGGCGCGTCCGCTCGGCGACGCGCAACTGATCCTGGATATTTTGACAGTGACCGCGGCCTTCACGCTCCAGCAGAAGCGCGAGGCGTTGACGCGGCGCATCCTGGCCTACGTCGCCGCGCACGGCGGCACGATGGAGGAGACGCGTCAACAGGCGACGCGCTTTCTGTCGCAATTGGGGGCGGGCGAATTGGATAAAGACTGGTCGCAGGAATTGGCGGAGGATGTGGCCGCGGCGGTGTTGGCGGAGTTGTGATCGGGTGATGGAAATGGATCAGGCCGACCCTTTGCGAAGGGTCGGCCTGTTTTTTGGGCGGACTGGAAGTCTGTGATCCGAAGCGCGGCCTGCGCACGACTACGGAACGTAATATTCGACGACCAACTGTGGACGGTTGAGCGCGCCTGCATTGCCGCTGTAAATCTTCAGGAAGTTGGCGACGGCATTGTTGTTATCGTCCAGGCTGAAACGCAGGCGAATTTGCGTGTACCCGCCGCCGGAGTTGAGCTTGTTGACGAAATCCTTGCCGGGCGTCAAATTCAGCCGATACCAGCCCGCGGCCAGCGACGGAGACAGGGGTCCGACCGTGGCGCTCGCGGCGCTGTTGAAATCCGCGAGCGCGAGCGCCGCGCCGCCAAACGGTCCCGTCTTGATATCGCTGTAGAATCCCTGGAACATGGCAACGGGGTTTCCGCCGCCCGCAACGCCCTGGCGCTTGAGCTTGAGCGTGACCTTGGTGATGACCGCATTGTTTGGCAGGGGATAGGTTTTGAAGGACAGGATGGAGCGATATTGCTTATTCTGCGCGTTGTCGCCGAGGTAGAACAGGCCATTGAAGGAATTCTTGCTTCCGCCGGCGCCGCTCGTTTCAGTGGATTCAAGAATCCAGCCATCCTGGGCGCCGATGGAGCGCGCAACGAACGTGAAGTATTGAACTTCCGTCGAGCCAATGTCGCACACGCCTCCTTGCGGACGGGTGATGCCTCGCTGGTCTGTGGCGGGGCAGCCAGCGTTTGTGCCGGCGTTGAAGGTTGGCGATCCGCCCAACAGGGCGTGCGTTTCGGTCAGGCCGCCGTTGTCTTGGAGCGGGCCAAGCAATGGATCCGAGCCGACGATGTTGCCGCTCGCGCCGTTGGTCAACCCGCAGGCATTGGAGGCGTCTTCGATCAGGTTGTTGCTCGAAGTCGGGTTGATGAGCGCGCCCCCGCCGAGGACGCAATCTCCGCCGGAGAGGCTGTTTGCGATGATGGTATTCTTGAGCGGAATGGATAGGGAGTTGGTAAAGTAGGCCCCGCCTCCAAGTCCGTTGGCGCTGTTGCCGCTTAAAGTGACGTTGACCAAGTTGGGAAAACTGTAACCGGCTGTGTACAACCCGCCTCCATTTTGGAAGGCCGTATTACCGCTGATGGTGACATTGGTCAGGGTTTGGGAGCCGCTGCCGGAACCGTATAATCCGCCTCCATGCTGGCTGGCCCGGTTGTCGTTGAAGGTGACGTTTGTCAAGCGTACCTCATAGGGGCCGTTGTTGGACGTGTACAACCCGCCGCCGTTGGCGCCGGCGGTATTGCCGGAGAAGGTAACGTTGGTTAATGTTTGGATAATACTGTCATGATCATACATCCCACCCCCGTAGCCGGCGCTGTTATTCAGGAAGTCCACGTTTGTGAGGGTGGATTCGCTTCCAACGCTATTGTAGTATCCGCCGCCTTGACTGCCGCCATCGTTCTGGCTGAATGTGACGTTGGTCAACGTCGCCTGGCTGCTGAGTGAATTCTCCATCCCGCCGCCAGACCCGGCATCGTTGCCGTTGAATGTGACATTCGTCAACACGGCGACGCTATTGCTGATATTTTGCATCCCGCCGCCGGATAACCCGGCGCTGTTTCCAGTGAACACAACATTACTCAGGGAGGCGTCGCTGTTGTTATTGGACAACCCGCCTCCCTGGCTGGAGGCATAATTTCCGCTGAAGGTCAGGTTTGCCAGGGTGTGGGTGGAGTAGTAGTTGTACATTCCCGCGCCAATTGTGTCGCTGCCTGCGCCGTTCGCCTGCCCGGCGGTAATGATGAATCCATCGAATGCTGCGGCCGTGGACGTACTATTTCCTCGGACGATGTGATAGGAATTGTTTCCCACGATATCGGCAGTGGTTTCGGCAATGTCGTTCGAGTCGGTGTTGGCGTCGTTCTTGTCAATATCACCGCTCAGGATGGTGGGATTGGCGGAAATGTTTCGCTGGCCCAACCCGGTTTCCGTGCCTGCGAAGCCGCCGTAAACGGCGACGCCGTCAATCAGGTTAAAGGATTGGGTGCGGTCGTTGTTCATTTGCATCGTACCTTCGTCGGGATAGTAGACTCCCGCGGCCACCCAGACCTGGTCGCCAGAGACGGCCGCGCCCAGCGCGTTCTGCAATTTTTTGTAGGCGTTGTTCCAACTTGTCCCGTCATGGGTTGGGCCAGGCGCGTTGTCGTTGACGTAGATGACGTTTACCACCGCGCGCGCAGGCGTGGCGGGCATGACCCCAACCGCAGATACCGCCAGGATCAAGGAAAGAAAAAGAAGAGAGAAGAAACGAAATTTGGTTTTCATGGGAACCTCCGAGATTAAGAATGAGAAATTAAAAATCAAAAGTAAAGACCAATTCAAATCTTCATAACGCCTTCCTCTCCGTCGTCACTTTTTCATTCAAAAATTGCATCAACCTCTCCAGCGAAGCAAACCCAACCACCTCGCGGGTGTACGGATGTTCCACCTGAATCCGCCAGGGGGCGCCTTCCTCCTCCTGCCACAGGCGCAGCAGAAAGGCGTGATACCGACGCGCAGAAGAGCCGCCGGACAGGGCGCTACAATGCAAGGAAGAAACAGGGCTTGTCTTTTTAGAAGTCATGTGTGAACTTGTCATTGATGTAATTGACCCACTATATTTACCAACCGCTTAGAAAACGCTTAGAAATATGCCCCAAAAACTCCAGATTAACCTCCTGGGCGAAGTCTCCCCGCAGCGTGTGGTTTCGTTGGCCGGCGACGAATTTGGACCGCAAAGGAACGAAGTACGCGAAGGAGGATCGAGCTGCGAAGGAAACGCCTTCGCGAAATTCAAAAAACTTCGCGCCCTCCCTCGCACCGCCCGCCACGAAGTCCCCGAAGCGCAGCGGAGCGGGAGGGCAGGTGTCGCGTCTTCGCGGTAAAAAGCCGGGCACAATCAAAAGCGAGGCTAGGGCAGGGAATCCAGCAGGCGGTAGTAACGGGCGGCCAGGGGCAGGAACCAGGCCCGGTCCCGGTAGAAGAAGTACGTCGGGTGGGGGATTTCGGCAAAGGGGCTGCCGGTCTTTTCGCCGGTCAGCAGCCGGGCCAGCTCCCTTCCCAAATACAAAGCCACATGGAAGCCGTGCCCGCCGTAGCCCATCGCATAATGCGCGCCGCCCACCCGCCCGATGTGCGGCATCAGGTCGAAGGTCAGGCCCAGCTTGCCGCTCCAGGTGTGGGTGACGGGCACGCCCGCAAGCTGGGGGAAGGCCCGCAGCATCTGGCCGCGCAGGATTTCGGCGCTCTCGCCCAGGTCGAGGTCGGTGCTCAGGTTGTTGCGCCCGCCCCACAGCATCCGCCCGTCGGGGGTCAGGCGGAAATAGTTCAGGAACCACTTGGCGTCCCACATCATGCGGCCCCTCGGGCTGATCTCCTGCTGCAACTCCGGCGACAACGGCTCGGTGACGATGATGTAGCTGCCGACCGGCAGGACCCGGGACTTGAGGCCGGGGACGAGGCTTTCGGTGTACCCGTTGGTCGCCGAAACCACTTCCCGGACCCGGAGGAGGCCGCGCGGGGTATGGACGGTGAACCCGCTCTCAGACTTTTCCAGCCGCGTTACCGGGGCTTTTTCGACCAGGGTTGCGCCGTATTTTGCTGCCACCCGCGCCACCCCGAAGACGAATTTGGCCGGGTGCAGCCCCGCCCCGTGTTCGTCAATGATCCCGCCGAAGTAGGCCGCGCTGCCGATCTCGTCTTTCAACTCTGATGGGGCGACGAGGCGCATCTCGTGGCCGAGGACGCGTTTGTTCCACTCGGCCTCGGCCTTGAAGCCCTCGAAATGCGACGGCTTGTACGCCAGACAGATCGAGCCGTTTTCACTAAAGTCGCAGTCCACGCCTTCGGCAACGACAAATTCCTTGACCAGGTCGAAGGCGTCGAGCGAGGCTTGCCAGAAGGCATGGCCATAGGCTTCGCCGTAACGCCTGAAGACGGCTGGGGCGGGACGCTTCAGTCCGCAGCCGGTCATGCCGCCGTTGCGGGACGAAGCGCCCCAGCCGATAGTCTCCCGCTCGAGCACGACGACGCTCGCGCCGCTTTTGGCCAGGGTACGGGCGGCGCTCAGGCCGGTGTACCCGCCGCCGATGACGGCCACGTCGGCGGACTCGGGCAGCGCGTCAGCCACCGGCAGGTCGTCGGGACGGGAGCAGGACCAGGTCCAGAAAGGTTCGGATATCATGGCGATTAGACGGAGATTGCTTCGGGCCGGGAGAAGCATCCGGCCCTCGCAATGACATCCGCTGCTTACGGGGCCGATTTGACCTCGTCCCACAGGCGCTGGTAGAGAGACTCCGCTTCGCCGACGGGTTCGAGGTATTGCAGCTTCGCCATCACCTCGATTGGCGGGTAGATGACCGGGTCTGACAGGAATTCGGGGCCGAGGTATTGTTCGGCGGCCTGGTTGGGGCTGGCGTAGTAGATGTACTGCGAGAGCCTGGCGCCGATCTCGGGGCGGAGCACGAAGTTGATCAGCATCTCGCCGGCCAGTTTCTCTTCGGGGGTGGCGCTGAGGGGGATACACATATTGTCCACGAACACGACCCCGCCCTCTTCGGGGATGGTGAAAACGATGTTCTCGTTCTCGTCCCGCGCCATGAGGAAGTCGCCGTTCCAGCCGTGGGCGAGCAGGTTTTCGCCGGAGACCAGCAAATCTGTGTAGGTATCGCTGTCGTAACCGGCCAGTCCGGCTTTGGCCTGGATCAGCAAATCCCTGGCTTCCTGGAGCTGGCCCTGGTCGGTGGTGTTGACGCTGTACCCGAGGTAGATCAGGGCCGCGGCGAAGACTTCGCGGGGGTCGTCCACCATAGTCATGCGGCCATAGGCGGGCGAGGCGGGGTCAGGCTCGAATATCACCGACCAGGAGGTGGGCGGGTCCACTTCGCCGTCGAGGTAGCCGATGCCGGTCGTGCCCCACTGGTAGGGCGAGCAATAGATGTTGGCCCGGTCGAGCTTGGCGAGCATCCCCTCGGCGACCATGATCCCTACGGTGTAATCGGAGGGGATGATCACGGCGTAGCCGGTAGCGCCGCTCCGAATTTTGGCGAGCAGCTCCTCGTTGCTGGAGAAGTGTTCTTCGACCACCTTGATGCCGAACTCCTGCTCGAACAGGGTGTAGATTTCGGGGTCCACGTAGTTGGACCAGTTGTAGACCACGATCTCCGAGGCAGGCCGGACTTCGCCCTCCCCCGAGGGAGGAGCGGGTGTGCCCACGCCTCCGCAGGCGGCCAGGACGAGGGCCGCCACGGCCAGCAGGGAAAACAGGACGGTCGGTTTTTTCATCTCATTTCTCCTTTCATACAACATTGTAGCCCGCTGTGGCCAACGTCTGCGCCGCGCTTTCGATTTCCCCCGCCTTGACGAGGATGTAGTCCGTGTCGTAGGTGGAAACCGCAAAGAGGCTGATCCCCGCCTCGGCCAGCGCCCCGGCGATCCCGGCCAGGATGCCGGTCAACGAGAAATCCAGCGGGCCGGGCACTTTGAAACAGGCCCAGCCGCCGGAGGATTTGTCCGCAGCGATTTCCACTTCGGCGCGGCAGACGATCGAGAGTTCATCCGGCGTTTTGCTGACTGTGAAAAAATCGCTCTCGATAACCTGCGGCGGGATGGCGCCTTTGGGGTCGAGGCGGTGGATGGTGAATTCGCCGTCCAAAACCTGGAGGGTGAGCACGGCTTATTTTTCCCAGCCGTAGACTTTCAGGTCAATCCGGCCCTTTTCGTTGAAGACGACCCCTTCCGCTTCCAGCAATTCCCGCTGGCGGGACGCGCCCGGCCGCGGGCTGATCTCGCCTTTCGAGTTGATCACCCGCCACCAGGGGACGTCGTTCGGGCAGGCGGCCATCGCCCCGCCGACCCAGCGCGCCCCGAAAGCCTTGTACGTGTCCGCTTCGACGCCCATCGGGACCGGCAGGCTGAGGGCCAGTTGCCCGTAAGTCGCCACCTTCCCGTGCGGGATGCGGCGCGCCACTTCCCAGACGCGGGCATTGAAATCGTGCGGATTGGGGGGAGATGCAAAAGGAGCCATAAACACCTTCCAACGCGAATGACGCGAATTGGCGAATGCCGCTAATGACTCTACTGCAAAAACCTTTTTCACCGCGAAGGCCGCAACACCTGCCCCAGCGGGCGGTGCTGGGGAGAACGCAAAGAATTCCTTGAAGTTCTCGAAGAATCAGGAAAAAAGTCCTGAAGATTTCCTTCGCGTTTTTAAAACTTTCTTCGCGGGCTTCGCGTCTTCGCGGTGAGATTAACCTTTTTGCAACGGGATGTCAGATTTATTCGCGCCATTGGCTCATTCGCGGCATTCGCGTTAATCTTTTACCACTGCCAGCCTTTGAGCGCGTCCATCGCCTGCCAGGCGGTCAGGTCGAGTTGCAGCGGGGTGACGGAGATGTAGCCGTCGCTCAACGCGCCGTAGTCGGTGCCGTCTTCGACCACGCCGGTCGGGAAGTCGCCGCCGATCCAGTAGTACGGGCGTCCGTGCGGGTCAGTCCGCCGGACGAGTTCGTCGTTGTAGAGCCGCAGTCCCTGGCGCGTGACCTGGATACCCTTGATCGCCTCATCCTTCAGGTAGGGGACGTTGACGTTCAACAGCACATCTTTGGGCAGCGAGCCGTTGGCCAGGAACCGCTCCACGATCTTCTGCGCCGCCCGCGCCGACGGGCCGTAATCCAGCGGGCTGTCTTCGGGCATCGAGTTGACCGAGAAGGCGATCCCCGCTATCCCGGCGATGACCGCTTCCATGGCCGCCGTCACCGTGCCGGAATAGGTCACGTCGTGGCCGATGTTGCCGTGCGGGTTGATGCCCGAAACCACCAAGTCAATCTTCTCTTCCACGATGCCCAGCAGGGCCAGCGCCACGCAGTCGGAGGGCGCGCCGTCGCTGGTCAGGGCCGGGGAGCCGTCGGCCAACAGGGTCTCGTAGACCCGCATCGGGCGGTGCATGGTCTTCACGTGCCCCGAGGCCGACCAGTTCTTGTCGGGGGCGAGTACGGTCACTTTGCCGAACTTCCGCATCGCCTGGGCCAGCGCCAGCAGGCCGGGAGCCTGGACGCCGTCGTCGTTGGTTACAAGGATGTGCATAAGTCTCTTCCTGGAACAGTAATGGGATGATTATATCTCTAACTCGACTGCAAAAACCTTTTTCACTGCGAAGGCCGCAAAGAACGCGAAGAATTTCTTAGATTCTCGAAGAACCGTGAGAAAAATCCTGAAGATTGCCTTCGCGACCTTCGTTCCTTCGCGGTGAGATTGACTTTTTCAGTATACTCGTCTCTCAAACCTTGATGCCTGCGAACACCTCGGCGCACTGGAGGGCGTATTCGAGGCCCCTGTCGTTTTCGTCCAGGCTCCACCAGGCCGAAAGGATAGCGTGACAGATGGCCCACTCCCGGAGGATTCCCCGCTCCAGCCCGGTCCGCTCCGAGAGGATGGCGAGGCGTCTTTGGGTCATGCGCCTCGCATCGGGACCCTGGACCTGGTCCCACGGATTGAGCAGCAGCGGCCCCGGTTCGTATCCCCGCGGCCCGATGACGCCCTTCGGGTCAATGACCAGCCACCCGTCCCCGCTCGACAGGATGTTGTAATGGTGGAAGTCGCCGTGCAGCAGCACCTCCGGGGCGGACATCAGCTCCGGCAGGACGGCTTCGACCCGCTCGACGAGGCGACGCGGGAAGGGTCCCGTCCCGCCGTCGAAACGGGGGCGCAAGTCTTTCAAGCCGTCGAACCAGTCTGACAGTTGGATGAACTTTGTAGTAACGACTTCAGTCGTTTTACTTTTCTCCCATAAACGGGTCATCACGTCCGCGGCGATCTGGGTGCGCCGGTCGTCGTCCATAACGGTGGCAAGCATAAGTCCGGGAGAGATGCGCTCCAGCAGGACCAGGCCCTTTCCGGGGTCCGAATCCAGCATCCGCACCATGCCGTCCCCGTTGAAAAAATCCAGGGCGGCGATCTCGCTGAACAACTCGCGATGCGGCACGCCGATCTTCAACACGACCTGGCCGGAGTGCAACGTCCCCTGGCTTTGCAGCCAACGTCTGGAGACGTTGGACTCCGCGAAGGCGACAAAGTTGTACGAAAGGTTGGAGACAGGTTGAACATTGCTCAGCCCCCAGCGGCGGACGGCTTCGTCCAGGAGGGACGGGAAACCGGCCAGCCAGCGTTCGCCGTCTGCGCCGAAGACGCTGCGGATGGTGGTGGTGAACTCGTCAGGGAGCATGTCAGGGCCGGGTGGGGTGGCGCTTCTCGAACAGGTAGCCGGTGTGTTCCTTGTGGTGGATGAACCCGGCCGTCTCCGCTGCCGACAGGAGTCCGGCTTCGAGCGGGGCGATCCAGAACGCGCCGACGCAGCCGGTTTGGGCGGCCAGGCGGCGGATGTCGAGCAGCATCTCCGGCAGGGAGTCGAGCGGGCAGGCCGGCAGGCCCACGCCGAGCACGTCGCCGCCTTCGTCCTCGTCGTCCCAAGCCAACAGCAGGCCCTCACCGCCGCGCCACCAGAAGGCCATTCCCCCCTGCTGGATCGAGGCCAGGATGTCGGCAGTCGGTTGGACGGCCTCCCAGCCCACGTCGAACAGGCCCTTGCCCAGCGCCAGGGTCGGGGACTCCAGCACGGCCCGTAAAGCCGCCGGGACTTCCTCCGCCTGGACGGGCCGGAGGGCCGCGCAGGGTTCGTCCAGCGGTTCGGCGGTCAATTCTTTCACTTCCAGGATTTTGGCGTAGCCCAGTTTCTCACACAAATGATGGACTTTGACCCGCTGCGATCCGGTCATCAGGCGGGCGGCGCCGTCACCGTTTTCGAGCCACCAGGCGTCGAGATATTCGTGGATGTGCGAGCCGATCTTCCTGTCCTGGTGCTGCGGGTCCACCCGGAAGCCCTGGAACCACCACTGTCCCGGCGCGCTGAGGGCGATCTTGGCAAAGCCGACGCAATGCCCGCCGAACTCCGCCGAGACGAGGATGCCGTTCGGGTCGGCGTACCAGTCGTCCCAAACGTATTTGATGTAATCGTGCCCGTCCCAGATGGATTTGGTGAATTCGAGCATATCGGCCTTGTCGGAGGCCAGGGCCGGGCGGCAGGTGACTTTTGGGGAAGCGAAAAGGTTTGACATATACATGCTCTTTACGGAACACGCACTACGCAACACGCACTACGCAACACTAGTCCGGGAACAACTTCTCCATCACTTCCGGGCAATACTCCGCGACCATCTCGCTCGACAGGGCGTTTTCCTTGCAAATGGCTTCGTAGAGTTCCGCCGAACGGCGTTTGGTGCGTTTCTGGGTCTCCACGTCCAGCGCCCACAGACCGAAACGCTGGGTCCAGCCGCGCTCCCATTCGAAGTTGTCCACCAGCGACCAGTGATAGTAGCCCTTGACCGGCCAGTTGAAATTGACCGCCCGCCACACCTGGTGCAGGTGCTGGGCCAGGTAGCGCGGGCGCAGCGAGTCGTCGGCGTCTTCCACGCCGTTCTCGGTGATCAGGATCGGCGTCTCGGGATAGGTCTTCACGGCCCATTTGATCGAGTCGAACAGGCCCTCGGGGATGTTGGCGATGAAATTCGATGGGCTAAGGTCGGCGCCTTTAGGATAGCCGCTGTGGGTGAACAACTCGGCCCGGTTGCGGAGGTCGAACGAAACCGTATCCACCGAATAATAGTTCAGGCCGAAGAAATCCTGGGTCCCCTTGGCTTCGGGGATGGAAACCCTGCCCAGCGGTGATTGCATCACACCGGTCGAAATCCCCGACGGGAAGGCCAGGTTGAGACCCCGGTAGCGGATGCCGCGCATGATCCGGTCCAGCGGGAACCAGGGGCGTTTGGCCACCATCGGGCGGTAGTGCAGGGCGTAGCCCACCCGCGCCTCCCGCTGGATCTCGTGGATCGCCCGGTAAGCCGCGGCGTGGCCGCGCAGCATGTTCGTCATCACCCTGATCGCCACATCCAGCCCCTTGTGGCAGGCCGGGAAATCCCCGGTCACGTAGCCGCTCAAGGCGTACACGTTCGGCTCGTTGATCGTACACCAGGTGGTGACGTACTCTTTCAAGGCGTCCACCACCTTGCGCACGTATTTTTCGAACAGCGGCACGGTTTCCTCAATCTCCCAGCCGCAGCGTTCGTACAGCCAGAGCGGATCGGTGAAATGGTGCAGCGTGACCATCGGGGTCAGGCCGCGCTCCTTCATGCCGCGCAGCATCGTCCGGTAACGTTCCAGGGCGTCCTCGTCCCAGCGGCCGGGTTCGGGCTGGATGCGGCTCCACTCGACCGAGAAACGGTGGGCGTTCTGCCCGGTCTCGGACGCCCGGTCCAGGTCCTCCTTCCAGCGCCCGCCCCACCAGTCGCAGGCCAGCCCCGACCTGTGGGCCGTGTGGCCTTCCTCTTCCCACTTCCACCAGTTGTTGTTGGTGTTGTTGCCCTCCACCTGGTGCGATGCCGTCGCCGTGCCCCATAAAAATCCACGCGGGAAATGATAGGTTGCTTGAGCCATGGTTCCTCCGGTTTTACGTGTTGCGGGCCAGATACGCCAGGTACAACGCCACCGACCCGGCCACCGCCGCGTTGAGCGACTCGACCTGGCCCTTCATCGGTAATTTCATCAGGATATCGCAGGATTTGGCCGTCAGCGGACGCATGCCCGTCCCCTCCGAGCCGACCACCAGCCCGACGGCCCCGTCCAGCCGAACCTTTTCTGGACCCTGGGCCTGGTCGCTGCCTTCGAGGCCGATGATCCACGCCCCGGCCTCTTTCAGCGCTTCGATGGCCTGGTGCAAATTATATTGAGCGATCAACAGGTGCTCGGTCGCCCCCGACGAGGCGTTGACCACCGCCGGTGTGATTTCCGCCGTGCGCGCCAGCGGGATGACCACCCCATGCACCCCAACCGCTTCCGCCGTGCGCAGCAGCGTGCCCAGGTTCTGCGGGTCTTGCAGGGTGTCCAGCAGCAGCACGAAGAGCGGTTCGCCGCGTTCGCTGGCCCGGTCGAAGATGTCGGCCAGGGCGCAATAGGGATAGCCGCTGGCTTCGAGCACCACCCCCTGGTGGCCGGGATGGTGCTTGTCCAGGCCGGCGCGGGGGGCGCGCAGGATGGGGAGCTTGCGCTTCCCGGCCAGTTGGATGATCTCGGCCAGGCGGCCCTTTTCCTGCACGCCGTTGGCGACCTCCAGGCGGAAAAATTGCCTGCGCCGGGCGCGCAGGGCTTCGTAGACGGCATTACGGGAGTAGATGAATTCTTTCATAACTTCTTCAGCCAAACACTCGTCATTGGGGATACCATCCCGCACCACGGAGAGGAGAGTATCGTTTTTGAGTCTTTTGAAAAAAGGTCAATCTCACCGCGAAGAAACGAAGGCCGCGAAGTTTTCTTGAATAATACGAAGGGAATCTTGAAAATTGTTCGCTCCAGCCTTCGAAAACTTGATGAACTTCTTCGCGCGCTTCGCGGCCTTCGCGGTGAAAAAGGTTTTTGCAGTGGAGTCATTTTTCCAATCTAAAGACCAGGAATTTCCGGTTCTCGAAAATATTGGTGACGGGCAGGCCGCACTTTTTGACCTGGCCGGGAGTCAGTTGATGCACGTCCGCGTACTCGCCGCGGTCCAGGTCCAGGATGACGTAATCTCCCCGGTCGAGGTCTTCGCAGCGGTCCATCAGGATCGAGTCCCGTCCCGTCAACAGGCGCATGGCCCTCGGCTTGAAGAAGACGATCACACTGTCTTGTGGGATGGTCGCCTCCACGAAGTTGACCATCTCGCGGGCGAAGGGATCGAAGGGGCCTTTGATGTCGCGGGCGTTGCCCAGGTTAGCCAGGGCCTGGTTCGCCGAGGCCAGCAGCATGAAGGCGACCACCGCGCCCCAGAACGCGTAGGTCAGGACCAGGCCCATTTGACGGTAGCGGGCCGAAAGTCCGAAGAACGATGCCTTCATCCCCAGGAAGGAGAAGTAGACGAAGACCGGCAGCAGCGGGAACAGGAAGCGGATCCCCTGCGGTTCGGGCCAGGTCAGGTAGAGCAGCATCGTCGCCGCGAAATAAAGTTTGGCGACCAGGTCGGTCTCCGGGGCGTGGACGAATCCGATCAGGAAGAACGCCAGCGCCAGCCCGTACACCACCGTCCGGGCCGGAAGGCCGTCGAAGAACTCGGCCCCCATGCTGAAATAGGCGACGAAGTTTTCCCGCAGGCGCTGGCCGTAATCGAAAAGCCCGTAATGCGAAAAATAAGAGCCTTCGCCGGAGGGGAAGACCAGTGAGGCCAAAATCCACAGGAGGGCAAAGGTGACGAAAGGCCAGATTTCGGGCAAGAGTTTGGCTCTTTTGGATATGGTTGGATTCTTCACCGCGAAGGCGCGAAGAGCACGAAGGTTTTTGAATTTCGCGAACGGAATCCCTTCGCCTCCCAAGCTCTCTTCGCGGGCTTCGCTACTTTGCAGTCCATTCCCGTCGCCGGCCATCGGAGCCGCTAAAAGTTTGTAGCCGCGATAAACGAGCAAGGCTGCCAGCAGCAGGATGCCCACTGTGCGCAGGAAGTAGGCGCTGAAGATGAGCGCCCCGGCCAGGATGCCCCAGCCGCGTTTCGGGGATCCGTCGAAGGCGGTGCGGTCGAGGCTCCAAAGCGCCAGGGTGGAGACGGCGGTGAAGGCGATGTCCGAGATGATCTGGTCGTGATAGCTGAGGAACGTGGCATTGAAAGCAAAGGCCGCCACCAGCAGCAGGCTCTCCCACCCCGAGACCCGGCGCTTGAGGAAGAAGAAGTACGCCGCCAGGAAGACCGCGAAGGCGGGGAGGTTGACCATCTTCAAGGCCAGCGGCATGACCCCGCGCAGGGCGTAGACCGGGGCCAGCAGCAGCGGGTAGCCCCACGGGTAGGCCACCGGCCCGACCGGGTAGGACGAATTCTCCATCGTGAAGGTATTGCGCCGGACGAATTCGTCCATCGAGCCGCCGGTGATGCTGGCCGCCTGCATGATGTAACTGGCGAAGTCGTCGCCCCACAGGTGGCCGAAGGTCAGCGTGGCATAGGCGAGCGTAGCGGACAGGGCGATAACGATGACCAGCAAGGGGATTTGGAGTCTTTTCATTCAGGGACCTCGATGCGGCAGATCAGGGCTTAGTTTAGCCTTAAACCGCACACAATACAACCCTGGCGTAAATAGAATATATGTTCTAGTTTTTGTGGTGGAAAACGGATCAGGCTCTCGCGTTTTTGACGGGAAAAACCTTTTGGAACACGAAGGAAAATCTTTACGGCAAGGCGCTTTTCCCTTTGAGTGCCTTCGTGAACTGATATGAAAATAAGACGCGGACTCCAACGTCTCCCGACGTTGGCGCCAAAGTCTGGAGACTTTGGACTCCGTTTTCATCCTTCGGGGCGAACGGAGTTCATGGATACTTTGTGTTTAGGCTCTTTCCCGTTTGTTACGGAAGAACCACGAATCAAAAACAGGGAGCCGAAGCTCCCTGTCAGATGCGGGACCGGGTCAATTGTCAAGGTAACGAACGGCGGCGGCGCTCGTCGAGGGTCAGGGGGCGTTTGGCGACCACGGTCAGCCGCTCACTGTTGGTGCGCGGGATGACGTTGACCACCTCCCAGCCGTCCTCGCCCCAGGCATCCAGGGTTTCCATCAGCGCCCCGTCCTTTGGGCCGCTGAAGATATTCCCGAAGGTCTCGACCCGATATTCCCATCTTTGGATTGACTCAGACATGCCGACCTCCTAGAGTTTGGCAACCAACTGGCTGCGCTTGAACATGCGGATGCTGAAGTACAGCAGCACGCCGCCGACGGCCCAGAGCACCGCGCCGATCAGCATCCCGGTCAGGATGCTCAGGGCGATCACGCCGGTCACCTGCCCGATGACGATCGCCAGGACCAGCACCACCAACGAGCCGCTAAGCTGGTAGGCTTCCATGAAAGTCCGCGTCCGGGAGGAGACCAGCACGGTGGCCGAGATGCCCAGCAAGGCAAAGGCGGGCGTGACCCAGAACATCAGCGGCCACCAGGTCGGCAGCGGAAACCAGATGCCGCCCATCAGGTTGAAGCTGGCCGCGTTCACCACCACGATGTAAACCACGTAAGTCAGCCACGAGATGCCGATCGCCGGGGTCACGGCGGCCAGAACTTTACCCAGGAACAGTTCGGTGTCGCTGGCCGGAGTATAGAGCAGGGCTTCCATCGTCTTGCGCTCGCGTTCGCCCACGAACGACTCCGCCCCGACAATCGAAGCGAACATCAGCGGCATGATCAGGAACAGCGGGGCGAACATGAACCCGGCCATGTAGAGCACGAAAGCCTGTTCCAGGCCCAGCCCGGTGAAAACGGTCGCCATCTGCGGCGGCAGCAGTTCGATCATTTGCTGCATATCGCCCAGTTCGCGCTGGATGTCTTCCACCGGGATCATTTGCGGCAGCAGGATAAAGACCAGCGGCAGCACGACGGCAAAGATGACCGGCGCGATCACAGCCGGCATCCAGGCGGCCTTGTTTTGCCGCACCTCCATCAAGTCTTTGCGGGCAATCGCCCAAATCGAACGCCAGTTCATGCCATGCCTGCCTTTTGCAACGTGAAGTAAATATCTTCGAGGGTGTGATCGCGAGGATTGACCCGCAGGATGGAGGCATCCAGCTCGCCGAGGCGGCGGATCAGCTGGGGGATGATCTCCCGGCTCTCCACCTGGACCGAAAGCCTGCTTCCGTTATGTTCGACCTGGATCACGCCCCGGAGCGTATCCAGCGCGCCCGGAGGCAGGTGGGCAGGCGAAAAGAAATCCACGTCCACCCAGGTGACAGGCCACAATTTACGGGACAGTTCATCCAGCGAGCCGAGGGCCAGGATGCAGCCCCGGTTCATCACCGCCACCCGGTCGCACAGGCGTTGGGCTTCGAGCAGGTTGTGGGTCGCCAGGACGATGGTCTGCCCGTTCTGGTGGCTGAGGTCGGCGATCAGGCCGTTGACGTGCTGGGCGGCTTCCGGGTCGAGGCCGGAGGTGGGTTCGTCGAGGAAGAGCAGCGGCGGTTTGTGGATCAGGGCACGCGCCAGGGCCAGTCGCTGTTTCATGCCTTTGCTGAAGGTTTCGACTTTATCGCCGGCGCGGTCGGATAACTCGAAGAATTGGAGCATTTCGTCCACGCGGCGGGAAAGGTCGGCGGCGGGGATTTCCGTGAGGGTGCCGAAGAAGGCCAGGTTGTCGCGGGCGGTCAGGCGTTCGTAGAGGGCCGGGGTCTCGGTCAGCACACCGGTCCGCTTTCGGACCTGATCCCCATCGGTAACGGGATCAAGCCCGAACACCCGCGCGCTTCCGCCCGAGGGGGGCAGGACCCCGTTGAGCAAGCGGACGGTGGTCGTCTTGCCGGCGCCGTTCGGGCCGAGCAATCCGAAGACTTCGCCCTGCTCCACCGTAAAGGTCATGCCGTCCACGGCGCGGTGTTCGCCGAAGGTTCTTTCCAGTTGGGTAACTTCGATAACAGTGTTCATTTTTCTAAAGGGCGAGGAGCACGTGCAATACGATGTCGGCGGAGAAGTGACAAAGGATGGCGGCTTCGAGGCCGCGCCGGGCGTAAAGGTATCCCGCTCCCACGCCGATGATGCCGTTGAGTACGATAGCGCGGGTGATGACGAGAGGCGTGAGCGGCATGATGACGGCTGTTGCCGGCAGGTGGCCGAGGCCGAAGAGCACCGCGGCCAGGATGTTGGCGGTCCAGATGACGGCCTGGGTGGGGCGGCCCTCGGCGGTTTTGCTGACGAAGCGTCCCAGCCAGACCAGCACCGACATCAACCCCAGGCGCAGCAGGAGCTCCTCGTCAATCCCGCCGTAGAACGAGACCAGCAAGCCCTTCCAGGCAGCGGGCTGCAATTGTTCCTGGTCCAGTCCTTTGAAGAGGCCGCCAAATTCGGCAGTCAGGATCGGGCTGAAGATGAGCACGTCGAGAGCGATCACGAGGGCCGAACCGATCACGCCGATCAATACGGCGGGCAGCCAGATAGATTTGACCTTATCCCCGACCGGCTCTTTTGCGAGCCAGCCTTCGAGGATGGGCAGTCCCAGCCCGACCCGGTTGGCGGCCAGCAGGCCGACGGCGATCACCACCGCGAACAGGACGGCGTTCTGCAAGACCTGGAGCGTGATGAGCAGCCAGATCGGCATGGGGAGTTGCAGGTTTGCCAACTGGTTTCCCTGCAAGGCGAGAGAGTAGGGTAATACAGCTACAACGCCGAAAACTGAAGCGGCGAGCAGGATGAAATAGATTTTCCAGTTGAAGGGTTTCGTAGTCATTTTTTCTCCAGGGGCGATGTAACCTGCTGTGTTATTTTTAGCCTGGGGCAATACAGCGCCATTTTTGTTCCATGTGGAACATTAGCGGAATTTCTCGATCCGGGCAAACAGGATGTAGGAGTAGATGATCGGGACGAAAGCGGCGATCAATATGACCGGGAGCATCACCCAAATGGCGTACTCGCCCAGGAAGGTGCTGAGGATCGTGACGACGCCTCCGGCCACGAACAGTTTGCTGCCGAGCTGGTGGGTCTTGTCCCAGACTTCGTCGTTGGTCAGCGTCCACGGGGTGCGGATGCCGATGAAGAAGTTGCGTTTGGCTTTTTTCATCAGGTAGCCCGCGCCGACGAATAGTAATCCAACTACCGGCAGGAGCATGTAAGTCATGTTGAACTGATAGCCAAGCGCGGCGGCTACCGTCAGCCCGTAGATGTACACCATGTAAACGGTGAAAAAGACGATGAACAGGTTATATACGCCCCGGAACTGGGCGATGTTGGCCTTGAGCGGGTCGATGTGCGGGATGACCATGAACAGCGGCAAAAGCGCGACGGTGATGATGGGCAACAGGAACACGCCCCAGAACTTGGACATGTACCCGTCTATCTCGCCGGCGGCGTTCCAGTGCGAGGGCATGGGATCCGGCAGACGGCCCCAAAGCACGGCTGCGGCAATCAGGGCCGCGGCAACCAGGATGAGTGAGATGGAGAGAGTGGTTTTTGTGGACATTTTCGATTTCCTTTTTGCAGACGCAAACTGACAATTTGCGCGGCGTTCCATGTGGAACAATGGACTGGTTTTATTCCTTCGGAAGGTTCTGCCGGGCCATCGAGACGATCCCGCTCAACCCGCCCAGGTTCATCGTATCCACGGCGGACGAGGGGACGATGACCAGCGCACCTTTTTCCTTCAGGCCCTCGAAGAGCATGTTCATGGCCCGCAAGTGCAGGGCGGTCGGGTTGTCCGCGTAGGCCTGCGAGGCTTCTGCGAAAGAAGCCGCGATCTGCTTCTCGGATTCGCCCAGGATGACCCGCGCCTGGCGCTCGCGTTCGGCCTGCGCCTGGCGGGACATGGCATCTTCCAGGTCCTGCGGGATGATCACGTCCCGGATTTCCACGGATTGGACGGTAATGCCCCAGGGCGTGGTGCGCTCGTCAATGATCTTCTGCAAGTCGGCATCCATTTTGGAGCGACCGATCAGGATGCTGGCCAGGTCCATCTGCCCGATGACTTCGCGCAGCGCGGTCTGGGCGGCCCAGGCAATCGCCACTTTGTAATCCTCGACTTCCAGGGCGGCCTTCTCGGCATCCCATACGACCCAGAACAGGACCGCGTCCACGTCCACCGGGACGGTATCCTTGGTCAGCGTTTTCTCGGCCGAGAAAGGCGTGACCATCACGCGGTGGTCGATCCAGGTCGGGACCGCGTCGACGATGGGCACGATCCAGAAAGCTCCCGGCCCGGCCAGTTTCGAGAATTTTCCCAGCCGGAGCACGATCACCTTTTCCCATTGCGAAGCGACTTTCAAGGCCAGGAGGACGTAGACCCCGACCAGGGTCAGCGCGGTCACATAAGCCCCGATCCAGCCGTCGGCTACCCGTCCGTCCATGAGAATGGCCCCGAGAACGGTGATGACCAGGATGAACCCGAAGAGCGCCCCGGCTATCGCCGAGATGTGCTGGTCATCTTTTTTGGCTTTGGCGGCCTGGGTTGTGATTTCCTTTGCGTACTTTGTAGACATGGCAACCTCACTTCCTATTCATGATCCGACAGATCGCCGGTTTTTTCCCATAGCTCGACCTGTTCTTTCAAAATCTGGACAACTTCATCGGCGGTAACATCCAACCGGAACGACTCCCGCAGGTAACGACGGGCCAGGGCTTCGAGCGCCTGGCGTCTCAACCTGTTCGTCCGCTCCGGGGGCGGGGTGTCCAGGATGTAGGTGCCGCGGCCCTGCTGGGTGGAGATGATCCCCGCCTCGTCCAGGAGACGATAGGCCCGAGCCACCGTATTGAAGTTGACCCGCAATTCAAGCGCCAGCGCCCGGACCGTCGGCAACTGGTCGCCGGGCTTGAGGCCGCCGCTGACGACCTGCTGTTTCACCTGGTCCATGATCTGGACGTAGATCGGCACGCCGGACCGGAAATCAATCTGGATCAGGGTACTCAGGGGAGCTAAACCGTTGTTGTTCATTGTATCTTTGTATCATTATACTAATTGTATTATTGTACTAATTGTATGCAATCAGGGTTTTTTGTCAAGCCTTTTCTGAAAATTGATCCTCCGGGAATGATGAGTGAAAGCCCCGGATAATCCACACGAAATCCCAAAGACCCTGAAAATTCCCTTTCTCCCAGTGGTAGAATCCAATCACACTTAATGTGGCAAGGAGAAAAATTATGGAACAACTCACTGGTACATTCGCCGTCAAGAAGGGCCTGGCCCAAATGCTCAAAGGCGGCGTTATCATGGATGTCGTCACCGCCGAACACGCCCGGATCGCCGAAGATGCGGGCGCGTGCGCGGTGATGGCGCTGGAGCGCGTCCCGGCGGATATCCGCGTCCAGGGCGGCGTGGCCCGCATGTCTGACCCCGACCTGATCGAAAGCATCATGAGCGCGGTCTCCATCCCGGTCATGGCCAAATGCCGGATCGGGCATTTCGTCGAGGCTCAAATCCTGGAAGCGATCGGCGTGGACTACATTGACGAATCCGAGGTGCTCACCCCGGCAGATGAAGCCCATCACATCTACAAACACGATTTCAAAGTCCCGTTCGTGTGCGGCTGCCGCAACCTGGGCGAAGCCCTGCGGCGGATCGGCGAGGGCGCGGCCATGATCCGCACCAAAGGCGAAGCCGGGACCGGGGACGTGGTCGAGGCCGTCCGTCACGCCCGCTCGGTGCTGGGCGAGATCCGCCGGCTGCAAAACAAACCGGACGAGGAACTGATGAGTTACGCCAAGGAAATCGGCGCGCCATTCGAGCTGGTCAAGGAAGTCAAGGAACTGGGCCGCCTGCCGGTGGTCAACTTTGCCGCGGGCGGCGTGGCCACCCCCGCCGACGCGGCCCTGATGATGCAGCTCGGCGTGGACGGCGTCTTCGTCGGCTCCGGCATCTTCAAATCCGGCGACCCGGCCAAACGGGCCGCGGCCATCGTCAAAGCCGTGACCCACTACAACGATCCGGGCATCCTGGCCGAAGTCAGCCGCAACCTGGGCGAGGCCATGGTCGGGATCAACGTCTCCGGCATGGACGAGGCCGAGCGCATCGCCGGGCGGGGCTGGTAACTTTTAGCTGCCAATGGTCGGCTTTCAGCGCTTGGCTGACTGCTGATCGCTGGTTGCTGAGTGCTGATTGCTGATCGCTGACTATGAAAATTGGCGTCCTCGCCCTCCAGGGCGATTTTGCTGAACACCTCAAAATGCTCGAACGCCTGGGCGTTTCGACCGCTGAAGTGCGCCTGCCAGCCCATCTCGACGACCTGGACGGGTTGATCATCCCCGGCGGCGAATCGACCACCATCGGCAAGCTCTCGGTGGATTTCGGCCTGATCGAGCCGCTGCGCGACTTTGGCCGCCAAAAGGCCGTCTGGGGCACCTGCGCCGGGGCCATTTTCCTCTCGAAGGACGCCCGCCGCTCCCAGCCCCTGCTCGGCCTGATGGACATCACCGTCGAGCGCAACGCCTTTGGCCGCCAGGTCGCTTCCTTCGAGGCCGACCTCGACATCCCGGAGCTGGGCGAAGGCGGCGCGTACCACGCGGTCTTCATCCGCGCTCCGATCATCGAATCGGTTTCCGGCCCGGCCCGCATCCTGTCCACTGTGCCTGACGGGCGGATCGTCGCTGCCCGACAGGGCAAACTGCTGGCCACCTCGTTCCACCCCGAATTAACGGACGACGACCGTTTCCACCGCTATTTCCTGACCCTGGCAAAATAAATGTCCCGTCCTCTCGACCTGTTCGACCTGCCCACCATCACCCGCTACACCGGCGAGGCGCTGCCCCTCGACAGCGCCCGCTGGTTGACGCGCGGCAGTCCGCTCGAACTGGTCAACTTCCTGGCCCATCTCAACCCGATAAAATACATCTACACGGCCGTTCAAAACGGGGACGACGGGAAGCCCCTCCTCGGCGGGATCATCAAAAACGGGGACGAGACTTTTGCCCACCTGAATTACCTGGCCCCGGTCGAGCGGCTCTCGGACGATGGGCCGGTTACCGCGTTGGTCGAGCACCTCGCCGCCCAGGCCGGGAAGTGGGGCACGTTCCACGTGGTGGCCGAGGTCGCAGAAGGTGCGGATGCCTATCGCAGCCTGCGGATGGCGGGATTCGCCGTCTACGCCTGGCAGCGGCTGTGGGACCTGAGCAACCTGCCCGCCGGGACCGGCGGGAGCGGCTGGAACCGGATGCGCAGCGCCGACCTGATCGCGGTCCAGAACCTGAGCCACCAGATCATCCCGGCCCTGATCCAGCCCATCGAGCGGACGGCGAAAAAAGCCGAGGGGCTGGTCTGCTATTCGGGCGGGATCCAGGCCCACGTCCAGGTAGTGGCGGGGCGGCGCGGCATCTACCTGCGCCCGCTCTTCCATCCCGAAGCCGAAAACGTCGGCGCGGCGTTGACATCCCTGATCAACCACCTGCCCAGCCGCAGCGGACGCCCGGTCTACCTGTGCGTGCGCTCGTACCAGGCCTGGCTGGAGCCGGTGCTCGAAGACCTGGGCGCTACCGCCAGCGAACGCCAGGCTGTGATGGTCAAGCACCTGGCCCAATCGTTGAAGGAAGAACAGGCGGTGAAAGCTGTCCAGGCCGCGGGGGTCAGCGTGCAGCCGTCGCGGGTCAGCCGGATTGACAAAAAGAGTTGATAGCCGCAAGCCTGACACATTTTCTGACCGGGAGACAAGCTGTATGGGCGCATTCAAGTCAATTGCCAAACGTGCATTCACCGCACTCACCAATGACACGCTCTACAAAGACAGCCGCAATATCGAACGCTGGCGTCAACGCAAGGCCCTGGAAGAAACCGGGGAGTTCGTCGAGCAGGTGATGCCACGGGTCCAATCGTTTGCCGGGCGGTATGCGCTGATGAAATACTGTTGCGCCAAAGTTCGACCCAACCAGCAAGCCGGGATGGTCTGCGAGTTTGGGGTCGCCGCCGGGAAAAGCATCAATTACATCGCCCAATCCCTGCCGGATGCCAGGATCTTCGGATTCGATTCTTTCGAGGGCCTGCCGGAGGACTGGCGCGACGGCGCACCGAAAGGAACTTTCAGGACGGCGCAATTGCCCAAAGTGGCCGCCAACGTTTCACTGATCCAGGGGTGGTTCAACGAGACCTTGCCGTGCTTTCTGGACGAACACCCTGAGCCGGTCATTTTCTTGCACGTGGATTGTGACCTGTACAGTTCGACCAGGACTGTCTTCACCGCCCTGGAAAAGCGCCTCTGCCCTGGAACTGTGATCCTGTTCGATGAATTTTTCAATTATCCGGGTTGGAAAGACGGGGAGATCAGGGCCTTCACTGAATTTGTCGAACATACCGGCTTGCAATACGAGTATCTTGGCTATAACCGCTACGGGACCCAGGCGGCAGTGGTAGTCAAATAACCTTACCTTCATCTTTTTCAATTCCAACTTGCAATGAGAGACCGCCTTATATCCCGTATAATAGGGCCAGACTTTTATTTCAGACAGGTAACCGTCAAATGATCTACCCTTCTCTCTAACCTCGTAGGCCGCTGTTTGCCTGGGACATCCTCAGCGGCGCAAGTAGCCCAGGGATCCCATCTCCCTATTTTTGTCAGACACTTCCGGGATAGCCTCCCGTGTAATCACAGGCAACCTATAGTATGACTCAACTTCGGATCACAGACGATTTGGACGCGCTGTTGAACGTATTGCCCCCGGCCGTGACCAGGGCTGTGCAGGCCGCCAACGACAGCGACAATTTACTCGAAATCATCCTCGACCTGGGGCGCGTGCCCACCGCCCGCTTCGTCGAGCGTGAGATCGAACTCAGCCACAAGGAAATCACCCACGAGGACATCAACGGCGTCGTCGAGCGCATCGGCGATTTCGACGCCGACAACCGCGCCGGGCTGGAACGCACCCTGCACCGCATCTCGGCCATCCGCAACCGGCGCGGGCACATCGTGGGACTCACCTGCCGGGTGGGGCGGGCCGTCTACGGCACGATTGACATCCTCGAAGACATCATCAATTCAGGCAAGAGCATCCTGATCCTGGGCCGCCCCGGCGTGGGCAAGACCACCCTGCTGCGCGAAGCCGCCCGCATCCTGGCCGATAACCGCCGGGTCATCATCGTGGACACCTCCAACGAGATCGGCGGCGACGGCGACGTGGCCCACCCGGCGGTCGGCAAGGCGCGGCGGATGCAGGTGCGCGAGCCGATGCTCCAGCACGAGGTGATGATCGAGGCCGTGGAAAATCACAACCCCGAGGTGATCGTCATTGACGAGATCGGGCGCGAACTGGAAGCCGCCGCGGCCCGCACCATCGCCGAGCGCGGCGTGCAACTGATCGGCACCGCCCACGGCAACACGCTGGACAACCTGCTTCTGAACCCGACCCTCTCGGACCTGGTCGGCGGGATCGAAGCCGTGACCCTGTCAGACGAGGAAGCGCGGCGGCGCGGGACCCAGAAAACGGTCCTCGAACGACGCGCCCCTCCCACCTTCGACGTGCTGGTCGAGATCCAGCAGCGCGACCGGCTGGCCGTCCACATGGATGTCGGCGAGGCGGTCGATTCGCTGCTGCGCGGCTATCCCCAGCCGGCCGAGATCCGCTCGCGGGACGCCAGCGGCCAGATCCGGATCGAGAAAGCCGCGCCAGCCCCATCGTCCAGGGTGGAGACGAACGGAAAGGGCGTGAAACGCGCGCTGCGCGTCGAACCGCAGGAAACGCCCGCAGGCGGGGTGGTCTCAGTCCCCGAGACGAATAACTTCGTGGCCCAGCAGGCTTCGCCATCCCGACCGATGCAGACCAAGCGGGTTTACCCGTATGGCGTGGCCCGCAACCGGCTGGTGCAGGCCGCCAAACGGATCGGCGTGCCCGCCATCGTGGTCAAGGAAATGGCCGACGCCGACGTGCTGGTCACGCTGCGGACGTATTACCGCAGCCGCCAACAGCCGGTGATGGAGGCCGAGCACCGCGGAATGCCGATCTACGTGCTGCGGGCCAACACCGTCAGCCAGATGGAGCAGTTCCTGAGCGACCTGTTCAGCCTGTCGGAGATGGTCCCGCAATCCGGCGAAATGGACGACGTGAAGAGCCAGACCCAGGCCGCGATCGCGGCGGTGCTGAACGGCGAGCGCTGGGTGGACCTGCCGCCCGGCCCGGCCATGATCCGCCGTTTGCAGCACGAGATGGCGCGGCAGGCGGAGCTGGTTTCGCACTCGTATGGCAAAGAACCGCGGCGGCACGTGAGAATCTTTAGGGAGTAAAAGCCATCAGCGGTCAGCTATCAGCTAAAAGCTGACTGCTGACCGCTTTAAGCTGATAGCTGACCGCTATGTTTATTACCCTCGAAGGGCCGGAAGGCTCCGGCAAGACCTCCCACATCCCCTATCTCGTCGAATACCTGCGCGAGAAGGGTTATACCGTTTTCCCGACCCGTGAACCGGGCGGGACCTCGATCGGCGAGCAGATCCGCGAGGTGCTGCACAGCCTGAAGAACACCGAGATGCACCCGCGCACCGAGACGCTGCTCTACCAGGCGGCCCGGGCCCAGTTCGTGGAACAGGTCATCCGCCCGCGGTTGGCCCTGGGCGAGATCGTGCTCTCCGACCGTTATGCGGATTCGACCCTGGCCTATCAAGGTTACGGCCACCAGCAAAATTTGGAGGATGTGCGCGCCCTGATCCGCTACGCGACCGGCGGCCTGGTCCCCGACCTGACCGTCCTGCTGGACGTGGACGTGGAAACCGGATTGCAGCGCAAGAAAAAATGCGACGAGTGGAACCGCCTCGACGCTTATACGGTGGAGTTCCACCAGCGGGTGCGGCGCGGGTATCTGGAGTTGGTCCGACAGGAGCCGGGGCGCTGGGCCGTGGTTGACGCAGGGCGGGAGTGGGATGAGGTGCAGGAAAACTTAAGAAGTGTCTTGGTAAAAAGCATAAAAGCACATGAGCATAGATAGAAAGTCTTGGCTATCACCTTTTGAGAAAAATTCAATCCCGAACTGGATGTGTCCATCTTGTCTTACTGGGATTTTAAGGCCAGTTAACGGTAGTTTTCACTATTGGGAGAGCGCTGAATCTCGAACCATAGGGAAGCAGCACCGTCTTCAGTATTACCAGTTGCATGAAGAAATGTTGAAAGAAATCTCCAACCCGAATGTAATGTTAGGATGGGAACTCTCATCTTATCGTTATTCTGTTCTCTTGATGTGTAATGATCCTAACTGTTTAGAAACGGTCGCATCGTGCGGTTCAGGATTTGTTGTTCAAGGTTTTCGGCTAGGACATGGTGAACCTGATGAAGAATTTGACGTTTTTGTCCCAGAATATTTTTTCCCAGCATTGCTTTTGTTTTCACTCCCAAGAAAGTGTCCGAAGACTGTATCAGAGCAAATTCGAGCGTCATTTAAATTGTTCTTTGCTGACCCACCAGCATCAGCCAATTATGTCAGAAAAGCAGTTGAGGAAATTTTGACAGATAGGGGAATCAAAAGATTTATGATCAACAAGAAGAAGAATCGAAGAGAGAAAATCTCTCTACATGACCGCATTGTCGAATTTCAAAACAGAAACCCCGAAAATGCTGACAAATTATTGGCATTAAAATGGCTGGGGAACGAAGGAAGCCATACAAACAAAATCTCAAAAAATGACATTTTAGACGCTTACGAAATTTTGGAAATAGTGATTGATGATCTTTATGCTGGTAATCGAGCATTAATTGACAAGAAAATTGCCCGCATTAATAAGAGCAAGGGGCCTTTGCACCCAAGTACATAATCAGGTGAAACTTATGTCCAACACCCGCCACAAATCCATCCTGCTCAAATCCATCCAGCGCGAATGGGAGGCGCTGATGTCCGCCGTCGAGCGGCTCTCGCCGGAGCAGATGGGCACGCCCGACGAGGGCGGCTGGAGTCCCAAAGACAACCTGGCCCACCTGACCGAGTGGCTCAAGGCGCTGCTCGGCTTTCACATTGACCGCAAGTCCGCCGAGGAAGTGCTCGGCATCCCCAAAGAACTGGCCGAAGAGTGGGACTTCAACCGGGTCAACGCCTTCCTGTTCGAGCAAAATAAAAACCGCAGCACCGAAGACGTGCTCAACGGCCTCAAAGCCAAATACGCCGAGACGATGTCCCGGCTGGAAGCGATACCCTTCGAAGACTTGCTCCAGCGCCGCTGGGAAGACGGTCCCTGGGATACGCCGCTCCTGGGGTATGTGCTCGGCAACACCACCGAGCATTTCATGGAACACCGGGAAAGGATAGAGAAATTGTTGTAGGGGCGGGTTTGAAACCCGCCCCTGCAACAATTTTTAAAAATCGTCCATGCCGCCGAGGTCGTCGCCGCTGCCCAGATCCGGCAGGGCGGATTCGATCTCTTCGGGGCTTTGGCCTTTTTCCAGGCGGTCCACCACTTCGTCGAACTCGGGGGGCAGTTCTTCGCCCATTTCTTTCCCCATCTCACGCATCATGCGGCCCAGGGCTTTGGGATCGTCCTCCAGCCCTTCGAGGGCCGAGGGGTCGTCGAAGCTGGCGAGGCGGCTCTCTTCCGATTTGAGGACGCGCACCCGGGGCACGCGTCGGCGGACGTTTTCACTTCCGCAATGGGAGCAGGTGACGGGTCGCGCGCCGTATTCGCTGTAGGTCAAGAAAACGTCGAAGCGTTTGCGGCAGTCGAGGCAGGTGTAGTCGTAGTTTGGCATGTCCCAATTTTAACTGAAACTGTGCCATTGTGAGGGCGGTTTTCCCGACACTTGCACCGCACGCAAGTGCAGGTGAGCAATCCCCTGTTTTCAACAAATAGACTGCTTCCCTTCAGCAGGCTCAGGACAGGCGTTCCTCGCAGTGACACTTTCAAATTGAGAATTGCTGTGGTTTAATACCCGCATGACTTCCGACCCCGATTTCGACATCTACCATCCCCAACCCCTGCTCATCGTGCTGTCCGGGCCGTCTGGCGTGGGCAAAGACACGGTCATGCAGCGCATGCAGGAACGCGGCCTGCCGTTCCATTTCGTGGTCACGGCTACCACTCGCGCCCGACGCGAAGGCGAGATCCACGGCGTGGATTATTTCTTCCTTTCGAGCGACGAGTTCGCCCGCATGATCGAGGAAGATGAATTGCTCGAATATGCCATCGTCTACAACGATTACAAGGGCATCCCCAAGCAGCAGGTGCGCGAGGCCCTGGCCAGCGGCAAGGACGTGGTCATGCGGATCGACGTGCAGGGCGCGGCCACCATCCGCAAGCTGGCCCCCGAAGCGGTGATGATCTTCCTGACCACCGAAAGCGAGCAGGAGATGGTCAACCGGCTCAAGGCGCGCAAGAGCGAGACACCCGAGGGCCTGTCGCTGCGGATCGCCACCGCCCGCCAGGAACTCAAGCGCATCAACGATTTCGACTACGTGGTGGTCAACAGCGATTTCAGGCTGGATGAGACGGTGGACATCCTCCGCGCCGTCATCACCGCCGAGCACCACCGCACCACCCCCCGAAAGGTGAACCTGTGAGCCTCAACCCGGACCCTTATCCTGCCGGCCCTTACGACGCGCCGCCCCGTCCCCCGGCGGTACGGCTGCGCCCGCCGTCGTCCGAGGCCCTGGTGACTTATATCATCCTGGGGCTGACGGTGATCGTCTACCTGCTCCAGGCAGGCGCCCAATTGACGATCGGCTACGACCTGCCGGTTGACATGGGGGGCAAGGTCAACAGCGCCATCCGCGCCGGGCAGTTATGGCGGCTGATCACGCCGGTGCTGCTGCACGGGAGCATCCTGCACATCGGCTTCAACATGTACGCCCTGGTCGTCATCGGCACCAGCCTCGAACAACGGATGGGTCACGCCCGCTTCCTGATCCTTTATTTGCTGGCCGGTTTTTCGGGCAATGTCGTCTCGTTTTTGCTCACCCCAAACGTTTCGGTGGGAGCATCCACGTCCATTTTTGGCCTGCTGGCAGCGGAAGGGGTGTTCCTGTTCCAAAACCGGGCCTTGCTCGGCCAGCGCGGCCAGAGCGCCTTGAGCAACGTCATCGGCCTGGCTGTCATCAACCTGCTGATCGGACTCCAGCCCGGCATCGACAACTGGGGCCACATCGGCGGACTGCTCGGCGGTCTGCTGTTCATGTGGATCGGCGGCCCGCGCTGGCGGGTGGAGGGGATGTATCCCTACCTGCAAATCCGCGACGAGCGCGGCATCCGCGAGGCCATCCTGGGCGCGGCTCTGGTGCTGCTCATCTTCGGCGCGCTGGCCATGATCGGGATGTGGCGTCCGTTTGTGCAGTGAGAAAAAGGGACATAAAATGCCTGAAAACCCGTTAGCCGAAGTCTTCGGTTTTCCGATTGACAACTTTTCGCCGGAAGCAAACCGTCACCGTTCGAGACGGTTATGCCCGTATAACAACAAAGTCCCGAACTGCACCAAAGACAAGGCTAAGGACCCGCTCGGTGTTTGTAGTATCTTTGACGATTCCAATATTGCCATAACCTGTCCTGTCCGCTTCAGACAGGACTGGTTGATTGCTGACGATGCTGCTTCGTTCTTCTTCCCGAACAATGTTTCCTGGACATCTCTCACGGAAGTCCGGTTGCCGGATAAAAGTGGCCGTTCAGCAGGAAATATTGATGTTGTCCTGGTAGCTTACGATACTCACGGTCACGTCATTGATTTTGGCGCGTTGGAAATCCAGGCAGTCTACATCTCCGGCAATGTAAGGAACGTCTTCGACGCTTACATGAGAGACCCATCCCGGCAATTCGATAAAAGGTGGGAAGGCCCTTACCATCCAAGACCCGATTATCTCTCCTCTTCGCGAAAACGTCTTGCTCCCCAACTCCTGTACAAAGGCGGAATCCTGAACGCCTGGGGAAAGAAGCTGGCAGTTGCAGTGGATACCAGTTTCTTCTTGAACCTCCCTGAATTACCGGAAACCAATGCTGCTGACGCTGATATCGCCTGGCTGGTTTATGGTTTGGAGCTGGACCCAACTCCAAACCGATTCGTTCTCAGCCAGCAAAAAACGGTCTTTACATCCTTCACCCCTGCATTGGAGACATTGACCCAAACTCAAGCAGGCCCGATTGATGAGTTCATCGAACATCTGCAACAAAAACTTGATGAGAAGCTGGAGAATGGCTACCCTCCCGTAGCGCCGACGTTGTTGGATACTGATGATGAGTAACGAGATAGACAAGAGGATTTCAGATTCTTTCCAAATGCCGCTTCTCGGCCTGGAAACCGAGAAAGTGATCAACGTCGCTTCGGTTCCACAGCGCAGTCCGTTCAGGTATCCCGGAGGAAAGACCTGGCTGGTTCCTTATATCCGCCAGTGGCTTTCAGGCTATTACAAAAGACCGTCCGAGTTCATCGAACCGTTTGCCGGAGGGGCAATCATCGGCCTGACGGTAGCTTTCGACGGGCTGGCGGACCATGTTACGCTCGTGGAGTTGGATGATTCGGTCGCCGCGGTTTGGAAAACCATCCTCGAAGGCGACTACCAGGCATTGGCAGATCGAATCCTGGAATTCGACTTAACGCCCGAAAATATCGACGCGGTTTTCGCCGCGAAAGGGTCATCCACCGACGAAAAAGCCTTCCAAACCATCCTGAAAAACCGCATCAACCGGGGCGGTATCCTGGCTCCCGGCGCGGGACGCGTCAAAAACGGGGAAAACGGCAAAGGGATAAGGTCGAGGTGGTATCCTGAAACGCTCTACAAAAGGATCATGAGCATTGGGAAAATACGCGACCGCATTGCCATTATCGAGGGGAACGGTCTCGAAATTTTAGAGTCGAACGCCACAAAACCGGATGCTGTTTTTTTCATTGACCCGCCGTACACAGCCGCAGGGAAAAAAGCGGGGACAAGGCTTTACAAGTTTTTCGACCTCGATCATCAAAGGCTCTTTTCGATTTCAGAAAAACTCAGGGGCAATTTCCTGATGACCTACGATGATACCCAGGAAGTCAAAGACCTGGCGAACAAACACGGGTTCAAGACCGCGCTCGTGCCGATGAAAAATACCCACCACAACCAGCTTTTCGAGTTGCTTATCAGCCAGGATTTGGGCTGGCTGGATAGAAACTCTTAAGTTTACAGATCAAAAAGCCCCTCCCTTTTACAGGGAGGGGCTTTTTATGCGCCGCTGAAAAGCCTTCGTAACGCGACATTCATGCCGCCATTAAGCTGCGACTTGAAAGTCGCGTTACGGCTTGATCTCGAACACCGCTCCGGCGCTGCGCCCCTGCACTTCGGGGAAGTAGTTCAGCCAGGCCCGGGCGGGGATGACCTGGAAGGTCCCGGCTTGCTGGGGGACGAGGGTATAGGTCAGGACGTAGGTCCCGGCGGGCAGGTATTCGGCCGTCCAGGTGATGTGGTCGTCGTAGATGCTGGCCGGGTCGAACCACCACCAGCCCCAGCCGCGTCCGAACGGGTCACCGGGGTCGTATTCGGACACTTCGGGACCTTTGCCGCCGAAGCGCTGGGAGGTCTTGAGCGACAGGTTCAGGATCTCGGCCCCGGCGGGGATGAAATCTTCCACAACCACGTAATACGAATCGTGCGGCACGGTCAGCGTCAGGCGGGCGGTGACCTGTTTAGCGGCGGCCAGGCTGACGTCCGGGAGGGGGGCGCAGTCCTTTTCGCAGGCGGCATCTATGAAGTCGCGGGAAATGCTCAGGCCGCGGTCCAGCGCGGGCGCCGTCTCCACCGGGAAGAAGACGTCCAGCAGGGCGCGGTAGTACAGTTTGCCGTCCCCGGCCTGGCGGTTGATGGTCAGCCCGTTGGGGCCATCCGGGACGAGCGAGGTGACCGGCACCTCTCCCGTAACCGTGGTCAGCGCCCCGGGACCGGAGGCCTGGCCCTCGGCCAGCGGCGCGCCGTTCAGCCGGGCGTCGAAGGCGAAGGAGGCGGAATAGTCGCCGCTGCCCTGCATGTACTGGTTGAGGGCCATCGTGACCCAGGTACTTTCGTAGGACGAGGCCCACCAGCCGCTGGCGTCCCGCTGGCTGGCGAGGTAGCGCACCGCGTCGGCCAGGATGGGCGCGGCCGGGTCGCGCTGCGAGAGGGCGTAGACGACGGCCGCAGTGGTGAAGAGCGGCGTGCCGGGATTGCGCCAGCCGCGCGAGTCGCTGTCCCAATGGGCGCCGCTGGCCGAACGGATGGCCGCGCCCTGCAAATTGGAGAACAACGCCTGCCCGGTCTCGTTGCCGGGGAATTTGGTATCGAAGGCTAACGCCAGGAGCGCCTGCGCCCAAGGGCTGAGCCGTTCCATGTGATCGTTCAAGGCGTTGACGAAAACAGGCGGGAGTTCCCCGGTCTGGCTCATGGCGAAGGCGATGAACGCGGTGCGGTCCAGTTCCCAGTCTTCGGGCTGCGCCTGGCTGCTGAAGCTGGAAGGCAGCAAGAGGTAATTGCGGGCCTGCTCGATCGTGTAATCGTCAACGCTGAAACCGGATTGCCGCGCCCGTTCCAGGCCAAACAGGATATAGGCCGTCAGGTAGGGGTCGGGCTGCCCGCCGGTGTACCAGGCCCAGCTCCCGTCGTAGAACTGGTTGCGGTCCAGGTTGCGGACCACGCCCGGCAGGACCGTTTCGAGGCGGCTCTTCAGGGCGGGCGCGTCCAGCCCGGCGGCCTGGATGACGCGGTAGGTTTCCAGGTGCGAAAGCAGGTACGAGAGCAGGTACTCGTTGCTGGAGGTCGGGTCCGGCGGTTCGAGGACTTCCAGCCCGTCGAGGATGACCGAGGCCAGCGAGGGCGAGAGTTCGACCGTCAGGCCGCCGCCGACCGGGTCGAAGGTGCGCGGCAGGCTGACGACCTCCTGCCGCGACCCGGCCTCCGGCAGGACGCCCGCGGTGACGAAGGATTGCGGCGCGCTGTAATGGAGCACCGGGATGCCGCCGCCCGAGGCGAGCACCTGGTCCTGGTACTCCCCGGCGTCGGCGCTGAAGAGCAGGCTGGCTTCGCTCACGTCCTGGGCCACGCCCCACCAGGCCACCCGGACCGATCCGCCAGCCGGGAGGGTGACTTCATGGGCGGGCGAAGCCGCCTCGTCCAGCTTGAACCCGCCAGCCCGCAGGCTCACGGAGGCGGACAATTCCCTGTCGGTATTGTTGTGGACGATGGCCGCCAGCTCGACCCGGTCGCCGGCGACGAAGAAGCGCGGCGTCACGGGCCGGACGAGGAGCGGTTTGCTGGTCACGACTTCGGTCTTCGCCTGGCCGACGCGGGTGTCCACCGTCAGGCCGCGCAGGTCGGCGCTCCAGGTGGTCAGGCTGTCGGGCAGGGTGAACTTGATCTCGGCCCGCCCGTCGGCATCCGTGAGGATGGTTGGGTTCCAGTAAGCCGTATCGGGGAATTCGCGGCGCACGGTCAGCGCGCCGCCTCCGTCGCCCCCGCCGCCGCCCTTGCCTCCGAAGAAGAAGATCGCCCTGCGGCTGTCGGCGGCCAGGGTCAGGCCGGTGTTGACGCCGAGCGGCTGGGGACTGTAGAACGCCTCCAGGATGTCGGGGACGGTCGGGTCGGCCAGGGCCAGCACGGCCTTGTCCACCACGGCCAGCGAGAACTGCCCCTGCACCGGCCTGCCAATCGAATCGGTCACCAGCAGGTTGATGGTCACTTCGTCACCCGGCCCGGCCTGTTCGGGGAAGGGCTGCAAGGTCACGTTCAGGGTCTGGGCTTCGGGCTTGACCTTGAGCGCGGTGTATCCCTGGCGGAAATCGCGCCCGTCGAGCAGGGTAATGGAGAGATAAACGTTGGGCGCGTCCTCGTCGTTGAGCGGCAGGGAGAAAACCGAACCGCCCGCCTCCACGACTACCAGTTGCGACCGGTGGACCGTACCGCGCTCGACCGTCACCAGCGCCGGGGCGGGCCGCCCGAACGGGTTGGGGATGAACACCCTGGCGGTATCGCCGGGGCGGTACTCGTCCTGGTCGGGGGTCAGGTCGAGGTGGACGCCGGAGCGGTTGGGCCAGACGGCGCTTTCGCGTCCGCCCACCCAGAGCATGGCCTGGGACGAAGCGCCCCCGCCCGAAACCGTCAGCACGTAAGTGCCGGGTTTCTCGGGCGTGAACGAGAGCCTGGCCTTGCCGTCCGCGCCGGTGGCGAGGTCGCTGGCAGCAACCGGGGTGAAGACGGGGACGTAGCGGAACCCGTCGAAGACCTCCTGCTCCTCCCAGGTGACGCGGCTGAATTCGGCTTTCAGCGTCTTGTTCGGGACCGGGCGCGTGCTCCAGTCTGCGGTCAGCACGTCGAACCCGACGGCGGATCCCGCCTGCGCGGCCCAGAAATCGGCCCGCAGTCCCACGTAGAAATCCGACGGATGCATCAACAGCGTATCCGAGGCCGAGACGTACTGGTAGCTCTCGTCCTGAACCGTGACCGACAGGGTCAGTTTGGTCGTATCGGCCAATTCCGGCAGGTCGGTGAAAGACAGGGTCAGTTCGCCGCGCGCATCGGTCACGTCTGCGCCTTCGGCGATCACGTCAGAGAAGGACGGATCCATCCAGTAGGCGTAACGCTGCCCGACGCGGTATCCGGGCAGGGAGAAATATCCCGGCTCGGTATACAGCGCCCAGGTCACGGCGCGGTTGCCCACCGGCGCGCCGAAGAAATATTTGGCCGAGACATTCGCCTCGATCCCCTGTCCCTGTTGGGCTTCGTCCGGCGAAAACGCGACTGACAGGTCAATTTCCGGTTTGCGATATTCCGCTACATAGAAATAAGCGTACAGGTTAGTCGGAGTGGCGGTGGTGAAATAATAGTTCCCCGGCTGGGCATCCGCAGACAGGGCGTATTCGCCGTTCACCGTCCCGTACTCCGATAGGGTCAGGTTGAAGGTTTTGAGCAGCAGGCCGTTGTCATCGCGCAATTCGAGCTGGATGCTCCGGTCCGGCAGGGGGGTGTAACGGCCGTCGAAGGCCTGGCGGACCACGGCGTTGAAGTAGATCGTCTGGCCGGGGCGGTAGATGGGACGGTCGGTGTACAAATAGATTTGCGTATGCGGCGGACTCGTATCGGACGGGATTTCGTAAGACCAGGGGGAAATTCCCGAATTCCACTGCGAGATGCCCATGCCGAAGGTATCCTCGCCGGGCGCTCCGGTGACGGCGTAAAAGGCCCGGTAGAGATTATCCTGGGTGGGGATGCCGGTCTGCCACAGGCCGTTGGCGTCGGTCTGGCCAGCGGCCAGCACCCGGCCGTTCTCGTCGTACAACGTGACCGGCGCGTTCGCCAGCGGGGCATTGGTGCGCGTGTCCACCGCCCAGACGAGCGCGTCCTGCGGGCCGACTTTCAAGACCATGTTGATCTGGCTGGCGACCAGGAAGGTCACGTCCCAGCCCTGGTAGATGCCCTCCGTCCCCGCCGGCGGCTGGACGTAGAAGTAGTAAATGCCGGGGGCCAGCCCGCCGCCATCCGGGTCGGGGACGAGGGCAACCGGTTCGGTGGTATTGGTGACACTATCGAGGTTGACCCGCCAGGCAGTCAGATTGTCGGGGTAATAAGTGCGTTTGTCGAGGCCGCCGCGCGAGATGGCGATCAGGTCATCGAGCGGGACGGTACCGCGCCCGACATCCACAAAGTCCACGTTGACGGCCTGGATGTAAAATTGCGGGTTATCCGGTTGGACGTAGAACACGCCCGAACCGTCCAGGTACGGCATGTACACGGACGGTTTGGAGCGCGGGCTGCTGAACGTGAACGTGTACGGCTTGCCCACTGACTGCCCCCATTTGTCCTCGATAGCGCCCGAAACCGTGACGGTGTACGTCGTTTCAGGAGCGAACGTCCCGTACAGGCCCAGGGAAGTCTCGTCGTAGTGATAGACGCCCGTATCCGCGCTGGCCGGGGAGATCGTGATGTAATCCAGGTAGAGGCCCCTGGGCAGCGGGGCGCTGAAGCGGATCGTGACGGTCCCGTACTGGCTGTCGAGCACGCCGGAGGCCGGGTCTATGCCGAGGATGGACATCTCCGGGTAGGTCGTGAAATCCACCAGCACGGGGGCTTCCAGGGCGCTCCCGCCGCGACCTTTGGCCTGCGTACTGACCGAGAGGATGTACCGGCTGTTGCGCGACAGGCGCGCGGCCGGGGTGAAGGTCAAACGCGTATCGTTCGCCTCCCAGACCAGTTGTCCGGGGACGCTTCCGCCGGGGCCGGAGAAGGAGAAGACGGCCTCCACGCTGGCTGTGTCCATCGGCTGGTTGAAGGTCAAGGTGATCTTCCCGTCCAGATCGAGGTAGTCGGTGGTCGGCTCGAAGGTCAGCAGGCGCGGCAGCGTGGTGGAAAACGCCCAGCTTGCGGGCTGGTCGTCAGACAGGGGACTGCCGGCGGTGCTGACCACCGGGTTGAGGCGGACGGTGTAGTCCCTGCCGCCTTCGAGGGCCGGTTCGGGATAGAAAATGTAGGTGCTGGTGTTGAGCCATTCGCCGGTCCCGGCTGCGGGCGGGTCCAGTTGGAAGGGGGCGGGCTGGGAAGCCATGTCGGCGCCCAGGGCCACCACCGGCTGGTTGAAGGCCACCACCACCGCCGAAGTCGGCTGGACTTCGGTCGTGCCCGGTTCCGGGAGCATCTGGGTGATGCGCAGGCTGTCGGCGGTGGTGTAGGTGAGGGTCTGCGCTTCGAGCAGGGCCAGCCCGTTGGCCGCCCGGATGTTTTCGAGGGTGAAGCTGAAGGTGTCGTTCGGGGCGAGCGAGAGGCCGGTTTCCACGCTCAGGGTGGCGTCGTCCAGCCAGGTGAACGCGCCTTGCAGGTTGGAGAGCGAGGCTTCGACCGAGGCGCGGTCCATGGGCTGGTTGAAGTAAAACTTGAAACCGGGCTGCAAGCTGATCTGGCTGCCCGGCGCCGGGTCCACCTCGACCAGGGCCGGGGGCAGCGGCTCCGAGGGGGTCGGGAACGGCGTAGGCAGGGGCGTGGACGTGGGCAGCGGCTCAGGGGTCGGCTGCGGCGTCAACAGGCTGCACGCCAGGGAGAGAATGACCAGGATGACAGGGACAAACCGCCAGGCGAAGTTTTTCGACTTCATGGGAGCCTCTTTTTAAGAAAATGGGGGGATCACACGTTCATTATACACATGACCCGATGGGTGAGTATCGCGCATCGGGTCTGTAACGGGAAAGGGGATAAATATGTTCCAAATCAATAAACCGGCAGCGGGAAACCGTACCCGTTCAAGGTGACGCGGCCCGGGTCTTCGGGCCAGACCCCGGGGATCTTCGCGCCGCACTTCGGGCAGGTTCCACCTGGCGTGAGGTGATAGTCGCGGATCACGTAAGCCCGGCGTTTCACAAGCACGGTGTTGCAGTGGGGACAATGGGTATCCTCGTACTCGTCCACCATGCCGGGCAGGTTCCCGGCGTAGACGTAATGCAGCCCGGCTTCGCGTCCGATCTCGGCGGCCCGCAGCAGGGTCCGGGAGGGGGTATCCTCCGGCTCGGTCATGTGATAGTCCTTGTGGAAGGCGGTCACGTGCCAGGGGATGTCGGGCGAGACCCCGGCCAGGAAGCGGGCCGCGTCCCAGAGTTCGTCGTTGCTGTCGTTGAAACCGGGGACGACCAGCGTCACCACCTCGACCCACAGGCCGAGTTCGTGCGCCTTCTGGATGGTCTCCAGCACGTGCTTGAGCACGCCGCCCAACTGGCGGTAATTCCTGTCCTGCATGGACTTCAGGTCAACTTTATACGCGTCCAGGTACGGGCGCAGGTAGCCCAGGGCTTCGGGGGTGGCGTTGCCGTTCGAAACGAAGGCGCATTTCAGCCCGGCGGCCCTGGCTTGCTTGAAAATTCCCACCGCCCACTCGCTGGTGATCAGCGGCTCGTTGTACGACGAGACCACCACCTCCGCCCGGACGCGGCGGGCGGTTTCCACCATCTTTTCCGGCGTCATCCTGCGGATCAGGTTGAGCGACGACTCGGCCTCCGGGTCGCGCCCGGCCTGGGAGGTCAGCCAGTTCTGGCAGAACTGGCAATGGAAATCGCATCCCAGCATCCCAAACGTCAGGGCGGTGGCGCTGGGGAGCACGTGCGAAAACGGCTTCTTCTCGATCGGGTCGCTTTGCAGGGCGGCCACGTAGCCCCACGGCACGCGCAACTTCCCGTTGTCATTGAAACGCACCTGGCAGATGCCGCGCCGTCCCGGGCGGATCAGGCAGCGGTGGGCGCAGGCCACGCAGCGCACTGCACCGTCTGCTCCCGCCTCGCACAGTTCCCCCGTAACCGTAAACTCATCCAAAACTTCAGCAAGGATCGTCATCCTGCCTCCTGCTGGAAGTATAATCCATTTATGCGCTCACTCGTGATCCAGGCTGGCGGACAGTCCAGCCGCATGGGCCGGGACAAGGCCCTCATGCCGTTCCTCGGCCAGCCGTTGATCGTCCGCGTGATGGAGCGTCTCTCCCCGCTTGCGGACGAAATATTGGTGACGACCAACCGTCCCGGCGACTACCGCTTCCTGGGCCTCCCGCTCTTCCCGGACCTGCGGCCTGGCCGCGGCGCCCTGGGCGGACTCTACACCGCGCTTTCATCCGCTAAAAACCCGCTCGTGGCGGTGGTGGCCTGCGACATGCCCTTCGCCAGTAAAACGCTCTTCGAGCACGCCTTCAGCCTCATCGTCCAGGAAGAGGCGGACGTGGTCATCCCCGATTCGGGCGGCGGGATGCTCGAACCGCTGCACGCCGTCTACCGCCGGGAGACCTGCCTGCCCGCCATCCAATCCGCCCTCGAGGCCGACCTGTGGAAACTGATCGCCTGGTTCCCGCAGGTCAGGGTCCGCAGCCTCGCGCCCGAAGAGACCGCCGTCCACGACCCCGAGGGGCTGGCCTTCTGGAACCTGAACACGCCCGAAGAGTTCGCCGAGGCCGAGAGACGCGCCGCCGAAGGCCGGTAAAAGTTACCGGACGATCAACACCGGGCAGGCGGCGTGCTGCACCACCTTCTGGCTCTGGCTGCCCAGCAGCAGCCCGGCCAGCCGGCCCAGCCCGCGCGACCCCATGACGATCAGGTCGGGTTTGCGGCTTTCCGCAACCTTCAGGATCGCTTCTGCGGCCGGCCCCTCGACGACATCGGTTTTGATCTCCCCCGGGATGCGCCCGATCATCGCCAGCGCCTCGGCTGCGGCCTGGTCGGCCGCGTTCATGGACTTGGCCAGCGCCTGCTGCCAGAGCGGCTCGCCCAGGTAGGCCGGGATAGGCTCGAACGCCGATACGATCCACAGGTCCGAGCGCATGATCTGGGCCAGCGCGGCCGCCATCTCGGTCGCCCGTTTCGAATGTTCCGAACCGTCCACTGCCAGTAAAATTGACTTGAACATCCAAACCTCCTTGCAGTTACAATTCCAGTATACATAAAATAACCCGGCCTGGCGCACTGATATGCCAGGCTGGAGGAGGTCCGGGTGCGCAATTCACAGGGGGCAACTTTATGGTTTGCCCGGCGACCAGGCATGGGACGAGCTAAAGTAATGTTATTATTCGCCCATTGACATTTCAGTTTCGGAGGATCCGCATGGCACTAGACCTTTCAGTCATTCGCAGTCAGTTCCCTTCGCTGAACAGACCGGCTATTTTCCTTGATAACCCGGGTGGAACTCAAATTGCCCAACAATCTCTTGACCGGATAAACAAGTATCTCCTGGAATGCAACGCCAACCATGAAGGCGCTTTTGCAACGAGCATCGAATCCGATGCTGTTTTGGAAGAAGCCCACCAGGCCATGGCAGATTTTTACAATGCCGCCAGCGCCGATGAGATCGTATTTGGGGCGAACATGACCACCCTGACCCTCCACATCAGCCGGTCAATCTCCCGGACGTGGAGCGAAGGTGACGAAATTGCAGTGACCCGCCTCGATCACGATGCCAACGCCACGCCCTGGGTGCTTGCGGCGCAAGACCGGGGCTGCAAAGTCAATTGGGTGGATTTTGATATCGAAGACGGCACGTTAAACCTGGACAGTTTACGGCATGCGCTTGATCGAAAACCCAAGTTTTTGGCTGTAGGTTACGCTTCCAATGCGTTGGGAACCATCAACCCTATATCGAAGATCATCAGGATGGCGCATGAAGTTGGGGCGCTCGTCTATGTTGATGCCGTTCAATATGCCCCGCACGGCCTGATCGATGTCCAGAAACTGGATTGTGATTTCCTGGTTTCTTCGGCGTACAAATTTTTTGGGACCCACGCCGGTATTCTGTACGGTAAACGCGAGCTGCTGGACCAGTTGTTTGCTTACAAGGTGCGCCCGGCATCCAATAAGTTGCCTTACAAGTTCGAAACCGGCACCCAAAACCACGAGGGGATCGCAGGCGTGTTGGGCGCGATCGAGTATTTCGAGTGGCTTGGGAAGGAATTCGGGAGCGAGCACATGGAAAGCCTTGTGGAAGAAGGCTATACCGGCCGGAAGATGGAACTCAAAAAGGGCATGACGGCGATACGCGCTTACGAGTTCGAATTGAACCGGGCGCTGCTTGCTGCGCTGGGATCCGTCCCGGGCCTGAGACTCTACGGCCTGACCGACCCTCGCCGTTTGGACGAGCGCGTGGCGACCTTTGCTTTTCGGCTAAAAGATTTGCACCCCCGCCTGGTCGCTGAAAAGCTGGCCGAGGAAAACATCTACGTCTGGGATGGCAACTATTACGCTCTCAACGTTACAGAGCGGCTGGGCCTGGAAGAAAGCGGCGGGATGGTACGCGTCGGCGCAGTGCATTACAACACCTTGGATGAAGTGGAAAAGCTCAAAGCTGCCTTATTGAAAATTAGCAAAGAATAGGTGCGCCTTCAAGCTGGATTCGTGCAATAATGTAAACGCAGGTTTTTCGTTCGAGCGGAGGGCACTATGGTTTCTCCTGATGCGAAACTATCGGCCTTGCAATGCCCGCAGTGCGGGGCGGCCATCCAGCCGGGCGTGGAAGGATGTCTCGTTTGCCAGTATTGCGGCTCCAGCCTGATCTGGTCCAAGCCGGGGATGGGACAGGGCCAGCCCCAGGTCCCGACGGCGGCGCGGGGGATGCGCTTGAGACAATTCACTTACACTGATACTCAGGGCACCGGCATGGAATTGTTCCGCATGTTGATCCCCAGTGGCTGGCAATTCCAGGGAGGCTGCCGCTGGCTGCTGGACAATCCCGGTATGCCTGCGGTCGTAGTCTTCGAAATTTCCAACCCTCACGGAGCGGAGATGTTCTCGGTGCTGCCGAATATGAATTTCACTTGGAACAAGAATGCGCTGGGGGGATTCTTGCAGCCGGTCGGGTCGCGCCATTTCGGGGCGGAAGTGCGTCCGCCGGTGGGGGCGGCTCAAGCCCTGCGGGAGTTGGTGCTGCCGCGCAACCGTTCTAGCGTGGAGGGGCTGGCGGTTCTGGCCGAAGAGCCTCAGCCGGACCTGCCTCGGCTGGTCAAATCGGAAGCGCCGGTCAGCGGAGGTTCAGCCGAGGGCGGCAAGGTTCGCATCCGCTATTCCCGTCAGGGCTGCCAGTACGACGAAGATATTTACGGTGTGGTCGAGATCTTTCGCGCTCCGATCGCCTCCATGTTTGGGGTTAGCGAACTCTTGATCTGGTACGTGGATTATCTTTTTGCCTTCCGGGCCGCGACGGGATTGCTGGACGCGGCGATGGACTTGTTCAAAGTGATGATCGGTTCGTTCCAACTCAACCCGCACTGGTACGCAGCATTCAAGTCCGTAGCGCAGTTCCTGGCCCAGCAACAGATCCAGCGCATCCACCACATCGGACAGATCGGCCAGATCCTGGCCCAGGCAGGCAGCCAGATCAGGGAACAGAACCTGAACGACTGGTACGCCCGCCAGCAGGTCTATGACCGGCTCTCCACCGACTGGAGCCGGACCATCCGGGGCGTGGACGCCTTTTTCGATCCGCACCGCCAGGAGGTGGTGGAACTGCCGTCCGGTTATGGGCAGGCCTGGGCCAACGACCTAGGCGAGTACGTCCTGACCGAAGACCCCAATTTCAACCCCAATCTGTATTCCAATCAACACTGGGAGCCGATGACCCAACAATGAGAGAGATGCCCATTCCCCCTGATCGTCACCGGGGCCAAACGACAAGCCGCCCGATCCATGGATCGAACGGCCTGCCGTTAAAACGACAAACGCCTGGGTGAGGGGGGCACCCAAACGTTTGTCGCTTTTATAATAATACAATTGCCTACAAAAAGCAAGACTTTTGTCTATGAATTACCTTAAAATATTGTGCCCCGGGCGGGAATCGAACCCACATCTAAGCCTTAGGAGTGCCTTGTTCTGTCCTTTGAACTACCAGGGCGGCAGCCGGGATTATAGCATCCCTGCTTTTTCGTAACAAGTGTTTTTTCCCCGAAATGACACTCATCAAAACTGTCAGGCTGATAACTTGCTTTTCATATTGTGCATTGTTATACTTGACAGTATGACTCCGGAGAAAATTGGGCAGTATACGATCATCAAGGAACTCGGGCGCGGGGGAATGGCAACCGTCTACTTGGCAAAAGATCCCCGATTCGACCGGGAAGTCGCACTGAAAGTGTTGCCGCGTGAGTTCCTGCACGACCCCCAATTCCGGGTGCGCTTCGAGCGCGAAGCCAGGACGATTGCCGCCCTGGAACACGCCGCCATCGTGCCGGTCTACGACGTGGGCGAAGACGAAGGCCAGCCTTACTACGTGATGCGTTACATGACCGGCGGGTCGCTCTCCGACCGGCTCAAGAAAGGTTCCTTCAGCATCGAACAGGCCGCGAAGGTGATGCAGCGCCTGGCCTCCGCCCTGGACGAGGCCCACGCCAAAGGCATCGTCCACCGGGACCTGAAACCGGCCAACATCCTTTTCGACAAGGGCGGCGAACCTTACATCTCCGATTTCGGGATCGCCAAGCTGACCCAGTCCCAGACCAACGTGACCGGCAGCGCCATCGTCGGCACGCCCAGCTACATCAGCCCGGAGCAGGGCCAGGGCATGCCCGTGGACGGGCGGGCCGACATCTACGCCCTGGGGACGATCCTGTTCGAGATGCTCAGCGGGCGGACGCCTTACGAAGCCGATACCCCCATGGGCCTGGTGGTCAAACACATCACCGAACCCGTCCCGCACATCCTGGATTTCAATCCCAACCTGCCCGTCGCCATTGACAGCGTCATCAAGAAAGCCATGGCCAAGGACCGCGAGGAGCGTTTCCAGACCGCAGGGATGCTTTCGAACGTGCTCGACGCGGTGGTTGCGGGCGAAGCTCTCGATCTCGACTCCACGCTCGCCAAAAAGACCCATATCGCCAAGACCCGCATCGGCGGGGCAAAAATCGCAGACGAGGCCGCCGCGCCCGCAGCACCCAAGAAGTTCAACCTGGCCCTGGTCTGGGTCCCGGCCCTGATCCTCATCGTCGGGCTGGGACTGGTGGGGCTGGCCTTTGCGAGCGACAAACTCCTGCCCTTCACCAAAGCCGAACCGACCGGAACCAATACGCAGCCGGCGGCCTTCGCCCAGCCGTCAGCCACAGACAGGCCCGCGCTGGAGCCGACAGCCTCACCGGTCCCGGCTACCGAAGCGCCGACCGAGGCCCCCTCTGCCACCCTCGAACCGACTCCCGCCGTCCTCACCCTCGGCGGCGCGGACATGATCGCCCTCATCGCCAACAACGAAATCTGGACCATGAACATGGACGGCAGCGACCCGGTCCAGTTGACGGTTGACAGGCGGGAGAAGTCCGATCTGCAGTGGCTCCCGGACGGCAAGACCATCCTCTACATCAGCGGCAAATGTATCAACACGGTGGAAATCGAAAAAGGGATCGTCAACACCATCACCTGTTTCGAGTCCGCCGAATACCTCGACGCGGTGCGCGTCTCGCCCGACGGGACCCAGGTGGCCCTCAGCCTCAACCGGGAACTGTTCATCATCCCCTTCGACCTTGAGCGCTTGTCCGCCGCCCGCATCCGCAGCGACCTGGTCAAGGAAGATACCTGCCTGGTTTACACCAGCCACGCCGTCGAAGAGGTGCGCTGGGCCACCGACGGCGGGCGGATCGCCATCATCCTGCGCGGGGTGAGCGGCAACAAGCGGGTTGACCTCGTCCGCATCCTGGACATCTCCCACTGCATGGACGCCGACCCCGCCCTGAAAGACGAGTTCCCCGGCCAGCGCTTCGATTTCAGCGGCCCCGAAATGCCCGATTTCGACTGGGACGGCAACCTGTTGTTCCTGATGAACAGCGACAAACGCAACGGCGGTTTCGGCTACCTCTACACGTACAATACCGAAACCCACAAAGGTATCCCGCTCACCCCGCTGGGAAGCTGCTGCTACCGCGACGTGCGCTGGAGCCCGGACGGGCGCTACGTGATCGTGACCTTCCAGGATGAAACCTTGGGGGCCGCCGCCCCGATCCAGCTTTACCTGATCCCCTACGGAGTGATCGCGGCGGGCGGCACTTTCGATCCCATCCCCCTGCCGCCGGATTTCTTCCGCAACCCGCGCGAGAGAACCCAGCCCGCCTTCAGGCCGTCCCCCTGATTACACCCCCCGCACGATCTTCTTCACCAGCCCCGGCCCGGCATAGACCAGCCCGGTATAGACCTGCACCAGCGCCGCCCCTTTGTCGAGGCGGCGTTTTGCGTCATCGGGACCCATGATCCCGCCCGCGCTGATTACCGGGATTTGGCCGTTCACCCGGCGAACGGCTTGATCCAGCACCGCCTCGGCCTGGACCCGGAGCGGGCTGCCGCTTAACCCGCCGGCCTCCATCTGACGCGGCGAGCGCAGGCCCTCGCGGGTGAGGGTCGTGTTCGTGGCGACCACGCCGTCCATATTGGCGGACAGGATCACGTCCAGGGCGCTTTCGAGGTCGGCGTCGCTCAGGTCGGGGGCCAGTTTCACCAGCAGCGGGATGCGCTTCTCGAGGCGCTTCTCCTCCAATTTCCGCTGGTGGTCGAGTTGCGACAGCAGGCTGTACAGGGCCTCGCGTCCCTGCAACTGGCGCAGGCCGACCGTGTTGGGCGAACTGACGTTGATGGTCAGGTAATCGGCCAGCGGGGCAAAGTTGCCGAGCAGTTCGAGATAGTCGAAGACGGCCTCTTCGTTGGGCGTGTCCTTGTTCTTGCCCAGGTTGACTCCCAGGACGATGTTCGGGCGGCGGAGCCTGGCCTTGTAATGCTTTTTGAGGGTACGCATGACCTTCTCGGCTCCCTGCGAGGGGAAGCCCATGCGGTTGATGACGGCCTCATCCTCCACCAGGCGAAAGAGACGCGGCCTGGGGTTGCCCGGCTGCGGGCGGGGCGTGACCGTGCCGACCTCGACGTGACTGAAGCCGAGGTTGGCCAGCCCGCGCAGGGCGGCCGCATCCTTGTCGTAGCCCGCCGCCAGCCCGACCGGATTCTTGAAGGTCAGCCCAAAGGCTTCGACGGGTTTGTAGGGTGTGGAAAACAGCACCTGCAAAACGGCCATCAGCGGCTGGTGCCCGGCGAGGCGCATCAGTTGCAGGGTGAGGTGGTGGGCGGTCTCGGGGTCGAGGCGGAAGAGGAGGGAGCGGAGGAGGGTGTACATCAGTATCCAGTGTTCAGTATCCAGTCATCAGTTTTCAGTCGAACGCCGCAGGGCGGTTGGGGGTTTCGATGTGGGCAAAGGCTTCCCGGATCATGCGCTCGCTGGTGCGCGAGGTCGAGAGCGGCGGCAGGGATTCGAGGTCGAAGAAGTCCACGGCCAGGGTTTCGAGGCTGGGGGTCGGCTCGCCGCCAAGTATCTCACACAAAAAGACGATCTTGTAGGCATGGTAGAACTCCAGTGGCGCGAAGCGGTTGGCGTCGTAGATTCCGATAACTTTCGCCGCCTTGACCAACAACCCGCTCTCCTCCCGCACTTCCCGCTCGACCATCCCGGAGGGTTTGTCGCCGATGTCGGCCCAGCCGCCGGGCATGGCCCAGCGCCCGTCGGCCTTTTCCTGCACCAGCAGGATCCTCCCGTCCCGAATGACCGCCCCGCGCACGTCGATCTTGGGCGTGGCGTACCCGGCCTGCATCGAGAAACTCGCCGAAACGGATTCAACTTCCAGGTCCGATTGGCCGGCGATGATCTCGGCGCTGAGTTCTTTCAAACGATGGTAACGCTCAAGGTCGTACTCGTTCTTGCTGTAGGTCAGGCCGCACTGCGAGATGGAGAAGAGTTCGCGGGCCAGAGCCAGCCATTTGGGGATGATGTTTTCCATAAAGAATAACGCACTGGTGAATGCGCGTCTCGTTCCTTCTACAAATCTTTGGGGGTCAACCCTGTTACTTTGGCCACCCTTGCCAACATCTTTGGCCCAATCTCTTCGTTATCATGAAAAGCGAACACAACATCGGTCCAATCCGGGCGTTCCAGCACTTTGTGGGAACCTGTCTGGCGTTTGACTTTCCAACCAATTCGCAACAAGGCAGCCAGCAAACGCCGGGCTTTGACTGTTTTCCAGTCGCTCATGCCATCGCAAAAGTAAACATCAAAGACGGGGCGCTTTCACCGTTTTCGAGCCGGTCGGCAATCACGCGCAAAGCCAACGCCTGCGCGTGGGCAGCGGCATCATCGGCGTCCTTGCCGTAAGCCAACACGCCCGGCAATTCTTTCACTTCTGCCAGCCAACGCCCGTCTTCTTCCTGTTCGTATTCGACGGTAAATTTCATTGCGTCCTGCCTTTCTCTTGACTCATTATAGCAGAGTTGAGCGCGTAGCCCCCGCTTGCGCTTTGGATGAGAGCGATGAAGGTATGGTTTCGAGGCATTAAATCTCCTGCTTGCCCGTTATTTTAACATGGGTGGATGCGTGTATAATTTGGATATGGCACACACCGTGACGACCCTTTCACCATCAGACCTGGATGTGTACCGCAAGGCGCTCAAAAATCGCCGCGTTGCGGTTGAAAGCCTTGCAAATTCGCGTTTCAAAAAGGCTTGCGAGGTTGCCGATCGCGCGGCTGCGTTGTTGAGGGAAGAGTTCAGTGTAAAAAAAGTGATGGTGTTCGGCTCATTGGTTCACCCTCACCTGTTCCATTCCCGCTCGGATGTAGATCTGGCCGTTTGGGGATTGGACGAACGACAGTATTTCAGGGCGGTCGGGATTTTGCAGAGTCTGGAGCCTGAAATCGAGGTGGATTTAATCGCCTTTGAAAAAGCAACCGGATCAATGCAGGAGGTCATTCTTCGCGAAGGGAAGGAACTGTGAGCGATTATACGGCCCTGGCGGGCCGCTTGCGCACCTCCCTTCAGGACGTGAAGGCCAGCGTCGACCGCGCCCTCCTGTTATCCGAAAAAGCGCACAAAAGCGGCGATGACGGCTACTGGGATGGCGTTGCCCTCAACCTGCATGGCTTTTACACACATCCCAAAAACTTCCGCGTCGCCGCGATCTTCCCCTTCTCCACCTTCCCATTCTCTTCCCAGTAATCCAATAATTGACCAATCGTCAGCACGGCGTGCAGGGTGTAGCCTGCCTCGGCCAGCGACTCCTTCGCCCCGGACTGCCGGTCCACCAGCACGACGACATCCTTGACGGCCAGCCCGGCGCCGGTCAGTTTTTCGATGGCCTCGAATTTGCTCCCGCCCGTGGTGGCGAGATCGTCAATCACGACGACGGTTTCCCCGGCCTGGTATTCGCCCTCGATCTCGGCTTTCGTGCCATAAGCCTTGGCTTCCTTGCGCGGGTAGATCATCGGGTAGTCTCCTGCGAGAGAGATGGCAGTGGCGATAGGGATTGCGGCGTAAGGCAGCCCCGCAATGCGGGAGAATTGGAGATTGGAGAGTAGAGGCAGGTAGGCCCGGGCGACTTCGGCGAGCAGTTTTGGGTGGGAGATGATCCGGCGCAGGTCAATGTAGATGGGGGATTTGAGTCCCGATTTGAGGGTGAATTCGCCGAATTTGATGCAGCCGGCCGACAAGAGGCCGTCGGAGAGAGCAGAGAGCAGAGGATCAGGGAGTAGTGATTGCATCCTATTCTCCTCGACGGTGTATCTGGTCTCTAGTCTCTAATATCTGATCTCTTAACTCTGCTGCTGCCAGACCCGGTTTTTCGGCCCGCGCAATGCTGCGCGAGACGTTGATGAGCATGCCTTTGCCATCTTTCCGCAGCCCGGACTTGAGGGCGGACTCCAGGTCCCCGCCCTGGGCACCGACGCCGGGGGACAGGAACCACAGCTCCGGGGCGGCGGCGCGGATGTTGGACATGACCTGCGGGTGGGTCGCGCCGACGACCAGGCCGATATTGCCGTTCACGTTCCATTGCCGGGCCAGGTGGGCCACGTAAATGTACAGCGGCGCGGAGCTCTCCGCACCGACCGGGAGCACCAGCAGGTTCTGCAAGTCCATCGAACCGGCGTTGGAGGTCTTGCACAGCAGGAACGCGCCCTTTTCGGGAGTCCCGATGAACGGCTCGATGGAGTCCCGGCCCAGGTACGGATTGAGGGTGATGGCGTGCGCGCCGAGATGCTCGAAGGCCGATTTTGCATAGGCTTCGGCGGTGGAGGCGATGTCGCCGCGCTTGGCGTCGAGGATGACCGGGATCATCGAACCCATCCGGGCCGATTCTTCGCCGATAGCCTGGATAACGTCCTTGAGCGCGGTCCAGCCGTCGGGGCCGAAGAACTCGAAGAAGGCGGCGTTGGGCTTGAACGCGGCAGCGTAGGGCGCGGTCGCTTTAACGAGATTCAGGCAAAAGTCCCGCGCCGCTTTCGCTGTGGGTTCGCTCAAATCGCTGACGTGCGGGTCGAGTCCGATGCAGAGCAGGGAGGAGCAGTCGTCCACCCGTCTGTCGAGGAAAGAGAAGAAGGTTTCCATAGTGTAAGTATACAGGGAAACAGGTACACAAAGTAGACACGCCGCCGTGTTCCCTGTGTACCTGTCTACGTGTGTACGTCTCTACGCCTTCCCCAACACCATCGCCAGCAACGCCATTCTCACGTACAGGCCGTACTCCATCTGGCGGAAGTAGGCGGCGCGGGGATCGTCGTCGAAATCCACGCTGATCTCGCCGACGCGCGGCAGGGGGTGCATGACGATCATCTGCTGCTTGGCGGCTTGCATGATCTCGGGGTCTATCACGAACGCGCCTTTCACCTTTTCGTAATCGGCGGGGTCTTCGAAGCGCTCCTTCTGGACGCGGGTGACGTAGAGCACGTCGGTTTCGGGCAGCACTTCGCTGAGCGAACCAAACTCGGCCTGCGGGATACCCTTGGCAGCCACCTCGTCCATCACGTCTTTGGGCATGCGCAGGATGTCGGGCGAGACATAGTTGAGTTTCACGTCGAAGAGGGTCAGCAGGCGGGCCAGCGAGTGGACGGTGCGGCCATATTTCAGGTCGCCGAGCATGGTGACGGTCATGCCGTCGATCTGGCCGGAGCCGAGTTCCTCGAAAATGGTGAACGTATCCAGCAATGCCTGGGTAGGATGCTCACCCACCCCATCGCCGGCATTGAGCACCGGCTTGCGGGCCGCTTTGGCCGCGATGGCCGCCGAGCCGACTTCGGGGTGGCGCAGCACAATCACGTCGGCGTAACATTCGAGCGTACGGATGGTATCGGGCAGGCTCTCCCCCTTCGAAACCGACGAGTATTTGACCTCGTTGATCGGGATGACGCTGCCGCCCAGCCGTTCCATGGCCGCCGTGAACGACGACGAGGTGCGGGTCGAAGGCTCGTAGAACAGGTTGGCGAGGATCTTGCCTTTCAGCAGGTCGAACGTCCCGACCCGCTCGACCATGCCGCGCATTTCGTGCGCCACGCCGAAGATGTACTCCAGGTCGGCCCGGCTGAACTGCTTGACCGACAGGATGTCCTTGCCGTACCAGGGCGCGTGGGTATTGTCGCCGAAGGGCAGGTAGGGGGATTGGGGATCAGTGGGCATTCTTTACTCCTTGGTGATTTGGGATTGGTAATTGGGGGCTGGTAACTGGTAACCGGAGATTCGAGACTGGGATTCTTTCCTGGCTGCAAGGTTTCTCCGCTCAGACTCACGCGGCAGATGGGACGGATTCTGTTTCGACAAGATTCTCTACTTTGGTACTGTGTCAAGCGGAATTTTTGTCAATCTTGGTTCTCCGTTCAAAACAGAATATTCAAACTTCACTCTATCGTGGTGCAAGTATGCATAGTAACTCATCATCAAAACTACATTATCATCATCAAAAGGTAAATTTCTCAATAATTCATCTTTTTCCACCCAGAAAATCGAACGCCTTAACGCATCACTTATTACTTTTTCAATTTTCGGCCATTCATCAATTAAAAATAGCCTCCGTTCATCCTGTTTTGATTGTGTCTTCTTCTTTTTCTCTTTGTCAATATTTTCTTTTCGATTTTCTAACGCGACAAAAAACCATTTTTGTGATGGTGTAAAAAAGAACCCGGTTGCCAAACCAATCGAATATCCGGTAAAAACATTAGTTCCTGCCGGAAAAGCTAATGTGACACCTGCCCCAATTACTGTGCTGATAAAAGCAGCAACGGTTCTCATAGTAAAACCTTTTTCACCGGGTTTAATTGCAAACCAAGATAAATACCCTATAACTAGGCCAAATGCAAAACCTGAAATTAAAATCATAGGAAGTTCTTTCATCTATGCCATCCTTATATTTTCCCTAAAATCATTTTTGCCAATATCCTGCCATAATTATCGGACATAGCGTACCATCAATACCGCTCACTAATTTTGCTTCGTGTTCTTCGCGCTCTTTGCGGTTCAATCTCTCATCTTTGTGCCAAACCGCCCGCCCACGAACCGGCCGATCTCGTCGAGCGCCGCCCGGCTTTCGGGCAGCCACGTCCCGGCCGCGTGCCAGACGTGCCACATCCCCGGCCAGACTCTCAGGGTCACGTCCACGCCCGCGGCTTTGGCCTTTTCGGCTACAGCGACGGCGTCATCCAGCAGGATCTCCTCGCTCCCGACCTGGATCAGCATCGGCGGGAAACCGTGGAAATTGGCGTAGACCGGCGAAACCATCGGGTTGGACAGGTTGGCTTCGTCCGTGTAACTCAAGGCCCAGTAGCGCAATTCCTTTTCGTAGAGGACAGGGTCGGCATTGGCTTTGGCGCGGTGCGAAGCGCTGGAGAGGGTCAGGTCGGCCCAGGGCGAGAGGCAGACCAGCGCCGCCGGGAGCGCTTCACCCGTCCCGCGCAAGGACAGGGTGGCTGCCAGGCTCAGGCCGCCGCCGGCTGAATCCCCGGCAATGACGATGTCCGCAGGCGCAACTCCCTGGTCCAGCAGCCAACGATAGGCGGACAGGGCATCTTCCAGCGCGGCCGGGAAGGGATTCTCCGGGGCCAGGCGGTATTCCGGGAGCAACACGCGAGTCCCGGTGGCCTGGGCCAGCGCCACGCACAGCAGCTTGTGGATCGCCACCGACCCGGAGACGTATCCGCCGCCGTGCAGGTACAGGATGACGCGCTGCGCCGCGGCATCCGGCGGGGTGATCCATTCGGTGTAGATATCGCCGATTTGCAGCGCCTCCACCTGCACGTGGAGCGGGACCTTCCCAACCAACCGGGCGTACTTTTCCGAGCGGGCGCGGCTTTCGGGGATGGAAAGTTCTTTCCTGAAAAGCAGGCGCAGGAGTTTGCGCAATAATATGAGGCGAAATTTTCTATTCACGCTACCACTATCGTTTTACATTTGATTATGAAAAACCTGACAGTTGGCTGTCAGGTTCGCGTTATCGGGAAATGTCAGGGACAAAGAAATCCTTGAATCCCTTTTTCTTCAGACCCTCTTTCAACCGCTTGTCCCCGGTCCAAAGGATGGCATCCAATTCAAGGGTCAAGGCGACATGAGGAGCGTCAGTCTCGTCAATATCATGGCATAAGTTATAGGCTGCTTTACGATGTTCAGGAGCGATCAATGTTTCTTTGTATAAGTTAAGACGGTTGAGTATTATGTAATAGAATCGCACCAAATCATCGTCTGAAAAGCGGGAGAATTTTAGAATCTTTTCTTTATGCTTAAATATCTCTACCAGGGTGGTTTCGCAAGCATAGAACTCATTCTTTGACTGTAATAGTATTTCCGAAAAAGCAGATTCTTTCCCGCTGACCGGAGCGGAAAAAATAACGTTCGTGTCCACTACAACACGTGCCAAGACCTAGTCCTCCAGGAAGGCTTTCTTGAGATTTTCCCAAACGGTTTTATCAATTTCATCTGCCAACCCGGAGGCCTGATCTTCTGTCAACTGACTCCGCCTGCGAATGGACTCGAGTTCGAGATAGTCGAGAAACCTCCCCAATGTTTCCTGGTCAATCAATTCGCGGCGGAACCGTACAATGACATCGCGTTTCTGCACGTTGATCCGATAAGATGGGGTGTACTCCATATCTTGCTCCTTTGTCTTGAAACATTATACAGCAAACGATCATCTTCTCACATTTCGACCGTAACCGGGTTCGACCAGAATCCTGCCATCCCTGAACGCCTCACGGCCGCGCAACACGACGCGGGCGACTCGTCCTTTGACCCGCCAGCCTTCGAAGGGAGTCCAGCCGCAGCGGGAACGCAAATCTGCGGCGTGGATCTCGTATTCGGCGGCATCGTCCACTTCGACCCAGGTTTCGGGCTGGTCTGGGAGGTGGAAGATGCGGCGAGGATTGGTGTGCATTTTTTCGATGAGTTGGTTAATGGTTAATCGTTTATCGTGAACCGCGGTCAGCAGCAGGGGCAGGATGGTCTCCACGCCGGGGAAGCCGGGAGGCGGGTTGTCGGAATCTTTTTCGGCCAGGGTGTGCGGGGCGTGGTCGGTGGCGAAGCAGTCAATCACGTCGAGGTTGGCCCACAGGGCTTCGACGTCTTCCCGGCTGGCAAGGCGGGGACGGACCTCTTTTCTACCGTTCACCCTCACCCCTGGCCCCTCTCCCTCAGGGAGAGGGAAATCTGCGGTCAAAAAAAGGTGGTGCGGGCAGACTTCGCAGGTGACCTTGATGCCGCGCTCCTTGGCAGCCTTGATGAGCAGCACTTCTTCCCTGAGCGAGATGTGGGCGATGTGGACCGGGCGGTCGTAGAGGGCGGCGAATAATATCCCGGCAGCCATCGTCCGGGATTCGGAGTGCAGGACGATGGGCATATCCTTCGGGAAGCGCTCGAAGTGCGGCATCCACAGGCTCATGTCGTCCAGGCGCAGTTCGCCGAAGGTCGAGTCGAGGTACATTTTCAGCCCGGCGGAACGGTATGCCAGGCTGGCGGCGGCTTCGGCGTTATCAGGCCCTGCACCGATGAACTGGGCGTAGTCGCAGCGGGCTTTTTGACTGGCCGCTTCGAGGGCGATATCGAGGGTCGAATCATCGAATATCGGAGGTTTCGTATTCGGCATGGCGAGGAGCATCGTCACGCCGCCTGCCAGCGCGGATTGGGTGACGGTATCCCAGTCTTCCTTGTGGGTACCTCCGGGTTCGCGCACGTGGACGTGGGGATCGATCAGGCCGGGGAGTTTGAGCATATTCCAGGTTCCAAGTATCAAGTTACAAGTTGTTGCCAAAAAGCACACATCGTGCTATTATCGAAGCGTGAAGCCCTTTTCCTGGAGCAACGAAAAGAACGAAGCGCTGAGAGCCGAAAGGAGTGTTTCTTTCGAGGACGTTCTTTTTCATATCGAGCGAGGCTTTTTGCTGGCTGTTTTGGAACATCCCAACCAGGAAAAGTATAGTGGACAAAAGATTTTCGTGGTGCAGATGAACGACTACGTTTATCTCGTCCCTTTTGTCGAAACCGAGGACGAGATTTTCTTGAAAACGATCATCCCAAGCCGCAAAGCCACCCGAAAATATTTGAGAGGACGTGCAGAATGAGTGACCTGAAATTAACCCAAGAAGAACTCGAATTACTGGCAGCCTATGAGAATGACGAATGGCAGTCTGTGAAAAACGTCGAAGAGCAAGCCGCACAATATCGCGCCTACGCCCGCGCCGCGTTGCGCAAAGATAAACGGGTCAACATCCGCATCTCGGAAAAAGACCTGCTCGACTTGCAAAAACGCGCCATGCGGGAGGGCATCCCCTACCAGACGCTGATCTCCAGCGTGCTGCATAAATACATCAGCGGGATGTTGGTGGAGAAATGACCAGGGGCAGGTAAGGTTCGATTTGGCGGGATACCGGCTGCGGGGCGAACGATCCGGGTGTAAAGGTTCGGGCAGGGACAAAATTCAGGCAACGGAAGGGGATTGGGCGCAGAGCCGCTCCCAATCCCCATTGTACAACTTTATTGGCCCGGAACGGTTTTATCCGGCCTGGACTTTGGATGTCTTGAAGACCAGGAAAATGGCGTTGACCAGGATGCCGACGATGGCGGCAAAGACGATGGCCGGGATGCCGTTGGGGAACAGGAACGGGACCTGGAACGGGAAGACGCCGTTGGCGAGGGTCAGGTTGCCGCCGATGCCAAGGATGAGGATGATCGCGCCGACCGCGAGTTGTTTTGGGTCGAACAGGTTGACCTTCTCGGATTGGATGAGGGCCACGCCCTGCATCCCGATCACGCCGAACAGGTAGATGCTCAACCCGCCGACGACCGCGGCCGGCATGGTGTTGACCAGCGCCACCAGTTTGCCGAAGAAGCCGAAGACCACGGCCATGGCCCCGGCCGCCATCAGCACGGCGGTGGAGTAGTTGCGGGTGATCGCCATGAGCGAGTTGTTCTCGCCGTAGTTCGTCCCGGCGCAGCCACCCAGGAAACCGACCACGAGGTCGTCCGCGCCGTCGGCGACCAGGTTGAGGCCGATGAGTTCCTTGATGTTGAAGGGTTTACGCTTCAACTCGGCGGCCAGTTCGTCAATGTAAAGGCTCATCTGGTACAGGTGGGCGGTCGATTCGGGGACGGTGGCGATGAAGATGAGGGCGATGCTCAAGGCCATCCCCCAGGCGTTGGGATCGGTGAAGGCCGGGAAAGTGAACTTGGGCGCCGCGAACCAGGGCGCAGCCGCGACGTTCCCGAAATTGACCAGCCCGAACGGGATGGCGACCAGGTAGCCGAAGATGGCCCCGAGCAGGATCGGCAGCATCCCGATCAGCCCTTTGCCTTGCAGGTAGACCGAGAACAGGACGGTCGCCAGCAGGGTGATGAAGGCCACCAGCCAGGTCTTGGCGGCGACTTCGGGTGCGGCCCAGTTCCCGGCGGGACCCAGGGCGGCGTTGGCCAGGGCCACGCCGATGACCATGGCCATCGAGCCGGTGACGATGGGCGGCAGCACCCGGTCGAGGGCGGATTTGCCGGCCCGCATGATGAGCAGTCCCACCAGGATTTCGAAGACGGCGGTCAGGATGATGCCCACCTGGACGATCTTCACCCCTTCAGGGCAGTAGACCGCAGCCGAGTTGTAGCATTCCGGGGCGAAGCGGCTCATCACGGTGATGATGACCGCAATGTACGAAAACGACGAGCCGTAATACATCGGGATCTTGCGCTTCGAGACCAGCAGGGCCACGATCGTGCCCAGGCCCGAAGCCAGCAGGGTGATCCCGACGTCGAACTTGGTCAGGATGGCGACCAGCACCGTGGCGGGGAACATGGTCAGGAACTGCTGGAAGCCGAGGCTGAGCATCGCCCCGAGGGGCGGGGTGTCGTCGGGCAGGTAGCCGAGGACTGGGGACTTGGTTTGGGTGGACATCTCTTCTCTCCTTTGGGTTTGGGATTAAGTTGCAAAAAAAGAGAGCCGCTTTTGGCGACTCTCTGATTTCCTGAAACAGAAACACTCCGGGGCAGTGTTTTTTTCTTTGTCTTTTGGTATCACCGGGGATGCGTACATATTGGGCGTAATTTTATGCAACCCCCAGATATTGTCAAGGGTATAATGTATCAATTCCCGGTAAAGCGCATCAAAATAGCGGCGATTTCGTGACAATCGTCACTTGGGTTTGAAAAAGCCGGATGTTACAATCCGCCCGAAATTTTCCCAAAGGAGAAGCAAGATGGCGTATCAAAACGTAAAAGTCCCCGCAGGCGGGGCAAAAATTTCGATCAAGGACGGTAAATTACAGGTTCCCGACAACCCGATCATCCCCTTCGTGGAAGGCGACGGCACAGGGCGGGACATCTGGCGGGCTTCCGTTAAAGTGTTCGACGCGGCCGTTCAGAAGGCCTACGGCGGCAAGCGCAAGATCCACTGGATGGAAGTTTACGCAGGCGAGAAGCCGTTCAAGCTGTGGCAGACCTGGCTCCCGGACGAGACCACCGAGGCCTTCAAAGAATTCCTGGTCGGGATCAAGGGGCCGCTGACCACGCCCATCGGCGGCGGCATCCGCTCGCTGAACGTGGCCCTGCGCAAACTGCTCGACCTGTACGTCTGCCAGCGCCCGGTGCGCTGGTACAAGGGCGTGCCCTCGCCCGTGGTCCACCCCGAATACGTGGACATGGTTATTTTCCGCGAGAACACCGAAGATATTTACACCGGCATCGAATTCCGTGAGGGGACGGAAGAAAACAGGAAATTCAAGGAATTGTTCAAAGAGGCTTTCCCCGCCGAATACAAGAAGATGCGCTTCCCGGATACCGCCGGGATCGGGATCAAGCCCGTGTCGGTCGAGGGCACCGAGCGCCTGGTCCGGGCCGCGATCCAGTGGGCGCTGGACAACAGGCGCAAGAGCGTCAATTTCGTCCACAAGGGCAACATCATGAAGTTCACCGAAGGCGCGTTCAAGGACTGGGGCTACGGCGTCGCCAAGCGCGAGTTCCGGGACAGGATCGTCACCGAGCGCGAGACCTGGATTTTGGGCAACAAGGAACACAATCCCGGCCTGAGCGTGGAAGACAACGCCAAACTGGTGGACCCCGGCTTCGAGATGATGTCCCCCGCCCAGCAGAACGACATCAAGCAGGAAGTGGAAGAAGCCCTGGAACTGTGGGACACCCACGGCGGCGGCAAATGGAAGAAGATGCTGCTCATCAAAGACTCGATTGCCGACGTGAGCCTGCAATTCACCCTCATCCGCCCGCGTGACTACGACGTGATCGCCACCCTCAACCTGAACGGCGACTACCTCTCCGATGCGCTGGCAGCCCAGGTGGGCGGGATCGGGATCGCCCCCGGCGCGAACATCAACTACGAGACCGGCCACGCCATCTTCGAGGCCACCCACGGCACCGCCCCCAAATACGCCGACCTGGACAAGGTCAACCCCGGCTCGGTCATTCTCTCCGGCGAGATGATGTTCCGCTACCTGGGCTGGGGCGAGGCCGCCGACCTGATCGTCAAGGGCATGGAAGGGGCCATCGCCGCCAAGACCGTCACCTACGACTTCGAGCGCCTGATGGACGGGGCCACCCTGCTCAAATGCTCCGAGTTCGGGGATGCGGTCATCCAGCACATGGGGTAGGCAGGCACGGAGACAGGTAAGCACGGAAGAGCGGCGCGTTACTCAATGCGCCGCTCTTTTAATTCTTTCCCAAACTTATTGTAACTTTACTACAAAAAACCTTTTTACCGCAAAGGCCACGACACCTGCCCCAGCGGGTGGTGCTGGGGAGAACGCGAAGAATTTCTTGAAGGTTCTCGAAGGATCAGGAGAAGAATCCTGAAGATTTCCTTCGCGGGCTTCGCGTCTTCGCGGTGAGATTAACCCTTTTGCAGTGGACTCTATTGTGATTTACGGCTCGACCACGATCCCCAGGTATTGCCCGTCCTTGTAATGCCGCTCGATCAGGCAGGCAAACTCCAGCTCGCCGGGGGCGGCCGGGGATGTGAAAGTAAAGTCCACCGTCACCTGCGCGCCGGGCGGCAACTGGTCGTCTGAGACCGACAGGATGGCGTTCTGCATCGCCTCCCGGATGGCGCTGGTCGTCTTTTCGGCGGGCTTCGAGATGTCGAACATGTGGTTGCGGCGGCCGGTGTTGGTGATGACGAAGCGGTAGGTCACGCCGACCTTGAATGTGGTCTGCGACGACTGGATCCAGTTATCGCCGAGCGTGACCTGGACCTCGACCGGTCCGCCCGCCGGAGCGGGTTCCGTCGGGGCGGCCGGTTCCCCGGTCGGGATGACGGGTTCTTCGCTGACCGTCGGGGTTGGTTCCGTTTCCGTAGCCGCCGGAAGGCCGGTCGGGTTACCGGCGGGCGGCTGGACGGCAGACTGCCCTCCGCAGGCCGAAAGGAAGATACCGGCAGCGAGCATGATACTTACCCATAAAGTGACGCGTTTCATCTGTTCTCCTTCTTGAGTTTTGGACCTGAACAGTCCCAAATTGGATGGCATGGTACGGACGAACCTTACCGGCCTCAACCGTCCCCCGGCAAATTCTTACACAATGCTCATAATTCGCGAGGAGGAGCGTCCCGAAGGTTCGAAAAACGCAAAACCTGTCAGGTTTGGCATTTCAACTGAAATGAAAGCACCCAATTCAAAAGGCCGCCTCGATGACGAGACGGCCTTTGTTTCTACGGCTGGCGGATGGCTATGGCGTCGGCGTCGGGACCGGCGCGGTCGAGAGGGCCGCGGCCTGTTCGGCGGTCTGCGGCATCCCGGCCATGACCCAGCGCAGGAACACGTCAATGATATCGGCATTGAGCTGCTTGTTGGGCGGCATCGTGCCGACCAGTTCGTCGCCGTTATCGTCCAGGATGGGAGTCCCCTGGAGGGTCAGGAGCAGGATGCTCTCCGGGTCGCCCGCGGCCACGTTCGGGCCGTTGTCGCCGCTGTTCAGGATTTCGTCATACGTGCCCATCAGGTAGTTGTTGTTTTCCTTGCCCTCGCGGTGGCAGGAGATACAGTAACGTTTGACGATCGGGGCGATGTGAACGTCGTAAGACGGCGCTTCGCCTTCGGCCAATGCCGGGTAGAGCGGCTTGATCGGCGGCATCTCGAAGCGGTCGTCCCAGGCGTAGCGCATGAAGGTGACGATGTAATCAATCTCGCTGCGGGTCAGTTCGCCGCCGTAGGCCTTGCCGAACGGGTTCATGCCCGCCGTCGGGCGTCCGTAGGCGATCACTTCCTGCATGGCTGAGTCGGTGATGGTGTAAAGCACGTCGCGGCTGTTGATCGGGGTCAGCTCCTCGCCCTCCAGCCCCTCCACGCCCTCGATAACGGAAACAGACCCATCGTCCCCGTGACATTCGACGCAGTGGACGGAGTAGAGGTCCTGCCCGGCGGTGATCTGGTCCGGGAGCGTGACGGGAACCTCAGCGGCCTCCGCTTCGGCGGCCGGCGCGTACCCCAGGGTGATCCCGGTAAAGACCACCATCAGCGCCGAGGCGATGACCGTCGTCCAGACCATCCCGCCTTTGGCTTTTTCTTTCATGGTGAACGCCATGACGAACAATCCCAAAAAGGCCAGGCCCGGAACGACCAGCCCGCCGATGGTCTGGGTCCACCCGGCCAGGTAGAAGCCGTCGTCGCCGGAGGTGGTGGGGATGTCCGCGATCAGGGTCAGTGTGACCATGCTGACGATAAAAATGGTCATCACGCTGATCGGCAGGATGCGCTTGCCGTAGTGACGGTAAGGCGACTTTTCGATGAACGGCAGCAGGGTCAGCACCAGGATGACCGCGCCGGGGATGATGACCGTGGCGATGAACTCGATCTTGCCCAGCACCGGGATCTGCCCGTAAAGCGCCAGGAACTTGAACAGGAACAGGAAGTACCACTCCGGGCGGGGCACGTAGGAGGTGTCGGAGGGGTCGGCCTTGGGGGGCGTATGCACGCCGACGAAGGTCGCCAGCAGGATGAGCAGGACGAACAGCCCCAGGGAGACGATCACATCCTTGAAGATGCTGTCCGGCCAGAAGCGCTCGCCCTTTTGCAGTTCGCGTTCGTATTTTGCGTGGATATTTTTCTTGGTTTCTTGGTTCATGAGTCTGCCTCCGCGAATGCTAATCTTCTTCATCCGGGAAATGGGATTCGCCGTGCCTGATGATGAGGTACAGGTGTACGCCGATCAGCCCGGCCAGCAGGGCGGGCAGCATCCAGATGTGGGCCGAGAAAAAGCGCTGTAACGTGAGCGCGCTCAGGTCCGGGCCGCCGCGCAGGGCCTTGAGGATGAATTCGCCGAGGAAGGGCACGCTGCCGGCGATCTGCGTCCCGACCGTGGTGGCCCAATAAGCCATCTGGTGCCAGGGCAGCAGGTAGCCGGTGAAGCCCATCCCCAGGGTCAGGAGCAGCAATCCCACGCCGACCAGCCAGGTCAATTCACGCGGGTACTTGTACGAGGCGGTCACGAAGACGCGCACCATGTGGATGAAGACCACCAGCACCATCAGGCTTGCGCCCCAGTGATGGATGCCGCGGATCAGCCAGCCGAAGGCCACGTCGTTCATAATGTAGGTGATGCTGTCGTAGGCGTGGTCGGGGGAGGGGGTGTAGTAGACCGTCAGGAAAATGCCGGTTGCGCCTTGCAAGATGAAAAGGAACAGGCTGGCCGAACCGAGGGTATTCCACCAGTTGCCTTTCGGCTCCGGGCGGTCGAGCAGGTTGGTGTACATTTCGCCGAGGCCCAGGCGTTCATCCAGCCAGGTATAGAGTTTTTGCCACATGGTCAGGCCTCCGACTTGAGTTCGACGGGGACGATGGTCAGGAGGCCCTGGTCGTCCACGCTGTATTCGAAATGACCGAGGGGTTCGGGCGGCGGGCCGTCCAGCACCTGCCCGTCCGGGCCGAATTTGGCGTCGTGGCAGGGGCACAGGAAGGCGTTGGCGTCCTCGCTCCAGTTGACGGTGCAGGAGAGGTGGGTGCAGCGGCTGGACAGGATCAGGATATCGTCCGGCGCTTCGGAGCGGCGCAGGATGTACCCGCCATAGTTGCTGGCGGTGCGTTCCCAACCGTTGACCTTGGTGACCGTGAACGAGAAGGGGTGGAACTTCCCGACCGGGATATCTTCCAATTTGCCGACGGCGATCGGCGCGCCGGCCTTGTCTTCCCGCATCGCCGGGGCGACGAGGAACCCGACCGCCGGTATCCCCAGGGCGGCGGTGATGAACCCGCCAACGACGCCGGTCGCGGCTTTCATGAAGTCCCGCCGGCTCAAATGTGAACCTGACATGCCTACCTCCTGGAAAAAAGGCTGCGATATGGGTGATTCTACCTGATAAGAGTCAAACGTCTGGAATTAAGATAGAATAAGCACCGACATCCAAATCGGATTATAAGGGTCTCTGACCACTTTTTTAGAGGATGTCTGGAATGAAATATCCATGTAGTTTGTCACTTTCTTGGGATTAACCTCCATGCGATAATTCGGCCAGAGACCCCAAACCATCTTCACAGGAGGCGTCCATGTCGCGTGAACGCAACATCAGCGTGGCCTCAGGGCTGCGCTACCAGGGGGGAGGAGTACAGCTCGCCTGGCTCCTGCACCGCATCAGCGGGCTGGGAATCGTCCTGTTCGTCAGTTTGCACATCCTGGCTTCCTTCTTGGGCGGCGAATTCGGCAAATTCACGAACGGGATCTACGAAGCCTGGTGGTTCCAGCTTTTCGTCATTTTCTGCGCCTTATTCCACGCCATCAACGGCCTGCGGATCACGATCCTGGACCTGTGGCCGAAGCTGCTCGAATACCAGCGCGAAGCCATCTGGATGGAGTGGGCGGTCTTCCTGCCCCTCTACGGCATCGCGGTCATCGTCATTGTCCAGACCGCATTGGGAGGTTAGCATGGCTGCCACAAAATCACGCAACCTGCCCCTGGCCAAACGCGGCCTCAATTTCGAAATGCTGATGTGGATCTTCACCCGCCTGACGGCCCTGGCCATGTACTTCCTGGTCATCGTCGGCGTCGTCGGGGCCTTGATCATGGGCGCGCGGACGCAAATGAACCTGGCCGACCTGCTGCGCTGGGCTTTCATGCCCAACGCCCTGCACGTGCAGAACTCGAATATCCCGGACATCGCCCCCTGGGCGACCCCCTTCTGGAAGGCGACCGCCAGCCTGTTCCTGCTCATCGCCGCCTCGCACGGACTCCACGGCCTGCTCAGCGTGCTGGACGATTATTTCGTCCGACCGTGGCAGCGCCTGGCCTTCCGCTTTATTGTGATCGTGCTCCTGCTGGCCTTCAGCGCCATGGGCGTTTACGTCATCTGGACTTCTTAGGACGGTATCAATGAAAACTCATCAATTCGAAGTCGTGGTCGTCGGGGCAGGCGGCGCGGGGCTGATGGCCGGTCTCTACGCCTCCAAGACCGCCAAGACGGCCGTCATCAGCAAACTCTATCCCACCCGTTCGCACACCGGCGCGGCCCAGGGCGGCGTGGGCGCGGCCCTCGGCAACTACGAGGAAGACCATCCCGAATGGCACACCTACGACACGGTCAAAGGCTCCGACTACCTCGGCGACCAGGATGCCATCGAGTTCATGTGCAACGAAGCCATCCCCGCCGTTTACGAACTCGAACACATGGGCCTGCCTTTCGACCGCACGCCCGAAGGCCGCATCTCGCAGCGCCCGTTCGGCGGCCACACCAACAACGCCACCGGCAAACCCGTCCGCCGGGCCTGCCACGCCGCCGACCGGACCGGGCACATGATCCTGCAAACGCTGTACCAGCAGTGTCTCAAAAATAACGTCAACTTCTACGACGAATTCCAGGTGCTCGACCTGCTGGTCAATAACGGCGCGGCGGTCGGCGTGGTGGCGGTGGAACTCGCCACCGGCGAACTGCACGTCTTCCACGCCAAAGCCATCATCTTCGCCACCGGCGGCCATGGGCGCATCTGGGAGATCACCTCCAACGCCTACGCCTACACCGGCGACGGTCCCGCCATCACCCTGCGGCGCGGCCTGCCGCTCGAAGACATGGAATTCTTCCAGTTCCACCCCACCGGTATCTACAAACTCGGCATCCTGATCACCGAAGGCGTACGCGGCGAAGGCGGCGTGCTGATCAACGGCAAGGGCGAGCGCTTCATGCCGAAATACGCTCCCACGGTCAAGGATCTGGCCTCGCGGGACGTCATCAGCCGGGCGATCTACCTCGAGATCCGGGAAGGGCGCGGCATCAACGGCTCGAATTACATTTACCTCGACACCCGCCCCGAAATCGTCAACAAATTCGCAGCCATTGACGGGCGCACCAACCCCGACGGGTCGCCGGTCAAGGTCACTGCCGAACAGCTGCTCCACAAACTGCCTGACATCATAGACTTCAACCGGGTTTACCTGGGGATTGACCCGATGACCCAGCCCATGCCGATCCAGCCGACGGCGCACTACACCATGGGCGGCATCCCGACCAATATGTACGGCGAGGCGCTCAAGGATGAGAAAGGCACGGTCATGCTCGGCCTGTACGCTGCGGGAGAAGTGGCCTGTGTCTCGGTCCACGGGGCCAACCGCCTGGGGACCAATTCCCTGCTCGACATCATCGTCTTCGGCAAACACGCCGGGCTGCGGGCGGCCGAATACGCCAAAGGCGCGGACTTCCAGCCGCTCCCGTCCGACCCGCTGGATTACACCAACCGGCAGCTCGACGGGCTGCGCAACGGCAGCGGCAAGGAAAACGTGCTCACCATCGGCAACGAGATGAAAAAGGTCATGTTCGACGACGTGGGCGTCTTCCGCACCGAGGAGGGCATGACCAACGCCCTGGCCAAAGTCCGCGAACTCAAGGAACGCTTCAAACAGGTGCGCGTCACCGACACCGGCAAGATCTTCAACACCGACCTGCTCAACACCTGGGAACTGGGCAACCTGCTCGAACTGGCCGAGGTGGTGACGCTCAGCGCCTTGAACCGTAAAGAGAGCCGCGGCGGCCACGCCCGTGAGGACTTCTCCAAGCGCGACGACGCCAACTGGCTGAAGCACACCTTCATCTGGATGGAAGACGGCAAACCGGTCATCAAGTACAAGCCGGTGACGATCACCAAATTCCAGCCGAAAGAACGCGTTTATTAGTAGAGGAGGCTCATCATGCAGGTCACCATGAAGATATTCCGCTTCAACCCTGAGAGAGACACCAAATTCCATTACGAGACCTACACCCTCGAAGCCGAGCCGACCGACCGCGTGCTCGACCTGCTGGAGCGCGTCAAGGGCTACGAGGACGGTACGCTGGCCTTCCGCCGCTCCTGCGCCCACGGCGTGTGCGGCTCAGACGCCATGCGCATCAACGGGCGCAACTACCTGGCCTGCAAGTCGCTGGTCAAGGATTTTGGCGCAAAGATCACCGTCGAACCGATCCTCGGCCTGAGGGTCATCAAAGACCTGATCGTGGACATGGGACCCTTCTTCGACAACTACAAGAAGATCCTGCCCTACTTCATCACCGGCAGCCCGGTCCCCGAAGACGGACGCGAACGCCTGCAAAGCCAGGAGGACCGCGAGCGCTTCGACGACACCACCAAGTGTATCCTGTGCGCCGCCTGCACCACCTCCTGCCCGTCCTTTTGGGCCAGCGACGACTACTTCGGCCCGGCGGCCATCGTCAACGCCCACCGTTTCATCTTTGACACCCGCGACGAGGCCGCTTCCGAGCGTCTCGAAATCCTGGCCGAGACCTCCGGCGTGGCGCGCTGTCACACCACCTACAACTGCACCGTCGCCTGCCCGCGCGAGATCCAGATCACCAAAGCCATCGGCGAAGTCAAGATGGCAATGATCACCGGGAAGGTTTAGGTCCAGTCATCAGTTTTCAGTAATCAGTGTTCAGCAGGCCGCGTGATGAACGCGGCTTCTTTATTAGTTGAAATTCGCCTGCGCGGGCTGTATAGTATATACAGTCGTTCTTTTACCAACCGAAGGAGGTACGAAATGTCTGAAAGTATTTACAAAGTGATCACCCTCGTTGGAACCAGCACCGAATCCTGGGAAAAGGCCGTGGCGAACGCGGTCGAGCAGGCCTCCAAAACCCTGCGCGACCTGCGCGTGGCCGAAGTGCTTCAATTCGACACCACCATCGAAAACGGGAAGATCGCCGCTTACCGGGTCAAGGTCAACCTCTCGTTCAAGTTCGAAGGAACCTAATCCTTGCTCCGCTCAAAGACCGAACTCAGCGCAAGATGTCAGGTCTTGCGCTGAGCGTTTAAATCTTTCTGGCTCTCCCGTTTTTACCGGGAAAACCTTTGAAACACGAAGGAACACAAAGTATCCATGAACTCCGTTCACCCCGAAGGATGAAAAAGGAGTCCAAAGTCTCCAGACTTTGGCGCCAACGTCGGGAGACGCTGGAGTCCGCGCCCTATTTTCATATCAGTCAACGAAGGAAAACGCGTCCGGCAGTGCGCCTTTTCTCCCTTTGAGCGCCTTCGTGACCCTTTGTGTTTAGGCTCTTTCCCGTAATTGCGGAAGAGCCATCTTTCTTTTACACAACAAGTCTGTAGGAGAAAACCAGCCGGAAAGCACAGGCTTTGAGCCGGCAGTAGTGAGCCGCTAACCCTTTCACCGCCAGGGATGATTCTTTTGTATAATGAGAGCATGTCGGTCTGATTAAAAAGCGAGGCGAAAATGGCTTTTACCCCCAACTACCTCTCCCAGCAAGACCCCGATTGGAAGAACGTCAAACTCGGTTTCGGCGATGTGACCCTCGGCACCGATGGCTGCGCCGTCACCGCCCTGGCCATGCTGGTCAACGGCTACGGCTATAACGAGACGCCCAAGACCCTCAACCAGAAGCTCAAGGATTTGGGATCGGGCAACGGCTTCATCGGCCCGCTGGTGGTCTGGGGAGCGCTGCCGCTGGCCTTCCCGCGCCTGACCTACAGGAACCTGATCCTGTCCCGCGACCACGACGCGCCCACCGCCGAGATTGACGCCGCCATCGCCCGCGGCCAGCCGGTGGTGGTCGAGACCGACCGTTCGCTCGCCAAAGGCTTGCAAAACCACTGGGTGGTGCTCTACGCCAAACAGGGCGACGATTACCTGATGCTCGACCCCTGGCCCTACCCGCCCGACAACAAGGACACCCTGCTCACCGTCCGTTACGGGTTCGGGCGCCCGGCGAGGAAGGTCATCACCGCGCTTGTTTTCTACGACGGACAGGCCGCCTCGCCGCCGGTCCCGCAGCCGCCCCCGGTCGAAACGGACCTGTTCGTGCGGGTCTTCAGCGACCTGGACTCGGGCCTGCGTCTCCGATCCCAGCCGTCCACCGCGTCTGACACGCTCGCCATCGAACCCGCCGGGACGGTGCTGCGCGTCATCGAGGCCGAAGGCCCGGCCAGGGCCAAGATCGGCGTGGTGAACCAGTGGCTGCGGGTGCGCGACCCGAAGGGAGTCGAGGGGTACGTGGCGGCCTGGTACGTGGAATCCGCCCAACCCGTCCCGCCCGCACCGGAGCCGGAACCCGAACCGGAGCCTGGACCGCCCCCGGTCCCCGCGCCCGATCCGCAGGCGCTGATCGAAGCCGTCAACTCCCTGCGCGTCTCGAAGGGACTGCCGCCCTATAAATCCAGCGACATCCTGAACGGGATCGCCACCCGGCACGCGGCTTACATGGCCTCCAGCGGGCAGATCAGCCACCTCGACGCGGCCGGCAAGCGTCCCTTCCAGCGCGCCCTCGACGCCGGGTACGCCCTGGCAGGGGACTTGAGCCGGGGCGGGTTCATGTCCGAAAATATCGTGGCGGGCGTGGATCTGTCCCCGCAGGAGGCCGTATCGCAATGGCTGGCGGACGACCCGCATACCAACACCATGCTTTCGGACAGGTACACCGAGGCCGGGGCGGGGATTGCCGTGGCCGGGAATTTGACTTACTACTGCCTCGACGCGGCCCTGCCCAAGACGACCGTCCCCACGCCCGAACCTGAACCTGAACCCGAACCGGAGCCTGAGCCGGAACCTGCGCCGGGCAGGCCGAAAGTGTACGTTTCGCCTTCGGTGGGCAGCGGCGGCCTGGCTTTGCGCAAGGAGGCCTCCGAAACGGCCAGGGAGATCGCCCGCCTGAGCGCCAGGGCCGAACTGACCAGCCTGGAGGGGGCCGACTCGGTCCAGAAGAAGGTGGGGGTCAACGGCAAGTGGCTGATGGTGAAAGACGCCCGCGGCAATTCCGGTTACGCGGCCGCCTGGATGCTGGTCCTGTCGCTGGACGGGATCCCGGAACCGCAGCCTGAACCCTCGCAGATGACCGTGATCGTCTTCCCCTCGCTGGGCAGCGGCGGCCTGCGGATGCGGGCGCAGCCTTCGCTGGGCGGCTCGCTGGTGACGATCCTGCCGGGCGGGAGCGAACTGGCCGTGCTCGAAGACCCGTCCACAGCGAGGCCCAAGATCGGCGTGACCAACCAGTGGCTGAACGCGCGCGACAGGCAGGGTCACGTGGGCTACGTGGCCGCCTGGTTCGTGAGCGAAGCGCCGTCGGGCGGAGGGACGCCCACCCCGCCGCCCCAGCCCGGCCCGTCGGGGCTGACCGTTTACGTCTCGCCGCTGGCCGGGAACGGCCTGCGCCTGCGCAGCGGGCCGTCCACGAGTTCGTCCACCGTCAAAACCTTGCCCGCCAGCGCCCCGTTGTCCGTGCTGGAACCGGCCGCCCAGTCCGAGGCCAAGATCGGCGCGTTCGGCCAGTGGCTCAACGTCAAAGACGCCGCCGGGGCGGTGGGCTACGTGGCGGCTTGGTACGTGAACAAGTAGGTCACGTTTGAAACGTGACCAGATTTCCATGATGGATAGCCTGGTAACGTTTCAGCCGTGACCAGGCCGTTTCTCACAGTCACGCTCGAAGCGTGACCTACAAGAGGTTTTATGACCAGCACCACCCTACAACACCTCGAACACTTATCCGTCAAGATCGGGCCGCGCGGCTCGACCACGCCCCAGGAACGCCAGGCGCACGAATACGCCCACGCCTGGTTCGAGACCCTCGGCCTGGAGACCCACTGGGAACCGTTCACCTCCCCGACTTCCGGCTGGCGCCCGTTCGTGTTGGCCTCCCTGGGCGGATTGTTTGCCCTGCTGGAGGTGCTGTTCAGGAGCCGGGCCATTGCCCTGGCTGCCGGGCTGTTCATGCTGGTCATCACCGTTTCGGTTTTACTGGAACTGCACTTCAAGCCCAACCCGTTGAGGCTCTTCCTGCCCACAGGACCGAGTCAGAACGTGTGGGCGCGCCTCCCGGCCAAAAAGACGCCCAAACGCCGGGTCGTGATCGCCGGTCACATAGACACGCAGCGCACGCCCTGGGCCTTCACCTCGCCGCAACGCCTGGCCTTCTTCCAGAACGTCAGCACCGTGGGCGTGGTCGCTTTTGCGGCCTCGGCCCTTTTCTATATCTTGATGGCTTTCTTCGATTTCGGGGCTTTCCGCTGGCTGGCGCTGGTCTTTGCCCCGATCTTCCTGCTCGTTTTATTCGTCACCGCCCAGCCCGAGCGGACGCCGTTCACCCACGGCGCGAACGACAACGCCAGCGGCGCGTCGGTGGTGATGAGCCTGGCCGGGCAGCTGGCCGAAAGCCCGCTGGAGAACGTCGAGGTCTGGGCGCTGGCCGACGGCTGCGAGGAGGTCGGCGGGTTCGGCGTTCAGGCGTTCATCCGAAAATACCGCGAAGAACTCAAGACGATGAGCGTGATCAACCTGGACAACCTCGCCGGGAAGGGGGCGGGCATCTGCTACGTCAGCCGGGAGGGGATGCTGCTGCCGCTCAAGGCTTCGCCGGAGCTGCTCTCGATTGCGAATGAAATCGCAGAGGAATTTACCGCCGAACGAGCCGACCTGAAGGTCTATGCCCGCGAGTTCACCACCCTGCACACCGACGGCTCGGTCTTCATGCTGAGCGACATCCCGACCATTTCATTCCTCGGCCTGACCCCCGAAGGCGCGCTCCCCGACTGGCACCAGGCGAGCGACACCTTCGACCGGGTGGACCCGAAAGCGGTCGAGGCGGTGGAGACGTTCGTACTGGGAATGTTGAGAAGGATGGACAGGTCTTAAACAAAAGCCCCGCTCTTTCGAATGGAGCGGGGCTTTATTGTTCAATACAGGCCTTCCGGCCAAATCTTTAGACCGGCTTTCTGGCCCGCCAGCCAGAGTTCTCGATCATAAGTTGCCAGCGTCACCTGCATATCCAGAGTCCCCTGCCAGACGACCGCCGAAGCAAGGTGGACCGCGTCGTAACCGCGCAATCCATGCTCCCAGGCCAGACGGGAAGCGGTTTCGACTAAAGAGGGCGTGACGAGCAGGCGGGTAAACGAAGGCCAGTGGCCGAGAAAATCCTGCCAGGCAGTCCGGGCCGCATCCTGCTCCACCCATCCCTGGCGGATCGCTTTCGAGAGTGTGGACGCCATCTCCGTGTTCGCCAGAATGACCGAGCCGACGGTATTGGCATTGTCTATCAGGGCAATTACATCATCTGTGCCAGATTCGCACACATACCTTTTGACCAGCGCACTGGTATCCGCATAGACTATCATTCCCGCCCCTCAATCACAAGGTCTGAAAGTTGGCGCGTACCTCGATTGATAGCCTTGGGCTGATATGGCTCTGGTTTCTTTCCGTTCCATTCGATCAGGCCTGCCTGGATCATACCTTGCAAGCGTTCATCAACCGATGGCCTGACCGGAACAATTTGACCAATAGTTTTACCTCGTTCGGTTACAACAATTGTTTGTCCAGCCTTGACATGCCGCATATACTCGCTGAGTTTGTTTTTCAATTCTCGCGTACCTACCCGGATTTCAGACATAACAGGCTCCTTTGTGGCTACATAATAACCTGCGCAGCCACAAAAAGCAAGGTTACATCACTGCTGTTTCGTACCGTCCCGGTAACTATTTAGCCATTTCTGGTGAGCGGGGCTGAAGCCGCCTGCTCAGTGCATGGAAGCCCTTCGGGCTGGCATCCTGAGTCGGTTTTAACCGACTTTCATGTACTGAGGCAGGGCTTCAGTCCGCCGAATCAAGGTGCAAAACAACAAGCCTGAATAGTTACCCGTCCCGAAGGAAATGTTGAGAAGGATGGATCGCGGCTGACGGAGTGCGTCGCACCTTTCTAAACGAGGTCCTTCAACCGAAGGCTGCCCCCGTTTAACGGATTTTCCCTGAGGGGCAGGTGCGACGCACCCTCACGTGAGTTGATTCAAAACCCCCACGAACACTTCCGTCATTTTTTCGATATTGATCTCGTTGGCTACGATGCTGTAGGAGGCCGCGCCCATGATCCGCAGCCGGTTCAGGTCGGAGAGGGCCAGGCGCAGGGTCTCGACCAGCATGTCCACGTTGTCGGGCGGGACCTGCCAGCCGTTCTGCGGGCGGACGAGGTCGTCCTGGGTCCCGTCCCCTTTGGCGACGATGACCGGCAACCCGTGGGCCATCGCCTCCTGGACGGCCAATCCCCCCGTGCCGGGCAGGACGAAAAGGTCTGCCATCTCGAAAAACGGGCGGACCTCCAGCCCGTGCCTTTCGCCGAGGAAGCTCGCATCCGGGTAGATGCGGGCCGCCAGGGTGCGCAACGCGTCCAGTTCGGGGCCGTCGCCGACGATCAGCAGGCGCGGCTTGAGGTCTTCGCGCAGCGAGGCGCAGGCGCGCAGCAGGTGGTCCACCCGCTTGCGGGCCTGCAGCCGCCCGACGAAGAGCACCACCGGCTGGGTCCGCACACCCAGCGGACGGGAGGGCGGCGAGAGCGTGGGACGGGCGGTGGCCGCGTTGGGGGCCACGAAGATCCTGTCTGCCGGGTAGCCGAGGGCGGCGTACTCGTCGGCGCCGCGGCGGCTGTAGGCGATCAGGGCGTCGAAGCGGCTCAGGAACTGTCTCCGGCGCATTTGACGGAACCCGGCCCCGGGTCCCGCGAGAGGCGGGGCGCCCAGCCCCCAGCCTACGACGGGCCGGTCCCGGCGGCGCATCCAGTTGACCGCCGGCGGAGTCGAAAGGTAGCGCGGGTTCGCTTCCACCACCAGGGCGTCGGGGTCCCAATCCCGCAGCCAGTCCATCAGTCCGTTTTGCCAGCAGACGAAATTGGGATATTTGCCCAGGTGGACGTTTTCCGCCGGGACGAAATGGGCGGTTTGCAGCCGGTTGGTGACGGTGATGGATTCGACCGGGTGCGGCGGCCCGGCGAAAACGCTCAGCCCGCCGTCGCAGGAGGCGGCCAGGGCGTTGAAGAACGGAGCGCGGTAAACCGGCAGGACGCGCTGCTGGAGGGCCAGTTTGCCGGGGAAGCATTTGTCGTTATTCACAAGGAGTATTCTCGTATTTGCGGGCGTAGATTTCGGCGTGCGGATCACCGTAAACCCGGCACCAGTCCGCCGAAACGGACAGGGCGGCGATCAGGGCGGGCTGTTTGACGGGCGAGAGCATCAGCAGGTTTATATCATATTTGTCGAGCAGCGAAGGCCAGGAGGGGGCGGCCTCGGCGAGGGCGAGGTACTCGTCGAACTGTTCGGGCGGGTAGGCCACCTGGAAGCGGGTGTCTATCCAGACCGGGCGGGAGGGCAGGGCGAAGATCAGGTAGCTCGAAAAGGCGATGTCGCTCCAGAGCTGGCCGGGGAGGTCGTCGTGGCCGGACAGCCATTCGACGGCCTCGACCGGGGTGTTGTCGGCGTAAGGCGGGGGAGCCTCCGGCCACCACAAGTCGCGCAGGCCGGGCAGGGCGACCAGCGGCAGCAGGACGAAGATCACGGCCAGCAAGGTGTTCATGGCCGGCAGGTCGCCCCGGCGGGGACGGTCGAGCCAGCGCAGGGACCGTTCAGCGAGTAGGTAAGCCGTCAGGGCGGTGAGAATGAACAGGAACCAGATCACGTAGCGCATCCCGGTCAGGGCCAGCCAGCCAAATCCAATGAACCAGACCCAGGCCAGCGGGGTCAGGCGGCGGGTCGAGAGGGCGGCGATCATGGGGAAAATCAGCAGCCAGAAGAAGAAAATCCCCATCTGCCAATTGTCGTTGACCGGCGGCCCCCATTCCACGCTCAGGTTCCGGCTGCCGGGGGCGAGGAACGTGCCGGCGACCGAGGTCCATAAATCCGGGCCGTTCGGGTTGAGCAGGGTGACCAGCAGCGACGCCCCGAAGACGAGCGCAAACTGCTTGCGGTCCCCCTTGCCGAAGGCCAGCGCCGCGCCGGTCAGGGCGAAAAAGAGCGGAAAGGAGCCGTGCAGGTTGGCCCACAACCAGGCAATGAAAACCAGCCACCAGGGATTGGACCGCGTCCCCTGCTCGCGCCGCCAGAGCAGCCACAGGGTCCAGGCGAAGAGCGGGTAGGCCAGGAGTTGCGGGCGGTGCGACCAGTTGTTGCTCCCGGCCAGGGCGGCGATCAAAATCAGCAGCGAGGCCGCCTTCGGGCCGGTTCCCGTTTCGCGGATCAGTTTCAAGAGCAGGCCGTAGGTGAGCGCCAGCGCCAGGCCGCGCAGCAGGAACGTCAGCGGCAGGCCGCCCGCATCATAAACCAGCCAGAGCAGGGCCGACGCCAGCCAGGATTGGTAGACGATCGGCTGTCCGAATTGGGTGTAGCTGTAGGTCTCGGTGACCGGGACGGATTTTTGGGCGAGGATGTCCTGCCCCAGACGCACGTACCACCAGTAATCGTTGGGCACCAGCGGCAGCAGGAAGGCCAGCAGCAGGATGACCATCAGGGCCAGCGCCAGCCACATCCAGCCGTAAGTGCGGGAATCATCCGGCATGGGGATCAACGTGCGGGGCCTGGTAGGCCGGGGATTTGTGGACGTGGACCACCTTCCAGCCCGATTCGAAGCGGACCATGACCCGGCTCTCGTTATGGGCGGCGACGGCTACGCCCGAGGCCCCCGCCGTGCTGATCAACAGGGTGTAGCTGGCGATGGCGCAATCCCCGTAACGCTGGAGGCGCAGGTTCGACAGGTCGAAGCGGACCCTGGCCGGTTCCCCTCCCTCAGCCCCGAAGACCGTGCCGCGTTTGGCGTTGGCCTCCATCATAAAATCGTGGAAGGGCAGCCCGTCCAGGCGGTGCGGCGTGACCCACCACTCGTAGAGGGTCAGGTCTTCGGCGGTGGTGGCGTGATAGGCTTGCAGGTCGTTTTCCATGATGCCCTGCAAATGGCGGCGCAAAAAGGTTTCGATTTCGTCCATGTTTATTCCTTCCTTTACCACAATCTTATCCACCAATTTTCGCTAATCTTGTGCTGGTCAGGCGCATGATAGACAAGATCCTTAACCATTGAGGCACGGAGTCACGGAGTTTTCCCTTTGTTTTCTCAGTGTCTCGGTGTCTCCGTGGTTCAAAGGTTGTCCAACGTGCTTTTGACGAACACATAATCTACGCCAATCTTCGCTAATTTTATAAGACCAGAGGTTTTGATTGGCGAAAATTCGCGCAGATTAGCGGATGACATTTCCCGATAAAACTTGCAAATACGCATCTACCATCTTCTCCAACCCAAGCGACGATTCGGCGTGGGCGCGCGCCCCGGCCCGATAACGCGGCAGGTCGGCCAGGATGCGGGCCGCACCCTCGGCCAATCCCGAAATATCCGGCGGATCCAGCTTCCACGGGTCGCCGCCGTAGGGTGCGACGAAACCCGCCTCCGCCGGGACCAGTTCAGCCAGCGAACCGGTATCGAAGGCTGCCACCGGCAGTCCGCAGGCCAGGGCCTCGACCACCGCGTTCGGGCAGGCAGGATGGATATCCGCCGAAAAGAACAGGTCGGCCGACCGGTCAATCTCCGGGATGCGCTCCCGCTCCACCGTCCCCAGCCACTCGATCGGGACCCGGCTGCGGGCCTCCCATTCCCGCCGCCGCGGCTCCGAGATCAGCCCGACGACCGTCAACCGCATCGGGAGGCCGTGCGTCCCGGCCAGGGTCCCGGCCAGATTGACCGCGTTCAACAGCCCAATGTCATACCCGCCCTCCATCTCACCTTCGACGACCAGTAACTTGTAGGGCGGGTCGGGCGGAGTGGCAATTTGTCCTGCAGAATACACCTCCAAATCCACCCCGTTGTGGATGACGCTGGCCGCAGCCGGGACTTTGCCGTACCAGTCCTCCCACCAGCAGCGGGAAAATTCGCTCTGGTAGACGATCCGGTCGGCCAGGTAGCGGCGGATGTACGAAAGCACGAAATTCCCGTACTCGGCCCTGAGCGTGTGCCGCCACGAGACCCGGCGGCGGCGGTGGATCCAGTTGATCCCGTCCAGGCGCTGGACGATGGGGATGCCGCGCCGTTTGACGCCCCACAGCCCCGGCAGGTTGCGCGTCCCAGCCAGCACCAGCACCGCCTCGCCGGGATGCCTGAGGTCGTAACCGACTTCGATGCCCCGTTTTTCCAACCCGGCCGCAAACTTGAGCCGGAACGACCCGACTCCCCCGCCGGTGGCTTTGGGATAGATGCAGATGCGTCGCATGGAATCATTATACCGCCGAGCACCCGACCGCCAAAGCGACCCGGACTCCAAAGTCTCCCGACTTTGGCGCAAAAGACTTCCGCAATCTTGCAAATAAACTTCGGAAGTCTCCCGGAAAGATTTCCGGTCGTAAAGGCTCCAAAAAGACTTCCGAAGTCTGCCAAAAAATCATGGTATCCTTAAACAACTTTTCCAGTGGAGCGTGCGAATGTACACCATCATCGAGGGCGTGATCGGGGTCGGGAAAACCTCATTGGCCCGGCTGCTTCAACCGGCTTTCGAGGCCGAAATCCTGCTCGAAATCTTCGAAGAAAACCCCTTCCTCTCCGATTTCTACGCCGACCGGGAGCGTTACGCCTTCCAGACCCAGATGTTCTTCCTGCTCAGCCGCTACCACCAGCAGCGGCGCGGCGTGCCCGAAATCCTGAAATCGGGAAAAAGCCTCATCTCGGATTACTCCTTTGCCAAAGACAGCCTGTTCGCCCGCATCAACCTCGAAGGCGACGAACTGGATATGTACCACCGCATCCACGAGGCCCTGGCCGAGAAGATCCCCCACCCCGACCTGATCGTCTACCTGCGGGCCGACACCGACGTGCTGATGCAGCGCATCGCCCTGCGCGACCGCCCCTACGAACGCCACATGGAACGCGACTACATCCACCGCCTCAACCTGGCCTACGAGGATTTCTTCTCCCATCCCTACGACCACACCCCGGTGCTGACCATAGACAGCAATCCGCTGGATTTCGTCCACAACCCCGAACACCTGAAACTGATCGAGAACCGCATCCGCGAGGCGCTGGGGCTGTCACCCTTCCAGCCGGCGCTGCTCGCCAACGATTAGGGAGGTCCATGCGCGTCACCAGAGACACCCTGCTCAAACTCGCCCGGCAGACCGTCCAGGAGCGGATGGACGCCGACAAAGGCATCCTCGCCGCCTACCTGACCGGTTCGCTGCTCGGCGAGGACCCCTTCCTGGGCGGCGCGGCCGACATCGACCTGGTCTTCGTCCACCACAGCGCGCCGCCAGCCAGCCGCGAGATCGTCCGCCTCTCGAACGAGATCAGCCTCGACCTGCTGCACCGCAAGAAGGCCGATTACCAGCCGCCGCGCGAACTGCGCGGCCGACCCCGGCTGGGGTACGAAATGTACGACCCGCAGCTCATCCAGGAGACCGGGCACTTCTTCGAGTTCACCCAGGCCAGCGTGCGGGCCGGTTTCGACGACCCGGCCAACCTGATGCAGCGGGCCTACGCCTTCCTGCGCCCGGCGCGTGAGCGTTGGATGGGCCTCCAGTCCGGCGGGCAGGATGCAAAACCGTCCACGCTCGTGGATTATCTATCGGCGGTGGAGGACGCGGCGGACGTAGTCGCCGTCCTGACCGGTCCGCCGTTGACCGAACGCCGTTTCCTGCCGACCCTGCGATCCCGCGCCGCAGCGATCGGACGCCCGGGCCTGTCTGCCGGGATAAGCGGCCTGGTCGGCGGCCTCGACCTTGATCCCGCCCTGCTGCGGGAGTGGCTGCCCGCCTGGGAAGCGGCCTTCACCGCCGCCGGGCAGACCCACCGCTACGACCCTCGCCTCCACGCCGCCCGGCTGGACTATTACCGCCGGGGCATCGAATCCTGGCTGGACGGCGATACCCCCCTGGCCGCCCTCTGGCCCCTGCTCCAGACCTGGACCCTGTCCGTCCACGCCCTGCCCGCCGACAGCGGACACCTGCAAAGCTGGCAATCCGCCTGCGCATCCCTTGGCCTGGGCGGGGAGGGCTTCGCCGAACGGCTCGAAGGCCTCGACCGCGCCCTCGACACCCTGGACGAGATGCTGGAGGGGATGACCGCCCAATACGGGCTGGAGCCGATGTAAAATCTGCGCTGTCATTGCGAGCGCAGCGAAGCAAGCCCTGTTCGAGGGGAGATTGCTTCGTCGGGAAGAACACCCTCCTCGCAATAACAGGAGGGTGTCCATATATGGGGGTATATTTGTACTATTGACCACAATCCGGCGCGGCAAAACTGTGGATAACTCGCGAATAACTGTGGATAACCTGCCCTGCCTGTGGAAAACTGCTCACTTGTTCGAGAATTGGCCTTCGACCCCCACCCCCATATCTGGGAGGGCGTTTCCCACCCTCCCCAGATGTGACCGGGGGCAAAACCTGTGGAAAACCCCGGCCCTGTTTATCGGCGTTTCTCCACAGGCCTGTCCGGGCGGGGGAACGGGATTTAACGGCAGATATGCCGGAAGGTCCGGGCCGCCCGCCCGCCGGTGGGGTGGAATCGTCCGGGCGGCGGGATTATCCACATATCCACAGGCCCTACTACGAATACTAAATAGAATGATTCAAATAGGATAATTGAATAATAAATAACTTGAATCATCCAAACAAATCCTGTACAATCATGGTGTAACTGTCACGCCCCTTTCACATTGTTCTTTGGGAGAACCATTATGGACATGATAAAAGTATCTGCGAACTCCCGCACCTCCGCCGTCGCCGGGGCAATCGCGGGGGTCGTCCGTGAACACAAGCGGGCTGAAGTGCAGGCTATCGGCGCCGGCGCCGTCAACCAGGCGGTCAAGGCGCTGGTGCTGGCCACCGGCTACCTGGCCGGGGACGACATCCACGTCGTCTGCGTACCCGAATTTGTGGATGTGGAGATTGACGGGAAGGTCCGCACCGCGATCAAGCTGGTGGTCGAACCCCGGTAGATCGGACGCACTCCACAGAGTGGGGGCGAGTGGTTTATAATCCGTCGGAACAGCTTTTTACAGGTTCACGGCTGTTCCGACGTTACAGTTTACCGGAGAATTCATGCGCCGCCTTCGCACCCCGTTCCGCTGGTTGACATTCATCCTTTTCCTGTGCGCCCTCCTGGCCGGGATGGTCAGTACGGCGCGCTCCGGGGTGGAGGCCGCGCCGCAGGCGCAACCTTCCTTGTCTGTGATATTTAGCGAAATTGCCTGGGCCGGAACTGTTTCTGATACCGCTGACGAGTGGATCGAGCTTTATAACCCGACTGGTAGCGACATAGATTTAACTGGATGGAAAATTATTTCAGGTGATGGCTCACCAAATGATATTTTATTGAGTGGCACTATCCCCGCGGGAGGCTTTTTTATCCTGGAACGCACCGATGATACGACTATTTCAGTACCAATGGATCAATCGTATTCGGGTGCGCTGGCGAATACGGGGGAAACATTAAAGCTGATTGCAGCGGATTTAACAGAAGTGGATACAGTCAATAATAATGGCGGCGCATGGCCCGCAGGGGATTCGGGCACTCACGCTACAATGGAACGCATTTATGTAATCCCCGATAATGATGCGAGTTGGGGCGATAATGACGGGATTACAGTTAATGGCACAGATGTTGCAGGGCAACCACTGGTGGGAACACCGGGTCAACTCAATTCAATTTGGCAGGTGGTTACTCCAACCTCCGCGATTATTAGTGAAGTCGCCTGGGGTGGTACGCGGGCCAGCCCGAATGATGAATGGATCGAACTCTATAACCCCGGTTTATTGCCCATTGATTTAGGCACTGAAGGCTGGTATTTGGTTGCCAATACACCCTCTGGTAGCACGCTTTACGTAACCTTGAGTGGAATAATTGATCCTGGTGGCTATTATCTGCTGAAGCGCGGACGCGATGCAGTCGTAGACCCTGGAAGTGGGTTGTGTAATCCCAGTCCGCCAGCGCCTGATGATGATGTGGAGTGTTTTGTTTACCAGGGTATCAATGAATTGCCAGATACCAATACAACCTTATACTTGTATAAAGGCGACGGGACGTTGGCAGATACAGCCAATAATGATGGGGGAGCCTGGCCAGCGGGTCAAAACTCTGGTAACTATGGAACCATGGAAAGGCTCGGCCCAACCATTCAACCGGATGGCCCTTTTGCTTGGGTAACCAATGTTAGCACTACTATGAGGAATGGCACGGACGCGGCTGGAAATAATATTCAAGGCACGCCCGGTCAGCAAAACTGGGGTTTCTCTGTTACTCTGACCCCCACCCCCTCCAACACGGCCACATATACGATCACGCCCACTCGCACCAATACCCCCACGCCAACCAGAACCAATACCCCCACGCGCACCAACACCCCCAAACCGGTCGCCTCGCTCAAGGTCATCATCAACGAAGTGGCCTGGGCCGGCACCCAGGCCGACTACAACGACGAGTGGATCGAACTCTACAACCCCGGCGACAAGGCGGTCAACCTGTCAGGCTGGACGCTCACTTCCAGCGACGGCCTGTCCATCACCCTGACCGAGATCATCCCTGCCAAAGGGTTCTACCTGCTCGAACGCTCCGACGATAACGTCATCTCCGACATCGCCGCCGACCAGATCTACTCCGGGACCCTGAACAATTTGGGCGCGACCTTGCAATTGACCTCTCCCGGCGGCAGCATCGTAGACAGGGCCAACTCGGACGGCGGGGCCTGGCCGGCCGGTCAGAGTTATTCCCCTTACGGCACGATGGAGCGCCGGGCGGTGATCGCCGACAGCCCGACAGCCTGGATCACCAATACCGGCGTGGTCAAGAACGGCAAGGACTCCAACGGCAACGCGATCTACGGCACGCCCAAACAAAAGAACTGGGCTTTTTCCGTCACCCCGACCCACTCGCCCACCCCCACCATCACCCGCACGCCCACCAAGACCCGCACCCCCTTCCCGACCCGCACCAACACGCCGGTGCCGGGCAAGCTGGTGCTGAACGAGATCCTGCCCCGTCCCGGCTTCGACTGGAACAAGGACGGCGCGGTGGATGTCTTCGACGAGTACGTCGAGATCATGAACATCGGCGGGCGGGACGCGACCACGAACGGCTGGCGGCTGGACGACGAAGTCAACCAGGATTCGCCCCTCTTCACCCTGCCCAACGTGACCGTCAAGCCGGGAGCCAAGGTCGTCTTCTACGCCTCCGAAACGGGCATCCGCCTCAGCGACGCCGGGGATACCGTCCGGCTGCTCTTCCCCAGCGGGCAGGTCGCCGACGCGTTCACCTACACCGTCGTCAAGGCGGCCGACCAGACCTGGTGCCGCCTGCCCAACGGGACCGGCAAATGGCAGACGCCCTGCTTCCCCACCCCCAACGAGTCCAACAGCCTGACCGGCGCATACCCCATCGTGGAACAGGGTCCTTCGTCCGGCGAGACGCCAGCCTGCCTCTTCTCCGACACCCTGCCGGCCCTTTTCATAGATGCCGAGTGCTACATCTCCGGCCTTCGCATTTTCAACAAAGAGTATTACGGGTACAGCCAGCAGACCCCATTGTGGATCGAGGACCGCTACAAGTACCCGATCATGATCTATTAGCAGGTTGGGATGAAATCCCGCCTGCGGACACCGACCCGGCCATCTTGAAAAATGAGTTGGCCGGTTTTTTTCTCCCCGCTGCGCTGCTACTTCTTGTCCCGCAGCGCCTCGAGCAGGGAGTCGTTGCCCTGGAGGGCCTCCTTGCGGACGTAATCCCCCGAATAGACGTCCACCCCCCAGCGCTCCTGGACGTAAGGTTCGACCCATTCGTGGATGGGGACGTAATCGCGCCGGAAACGGGGATCGCCGTCCAGCCCGGCCAGGTACGACCACCCGGCATGCACGTGGATGAAGGTCGGTCTGGCCGTTTCGAAGATGTAGTCGTGCAGGGCGGCCTGGTCCCGGTAAAGGACCCGGGCGACGGTTTTATCCGTCAACCCGGCCAGGTCGTAGACCCGCAGGCGGGAGTAGTACAGGGTAGCGCCCAGGTCGGGGAGCAGGACCGAGGCGTCGCGCAGGCCGAGCAGGTCGGCGTAACGGTCGAAGCGTTCGGCGTAATCGGTGCGGATGGCGGTGAAATCTACCGGCGGCTGGGAGGCAAATTTAACGGTCCGCAGGCCAAAGGTCACGGCGCTGACGGTGAGGATAAAGACCAGGGTGGCAAACGTCAACAGGTTGCGGTAACGCGCCGGGAGGGCCAGCCTCGTCCACAATCCCTCGAAAACCCCAAAAGCCAGCACGTAAAACGGGACGTAGAAGGGCGTGGAGAAGCGGAATTCGCCCATCCAGTCGAGCGGCATCAGGGCGTAGAGGGCCAGGGCAATGAGCGCCAGCAGCAGGGCGGGCAGCAGGACGGGTTTGAGGGCGCGGATGAGGGACAGGTAGAGCAGCCCGGCGGCCAGGCCCGCCATCAGCAGGCCGCCGAAGTAGGACAGGGCGCTGTAAAAAGGTTCGTAGATGCGGGCAAAACCGTCGGGGGTGAGCAGGAGCAGGTTGGCCAGGCTGGCCGCGAAGCCGCCGCCCTTGACGTGGTAAGTGTTGGGGACGAGGTCGCCGAAATAAGCCCAGCGGAAGAGCAGGAAGGCCCCGAAGGAGGCCGCGAAGACCGCCGCGTAAATGGCGGTCAGGCGCAGGCCGGCGCGCCAACCCTGGCGGGTGAGCAGCGCCCAAAGCGGGTAGGCCGCCGCGAACAGGATGCCGTCCGGCCGGGTGAGGGCGACCAGCAGGGCGGTGACGGCTGCCGGGACCGGTTTGCTCCCGGCGGTGAGCTGGTAGAGCAGGATGGCCCCCAGGCAGGCGGTGAGCGGGTTTTCGAGGCCCGAAACGCTCCAGGCCACGAAGGAGGTGTTCAGCGCCAGCAGCGTCAGGACGACCAGTGACGCCAGGCGGGGGTGGTCGGCGGTCTTGCGCAGCGTCCTTTCGACGAAGAAAAAGGAAACCCCGACCAATAACATGCCCAGGAGTTTGGGCGTGAGGATCGGGTCGAACAGGCGCAGGGCGATGAAGGGCGTCAGCAGGAGGACCCAGGCGAAGTTCGAGAAACCTTCGACCGGCGGCAGGCCGGGCTGGGCCACCAGTCCGTGCCCCTGGGCCAGGTTGCGGGCGTAGGCGTAGCTGATGCCCGCATCGTCCACGACCCAGGCCCGGAGCGGCAGGGTGTGGACGGCGTAGATCAGCAGCGGCACGAGCAGGACCAGCAGCCTGCTCCCGTTATGGAGGCGGATTCTTCCCATGCGGACGATTATAAGATACTGTTGGTGAAATCGGAAATTGCGCCTGAGCGCGTTCAACATTGGCTCTTGTTCTCAAATAAGAGATACATTACAATCAAGCTGTACATATGTACAAGTAAGGAGTGTTGCATGGAAATTGTGGTTGATGCATCTGTCTTGATAGCAGTGGTTGCCAACGAAGAAAACAAACCCAGGCTGATCGAGATAACCCAAAAGGCCGAACTTATCGCCCCCTTATCCGTCCATTGGGAGGTGGGCAATGCGTTTTCTGCCATGCTCAAACGACAACGTATCAGCCTCGATCAAGCAATCTTGGCAATCGAAGCTTATCTGCAAATCCCTGTCCGTTTTGTGGATGTGGAACTGATCGATTCTCTTGCTCTGGCAGGCGAGCTGGGTATGTATGCTTACGACGCTTATCTGTTGCGTTGTGCCGAAAAATATCGTTCCCCTCTGCTCTCATTGGATAAAAAGCTCGTTCAATCTGCCAAAAGCAAGAAAATTGCTGTGTTGGAGTTGCCAGAATGAATACTTACACCTTTACCGAAGCCCGCCAGAAATTGGCGTCCCTTTTGGAACAGGCCGCGCGCAATGGCGAAGTGCGTATCAAACGCCGCGATGGGCAGGTCTTTGTTATCCGTCCGCAGAAACGCCAGGGGTCTCCCCTGAATATCGAAGGCATCGAACTCAACTTGAGCCGCGACGAAATCCTTGAAAGCATCGCTGAATCTCGCCGTTCTGGTTGATCCATTTCCCTTTTCCCCATCCTCTTACAACACCACCCACCCCCGTCTCGCCCCGGCCCGGATGGCCTCCGTCCGGCTGGTGACGCCCAGCTTGGCATACAGCGACGACAGGTGGAATTTGACCGTGTGCTCGCTGATCTCCAGCGCCAGGGCGATCTGTTTGTTGGCCAATCCTTCAGCCGCCAGTTGCAGCACCTCCCGCTCGCGGACGGTCAACGGGTCAACCAGCGGGTCGGCGTCCTCGAACGGGACAGCGGGCCGGCGCTCGAACAGGTCTTGCAGCAGCACCGGCGACCCGGCCCACAGTCCCTCGCCCAGGGCGCGCACCGCCGCCGACAGCTCTTCCGGGCTGGCGTCCAGCGGCAGCGCGCCCCAGATCGGCAGGTCCATCAGGCGGGCGGCGGCCTCCAGGTCGTCGGTGAGCAGCAGCGCGGCCGGCGGCTCACCGCCCAGGGCGGGCAGGGAGTCCGGCGATGTCAGGACGAGCACGTCCAGCGGCGGCAGTTCGCCCGGCGAAGAGGCGTCAGCGATGACCTCTATCCCTTCGAGGCCGCGCAGGACTTCCCGCAGGCCGACCCGCAGGGCCAACGACTGGGCCAGGATGCCGACCCGGATCAAAGCGCGCCCTCCGGCACGGGGCGGGATGGGTTGGACCGGCAGGCCTGCTCCAAAAATTTCAGGATAATGCCGGCCGGGATGGCGATGCCCTGGTCGCCGCCGAAGATCATCGCGTTCAGCCCGATCACCTCCCCGGCGGCGTTCAAGAGCGGACCCCCGGAGTTGCCCGGAGCGAGACGGGCGTCGGTGCGCAGGATGGGGATCTCGCCGCGCCGCGTCCGGGCGGTGGTGACGGCCGAAAGCACGCCCCCGGTCAGCACGTTGCGCTGGCCCCAGGGATGCCCGAAGGCGAAAACCATCTCGCCGGGACGCGGCCTCTCGCTGGCGAAAACGGCCGCGGGGAGTCCGCTCCCGCCGGGGAAATGCAGCAGCGCCAGGTCAACCTCGGGGTCACGCGCCAGGACCCGGGCCTCGAAGGTCCCGTCGTCCTCCAGCGTGACCCGCACCGAGCGCCCGCGGGCGACGACGTGGTTGTTGGTCAGCACCAGCCCATCGCCGACCGAGACCCCGGCCCCCGCCCCGCGCCGTCCGTCCTGGATCACCGCCAGCAGCGGGCGCACCCGCCTCAGCAGGTCGTCGAGGGCGGCGTCGAGCAGGGAGGCGGGGTTCATTCACGCGCTCCGATGGTCACCGTGACGGTCTGGGGCTGGCCGCCGCGCAGCAATTCGACCGGCGCGGCCTTGCCGACCAGGTCCCCCGAAAGCTGGACCAGCAGCTCGTCGTGGTTGCGGACGGGTTGGCCGTTGACCGCGACCAGGATGTCCCCGACCATCAGGCTGCCCGCTTCGGCGGGGCTGCCCTTCTCGACCCCGACCACGAGCAGACCGGTGGCCTGATCCCGTTTAAGGGCCGTTTGCGCCGCCTGTGGGATTTCGACGCCCTGGCTGCGGATGCCCAGGTAGCCGCGCTTGACCGAGCCGTGTTCGGCGAGCTGGCCGGCGATCTTCCAGGCCAGGTCGGCCGGGATGGTAATGGCCGCCCCGTGCCCGAAGCCGGAAGTGTTCAGCCCGACGACGCGGCCTTCGGCGTCCACCAGCGGGCCGCCGGAGAAGCCGGGGAAGGGGGTGGTGTCGGTGCGGATGTATTTGTCCAGGCCGCCGTGGCGGGTGCGGACCGGGCCGCCGAGCGCGCTGACCACGCCCAGGCTGGCTTCGATCCCCTCGGCGGAGGGGCGACCGAGCGCCAGGACGATCTGGCCGATCCTGGCGTCTTTGGCCGGTTCCGCCGCCCGGGCTTTCGACCCGTCCAGGCGGAGGAGGGCCAGGTCAGAGGCGTGGTCGCGTCCGGCCAGCGCCGCCGGGAGTTCGGTCCCGTCGGCGAGGTTTACGGTGATGCCCTCGTCGAATTCGACCACGTGGTTGGCGGTCAGGACCAGGTCAGGGGCGATGGCGATCCCGCTGGCGGGCATGCGCCGCCGGGCATTGACGGTCACGGTCGAGGCCCCGGCTTTTTCGGCGGCGGTGGCCAGGGCGTTTGAAAGTTCTACCAATACATTGGACATGATTTGCTCCTTGGTTCCATTCAAATATTGGCGCGCGGACTTTAGTCCGCAAGAAGATCGCAAGCTGAAGCCTGCACTCCAATTTCTGAATAGTCCCTGAATTGATTTTATCCCAGTATAGCTGTCCGGCGGGCGGCGCGCATCGCCGAAAGGGACAGCCCGTACCTGGAAAAACGGGCAGGGGATGGCGCAGTGCGATGATCCGCCGGAGAATGGCGAAACGCCCTCCGGTAAGTGGAGGGCGTTCGGGTATAATGCGGTGTGCCGAAGGTGGGAATCGAACCCACACTCCTTACGGAACACGATTTTGAGTCGTGCGCGTCTGCCTGTTCCGCCACTTCGGCTTATTGTTCAGGGCCTTTGGCTCTGCGGGCTGAAGTATAACAACTCCCTATCGCAAGGTCAAGATGAAACTAGGAATCATAGGCTTACCCCAAACCGGAAAAACAACCATCTTCAACGCGCTGACGCGCGGCCACGCGCCCACCTCGGCCAGCGCCGGCCGGATCGAGGTCCATAACGCCGTGGTGGACGTCCCCGACCCCCGCCTCGACCGGCTGTCGGCCATGTTCAACCCGAAGAAGACCGTCTACGCCAAGGTCACTTACGCCGACATCGCCGGGCTGGACGGTTCGGCGGGTAAGACGGGCATCTCCGGCCAGTTGCTCAACCAGCTCTCGCAAATGGACGGCTTCATCCACGTGGTGCGCGCATTCGAGGACGAGAATGTGATGCACGCGGCCGGGTCGGTGGGACCGCAGCGGGATATCGAGACGATGGAGGGCGAGTTCATCCTCAACGACCTGATCGCGGTCGAACGCAAGCTGGAGCGGCTGGGCGACGAACGGCGCAAAGGCGGGACGGACAAGACCCTCAACGAGCGGCAATCGGCCCTGTTCCAGCGGCTGCACGCCCATCTCTCGGAGGAGAAGCCGCTGCGCGAGGCCGGGATTTCGGCTGAGGAGGAAAAACTGCTGGCGGGGTTCGGCTTTTTGAGCCGCAAGCCGATGCTGGTGCTGCTCAACCTGGGCGAAGGTCAAAACGAACCTGCAATTTCCACCCCCTTGAAAGCCGTCAGCCTGCAAGGTAAACTGGAAATGGAAATTGCCCAACTGCCCGCCGAGGAGGCCGCCATTTTCATGGAAGAGTATCAGATTGTCGAACCCAGCCTGAATCGCATGATCCGCCTGTCTTACGACCTGCTCAACCAGCAATCCTTTTTCACCGTCGGCGAAGACGAATGCCGGGCCTGGACGGTGCAGCGCGGGGCCAGCGCCTTCGAGGCCGCCGGGGAGATCCACACCGATTTGCAGCGCGGGTTCATCCGGGCCGAAGTGGTCGCCTACGATGACCTGGTCAGCCTGGGGGGGATGGCTGAGGCCCGCACCAGGGGCAAACTCAGGCTGGAGGGCAAGGATTACATCGTCCAGGATGGAGACATTATGCACGTGCGTTTCAGCGTGTGACGTAGAGTCGCACGCTTTTGTTAACGGGACACCGCCGAAAGGAGCTCACCATGTTGTCGAAGAAAGAAAACCTGCCCAGGTGGGGAATTGCCCTTGCCGCCGTCATCCTGGTCACGTTAGCCTGCGGGATACCCACCGCCGCGCCGGCCCAGCCCCAGGCTCCGGCTTTCGATGCCACCAAAGCCGTGCTGGAAATCCAGTCCACCCAAATGGCACTCCAGTTGACCCAGCAGGCCGTGAATAACGCTCAACAGGTCCAGCCGACGCCGCAGCCGCCCACGGCGCAGCCCCCGACCCAGCAACCGCCTACGGCTGAGCCGCTCCAGCCTACGGCCGTCCCGCCCACGCCGACACAGGATATCGCCGGGCGCATCCGCAATGCGAAAATCCTGGTTTACGAAGATGCCGCGAGCGCCAACCTGGCCAATTGGGTCAAGGCGACCCTCAACATGATGGGCGTGTCATACACCCACGATGGAGACGCCATTGGCAATTTCATGGCCCACCTCAACAGCGGCACCCAATGGGACCTGATCATCGTCGCGGCCGAGAGTCGCTCCGGCGTGCAGGGCGAATTCTGGGACGTGATCACCCCCAAAGTCGTCAACGATGAGACTGCGCTGATCGCGGAAATGTGGTACCTGTCCGACACGGTCAACGGGCGCATCCGCAGCCTGGTCAGCAAGTGCGGGATTGATTTCCAAAAGGTCAGGAAATACGTGGACTCGATTTACACCCTGGATACCAGCCACCCGGTCTTCACGACCCCCAACAACGGCTTCGGGCTGACCCATTACGTCGGCTATTGGACGGACAAGGGCGGGGACTACATCGAATTGACCGGCAGCGGCGACGCCAAACTGCTGGCGGGCGGGCATCCCAACGAGAAATCCAGTTACGGGTTGGTGGCTTCCTGCATCGAGGGGCGGGTGATCTTCCAGACCTTCTCGGACCACGACTACCACCAGGCCGACATCATGGCCCTTTGGGAAAATTACATCACTTACGTGCTGACCAACCGCTTCAACGCCGTGCCGTGACTTTTACCCGGCGCTTGCCCGGCACTCCTGGCAGGGACACAACGCCCGCAGGTATTGCCAGTTGTAAATGCCGTAATCGTGGCCGTCCTCCCAGACGATGGTGATGGCATAAGAGCCGGTGCCGACCACGTTGCTGATGCGCGTCGAGGGCGATTCGGGCAGGTCCAGGCCGAAGACCATCGGGTCGGGTTCGGGGCCCATGTTTTCGTGCCCGCCCCGGCACGAGGCGCAGGGACAGGCGGCGCGCAGCAGCCCGAACGGATAAACGCTGGTGTGGCCGTCGTTCCAGGCGATGGTGAATTCTCTTTTGGCGCGGTCGGCGGTGATGCCGGTGGGTTTGAGGGGCATGGTTTCTCCAGATTTTGTAGTACAGTGACATTCATCTCGCTACCGGTTCGAGAGCGACACGAATGTCGCGTTACGGGGAGGGGATGACTTCCAGGAAATCGCCGGCAGCCCAGCCGGCCCGGGTCTCATCGTAGGGCGCGACCAGGTACCACCAGATGTAGCCGTCGGCCTCGCGGGGGCCGTCTTGCACGGTGAAGGCCTCGGAATCGTAACCGAGGAAGACCGGGGTGCTGTCCAGGCCGGGGGCATCACGCAGGCGCAGGCCCTCGCCCTCCGTCCCGGCGATCTGGACGTAAGCCCCGACGGCGATCTCTCCCGGCGCGGGCGTGGAGGTGGGCAGGAAGGCCGGGTCGAGGGTGGGCGTGGGGGGCAGGATCGGGGTGGAGGTCGGGGCCGGGATGACGGTCAACGAAACGGGGGCAAGCTGGAGGTCCCCGGAAGAGGCGGGGCGGACGAAGAAGACCAGGGCGGTCAATCCGCACAGGGCCAGCGCGATCAGGATGGCGGCGATCACAGTCCAAAAATTGAGCGGTCGGTCAGTTCGGGACATGGATTTTTTGCGGCGGGTGGCTGAGGAGGTTATGAGCCTTCGGGGGGATGAGCACCTTGAGGGCACGCGGCCGGACGGTGACGGTGGCCTGTTCGAGCATCGCAACCGGTTCGCCGTCGGCCTGGACCGCGAAGGGCTGGATGGCGTCGAAGCGCACTTCGCGCACCGGGATGCGCTGGACCGCCCGCGAGTCGACGTGGCGGCCGGCCCACAGGTCGAAGGCGTGGCGCAGGGCGTCGGCCAGGCTGTCTCCGGCGAAGAGCCACAGGTCGAGCAGACCGTCGTCGAGATAGGCGTCCGGCGAGAGGTTGGCCAGCCCGCCCATGTAATGGCGAATGTTGTTGACCACGGCCAGCACGTAATGGCCCCGCACCTCGTGCCCGTCGGCCCACAGGCGCATGGTGACGCCGCGCCACTGGGCGGCGTTGAGGATGGTGGCGGCGGCGTATTCTGGCACGGCGAAGAATTTCTCGAGGCGGACGCGCGGTTCGATGCGGTGGATGGTCATGGCGTCCAGGCCCATCCCGGCCCACATGATGAACGGCAAGCCGTTGCACAGGCCCACGTCAATCGGGCAGGCCGGGGAATCAGCCAACAGGCGCACGTTGTCCCGCAGCACCCACCAGCGCGCCCAGTTGAAGACCGGCAATCCCAGCTCGCGCGCCCAAACGTTGGCCGTCCCGGACGGCAGCACCCCCAGGGCGGTATCCGTGCCGATCAATCCCGATGCCGCCTGGCTGATGGTCCCGTCTCCGCCGCTGGCGAAGACCACGTCGAAACCGCTTTCGGCAGCCCGGCGGGACATTTGGGTGGCGTGTTCGCCGCTGCGGGTTTCGACCACTTCCACCTGCCAGCCGCACTCAGCCAGCGCCCGGTCGGCGGTGTGGATGAAGGGTTGGATGGGGAATCGCCCGGCGATCGGGTTATAGAGCAGGAGGGCCTTGGGCATGGGCTGATTATACCCTTCACGGGTACGTAATTGGGGGAGCGGAAGGGCCGTCCTGCGAGCCATGCCCTGCATGATATAATCCGCCCAGGAGGCCTCCCAGGCAATGCAAGACGGTTATTTGCTCAACAGCCGCTACCAGTTGCTCGAAAGGGTCGGTTCAGGGGGTATGGCGATGGTCTACCGCGCCCGCGACCTGATGCTGGAACGCTACGTCGCCATCAAGGTGCTGCGCGAGGACTTTACGCGGGATTCAGCCTTCGAGGAGCGCTTCCGCTCCGAGGCCCGGGCCGCGGCCAACCTGTCGCACCCCAATATCGTCACCATCCACGATTTCGGCATAGACAACGGCCGCCCGTTCATCGTCATGGAATACGTGCCGGGTCGGGACCTGAAAACGCTGATCAAAAAGAAGACCCGATTCGGCATCGAAGAAGCCATCCCGCTTCTGGTCCAGGCTTGCGCCGGGATCGGCTACGCCCACCGGGCCGGGCTGGTGCATTGCGACGTCAAGCCGCACAACCTGATCGTCACCTCCGACGGGCGGCTCAAGGTCATGGATTTCGGCATCGCCCGCGCCCTGGCTACCATCCAGCCCGAAGAACGCAGCAACGTGGTCTGGGGTTCGCCGCAATATTTCTCGCCCGAACAGGCCGCCGGAGGCCCGCCCTCCCCCGCCTCCGACGTTTACTCGCTGGGCGTGGTCATGTACGAGATGCTCACCGGCAGCCCGCCCTTCCACGCCAACACGCCGACCGAGATGGCCCGCCTGCACCGGGACGCCGCGCCGCACCCGGTCAGCGAATACGTGCCGGATATCCCGCCCGCGCTCGAACAGATCATCATGAAAGTGCTCTCGAAGGAACCTTCGGCGCGCTACCGCACGGCAGACCAGTTGGGACGGGTGCTGATGAATTTCGGCACCGCCCAATCCATGCCGGTTCAACCCCGGACGAACGGGCCTGCTCCCGTTCAACAGACCCAGCCGCCGCCCGCAGTTGTTCCCGTGACCTCCCCGCCGAAAGACGAACCCGCCGACCTGGGCATAGACTGGGCCTCCGTCGGCCTCGGCCTGCTGGCGCTGATCGCGGTCGTCGGCCTGGTCCCGTTTTGGATGTGGGTGATTTTTGTGTATAATCCGCCCGCCCGCTGAAAAATGACGAAAAACGCCATCATCGCTCCATCCATCCTCTCCGCCGATTTCCTGCGCCTGGGCGAACAACTCGCCGAATGCGAGGCCGCCGGGGCCGGCTGGATCCACGTGGACGTGATGGACGGGCGTTTCGTCCCGAACATTAGCATGGGGCCGGTCATCGTCGAAGCCTGCCGCCGGGCCACCCAACTTCCGCTGGACGTCCACCTGATGATCGAGCAGCCGGAGCGCCACCTCGAAGCCTTCGCCAGGGCCGGGGCGGACCATCTCACCGTCCACGTGGAGACCTGCCCGCACCTGCACCGCACGCTCCAGCAGATCAAGGAGTTGGGCTGCAAAGCCGGCGTGACGCTCAACCCCGGCACCCCGGCTGCCGCCATCCAGCCGGTGTTGCACCTGGCGGACCTGGTGCTGGTGATGAGCGTCAACCCAGGCTTCTCCGGGCAGGCCTTCCTGCCCGAGACGGTGGCGAAGGTGGCCGAGATCCGGGCCACGCTCGACGCGATCAACTCCCCCGCCCGGCTCGAAGTGGACGGCGGCATCTCCGCCGGGACCCTGCCGCAGATGCGCGCCGCCGGGGCCGACGTTTTCGTGGCGGCCAGCGCCATCTTCAACCACCCGGCAGGGATCGCTAATGGTATCCAAGCTTTGAGGCAGGCAGCAGCGTAAGGGCGACCCTTTGAGGTCATCCATCCAGCTAAATTGCCCATAACCCTGGCTAAAAGCCTTGATTTTTATGACCGGGCGGGTCGCTCCGACTTGTCGGCAGGAAAAATAAAAATCCCGGCTTTCGCCGGGTTTCATCGAGTAGCAGATTAAGAATGGATTACGCGGTTTTGGTCATGGTGCGGATGCACTTGGCGCACAACACTTTTTTGACCTTGCGGCCTTCCTCCATCACCGTCACCTTTTGCAGGTTGGGTTTGAAAGCGCGGTTGGTGGCACGCAGGGAGAACGAACGGTTGTGACCGAAAGTGGTTGACTTACCGCAGTGAGCGCATTTAGCCATATTTTTTACGATCCTTTCCAGCTATAATTGCTTGCCTTTTCCGACAGGCGGCGTATTTTACCACAGGTCGTATCCTTATTCAAGATGCGTTGTTAAATTACACGAGGAAAACACAATGGGCGAAGATAAAACAGTTCTCGGCAGTATCCACATCTCTCCCAACGCGGTGGCGACCATCGCTTACCATGCCACGCTGGAATCCTACGGCGTGGTGGGGCTGGCGCCAAAGAACGTGGCCGAGGGATTGGCCCAGGCCATTACCCGCGAGCCTGCCCGCGGCATTTCGGTCCACTATGACGGGGAGAAGATTGATATTGACATCTACATCATCGTCGAATACGGCACGCGCATCTCGTCGGTGGCTTCGAGCGTTGCCAATACGGTACGCTATCACGTCGAGAAGGCGCTCGGCCTGCACGTCAACGAGATCAACGTCCACGTTGCCGGGCTGCGGGTCAGCAGCGAAGATTAGGCCCTTGCGACAGATTTAGAAGCCTGGATAAACTTCCGAAATCTTCTGCGAAAATCCCATTGGTTGGAGTATTTATGAGTGTAGATGCGCAATCCCAGCAGCGGCTGGAAAAGATCCGCAGCCGTCCGATTGACGGGCAGGCGTTGAAGAACCTGGTCGAGGCCGGGCTGACCTGGCTGAAGACCAACCAGCAGACGGTCAATGCCCTGAACGTCTTCCCCGTGCCGGACGGCGACACGGGCACGAACATGGTCCTGACCATGACCTCGGCCTTCAACGAGATCGCCAATTCCGGCAGCCACCACCTCGGGCAGATGGCCGGCGCGGTGGCCCAGGGCGCGTTGATGGGAGCGCGCGGCAATTCCGGCGTGATCCTGTCGCAGTTGCTGCGCGGCTTTGCGCGCGGGATGCACGATAACGAAGTTTTGGATGGCCCGACCCTGGTACGCGCCTTCGCCGAAGCCCGGGATACCGCCTACAAAGGCGTCGTCCGCCCGGTGGAGGGCACGATCCTGACCGTCGCCAAGGATGCGGCCGCGGCCGCGGAATCAGCCCTGAAGTCCACGCAAGACCCGATCGAGATCCTGTCCCTGGTCGTCAAGGCTGCGGACGTCTCCGTCCAGCACACGCCGGAGCTGCTCCCCGTCCTCAAACAGGCGGGCGTGGTCGATTCGGGCGGCAAGGGCTATTTCTACATCCTCGAAGGTATGCTGCGCTACATCTACGGCGAATCGCTCGAATCCCCGCTGGCCACCGTCCAGCCGCTTTCGGCGATGAACTTCGAAAACGCCATGCAGGAGGTCGAAGAAGGCCAGGATTTCGAAGTGGTGGTGGATTTCTTCCCCGGCGGCGTGTTCGACCTGCAAAAGTTCTATACTGGGCTTGAAGAAATGGGCACCTCGATCCAGGTCGGCGAGGGCGACGGCATGTACCGGATGCACATCCACGTGCCGCTCGAAAACCGTTACAAGCCGATCGATTTCATCATGGGGCTGGGGACGATCACCAAAGTGGCGATGGAAAACCTGGTGGCCCAGATGGAGGAACTGGACAAGGCCTCCGGCGACCGGCTGGAACTGACCCCGGTCGAACCTGGACAAGTGGCCGTGGTCGCCGTTTCGCCGGGACGCGGCCTCTCGCGCATTTTCGCCAGCCTGGGCGTGGCCGCCATCGTCGAAGGCGGGCAGACCATGAACCCGTCCACCAAAGATATCCTCGAAGCCTTCGAAAACCTGCCGACCGATAAAGTCATCATCCTGCCCAACAACAAGAATATCATCCTGGCGGCCCAGCAAGCCAGGGAAGTGACCGTCAAGGACGTGTACGTGGTGCCCAGCCGCACCATCCCGCAGGGGCTTTCGGCCATGCTGATGCTCAACCCCGACGGCGACCCGGCGGCCATCGCGGCCCGTATGGAACAGTCCCTCTCGCTGGTGCGCACCGGCGAGATCACGGTGGCCACCCGCACGGTCGAGATCGACGGCGTCTCGGTCCAGGAGGGCCAGGTGATCGCCCTGCTGGACGGCAAACTCGTCCTTTCGGCGTCGAGCATCGAAGACGCCTGCCTGGGGCTGCTGGAAAAGGCCGAGGCGGCCGACCACGAGTTGATCACCCTCTTCCATGGCGAAGACATGCCCTCCGCCGAGGCCCAGCGCATGGCCGATAAAATCCGGGAGCTGTACCCGGGGCAGGAGATCGAAGTCCAGGACGGCGGACAACCTCATTACCAGTTCATCATCTCCGTCGAGTGAGCATGACCGGACAGGTGCATATCCTGACCGACAGCACGGCCCAATTCCTTGAGCCGAAGTTCAAGGGCTGCCAGCTCGTCACCATGCTCCCGCCGGAGCCGACCATCCTTTCAACTCACCAGGGCGCTGTGCGCCCTGGACGCGTTAATCCCCATCATTCGGATTCGCATTCTCCCGCAACCGAGGCATTCGAACGCGGCTTTACCAGCCTGTACCAGGCCACGCGGGACGTGCTAGTGCTGACCAGCACCCAGGCCCTCAGCCGCGCTTTCGAAGGCGCGGGGCAGGCCGCGGCCCGCATGAACGGCGGCCTCGACATCCGGGTGGTCGACTCGCACACGACCTCCGCCGGCCTCGGCTGGCTGGTCCAGGCGGCGGCCCGGCTCGCCCAGGAGGGGATGCGGCTCAACGAATTGGAACGCCATATCCGCCTCGCGGCCGCGAACGTCTACACCCTGCTCTGCATCCCGGATTTGGCCTATCTTGCCCGGACGGGATACCTGGAAGCCGAACAGGCCCGGGTGGGCGAAATGATGGGGCTGCTCCCGATCTTCTCCATTGAAGATAGTCGCCTGACCCCGCTGTCGAAGGTGCGCACCCAGCGGCATTTGTTCGAGGCCTTCCAGGAATTCGTGGGAGAGTTCGAGACCCCCCGGCGCGTTTTTTATCTCAGGGCGGCTGGATCGAACTCCCAACCCCGTACCCGAGCCTTGCGCGAATTCGTGAGCCAGTCCTTCCCTGAAATCGAATTGACCGAGCTGCCGATGAGTCCCAGCCTGGCGGCCCGCATCGGACCGCAGAGCAGCGGGATCGTCGTAGTCGAAAAACCGGAGAGACTCGCATGAACCTCGGCCTCGTCACCGACAGCACCTGCGACCTGCCCCAGCACATCGCCGAAGCGCACAAGATCGAGATCGTCCCCACCATCCTGATTCTGAATGGTAAGGAATACGCCGACGGCATCGGCATCTCCCGCTCGGATTTTTACACCCGGCTGCCGCACATGAAAAACTCACCGACGACGGCCGCGCCCTCGGTCGGCGAATTTGCCGGGCGCTTCCGACAATTATTCGAATCCGGCTGCGACCACATCATATCCATCCATGCCGCGCAGCAGTTGACCACCATCATCAATACCGCCCGCCTGGCCGCCGAGGAATTCGGCCAGCGCATCACCGTGCTGGACAGCGGCTCGTTGTCGCTGGGGTTGGGGTTCCAGGTGCTGGCCGCGGCCGAAGCGGCCCTGGAAGGGCTGGGACTGGACCAGGCGCTGGAAGCGATCCGCTCCACCCGGCGGCGCGGCCAGGTGGTTGCCGCCCTCGATACGCTGGAATACATCAAGCGCAGCGGACGCGTCCCGGGCGTGGTGGCGGCCCTGGGCGGGCTGCTCAGCCTCAAGCCGCTGGTCGAACTGCTCGACGGTGAAGTCAAGCCGCTCGGCGCAGTCCGCACCACCGGCCAGGGCGGGGAACGGGTTTACAACGCCCTGCAAGCCCTCGGTCCGCTGGAACGCCTGGCCATCCTGCACACCAACGCCGAATCCCGCGCCCGCCAGTTGCTGGAGCGCCTGATGCAAACCGTCAGCCAGTCCATCCCGCGCGAGGTTCTGATCGTCAACGTCACCACCGTCATTGGGACGCACGTGGGGCCGAACGGGTTGGGATTCGCAGCCGTGAGGGCATAAAAGTTGATTGCACACAAGAAGGAAAAACGGTAAGATAAAGGCAGGATTTGGATATGCCTGCAAATATTCGAAAAATACTCCGGGAACTCAAAAAAGGTTTCCAAAGCGTATATGGGGCGAAATTCAAGGGGATGTACCTTTTCGGTTCCTATGCGCGCGGGGATTACGTGGAAGGTTCTGATTTGGACGTCCTGGTCATCCTGACGGATTTCGAGCGGGCGCCGCTTGAAATCAATCGGACCGGCGACCTGGTGGGAGATATTTGCCTGGAACATCTCATCACCGTCAGCCCGGTCTTCATCCGCGAGAAGGATTGGCTCTCAGCCGACAGGCCCCTGCTTCGCAACGTTCGGGAGGAGGGGGTAGCTGTATGAAGGAAACCACAGGAAACCTGCTTCAAAACGCCGAAGAAACATTATCTGCCGCGGATGTTCTGGTTCGGGAAGGCTTTTTGAGGGACGCGGCCAGCCGCGCTTACTATGCCATTTTCTACATTGCCGAAGCCCTGCTCAATGAAAAGGACCTGAATTTCAAGAAGCATGGAGCCGTTCATGGCGCATTTGCCCAACATTACGTCAAGACAGGGCTGATGGATGGCAAGTATCACAAGTTGTTAACCCGGTCATTCAGCCAACGTATGCTTGGGGATTACGATGAGGTCGTCCGGTTTGGCTCTGATGAGGTTACAGAAATCATAAATCAGGCGCGGGACTTCCTGCGAGCGGCAAAAGAGTTTCTCCAAAGGTAGGAATACAACAAACAAGCTACATTTTCAAAAGGCCGTAGATCACGTTTGAAACGTGACCTGCGACTCTTCCCCGTGATAAAATACCCCCATGCAGTCATCATTGGAAAAACTCCGCAAATTCTTCACGCTCGAAAAAGAAAAGGGCTACGAGGATACAGCAATCATCGGCGGGCTGGCCAAGATCCTCGATTTTTGGGAAGCAGAAGCCCGCAACGATGGCGTGCCTGAAGAAACCATCCAACTGGTCGCCTCCCGCCTGCGGGATTACCACCGTCTCACCCCCGAATCGCGAGCCGAGATGCTCAAGGGCGTCTGGAAGCGCGTCATCGGCAGGACGGATGAGGGGGAGTCCCGGCCCGAAGCGCCGGCCCGCCCCGCGCCAGGCCCGGATGAGCGGCCCGCGTCCGTTAAACGGGAGCAGCCGTCCCCCCGTCCCGCTCCGGGGATTGCCGCAGCGCGTCCCGGCGCGGTCACCAGTCAAACTCCCGCCGAACTCAACGCCAAACTGACCGTCCTCTCCGGCGTGGGGCCGCGCAACGCCCAATCGCTGACAAAGCTCGGCATGTTCACCCTGGGCGACATGCTCTACTACTTTCCGCGCCGCTACGACGATTACAGCCAGCTCAAGCCGATCAAAAGCCTGTGGTACGGCGAGAGCGTGACCGTCATCGGCACGGTGCAAAGCGTCTACTCGCGCCCGATCAAAGGCGGCAAGGCCACCCTGGTGGAGATCATCATCTCGGACGGCACGGCCTCGCTGCGGCTGTCGTTCTTCAACCAGCCCTGGATGGCCAACCGGCTCAAGGCGGGCGAGGCCATTTCGGTCTCCGGCAGGGTCGAGCAATACCTGGGGCGGCTGGTAATGAACAGCCCGGATTGGGAAATGGTCGAGGTCGAGAACCTGCACACCAACCGGATCGTGCCGGTCTACGCGCTGACCGAGGGCATCCTGCAAAAGTGGCTGCGTAAACTGATGAACCAGGTGGTCACGCACTGGGCGCCGCGCGTCGCCGACCCGTTGCCCGAGGCCGTGCTGGAATCGGCGCGCCTCTCAGACCTGGGCATGGCGATCCTGCAAACCCATTTCCCCGATTCGCAGGAGGAACTCAAGGCCGCCCGCCGCCGCCTGGCTTTCGACGAGATCTTCTTCCTGCAAATGGGCGTGCTGCGCCAGAAACGCGACTGGCAGTCGGTGGAGGCGCGGGCCTTCGAAGTGCCGGATGAGTGGTTCGAGGCCCGGCTGAAGACCCTGCCCTTCGAGTTGACCAGCGCCCAGCAGCGCGCCCTGTCCGAGATGCGCGCCGACCTGAAATCCGGCGCGCCGATGAACCGGCTCTTGCAGGGCGACGTCGGCTCCGGGAAAACCGTCGTAGCGGCTTTGGCCGCGCACATCATCGTCCAGAACGGGGCGCAGGCGGCCATCATGGCCCCCACCTCCATTCTGGCCGAGCAGCATTTCCGTAGCCTGTCGAGGCTGCTGTCCGAGGGCGAGGACGGCCTGCCCGAAGGGACGATCCGCCTGCTGGTGGGCGACACGCCCGAAAGCGAAAAGGAAGACATCCGGGCGGGGCTGGCCGGCGGCGGGATCAAGGTCGTCATCGGCACCCACGCCCTGCTCGAAGAGCCGGTCCAGTTCGCCGACCTGCAACTGGTCGTGATTGACGAGCAGCACCGTTTCGGTGTGGAACAACGCGCCGTCCTGCGCAGCAAGGGCAGCACCCCCCACCTGCTGGTGATGACCGCCACGCCCATCCCGCGCTCGCTGGCCCTGACCCTGTACGGCGACCTGGAACTCTCGATCATGGACGAGATGCCCGCCGGGCGCCAGCCGATTGCCACCTACATCCTGACCCCGCGCGAGCGCGAACGGGCCTATACTTTGCTGCGCTCGCAGATCAAGGATGACCACCAGGCCTTCATCGTTTACCCGCTGATCGAAGAAAGCGACAAAAGCGACCGCCCGGCTGCGGTGGCCGAACACGCCCGCCTGCAGAAGGAAGTCTTCGCGGACCTGAAGCTGGGATTGCTGCACGGGAAGATGCGCCCCGACGAAAAAGACGAGGTGATGCTCAAGTTCCGCAACAAGGAATACGACATCCTGGTCGCGACCACCGTGGTCGAAGTTGGCGTGGACGTGCCCAACGCGACCGTGATGCTGATCGAAGGGGCCAACAACTTCGGCCTGGCGCAGCTCCACCAGTTGCGCGGACGGGTCGGGCGCGGCGAGGCCCAGTCTTTCTGCCTGTTGATCCCCGACCAGGAAGACAAGACCGAGAACGAACGCCTGCAGGCCATGGTCGAGACCAACGACGGTTTCATCCTGGCCGAGCGCGACCTGCAGCAGCGCGGTCCCGGCGAATTCCTGGGCACGCGCCAATCGGGCTACGCCACCACGCTAAAGATGGCCAGCCTGACCGACATCGAACTGGTCGAACTGGCCCGCGAACAGGCCGCGGGCGTGTTCGAGCGCGACCCCGACCTGACCCAACCCGAACATGCCCTGCTGTCTGAAGCCGTCGAACGCTTCTGGACCGGCAAAGGAGACGTGAGTTAATGATCCGTGCGGTATTCCCCGGCACTTTCGACCCCATCCATTACGGCCACATGGACATCGCCCGGCGGGCCGTGCGGTTGTTCGACGAGCTGATCGTGGCGGTGTTCGACCGCCCGCTCAAATCATTGATGTTCGACCCGGATGAACGCATTTACCTGGTGCGGCAGGCGTTTCTCGACGAACCCCGGATCAAGGTGATCGGCTACAGCGGCCTGACGGTGGACTTCTGCCGCAAGGTGGATGCCCAGGTGATCGTGCGCGGCCTGCGGGTCTTCTCGGACTTCGAGTTCGAGTTCCGCATGGCCCTGGCCAACCACCGCCTCGTCCCCGATATCGAGAGCGTGGCCCTGATCACCAACGAGGAGCACACCTTCCTCTCATCCACCACGGTGCGCGAGATCGCCATGCTCCAAGGTGACGTATCCAGCATGGTCCCGATCCATGTCGAGGAGGCCTTGAAGCGCAAAATCGTCGAAACACCCGACGGCCTGGTGCCGCCCAATGCGCTGCGGGATTGATTTATAATAATAAAAGCCGCGCCTGCCTAGTCTGCGGAGGAATTTATGGACATCGAACATTTGATTGACCGCCTGGAAGAACTGTTCAACGAGAGTCGCAGTTTCCCGCTGACGAAGACCGTCTTCGTGGACGAAGACCGGATGCTGGACATCATTGACCAGATGCGCATCTCCATCCCCGAAGAGATCAAAAAAGCGCGCCAGACGCTGGCCCAGAAAGACCGCATCATCGCCCAGGCCCAGGAGGAAGCCAGCCGCAAGGTCGCCCTGGCCGACGAGAAGGTCGCCGAGTTGACCAACCGGGATGCGATCGTCGAGCAGGCCCAGGCCCGCGCCGAACAGATCCTCAACCAAGCCCGGGCCGACGCAGCCGCCACCCGCAAGGACGCCGACGATTACGTGCTCGATTCGCTCAACTTCCTTGAGCGCGAACTCGACAAACTCATCACCCAGGTGCGCAACGGGATCGTGACCATCGAAAACGAGCGCTACCGCGAAGAAAATCCCCCCAGCGCGTAATTTTACAAAGAAACCAACGTCCCGAAGGTTCGAAACCTTCGGGACGTTTTGACTTAACCTGCAAACTCGAACGTCGGCAGCCCTTCGGTTTGGGTCTCGACCCGGAACAGCCCGCCCGATAAAGGATATTCGTCCAATTCCTGGGGATTGAGACCGGCGCGGGCCGAGGTGACGTACAACTCGGTCAGCGATTCCCCGCCGAAGACGCAGGAGGTCACGTGGCGGGCCGGGACCGGGAGGGTCTGCGCCAGCTTCCCGTCGGCCGTCCAGCGGCTGACGGCGGATCCGCCCCAGAGCGCGATCCACAGGTTGCCCTCGCGGTCCGAGGTCATGCCGTCGGGCCAGCCGAGCGCGGGCGGGACGTGGATGAGCGCTTTCCCGTCGCCGAGTTTGCCGGTGTCGAGGTCGTAGGGATAGGCCATGACGGTGCGGGTGGGCGTGTCAATGTAGTACAGCGTGCGGTAATCCGCGCTCCAGGCCAGGCCGTTCGAGATGCGGATCCCGCCCAGGAGGCGGGTGACGGAGCCGTCGGCGCGGAACGAGTACAGGCTGCCGCTGGCGGCTTTCTCGTCCATGTCCATCGTTCCGGCCAGGAAGCGCCCGGCGGGGTCGCATTTGCCGTCGTTGAAGCGGTTGGTTGGCGGTTCGTCGCCCAGGGAGGCGAGAAGAGTCCATTTGGCGGCGGGCAGGCTAAAGGTCCCGACCGAGGCTCTCAGGGCCATGACCAGGCCCCCGCAGCGGCTTGGGGCCAGGCATCCGACCGGTTCGTCGAGCCGGTAAACGTCATCCTGGCCTGACTCCGGGTGAAAGCAATGGACCTGCCGGGCGAGGATGTCCACCCAATAGAGCCGGTCCTGGTGCCAGGCCGGGCCTTCGCCGAGGATGGCGCGGGCCTCGAGGACGGGTTCGGCCTGCACTAGAACCAGTCCCGTTTGGCGAAGATGTAAACCGCGATACCGGTCAGCCCGACGGAAATGCCCAGGGTGAAGAGGAAAGCCAGCGGGTTGTCTGCAAAGGGAAGCTTGACGTTCATGCCGAAGAATGAGGCGACAATGGTCGGCAGGTTGAGCACGATGGTCAGGGCAGCCAGCAGTTTCATCACCACGTTGAGGTTGTTGGAGATGATCGAGGCGAAGGCATCCACCATCGAGTTGAGGATGTTGGTGCTGATGTTGGTCATTTCGATGGCCTGCATGTTTTCGGTCAGCACGTCTTCGAGCAGTTCGCGGTCTTCCTCGTACTGGCGGAAGATCTGGCTGCGCTGGAGGCGTTCGAGCATCAGCTCGTTCGATTTGAGGGCCGTGGTGAAATAGACCAGGCTCTTCTGGTATTTGAGGATCTCCATCAATTCGCGGTTGCGGGTGGACTGCTGGAGTTTGTCTTCGAGGGCGTCCACCGTTTTGTTGATCTGGCGCAAGTGGGAGAGATAGCGGCTGGCCGAGGTCAGGAAGATGTGCAACACGAAGCGGTTACGCTTGGTGGTGCTGATGCCCCTGAGATGGCCCGCGACCAGCTCGCGCAGGATGGGATGTTCCATCTTGCAGATGGTCACGATAAAGCTGTCGGTCAGGATGATGCCGAGGGGGATGGTGGTGTAGGGCACGTCTTCGCCAGTGCCCTGGAAATAAGGAATTCGCAACAGGATGAGCAGGAAACCGTTGTCGCGTTCGACGCGGGCCATTTCGTCCATGTCGAGCGGATAAGTGATCATATCCGTCGGGATGTCCCATGCCTCCAGTTGGGCAATTTCTTCGAGGGTGGGGTCAATTACATTGACCCAGCAGCCGTTGGCCAGCTTTTCCGTTACCTGCATATCTTCGGAGGTGGTCTTGCGGTAAATGGTGAGCATGGGTTTCTCCTTCATTACGGTATGGCAAACAGGAATTACGGCGGATGGCGCATGTCATCCTCCGTGATGAGCAAGTGTGTGGAATCAAGGTGCAAACGCGCAGTCCCAGCCGTACTGGGAGGCTTACGGTCCGCAGAACCCGATAAATCGCTTTCTTCTATCGCAGGCATCTTATTTCCTTGCCAGTGGTCTGGCCTGTGTATTTTACTCCCTATCGCGGGAGAAAAGCAACTTGCAATTCCTTGACAGGTAAGTCACTTGGCGGTAATATTCATTTCGATAACAATCGAATTAGATTTACGGAAGTGAAACTATGAGCACAGAACAACCCAACGTGCTCGATTTCGTCAAAGCCATGTCGGACGCCGAGCGGCTCAAGATCATCGGGATGCTGACCCAGCGTCCGGCCAGAGCCAAGGAAGTCGCCGCCGAACTGGGCCTCCCGTTCCGGGAGGCCTTCCACCACCTGTCGTTCCTGAAATTCGTCGGCGTGGTGCGCTCGGATACCAGCGAGTACAGCCAGGATTCGGTTTACGAACTCAACCCCGAAGGGATGGAAGCGCTGGCCAAAGCGCGCCTGTCCGAGTCCCGCAAGGGCTACACCCCCGCCCCGCACCTGGACGAAAAGACGCGCAAGGTGCTTGCCACCTTCCTCAACCCGGACGGGTCCATCCGCCAAATCCCCAACTCGATCCGCTACCCAGACCGGATGCGGATCATCCTCGACTACCTGGTCGAGGCTTTCACCCCCGGCGCGACCTACACCGAGAAGGAAGTCAACACCATCATCCGCCGCTTCAACGTGGACGTTTCCGGCCTGCGCCGCGACCTGGTGGATGCCGGTCTGCTGGCCCGCGAGCGTGACGGCTCGAAGTACTGGAGGCCCGAATGAGCGAGAACCCCGAACTGGTGACGTTCTTCAAGGCCCTGGCGGATGCCAACCGGCTCAAGATCGTCGGACTCCTGGCCCAGCAGCCCTACTCGGTGGAGGAACTCGCCGCTCTCCTGGACCTGAAGCCGTCCACCGTTTCGCATCATTTGTCCCGGCTGGCGGAGGTCGGACTGGTCAGCGCCCGGGCCGAGGGATATTACAACGTCTACAGGCTCGACCGGTCTGCCCTCGAAGCGACCACGCGCGGCATCCTGTCCTCCGAGCAGATGGCAAGCGTCGTTGAAGATGTAGACCTGGACGCCTACGACCGCAGAGTCGTCGAGGATTATTCCCGCCCCGACGGGAGCCTGAAAACCATCCCCGCCCAGCGCAAAAAGCTGGAAGCCGTGCTACGTTACGTGGTCAAAGCCTTCGAGCCGGGGACGCGTTACAGCGAGAAGCAGGTCAACGAGGTCCTGTCCCGCTTCCATGAGGACACCGCCTCCCTGCGGCGCGAACTGGTCGGTTCAAAGTTGATGAGCCGCGAGGGTGGCGGCGGCGACTATTGGAGGATCGCGTAGAGCGCAGGTCACAGCAAAGCTCTCGAAAGGCAAAACACCATGAGCAAAACAACCAACAGAACTGAAGCCGTGATCGGTCAATTGATGCGGTTTTACCGTCGAACACCGCTCCATTCCGCCAAAATGGGAAAATTTTTAGCCGGCATCCTGTCACGCCTGGTTGTATTTCGTAAAAACCCACTGGTTATCAAGGAGATTGATAACGTCCGGTTTGAACTGGACCTCCGCGAAGTGATCGATTCGTCGCTTTACTTCTCCGGTACGTTCGAAGCAGGGATAGAAATGCTCATCAACTCCCTGGTCAAGCCCGGGATGGCAAGCCTTGATATCGGAGCCAATATTGGTTACCACACCTTTAGAATGGCAGGGCTGGTCGAAAAAGGCGGACAAGTCTATGCAGTTGAACCAACCAGTTGGGCTTATCGAAAACTTCTTCGCAATGCAGCATTGAACCCCCATTTTGAAAATATCACTTTTTTCCAGGTCGGATTTAGCGATTCGGATATCGGAAAGGTCCAGACACAGTTCCAATCCAGTTATCGCCTGGATGGAAAACATCAACTCGCGCTGGAAACGATCGAATTGATCACCCTGGACACTTTCATAGCACGTGAAAAAATTAAGAAAATAGACTTTATCAAACTGGACGTAGACGGTTTCGAAGGGAAAGTGCTAAAGGGAGCAGTCCGGTTATTGCGTGAAGCAAAGCCCATCATCCTGATGGAAATTAATCCGTCTGAGATGCTCGAAAACGGAGACGACCCCGATGATATGGCTTGGATATTGAGGGATGCAGGCTATTCTTTTGAGACTACGGACGGAAAACCCATTGACGACTTGTCGGCTTATTGGCGTGACACAATGGGCCGGTCAACCATGATACTGGCCCGAAACCAAACAGAAAGCAGATTACTCCAATCGTAACGAGTGTCGAATGATCCCAACCAAAAAGCCCCCGGTGTTTTACACCGGGGGCTTCTTCAGTCAGTGTGGTTTAGACCTTGACCACGTTGGCAGCCTGGGGACCTTTCGGACCCTGCTCCACCGTGAACTCGACCTTCTGGCCTTCGTCGAGGTTGCGGAAACCGTTGCCCTCGATGGCCGAGAAGTGGACGAAGACGTCCGGGCCGCCCTCGCGAGCGATGAACCCGTAGCCTTTGGTCCCGTTGAACCATTTGACTGTGCCGATGATACGGTCTGACATTGTTTTGCTCCTTATAGCAAATGAGAAGGGTAGTTCAGGCACTTGTTTCGTTCCATCGGACCAGCCAAACAAAAAGCTCACGGTCGTACCGTGAGCCACTTACGTTTTACTTCCAACGTGAACTTACAGTATTCCTTCGAGCCGAAGGATAGCACAGAGATGGAACGGTGTCAATAATATTTGCACCCCAAAAAATCAAGCGTTTTGTCCACAAAGAAGCCATTCTCACGGATTCGGGTTTAAGTGTATACTGCGCTTGTCTATCAAATCTTGAGGAGGCAGGTATGAAAAGAGCGGTCAGCATCAGCATTGGATCGTCCAAACGCAACAAGGCAGTCGAAGTGACCCTGTTGGGCGAAAAAATTTCCATCGAGCGGATCGGCACGGACGGGGACATGGAAGCCGCAGCCCTCAAATACAAGGAACTCGACGGGACGGTGGACGCCTTCGGCGTCGGCGGGGCCGACCTGGGCGCGCTGGTGGACGGCAGGTTCTTCCCCTTCCACTCCGTCCAGCCGATGGTGCGCTACGTCAAGAAGACGCCCCTGGTCGACGGCGGCGGCCTGAAGAACACCCTGGAAAACAAGGCCCCGGCCTTCCTCGACGCCAGACTCGGCGATTACATCAAGCAGCGCGGACGCAAGGTCTTCGTCACCCTCGGCGTGGACCGTTGGGGACTGTCCAAGTCGTTCACCGAGGCCGGGTACGAGATCGTCTTCGGGGACCTGATGTTTGCCCTGGGTATCCCGATCGCCATCAAGTCCCTCAACGGACTCCGCACCCTGGCCAAACTGATGATCCCCATCGTCACCCGCTTCCCCTTCGAGTGGCTCTATCCCACCGGCGAAAAACAGGACGTCCGTACCCCGAAATACGAAAAATACTACCGGTGGGCCACCGTCATCGCCGGGGACTGCCACTACATCAAGAAGCACATGCCCGATGACATGCAGGGCAAGATCATCGTCACCAACACCACCACGCCCGAAGACGTGGAACTGTTCAGGAAATGCGGCGTGAAATACCTTGTAACCACCACGCCCGTGCTCGACGGCCGCTCCTTCGGCACCAACATGATGGAAGCCGCCCTGGTTGCCATCTCCGGCAAGAACCGCCCCCTCACCTGGGACGAGTACAGCGAACTGCTCGAAAAACTCGGCTTCGAACCGCAATTACAGGAATTGAATTGATTTCCCTCACCCCGCCCCCTCTCCCATTGGGAGAGGGGTGAGGGGCGAGGGGAGGAGACCTTATGGATGCCATCGTAACCGCCGGGGGAATCCCCCTGCCCGAAGACCCGCTCTACACCTACACCAACGGCGACTCGAAAGCCCTGGTGGATGTGGCGGGCAAACCCATGATCCAGTGGGTGCTCGACGCCCTCAGCGACGCCAAACACGTGGACAACGTCATCGTCATCGGCCTGTCGCCGAAGACCGGCGTCACCTGCAAGAAACCGCTCCACTTCATCTCGAACCAGGGACGCATGCTCGCCAACATCGTCGCCGGCGTGGAAAAGAGCCTCGAACTGAACCCGGCAACCGAATACGCCCTGGTCGTCTCATCCGACATCCCCGGCCTCAAGCCCGAGATGGTGGACTGGCTGGTCGAAACCTGCATGGAAACCAAAGACGACATCTACTACGGCGTCATCCCGCGTGACGTGATGGAAGCCCGCTACCCCGGCTCGAACCGCACCTACACCAAACTCAAAGGCATCGAACTGTGCGGCGCAGACATCCACGTCACGCACGTCTCGATGGCGACCGAGCACCTCGACATGTGGGAGGAATTGATCGGCAACCGCAAATCCCCGCTCAAGCAGGCCGCCACCATCGGCCTGGGGACCCTCCTCCGGGTCGCCACCCGCTCCATCGGCCTGGACGATCTGGTTGCCACCGTTTCCGGGCGGCTCGGCATCTCGGGCCGCGCCGTCGTTTGGGAGTACGCCGAACCCGGCATGGACGTGGACAAACCCCACCAGCTCGAACTCCTGCGGGCCGACCTGGCGAACCAAAGCTGATGAACTTTTCCCAAATCCTGGAGGCCGATGCGCGCCTCACCGCCAGGATCCGCATCGCTGAAAAACCCGGCCTGCTGCGCACCGCGGCCGCCTTCCTGGCCCATTCCGGCGACTCGTGGTTCTGGGCTGCCGGGCTAATTCTGATGTGGTTCCTGGGAGACTCGTCCTGGAAGCAGTGGGCCTCGGTCATCTTCGGCGGCATCGCTGCCCTGGCCGCGCTGGTGATGATCGTCAAATTCTCGGTCAAGCGCCGCCGCCCCGAAGGCGAATGGGGCCTGCTCTACCGCAGCACCGACCCGCACTCCTTCCCCTCCGGGCACGCCGCCCGCGCCTTCCTGATCGGCGTGATGGCCCTCTATCTCGGCCCGACCTGGCTGGCGGTCATCCTCATCCTCTGGGCGCCGCTGGTAGCCCTGGCCCGCGTCGCCATGGGCGTCCACTACGTTTCGGACATCGCCGCCGGGGCGCTGCTGGGCGCGCTGGCCGGGATGCTCGGCTACCAGATCTACCCCTACGTCTACGCCAACTTCCTGGCCCAGACCCACTTCCCATTGTGGTAAGCTGGCCTGGAGCCTGGCTCGGACAAGCCAAAACAACTCACCACAAAGTATAAATGGAGTCCAACGTCTCCCGCCGTTGGCGCCAAAGTTTGGAGACTTTGGACTCCATTTTCATCCTTCGGGGTGAACGGAGTTCATGGATACTTTGTGGTGAAATATTTCATCCCCGCACCGTTTGCAAATGCTCCTCGATGTGCGCCAGGCCGCGTTCCACCCAGGTTTGGAGCGTAAAGCCGCCCCCGTAGACCGCGTGGCGGCTCTCGCGGCTCCAGATTTCCTGCGGTGATTGGCGCAGCAGCGTCACCAGGGCGTACACCTCCGCCGTGAACTCGTCCAGCACCTTGCCGAGCGGCTCATCGGGAGCGTAATGCGCCGCCATCCACTCGTCGGCGTCGAAGTTCTGGAACTCGGGGTTCGATTCGGCGGAAGTGCGCCGGACGCGCATCCCGTAGACGTTGACCGCCACGTCCCGGACGTGGACCGCCAACTGGTGCGCGTTCCACCCGCCCGCCTCGCGCGGGGACTTTGGGCCTGCCACCGCTTCGACGGCCGCCCGGAACTCCCCGGCCCGTTCCAGCACCCGCTCCAGCAGCCGCTCGCGGTATTCGTAAAGCTCTTTCATCTGGTTGCTCATGGTTGCTCCTTATTAACCTCTTTTGAACCTATCCGAAAATTCCTGGAGTGCGGACTTCAGTCCGCTGGGAATTCAGTCCGCTGGGAATTCAGTCCGCTGGGAACTTGCAAGCTAAAGCTTGCACTCCTTTTTCGGATAGGCTTTTAGCGCAAAATGAATTTTGCGCCCAATCTGGCGGGAAACAGCCGGCAGGCAAGATAGAGCTTGCGTTACGAAGTTCTTTTCACACAATGTTGATGACCTGCCCGTTCAGATGGGCGGTGTCGCCGCAGCACAGCGACAACACCGCCGCGGCCACGTCCATCTCCGCCGCAGGGACGGTGGCGACCGATTCCAGCCCCGTCCCCACCGCGTGGACGCGGATGCCGAACGCGCCCAGCTCGAGGGCGGCCTGGCGCGTCAGCGCCACCAGGCCCATTTTGCTGGCAAGATAAGCCCCCCGGTCCGGGAGGGATTCGCGGCCCGCCACCGGGACCAGGTTGACGATCACGCCCCCGCCCTGGGTCCGCATCACCCGTCCCACCGACTGGAGCATCAGGAACGCCCCGGTCAGGTTCACGTCGAGGACCCGGTGCCAGTCCCATTCGTCCATGTCGAGCAGCGGGGAAGCCGGTTCGACCGCGGCGCTGTTGACCAGCACGTCAATCCGGCCCCAGTCGTCGGTCACCTGGTTGATCAGCGACTGAACAGCTACTTTTTTGGCGACATCACCCACGTAGGGCTTGATCCTGCCGCCGCCAGCTGTGACGTTTTCGGCGACCAGATCGAGATTGATCGGCGAGATGTCGTTAGCGGCGACGGTCGCGCCTCGGGCCGCGAACGCCTCGGCCACCGCGCGCCCGGCTCCCCGTCCCGCGCCGGTAACGAGCACAATTTTCTGGCTGAAATCGTCCATGCGAACTCCTCTCATAGCGTAAGGGCGATCCTTCAAGGTCATCCGGTGTCCGTAAAGCCCAAAACGGTTCTTTGAATATTCCAGTTTTTATGCGCCAGGCGGGTCGCCCCTACCCATCGTTCCCGCATACAGGAATTGTATCCACATTATCGCGCCCATTGAGCGGCAGGCCAAGATAGGGCGAGGGATCGAGGGTATTGGCGATCTCCAGCTCGTTGCGGAATTTTCCCCGGCCGTCGTCGAGCACGATCGAAAAATGCAGGTGGATGCCGGTGGGGTTGTTCGGGTCGCCGGAGTAGTTGCCCTGGTAGCCGAGCAGCGCGCCGGCCGGGACGAAGACTTCGCTCGTACCGGGCGGGAAGTCGGCAGAGATGAAAGACTGCCCGCCCTGGGTTGCCATGTGGGTGTAGTAGAGCCAGATCTGGCGCGAGGGCCGGAGCGGGTCGGACGGGACGCGCATGATGACCGAGGCTTTCCAGTCGGGCAGGCGGGTCAGGTAGCCGTCGTAGGCGGCGTAGACGGGGGTCACGCCCACCTCGGTCCCGGCGAAGATGTCTATCCCCTGGTGGCGGTGGCCGGGACGGAAGGAGTCGTCCCACAGGAAGCCGATGTACCCGTCGGTCGGGAAGGTGAAGGGCGCGTCGCCGCAGCGCTGGCCGGCGCGCATGGCCCACTCGGGATGGGCATCTTTATCGCGGAACCACTGCATCAACGCCAGCGAACGGTTCGCTCCGGGGCGCATGGCGCGGTAGATCAGGTAGCCGCCAACGATGGCGACAATAAATAGGGTGGAAAGGACCAGTCGTTTTCCCATGCGCTGGATTATACCCACCAACCAGTAATCCAGTACTAATTTGGATATTTTAAGCCTTAATTATGCGATAATTTTGTATAATGAAATTGCCCTCGCACCCCAACCGGACGCGAGGCAGTGAAGCACTTTTCCGACTGGAACCTGTCCGCCGGACTGCCGCCGGGGAGGGTCCCAGCAATGAGGTTTTCAGGAGGTGATCGAAATAAATTTCCCCTTATTGTTTGCCTGACAAAGGATAATTCAACCTGCTTTTTACTGAGAGAGGAGTAACCTGCATGAAACGTTCTTTGACTGTTCTCGTCCTGGTCGCCATCCTGTTGACGGCTTTCGCCGTCCCTGCCGGCGCGCTGGGGCCGACCCGCACGTATCTCGTGGTATCCAAAACCAACATGCTGCCGGCCAGGCTCGCAGCCAAGATCGCCGCCTCGGGGGGCACGGTCGTCCGCTACCTCCCGCAGATCGGCCTGGCGGTGGTAAGGTCCAACGCCGCGAACTTCAAGTCGAAGGCCTCGCAGCGGCTCGCCGCCGCCGGCAGCGTGATCCCCAATATCCGGGTGCAGTGGCTTCCGCCGGAGAAAAATGTCGCCCTTATCGGTGACTTTTCCAACCCGCCCGCCAGCGGGGACGACGATTTCTTCTTCGACCTGCAATGGGGCCACGATGCGGTTGATGCGCCTGAAGCCTGGAACATGGGCTACCGCGGCGCAGGGGTGCGCGTGGCCGTCCTGGATACCGGTTTCGACCTGGACCATCCCGACCTGGCTCCCAACATCAACATGGCCTTGAGCATGGACTTTACGGGTGAGGGCCTGCAATATACCCTGCCTGATCCGTTCAGCCACGGCACGCATACCGCCGGGACGATCGCCGCAGCCGATAACGCCTTCGGCACGATCGGCGTCGCGCCCGAAGCCGAACTGGTGCTGGTCAAGGTGCTGGGCGACGGCGGTTCCGGCACCTTTGCGGATGTCATCTCCGGCATCGTCTACGCGACCGACGCCGAAGCCGACGTGATCAGCATGAGCCTGGGCGCCCTGCTCGACAAGAACGGCTTTTGCGACGCTGACGGCTGCGTCACTGCCGACGAGGTGGAGGCGCTGATCAAATCCATCAAGCGCGCCACCGACTACGCCTTCAAGCACGGCTCGACCGTGATCGCCTCAGCCGGCAACGACGCGATTGACTTCGACGGGAACGGGAACCTGATCCACGTCCCGTCCGGGCTGCCGCACGTGATCTCCATCTCGGCCACCGCTCCGGTCGGCTGGGCCGTGGACCCGAGCGTCTTCCTGAGCAACCTGGCGTCTTACAGCAACTTCGGGGTGTCCGCGATTGACTTCGGCGCTCCCGGCGGCGACTTCGTCTACCCCGGCAACGAGAGCTGCACGGTCGTCGTCACCCGCCCGTGCTGGGTCTTCGACCTGGTCTTCAGCACCGGCAACAATAGCTGGTACTGGTCAGCCGGGACCAGCATGGCGGCCCCGCACGCCGCGGGCGTGGCAGCCATCATCATCGGCAAGAACGGCGGCGACATGAAGCCCCAACACGTCGAGAAGGCCCTGCGTAAGTCCGCCCTGGACCTGGGCAAGAAGGGCAAGGATGCCTTCTACGGCTTCGGCCTGGTGAACGCTTTCAGGGGAGTTAAGTAATCTCGACTTTTGAGACGGCTCCGGGCTGGCGGGAAAACCTGCCAGCCCTTTTCGTTAACAAAATGCCGTCCCTTCTCTAACAAAAAAACTACCTGTCTTTTTTATTCTTCTTACGCGCTCCCGATAAGATAGGGACAATTCACTCAACAACCGCTTCTGATCGGTATCAAAAGGAGATAAAAAATGACCTACTACATCCGCCCCTACCGCCGCATGTGGCGCCACATCGAAGCCGCCCAACAGGCCAATGCCTACGCCCTGCCCGTGGATATCCGCGACGATGGCGAATCCTTCACCCTGACCGCGGTCGTCCCCGGCCTCACGGCCGAAGACCTGAACATCCAGGTGCTCGAAGACGTGCTCCGCATCGAGGGCGAGTACCAGACCTCGGACGGCGAACACCTGCTGCGCGAACTCCCGGCCGGTAAATTCATCCGCACCCTGCGCCTGCCCAGCGAACTGGACCCCAACAAGGCCGAAGCCCGGATCAAGGACGGCATCCTGACCCTGAGCCTGCCCAAAGCCGAATCGGCCAAACCCAAGACCATCAAGGTCGCCGTCAAATAGTTCGATCTGTTTCAAGCATGGAGTGCGGGCTTCAGTCCGCTTTACTTGCAAGCTGAAGCTTGCACTCCAAAGCTTGCACTCCAAAGCTTGCACTCCAAAGCTTGCACTCCAAAGCTTGCACTCCAAAGTTTGCACTCCAAAGCTCACTCTCCACAAATGACGCCCTGCGGGGCGTCTTTGCTTTTCAGGTAAAATACAGGATATTCACTTACACGGAGACACCACTGTGCGGCTCAAGCTCGCTCTACTTTCGCTCGTCGTCATCTTGCTCGTCACGGCCTGCGGCCCCGGGGAAGGGACTCCCGCCCCAACCGCCGCGCCGACTCAAACTCCCGTCCCGCCCCCGACGCAGACCCCCACCCAGCCGGCGCCGCTGACCATCCTGGTGCTGCCCGCCGACATGGACCCCGACACGTCCAACGAGTACCAGGGACTGGTCTACGGCCTGGCCCAGCAGGCCGGGATGCGCTTCCAGGTGCGCAACAGCCTGAGCGCCGCCGACCTGGAACCCAGCCTGAAGATCGTCATTGCCCTGCCGCCCGACCCCGGGCTGGCAGAGCTGGCCGCGGCCGCCCCGCAGGCCCAGTTCCTGGCCGTCAACATCCCCGGGCTGGCCGCCAGGGGCAACCTGAGCGTTCTGGCCAGCACCCCCCGCCCCGACCTGACCGCTTTCCTGTCCGGCTACATTGCCGCCATCGTCAGCCAGGGCGACAACGACGTCCGCATCGGGATGCTCAATCTCAAGGACGACCCGGACTCGCAGGCCCTGATCGCCGCCTTCACCAACGGCAAAGCCTATTTTTGCGGGACCTGCACCACCTCGTACTTCGGGCCGTTCGACTACGAGTACCCGATCATCCAGGACGTGCCCCCCGAAACCAAAACGAACGAGTACCCGGCTTACATAGACATCCTCTTCCGCTACCGGATAGACGTGATCTACGTCCACCCCGGCCTCGCCAACCCGGAAATGCTCGAAGCCCTGTCCATCAGCGGGGCCTATTTCGTCAGCCCGGTCTCGGTGGACAGGAGCCTGCCGGGGATGATCGCCAGCATCCAGCCGGACACGATCAACGTCATCGAGCAGGCCTGGCCGGACCTGCTGGCCGGCGCGGGCGGGAAGGAGATTTCCCCGCCCCTGATCCTGGCCAACATCAACGAGGATCTTTTATCGCCCGGCAAGCAGCGGCTGGTCTACGCCGTGCTGGACGGGCTGTTGAACGGCCAGATCAGCATCACCTCGCCCAATCCGTAAGTCTTGCCAATCCACCCGCCTTCGGGTATCCTTGCCTGCGGGAGTGGTTAGGTCCCGGTGGGCTTCCCGGTCTTCAAAACCGGTGGCGGGTCGCGTTGCGGGCCGCGGTGGGTTCGACCCCCATCCACTCCCGCCTGATTTTTAACAGGTTTTGTCCAACCCCAGGATATTTCGATGGAACAACCCCAGATCAGCGCCCCATACGATACCGACCTGCTCAACACCCTGGTCTCCCGCGTCTTCAAGATCGAAGATTTCACCCTCGGCGACCCGCTCAGGCAGTTCGTGGCCCGTTACCGCGGACACCTTTACAACGAAGACTCGGCTGCCGCCTACGACCAACTCTCCGAGGCGCTGCGCCCGCACGAGATCACCCCGCTCTTCCGGGTCGAAAGCGGACGGCAGACCGTTTACCTGATGCGCGGCGTCGTCCGTCCCAAAGCCTCCAGGCTGAGCGGCAACATCATCTTCTTCCTCCTTTCCCTGTTCAGCGTGCTCTACACCGGCGCGGTGCTCGAATACCTGTACACCCTGCCGCCCAATTTCTCCGGGAACATCACCGAAGGCTTTCTCGCCCGGTACGGATTGCTCCACTTCTGGACCGGCTGGCCGTTCGCCCTGAGCCTGATGTCCATCCTGCTGGCGCACGAGTTCGGCCACTACCTGGCCGGGCGCTACCACAAAGCCGCCGTCAGCCTGCCGTACTTCCTGCCGCTGCCCTTCCCCGCCAGCCTGATCGGCACCCTGGGGGCGTTCATCCAGCTCAAGGAACATCCCAGGAACCGCCGCGTATTGGTGGACATCGGCGCAGCCGGCCCGCTGGCCGGGCTGGTGGTCGCCATCCCGGTGCTGCTTTTGGGATTGTCGCTCTCGCGCACCTCCATCCTCGATACCCCCGGCGGGCTGGAAGGCAATTCCATCCTCTACCTGGCCGCCAAGTTCGCCGTCTTTGGCCGCCTGCTGCCCGACCCGGTCAGCACCTTCGGCCAATCGCCCCTGGTTTACTGGGTCCGCTACTTTTTCACCGGCGCCCCCTTCCCGGTCGGCGCTACCGACGTGTTCCTGCACCCGGTCGCCTGGGCCGGCTGGGTCGGGCTGCTGGTCACCTTCCTCAACCTGATCCCGCTCGGCACCCTCGACGGCGGGCACATCATCTACGCCCTGTTCGGGCCGAAGGTCAAGAAGCTGTTCGGGGTGATCGAGGTGATCCTGATCGGCCTGGGCTTCCTGTGGATCGGCTGGTGGTTGTGGGCCGCCCTGCTCTTCATGCTCGGCCGCGCCTACGCCGAACCCTACGACCAGATCACAACCCTCGATACCCGCCACAAGATCATCGGGGCGATCGCCATCCTCGTATTCATCCTCGTCCTCACCCCCGTCCCCTTCACATGAAATCTGGATTTGGACGTTCGACCCTGACCGCGCTGGCCGTCATTTTGGTTTTAACTGCCTGCCAGCCGGTTTCCCCCACGCCTCCCACCGGGACCCGCCAGCCTGATCCCGTTTCGACGGCGACCCGGACCCCGCGCCGGGTCACGCCTACCCCGTCAGCCACGGCGCGGCCCAGCCTGGGCATAGGACCCGCCGCATTAAACGGCACACAGGTCACAGTCTGGCACGCTTTCTTCGGGGCTTCGGCAGAGGTGTTCGAGGCGCAGGCGGTCCAGTTCAGCGCCTCCAACGAGTGGGGCATCCAGATCGTCACCCGGTCCACGCGCGGCAGCTATCCGTTGTTGTTCGAAGAAGTCTCCGCGGCCGTCGAGGAGGGCGATCCCCCCAGCCTGGTGATCGGACTGCCGGAATACCTGAGCGCCTGGGATGCCGTGGACCTGACGCCTTACCTGCACGACGCCGATTGGGGCCTGGGCGCGGAGGAGCTGGCCGACATCCCTGAGATTTTTATGGCCCAGGAGCAGGTGGACGGGCGGCAGATGGGCATGCCCGCCCTGCGCTCGGCCCGGCTGCTGCTCTACAACCTGACCTGGGCGCGGGAACTGGGATTTACCGCCCCGCCTGTTACGTCCGAAGAGTTTCGGGTGCAGGCCTGCGCCGGGAACGCCGCCTTCCGCCGGGACGAGGACCAGCAAAACGACGGCTACGGCGGCTGGCTGGTGGACACCGACCCGTCGACGGCTTTAGGCTGGCTGTTCGCTTTCGACGGGGCAGCGGATGATGGGGCAACGGATGATTCGAGTGGCTACCAGTTCAATACAGCCGCCAACCGGGCCGCCCTGACCTTCGTGAAGGAGCTTTACGACGACAACTGCGCCTGGCTCTCGACCAACCCGGAGCCGTTCGCGCCGTTTGCCGGGCGGAGGGCGCTGTTCGCCACCGCCAGCCTGTCGGAATTCGAGGCCGTGAAGCGGGCTTTCGACGCGGCGGGCAATGACGATGACTGGAGCGTGCTGGCCTTCCCCGGGCCGGACTCCAGGAGCCTCCCGCTCTCGGGCGCCTCGTTCATGGTCATGCCGTCCACGGATGAGGCGCAGTTGGCGGCCTGGCTGTTCGTGCGCTGGCTGCTCTCGCCCGACTCGCAGAGCCGCTGGGCGCGCAATACTGGCCTCCTTCCGCTGCGGACCTCCACCCTGGGCGATCTGGAGGCTTACAAAATCGAAAATCCGCAATGGGCCGCAGCCACAGAGTTGATCGAGACCGGGCACGTCCAGCCGGTGCGGCTTTCGTGGCGCGAGGTGCGCCTGATGGTCGGCGACAGCTTCGATCATCTCTTCCGCTTCGACCTGCCCCTGGACGACATCCCGGATCTGCTGGCAGAAATGGACGAGACGGCGGAGGAGTTGGATCAGTGACCAGTTTTCAGTATTCAGTATCCAGCAATCGGTATAATTGGGGTGGGAGGCAGCCATGCCGATATACGAATACATCTGTCTGAATTGCAAAAATGAAGTCGAGTTGATCCGCCCGATGGGGCAGGCCGACGCGCCGCTGGCCTGCGAAGCCTGCGGCGGGGAGCGCCTCAAACGCAAGCTGGCGGTTTTCTACGCCCACAGCGGCGGGCACGCCGTTTCGGGGACCGCGCCCGCGCCGTCCTGTTCCGGCTGCGCCGGCGGCAACTGCTCGTCTTGCGGGCATTAAGGAGAATGACATGGATTACACCTATTTGGGCCGCACCGGCCTGCAAGTTTCCCCTCTCTGCCTCGGCACGATGAATTTCGGCCCGCAGACCAGCGAACCCGACTCGTTCGCCATCATGGACCGCGCCCTCGAACTGGGCCTCAATTTCTTCGATACGGCCAACGTCTACGGCTGGAAAGTCGGCGAAGGCGTCACCGAACAGATCGTCGGGCGCTGGTTCGCTCAGGGCGGCGGGCGGCGCGAAAAAGTCGTGATCGCCACCAAAGTCTACGGCAAGATGGGCGACTGGCCTAACCAGTCGCGGCTGTCGGCGCGTCACATCCGTGAGGCGGTCGAAGGGTCGCTCCGACGCCTGCAAACCGATTACATTGACCTCTACCAGATGCACCACGTTGACCGCCTGACCCCCTGGGACGAAATCTGGCAGGCGATGGAAGTCCTGGTCCAGCAGGGCAAGGTGCTTTACGTCGGCTCGTCGAACTTCGGCGGGTGGCACATCGCCCAGGCGCAGGAGGCGGCCCGCTCGCGGCACTTCCTCGGCCTGGTCAGCGAACAGTGCGTCTACAACCTGTCCGCCCGGCTGGTGGAGTTGGAAGTCCTGCCTGCCTGCTGGGAATACGGCCTGGGCGTCATCCCCTGGAGTCCGCTGGGGGGCGGGATTCTGGGCGGGGCGCTCCAAAAAGCGGACACGGGCCGCCGCGCCAGGGACAACGCCCAAAAGAAGATCGAAGAAAAGCGTCCGCAACTGGAAGCCTGGGAGGCTTTCTGCGCCGAATTGGGCGAACAGCCCGCCGACGTGGCCCTGGCCTGGCTGCTGCGCAACCCGGTCGTGACCGCCCCAATCATCGGCCCGCGCACCGTGGAGCAGCTCGACGGCTCGCTGCGCGCCCTCGAGATCGAACTGGACGACGAAGCGCTGTCCAAACTCGACCAGATCTGGCCGGGTCCCGGAGGCGAAGCGCCGGAAGCGTTTGCCTGGTAGGGAAGGTTGAAAGGTTAAAGGTTGGGACGTTGCAAGGTTTGCGTTCCAATCTTTTTTGTCGGTGTCAATCGGCATGTTTTTTCAGGAAATTGAGCCTCTTGCTCAATCCCACCAAACTATCTATACTTACGATATGGACAGGAAGATCAAGAAAATCCTGCGCGAATTGAAGGATGGATTGACCGCCATCTACGGCGAGCAGTTGAGCGCGGTGATCCTGTTCGGTTCGTTCGCGCGCGGCGAGGGACGACTCCCTGATTCGGACATTGACGTGATGATCGTGCTGAAGGGGGAGTTCGATTATGCCGAGGCGGAGAAGCGTTCATCCGCCTTCATTGCAGCCCTGTGCTTGGAATACGATGTGCTGATCTCTTGGGTATTTACCTCGGATCAAAAATATAAAGAAAGTAGAATGCCCTTGCTGCTCAACGTTCGCGCCGAGGGGATTGCTGTATGACATCAGCAGAAATCCCGCAATTGCTGAACAAAGCTGAGGAAAGCCATGCAGCGGCAAAAGTGCTGATAGATAGAGGATTTATCGGTTTTTCGGCAGCACAATCCTATTACACCATTTTTTATCTGGTTGAAGCGCTGTTGTTGTCGAGAGGTTTGCGTTTTTCGAGCCATTCCGCGCTTATCGCTTCGTATGGCAAGGAATTCGCGAAGACCCAAATACTCGACCCAAGGTTTCATCAATATATTGTCGTGGCTCAAAAGCGCCGCCAGACAGGACATTACACTGCTGAACCGGTTATCACAGATGAACAAGCCTTGGAATCTTTCCAATGGGCGGAGGAGTTCATGGAAGCGGTGAAGTCGTATTTGAGCAAGTCATAGGCGAAAATTATCACGCTCTAATTTGACAGGAGGGTTCTCCAATGGTCCAAACCACTCGACAAAGAACATTTTCAGTCTTTCTCATCATCAGTATCCTGTTATCAGGCTTGGGGCGAATAGGGATTTCGCCTGCCCTCGCCTCCGGTGAAGAATCCCCGGCAGGACAGACGACCGCCCTGGAAGCCACGCTCGACGAAAGCATAGACCTCGACCAGTTCCGGCCACGGCAGGACTTCATCGTGCATTTCAACCTGCCGATGGACCCTGCCAGCAGCACCACCCCGGTAATGGCGTTCCCGCAGGTGACGGGTTTGGGCAGTTGGGACGAGACCCACACCGTGCTGACCTTTACGCCGGGCGCGCCGCTGGAAGTATCCAAATCCTACACCTTCTTCCTCGATCCCGCCTTGAAAAGCGCGGAGGGTTCGACCTTCGAGACCACCCCGCAGTGGAAAGTCTATGTGACCAGCGGCCCGGCAGTCGTGGGAGTCCGCCCAACGCCGGGAATTATGCTAAAACGCAAATTCACAGTCGAGTTGACTTTCGACCGCGAGATGGATCAGGATCGTGCGGTGCCATCGCTGTCCATCCAGCCGGAGATACCCTTTAGTACATTATGGAAAAATGCGCACACATTGCAGATCGATTTGCAGCAGCCGTTGGAGCCGGGGAAGCATTACGAGTTTGCACTGGCAGGTGGTTCAGGAAGTAACGGCGTGCTCGGCCTGGACGGTTCCCCCATAGCGGAGGATTACCGCTGGGATTACTTCCTGCCGCCCGTGGAAGTCGAGGTGAAGACCCTCAAAGCGGACCGGGTATCCATTGGATTCAATTACCCGCTGGATCAAGCTGGCACAGGCCAGCCGTTCACCATATCCCCGGCTTTGGAGGGTGAGTGGATGTGGGTTTCCGATAAAACCCTGTATTTCACGACTTCAGAGCCGATCCCGTTGGGGCAGCGCTATAAACTTGAACTGACTGACCCCTTGTCTGATTCTGATGGGATCGTAGCTTCCAGTGTCGAAGAAAATTCATTTTCGGCACCTGCACCGCTCGAAATTAAAAAAGAAGTAGAAAAGTATGGTAATTACGAGTATATATTCATACCTGCGGATGAGGATATTCAAGTCACGTTTTCGGTTCCGGTCGATCACGCTTCGGCTGAAAAAGCTTTCGATATCTCACCTCATATTTCCGGAAAATTTACTTGGCAGAGCAATGCGGACTCACAAGATATTCTCGTTTTCCAACCAGATACCCTTCTCTCTAGTAGAGAAAACTTAACGATTTCTTTTTCTCCTACTGTCACAGACAGGGATGGTAAACCTATTCTTGTTGAGCCTATTGTTCAGGAACTTGAAATTGGAGGAATCTCGTCACACAGCGTCTCTTTCGGAGAAATTGGGGCCAACATCCAGATCGTGGATGCCAGCGGGCCGCGCAAAATCGAGTTTGTGGCTGAGAAAGGCACCCAGCGCTTCGACCTGTACCGCTTTGACCTGATTGATTATGCCGGTCTTTATGCGAAACATTACCAGTATCGTTCGGGGCATATTCTTGACATCCCCGTTCCGTCCGGGGACGATGAACCCGAAGCCACCTGGTACTATACCGCCACGGATTCCCACGGAGAGACAGTCCTCCCGGTGGATGTGCCGCCGGGGTTGTACATCGTCAACGCAACCTACAATGGAAAGCTATACGACCAGATGTTCGTGGTTTTAAGCCGCAACACCCTGGTTGTCAAGAGATCGAGCAACGAAATCTTCGCCTGGGTGACGGACATCAACGGTGGGAACATCCCCGAAGCGGAAGTCCGCGTTTATTCAACTAAGGGCGAGAAGATCCGCCAGGGCAAGGCCGATGAGAGCGGTTTCTACCGCACCGCCATTCCCGAAGGCTATACACCGATGCTGGTCACCGCCCAGATCAAGGGAAAAGACGGTATGGATGTCACCCTTTCCGGGTTTGGCGGATTCAGCAGTGATTCATTCTATTGGTGGAACAGCCCCTCTACTCAGGAAACCCAGCGTTATTTGATCTATACCTACACCGACCGTCCCATTTACCGCCCCGGACAGACCGTCAACTTCAAAGCCATCGTCCGCCAGGATAACGATGTCAAATACAGCCTGCTCCCGACCGGCACACCGGTCACGGTGCGCATCCAGGATGGCCGCAACAACATCCTGGAGACCTTCGCCATGAACATCAACCAGTTCGGGACCGTCAACGGCTCCTTCCAGGTTTCGGATGGAGCCACCCTGGGCGATTATCATGTGCAGGTGGAGGTTGGCGATACAACCAGCAGCCAGAAATTCAAGGTCGAAGATTACCGCAAGCCTGATTACCAGGTCAGCATTACCCCCAAAGACCCGGAACTGGCCGAAAAACTGGTCATTGGCGATACGCTCGAACTGGAGATCGATGCCAGTTACTTCTTCGGCGAGCCGCTGGCTGATGTCCAGCTAAAAACTAAATTGTACAGTCTTCAGCCATATTATTCCTGGTCGCGAATTACAGGCTCTTACTATTCTAACTATACTCCAAACGGGCAAGTTCTTTACTTTTTACGAAACCCAGTTTGTGCATATATGTGGCGTTCTGCGGCGATTTTTGCAGCCATAACCCATATATGGCGGTCTATAATTGCTCAACTCATTTTG